>CAWAGX010000011.1:0-161238 GCA_963781425.1 uncultured Actinomycetes bacterium | reverse complement strand
GCCGCGGAAGCAGGCCGCCGCCGTACGAGCTCCTTGCGTTCCCGCTGCTCCGCCTCGTCGAGCTCCGCGGCGGTGACGCCGACCACGCGTACGACCCGTTCGTTGATGATGCGCACGTCGCCCTCACCGATCGCGCCCATCGCGAGCTCGGGCTGGAACGGCACACCGAGCTTCCGCACGACGATGATGTCGAGGGGAACGCCCAGCCGGCGTGCGACCTGGAATGCAACGGGCACGCCACCGCGAGGCAACCCGAGCACGACGATGCGCTCCCGCGAGAGCGCCTCGAGCCGGTCCGCAAGCAGGCGACCGGCCTCGACACGATTGGCAAAGAACATCACGCCTCCCATCCGTTCATTTTCACCTCGGGATCCGTGCTCGATCATGGCGAGCTCGCGATCGCATTTATCAAGCTTCAGCGTCAGACGAGTCCGGTGATCGGTCGATCGGAACGCGAAGGCGCACTGTGCCGGCGGAGAAATGACGTTCCAGGGGCTAGCCGGTGTCTGCAAGCATCCTGAACAACCTTGCGTTGGCCGGGAGCGCGAAAGCCGAGAGCGTGCGGATGCCGTGCTCTCGCGCGACGAGAGCGAGCTGGCGGAGCAATCGCGTGCCGATTCCCTGACCTTGTTGCGCCTCCTCGACCTCGATGGCAACTTCCGCTTCGGTAGGGGAGATGCGGTCGTATCGGACGACGGCGACGATCCGATCGCCGGCAACTGCGACGAGTGCGACATGATCGATCCCATCGAGCCTTTGGAACTCCAGCTCTGCAGCAGTCGAGCGTCGCGTCGGCGAGAAGAACCTGAAGTAGACCGATTCGTCACTGAGTTGCTCGAAGAATCGCGTCAGGCGTGCGTCGTCGCCGGGACCCAAAGCGCGCACGTGAACGGCTCGGTCGCCGCTCAGCCCGACGTCACGTTCCTGAATCGAGTCACTCATAGAGGTCGCGGCAGTCGACACGACGCGTCCTAGCCGGAGGTACTCCGATGGTGGTCTTCGTCGAAGACCGGTCGGCACTCGCCGAGATGCGGGCAACCGTGGCACACGTCCGGGGACATCCGCTGCACGTACCCGAGCTCGACGTACCAACACCGCTTGCAGTCGCGGCACAGGAAATGCACCTCGAGGGTGTCGTTCTCGACGACGGGCTCCAGCTGTTCGGAGCCGCACATCGGACAAAGCTGCAACGGATATCGAATGGGGTGTTCTTCCCTCGCCTGGGTGTCGCCCGAGTGCGGCATCTGCTGGTCCTTCTACTCCTGGCCGTTCACGGCACGATGACGAGCGGCCGGTCGAGGTGATGCGAGAGATGGTGGGTCGTGCTGCCGAGCAGCAACTCCTTGAATCCGCCGAGTCCCCGTCTGCCGGTCACGACGAGTGCGGCGTCCTCGTTGCTCGCTGCTTGGATGAGCGCCGCTGCGGGTTCCCCGTCCATGAGCACAACGCGGAACGGCGCTCCCGCGTCGGCGAGCGGCTTGCACCACTCGCGCTCCGCAAGGTCGCGCCACTCTTCGCGCTGCTCCGGAGTGGGGAAGCTCATCCATACGTAGGGTGTACGACCGCCGAGGTAAGCCGGCGTATCGATCACGTGCACCGCCACGACCTCGGCATCGAAGGCACCCGCGTGGGCGGCGCACCAGTCGACCGCGCGCTTGGCGTGATCGGACCCGTCGATCCCGACGACGATCTTCGTACGCATCTCATGCCCCTCTCGCTCGATCTCGTGTCCATCTTCCGCCCGACGACGTGGTCGGGGGGAGAGGCGATGGGCGCTCAGGTTTGTGGACCAAGGTCCCGAAGGCGTTGACGCAGGAACTCAGGCTGGGGTCGGCGCGAGCAGCACCGGGCACTCGGCGAGGCCGACGGTGCCCATCGCGACGCTTCCCAGCGCGATGCGTGCCAACCCTCCACGCGCGTGAGTGTTCATCGCGATGAGCGTGGCCGGCAGCCCACGCGCACAGTCGGCGATGGCTCCGGCGATGTATGAGCCGCGCAGCAGGATTGGTTCTGCGTTGACGCCGTCAGCCCGGAAGCGCTCCACAATTGCGTCAACCACCTGGTTGGGGTGGGTCGCACCTTCTACGTCGAGCGGGTGGATCACGGACGCGACTCGGACCTGTAGTCCGAGGGTCTTCGCCCACTGCGTCGCAACCGGAATGACTGGCTCGGCGACGTTGGATCCGTCCACGCACACGAGCATGAGCCGCGGCTCGTCCAGCGCCTCGAGGCTGCAATGCCGACCGACGAGTAGCACGGGCTGCCGGCTCTGACGCACGACCTGTTCCGCGACACTGCCGAGCACCGCCCATCGAAGCGCGCCGCGGCCGTGCGTGGTCATGCACAGGAGACGGTCCGGCCCGTCGGCCACGACGTGTCCGATCGCAGCCGCCGCGGGATGCTCGTTGATCAGCGCGAGCTCGGTGGCGACATCCTGTTGTGCCTTTGCAATTCGCTCGAGGTAGACCTTGCGGTCGCCCCATTCGAAGTCATCCCAATGCGTGGTCACGACAAGGAGCCGCGCGCCGACCCGGCGCGCGAGTGCTGCGGCGACCGGGACCGCGCCTCGGCGAATGCCGACCCGTCGAGCGGTACGACGATCGTGTGCGCGAGCGGACGTCGCGCGCCTTCGTTGGTGGATGTAGGAGCAGTCATCAGAACTCCTCTGGAGTGGGGACACTCAGGGGTCCACAGTTCCCAGCTTCCTCGGAAAGCCACGTGACGGCTAGGTACTGAGGTCCCGGGCCACATGGCCATTGTCCTCTCGATGCCGACAGCCGCGACCTCGATGATCGAGGAGTAAAGGGCGCCGCCGAAGGGGCGGCCGCCAACCGAGGAGCTGACCATGACGACCGCCTCGAAGATCATCGTCGGCGTCGACGGCTCCGAGCACTCGGGCCGGGCCGTGCAGTGGTGCGCGGATCACGCTGCTGCGCTCGACGCAGAAGTCGTAGCGGTGCACGCGCTCGATCTGCCGACGTACATCGGGCCCGGCATGGCGCCCTATCCGACATCTCCGCTCACACCCGCGCAACGCAATGAGATCAAGGACGCGGTGACGCACGAGTGGTGCAAACCACTCGCCAATGCCGGGGTCGCGTATCGCGGCCTGGTGATGGAAGGCGACCCCGCGCTCGCGCTGATGGAAGCGGCCAAGGCCGAGCAGGCAGAGCTTGTGGTCACCGGCCGACGGGGACGCGGCGGATTCGCCGAGCTGATCCTCGGCAGCACGAGCCACGCGCTCACTCACCATCTCGACCGACCGCTCGTGATCGTGCCTTGAGTCCTGACATCGACAAATGACAAGTGAGGTGGCGAGATGTGGTGGTGGACCGATGGTGGATGGACCGTTTTCGGGATGCTGTTGATGATGACGGTGTGCTGGCTGCTGATTCTCGCGGTGGTCTTCACGGTTGTCCGCGCGTTGGGTGGCCGCCGAACGACGGACGCCCCAGAAGACGAGGCGCACGTTCCCGAGCGCACAAGGTCTGCCGCGTGATGAGCGCGGTCGCATGGTTCGAAGACCTCTCGCTGGCGGACGTTGCTCGCGCCGGGGGCAAGGGCGCGAACCTCGGCGAGTTGACGCGCGCCGGCCTTCCGGTGCCGCCAGGATTCGTCGTCGGCGCCGACGAAGCCGCACTTCGCAAGGAGGAAAGGACATCATGAAAGCCGTCGTGCTTTACGAGTCGATGTACGGCAACACCCACTTGATCGCCGAGGCGATTGCGACCGGTCTTCGCACCACGAGCGCGGATGTGACGGTCGCACCCGTCACCCACGTCGAGGTCGGCCTTCTCGAAGGCGCAGATCTGCTCGTCGTCGGCGGACCGACGCATGCCCACGGTATGAGCCGCACCAGCACTCGCCGCGGGGCGGTCAAGGAGGCGGCCAAGCCTGGTCGTGACCTCGCGCTCGACCCGGACGCCGAGGGCGAGGGCTTGCGAGACTGGTTCGAGTCTCTCGATCGCGTCTCGGCGCGGGGCGCGGCGTTCGACACGCGTTTCGACATGCTGGCCGCCCTCACCGGCCGAGCATCGAAGGGCATTGCCCGCAAGATGAGAGCTCACGGATTCGTGATGATCGCAGAGCCCGAAAGCTTCTTCGTCACGAAGGAGAATCATCTCGAGCCGGACGAAGAAGTGCGCGCACGCGACTGGGGTGCGCACCTCGGCGCAGCCATGGCGGAGTCGACTCCAGCCTCATGAACCAAGGTGCCTCTGGGAGTGGCACCGGTCTCAGGCCACGGTTTCGAGCTCGAGCCCGGCCAATGTCAGGTCACGCGTGAGCACGGCTCGGAGGTCGAGGAGGACGTCGATGACCTCGGTGCCGGCAACGAGCTCGCGGTGGACGAACCGCCGAAGGGCATCGTCGATGTACGCGGTGACAGTCTGCTCGGTCATGTCGGTCCCCATCGTCATGCGGCGTCAGTGTCGTGGCGAACGATCGACGTCGCGAGTTCGTCGTATGCAGCGAGCGCACGCGGGCCGTACACGCTCGCGGTGCCACCGTCCATCAGCAGCGCGACGCCGAGTGCCTCCGCGACCTCTTGTCGCGTCGCTCCGGCCGCGGCCGCCGCCTTGGCGTGATACGCGATGCACCCGTCGCAGCGCTTCGCGACGGCGATTGCAAGCGCGACGAGCTCCTTGACGCGCTTGGAGAGTGCGCCATCGGTCATCGCGGCGTCGTGCAGCGACGCGAAGGCGCCCCATGTGTCCGGGATCGCTCGCCGAAGTTGTCGTGTCGGCTCACGGAGGTCTTCGATCAGCGTGCGGTTTTCGCTCATGACCACACGATCGCCCGTGATGCCTACGCTCACCAGGGCCGGACGGCCCGCGCGGCCGGGACCCTCGCAAGCAACACGTCCGCAGGACGTTCGACCCTGCCACTCCCGGGCCGTTCCCCGGCAGGCGTAGGGTGATCGATCGGGAGGCGACGTGCCGTCGGAGCTGATCCGAAAGCCTGCAGGCGACGTCGCCGTCAATCCGCGCGGGCTCACGAGCGCGCAGGCGGCGGCTCTTCTCGCGCGCGACGGTCCGAACGTGATGCCGGTCGTCGCGGGCGTGCCGCTGTGGCGCCAGCTCGGGCGGCAGTTCGTGCACTTCTTCGCGCTGATGCTGTGGGTCGCCGGCGTGCTGGCCATCGTCGCGGACCTCCCGCAGCTCGGCGTGGCGATCTTCGCCGTGGTCCTGCTCAACGGCTGCTTCGCATTCGGCCAGGAGTATCGAGCCGAGCGGGCGGCCGAGCACTTCCGCGCGCTCTTACCGCTCCGCGCGACCGTGCTGCGGGACGGCGTGCCGCTCGAGATCGACGCCGCAAATCTCGTCGTCGACGACGTTGTCGTACTCAAAGCGGGTGACCGCGTCTCCGCAGACCTCAACGTCGACGAAGCCCATGCACTGCGTCTCGATCGGTCGACGCTCACGGGTGAGAGCGCGCCAGTCGCGATCGAGCCCGGTGACGTCGCGGCGGCCGGCACGTTCGTTGTCGAAGGTGAAGGGATCGCGATGGTGACGGCGACCGGCGCGAACACGCGCCTCGCCAGCATCGCGGCGATGACGCAGGCAGGGCACCGTTCGCCGACACCGCTCGCGACCGAGCTCCACCGCGTCGTGAGAACGATTGCGTTCGTCGCGATCGGTGTTGGAGTCGGGTTCTTCGTTCTTGCGCTCTTGATCGGCACGCCTGCTCGCGACGGTTTCTTGTTCGCCATCGGCGTCACTGTGGCGCTGGTGCCGGAGGGCCTCTTGCCGACGGTCACGCTCTCGCTTGCGATCGGTGCGCAGCGCATGGCGCACCGGAACGCGCTGGTGCGTCGTCTCGAAGCGGTTGAGACGCTTGGCTCGACGACCTTCATCTGCACCGACAAGACGGGCACGCTGACCGAGAACCGCATGGCGGTGATCATGGTGTGGACGCCGCGCGGAGCAGCAATGGTGAGTGGCGCGGGCTACGGGCCGACTGCCGACGTGACTGCCGAGAGCGACGCCACCGTCGCCGCCGTGCAGGTGTGCGCTCTCGCGGCCACCCGCTGCTCGACCGGGCGGGCAGTGCTCGACGACACCGGCCAATGGGTTGCCCGCGGCGATCCCATGGAGGCGGCGCTGCATGCGTTGGCGCTGCGGACCAACGCGGATGTCGATGACGTCGCGGGCCATTCGCCCGAGAGGGCGCGCTTTCCCTTCGACGCCCGGCGCCGGAGGATGTCGGTCGTGGCAGGTGATCGCGTGCTCGTCAAGGGTGCACCGGACGCGGTGTTGCCCCTCTGCGAAGCGGTCCCGGGCGCGGACCCCGCACTGCAGGACATGGCGACGCGCGGCCTGCGTGTGATCGCAGTCGCATCACGCGCCGTCGGCGACACAGTGCCTGCGACGGCGACCGATGCCGAACGAGACCTGACGCTGCTCGGCCTCCTTGCGCTCGAGGATCCGCCGCGGCCCCATGCCGCGGCCGCGGTTGAAGCGTGCCGGCACGCCGGCATGAAGGTCGCAATGATCACCGGTGACCACCCCGCGACCGCGGCGGCCATCGCTCGCGAGGTCGGATTGCTCTGCGAAGGCGTCCCGGTCCTGGAAGGCCGGGACCTCCCGGACGACGAGCAGCTCCTCGGCGCGCTGATCGACCGGGATGGCGTGGTGCTGGCGCGTATCGAGCCCGAACAGAAGTTGCGGATCGCCCGCGCGTTGAAGGCCCGCGGCCATACCGTCGCCATGACCGGCGACGGCGTGAACGACGGGCCGGCACTACGCGCCGCCGACATCGGCATCGCGATGGGCAGGAGCGGCACGGACGTGGCGCGCGAAGCCGCCGATCTCGTCCTGCTCGACGACGATTTCGCGACGATCGTTGCCGCGATCGAGCAAGGTCGCGGCACGTTTGCGAACCTGCGCCGGTTTCTCACCTATCACCTCACCGACAATGTCGCGGAACTGACGCCGTTCGTCGTGTGGGCGCTTTCGGGCGGCCGCTTTCCACTCGCCATTGGCGTGCTCCAGGTGCTCGCACTCGACATCGGCACGGACACGCTGCCCGCGGTCGCCCTCGGCGCCGATCCACCCGCACCGCACACACTCGACCAACCACCCGCTCGCGGCCGCTTACTCGACCGAACGGTGGCCCGACGTGCGTTCGGGGTCCTGGGACCGACGGAAGCCTTCGTCGCCATGGCCGCGTTCGTCACATCGTTCCTCGCCGCGGGATGGAGGCCGGGCGACGAGTTCCCCACGGGCGCGACACTGACGACCGCGTCCGGTGCGGCGTTCGCCGCGATCGTGCTCGGCCAAGTCGCCAATGCGTTCACGTGCCGGAGCCGGACCGTGTACGCCTGGCGTCTTCCTGTCCGGAACAATCCGCTGCTCATCATCGCCGCGACCGTCGAGATCGCGCTGCTCGCCGCTCTGTTGTGGATCAGCGGCCTCGCCGACCTCCTCGATCAGGCACCGCCGAGCGTGGCAGGCTGGCTCGTCGCTGCGCTCGCGCCCGCCGCCGTGCTTGCGGCCGACACGATCGACAAGGCGCGCCGCCGGCGCGGGCGTGCACGTGCACCGCATCCGCGCACTGTTGACGAAGGTCCCGGCCACAAGTGACGTGAGCACCGTGTGCCGGTGCATGAAACGGGCGGACAATGAGGCCATGATGACGTGGCTGTTCGCGATGCTCGGCATCTGGCTGCTCATTGGCTTCGTGTCAGCGCTCGTGATGGGTCGGCGCGGCTACGACCCGTGGTCGTGGGGTGTGATCGGCGCGATACTCGGTCCGCTCGTAGCCATCGTCGCGATCGCCCGTCGGCGAAGACACGCGGCCGGCGAACAGGTACTCCGCCCTGGCGCATCGGCGGACAGAGGCGTTGCCGTCCTCGTCGGCGTGGACGGCTCCACCGAGGCGCTCGCGGCGACTCGCGAGGTCGTTGACCTGCTCGCCGACCGGATTGGATCGATCACGCTCGCGACTCGTCGTCGACTTCGACGCGGCGGACGCGTTACAGGAAGGGATCGGCCGTGTGTACGAGCACGAGGCGCAGGCGTTGCTCGACGCCGCCGCATCGCGTGTCGCCGCGATGAGCCCGACGATGGTGATCCTCGCGGGGCGCCCGGCCGATGCGCTCGTGACATACGCAAGGCGCCACGCGATCGATCTCCTCGTTGTCGGCGCGCGTGGCCGCGGCCTCTCGGAGAGGCTGCTCGGCAGCGTCGCCGACCAGCTCGTCCGCACTCCCGACGTGCTGGTGCTTGTCGGCGGCCGTGCGGCAAGTGTGCCCACCGACCAGCGCGTCCGGAATGGTGACACGTGACTTCCGAGGTTACGGGACGATGACCAACGGACGGTCGAGGTGGTGTGACAAGTAGCTGCTCGTGCTGCCGATCACCCATTCTCTGATCCCACGTCGTCCGTGCCGGCCCGTGACGACGAGCGCAGCATCCTCGGTCTTGGCGACCTGCATGAGCGCCGGCCCCGGCTCAGCCTCGACCAAGACGACGCGGAACGCCACGCCCGCGTTCGCGAGCAGCTTGCACCAATCGCGAGTGACGAGGTCGCGGCGTTCCTCTCGCTGTTCGGCCGTCGGAGACTTCAGCCAGATGTACGGCGGACCGAACCCGAGATAGGTAGGCACCTCGATGGCGTGCACCACGACGATTTCGGCTTCGAACGCCTGCGCATGGGCCGCGCACCACTCGATGGCACGCAGTGCGTGTTCCGATCCGTCGACACCGACCACGATCTTCGTGTCCATCACGCCGTCCTCTCGCCGTGCGAAATAACGCTTCTCCGCAAGGGTCCCTGCTCAGGACTCCTGGTCGGGAGAGGATAGGCACATGCGCCCCGTGATCGTGTGCGACCGGTTGTCGAAACATTTCGGCGCGCTACGCGCCGTCGAGGAGTTGACCTTCTCCGTCGATGCCGGCGAGGTTGTCGGCTTCCTCGGCCCCAATGGCGCGGGCAAGACGACGACGATTCGTCTTCTGCTCGACCTCATACGGCCGACGCGTGGAAAAGTCGAGGTGCTCGGCACGAATCCGCGCCGAGGCGGACCGGCGCTCCGTCGGCGCATCGGTTACGTCCCGGGAGATCTCGTGATGTACAACCGCCTCGCCGGTCGACAGCAGCTCGAGCTCTTTGCCTCGTTGCGCGGGGTGCGCGACCTGGCGGCTGCCGACCGGCTCGCTGAACGCTTGCAAGTTCCGCTCGACCGTCCGATCGGGACCTTGTCTCGCGGCAACCGCCAGAAACTCGGCGTCGTACAAGCCTTCTTTCACGACCCCGAGCTGTTGATCCTCGACGAACCGACGAGCGGCCTCGACCCGGTCGTACAGCGGGAGTTCCGGTCGATGATCCGCGAAGCGACCGAGCGCGGCGCCGCGGTCCTGCTCTCATCGCACGTGCTCTCGGAGGTGCAGCGTGTCGCGGATCGTGTCGCGATCGTGCGCCAGGGTCGGCTCCTGACGATCGAGCCGATGCACGAGATCGAAGCCAAGGCCCTCCGTGTGGTCGAGATCCGCTTCGCAGAGCCCGTTCCCGCCGACGTGTTCGCGAACCTGGCGGGCATTCGTGATCTCGAGGTCGACGGTGATCTGGTGCGAGCCTCGGTCGCTGGATCCGTCGATGCGTTGATCAAGGCTGCGTCGCGGTTCACCGTCGAGAGCATCGGCGGCCACGAAGCAGAGCTCGAGGACGTGTTTCTGGCCTACTACGAAGCGGGCACTGATGCGGCTGCGTAGCGTCTTCGCCAAGACCGTCTACGACCGCCGACACGGGCTCGTGTGGTGGAGCGTCGGTATCGCGCTGCTCACCGTGGCGGTGCTCTCGGTCTGGCCCTCGGTACGGGATGAATATCAGAAGCTCGTACAGAACTATCCCGAAGCGCTGCTCGCGTTCTTCGGCATCGAGAAAGGCGGTGTCGGTTCTGCCGCCGGCTATCTGCAAGCAGAGCTCTTTGGGTTCATGTTGCCGCTGGTGTTCATCGTGTACATGATCTCGGCCGCCTCCGCGGCGACTGCCGGTGAACAGGAGGCGGGATCACTCGACTTGTTGCTCGCGCAGCCGATTTCCAGGACTCGTGTGCTGACAGAGAAGTACGCCGCACTTTGCACGTCGCTCGGGCTCATCACCGTGGTGTTCGCCGGCGTGCTCATCTTCTGCAGCAGCGTGTTCGACGTCGGCGTCGGGGTGTCCGGCCTCCTGGCGGCAACATTCTCGGCGTACGCCCTCGCGATCCTCTTCGGCGCGATCGCCATGCTCGCCGGCTGCATGACCGGCCATCGCGCGCTGGCGGCGGGAGTTGCCGCCGGCAGTGCCGTCGGCGCGTACCTGCTGACCTCGCTCGCGGCACTCGTCGAAGGCTTGAAGCGCTTCCGTCCGGTCTCACCGTTCTGGTGGTACGCCGGCAACGATCCGTTGCGCAGAGGGCTGCAGCCACTGCACGTCGGACTTCTCGTGGGCGCGACATTGCTCTGCATGGTCGCCGCGGTGATCGCTTTCGACCGGCGCGATCTGGCCTAACGCGTGCGCGCGCCGGGATGCACGAACCGCGCATCCGAGCTCGGGAAGAAGATGCAGTCGGTGCCGTCGTCCCAGCGCACCCGGTAGTGGGTGACGCCGCCGGTTTCCAGCACCTCCAGGACCTCTCCCTCGCGCCGAAGGTCTCCGAGGTGACGCGCCCTCGATGATGATCTCGTCTCCAACGTTGCCTTTCATCGCCCAACTCCTCGTGTCGCGGTTGTGCACCGTGAGCATCTCAAGAGCGACGGGGACCGAAACAGAGGCGTTCGTCCCGCCGAAAGATGCCAAAGGAGGGACCGACGGCACTCCCGCGCGTCGCGGTGCGCGCGTAGGGTCGGAAGGGTGCTACGAGCCCGGACGGAGACGCCGGCCGGTTACCCGCTCAGCGCGTATCCGCACAAGGCGGTCGCGTTCGCCCGCGGGCCAGTCGTGGCCGAGCCGCGTTCGTGCCGCTACTTCTTGATCGTGTTCCCGGATCTCGCTTGCATGCCCGACGACGAGCACGCTCCACGCCGGCGACGCGTTGTCGACCTCGAAGGCGACGCGGGTGCCGACCACCGCGGCGCTCAACTTCGTCCCCGGGCCCGTGCGGAACACGACGTCGTCGTCCAACAACGCGTAGTACACAGGCAGGACCAGGAGATCGTCGGCGAGATGGAGGCCCACGCGGCCCAGAGAGCGGCTGCGGAGCAAGATATAGCACTCGGCTTTGTCGAGAACATCGAGACCCTGGCTCGTCATGCTCGCGACCATACTCATGGACGTACCAGTCGCGGTAGGTCGCGATGACCGCGAATATCGAGCAGCGCGAACAGCTCTTGGGCTGGCTGCATGCCCGCGAGCCGTCGGCGCCGGTCACGACGATCGAGACCCACATCTCGATCCTCGCCTTCCAAGGCGAGCGCGTGTACAAGCTGAAGAAGGCAGTCCATTTCGCGTTCATCGATCTCTCGACGCCGGAGCGTCGTCTCGCCGACTGCGAGCGCGAGGTCCTCTTGAACCGTCGCTTTGCACCGGACGTCTACCTCGGCGTCGAGTCCGTCACAGATGGGAATGGCGAGGTCGTAGACCACGTGGTGGTCATGCGCCGGATGCCCGAAGCCCGGCGCCTCTCGACACTCGCAGGCCACGGCGACGATGCGAGCGGCTGTATCGATCGCCTCGCGGCGCTCGTGGCGCGTTTTCACGCCGAAGCGAATACCGGGGGAGCGATCGACGCCGCCGCGAGCCGGGAGGCGGTCGCGGACCTCTGGGAGCGCGAGCTCGCGGCCTTCCCCGGGTCTCGTGCCGACCTCGGTTCGCTCGTGCGTCGATACCTTGCCGGCCGCGCACCGCTGTTCACGGCACGCGTCGCGGCGGGCCATGCCCGTGATGGGCACGGCGATCTGCTCGCTGACGACGTGTTCTGCCTCGCGGACGGCCCCCGCGTGTTGGATTGCCTGGAGTTCGATGACGTACTGCGCTTTGGTGACGTGCTCGCCGACGTCGCGTTTCTCGCCATGGACCTCGAGCGGCTCGGTCGGCCCGATCTCGGGGATCGGTTCCTCCGCGAGTACCGAGCGGCAACACATGACGAATGGCCGCCGTCGCTCGCGCACTTCTATACCGCATACCGCGCCCACGTGCGTGCCAAGGTTGCTGCGTTGAGTGGTGACGACGAGGGGGCGCGCACCCGGCTCGCTCTTGCGCACGAACATCTCCAAAGGGGGCGGGTTCGCGTCGTGCTCGTCGGGGGCTCGCCGGCCACCGGGAAGACCACGGTTGCGCGCCAGATTGCGGAAGTCACGGGCTGGCCCGTTCTTCGGAGCGACGAGCTGCGCAAGGAGCTCGCGGGTATCGCGCCGACCACGGCCGCCGCCGCGCCGCTCGGAGAGGGGCTGTACCGCGCCGAGTGGACCGAGCGGACCTACGGGACACTTTGCGATCGTGCCCACCGGTTACTGGAGAGCGGTCAGTCGGTTGTGCTCGATGCCTCATGGAGCGAGGAAGGATGGCGAGCCGTCGCTGAGCGCGTGGCCGCCGAAACTGCGAGTGACCTCGTCGCGTTGCGTTGTGAGGCGCCGGTCACTCTCGCGATGGCGTGCGCGGCACAGCGGACCGTCGATCACGAAGACGCATCGGACGCCGACGCGGACATCGCCCGTGCGGTCGCGGCCCGGTTTGCGCCGTGGCCCGAAGCGCGATCACTCGACACGACGAAGCCCCTCGCCGACGTTGCTCGGGCGGCCCTTTCCGAGGTCGGTCAGTTCTGACGTGCGCGTTCGTTCGAGAGTGCCTGTAGCGCATCGCGAGCGCTCACCATGCCCACTACGACGCCGTCGTCCATGACCGGGAGGTGTCGAACCTGTGCCTCGAGCATCCTGTGTACAGCGTCGAGAAGGTCGTCGTCGGGCGCCACGGTGACGAGCTCGTCGGTCATGATCTGCTCGACAGTGACAAGATCAGGGTCGGCGCCCTCGGCGATCGCCCGCGCCATGTCTCGTTCCGACACGAGCCCGATGGCACCATGACCGCCGCGGACGAGCGCGGCACCGATGGACTCCTCGACGAGTGTCGTTGCCAGGTGTCGAAGTGTCTCGTTGGTGTGGACGTACACGACCGGGCGGGCGACGAGCCCCTGCACACGCATTCTTCCGTCGAGATCCATCACGTCTCTCCTTGTGAGCTCCTGAGAGCGTGCGCCCGAACGACACGAGTCGCCAGGGACATTGGTCCCGAGGGTCGATGGCAGAGTGTCATGTTGTCGACGCCGTTGTTCGTAGCTCGTGAAGCGCTCTAGCGTCCGGGAGATGGCGCTCGAGCAGGTCGACGTACGCGGACTGGGGCCGGAGCGGCTCGCGCCGTTCATCGGTCCGGAACGGGCGGCCGCGTTCGCGACGACCGCCGCCAAGGCGCGCGCATTGCTCGACGGTCGCAGTGTGGTGAACGTGAACTCCACCGCGACGGGCGGGGGAGTCGCCGAGCTCCTGCAGACGCTGCTGGCATATGCCAAGGGCGCGGGTGTCGACCGCGCGGTGGGCCGTGATCGAGGGCAACGCGCGTTTCTTCGAGATAACGAAGCGCATCCACAATCACCTGTACGGCATAGCCGGCGATGGCGGACCGCTCGGCGCGGCCGAGCGTCGTGACTACGAGGAGACGACGAGCCGGAACGCCGCCGAGCTTGCGGGAATGGTGGACGGCGACGACGTCGTCGTGCTGCACGATCCGCAGACGGCTGCACTCGCGCCGGCATTGTGCCGTCGTGGGGTGCGCGTGGTGTGGCGCTGCCACGTCGGCATCGACGTCCCGAATGAGTACTCCGACCGCGCGTGGACCTTTCTGCGCCCGTATCTCGACGATGTTGACGGCTTCGTCTTTTCGTGCGCCCGATTCGCGCCGCATTGGATCTCAGAGGATCGCCTCACGGTGATCGCGCCCTCGATCGATCCCTTCTCCGCCAAGAACGAGATGATCGAACGCGACGACGCGGTGCGAATGCTGCAGCAGGTCGGCCTGCTCAGCCACGACAACGAACCGCGCCACGAGTTCAGAGAGGCGCGACGGCACACGCGATCGCCTCCGAGGAACCGTCGACTTGGTCGGGACGGGGCCGCCGCCCGCGCCCGACGTCCCGATTGTCCTCCAAGCCTCGCGCTGGGATGCGCTGAAGGACATGGCGGGCGTGATGCTCGGCTTCGCCGATCGGTTACCGAGACTTGGCGACGCGCATTTGATCCTTGCCGGGCCCGAAGCGATCGGCGTGAGCGACGATCCGGAGGCAGGCCAGGTCCTGGAGGAGTGCCGCGTGATGTGGTGGAGGCTGCCGGCACCCGCGCGCGAGCGCATCCATCTCGCGTGTGTGCCGATGGCTGACCCGGACCAAAACGCCGCCATCGTGAACGCTCTTCAGCGTCACGCAACCGTCGTTGTGCAGAAGAGTCTGGCCGAGGGGTTCGGGCTGACCGTCACCGAAGCAATGTGGAAAGGGCGGCCGGTCGTCGGCAGCGCGGTCGGTGGGATCATCGACCAGATCGTGTCGGGCGAGACCGGATGGTTGCTCGACGACCCGCGTGACCTTGACGAGTATGGCGATGCGCTCGAGCGTCTGCTCGCGGATACGGCCGGCGCCGAACGTATGGGAACGAGCGGTCAACAACGAGCGCAGCATGAGTACCTCGCCGACCGTCACCTTGCGCACTGGGCGGAGGTGTTCGGGCAGGTACTCGACGGCTGACCTTCAGGGTGTCGGGTTGATGCGGCGGCCGGTGATCTCCTCGGCGCGGATGCGCACGAATCGGTCGCGCACTTCTCCAGCCCATGCCGGCAGGTCGAGCCCGCGGGCACGCGCGAGGTCGTCGGGATGCACGATCTCCTCGGCGGGACCAACGACGTTGACGCTCCAGCCGGCGCCCTGTGTGCTGTCGTACGCGTCGACCTCGAACGCGGTCGTGCGGTGCAGCGCGGCGGCGATGAGCTTCTCGCCCGGAGCAGTACGGAACACGACGTCGCCGTCAAGCACGGCATATACGACGGGCAACACGGCGGGACGATCCGCGCAGACCGCGACACGGCCAACGCGCTGTGAGCGCAGCAGGCGCTCGCATTCGTTGCGTTCGAGGACCACAAGGCCGTAGCTACTCATGCGAGCTCCTTTCCGCGGGTCAAACCAGCATCCGAGATTCGAGGTCGGCGGGCCAGGGCCGAAGGTTGCGACTTGTCGGACGTTCGACTCTGCCCCGATGGAGACGTCGACGGCGCTGCTACTGCCAGAATGTGAAGATCGCCGTGAACCCTGCACCATCTGCGCCCGAGGCCGTGCTGGCACACGTTCCCCTGGGTGCGGACATTATCGTCCCGCTCGCGAACGGTGAGCCGCGTGTACTCATCGACACGTTGGACGCGCACGCGCACGAGCTCGCCAATGTCCGCGTGCATCAGATGCACGCGCTCTACGATCACCCATACCTGCACGACGCGTACGGCGAGCACCTGCACCACGTCTCGTACTTCCTGTCGCCGGTGACGCGCGCCGCGTTTGCGAACGGCGAGTGCGATCTCGTGCCGGTTCATTTCAGCGAGATGCCCCTCACGCTTCGACGTGAGGCCACGCGTCCCATTGTTCTCGCGGCAGCCTCGCCGCCGGATCCGCACGGCTATGTGTCGCTGGGTACGAACGCCGATTACACGGCGCGCTTCATCGGCGAGGTGCCGTTCTTCATCGAGGTCAACACGAAGATGCCTCGCACGTTTGGGGAGAACTCGTTGCACGTCAGCCAGGTCGTCGGCTGGACCGAGGTCGACTACCCACTCGTCGAGGCGCCGCCACCGTCTGCCTCAGAACGGGATCGGCAGATCGCCGCGCTCGTTGCCGAACGGATCCCGGACGGCGCGACCCTTCAGGCAGGGATCGGTGGAATTCCCAATGCGATTCTCGGGCTGTTGCACGGCCACCGCGATCTGGGTCTCCATACCGAGCTGATTTCCGACGGCGTGATGGATCTGTTCGAAGCGGGTGCGCTCACCGGGACGCGCAAAGTGTCCCGGCCGGGGAAGCTGGTCGCGACATTCGCGCTCGGCACCCGGCGCCTCTACGACTTCCTGCACGACAACGCCGCGGTCGAGTTCCTACCGGTGGACTGGGTGAACGACTCGCGCGTCATTGGCCGCGAGCGCTGCTTCGTGTCGATCAACGCGACCGTCGAGGTCGACCTTCTCGGCCAGTGCAATTCCGAGATGATTGCGGGGCACTATCACTCCGGCAGCGGCGGCCAGACCGATTTCGCGCGAGGGGCGATGTACAGCGAACGCGGAATGGGCTTTGTCGTGCTGCACTCCACAACACGCGATGAATCGGTTTCCCGCATCGTCTCGACCCTTTGCCCGGGCGCTCCGGTCACGACGATGAAGAACACGGTCGATCACGTTGTGACCGAGTACGGAGTCGCCGAGCTGCGCGGGCGCTCGATCGCGAGGCGCGCCGAAGCGCTCATCGCGATCGCCCACCCGAGGTTTCGCGACGCGCTCGCTCGGGACGCACGCCGGTTCGGCTACCTGCGCTGAGTACGCCCGGCCTCGTCGGGCCCGAAGGCCCTCGGCGCACAACGGCAGGGTCGGAGGGCCCTGACTGATGTGCACCTGTGACCCTGACGACGACATGGTCGATAGCGGATCCTTGGACGACCATTGCGATTTGCCAAGGAGCCGGGCGTGTGCCGTTGTTCAAACGAGAAGATCGAGAAGCGTTGGGTGCAGCGAGCGCCGTCTTCGCGTTGTTGGCGGCGCTCATGGCCTTCTTTGCACTGATCGTTGCTGCGCACGCGGACTCCAAGACCACAGCTTCGCTACCTCCCGGCGGGGTACAGGTGTCCTTGAGCGAGTTCGCGATTGCTCCCGAGATGATCAATGCGCCTGTGGGCGGCACGCTGGTAGTGAGCAACGCAGGTACCGTCGAGCACAACCTCACAGTCAAGAGCACATCCCTGGCAACGAAGCAGCTCGGGGCCGGGGAAGCCGACACGATCGATCTCAAGAGCCTGAAGGCCGGCATCTACGACGTGTTCTGCGGCATCGCAGGGCACGAGTCATTGGGCATGAAGGCGATGCTGCACATAGGCAACAGTGGCCCGAGCGGTGCTGAGAGCGCGGCCGACCTGCGCGCCGGGAACGCCCAGTCCGACGCCACCATGAAGACGCCCGTTGACGCGTACGTCGCGCAACTCACCAAGGGAGCGAACACCAAGGGGATCGGGAACAAGAAGCTTGCACCCAAGGTGCGAGCCGACGGCACCAAGGAGTTCGACCTTGTGGCGTCGATCATCGACTGGGAGGTCTCACCCGGCAAGACGGTGAAGGCGTGGGCATACAACGGTCAGGTGCCGGGCCCGTGGCTCAAGGTTGACGTGGGCGACAAGGTGCGGATCGTGCTCGACAACAAGCTCCCGCAATCGACGACCATTCACTTCCACGGGATCGAGACGCCGAATGCGATGGACGGCGTACCGGACGTGACGCAGGCTCCGGTGAAGCCCGGCGCGAAGTTCGCATACGAGTTCGTGGCGAAGGGTCCCGCGCTCGGGATGTACCACTCGCACCACCACGCCGAGCATCAAGTGCCGGACGGGCTCTTGGGCGTGCTCCAGATCGGCGACCCGCCGCTGCCGGCCGGCGTTGGCCCTGTGACGCAGCAGGTGCCGATGGTTCTGAACGATGCAGGCGTCATCGGGCTCTCGTTGAACGGAAAGTCATTCCCTGCGACGGCGCCCGTCGTCGCGCGGGTGGGCGACTGGGTTGAGATCACCTACCTCAATGAGGGCATGCAGATTCACCCCATGCATCTTCACGGACTCCCGCAGCTCGTGATCGGCAAAGATGGCTTCGCGCTGCCCCAGCCGTACCAAGCCGACACAGTGGCGGTTGCACCGGGTGAGCGGTACACGGTTCTGGTGCACGCGACCGCCGACTTTCTCGGTGCAAACGGCAAGCCCGGGGTGTGGGCGTTTCATTGCCACATCCTCAACCATGCCGAAGGCGAGAACGGGATGTTCGGCATGGTGACGACGTTCATTGTGCAGAACGACCATTAGCGGCCCAGCGTGGCGACGAGCCCGCGCGCGAGCTCGTCGCGCTCGGCCGGGGTGAGCTTGGCGTCCGAGTGGAGGCCGAACCAGGTGTAGTACGACGGCGGCATCGATCCGTCGCGTACGGTCTCCGCGGCGTCGCGAGCGCTCTCACGATCGGGGCCCTTCCATTCCGAGAAGTTCAATGCGGCGCGACCTTCGTCCACATGGTTGGTGAGCCACCAGGACACGGGTGCAATCCTTCCGTACCAGGGCGTGCGCACCTCGTTGCTGTGACAGTTGAAGCACGCCCGCACGGAGAGCTCGCGCGTGCGCGGGCTGTCCCACTGCGGCTCCTGGCGCTTCTTCGGGTTCGAGGTCCGATACGGGACGAGCTGCATGAGCGCGAACGCGACAACGAGCGCCAGCACGCCGACGAGCAGGTTCCGCTTCACTCCTCGAGAGAGATGCATATCCCGTTACCACGCATTCGAATCTGTCCGATCCATCTCCCGCCTTTCGACCGTACGTCGCACGAAATGAGCGAACTGCAAGCGGCCGTACAGCGTCAGGTAAAGGTCCTGCACGCGCGCGTTGAGCGAGGTGCTCGACAGGGACGCGGTCGGGACGTAGTCACCTGGAATGGTGGCTGACGGTTCAGCTGTGCACGGCCTGGTCGGTGTGCGACTGATGCGTCCGCGGGCGCCAGCATGCGGCGCAGCGATTGACGCCTTCTCGGTGGATGTAGGCGTGCGGGGGAGGTTCGCGTTCCAATCCCGACGCCGGCTCGATCTCGGCGATGCTCTCGATGTCGTTGAGCGGGATCCGGATTTCCCCGCCGCTCACGGTCTTGATGATGAGCATCTCCGCTCCTTCTCGATCCGATCGCGCTGGTCGCGACGGCGAGGCCATTGTTAGCACCCGGCAATCGCCTAGCGTAGGTCCGCATGGCGCTGGAGCAGGTGGAGGTGCGCGGGCTCGCACCCGAGCGCCTGGAACCGCTCATCGGAGCCGATCGAGCCACGACATTCGTCGCGATGGCCGAGAAGGCGCGTGCGTTCCTCGACGGCCGAACGGTGATCAACGTGAATTCGACGGCGACGGGCGGTGGTGTTGCAGAGCTGCTGCAGATGCTGCTCGCGTACGGTCGGGGCGCGGGTGTCGATGCCCGGTGGGCCGTGATCGAGGGCGACGGTCGCTTCTTCGAGATCACGAAGCGGATCCACAATCACCTGTACGGCACGCACGGCGATGGCGGGCCACTCGGCGCGGCGGAGCGTCGCGACTATGAGGAAACGGCACGGCGCAACGCCGACGAGCTCGCCTCGATGGTCAAACCCGGGGACGTCGTCGTGTTGCACGATCCGCAGACCGCTGCACTCGGTGCCGCTGTGCATCGCGCGGGCGCGCACGTTGTGTGGCGCTGCCATGTTGGTATCGACCGACCAAACGCGCATTCGGACCTGGCCTGGAGCTTCCTCCGCCCCTATCTCGAACATGTCGAGGCCTTTGTCTTCTCGTGCGCCCGGTTCGCTCCCGACTGGGTTCCAAAGGATCGGCTCACCGTGATCGCGCCATCGATCGATCCGTTCTCGGCCAAGAACGAGCCGATCCAACCCGACGACGTGGTGACGATATTGCAGCGGGTCGGCTTGCTCGCCGACGGGAGGGAGCCGAGCCACCAGTTCACGCGACGCGACGGCACGCGTGGCCGAGTGGGAGGACCAGTCGACCTGGTCGGGACGGGTCGACCGCCGTCGCCGGACGTCCCGATCGTGCTGCAAGCGTCTCGTTGGGACGCATTGAAGGACATGCCCGGCGTCATGCGCGGCTTTGCCGAGCGGCTCGTCAGTATGGGCGAAGCGCATCTGATGCTTGCGGGCCCGGAATGCATCGGCGTCGCCGACGATCCCGAAGCGCAAGGTGTGCTGGAGGAATGCCGGGACCTCTGGCGGTCACTGCCGGTGGGTGCGCGCGAACGCATTCATCTCGCATGTGTGCCGATGGCCGATCCCGACGAAGCGGCCGCAATCGTGAATGCGCTCCAGCGCCACGCAACCGTCGTCGTGCAGAAGAGCCTCGCGGAGGGGTTCGGCCTGACGGTCGCGGAGGCGATGTGGAAGGGCCGCCCGGTCGTGGGAAGTGCCGTCGGTGGGATCATCGATCAGATTGTCTCGGGCGAGACGGGCTGGCTGCTTGATGATCCGCACGACCTCGACGAGTACGCGCGGGTGGTTGGACGATTGCTCGCCGACCGCGCCGGTGCCGATCGGATGGGAGCGAACGGCAAACAGCGTGTGCGCAGTGAGTTCCTCGCGGACAGTCATCTCGCCAAGTGGGCGGAGTTGCTCGGTCGCGTGGTGGGCGGCTGAGCTCTTCGGCGGGCCCGAGCGCGCGCCATTTGTCTGCCCATCGCACCACGGTCGCTCAGGCGGGGGACGCGAGCTGGTACTCGGTGACCGAGGTGCGGCCCATCACGAGCTCCGCGACGACGGCCGCGAGCAATCCGGGGACGACGAATCCCGGCCGGCCGGTCGCTTCGGCCACGAACACGACCGCGGCGAGTGGAACGCGGTAGCCCGCGCCGAGGAACGCCGCCGCGCCCACGACCGTGAACAGCGACGTATCGAGTGCGTTGACGACGCCGCCGACGACGCGCCCCGCGAGCGCGCCCGCCACGACGAGCGGAATGAAGAGGCCACCCACGCCGCCGCCGGCCACCGTGGTCGACGTCGCAACGCAGCGCAGTACGAGGATCGCCGCGACCAGCCACGCGCTCCGCGACGGGTCGAGCGCCCAGCGGATGGTGTCGTAGCCGGGGCCGGTCGTGAGGTTGGCGCCGGCCAGGAGACGCGCGGCCACGAAGCATCCGGCGAGGACCGTGCCCGCGACCGGCACGCGCACCCACGGGCTGACGCGCGCGGCGAGCTGTTTGGCCCCGCGCAACGCGGCGGCGAACGCGCGCGCGCCGAGTCCCGCGAGCACGCCGAGCACAACCGCGGCGGAGAGGTCCTTGAACGAGAAAGGGGGGCTGCCGGTGACGTTCAGGACCGGCGTAGTGCCGTGGATCGCGGCGAACGCGAGGTAGCTCGACGCCGACGCCACGAGCGCCGGTCCGAGCATGTTGCGGGCGAGGTCGTCCTGGTACGGGACTTCGAGCGCGAACACCGCGCCCGTTGCAGGCGCGCGGAAGATCGCCGCGACGCCTGCCGCGGCTCCGGCCACCAGCAGGACGCGGTGGGTCTGGGCCGCGAAGAGGCGGGGGAAGCGGTGGTGCAACGTGTCGCCGAGCGCGGCGCCGAGGTAGATCGACGGCCCCTCGAGTCCCATGGGCGCGCCGCTCGCAAGTGTCCCGATGCCGGCGACGAGCCGCGCCACCAGGGCCCGGAGACCGAGCCGATGCTCCGGCTCGTGGAACGCGACGAGGTATTCGTCGGCGGTGGCGGGCGAGGCGCCGCGGCCGATCCCGCGTAGCGCGAGTGCCGCGACCGCGAGGCCCGCGAGCGGGGCCAGCGCGATGGCCCACAACGGCAGGTCGTCGAGGCGTTCGAGCCCGCGCGTGACGATCGTGTCGAACCCTGCGACGCCGAGGCCGGTTGCGACGCCCACGATCGCGGCGAGGAGCAACACCTCGCGCGATCGCCGGATGAGGTCGCGCGCGCCCGAACCCGTGCTCACGTGGTCCAGCCGAGCTTCCACGCGTCGTCGGGGGCCTCGCCCGCAGCGTTGGCGAACAGCAGGAACGCGTCGGCGACCGTGGCGCGCTGCTTCACGTTGAGGCGCTCCAGGACCTCATCGATCTCGGCTCGCCGCTTCGTCGTGACCGACCGGAGCAGCGTGTGCCCCGCCCGCGTGAGCGACACGACCACTTCTCGCCGGCTCTGCGGGGCCGCGCTGCGCTCGACCAAGCCTCGCTTCACCAGCCGGTCACAGAGGCGCGTCGCGGTCGACTGATGGACGGCAAGTGCCTCTGCGAGCGTCCCGACATTCATTTCCCCGCGTGCCGCGAGCAGAACGAGCGCGCGGTACTGCACGAGCGTGACGGTGTCTTCGGTCTCGGCCAACGATCGAGCGGCGACGCCGACGAGCGCACGCGAGGCGACGAGCACCGCGTCGGAGGTGCCGCGTCCCGCCATACATGTAAGATAGCATTGAATGTAGAGCTACATGTTTTGCGGGTCCGAGACGAGCGCGGGCTCACATGCCCAGGTGCGTGCCGCGCACCGCCGCGACAGCTTGCGGTGATCCGCTCACCTCGACCTGCGCCACGGTCTGCCGCCCGAAGACATACAAGAGGAGCTCGCCCGGCGGACCGCTGAGTCGAGCTCTGGGCTCGCCCGGCCGAACGTTCATCCGCTCGCCGAGTGCCGGGCACTCCATGTCCAGCCCGGCATTGCGAACCCGCCGAGTCAGGTAGCGGCTGCTTCGGCAAACGTTTCGCCACAAGGCGGCATCCAGTGCGGGTACCAGGGTACGGGGTCCCCGCCCGTTCGCTCTGCGCAGGTCCTCGTGGTGAACGAAGAACTCGTTCAGGTTTGGGAAGGACCGGACCCATCCGATGCGGAAGAATCCGATGGGAGGACCCGCCTGGATCCGCGTGACCAGCCACGCGAAGTCTTTGCTCTCTGCGAGTCTGGCCCTGCGCCTCTCGGCGAACCGTTGGAACGGGCCGGGAAGAACGGTGCAAGGGCCGGCAATGAGATCGCGCTCTCGCAACACGATGTGAGCAGCGAGATCGTGCGCAGCCCAACCCTCGAGGAGCGTTGGAACCGAAGGCCCGAGCTCGGCGAAGAGATCGCACAACTCGAGCCGCTCCTGCGCATCGAACGGGAGCTCGGCCATTGGCCGGACTTTACCGACGCGGGCCGGTCGAGGTTCAGACGCGAGGCGCGATCATCCTTCCTGGTCGATGGCGAGTCGGTAGCCGACGCCGGGCTCATTGAGGATGCGAATCGGCGACGTCGGGTTGTCGCCGAGCTTGCGTCGCAGTTGGTTCACGTGGGTGCGCAGGTGTTCTACACGCGTGGTGCTCGGACCCCACACGCCTGCAAGGAGTATGCGGTGCTGTGTCACGCGACCCGTGTTGCGTACAAGCATCGCGAGGAGCGCGAACTCCTTGCGTGTGAGCTCGAGATACACGCCGTCGAGCCGGGCGTCGTGCGCCGCGATGTTCATCTGCAGCGGACCGGCGACCAGGACATTGGGTTGGTCGACTTGCGCGAGGGCACGTCGGTGGCGTGTCGCCACGCGCACGCGCGCGAGGAGCTCGGGCATCGAGAACGGTTTCGACACGTAGTCGTCGGCGCCCGCATCGAGCGCCTCGACCTCGCGCGTCTCGCCGCTGTCGACGGTCAGGACCACTATCGGGTTGGTGGTCCAGCGGCGCAGCCGTCGGCAGACCTCGACGCCGTCGAGGTCTGGGAGACCGAGATCCACGATGAGGACGTCCGGCTCGATCGCAGACGCGAGCTGTAGGCCGCTCGTCGCGTTCGGAGCGATGTGCACGACGTAGTTCCGCATCCGAAGTGCGGCATCGAGGACCTGGCCGATGGCCGGCTCGTCGTCGATGACGAGCACAATGCCTTCAGTCATCGCGGGGGAGGGTGAACGCAATGTGTGCTCCCAGTTGAGATGATTCGGTTGTGAAGGCACCGTGATGTAGTGCGATGACTCGCTGGCAGATCGCCAGGCCGACACCATTCGTCGTGTCGATCGACGATGTGTTGATCCGCTCGCGGATCGCGGGCGGGATGCCCGGGCCGTCGTCGGCGACCGAGATCTCTACGGCGTCGGGGAGGCTTCGCGCGGTGACGCGCGCACAGGTGCCTTCGGGGGTGTGACGCACGACGTTTTCGAGGAGGTTGTTGAGGAGCTGCTCGATCTGTGCGGGGTCGGCGCAGACGAGCGGGAGGTCTTCGGGCACGTCGACGACGAGCTTCCAGGTTCGGAAGAGTCGCTCGAGCCGGTCGGCGCACATCTCGACGAGCGCTGCGACGTCGAGGGGGACAGGGTGAGGTCGCATCGTGCCGGCTTCGATGCGGCTCATGCTGAGGAGGTTCGCGACGAGCCGGTCGAGGTGTTCGGTCTCGTCGATGAGCACGTCAAGGACGCGATCGCGCGTCTGGTCGTCGTACGCGGCGCCGGATCGCAGATCGGTGGCAACCGCGTGGATCGCGGCGAGGGGTGTTCGCAAGTCGTGTGAGACGGAGCGCAGAAGAGCGCGCCGCTGTTCATCGACCTTGTTGAGCGCTGACACTTTCGTCGTGACGAGCGCGCTCACGACGAACGCGACGGCGCTGAAGACGACCAAGGCGACGAGATCTGCCGAGACGCGCACGCGTGGAGAGCCGAATGGTGGGAGCGCGAAGCCGAATGAGAGTGTCGCGAACGCAGCGACGATGAAGCCCGGAGCGCGACCGCCGAAGACTGCCGTCGCGACAACCGGTACGACCAGCAGCAACGCGGGAAGTCCGGGCTCGGCGCGATCGTGCAATGGGACGGCGAGTACCGTGAGCGCGAGGGTCGCGGCGAGTCCGCCCGCGAGTGCGAGCCCGGGCCGCGACCGTTCGAGTATCGGCGCCAGCATGGCATGCAGCCTGTCACCGTTGTGTGACGAGGATGTTTCGACATGTCGACGTCAGGGATTCGTGATCTCACGGAAACCGATTCCTGACGTCGACGCAACACCTCCGCGTTCGCGTCCAGTCGCCGTGCGCTGCGGATCCACCTGACTCGCCTCCGGCGTCGGCTGCGGCCGCTCGGGCTCGAGATCCGTGCGCGTCGCAATGCCGGGCACATGCTGCAAGATGCTGCCCGGGGCGCCCGGGACGCTGTTCACGCCCGCGGTCTTGCGCAGATTGAACCAGCCCCACACGGCTTGCGCGGCGAGCGCGATGACCGCGCCGACGAGCACCGGGTGGATGCCCGCGGTTGCGCCGAGCGCCAGGAACGTCGCCGGAACGAACCACAGCCAAAAGAGGCGCATCCACGGCCGCTGCATCTGGTGACGCGCGTACGCGGGCGCAAGGTGGGCAAGCTCGGGATCGTCCACCGAACGCCCCATGCGCACGAGGCGGCGCATCCGCAGTCGTTCACGTCGCTGCAAGGCGTTCCATTCGGTGCTGAATGGCGCCGACTCGAAATTCGCTGACATGCGGTCATCGTCGCACGCACTTCCCGGCGTTTGGAAGGGACGGTCAGAGATGTAACGCGACATCGCGCAAAATCCCGCGCGGAACAGACGTTTTCATTCAGAGAACGGTCATACAGCCGTTGCGTAGGTGTTCAGGGAGCGAAAGATGCCTGTAAGTACGTTGCTCATGTATCGAAACAGTGTGGTCACTGCGTCGTAACTCCTCGTCCTTAGCGTTCCTCGCACGACGAACGAAGGATGAGGAGGACTTTGGTGCGTTATCGAAGAGCATTGCGTCCGGTCGCGGTGGCGGGGCTCGTCGTCACGCTCGTCACGCTCTGGTCAGGAGTCGCCGGTGCCAGTAGCACCGACGCGGGAGGTGCGGCCGTCAAAGAGCTCTCCCACACGGACATCTCGCTGAACCTCCTTTGGGTGGTCATCGGAGCCGTGCTGGTGATCTTCATGCAGGCGGGCTTCGCGCTCGTCGAGACCGGATTCTGTCGCGCCAAGCACGCGGCCCACGTCGTGTCAACGAACTTCGCCATCTTCGGACTGGGCTTTGTCGCGTATTACATCGTCGGCTACGCCTTCATGTTCGGCGGGTTCACGGCGCCGTCGATCGGCCTGAACAACGCGGTTGGGAGCCACCTGATCGGCTCGGGGAACTGGGTGTTCCTGTGGAAGGGAGGTTTCTTCCTCCAGGGACATGCGTACGACGTCTCGACCGCCGCGTTCTTCTTGTACATGGTCGCATTCATGGATACCACCGCGACGATCCCGACCGGTGCCATGGCCGAGCGGTGGAAGTGGAGCGCGTTCGTCGGGTGGGGTCTGTTCTGTGGCGCGATCTACTACCCGCTCTTCGGCGCGTGGACGTGGGGCGGCGGCTGGCTGGCGAAGCTGGGTGAGACCGCGAGCATGGGCCACGGCTACGTCGACTTCGCCGGATCGGGTGTTGTGCACATGATGGGAGGCGTTGCCGGTCTGGCCGGAGCGCTCATCCTCGGACCTCGGATCGGAAAGTACGGACCCGACGGCAAACCGAGAGTGCTTGCCGCGCACCACATCCCGATGGCGATGCTCGGCACGTTCATCTTGTTGTTCGGTTGGTTCGGGTTCAACGCCGCGTCGACCTTCTCCGCAACCGACAACCGGTTTGCCGTCGTCGCGGTGAACACTGCACTCGCCGCTGCATTCGGTGCGGTCGTCGCAATGTTCTGGGTGCAGCTGCGCGCACCTGACCACAAACCTGATCCCGGAATGATGGCGAACGGCATGCTCGCGGGCCTCGTCGCGATCACGGCACCATGCGCGTTCGTGCAGCCATGGGCCGCCGCTGCCATCGGCATCATCGCCGGAATCATCGTCGTCGAGTCGGTGTGGTTCATCGAAAAGCGCGGCGTCGACGATCCGGTCGGCGCGATCTCGGTCCACGGCGTGTGCGGCGCCTGGGGTGTGCTCGCGGTCGGCATCTTTGGCGACGGTTCCTATGGCGCCGGCTGGAACGGCAGCCTGGTCGACGACACGAAGGGTGTCACCGGAGTCCTCTACGGCGGCAGCGGTGGCGGCCAGCTGGCAGCCCAAGTCATGGGCGTGTTGACGATCGGCATCGTCATGTTCTCGATCGCCTTCGCGTTCTTCTACATCCAGAACAAGGTCATGAAGGGCGGTATCCGACCGAGCCGCGAGGTCGAACTCGAAGGCGCCGACATTCCGGAAATGGGCGTGCTCGCGTATCCCGAGTTCTACGGCTCGTCCCCCCACGTCGAAATGCCTGACCACGACGGACTCATCGAGATACCCGAGCCCGTTCCCGTCGGCCAGGAGCACTCGCGCTGACGAAGCATGTGACGGGAATGGTGGCGACGCACGCGGACAGTGTGCTGCCCTCGGCCTCGCACCACGACGACGTCGTCGTGGTGCGGTGGCCGGAGCAGCGCGCCGACGTCGAACGCCTTACGCGGCTCCAACGGCCACACCTGTTGCTCGTCGAGCCGGGGATCGCGCCGCCAGTCCTCCTTGGCTGTGTTGCTGATTGGATACGGCTTCCGGCGGACGACATCGACATGCGGGCGCGGCTCACCGCACTCGCGGCCCGGGCGGAACAACATCCCGCTGTCCCGTTGGTCGACGAGTTCGGCCAGCTCTCCTTCCTGGGAAGACGCGTGTTCCTCTCACCGATCGAGCAACGGATCGCAGACTTGCTCGTGAAGTCATTCGATCGTGGCGTTCCCGATCGTGAGCTCTTCGAACAGATCTGGGATGGCGAAGGGGAGTCGAGCAAGGTGCGGGTGCACACGTCGCGATTGCGCCAGCGCATCCGGCCGCTGGGCCTCGAGATCACGGCGATCCGCGGATTCGGGTACCGCTTGCACGCTGCGCACGCGAGAGCGGACCATCCGGGTCTCGTCGCGGAATAGCAGCGTGGACGTCAACCGGGTCCTCCTCGACATTCTCGTTGTCCTGCTGGCCGCAAAGGTCGCCGCCGAGCTCGCGGATCGTGTGCGTCTCCCCGCAGTCGTGGGCGAGATCGTCGCCGGTGTCATCATCGGACCGTCGGTGCTCGGCTGGGTGCACACCAGCGAGGCACTCCAGACCCTCGCCCAACTCGGTGTGATCCTGCTGCTGCTCGAAGTCGGCCTCGAGATGGACCTCGCCGAACTGGGGGGAGTCGGGCGCGCCGCGCTCTCCGTCGCGGTCGTGGGCGTCGTCGTGCCGCTCGTCACGGGTGCGGTGACCGGCCTCGCGCTCGGCATGTCCGGCAAGGAAGCCCTCTTCGTCGGCGCCGCGCTCGACCGCCACAAGTGTCGGAATCACTGCACGCGTCTTCGGCGACCTCCGAGCTCTCGCAACGGTCGAGGCCAAGACCGTGTTGGGAGCAGCCGTCGCCGACGACATTCTCGGCCTCGTGATCCTCACGGTCGTCACCCGCGTTGTGACCGGAGGGTCCGTCTCGGCCTTCGGTGTCTTGTGGGTCGTCGCCGTCGCGGTCGGCTTCGTCGTTGTGTCGACCCTCGTTGGTGTGCGGCTTGTACCGCCGTTGTTCACATTTGTGCGCCGCTATAGTCGCTCGTCCGGCACCCTCGTCGCGCTCGTGTTCGCGTTCACGCTTGCGGTCTCCGAGCTCGCGCACGCCGCACAGCTCGCACCGATCGTCGGTGCGTTCGTCGCCGGCATCGCACTCGCTCGCAGCACGTCGGCCGGACAGGTCCGGCGAGAGCTCGCGCCGGTCGCGCACCTGCTCGTACCCGTGTTCTTCCTCCAGATCGGCATCGACGCCGACGTCGCCCAGTTCGCTCGGCCGGCCGTCTTCGGCACTGCCGCAGTGCTGCTCGTCGTCGCGGTCGTCGGGAAGCTCTGTTCGGTCGTGGGGCTCCTGGGCTCACCCGGCGATCGGCTGCTCGTCGGTATCGGGATGATCCCGCGTGGCGAAGTCGGCCTGATCTTCGCGACGCTCGGCCTCAACCAGCACGTCTTCGGTCAAGACGTCTACGCGGCGTTACTCCTCGTCGTGCTCGTGACGACGGTCGCGACGCCCCCTGCGCTCCGCTGGCGACTCCTCTCGATGCGAGAACAGCGTCGCGCCGCGACCAGCGTGCCCTCGAGTGCCGGCATCGGCCTCGTACACGTCGGTGAGACCGGACTCGTGGAGCTCGACGCCGAACCCCTCCCGAGCGACGCGCTGCTCGTCGCGTTGCGAGCCGCGCGCCTCTGCGCCGACCACGCGGCCAGTGCCACGCTGCTGGAGTGGTTGGAAGCATTCCCGCCCGGCCCGCGGCGGTGGGACGACACGGCGCGCGGCGGAGTTCTTCGAGTTGCTGCGCGAGGGTGACGCTCGCTCGTGGCGAATGCTCACCGCGTCGGGAATTCTGCAACGATGCCTCCCGGAACTTGATGACGCGCTCGCGCAGCATCGGTCAGATTCGTTCGATCTCGATCCTCTGTCGGCACTCCAGTTTCCTCGCCTCTCAGCCGTGCACGAACTTGCGACCGACGGTCCGCTCGCGTGGCGTGCAGTCTTGCTCGCGGCGCTCGTGCTGGACGCGTGCGGAGAGTCGTCGTCGAGAGCGATTGTCGTCGGCCGCCGAACGGTGCAGCGCCTCGACCTTGGCGCCGCCGTCGAGCAACGTGTCGCCGGGCTCGTGGGCGACGCCGATCTGCTCACCGCGGCCGCCCGCCGCTGGGACGCGCTCAACGAGGAATCGGTGCAACAGATCGCGGTGCACCTCGAATCAGAACAACAGGCGCGTGCGCTCTACCTCCTCTCCCGTGCCGAGCCGGGCGCGGCCTCCGCCGAGGATGCCGAACGGCTACGTGCCTTGTACGAGCTTGTCGCAGACGCGCTTGCACAACCTGAGCTCGTCGGACGGGAAGCAAGCAACGAGATCGAGCGCCGGCGCGCCGAGGCGAAACGCCTCGTGGTCCGTGAGTCCGTGCGTGAGCGAATCGCGACCGCCCCTCGCGGGTTCGTACTGCTACAGCAACCCGCGGATCTCGCGCGCCAAGCGTCGCTCTGCGAGCCTCCGCCGACTCGCGACGAGATCAAGGCCGTCGTCGAACAGGGCGCCGACAGCGTCGTGATCGAGGTCGTCGCACGCGACCGCGTCGGCCTGTTGGCGCATACGACCGCAGTGTTCATCCACCATCGGTGCTCGATCGTCGACGCAGCAGTCGCCACGTGGGGAGACTCTGTCGCTCTCGCGTCATACCACGTGCACGTTGAACGGCTACCGGACGAGCGGGTACTCGAGCGCGCGCTGACGTCCGCGTTGCAGACCCCTCTCGAGGCGTCGCCGGCGCCCGATGTCCACCTCGAGTTCGACAACACCGGCTCGCCGTGGCACACGCGATGCACCGCGACTGCCCGTGACCGGCCCGGCCTCCTCAATGCGCTCACGGTTGCGTTTGCGCTCGCGGGCGCGAATGTGCACGCAGCGCGCGTTACGACCGACGGCGTCAACGCGACGGATCACTTCGATTTGACCAACGGCCGCGGTGGGAAGCTCGACGACCGAATGACGCGCCACGTTGTCGAGGCGTTGTCTCATGGCGTACAACCGCGGCAACGCCGTTTTGGTCTTCGGCCGCGCCGCGCGGTCCGCGTACGCCTGCAACCCGCCGTCGACCAGTGAATGGTCGACGAGGCCCGCGACCGGGACAGTGCATGTGGATCGTTTCCGTCGGTGATTGACTCAGCGTGCTGCGAGGCAGGCGGCGAGTATGTGGAACGCCGTGATCCATCCGGCGGCACCGGCCTGGGTCGTCACCATCGTTGTTCGGCCTGCCGCCCACTCGCATTCTCCCTGGTCATGGTCCATCCGCGGCCGCGTCGAGCGCCGCGAGCCGAAGACGAACCAGGCGATGGTGACGGTCTTCATCGACGGGACCGGCGCGTCCAGGCAGATCGTGATCCTGCCGTTGGCAGGGTTCGGGACCGCTGCCAGCACGCGCGGTGTGCCCGACGCGAGATGGGTTTGCATCGTCGCCAACACATGACTCGTGGCGGTCAGACCGCCGGGCACGTTGACCACGACCGAATTGAACGTCGCCGAGATGACGGCAGTCCCGCTGCGTGTGAACTTGGCGAGGCCTTGCACGCTGAGCGCCTGGGCGGAAGGGAGCGTCGGCGCGAGCAGGGGGAGGAGGGAGCGCGAGCACGACGAAGACTCTGCGCATAGAGGAACGTGTTCCCGCAAAGCTGGTCTACGAAGCCTTTCGATCTGCACTGTCATTCGAATTTCTCGACAAGGTGCGGCCGCCCTCGGTCCTCACTACCCTGACGCCGCCCGGGTACCCAGCTTGTCGGAAATGGAGCAGTCGTGGGCGACCAACCTGGCCTCAGCCGGCCCCTACAGCGACTCGTAGTGGGCCTTACTCGCGCAGGCATGAGCGTACGAGGCTCGCAGGAGCTGCTCGTACGTCACCGGAGGACCGACACGGTGCAGCGAGTGCTGGTGTTCCCGGTGTCGGTCGACGGTGGCGAGTACCTCGTCTCAACCCGCCCGGGCGCGCCTTGGGTCAAGAGTCTGCACCCGGGCGCACCCGCTGAACTGCGCGTCGGCCGACGCCGCCGCACGGTGCGTGCCACACCCGTGCACGACGCCGACACGACGAGGTTCTTGCAGGCCTACTACGCACACGTTCCGCGCCTGCTCGCACGCGAACCCTCCAATGCGCCGGAGACTGTGGTGTTTCGTCTCGACCCGCTCGAGGCTGATTCCGATCAATCTCGTCGACCGTGACCGCTTGCTGCGGACACCGCGGCGCCCGACCCCTCGAACCCTCGGTCACACCTTTGGAGGGTCGTGGGCGGCCATCCCCATCGCAAAGATTTCCGCCAAGGCGCCGTCTTCTTTCATCGGCTCGGCGCATACATTGCATGTCAGGAAGTGCCACGCCTCCTCGCCCTCGGGAACCATGCCGGGGTCGCAACCGAACTCCGCGACCGCGTAGTCGGCGATCCTTCTCGTGGCTTCGGCGTTCGAGACGCCGAGGACGATCAACAGCGCGATGGCGACCTCTGCCGGCCCGTGTATACCGACGCTGGTGTCCGTGCGTCGCCGACAGACGACGCAGTGCCCGACGACGCGTTCGAAGTTTTCGTCGGTCACCGGCAACGCCTTTCACTCGGGCTGGCGACACTCAACGCCGCGCGTGAACGCCTGTCAAGACCAAGACTCGGGAACGCGTGCGCAAGCGGGATCCGGCGCATCCGTCTCCACTCGCTCTGGAAGACTTGATCTGGGCCTGCATTTCACCTTACAACTCACGCCGATCCGCTCCTGATTGGCATTCGTGACCACAGTGTGAGCCTGGAGTGACGCGGGAACGGCTATTGCATGACCACTGTCATCGTGATCGTCGCCGCCGCGGGATTGGCACTCCTTGCCGATGCAGTAGCTGTTGCCATGCGACGACGCGCACTGGCCAAGACCGAAGCGCGACGACGCGACGAAACTGACGCTCCGAGCATTGCCAAGGTCATCCAGCTCGAAGAGGCGCGCCGCGCCGCCGAGCCCGACGAGCGCGCGGCTCGAGGTCCCAGCGCCCGGACGCTCCCGGCAGCAGTGCCAGAGCTCGACCCGGACGCTGCCGAGTAGGGCAACCGGCCGACCTCACCGAACCGTTGGCCGGCCGCGCGGGGTCAGGTCCCTGAAGCGCCCTTGAGTGGCAGAGGTTGGGGCTTTCTTTGGCAGGCCTTGGGGAATTCCAGTTGCAAATTTCTGCCCAATAGGGGAGGATTCACCCCTAAGTCGGCGTTCACGGTAATAGCGGGTATTTAGGGCAGGGGGCTGCTGTGGGGCGGGGCCGGGTGGGTCGGGGTGGCACGTCCGAGCGCGGTGCGACGATGGTCGAGTTCGCGTTGGTGTTGCCGCTGCTGTTGTTGCTGACGTTTGGGATCATCGAGTTCGCGTTGGTGTTCAACGCGAACTCGAATGTTGCGCATGCGGGGCGGGCGGGTGGCCGCACGGCTGGGATTTCGAGTTTGGATCCGCAGTTGGAGTTCAAGGCTGCGGAGGCGGCGGCGAATGCGTTGAACATCAGTCCGTCGGATATCAGTGGGCAGCCGACGGTGTGTGTCGGGAAGTACAACCCGGCGAGCCCGAATTCGTGTGGCGATTATTCGATGACGTTCTCGTTGGTGCATCCGGGCACGCCGGATAGTCCGGTGTGGGAGGTCCAGACGGGGCTTCCGCCGGGGCAGTATCCGCCGAACGACAACTGGCCGATCGCGAACCGGAATTATGGGTGTCCGACCAGTGGTGCGCCGGGCACGTTCGACAAGGTCGCGGTGCATGTGGTGATCCGTCACGAGTTGCTCGTGCCCGGGTTGTTCTCGGTGTTCTTCGGCAATGACAGTGCGCCTGCGTTGTCGTCGACGTCGGTGTTCCAGCTCGAGCCCGTCCCGACCTCTTCGTGCCAATGAGCACGGGTCGGCGGTTGCCGCAGCGGATGTTCGGGTCGTGCCGTCGTGATGACGGTGGGTTCGTCGCGGTGTGGATGGCGCTCGTGTTGGTGGTGCTGTTGGGGATGGGCGCGTTCGCGGTCGACGTGTCGTATTGGCATTTCACTCAGACTCGCGAGCAGCGTGCGGCGGACGCGGCAGCGCTTGCGGGTGCGGTCAGTTTCCCGGGCGATGTGACCCGGGCGAACGCGGCGGCGCAAAGCGTGGCCGCGAGTAACGGATACAACGTTGCGAGTTTGGCGCCGCTCGGTCCTGGTGACAGTTGCCCGCTCACGTCGGGCACGTTGGTCATCTGCGCGGGTGCCGGCGATCAGCCGTACCAGTACCGGGTCAAGGTCGTGCAGACGCGTCAAGAACACGTTCGGTTCGGTGCTCGGCATGGACGCCACGACCGTCAGCGCCACTGCCACCGCCGAATACCTCAAACCCCTCTCCATGGGCAGCCCATCAAACCAATACGGCAACGACCCCGACAACACGAACTGGCCGATCAACGCGACGAACCCGCCGATCACGTACCCGAACTTCTGGGGCAACATCGAGGGCGGAGGCACCGCCAAGCAACAGGGCGATGCGTACGCCGCGAACTGGTGTGACATTCCCACCGACGGCTGCAACGGGTCGGGCAACGGCCTGAACCTCGATTACACCGCCAACGGCTACTACTACACCGTTGACTTCACCAGCGCCGCGACCGTGAACCTGCAAGCCTTCGATCCCGCCTTCGTCCACGTCGGCAACCTCTGTTCCGACAGCTCGACGACCCAGCTCGGCGTCGCGTCGAACCTCACGAACGTGCCCTCCTACCCGCAGGGTGCGACGAACACCAGCGACATCCACAAACGCTTCCAACCGGTGGCGAACACGAACGACCCAACCGATCCCGGCTACCAGTACTGCACGGGCGACCAGCAGTTCCCCAACAGTGCGGGAGTCAATGTCGCCCCGGCCACCACCTACAGCGTGCTGAAGGCGCGGTACCGGGCGACCCCGCGAGCGCGCTACAGGTTTGCGGGCCGATGACATACCCGGGTTACACCGGCAACATCGCGACACCTCTTCAGGCGGGCACGACGTTCGCCAACGCACCGGCGCCGTTCGCCACCTACTTCCGCCAGTGGGTCGACCTGTGCCAGGTGTCCGGCGAAGCCGGCGACGAGTACTTCATCCAGGTCTCGACCGACAACGGGGGCGGGAGCAACCACTTCTCGCTGCGCGGCACGACTTCGGGCGGCGCCGCCGCGCCGGTCAACATCGCGGGCAACGCGTACATGAGCATCTTCACCAACGTCGGGAGCAACCAGCTCACGAAGTTCTACCTGGTGCGGGTCCCGACCGCGGCCGCCGGTCACACCCTGGCGATGAACTTCTACGACATCGGCGACGCGAACTCGGGCGTGGTCGGCCAACTGCAGGTCCGGCCGCCGGCCGACAGCAACGTCGGCTCCACCTTCTCGAACTGCACCTGGACCGGCAGCGGGGGATCGGCCATCGGCCGCGGTGCGAACACACCGAGCCCGCCCTGGGGCAATCCCAACCCGATCCCGTCGTGCCTCATCACCGGCGTGAACAGCAGCCCGGCGAACTGGAACGCGGAGTGGAGCACGGTCACGGTGCCGATCCCCGCCAACTACACGTGTGACGACGACGATCCGAACGGTTGCTGGGTCACGATCGACGAGAAGTTCAACGGCGCCGTCCACGACGTGACGTCGTGGAACGCAATGCTGCTGGGCGACCCGGTTCGCCTCACCAAGTAGCCGGCGAGGCAGCACGAACGTCCGAACGCTTGTTCGCCCGGGCCGGGCTCGGCCCGGGCAGGCGCTGCTGCGGGCCGCGCCGGCGACGGCCGGGCCCCGCCGCCACCGGTGGTCTCGACCTGACGAATTGTTAAGCCTGCTGGCCATGCCGTCGAAGTAGATCGCGGAGGCAGCGGGCCGGCGGGCGTCGTGACCCCCGAGTGGGCTCGAGGTGTGGCACATGTCGGGCCGGGCTCGGGATCCAGGTTGCAGCCCCAATAAGTGGAGGATCCCCCTAGGTGGGCGTGCACGGTAAGAGCGGGTTTTGGGGCCGGGTGGGTCGGGGTGGCACGTCCGAGCGCGGTGCGACGATGGTCGAGTTCGCGTTGGTGTTGCCGCTGCTGTTGTTGCTGACGTTTGGGATCATCGAGTTCGCGTTGGTGTTCAACGTGAACTCGAATGTTGCGCATGCGGGGCGGGCGGGTGGCCGCACGGCTGGGATTTCGAGTTTGGATCCGCAGTTGGAGTTCAAGGCTGCGGAGGCGGCGGCGAATGCGTTGAACATCAGTCCGTCGGATATCAGTGGGCAGCCGACGGTGTGTGTCGGGAAGTACAACCCGGCGAGCCCGAATTCGTGTGGCGATTATTCGATGACGTTCTCGTTGGTGCATCCGGGCACGCCGGATAGTCCGGTGTGGGAGGTCCAGACGGGGCTTCCGCCGGGGCAGTATCCGCCGAACGACAACTGGCCGATCGCGAACCGGAATTATGGGTGTCCGACCAGTGGTGCGCCGGGCACGTTCGACAAGGTCGCGGTGCATGTGGTGATCCGTCACGAGTTGCTCGTGCCCGGGTTGTTCTCGGTGTTCTTCGGCAATGACAGTGCGCCTGCGTTGTCGTCGACGTCGGTGTTCCAGCTCGAGCCCGTCCCGACCTCTTCGTGCCAATGAGCACGGGTCGGCGGTTGCCGCAGCGGATGTTCGGGTCGTGCCGTCGTGATGACGGTGGGTTCGTCGTGGTGTGGATGGCGCTCGTGTTGGTGGTGCTGTTGGGGATGGGCGCGTTCGCGGTCGACGTGTCGTATTGGCATTTCACTCAGACTCGCGAGCAGCGTGCGGCGGACGCGGCAGCGCTTGCGGGTGCGGTCAGTTTCCCGGGCGATGTGACCCGGGCGAACGCGGCGGCGCAAAGCGTGGCCGCGAGTAACGGATACAACGTTGCGAGTTTGGCGCCGCTCGGTCCTGGTGACAGTTGCCCGCTCACGTCGGGCACGTTGGTCATCTGCGCGGGTGCCGGCGATCAGCCGTACCAGTACCGGGTCAAGGTCGTGCAGCGCGTCAAGAACACGTTCGGTTCGGTGCTCGGCATGGACGCCACGACCGTCAGCGCCACTGCCACCGCCGAATACCTCAAACCCCTCTCCATGGGCAGCCCATCAAACCAATACGGCAACGACCCCGACGCGATCGGCACGTGGCCCACCTCGACGTCTCAGAAATACCCGAACTTCTGGGCCAACGTCGCCGGTGGGAACTCGGTCAAGCAGAATGGCGACGCTTACGCCGCGAACTACTGCGACATCGCCACCGACGGCTGCAACGGCATCGGGGCGGCCATGAACCTCGATTACAAGTCGAGGGGTTACTACTACACCGTCGACTTCACCAGCGCCACGACCGTGAACCTCCAAGCCTTCGACCCCGCCTTCGTCCACGTCGCCGACCACTGCACCGAGGGAAACCTCGCGGCGGCGGCAGCCCTCACGAACGTGCCCTCCTACCCGCAGGGCGCGACGAACGTCGCCGACATCTCCAAGCGGTACAGGCCCGTGACGAACGCGAGCAGTCAGAGCGACCTCGGCCTTCAATACTGCACGGGCGACCAGATCTTCACCAATGGTGCCACCGGGCCCCCACCGGCGACGACGTACACGGTGTGGAAGGCAGTGGTGCCGGGTGAACCGGGGAGCGCGGCAGCAGGCGTGCCCGTCGAGAACCTATCCCGGGACCAACACCGACCTGGGTGCCGCGCTCGGCTCCAACTACACCGAGCCCGGCGCACCCGGGCCCCTCGCCACGTACTTTCGGCAATGGGTGACCCTATGCTCCGTGTCGGGGAACGCCGGCGACGAGTACTTCATCCAGGTCTCGACCGACCAGCCGAGCCGGGGTCACAATCGGTTTGCGTTGCGAGGCGCGGGCTCCGGTGGGTCGGCGGCGCCGGTCAACGTTGCGGGCAACGCGTACATGGGGATGTACGCCAACGTCGGTGCAAGCCTGACGCAGTTCTACCTCACGCGGGTGCCGACCGCGGCCGCCGGTCACACGTTGGTGTTGAACTTCTTCGACATCGGCGACGCGAGCTCCGAGGGCACGCTCACAATGGTGCCGCCGTCCGACAGCAACCTCGGCTCCAGCTTCTCGAACTGCAAGTGGACCGGAACCTCGGGCCAGGGTGCGCTCGGTTACGCGAACAACACCAAGTCCGCGCCATGGGGGCCGGGAGACAACCCGATCCCCAACTGCACGATCACGGGAGTCAACCACTCCGGGACCACGTGGAACGGGCAGTGGAGCACGGTGACGATTCCGATCCCCGGCAACTACACGTGCACCGATGGCGATCCGCAGGGATGCTGGGTCAAGATCAACTATCAGTTCGCCGGCGGCGTGCAGGACACGACGTCGTGGAACGCATACCTGCTGGGCGACCCGGTCCGCCTCATCAAATAGCGAATCGCGATACGCAATCACACGGTCTGTACGACGAAACGCCGTGCACTTGTCCAGCAGCCAGATCGTCCGGCCGGATCGCTCGTGTGTTTCAACAGGTCGTCGCGATGGGAAGACGATCTCGTCGCGGAATGAAGCGTCGTCGGGGGTCGTCGGGTTCGAGGTCGCTTCCGCTCCGTGTTCCAGGGCAGCGGTGAACCGGTGGCGAGATGGTGACGACGGTACGCGCCCTGCGCGCGGGTGCGCTCGACGAAATCGGCGACGAGGGGTTGACGCCCCGGCATCGTGAGACCGCCGAAGAGGTGCCGATGACCCCGCCCAACGGCAACTGGCTGGTCGTCGGGTACGGCGCGTTCCTCGCGACGCTGATTCCCTTCTTCCTGTGGGCCGGTCGCAGTGAATGGTTCGCGGACGACGACTGGGACTATCTCGTCAACCGGAAGGCGGGCAATCTCGGCGATCTCATGCGGCCGCACAGCGGGCAATGGGAAGCGGTCCCTGTGCTCGTCTATCGTGGCCTTTGGTCGGTGTTCGGTCTGAGGTACTGGCCCTATCAACTCGTGTCAATCGTGTTGAGTCTTGTTGGCGCGTTGCTGTTGCTGGTCGTCATGTTGCGGGCACGAACACGTCCGTTGATCGCAGTGATGGTTGCGACGCTGCTCGTGCTCTTCGGCGACGCGCAACCGAACGTTGCCCTGAGAGTGACGAGCATCACCTTCGTCGGCTTCGCCGTGCCGCTCGGCCTTCTGCATTTGCTCCTCGCAGATCACGACGGACCCTTGGATCGCCGCGACTGGTTCGGCCTCGCAGCAGGCCTTGTGGCGCTCCTGTGCTCCAGTGTCGCGATCGCGATGGTGTTGGTTGTCGGCATCGCCACGCTCGTGAAGCGAGGGTGGCGGGTCGCGAGCTTTCATGTCCTTCCACCCGCGGTCGCCTTCTCCGCGTGGTTCGGTATCGTCGGTCGCAACAGCGCCGACGTGGGGGACCCGGCTCGACTACGCCCTCTCCCTGGCGCGCTTCACTTCGCGTCCGTGCTCCTCACCGGAACCTTCGAAGCACTGACGCGAACGGCGGGCGGGAGGTGTCCTCATCGGCCTGTTGGTGATCGGTCTCGTTGTCCTGCTGCGACGCGCCGGGCGCGCAACGTCGCAGGGAAGCAATGGTCCCGTGCGCTCTGCTCTGTGGCGCCTTCTTCGTCGCGATCGAGACGGGCCTCGGCCGGGCCGACTTTGTCGAGCTTGGTGCGAGCAAGGTACGGCAGGGTCACTACATGGACATCGTGGCGTACCTGGCGTTGCCTTCTTTCGTGTGGGTTGCCGAGCAGCTCGCTCGGCGATGGCGTGTGGTCGCCCCCGCACTTGTCGTCCTGCTCGTGGTCGCGATTGCGGCCAACACGCACGCGCTCGTTGACGGTGCGCGTGAGAGCACGCCGGAACGAGCACTGTTCGAGGACACGGTCCTCGCCATTCCGACGCTTGCGCTCGCGAGCGAGGTGCCTCGCACGATCAAACCCTTCGGCGGATCCGCCACGCCGATCTCAGTCGGATGGCTGCTCGATATCGCCCGCGAGGGTCGGCTGCCGCGCCGACAACACGTGACGCCCACGACGCGGGCCATCGCGGAGTTGCGCCTCTCGCTCGTGGTGGGGCGCGCCCCGGAATCGCAGTGTCACCCCTTTGCACCCGGCGTGACGCGGCGACTGGAAAAGAATGACGCCCTGAGGTTTCGCGGAGACGGGATCTGGGCGCTGCAACTCGGCCGCGGGCAGCCGGTCGCCGCGGTCTTCCTCCGCGCGTTCGACAAGCCCCACGAGTGGCAGATCAGGAACATCGGCCGCCCGCTCACCCTCGGGTTTCAGCCGTCGCAGAGTAAATTTCCGCCGCCCATGCTGTGTGACTGAGATGAGAGGCGCAGGAAGACGAAGTGGCGGTGATCGTGCTCCACGCCGGGATGTCGAAGACCGGCTCGACCAGCATCCAGCAGTGGCTCGCTGCGCAGCTTCCCCTCTTACGAAGCCACGGCATCGAGCCCATGCGAATCGACCAGCCGACGCCGGCCGACCCGATCGTCGTGGTGCCGGCCACCTCGCGGAACGCGGCCTCGAAATTCGTGCCCGGAGCGCGTGACTGGGCGACTCGGCGTGACGTCGTGCAGCGCATCTGTGAAGCGCTCGATGCGCAGGCAAAGCACCACGACGTGCTGGTTGTCTCGAGCGAGTCGTACGAGGTTCTCTTCGGCCAACCGGGCCCGGGAGTGATGGCCCACCTCGACGCGCTGGCAAGCGCTCATTCCGTCCGGATCGCCTACTACGTGCGTCCGCAGCACTCCTGGCTCGAGGCGGCATGGTTGCAATGGGGATTTCGCCATTTTGAAGAGCCGGACGCCTGGCTTCGGCGACAGCAAAAGAAGATCGAGTATCTGCGGACGCTGCACGCGGTTCGTGACGCCGCGCCGCACGTGTCGTTCGAGATGCGACCATTTCGCACCGACCTGCTCGACGGAGGAGATGTCGTGAGCGACTTTGCTCGGGTCTTCCTTCGACTCGAAGATCTTCCGCCGACCGTCACGCAGCGGTGGTCGAACCGAACGCTTCCGCTGGAGGCCGCGATCTTGCTTCGCAACGCGCCGCGAAACATGTTCTGGTCGGACATCCACGACAACAAGACCTTCTACCCGCTGAAGGCGATGATCCTCGAGTGGAAACTTCCGGAGAGCGAGGCTGTCCCTCGGTCACGAGAGATCTTGCAGCGCTATGCCTACGCGACGTTCGAGACGGACAATCAACAGCTGATCAGAGAGCTCGGCTGGGACACCACTTCGTTCATTCCTCCGATCGACACTGCGGAGGACGCGTCGGATGATGGCCTTGCCGAGCTCAACGATTTGTGGAGATCCGCGGCGTCACGCGCGGAGCAGCTGCTGTTCTTCGACGCGTTGCGGCAGGCGCTCTCCAAGGACGAGTCGTCAGCGAAGCACGTGACGACGCGTGGCGAGCGTGCCGAGCGCACGAAGCGACGCTCATGACACATCGATGAGCTGGATCGGGGCGGCGTGCAACGAGTGTCCGTGGAGGACGAGGAACTCCGCCTTCCCGTCGCCGTCGTGGTCGATCGGATAGACCGCGTCGTCTCTCACGGTGCCCGGCACGGCCGGCAACTCGATGGCGGTGTAGTCGCGGTAGGTGCCCTCGCTCAGCAACAACAGATCCGGAATGTCGGGGCCGGGACCGTGCGGGTGCGCATCACGTAGATATCGGGATGACCATCGCCCGTCGCGTCGGCGACCGCAACGCGGAAGACGTCGCCGAGGGGCATGCGATAGGCGACCGAGAACTTGCCGCCGTCATTGAGACAGATGGTGAGACCTTCAGGATTGACCACCACGAGATCGGGCTGGCCGTCTCCGGTGAGATCGGCGACCGCCGCGTCGAGCGCCTCGATCCCCGTGAGTCCCGCTTCCGCCGTGATGTCGCGGAACCCGTGCCCTTCGTCGTTGTGGAACACATGGAGGCTCTGGACCGCGTCCTCGGTGCTCTTGGCGCACATCAGCACGTCCGTCCAACCGTTCATGTCGGCGTCGAGCGTGGCGAGACGGCCCATCGGCCAGTTCCCTCCGCCGAACCGCCCGCCCGGGCGGCCCGCACCGCCGACGCTGTATTCGAGATCGAGACCGAGCTCCGGGGCCGGTCGCCATCCGTTCGGGCCCTCGTTGAGGAACAAGCGGTTCGGGCTCGGCATGCCGTCGTTGCGCGGTGACACGTTGCCGACGAGGATGTCGAGCCGCCCGTCTCCGGTCGCGTCGAACAGCAGCGCCTCGCGTCCTCTCCCGTAGGGATCGGCGAGCCCCGGTTGATCGCCCTCGTTCACGAATGTCCCGTCGGCCTGCTGGATCCAGAGCTCGTTCGGAGTGCCCTTCGCGCCGTGGCCCGAATCACCGCCGACCACGCAGAAGATGTCGAGCCGTCCGTCGCCGTTGACGTCACCCGCCGCACACAGGTGTCGATCGACCTTTCCCGGGAAAATGGTCGCGTTGTCGCGCACGAAATACCCGCGGTCGTTGCGGTACAGGAACGCCTCGGCCTCGTGGCGGCCCAAGAAGACGTCGGGCCAACCGTCGTTGTTGTAGTCGAACACGAGCGCACCGAAAGTACGCGTCGTCAACGAGAGCCCGACCTCCGGGGCAACGTCCCTGATCTGCAGCGCCCTACCTCCGCTCGAACACCCGCCGGCCGCACAGACGGCAAGAAGATAGCCGCCGCAATTCCTGTCAGCGACGCGAGCTTCGAGGCAACTCGGGTCACCCTTGATCAGGCTGGTGGCCGTCGGGCGAGTACGGTCACGCCGTGCGGCCGCCGGCGGTGACCACGACTGAGCACGCGCCGGATGCGCAGGTCGACATCGAGATCGCCGCGCCGCCGGTGCCCCGCGATCCCCCGGCTGCGTTGCTGCTCGCGGTGTTCACGGTGGTCGCGATCGCGCTCACGTTTCCCAACCTGACGCGCTTCCGGACGTTCGTCCCCGGAGACTCGGGCGACGGGCTGCTGACCCTCTGGCTCATCCGCTCGGTACAAATCGGCATTCCGCACGGGTGGCACAGCTTCTGGAACGCGCCGATCTTCTACCCCGCACCGAACACGTTCGCGTACAGCGAGACGATGTTGCCCGTTGCCCTCGTGCACTGGCCCTTGCGCCTCGTCTTCGGCGATGTGGCGGCGTTGAACCTCATCTCGCTCGGCGCATGGGTGTTGTCGTCGTGGTGCACGTACCGCCTGGCGCGGCGCTTCGTCGCACACTGGGGCGCCGCCTTCGTCGCCGCGTTCGCGTACACGTACGCGGTCGTCCGGCTCGTGCACCAACTTCACTTCCAGCTCGTCATCGGTGGCGCGCTCGTGCCGCTCGTGCTGTTATTGCTGTTGCAATTGCTCGACGCGCCCACGTACCGGCGCGGCATCGCGCTCGGGCTTTCGTTTGCGGCGCTGGTGCTGACCGCGAGTTACTACGGGGCGATGATGGCGGTCGTCATGGCGATCGTGAGCGGCGGTTGGCTTCTGACGCTGCCTCGCGGTGAGCGTCGGCGGTCCGTGATGTCGCTGGCGGCGGCGGCCGGTGTGATCGTGGTGCTCGTCATGCCGATCGGGGTGCAGTACCTGCGCCTGCAACAGCATCCCGAGTTCCGGCGTGGGTTCGACCCGGTCGCCGGTGCACACCTGGACGACTTTCTCGCGGCCGGCCCGACGAGCTACTTGCTCGGCCACGTCCCGCAGATCGCACCCCGCTCACACTCCGGCGTGCGGACGATCGAGAACCGCCTGTTCCCGGGGATGATCGCCCTCGGCTTCGGTGTCGTGGGCGTCATGGTGCTCGTCCGCGAGGCGCGGCACCGGGGGCTGCGCCGCGGGCGTATGCGAGCGCTGATGCTCGTCTCGCTCGGCGGCCTCACCTGTCTCGTGCTGTCGTTCGGGGACTGGTTCCGGTTCCGAGGCCATCGTGTGTTCCTGCCGTTCATCGTGTTTCGCCACTTCGTGCCCGGCTTTGCGGGCATCCGTGCCGTCTCGCGTCTCGCGCTCGCGGCGGAGCTCGCGCTGGTATTGTGCGCGGCCGTCGGTGTCGATGCGCTCCTCGCTCGGTGGCGCGGACGGACGCCGGCGCTCGTTGCACTGGTCCTCGCCGGTCTCGTCTGTGCCGAAGCGGCCCTCGGCCTCTTCTTCGTACGCGTCCCGACGTCGCGCGACGACGGCGGTGTCGACCTCGCCTTGCGGGCGCGACCCGACGGTGTCGTGGCCGAGCTGCCGATCTCCGGGATCACGCGGGGCGTGCTCTGGCCCTTCGTCGAGGCACCGCGCCAGCTCCTCGCCCTGCGCGACGGCAACCCACGCGTCAACGGATACTCGGGCTTCGTGCCCAAGGGCTTCGACGAGGAGGCCGCGAAGCTCAACACGTTCCCGTCGGCGCGTGCCCTCGAGCAACTGCGGCAGCTCGACGTGCGTTACGTGGTGCTCCGCACCAGCCTCGTCGGGACGCTGACGCCGGGCAGCCTCACGCCGACTGTGTCCGCCGACCGCGCCGGCCTCTTCACCGACGCGACCGCACGCGCCATGCTCGGCCGCCTCCCTGCGGGCGTCGCGCGTTCCATCGTGCGGCTCCCCGGTGGCTACCTTGTCGAGCTCGCCAAATAGTGGTAATTTAGCGCAAAGGCCTGTATTCCGCCCGAATCGGTACTAGTCTGACAATATGCCGGTAGGGGTGCTGGGATCGTTGCCAACATGGGTCGACCTCGAGTTCGTGCGCACCGCGTCCGGGGTCCTCGCGGTCGTGGCGGTCATCCTCGTCGTGGTCGTGATCTGCACCATCCGTTCGGTCGGCACCCGTCTCGTCATCGTCGCGATGCTGGGTGCGTCCCTCGTCGGCTTGATGCACTACCGCGACCAGCTCGACCACTGCGCCAAGCAGGGTTGCGAGTGCAAGCTCCTCGGCGAGGAGCTCGCGGGCGGCGGCTGCGCCGCGTCACGCTGAGCGGGCCGTTCGCGGACCGCACGCGGCTGTCGGGAAGGTCTTCAGGCGGTCGTCGCGCGCCGTACGCTGAAGGCACATGTTCAGTGACGGTTCGATTCACCAGCTCCCTGATATCGATCCGCAAGAGACCTCCGAGTGGCTCGAATCACTCGACAGCGTCATCGACGTCAAGGGCAAAGCGCGTGCGCACTATCTCCTCGCGCGTCTGATGGAGCGTGCCCGCGACAAGGGCGCGTCGGTGCCCGCGATGGTCACCACCGACTACATCAACACGATCCCGCCCGAGCAGGAACCGTGGTTCCCCGGCAACGAGTTCCTCGAGCGCCGCATTCGCGCCTTCGTGCGCTGGAACGCGGTCGCGATGGTCGACCGCGCCAACCACCGCTTCGACGGCCTCGGCGGGCACCTCTCCACGTACGCGTCGGCGGCCTCGTTGTACGAGGTCGGCTTCAATCACTTCTTCCGCGGGAAGGGCGACGGCGGCTACGGCGACCAGGTGTTCATCCAGGGCCACGCCGCACCGGGCGTCTACGCCCGTGCCTTTCTCGAGGGCCGGCTGGCCGAGGAGCAGCTCGACCACTTCCGGAGGGAGACGACCGGCCAGGGTCTGCCGTCGTACCCGCACCCGCGCCGGCTGCCGACATTCTGGGAGTTCCCGACGGTGTCGATGGGGCTCGGGCCGCTGAACGCGGTCTACCAGGCGCGATTCAATCGGTATCTGTACAACCGCGAGCTGGTCGACACGTCGCGGGCACGCGTGTGGTGTTTCGTCGGCGACGGTGAGCTCGACGAGCCCGAGTCGACTGCTGCGCTCGATCTCGCGTGGCGCGAGCGGCTCGACAACCTGATCTTCGTCGTGAACTGCAACCTGCAGCGGCTCGACGGGCCGGTGCGCGGCAACGGCAAGGTCATCCAGGAGTTCGAGTCGACGTTCCGGGGCATGGGCTGGAACGTCATCAAGGTGATCTGGGGTCGCGAGTGGGACGAGCTCCTCGCGCGTGACGTCGACGGCGTGCTCGTCAACAAGATGAACACGACGGTCGACGGCGAGTTCCAGAAGTACGCGGTGGAATCCGGCGGGTACATCCGTGAGCACTTCTTCGGGACTGATCCGCGCCTGCGAAAGATGGTGGAGCACCTTTCCGACGAGCAGCTCCAACGGCTCCCTCGTGGTGGCCACGACTACCGCAAGGTCTACGCCGCGTACAAGACCGCGATAGAGCACGACGGCACGCCCACCGTCATCCTCGCCAAGACGATCAAGGGCTGGACGCTCGGCAGCGACTTCGAGGCGCGCAACGCGACGCACCAGATCAAGAAGATGACGCCGGACCAGTTGAAGAAGCTGCGCGATCGGCTGTACATGGAGATCCCCGACTCGGCGCTCGAGGAGGGGATGGCCCCCTACTTCCATCCCGGTGTCGAGTCGCCCGAGTACGAGTACATGATGGAGCGGCGGCGGGCGCTCGACGGTTACCTTCCCGACCGCGTCGAGCGGTCGAAGATCGTGCTCGCCCCGCGAGGGGATCATCGATCAACTCGCGGCCGGTACGGGCGACAAGGTGCAGGCGTCGACCACGACCGCGTTCACACGGCTGCTCCGTGCACTGCTGAAGGACCCCGACGTCGGCGCGCGCGTCGTGCCGATCATCCCCGACGAGGCGCGCACGTTCGGCATGGACGCGTTGTTCTCGGAATTCAAGATCTATGCGCCGTTCGGCCAGAAGTACGAGCCGGTCGACGCCGGGCTGATGCTGTCGTACCGCGAGGACGCCAAGGGCCAGATCCTCGAGGAAGGGATCACCGAGGCCGGTTCGATGTCCGCATTCACGGCGGCGGGCACGTCGTACGCGACGTGGGGTCAGCCGATGATTCCGTTCTTCGTCTTCTATTCGATGTTCGGCTTCCAGCGCGTCGGCGACCTCATCTGGTCCTTCGGCGATCAGCGCGGCCGTGGTTTCCTGCTCGGCGCGACCGCCGGCCGCACGACGTTGACGGGGGAGGGGCTGCAGCACTGCGACGGGCAGTCGCAGATGTACGCGCTCGCGTACCCCAACTGCCGGGCGTACGACCCGGCGTTTGCGTACGAGGTCGGCGTGCTCGTGCGCGACGGCATCCGGCGCATGTACGGCCCGGAGCCCGAGGACTGCTTCTACTACCTCACGCTCTACAACGAGAACTACGTCCAGCCCCCGATGCCGGAAGGCGTCGAGGAAGGCATCGTGCGCGGCATGTACCTGTTGCGCCGCGCCGAGGGTGAGCACCCGCATCGTGCGCAGATCCTGGCGAGTGGTCCGATGGTGCTCCAGGCCCTCGAGGCGCAGCAGCTCCTCGCCGAGCAGCACGACGTCGGTGCCGACGTGTGGAGCGTCCCGGGGTGGAAGCAGATGCGCGACGACGCCCTCGCGTGCGAGCGCTGGAATCGGTTGCATCCCGGCGAGCCGCCGCGCACGCCCTTCGTCACCGAACAGCTCGCCGACACCGCTGGGCCGATCGTGGCCGTCACCGACTGGGTGCGCGCCGTCCCGGACTCCATCGCCCGATTCGTGCCCCAGCGCTACGTGGTGCTCGGGACCGACGGCTACGGGTTCTCCGACGTCCGTCCGGCGCTGCGCCGCCACTTCGAGGTCGACGGCGCCCACATCACGGTCGCGGTGCTCGACGGCTTGGCCCAGACCGGTGACCTCAAGGCCGAGACCGTGACCGAGGCGATCGAGCGCTACGACATCGACGCCGACGCCCCCGACCCCCGCCTCGCCTGACCGAACTTGCGTGGCGGAGGGCCCTTATGGGGCCGTCGGCCACGCAGGTTCCGGGAGTCAGCGGTCGTTCAGGTGGTGGTCCGGGTCCCAGTCCTCTTCTTCGTCCTCGAACTCGTCTTCGAACTCGTCGTCGTCGTCGTCCGATTTCTCGTCGTCCCCGACGTCCGCGAGGGTGCCCGAGCCTTCCCGGAACAGCCCGTCGTCGTACCCCTGCTTGAGCTTTCGCGCTTCACGGAAGCGGCGCGCTCGTCCTTTTCTGGGCACGTCGTCACCTGCCTCGAAGTCGTGACCGCCATTATGCCGTGTCCGGCCCCGTAGGGCGTGGCCGAGCCCGAAACGGCTGGTGCCCAAAGCGGTCGAGGTGGACGATGTTGCCGACGGGTGGGATCGGGTAGGGCGCCGTGCCGCCCCGCGGCCATCCCAGCGCGACCACGGCGACGGGCGTCACCCGTCGGGGGAGCCCGAGCGTGCGCCGCGCCTCCCACGCCGACCACAGCGGCAGCGTCGTCGCGGACGCGCCGAGGCCGTAGGCACCGGCCGCCAGCAAGAGGTTCTGGACGGCCGGGAAGACCGACGCGTAGAAGGCGGCGGCGATGGCCGCCGGGAAGAGCGGGCGACGCCCGTACACGCACGCGACGACGAGCACCGGCACGTCTTCGAAGTGGTCCGACTCCCATTGTCGTGCCTCGACGACGGCGTCGTCGTGGCTTCGGGTGCGGAGCACGCGCTTGTAGATCGACCAACCTTGGCGATACGTGCGTGCGAGCTGGTGGCGGACGTCCGGGTCGCGTACGACGACGAATTCGCACCGGCGGCGCCGGTCCGCGGTCGCGTGGCGGGCGAGCTCGAGCAGCGACAGCACGGTTGCGTCGTCGATGGGATCGCTGCGCAACCGCCGGCCCGCGGCCTGCGAGCGCATGAGCTCGCCGAGCTCACGATAGGTATCGCCGCTCATGCGTTGCGATTGGAAGTCGTGCCGCTCGCGAGCTTCCGCCAGAGCGCCGGGTAGCTCCGGTACTCGAGCGCGTCGCTGACGTATCCCGCGCGGCGCGAGCTCCGCGTGCAGCTTCGGGAGGTTGGCCATGGGCACGCCGGCGTCCACGTGGTGGGCGAGGTGCCAACCGATGTGGAACGGCACGACGAAGAAGCGCGCGACCGGGAGCTGGCGCACTGAATGTGTCGTGAGTCGCCGGTCCTTCGAGCGCTGCATCCCGCCATGCTCCGCGATCGACCGCAGACGGTTGATGACGCGCCACACCGTGAGGTAGGGCGCGAGCCAAAGCACGAAGTAGACGAAGGGATGGCCGAGCGCGATCCCGATGGCGATCAACAGCAGTTGCGTCCCGACGATGGCCCGTGCTTGGAAGCGGATCGATGCGTCTTCGGCCCGCACGGCGCGGAGCAATCCCTTGAAGAGCTTCCATCCCGTCTGCCCGGTCGCGTCGCGCACCAGCTTGCGGCGCAACGAGTCCCTGCTGATGGGGTAGCCGCGATAGAGCGGGATATCGGGCTCGTCGGGGCCGAACTCGTCGCGATGGTGCGCCATGTGACCGCGGCGGTACGCGTCGATCGGCGTGAACGAGGGAAAGCCGAGCAACCACCGGCCGACGAAGTCGTTGAGCTTGCGATTGCGGAACAACAACCGGTGCGCGGCCTCGTGCATCAGCGCGGCGAACTGGGCATGGGCCCGACCCATGAGCACGAACGCAGCGGCCCACACGAACCAGTTGTCGAGCCACACCGCGAGCACGACGATGCCGATCGTCTGCGCGTACAGCGCAACCACCGCGGCGGCGTTGCGCGCGTTCGGGATTCGGCGGAGCTGCTCCCGCCACTCGGGGATTGCGCGTCCCTTGGCGGTGATCCGATCCGTGGCGTGGAACTCGGCGAGAGCCGAAGGCTCGGGAGCATCGTCGTGGTCACGGTCTCATGGCTCCCTCGCTGCGCCCTCCGTGGCTTCGCTGCGTCCGCACGGCTCTATATTACACTCTCTCAACAGATGTCGAAACGGCGTAACACTGACGATCCAGAGCGCCCGCTCGGGGCCCGGTCGCTGATTGCAAGCCTGCTGCTTCGCACCCAGCCGCCCACGCATGCGGGCAGGGCGGCTCGTGCAGTGGTGCGGCCTGTTCGGCGTGGCCGAGGGCGCGACGCGCGTCGCGCTGAGCCGGATGGTCGACCGCGGCGAGCTGACGTCTTCCGACGGAATGTACGAGCTGGCGGGGCGGGTCGGCGGGCGCCGGCGTCCACAGGACTGGAGCCTCAACCCCGGGCGAATCTCGCAATGGAACGGCGAGTGGCGCATTGCGGCGGTCACGAGTACGACCCGGGCCGCGACCGAGCGCAGCGCGTTGCGCGACGCGATGCGCCGGCTGCGCATGGCGGAGCTCCGCGAAGGCACCTGGACCCGGCCCGACAACCTGCCGCGTGCATCGGCGCCTGAGGACGCCTGGGACGTCGCCGGCACGCAGTGCGCGTGGTGGACCGGTCGACCCGACGACGACCCGGCGGCGCTGGCCTCCGAACTGTTCGACCCGATCGGATGGGCGGCGCGCGCCGACCGGCTCCGCGCGCGGCTCGACCGCGTGACCGCGGGCCTCGACCATGCGCCGGAGCGGCGCATCGCGGATGCCTTCGTCGCCGGTGCAGCCGCGCTCGCCCACGTACGTGCCGACCCACTGCTTCCCGCCGCGCTGGGCCCGAGCACCGAAGCGGGCGACGCGCTGCGGACCGCCTACCACGCCTACGAAGCCGAATTCTCCGGCGCGCTGCGCGCATGGTTCCGCGCGCACGCCTAGTCTCCATCCGTGACGGTCACCGCTCCCGACGATCTGCTCGCCGATGCCGCGCAGGTGCAGCCCGACGTCGTGGATCTCCGCCGACGGATCCATCGGGCGCCCGAGCTCGGCTTGCAGCTTCCCGACACCCAAGCGCGTGTGCTCGACGCGATCGACGGGCTCGGCCTCGCCGTGCGCACCGGTGCCACCGTCACCTCCGTGGTCGCCGATCTCGCGGGTGACCGCGACGGGCCGACGGTGCTCCTGCGTGCCGACATGGACGCGCTCGCCGATGCCGGAGGACACCGGCCTCGAATTCGCCAGCGAGATCGACGGCGCGATGCATGCCTGCGGGCACGACGCGCACACGGCGATGCTCGTCGGTGCGGCGCGGCTGTTGTTCGACCGGCGCGCGTCGTTGCCGGGAACGGTGCGATTCATGTTCCAGCCCGGCGAGGAAGGGTTCCACGGCGCGCGCCACATGATCGACGAGGGCGCGCTGGCGGACGTCGACGCGGCGTTCGCATTGCACGTGTCCCCGAACCTGCCATCGGGCTCGGTGTGGACGAAGGGCGGCCCGTTGATGGCGTCCGCCGACGAGCTGGACATCACGGTCACCGGCAAGGGCGGGCATGCGTCGACGCCATACCTCGCGAACGACCCGATGCCGGTCGCGGCGGAGATCGTGCAGGCGCTACAGGTGCTCGTGACGCGACGCATCAACACGTTCGATCCTGTCGTCGTCACGATCACGAAGATCAGAGCCGGCACGACGAACAACGTCATCCCGGAGACCGTGGACCTGGTCGGGACGCTGCGAGGCGTGTCGGAGGCGGGACGCAAGCAAGCGACAGAAGCGATGACGCGGCTCGTCGAGGGCATCGCATCGGCGCACGACATGCGTGCGGAGCTGCTACGTCAAGCGCGGCTACCCCGTGACGAGCAACGACGACGACAGCGCGTCGTTCGTCCTGCGGGTCGCGAGCGAGCTGCTCGGCGACGAGCAATCCGGCCGCATGCCGACGCCCGTGATGGGCGCCGAGGACTTCTCGTACGTGTTGCAGCAGACGGCCGGGCGCGATGTCGTTCCTCGGTGTGTGCCCGCCGGGCGAGCATCCCGCGCGGCACACGCGTGCCACTCGAACCGCATGATGCTCGACGAGGACGCGCTCCGCGCCGGGACTGCGATGTATGCCGCGATGGCGATCGAGTTCCTCGCGCACGGCACTACGGACGAGACGACGCGCTAGCCTCGCCTCTCCGCGAGGGCGGTTAGCTCAGCTGGTTAGAGCGCGTCGTTCACACCGACGAGGTCGGAGGTTCGAGTCCTCTACCGCCCACTCGGCACGCCCTCTACGATCGCGATTGCGCCGCCGTGATACACCGTGGCCACGTCGAAGCCCGCCGTCTCGGTGAGCGCGGTCAGCTCACTCAGGTTGCGCTCCCGTCCCGCGAAGTACGCGAGCAGGCGCAGGTCCGTCTCCGTGCTCGCCGACACGCCGTCGGCACCGATCTTCTCGATCACGAACACCCTGCCGTCCGAACCGGCCGCGTCGGCGCATCGTCCCAAGATGGCGCGCACGGCCTCGTCATTCCAGCTGTGCACGATCGCCGTCAGCACGTAGCCCCCGGCACCCGCCGGCAGCGGGTCGAAGAAGCTGCCGCCCACCGCGGCGCACCGGTCGGCCAGACCGGCATCCGCCAAGAGCGCGCGTGCGGCGCCCGCGGTCGCCGGCAGATCGAAGACGGTGCCGCGGAAGGAGCGATACTCGTTCAGCAACGCGATCATCAGCGAGCCGTTTCCTCCACCGACGTCGACGACATGCCCGAGTGATCCCCAGTCGTACGCGGCGACGATCGCAGGTGCCCACGCCGTGACATCGACGCCCATCTGCTCGTCGAAGGACGCGCTACGCGCCGCGTCCGACGAGAGGTCGTCCCAGAACGGAAGCCCGAACTGGACGGGGAAGGCGGGCTCGCCGGTGCGCACGGCGTGCAGCAGCTGGACCAACGACAACTCGGCGCGACCGAGCGCGTCGTCGATGTCCAAGCGGGCACGCATCCGGCCCGGGTGATCGTCACGCAGCACGTCCCCGCGGGGAGTGAGCGCGTACTGGCCGGAGCCGTCACGGGTCAGCACTCCGGCTTGGCAGAGATGCCGCAACACACGATCGAGCGCGTCGACGTCGACATCCACCGCGTCCGCGATCTCGGCGCGGTCCGCGAGCCCTGCGCGACGTGGTCGGCGACCCGCAGTGTTGCCGCGACCCGTATCGCCATTGGTGTCACGAGGTCCGTCATCGTGTGCACCTCGGCAACGGGTTCGCTCTCGGCTGTCGCCACGTCGTCTCCCAGCCTTCACGCGTCAGTGTGTGGTCCCACTATCGCTGACGACGCGCCGACGGATGCGCTCTCGCGCCTCGGCGCGGCGCGTAGCTTCGGCCGTCGTGACGAGTGCCACGACCGCGAGAGCGCCCGGTCCGAGCGCTCGAGTGTCGGTCGTCCTGCTGCTCGCGGGCCTGGTCCTCATGGCGATCGGACTCGTCAAGGCAATCTCGCCGTTGATCGGCCCGCTCACGTCGTCGCCGTCCTTCGCAACGCCGGGCGAGCGCCGTTTGCAGCTGTCGAGCGGAAAGTACGTCGTGTACGAGCGCACGGGCGCCAGCGGGTTCGGCGTGTCGGGCAACAGCCGCACGACGATCACGCCGGCGGCAGTCACCGTGACGCCGGATGGTGGTGATCCCCTTCCCGTGTTCGAGCGCAACGGTGCGACGGAACGCATCACGCGCAGCGGCTCGTCGTTCGTCGGCGCAGTGGAGTTCTCCGTGCCGTCAGCCGGTTCGTACACGGTGCGCGTCCAAGGCGCCGAAGCGGGCGAGGTGATCATTGCCCGTTCGGTGCTCGACACGGTGCGGTCCAGCCTCCCCTGGTGGGGTGTCGCGGTGCTCGGTGGTGGGACGGCGATCGCGGGGATCGTCATGTGGATCGTCGGTGGGTCGCGTCGCAAGCGCCAACAGCAGCTGTACGCCGCCGCATACGCGCCGCCCGGCTGGTATCCGGACCCCGGGCAGTCCGGCCGGTTGCGCTACTGGGACGGCCGCGTCTGGACCGACCACGTGCACTGATCCCGGCGTCGGGGGGAGGGTCAGTCGGTGCGCGAGAGGTTGGCGAAATCGAGCCGGAGGGCGACGTCCGTGGGCGAGCCGTGGGCGGCCCACCGAGCGATCTCGTCGACTGCGGTCACGAGCACGACCTGACGCCGCCGAGCGTGGATCACGAGACGGTCATAGGCGCGCCGGCGCGCGTCGGGGGCGAGCGCGTCGAGCACGCCGTCGATCACCAATGGCCGCACGTACGCCGTGTCGTCCAGATCGGCGAGGGCCCGGGCGAAGAGTCGATCGGCGCGGTCGGCGTCCAGCTCGGCGAGGTTCGGCTCGTGCAGCTGCGCTCGTTCCTTGGCGGTGCGCTCGTGGTCGCGCTCCGACTCGCTGCGCCGCGCCTCTTCCAGCTCGATCGTGAGCTTGTGGCAGCGTTGCTCGGCCATGGAGACGACCGTGGCCGCCTCGCGTATCGCCACGTCGTACCTCGTGTCGCCGAAGCCCGTGCCGACCATCGAGAGGTCTTCGTACGACGACGCGCCGAACTCCTCGAGGAAGTCGTCGTAACGGCCCCGCTTGGCCTGCGCGTCGCGGCGGGTCCGGCGCCGGCGTTCCCATGCATCCACGTGGACGGAGTACCGCCATTCGTTCCGCAGGCGGGACGCCTCGGCCAGGTCGACGGGGTCGACGCGCGGCGCCGCTTCGTGCGCTTGCGCGAGTCGTTCTCTCGCCTCTCCGAGCACGCGTTCCCACCGTGCCAGCTCTTCGCCGAGCTGATGCGCCGTCGGCCGCCGGGCGTTGTGCCGGCCGGGTGCACGTCGGCCCGACGCGAGCTCGCGCAACGTCGCGACCTGCATGGGCTCGACGGGTGGGAGCGCTCGCAACGCACGCGGCAGGTCGTAGGTCCGCCGCGGGATGTCGTCGACCTCGAGCAGGGTGTCGGGGGGCGCTTGCGCGCTCAACAACGACGTGGCCCAGGCCGCGAGGCCCGGACGCGCGTCGGCAAGCACGGTGAGGCGCCGGTGGAACCGGATCTCGCCGTCGAACGCGCCGGGCCCGGCGGCAGCCACCAGCCGGACCACGCGCGGGGCGGCGGTGCGTCCGAGGTCGGCCATCCGTGTTGTCCCCTGTTGAGCAATTCCGGCACGAAATCCGTTCGGCCCCTCACGGTAATGCGCGCAACGCGTGGCGCTGTCGTACGAGGGACCGCGTCTGAGGATAGTGGGGTCGGAGCGCTCCAGTGTTGTTGGTGGGGAAGAAGGGGCGTCGGCATACGCGCTGGTCGCGCGCGATCTCGTCGTGTCCAGAGGTTCGGACAATTGACTCATAGCGTGCATAAAACGCGCGCCCGGAGTATCCTGCTCCCACCAGCGGTGGGCGAGATCGATGGCCGGGGAAACGGGACGGGACGCAGGGATGCAGGCTGCCGGGAAGCAACCTGAGCACGAGGGCCTCGGCACGGCCACGCGCCTGCGGCTGTTGTCGGTCACCACCGCCGCGGGACAGGTCGAGTTCGGCGGTGGCCTCGCGTGCATCCGCACCCGACCCGACGCGCGGTCGGGCAGTCGCCCAGGCGATTGCCCGGGCCGTGATCGGGCCCCGTCCGGACGACGTCGACGGCTCGCTGGAGATCGCCGGGCAGTTCGTCGCGTTGCAGAGCCTGCCCGCGCCGCTGCTCCGGCCGAGTGCCGCGTCGACCGTCGACCGATCGCTGCTCGACGAGCTGGGCCGCCGCGGACGCGCAGAACGACGCGTGGTCGTGCAGGCCGCGCATGCGGCACAACGGCTCGAGCGCCACCGCACCGAGGCCGAGATCGAGCGCGTCCAGGGGCGCGCCGAAACGCTCGCAGCGCGGATGGCAACGATCGCGCTCCCGGCCGCGTCGCCCGAGCCGCAATCCGGGGCGGACGCCACGCCGGCGGACGCGGTGACGCCGCGGCTCGAGGCGCTGCTCGCATCGCTGCGTGCGCTGCACCCGGTGCCGTCCGCGGAGGCGCTCGGCCTTGCGGACGCGTACGAGCAGCTCGCCGCAAGATCGGCTTCCGCGCCCGAGGCCGTCGACGTGGATCTCGTCGACCTCGAGCGAAGGGTCGCCGAGGCTCGTGTCACGATTGCGCACGCGTCGACCGCGGTGTCGCCCACGTCGCGTGTGCGCGTCGAAGAGTGTCAGCGCGCAGTCCTCGAGACCGAGCGCACGCTGTTCGAGGCAGGCCGTAAGGAGCGCCCCACCGCGCTCTTCCAGTACCAAGAAGCGCTGAGCGCCGTACGCGAGGCGCTCGCCGAGGCGGGCGTCGAGTCCTACGCGTCATTCCTCGTCTCGATCGCCGGTGCGGCGCCGCTCGACCTCGAGGCACGCCTGCGTGTCGAGCTCGACCTTGCGCAAGCCGAAGCAGACCTCGACCAGGCGCGTGCCCGGCTCGACCAGACGCCCGACGACTCGCTCGCCGAGGAAGAGCTGGACTTCGCGCGCGGGCAGCGCTGATCCTCGGACGGTTCCCGGGTACCGATCCCGTCGCCGAGCTGCGCGCCTTGCGTGTCGAGCACCCCGATGCTGCGGACCTGCGCCGTTCGCTGCAGGGCGAGCTCGAGGCCCTGGGAGTGGAAGCGGGAGAGGACATCGCCGCGGCCGCGCAGTCAACCATCGATGCCGCGTCGCATGGCGCCGGCGCCCGCGCCGCCCACCCCGGAGCCCGCGGTCGCGCCGGCAACGCCCGTTGTGGACCCGTTCGACGAGGAAGAGCAGCGCGCACTCGAAGCGGAGATGCGGACGCTGTTGCACAACCGTGACGCGCACGATGCCGCGCTCGCCGCGCTGGAGAGTCAGCTCGACGCCTTCGACGGCCAAGCCGCGCCGGTCTCGCAGCAAGTGCATGCCGACGCGGTCATGATCGCCCTCGCGACGATGCTCGACGCCTACCGGTCGGCCGAGTTGCTCGCCGGCCGCCTGCCTCTGGTGGTCGACGGCGCGTTCGACGAAATGGGCGCGTACGCATCCGCGGCGGTGGCGAACCACCTCGCGGCCGTCGACGACGTGCAGGTGATCGTCGTCACGAGCGACGGCGAGGTCGCCGACGCGTTCTCGAGCATGGGCGTGACGACCGGTTCCTGGCCGGATCCCGCACGCGATGACGAGCAGCCACTGCCCGCCGTCGAGGAGGTCGTGGCGATGTGCGACGAGCACGCGGCGAAGGTCGCGGCCGCATCGTGTACGCACTGCGCGCGGGGCGCCTGCCTCGAGTGTCTGGTCTACGTGCCGGGCGAAGCCGAGCTGTGGTGCGTGACGTGCGCGGAACGCGCCCGCGGCCGCTCCAAGGCCCCCGCCCTCGAGAATCGCGCGTAGAGCTAGCGTCGTCCGCGTGCGACGTGAATGCAGTGTGGAGCCCGGGACCGCGGCGGAGCTCGAGAAACGGCCGAGCGACGCGAGGTTCGGTCTGGCCAAGCACGATGCCGAGCTCGAGATGGTCGAGCTCACCGAGCGGCTCGCCGTGCTGCACAACCGCTTGTATGCGGAGCACTCGCGCGCGCTGCTGCTCGTGCTGCAGGGTCTCGATGCCTCGGGCAAGGACGGCACGATCCGGCGGGTCTTCACCGGCCTGAATCCGCAGGGGTGCCAGGTCGAGTCCTTCAAAGAGCCTTCACACCTCGAGCTCGACCACGACTACCTCTGGCGGATTCACCAGGCGCTCCCGCGGCGCGGCGACATCGGGATTCTCAACCGGTCGCACTACGAGGACGTCACGACGGTGCAGGTGCTCGGCATCATCGGCGACCGCGAACGCAAGCGGCGCTACGAGCAGATCAACGCCTTCGAGCGCATGCTGCACGAAGAGGGCACGCGGATCGTCAAGGTCTTCTTGCACGTCGGCAAGGAAGAGCAGCGGGTGCGTCTCCAGCGCCGCCTCGACGACCCGGAGCGGCGCTGGAAGTTTCGTCCCGACGACCTCGACACGCGCGCGCAATGGGATCAGTACACGCGCCTCTACGACGCGGCGATCACCGCGACGTCGACCAAGTGGGCTCCGTGGTACATCGTGCCCGCCGACCACAAATGGGTGTCGGGTCTCGCAGTCGCGCGCTTCCTCCTCGAAGCGCTCGAGGACATGGATCCCCAGATCCCCAAGCCCGCGGCGGACCTCGACGGCGTCGTCGTCGAATAACTAGCTTCGGTGCATGCCGACGCCCGAGACCGTCCGATCCGTGGTCGACGAATACCTCGCTGCATCGAATGCCGGCGATCGTGAGGCCGTGCTCGCGCTCTTCGCGCCGGACGCGGTGTGGCACGACCCGGTCGGTCAGCCGCCCCACGTCGGGTTGGAAGGCATCGGCGCGTTCTACGACCAGTCGCGCACGATGGCGGACCACATCGAGATGAAGCCATCGGACGTCATCGTCTGCGGAAACGAGGCTGCGATGGTGTTCGAGATCCACGTCACGATCGGCGACGGCGGCATGGTGATGGACGCGGTCGAGACCTTCCAGGTGAACGAGGACGGCAAGATCAGCGGCATGAAGGCCTACTGGGACATGACGCGCGCCCGACCGCGCTAGAGCGATTTAGACCGTTTTGCGTCGCGGGTGCCGCGCGGCCCCGAAGGCCCGACTTTCGCTGGGTGGTCGACTTCGGCCACAATGTATTGGCGATGAACGTCGAGTCCCGTGATTCCGTCTCGCTGAAGCCGGCCGAGCTCGATGAGTTCGGTCAACTTCTCGTTGCCAACGGCCTGCCGATCAGCGATGAAGAGCTCGACCGTCAGGTCGAAGCGTTCCCACTTGCGGTCGTCGCGGTGCTCGACGGCGGGCTCCAGGGCGTCATGCTCGGGTCGCTCGAACGCATCGGTGGGACGCCGTCGATCCTGTGGGGGCTCGGCGTCGCGCGCAAAGGCAAGACCGCGGCCCACACCCTCAAGGTGATGACCGGCGAGCTGACCCGGCGCGCGGCGATCTCGTTCCCGGACGAGGACGTGCTCGTTGCGACGCGCCTCGCGCAGCCGAGCTGTTACGTCCTGCTCCAGAGCTATGCCAACGTCGTGCCGCGGCCCGCCTACACGCCAAATGGCGAGGACCGGGCATGGGGGCGGCGTCTGGCGAAGCGCTACGGCGTCGAGCCCCACTTCGACGATCGCGCCTTTAGGGTCGCGGTCAAGGGCCGCAAGCCCCCCTGCCTGCCCGTGCTCGACACGAGCCCGGTCAAGGCCTCGGGCGGGACGAAGATCTCGTCGCTGGTCGGAACGCTGGACGCCACCCGCGGCCAGGCGATGATCGCGTTCGGCTGGGCGGTCGCCGAGGAGCTGGCGGCCGGCTCCTACATCGCCGCCCGCTGACGGCGCGGCCGGCTACGGCTCGACCCTCGGCTCCAGTCGCCTTCCCGCGAGCACGGCATCGAGTTGCGCGCGCAGCTCTTCCGTTGAGGTGACCGGCTTCCTGCACGCGTAGTGCTCGCAGACGTAGGCCGTCGGGACGAGGTCCCGGGTGTCGCGACCCTCGAGCAACGGGCTCGCGTCGGACACTTGTCCGGTGAGTGTGACGGCTGCCGGCAGCAGACGGCCGTGCACCTCCCGGCGGAGGGAGTGCGTGCGCGGATCCTCCAGCGGACCGATGATCGCGACCTCGAGCGGTGGGGTGAGAGAGCGCTCGCAGGCCTGGAGCATGTGGGCGAACGCCGTCGGCTGCGACGCCATGGGCCGGGCGAGCATCTCGGCGACTTCCGTCGCGGGTGGTTCGTAGCGGGTCTCGCCGGTGAGCGCGGCGAGGCGGAGCAAACCGTTCGCGGCGAGCGAGTTGGCCGACGGTGTCGCGTCGTCGAAGACGTCCTTGGGCCGCACGACGAGCTGTTCGGCGTCGTGACCGGTCGTGAAGAAGCCGCGACCATCGGGATCGTGGAACAACCGGAGGAGCTCGTCGGCGACGGCGCGCGCTTCGATGAGCCAACCGACGTCGTCGACCTCGGCCATAGTGAGCAGTGCCTCGAGCATTGCCGCGTAGTCCTCCGCGTACGCGAGATAAGGCGCTTGCCACGATCGGAGAAATCGACCGTCGTCACGTCGTAGCTCCGCGAGCAGGAAGCGCGCATTGGTGCGCGCCGCTTCCATCCAGTCGTCGCGATCGAACGCCGCTGCCGCTTCCGCAAGCGCTCCGAGCATCAATGCGTTCCACGCGAGCAGGATCTTGTCGTCGAGCCCGGGTCGTACGCGCTGGGCACGCCGTTCGAGCAACTTCACCTTTGCCCGTTCGACCGCGGGCGGGACCTCGGCGGCCGGATCGACCACGTGCAGGATGTTGGCGCGGAAGCCCGTGTGCGGATCCACGAAGTTGCCCTGCCCGGTGACGCCGAAGTACTGGATCACCGCGTCGGCGTCGTCGCCGCACACCTGGCGGATCTCGTCGATCGACCAGCAGTAGAACTTCCCCTCGACGCCCTCGGAGTCCGCGTCCTCCGCGGAGAAGAAGCCGCCGTTCGCATGGCGGAGATCACGCAACACGTAGCCGACGATGTCCTCGACCACGGACCGATAGCGCGCCTCGCCGGTGACCAGGTGACCGTGCAGGTACGCACGCGTCAGCAGGGCGTTGTCGTAGAGCATCTTCTCGAAGTGGGGGACCAGCCAGAAGTCGTCGGTGGAGTAGCGCGCGAAGCCACCGCCGAGCTGGTCGTGGATGCCGCCCGCAGCCATGCCGTCGAGCGTCGTCACGATCATCTCGCGGGTCTCCGGGGCGGCGTTGCGCACGTACGCGCGGCAGAGGAAGTCGATGGTCATCGCCTGGGGGAACTTCGGCGCGCCGTCCGAAGCCCCCGAAGCGCGGCTCGAACTGGGCCTTCACCCCGGCGTACGCCGAGGTCATCAGCTCGGGCGTGAGGTCGCGCCGCGTGCTTCGGGCCGCAACACGTCCTCGGCGATGGCCGCGGTGAGCTGCTCACCCTGTTGCAGCACTTCGTCCCGCCGGTCGCGCCACGCCTCCGACACCGCCTCGCACACGCGGCGGAATGCGGGCATTCCGTGGCGCCCCTCGGACGGGAAGTACGTGCCCGCATAGAACGGCCGGCCGTCGGGTGCGCACCACACGCTCATCGGCCAGCCCCCGCGACCCGTCAGGGCCTGCACGGACTGCATGTAGATCGCATCGACGTCGGGCCGTTCTTCGCGATCGACCTTGACGTTCACGAACAATTCGTTCATCACCGCCGCGGTGGCGTCGTCCTCGAACGACTCGTGGGCCATCACGTGACACCAATGGCATGACGAGTACCCCACCGAGAGGAACACCGGGACGTCCCGCTCGCGGGCGAGCGCGAACGCCTCCTGGCTCCAGGGCATCCACTCGACCGGGTTGTCGGCGTGCTGCCGCAGGTACGGGCTTGTCTCGTCGGCCAGCTTGTTCACCGCTCGACCGTACCCGCGGCCACCGGTCTGGCGACGAGCGCAGCGAGGCCGGCGGCAACAAGCGGCAGACCGATCGCGAGGAAGAGGATCACCGGCCAGGGCATGACGAAGGGAACCGGGATCCCGGGTTCGGTGTGGTTGAAGCTGCGGGTGCCGGTGCGCACCACGATCGCCATGATGACGACGGTCGACCAGGTCACGACGGCCATCAGCACGCCGACGTGCAGCGCCGCCGCGCCCCGCACCTGCGCGGGCGTCGCGCCGATCCGTTCAAGCCGCGACACGTCCCGTCGGCGGTCGAGGGTGTCGATCGCGAGGGTCGCGAGCAGTGCCGCCAACGCGAGCACGCTCCCGATGAGCGCGACCGACCACCGCGACGACTCTGTCGCGGCTGACCAGGGTTGATCACGCAGTGAGGCCGACCGGTGGAGATCGGTCTCGCCGGGAGGGATGATGCGATCGGTCGGCGCGGTGAGCGTCAGGCTCGTGCCGGGCGTGACGGGCGCGGCTCGCACGATCGCCGCGAGGCGGTGGACGTCTGTGTTCGTGAGTGCGCGGGGCGCAATCAGGAACATGCTCTGCACGCGCGTCGCGATGCCCGCGGTCCGTACGATTTCGGCGTCGACTTCGTCGAAGGTGGCGCCTTCGAACGATGTCGCCGGCAGCGCGGCGCCGTCGTTCATTCGCCGCAAGAGGGTCTTGCGCGGCGGGAAGCGTGTCGCGCGTGGAGCTTGTTGTACGGCGCGGTATTCGAGAGGTCGAAAGGCAGGATCGTCGCATCCACCGGATAGACGAGATCGCTGCCGTAGATCCGGCGGAGCTTCGGCTCGGCGACGACCACGGGACGATTGCAGTCATCGCAGAACAGCGTGAACGGCACGGCCTCGAGGTGGTGCAGGACGATCGTGGTGCTGTGTGGGATCGCCGAGGTGAGCGTGGTCCGCAACTCCGGACTGAGCTCGGCGCGCTCCGAGGCCTTGTCGCCGCCGCCGAAGAAGAAGGGCCGTTCCGGCTCGATGCGCACGAGCGCGAGGTTTGGGGGTAGCACGGGCAGCTGTGCGAGTCGCCGGTCGAGCAGCCGTTCCCTGTCGGGTCGAGCCTCGACCGAAGCCCCGAGAATTGACACACCGGCGGCGACAACCACCGCCGCCACGACAACGAGTCGCACTGTGGCGGGGGTGCGATGTCGGGTCGCGATCGCGCCCAGCGGCCGCAACGCCGTGGTGCGGGAGAGCGTGCGCACGACGCCGCCCGCGAACGGGTCCGCGATCGAGAGCACCACGAATGTGACGAGCGGGATGATCAGAGCGCCGGTGAGCGCGAGCGTCCAGCCGCTGTCGATCGACACGGCCATCGAAAGAACGAGGACGAGCGCGAGGGCAACGAGCGCCGCTCGCACGAAGGTGCCCGACGCGGCGCGCGACCCGGCGCGCCTTCGAGCGTGCAGGCGTCTGGGCGCGGCGCGTCGGCAGGCACGCCGCGACCGCGAGCCAGCCAAGCTGTCCCGCGAGGTAGCCCAGCCGCCATCCGAGCGCGCCCCGCCCGGCCACGACCGGTGCCAGGCCGACTGCCGCGCCGGCCAGCGTTGCCGACCATCCGACGAGCAGCGCCTCCATCGTGCCTGCCGCCCAGATCGCGGCGCGACCCGCGCCCGCGCGCGACCACGCGTGCATGTGCTCGAGGCGCTCGGGACGCGGTGAGCGACGAGCCACGACGAGCACGGCGAACGTCAATGCCGCGCAACCCCATGCCGCGTCCTCGGACCACAGGGCGAGCGCGGTCGCCGACGCGATCGTGCCGGCGATCACGATCATCCGGACGTTCGACGCACGCGCGAGGCGTACGCCCTCTCGGGTCGCCAGGGTAACGGTGCTCATTGCGTGACCTCCTGACGGTCGGATCCGCCTCGCACACGCGCGCCGTCGCGCAGGAACACGACCTCGTCTGCGAATCCGGCGAGGCGCGAGTCGTGTGTCGTCATCAGGACACTCACGTGACCGCGCGCGAGATCAGCGAGAAGCTCGACGATGGCGCAGGCCGTCGCGGTGTCCACTGACGCGGTCGGCTCGTCAGCGACGATCAGCCGGCGATCACCGACGACCGCGCGCGCGATTGCCACACGTTGGCGCTGCCCGCCACTGAGCTGAGCGGGCCGGCGCGCCGCGAGCGAGTCGACGCCGCAGCGCTCCAGCGTGGCGCGAGCTGCCGCCCGGGCCTCACCTGCCGTCCGGCCGTCGAGGCGCAGCGGAAGCGCGACGTTTTCCTCGGCCGAGAGCAGCGGGTCGAGCTCGTCGCGCTGGAAGACGATCCCGATCTGTCGCCTGCGCAGCACCGCACGCCGAGCCGCGCTCGCGCCGCCGATGTCGAGCCCGTCGAGGTACACGTCGCCGCTCGTCGGCGTCTCGACGCCCGTACCGATGAGCGCGAGCGTCGTCTTGCCGGATCCGCTCGGTCCCATCACCGCAACGAACGCGCCGGCGGGCACGACGAGATCGACGCAGTCGAGCGCGGTCACTGTGCTCGGTCCGTCCGGGTACACCTTCGAGACCGTCTGCATCCGCAACATCATTCGGCTCCCCTCAGTTCCGCTTCGCACAGATCGAGCCATCGGAGCTCGGCGTCGGCGAACGCGAGCTCCGCCTCGAGCACGAGGTGATCCCGGCGCGTGAGCTCTCCCGAGCGGGCGCTCCGGCGCGCGGCCTGGACGTGCTGCAGGAGCGCCGCCCGCTGGGTGTCGAGCACCTCGATCGCGTCGACACCGGGCACTTCCATCGCGAGCAGCACCTTGGCGGCCACGCTCGAGGACGCCCCCCTCGGGAGGTCACTCACATCGAGGAGCAGTTCTCGGGCGCTGGTGCGTCCGGCCTCGGTCACGCGATACGTGATCCGCCGTTCGTCCTGGTGCTCTTCCGCGCGTTCGACGAGCCCGTCGCGCTGCAGCCGTTCGAGCGTTTGGTAGATCTGCCCGACGTTGACCGGCCCGTTGCGGGTCAGGCGCTCGTAGTCCAGCTTCAGCTGGTACCCGTGGGCGGGGCCCCGGGCGAGCAGCGCCAGCGCGGCGTCACGAACTCGCATCGAGCCCCGACTTGCATGTCATGTATGCATACTAAGTATGCAAACTCCCGAGGTCAACCCCTGGGCTCAGACCTCGAGGGCGGTGAGGGCGGCGTCCACCGGTGCGAACGCGTGGGTGACGAACTGGCCGAGCGCTCCATGGTTGCCGTCCGCGTACGCGTCGTCGGCGGCCGCCCAGAGCTCGTCCTCCACCGGCGCGAGCACCGCCTGCACGTGTGCGCGATCTTCGGGTCTGCCTTCGACGCGATCGCGGAGGCGAGCGAACCGGTGCCACTGCTTCTCGTCGGCGAGCTCGGGCACGACCGCGGGCGGGAACATCGGGACGTACACGCCGACGCACGGGTTGCCGAGGCACGACCACACACGCGGGCCGCCGCCGTCGGTCCGCAGGTCGACGATCATCGACGCCGTCGTCTGCGCGTGGAAGTCGGGTCGGTGCAAGCAGACCGAGAAGCCGCTGCCGTTCGCATCGCTGTGGTCGCGGAGTGTCGCGGCGAGGTCGCGTGCGTTCACGTCCCAGCCTCGACGCACGCACCCGCGGGTCACGGCGAGACGATGGTCGGCCCGTTCGGTAGGGACTTGGGAGAGGCGACGCGTGTCGAAGTCGGTGCCGGGCGTGACATCCGGAGACCCTCGCGTCCAGTCGGTCTTCAGGCTCACCCGGTTCGAGATCGACGTGCCGTCACCGGCCGGTTTCGCGACCCACGTGCGGTGGCTCGTCTCGACGACCCATCCGGCATGGGCATCGGCGAGGAGGAACGACGAGAAGTAGGGCTCGTCGTCGAACGGCTCCCCGGAGCCGCCCTGCCCGTAGGTCTCGATCAGCGACGTGCACAGCTCGAGCGCGTCGTCGGCAGTCCGCGCCCGTTCGAGGACGAGCCGCACGACGTCCATCCCGAGCAACGCGGGCGGAAGTGCGCGTGGGGAGTCGACGGTGAAGATCTTCTCGTTGCCGATCGCGACGCCGTGCTCGTTGACGCCGTGCTCACACCCCCACAGCCACGTCGGCCGCGAGCCGAGAAAGGCGCCGGCACCGTCGGCGGCGTCGGCCAGGGTCAGGTACTGGGTCTTCACTTCCGGAGCTCGAGCTCGGCGCGCGTGCCATTCGAGCACCTGGGCCTCGGCCGGGTGACGATCGGAGTTCTTCGCAAACCACATGCCACCGCGGTGGCGAACGCAGAGTGTGTCGCACACGATCGTTCAGCGTGCGAGATCGCGCGCGAGCACCGCCGGTGTGAGCGGCGTGCCCGTGGCGCGTTCGATCAAGTGATCCCATCGGAGCGACGCACCCGGCGCGAAGACGCGCTGTGCGAGGAAACTGCCCGCGTCCTTGCGGTTCACGAGGCTTCCCACCGTCGCGGTGAGCTGGGAAGCGAACAGCTCGCCGAACAAGTAGTTGTGGTAGTAGACGGGCGCCACCGTGATGTGGATCTTCGCTGCCCAGTCCGGCGCGTCGCGATCGTCGGGCCGTCGTACCAGCTGGAAGCGTTCGACCAGATCCCACCACCGCGTGTTGTGCGGACCGTCGGGGTCTGCGTAGAGGCCATGCTCGAAGTGCGACATCACCAGCACCCACCGGGCGAAGATCAACAGCGCGGCGCGACGCGCGGTCTGCAATCGCGGCGCGAGCTCGGCGACGGTTGCCTCGGGCAACTGCGCGACCTCACGGAGCCAGTCCGGCTCGTGCACCATGCGGCCACACCGCATCGCGATGCCTTCGGTCAGGCACAGGTGCATCGTACGAAGCAACCACGGAAGGTCGCGATCGACGCCGTCGAAGTACACCGCGTGACCGAACTCGTGCAGCATCGTCTCGGCCCAACGCGCGCCGGGCACGTTGTTGCTGAGGACGCGGACGTCGCCGGCCCGGTCCACGTCAATGCAGAACGCGTGTTGGATCTTCCGATCGCGCGGCACGAGGTCGCTGCGGCCGAGCACCCCGCGGACGTCGAGGCCTATGCCGTCGAACGTGCGAAGCGTGAGATCGTCCAAGCTCGCGTCCGCGAGGTACGGGTCGAGGTCGACGCCCGCGGCCTGCGGGACGTCCTGGAAGAACGGATCCTCGTAGTGCCAGGCCCGTAGCTCGCCTTTCGTGACGCCGAAACGGGTCGCGAGCATGTCGTCGAGCTCGTCCTTCATCACGCGGAACGGCTCGCGCGTGATGGCGTCGACCTCTTCCAGCGTTGCGAACAGCCGCTGCTCGTCGTAGTCGGTGGTCTCGAGCGCCATCGCGAAGTGGTCGCGGTAGCCGAGACGGCGTGCGGCCTCGTTGCGGAGCCGAACCAGCTCGCGGACGTCGGACGCGATCTCGGCGCCGACCGTCTTCGACGCCTCCCATGCGGCCTTCCGGTGCGCCGGGTCGTCGCTCGTTCGGAGCACGTCGAGGATCGCGTTGTCGTCGACCGGCTCGCCGTCGATGGTGCCGCGGTGGCGTGCGAAGCGCGACTCGATCGACGACTGCTCGTCGATGATGCGACGGCGCAGCTCCGGATCCACCTGGTGGGGGATGTGCGCTTGCTCGAGTATCGCGAGGGCGCGGGCGGTCCCCGCATCGAGCTGTTTCTCGGCGCGCGTGGCGCGGATCGCGGCAAACGCTTCGGCGTCGGCGAGCGTGTCGGACATTGCGACGTCGGCATCGGCGCGCCGGCGTTGCGTCTCTTCCGACGCCTCGACGTTCGCGTTCCACCACGCTTGGTTCGCGGCGGTCTCGAGTGGTCGCAGGCGAGCGTCGCATGCTTCGACGAGTGCGTGGGGCGTCACGCGGCCGGACATTATCCGGCCGCCGGCTTCAGCGCCGCTCTCGTGTGTCTGATCTCAGCGGAACCAGATGCGCTGGTAATCGCGGCTCATGGGATGCAGGAGGAGCGCGACGAGCGCGGCATCGAACATGAACGACACGAGGGGGCCGAACGCGGTAAACGTTGTCGAGCCGAACAGGGCCAGCAACGCGAGGACTTGCGCGACCGCGGCCGCGACCGCGAGCCCGTATCCCCACTTCTTCTCGTTGGCGATGCCGTATCCGCCGGCCGCGAGCCCGACGATGATGAACAACGCGACTATCAAGGATCGGGAGGCCACGCCGAAGAGGAGCCCCATCACGGCCTCGATGTAGCAGAGGATCACGGCCGACTGGAGGGTCTGGGGTTGATGGGGGTTGAACCACCGGTGCTCGTTCACGGCGTCATTCTCGCGGATCTTTCGGTGCCCGTCGGACCCCCCGCCGATCGGGCTCGGAGCTGACCGCACGCGGCGTCGATACTGATGCCGCGATTGCGGCGAACGCTGGCTTCGATACCGCGCTCCCGCAGACGGTGTGCGAAAGCCTCGATGCGGTCACGAACGGCCGCGCGGCCGCCGTAGCCGCTCGTCGCATTGAGCGGAATCAGGTTCACGTGCGCACCGCCCCGCATCCCGGCGAGGCGCGCCGCCAGCACGTCGGCCTGGTCGGGATGGTCGTTCACGCCGGCGATACATGCGTACTCGAAGGTCACCCGGCGCCCCTTCCGATCTGCATACGCGCGCGCCGCATCGAGGACATCGGTAATGGGGTACCGGCGATTCAGTGGCACCAGCTGTTCCCGGAGCCCGTCGTCGGGTGCGTGCAACGACACCGCCAGCGTGACGGGGAGGTCGAATGCCGCGAGCCGCTCCATGCCGGGCACGACTCCCACCGTCGACACCGTGAGGTGGCGGGCCGAGAGCCCGACGTCCTCGTGCAGCCGCGTACACGCATCGAGCACGGCGTCGACGTTGGCAAGGGGCTCGCCCATGCCCATGAACACGACGTTCGAGACCCGTTGCGGCGATGCGTGCTGGGCCCGCAGCACCTGCTCGATGATCTCGCCCACGTCGAGGTGCCGCTCGAAGCCGGCCTGGCCGGTGGCGCAGAAGGTGCATCCCATCGCGCAACCGGCTTGTGAAGAGACGCACACGGTGGCGCGGTTCGGGTAGCGCATCAGCACGGTCTCGACCTGCGCGCCGTCCGCCGCCCGCCACAACCACTTGGTCGTCGTGTCCCGGTCGCTCTGCTGCATGCTCTCGACGTCGAACGCGAGCGGGAGGGCCTCGGCCAGTTGCGTGCGCAACGCGAGCGGGACGTTCGTGAGCAGCTCGAGCGGCCGCCGCTGCGTGTACAGCCCCTCGTGCAGCTGGCGCGCCCGGTAGCCGGGCTCGCCGAGATCCGCGAGCAGTTGTTCCAGCTCGGCGCGGGACGCGCCGTATCGGGAGCTCACGAGGATTTGACCTCGCTTTCGTACGCCCGGTCCGTGCGGTGCACGGTGAAGCCCAGTGACTCGTAGAGGCGCAGGGCGCGCGCGTTGTCCGCGGCGCAGAACAGCGAGCCGGTCTCGATGCCACGCTGCTGTGCCGCGTCGAGTCCGGCGATCGCGAGGGCGCGCCCCAACCCGCTGCCTTGCATGCGCGGGTCGACACCGACCACGAAGATCTCGCCGAGGCGGGGGTCGCGCCCGTGCGCGTCGTGGATCTTCATCCAGTTGAAGCCCGCGAGACCATCTCCGTCGAACGCGAGGAGGAACAGTGTCGGGTCGAACCAGGGCTCGGCCATGCGGCGTTCGAGCGTCTCCGCGATCCAGCCGCCCTGCTCTGCGTGGTTCGCGAACGCCCGGTTGTTGACCTCGAGCCATGCGTGCTCGTCGCGACCGGGCACGAACGGCCGGACGTCGATACCGGCCGGCCACTTGGGTTGCTCGGCGAGCGGCAGCGGCACGCGCATCTCGTAGAGGTCGCGGTCGGGCTGTAGCCCGACGGTCTGCAACTCGTCGTCGTCGTTCGCGTGCGCGCCCATCAGCCAGAGGACCGCGCGCCCCGCCGCGCGTCGCGACGTGTGCGAGGGCCGCGTCGAGCAGGTTGCTGCGCGCGGGACCGTCGCGCGCGTCCGGCGCGACGGTGACCCCGAGCGCCCAATGGCGCGGAGAGAAGTTGTCGTTGCGCGCGACGTGCGCGTAGGCGAGGTCGTCGACGAAGAAGCCCGCCGAGTCGGGCTGCGGCGTGTCCAGATCACGCCATACCGCTTCGCCAAGCGACGGGTGGCCGTCGCTGAGCTGCGCGGCCTTTTCGATGCGCGCGACGCGATCACGAATTGCACCGAGCTCCTCGGGCGCAACCGTGGACACAGACGGGGACGTCACAGCGACGAGGGTACCGTGGCGGAATGGCTCGTCCTCGTGGCGCCAGAGCGCGCGCGATTGCCGTCGTCGCGCTGCTGAAGGAGCTCTATCCGGTCGCGCGTTGCGCCTTGCAGCATTCCAATGCGTACGAGCTCCTGGTCGCGACGATCCTCTCGGCACAGACCACCGACGAGCGCGTGAACATGGTGACGCCGGCACTGTTCGCGAAGTACCCGACACCGGCCGACCTCGCTCATGCCGACCCCGCGGAGCTCGAGACGCTGATCCAATCGACCGGCTTCTTCCGGTCGAAGGCGAGGAACCTCATCGGCATGGCCCAAGTCGTCGAGTCGCGCTTCGGCGGCAAGATCCCCGTCGAGCTCTCCGACTTCGTGACCTTGCCGGGGGTGGGTCGCAAGACCGGCAACGTCGTGCGCTCCGTGTGGTTCCACGAGCCGGGGCTCCCGGTCGACACGCATGTCACCCGGCTCGCAGGGCGGCTGAAGCTCACCAATGAGACCGACCCGGTGAAGATCGAGCATGACCTCGGCGCGCTCGTGCCGCTTGCGGAGTGGGGCGACCTGTCGCTGCGGCTCATCGAGCACGGACGGAAGATCTGCGACGCCCGGCGTCCGCGCTGCGGCGAGTGCGTCCTCGCCGGCATCTGCCCCTCGGCCGGCAAGTTCGGTTAGCCGATTGGCCGTGAAGAAGTGGGACAGCTCGCGGTGCTAGCTGGGGAGCTGGTCGAGGAGGGCGGACGCCCGGTCGAGGGATCGGCGCGCGATGGCCAGCGCTCGTTCGGTCGCGAACAGCTCGCTCGCGACGGCCGAGTCGGGTGTGTCGCCGTAGCGCTCGGCCAGATCGGTGACGCGGCGCGAGAGCTCGTCGACCTGGGTCTGGATGCTCGACAGCGTCGCGAGGTCGCTCGACGTGCTCACGCGGGGGAGTGTGCCACAGGGCGCCGCCGTGTATTCCGGCGAAGGCCACCAGGTCGGCCGGTACGATCGGTTGTTCCGATGTTGGCCATTGTCGACCTCCGCGGCATTCCCGGCGATCTGCGCGCGGTACTCGCGCGGCCCATCGACGCGGGCGAGGATGTCCGCACGGTCGTGGCCGAGATCATCGGTGCCGTGCGGGCGGGGGGCGACGCGGCGCTCCGCGAGCTGACCGCCCGCTTCGATGGTTGCGAGCTCGACGAGCTGCGGGTCCCGCCTGCAGAGCTGGCGCGTGCCCTGGCGCAGGTCACGCCCGAGCTGCGATCCGCGCTCGAGCTGGCCCGCGATCAGATCGTCGCGTGGCACGAGGCCCAGCAGGAGAAGGAGGCACGCCACGAGCGCCTCGGTATCGAGGTGCACGAGCGTGTCATCCCGGTCGACCGGGCGGGTTGTTACGTCCCCGGCGGACGCGCACCGCTCGTCTCGTCGGTCCTGATGACGGCCCTGGCGGCACGCGTCGCGGGCGTGGCAGAGGTGGTCCTGTGCGTCCCACCGGGTGCCGACGGCCGGGTTGCCACCTCGATTCTCGCGGCGGCCGAGTTGGCCACCGTCGACGAGGTGTACAGCGTCGGCGGCGCCCAGGCGATCGCCGCGCTCGCGTACGGGACGGAGACGATCCGGCCGGTCGACGTGATCGTCGGCCCGGGAAACGCGTACGTTGTCGAAGCCAAGCGCCAGGTTGTCGGCGCGGTCGGCATCGACGGCCTCGCGGGACCATCCGAGGTCGCCGTCGTCGCGGACGACACCGTCGATCCCGCGTGGGTCGCGGCCGACCTGCTCGCGCAAGCGGAGCACGGGCCCGGCGGCGCGGTGGCCCTCATCGTGTGGGACGAGGCCGTGGCCGAGCGTGTGGAGCTCGCGCTCGAAATGCTCCTGCTGACGGCGACCCGGCGCGCCGACGCGGCGTCGACCTTGAGCGAGGGCGGTCGCGTCGTGCTCGTGGAGGACGCCACGCGTGCGATCGATGCCGCCAACGCGATCGCTCCGGAGCACCTCGAGCTGATGTGCGCGGACGCGTCGTTGCTCGTTCCTCTTGTCCGCAACGCGGGCGCCGTTTTCGTGGGTGCCTACGCGCCGGCGGTGCTGGGCGACTACGTGGCGGGCACGAACCACGTGCTGCCGACGGGCGGCACGGCCCGATTTGCGAGCGCGCTGCGCATCGCGGCGTTCCAGAAGCACGTACACGTCGTGCACGCCGACGCGGACGCGTTGTCGCGTGTCGGCGATGCGACGCGAATCCTCGCCGAGGAAGAAGGGTTGTGGGCCCACGCGGACGCGATCCGCTTCCGGCAGGAGCCATCATGACTGCCGGCAAGGCGCAGCAGGCGCGGCCGCCGGGGCCATCGCCGCGCGACGACTTGCAGGAGCTCGCGGGCTATCACTCGCCGCAGGCCGACGTCGACGTACGGCTCAACACCAACGAGAGTCCCTATCCGCCGCCGCCGGCCTTCGTCGAACGGTGGCTCGACGCCATGCGCGATGTCGGCTGGCATCGCTATCCCGACCGGGGCGCGACCGAGCTGCGCGCCGCGCTCGGGCGCTTTCTCGGCCAGCCCCCGGCGCGCTTGCTCTGCGGCAACGGCAGCAACGAAGTGCTGCAGACGCTGCTGCTCACCTATGGCGGCGCCGGCCGGCGCGCGCTGATGTTCGAGCCGACGTACGCGCTCCACGCGCAGATCGCCCGCGGCACCGGAACCGAGATCGTCGCGGGGGAGCGCAGCACCGGCTATGAGATCGACCCCGAGCACACGGCGACGCTCATCGCGCGTACCAAGCCTTCGGTCGTGTTCGTGTGCTCTCCGAACAACCCGACGGGGACCGTCGAAGCGCCGGAGACGATCGAGCGGCTCGTTGCCACCGTCGAGCAGCACGACGCATTGCTCGTGGTCGACGAGGCGTACGGCGAGTTCGCGCCGTGGAGCGCGATCGATCTCGTCGACGAGTCCCGCCCGCTCGTCGTCGTCCGGACGTACTCGAAGGTGTGGTCTCTGGCCGCGGTGCGACTCGGTTTCGCGGTCGCACCGACGTGGGTGATCTCAGACCTCGAGAAGGTCTTGCTGCCCTACAACCTGTCGGTGCCGACCCAGCTCGCGGGCACGATCGCGCTCGACTTCCGGGCCGAGATGGAAAAGCGGGTGGCGTCGCTCGTCGAGGAGCGAGGACGCGTGTTCGCGGCACTGGCGGCGACCGACGGGATCGACGTGTGCCCCTCGGGCGCGAACTTCCTGCTGTTCCGGGTCGACGGCGACGCCCACGATCTCTGGAAACGGCTCCTGGCCCATGACGTGCTGGTGCGAGACTTCTCGTCGTGGCCGCGGGTGGAGGGCTGTCTACGGGTCACGATCGGCACACCCGCCGAGAACGACGCGTTCCTCGCGGCGCTCCAGGAGGAGCTGTCATGAACATGCCCAAGAGGCAAGCGAACCAACGCCGGGAGACGAAGGAGACGACGGTCGCGGTCGCGCTCGTCGTCGACGGCGGTGGTGCCGCCAAGGTCGATACCGGCATCCCGTTCTTCGACCACATGCTCGAGCAGCTCGGCAAGCACGCCGGCTTCGACCTCGTGATCGACGCCAAGGGCGATCTCAACGTCGATCTGCACCACACCGTCGAGGACGTCGGCATCGTCCTCGGCGGCACGCTGCGCGAGGCGCTGGACGACAAGCGCGGCGTGCGCCGGTTCGCGAACGCCCTCGTGCCGCTCGACGAAGCGCTCGTGCAGGTCGCGGTCGACCTTTCGGGTCGTCCGTTCCTCGTATACGACGTGGACCCCGTCTCGGAATGGATCGGCACGTTCGACCCGCAGCTCGCCGAGGAGTTCTGGAAGGGCTTCGTCGACGGTGCCCGGCTCACCTTGCACGTGCGCAGCGTGTCCGGCAAGAACGGCCACCACGTGATCGAAGCGTCGTTCAAGGGCGTGGCACGCGCGTTGCGCGACGCGGTGAAGATCGAAGGCGCCGACGTCCCGTCCACGAAAGGCACGTTGTCGTCGTGACGCGCATCGCGGTCGTGGACTACGGCATCGGCAACCTGCGTTCGGCCGAGAAGGCCTTGCAGCACCTCGGCGCGGACGCCCGGCTCACCGGTGACCCGGCCGCGATCGCGTGCGCGGGCGGTGGTGCTGCCGGGTGTCGGCGCCTTCGGCGCGTGCATGCAGGCCTTGCGGAGCACCGGTCTCGAAGGCGTCTGCAAGGAGGCGGCGACCGACGGGCGTCCGTTCCTCGGTATCTGCATCGGGATGCAGATGTTGTTCGAAGGCAGCGACGAGACGCCGGAGGTCGCGGGTCTCGGCATCGTCGGCGGACGCGTGACTCGCCTTCCCGGCACCGTACGACTGCCCCAGATGGGCTGGAACACGCTCGACATCGCGCCGGGGTCGAAGTGCTGCGCGCACCTGCCCGACCCGGCGTGGCTCTATTTCGTGCACACGTTTGCACCCGAGCCGGCGGACGACACTCTCGTCGCGGCGTGGTGCGACTACGGCCGCCGCTTCGCGGCCGCGATCGAGCACGGCCCGCTCTGGGCTACGCAATTCCACCCGGAGAAGTCGGGAGACGTGGGCATGCAGCTGCTGCAGAACTTCGTCGACGCCGCGGCCTGACATGGATCTCTATCCCGCGATCGACGTGCGCGGCGGGAAGGTCGTGCAACTGCAGCAGGGCGACTACGACCGTGAAACGGTCTACAACGACGATCCGGTGGCGGTCGCGCGATCGTTCGATCAGGCCGGTGTGCGCTGGATCCACATGGTGGACCTCGACGCGGCGCGGCACGGCGGGAACCCCAACCTCTCGGTCATCGCGGCGGTCTGCTCGGCGGTTAGCGCACGCATTCAAACGGGCGGCGGTGTTCGGTCGCTCGAGGAAGCGCTCGCGCGTTTCAAGGCGGGTGTCGCACGCGTGGTCGTCGGCAGTGCCGCAGTCGAACACCCCGAGCTCATCGACGAGCTGGCCGCGTCACACCCGGACCGCATCGCGGTCGGTCTCGACGCGCGCGGCACGGATGTCGCGATCCACGGCTGGGCCGACGCGACCGGCGCCGACCTCGTGACGCTCGCCAAGCGTTTCGACCGGCCCGGCGTCGGTGCGCTGGTCGTCACCGACATCGGCCGGGACGGCATGATGGGCGGCCCGGGCATCGAGCAGCTCCAGCCGGTCCTCGCCGCCGTCGACGCACCGGTGATCGCGAGCGGCGGCGTCTCCAGCGTCGGTGATCTGCGGCGGCTCGCCGAGCTCCACGTCGAAGGCCGTCGCCTCGCCGGGGCGATCGCCGGCACGTCGATCTACGAGGGCCGGTTCACGGTCGCCGAAGGGATCTCGGCATGCTCGCTGTCCGCGTGATCCCGTGCCTCGACGTCGACGCGGGGCGGGTCGTGAAGGGCGTGAACTTCGTCGGCATCCGCGACGCGGGCGATCCGGTCGAGCTCGCGGCGCGCTACGACGCGGAAGGCGCCGACGAGCTCGTGTTCCTCGACATCACTGCGTCGAGCGACGCGCGCGACACGATGGTGCACGTCGTCGAGCGCGTCGCCGATCAGGTGTTCATCCCGTTCACGGTGGGTGGAGGTGTGCGCAGTGTCGATGATGCGCGCCGTCTTCTGCGCGCCGGAGCCGACAAGGTCTCGTTCAACACCGCCGCGGTCGATGATCCGCTGCTCGTCCAGCGCGGTGCACTCGAATACGGGACCCAGTGCATCGTCGTCGCGATCGACGCGCGCCGGCAGCCCGATGAAGGCCGCGGGAAGCGTGGATGGGAGGTCGTGACGCACGGCGGCCGCACTCCGACCGGTCTCGACGCGCTCGCGTGGGCCGAGCGGGTCTGTGCGCTCGGCGCGGGCGAGATCCTCCTGACGTCGATGGACCGCGACGGCACGAAGGCCGGCTACGACATCGAGCTCCTCCAGGCGATGGCCGCGGCCGTCGACGTACCGGTGATCGCGAGCGGCGGCGTCGGGACGCTCGAACACCTCTACGAAGGGGTTGCATCGGGTGGTGCGAGCGCAGTGCTCGCAGCCTCGATCTTCCATTTCGGCCAGCACTCGGTCCGGGAGGCGAAGGCGTATCTGGCCGATCGGGGCCTGGTCACGAGGCCCTGACCAGGATGGTTCCGGTGGGCCCGCGGCGCGGCTACCCTCCACGACACCAAGTGCCGGACTTGGGCCCGGCACGTGTGTAGGAGGTGCCATGGCCGAGACGTACCACTTGGCGGGCGGAGGAAGACTCGGAGTCGACGGAGTCGACGACCACTTCTTCCGCCGGTACCGCGAGCTCCTCGATGCAGAGGACAACGCTTTCGACGAGCTCGAGCACGCCTACGAGGACGGGGACCGCGCCACCTTCGAGAGCGATCTCGTTGCGTGGCGCTCGGCAATTGTGCGCCGAGAATCCTTCCTCGAGACACGCGGCCTCAAGGCATTCGCCTTACCCGTCTAACCCGATTCATTCGTCTCGCCGGCAAGCTCGCACACGGCGCGGGCCGTCAGCTCGACGACCCGGTCGGTGCGGCCCACGAAGAAGTGGCTCGCGCCCGGAATGATCTCGACGCGCGTGTGCTGCCAGCCGGCGACTTCCGTCTCGATCTCTTGCGGCGAGCGGAATTCGTCGTGCGCGCCAAGCACCAGGAGCTTCGGCCGCGCGTCGGCACCGACCTTCTCGTAGTCGGCTGCCGCGCGGAACCGCAGCGCCGGCGCGATCCCGACCCACCCCGCGATCCGAGGGTCGTCGATTGTGAGGGCCATGTCGGCACCGAACGACCAGCCGATCAGCGCGAGCGGGACGTCGGCGATCGCGGCGGCGACCGCGTCGATGGCGGCGCGGACGTCGCGGGGCTCGTCGCGGCCCCCGCCGTAGGTGCCGTCGCTGCCCTCGACGCCGCGGAAGTTGAACCGCATGCACGCGATGCCCTGGTTCGGGAGCGCCTCGAACAACGCCGAGGTCACGAGGCTGCGCATCGTCCCGCCGTACTGCGGGTGGGGGTGACAGAGGACGGCGGTCGCCCGGACATCGCCGGGCGCGGACCACTCCGCCTCCAGCACGAGGTCGTCGTCGGTGTGCAACTTCACGCGACGCCGACCGCGTTGCAGATGAACGCGAGCACGACGGCTTCCTCCCGCCACGCGTGGTATCGCCCTGATGGGCCGCCGTGGCCGGCACCCATCTCGGTGCGAAGGACGATGGGCTGCGCCGACGTCGAGAGCGTGCGCAGCTTTGCGACCCACTTCGCAGGTTCCCAATACTGCACGCGCGGATCGTTCAAGCCGGTGGTGACGAGCATCGCGGGGTACGGCTGGTCGGTCACGTTGTCGTAGGGCGAGTACGCCTTCATGCGGGTGTACGCCTCCGGCTCGCGCGGGTCACCCCACTCCTCCCACTCGGTGATCGTCAGCGGCAACGATGGGTCCAGCATCGTCGTGACGACGTCGACGAACGGCACCTCGGCGACGATGGCCGCGAAGAGGTCCGGTCGCATGTTCGTGACCGCGCCCATGAGCAATCCGCCCGCGCTGCCGCCGCGCGCCGCGAGCCGGGAGGGTGACGTGTAGCGCCGCGCCACGAGATGCTCGGCGCAGGCGACGAAATCGGAGAACGTGTTCGACTTGTGCTCGAGCCGTCCTTCCTCGTACCAGACACGCCCCATCTCCCCGCCACCGCGCACATGCGCGATCGTGAAGACGAAGCCTCGGTCGAGGAGCGAGAGCCGTGAGGCGCGGAACGCGGGATCGGTCGAGTGCTCGTAGGACCCGTAGCCGTACAGCACCGCCGGCGCGGAACCGTCGAGCCGCGTGTCCTTGCGATGGACGAGCGAGATCGGGATGCGCGTCCCGTCGCTCGCGGTCGCCCACTCGCGTGCGGACGTGTACGACGAGGCGTCGTACCCGCCGAGCACCGGGTGGGTCTTGACGATCGCCGCCTTGCGCGTCTCCATGTCGAAGTCGACGTCGGTCGGGGGTGCGACGAGCGACGTGTATCCGTACCGGACCGATCGGCTGTCGTATTCCTCGTTCGGGCCGACCCAGGCGCTGAACACCGGATCGGGGAACTCGATCTCGAAGATGTCACCGGTCTCGACGCACATCACCGAGAGCCGGTCGAGGCCGTCGGCGCGCTCGCTCAGCACGAGATGCTCGCTGAACGCGGTGACGGCGTCGAGCTTCACGTTCTCACGATGGGGGACGAGCGGCGTCCAGTACCGGCGGGCGGGCTGATCGCACGGCGCGGCGACCAACTCGAAGTTGCGGGCGTTGCCGTCCTGATTCGTCACGATCAGAAAGCGGTCGCCGCGCTCCTCGCTCCAGTGATGCTCGACGTCGTACTCGTGCCCGGCCTCGCGCGGCGCGACCACCCGCGCTGCCTCTTCGGGATGCTCCGTCGGCACGAACCAGACCTCGGACGTCGTCTTCGAGGAGGTCTCGATCAGCACGAACCGTCCGCTTCTCGTGCGCTCGACGCCGAGATAGAAGCGTTCGTCCTCCTCGCGGAACACCAGCACGTCGTCGCTCGGCGCCGTTCCCAACATGTGCCGCCACACTTCGGACGGTCGCATCGCATCGTCCGGCCTGACGTAGAAGCACGTACGCGCGTCATCCGCCCACGCGAGCCCGTACGTGACGTCCTCGACCTTGTCGGGAAGGTCGACGCCGGTCGTGAGGTCGCGGAAGTGCAACGTATAGCGCTCGCCGCCGGTGCTGTCGGTGGAGTACACGAGGACGCGGTGGTCGGGCGTGATCTCGAACCCGCCGAGCGCGAAGTAGTCGCCGTCGGCGGCGAGCACGTTCTCGTCGAGCAGCAGCGCCGCTTCGTCCGCGGTTGCTCCCCGCGGGCGCCGGTAGTGCATCGCGTACTGCTGCCCTTCGAGCGTGCGCGTCGTGTACTCCCACGGACCGCTGGTGACGGGCGCCGATTCGTCGGTCTCCTGGATGCGGTTGCGGATCTCGTCGAAGATCCGATCGCGCAGCCCGCGCACGGGTTCGAGCACGGCGTCGGCGTAGGCATTCTCGGCCTCGAGATGCGCGACCACGTCGGGGTTGTCGCGCTGGCGCAACCAGTACCAGTCGTCGACGCGATCGTCGCCGTGGATCGACAAGGTGCGAGGCCGACGGGGTGCCTCGGGCGGGATCGGCGCGGACATCGGGCCGAGCCTAAACAAGAAGGCCCACGTGACCCGGCAGGTACGATCCTTCTCCAGTGACAGCGCCCGCCACCACGCCGATCCCGTACTCCGAGGCCGAGCTCGACGCCGTGCAGTACGACGCAAGCGGTCTCGTCCCGGCGATCGTCCAGGAGGCCGGGACGGCCCAGGTGCTGATGGTCGGGTGGATGAACCGTGACGCGCTCGAACGCACCCTTTCGACCGGCCGCACATGGTTCTGGAGCCGCAGTCGCCGGGAGTACTGGTGCAAGGGCGAGACCTCGGGCGATCGCCAGTACGTGCGCGAGGCCTATTACGACTGCGACATGGACGTGCTGCTGTTCGTCGTCGAGCAGGAGGGCCGCGGCGCCTGTCACACGGGCGCGCGCAGCTGTTTCTTCCGCGCCTTCGGCAGCGGCGCAACGCCCGGGCCGGTGTGACCACTCTGATCCGGCCCTCCCCCGAAGCCTTTCGTGAGCTGGCGCGCGAGTACACGGTGGTGCCCGTGTGGCGCGAGGTGCTTGCCGACCTCGAGACACCGGTGTCCGCGTTCGTCAAGCTCGTCGGTAGTCGTGAGGGCTTTCTCCTCGAATCGGTCGAGCACGCCGAGCGCTGGGGCCGCTTCTCGTTCCTCGGCCGGGATCCGGCCCGCACGTTCGTGACACGCGGCCGGCATGTCGAATGGCTCGACGGCAACCCGCCGCCCGAAGGTGTGCCGACCGACGAGGGCACGCTCGCAGCGCTCGAAGCGTTGTGCGCGCGCTATCGCGCCCCGAAGCTTCCCGAGCTCCCGCCGTTTCACGGCGGCATCGTCGGGTGGATGGGGTACGACACGGTGCGCGAGATCGAGCGGTTGCCGCACGCGCCTCCCGACGACTCGGGATTTCCCGATGCGGTGTGCTCGCTCGCGGGTCAGGTCGCCGCCTTCGATCACTTCCGTCAGCGCCTGTACCTCGTCGAGAACGTCTATCCGCCGGCCGGTGCAGGTGCCGACGCACTCGACGCGCTCTACGACGGTGCCACGGCGCGCCTCGCGACCGCCGTGGAAGAGCTGGGGCGCCCACTGCCGTATCTGCCCGCGCTCCCGCCGGCCGAGGACCTCGGCGAGCTGCCCGAGGTGCGACGCAACTTCACGAGCGACGAGTGGGCGGGCGCGGTCGAGGCGGCCAAGGAGCACATCCTCGAAGGCGACATCTTCCAGGTGGTGCTCTCGCAGCGCTTCGACCTCGTCGAGCCGGTCGACCCGCTCGCGATGTATCGGGTGTTGCGTCTCGTCAACCCGTCTCCCTACATGTACGTGTTGCAACATCCGGAAGCGACCGTCGTCGGTTCGTCGCCGGAAGCGCTCGTGCAGGTACGCGACTCGCGCGTCATCAGCAGACCGATCGCGGGCACGCGCCGCCGAGGTCGCAACGAGGAGCACGATCGTCGTATGGAGGCCGAGCTGGTCGAGCATCCCAAGGAGCGGGCCGAGCACGTGATGCTGGTCGACCTCGCGCGCAACGATCTCGGGCGGGTTGTGCGCTACGGGACCGAACGGGTCGAAGAGCTGATGACGCTCGAGCGCTACTCGCACGTCATGCACATGACCAGCCAGGTCGCGGGCGATCTCACCGAGGGCAAGGGCCCGATCGACGTGCTCCGCGCGACTTTCCCGGCCGGCACCGTGAGCGGCGCGCCCAAGGTGCGGGCGATGGAGATCATCGACGAGCTCGAACCGACCAAGCGCGGGCCGTACGCGGGCGTGGTCGGCTACGTCGACTTCTCCGGCAACCTCGACACCGCGATCGCGATCCGCACGATGTTCTGGCGGGACAGGCGGGCGACCCTGCAAGCGGGCGCCGGCATCGTGGCCGACTCCGTCCCCGCGGACGAGGAGCTGGAATGCCGGAACAAGGCCCAGGCGTTGCTCACCGCAGCGGCCGCTGCCCGCCGGCTCTTCGACCACTGATGCCCACCGCCTTCTGCGCCCCCATCGCCCGCGACCTCGTCGTCGTCAAGGCCGCCGACGCGACGACGTTCCTGCAGAGCCTCGTGTCCCAGGACCTCGACGCGATGCCCGTCGGCGCGACCGCGCACTCGTTGCTGTTGCAACCGCAGGGGAAGCTCATCGTCGACTTCTACGTCCGTCATCGGCACGACGCCGGAGCCGACGTGTGGTGGTGCGTGACCGAAGGCGGCTTCGGCGACCTGCTCGCCGAGGGGCTGAACCGCTTCAAGATCCGCGTGACGGTCGAGATCGAGACGCCGGCCGTCGCGGCCCTCGCCGTACGAGGCGAGGACGTGCCGCCGGACATCGAGGGCGTCGACGCGATCCCCGTCGCCTGGGGCGAGCTCCCGGCGTTCGACGCGATCGGATCCGAGACGGCGGTCGACAGGCTCCGCGACCAGCTACGTCTGCCGGTCTTCGACGGTGCCGGATACGAGCGCGCCCGGATCGAGGCGGGCATCCCGCGGATGGGCGCGGATCTCGACGAGCGAACGATTCCCCAAGAAGCCGGTCTGGAGCACGACGCGGTGTCGTTCACCAAGGGATGCTTCGTCGGCCAGGAGCTCGTGTGCCGGATCGATACGCGGGGCCATGTGAACCGGCTGCTCCGGAGGTTGCGGGCCACGGAGCCGCTCGTGCCGGGCGCCGAGGTCGTCGTGGGTGAGAAGGTCGTCGGCGTCATCACGAGTGCAGCCGGAGAGGTGGCGCTCGCGATGGTGCGCCGCGAGGTGGAGCCCGGCGCCGAGGTGCGCGCCGGGACCGTGACCGCGACCGTCGAGTCGGGGGCGATTCGCGCGCCGTAGGCGACATTTGGGCAACATCCGGGTAGAGAGATGCCGTGCTCGCCAGGATGTCCGATTTCGACCGCGCAATCGCCCCGCCCCATCCTGTGGCCACGCCATCGACGCGATGAGCGGAAATCCGCGCAAGGCTGCCGTCCTGCCCGGGAGCACTGGTTCGGCGACGCGCGTCGTCGGCGATCGCGCGTACCGCCACGAGGCGATGCTCTACGCCGGAGACGACGACTTCGTCGACGGGGTGGCGTCATTCGTACGTGCCGGTGTGGCGTCCGAGGAGCCGGTGCTCGTCGTCGTGGAAGCCCGCAAGATCGACATGCTGCGGACCGCGCTCGGCCGCGATGCCGCCGAGGTCGAGTTCGCCGACATGGCCGCGGTCGGACAGAACCCGGCGCGCATCATCCCCGCGTGGCGCGAGTTCGTGGCCGGCCATGCCGGCTCCGGGCGCCGCATCCGAGGCGTCGGTGAGCCGGTCTACGTCGGGCGCAGCTCCGACGAGCGCACCGAGTGTCACCTTCACGAGGCGCTGCTCAACGTCGCGCTCGCGGACGCCCCGTTGTCGTTGCTCTGTCCCTATGACACGCGGGCGCTGTCGGCGCAGGACATCGAGACCGCGATCGACAACCATCCGTTCCTCCACGAGGGCGGCCGGGCGTGCGAGAACGCCCGCTTCGGCGCGCCGATCGAGTGGTTCGGCGGTGACCTCCCCGAACCGACCGTCGCGACCGAGTCACTCGAGTTCGACCTGAAGCGGCTTTCCGCCGTCCGCGCCCTGATCGACGACCGGGCCGCGGTGTTCGGTCTCGAGCTGGCGCGTCGCCGGGAGTGCGTGCTCGCGGTGAGCGAGATCGCGACCAACAGCCTGCTCTACGGCGGCGGCCGCGGTTCGCTGCGCTGCTGGATCGAGGACGATCGATTCGTCTGCGAGGTCAGCGACCGCGGACAGATCATGGAACCCATGGTCGGGCGGATCCGTCCGGTGGCCGGGCAGGTCGGTGGTCACGGCCTGTGGCTCGCGAACCAGCTCGCCGACCTCGTGCAGGTGCGCTCCAACGACCAGCGCACGATCGTCCGCGTGCATATATCTGGGTCGCGACTCACCTCCTAGCGGGGCCGTCGCCCTGTCACCTCAGCGGAGCGGGTGCGCCTTGAAGAAGTTCCAGATCAACTCGCTCGCGTTGATCTGGGTCGTGGTCTTGCCGAGGCGCGCGACCGGGATCGCGCCCGGCCACGTGTGGCCGCCGCCTTCGATGATGTAGAAGACGACGTCGCTGCCTTGATCGCATCCGTGCCAGGTGCGACGGCGCACCTCCGTGTCGACGGACGTCTCCTGGTATGTCGACGCGCAGTGATCGTGCTTCGCCCAGTCCGCCATGATGTCCCCGGCCCGACGCGTACCTGCGCGCCGCCGCAACAGTTCACCGTTCCGCCTTGGAACGGCACGACGGGGTCGGCGGTGCCCGCGAACAGCATGATCGCGACGGGCCCGGCTCCTTCGCACGCCGGGCCGTAGAACGCTCACCGTGACCGGGCCGAACGCCGCGAACCGTTTGCTCAGGCACGCGAGCACCGTTGTCATCGCGCCACCGTTCGGACATGCCCGCCGCGAACACGCGCTGCGTGTCGACGCAGAGCGTTGCTTCGATGTGATCGAGCAGCGCGCCGACCATCTGCACGTCGTTCTGCTGCCCCGGTGCGCCGATGAAATTGAAGTGCCGGCCCGTCGTGCCCTGGCCGTCCGGTGCGACGATGAGGAAGTCGTCGCGTTCGGCGAGTGGCTTGAAGTCGCCGTAGACCATCTGCTGCACCGCACCGGATCCGAACCCGTGGAAGTTGAAGACGACGGGCCTCCGTGTACGTCCCGTGTAGCCGCGCGGCACGAACAACTGGTACGTGCGCGCTTGTCCTTCGAACGTGAATGTCTGCGCGACTGGCCCGGCCGCGTGCGGCTTCGCGCACGCGGGTGTTGTCGCGGTGGACGGTGTTGTCGCGGTGGACGCAGCTGTGGTGCTGGTCGGAGCCGTGGAGGTCGGCGCGCTTGCCTGGTGCGAGGAGCTGCTGCAGGCGGCCGCCGCGAGCGTGAACGCCAGGACGCAGCCGAGGGCAGTGGCGCGGCGCATCACACGGCTGGGTGACGTTGCTCGGCAGCGACACGACGAACTGGCTGCCGCCGTCACCGGCCTCGTCGACCCACGCGCGGCCTCCCATCCGTGCCGCGAGCTCCCGGACGATCGCGAGCCCGAGGCCGGTACCTACCACGCGGCCCGGCTTGTCGCGGACGGTGTAGAGGCGCTCGAACACGAGCGCGAGCTTGTCGGGCGGAATGCCCGGGCCGTCGTCGGTGACGACCACCGCGACATAGCCCGGTCCGTGCGGTGCGACGTACACCTCGACGCTGGTTTCCGCGTACTTCAACGCGTTCTCGACCAGATTCGCGACGATCTGCGCGAGCCGCTCCGGATCGAGATCGACCGGCAGCGGCTCGCCGGGCACGATCGAGAGGCGGACACCGAGCTCGTGGGCCTTTGGCGCGAACGCCTCCGCCGCGTCCCGCACTACTTCGGTCGCGTCGCACGGCCGCGCGGTTGAGCGAGAACTGGTGACGTCGAGGCGCGAGAGGTCGAGCAGGTCGCGCACCAGCCGCTCCGAACCGGCGCCCCTCGGCGCCGATCACCGCCGCCGCCGCGCTTGCGGTCGTCGGGGTCCGCATCGTCGAGTGTCCCGTCCGCGAGCGCTTCGGCATACCCGCGGATCGATGTCAGGGGCGTTCGGAGGTCGTGCGAGATCGACAGCAGGAACGCGCGCTCGCTGCCGCGCGCGTGCTCGAGCTGGGCAGCCATGTCGTTGAGTGTGCTCGCCAGCGCCGCGAGCTCGTCGTCGGTCGACGATGCGACGTCGGCGCGCGCCGAGAGGTCGCCGGTGGCCAGCTTGCGCGCGGCCCGTTCGATCTCGCCGATCGGCCGCGTGAGACGGCGCGCCAGCCACGCGGCCACTGCGAACGCCAGCCCGAGCACGACGAGACCGGCGAGGAGCAGCAGCGGGAACAGCTTGCGGAGCACCGAGATGTCGACGGTGTCGGTCGCGACGACCACGAACCGCCCGCCCCGGGCGCACCCGTCTCGGTCGGGACCGCGAGGTAGACCGCGCTGCCGCGCCGTCCGCTCACCTGTTCGCCCGCATTGAGTCGTTCGGGGTGGATGTCCGGCGACGGTGAGCGGCTCCGGGAGCCCGGTCGTGCCCGCCAGCTCCGAGTCGACGACGACGCCGTTCGGGCGTACGAGCACGACCCTGATGTCGGTGATGCGGAGCGCGAGCTGCAACCGCTGCCGGGGGAGCGCGGCAACGCTCGTGTCCTGCGCGATGTCGCGCAGCTCGGTGGCCCGCTTCTGCAGGCCGGAGAGCGCGTTGTCCTGGAGGGCGCGCCGCACGAGCCCGTACGTCGCGACGTAGGAGAGCCCGAGCACGCCGAACGCGACGACGAGCATCGCGACGACGAGGCGTGTGCGCAGGGAGATGTGATTGCGTGTCACGTCGCTACACGCCCGCCGCGGCGATCACCGATGTCGTCGGCATGTTGTCACTTGGCGTCGAGCCGGTAGCCGACTCCGCGAACGGTGTCGATGCGCACGCCCGCGTCGACCTTCTTGCGCACCTGCGCGATGTGGACGTCGACGGTGCGGATGTCGCCGAACCAGTCGAAGCCCCACACGCCGTCGAGGATCTGCTGACGGCTCAGCGCCCGACCCGGGCGGTCGGCGAGGAAGCGGAGGAGGTCGAACTCCTTGGTCGTGAACGCGACCGGCTCGCCGTCGACGCGGACCTCGCGGCGCCCGGCGTCGATGGCGACGTTGCCGACCTGGACGATCTCGGCCGCGCGCCGCCGCCGCCTTCGGCACGGCGCAGGACGGCCTTCACGCGCGCGACCAGCTCGGCCGGCGAGAACGGCTTGGTCACGTAGTCGTCGGCGCCGAGCTCGAGCCCGAGCACGCGGTCGACTTCGGTGTCGCGGGCGGTGAGGAAGATCACCGGCATCGTCGAGGTCGCTGCGGAGCCGCCGGCAGACCTCGAGGCCGTCGATGTCGGGCAGGCCGACGTCCAGCACGACGAGGCGGGGCCGGTGATCGGCGACCGCCCGGAGACCGTCCTCGCCGTTGCCGGCCTTCACGACCCGATATCCGTCGCGGCGCAGGTACAGCTCCACCAGGTCGGCAATGTTCGGCTCGTCGTCGACGACGAGGATCGTCCCGCGTTCCATGCTCCTTCATCGTCGCACTCGGCGACCCCGTGAGCATGAACCCTTTGTAAGGGAACCGTGAAGCCGCCTGAAAGGCCGTCGATCAGGCGATCACTCGAGCCGGTTCGCACGGGCGATGCCGCCGAACCAGTCCGCGCTCGGCTTGGGGGTGCGGGCGAACGTCTTGCGGTCGACCGCGATCAAGCCGAATTTCGGCCCGTAGCCCAATGCCCACTCGAAGTTGTCGAGAAGTGACCAGTAGAAGTAGCCGCGGACCTCGATGCCGTCGTCGAGACAGCGCCCGACGCCCTCGAGCGCGTCGTGCACGTACGCGATGCGGCGATCGTCGTTCTCGTGGCCGAGGCCATTCTCGGTCACGTACAAGCGGCGTCTGGGCGATCTCGGCGGCATGACGCACCGCGACCTCGAGCGCCTGCGGCCAGAACTCGTACCCCATCGACGCCACGACCTCGACGCCGTCCTCGGGTCCGATGCGGCAGGCCCCTCTCGTCGAGACGTGTGCGCGAGTACGCCTGCACACCGACGAAGTCGTCGCCCTTTGCACACTCGAGGAACTGCCCCTCGTGCATGTGACGCGTCCGTTCGAGGGCGTCCTCGGCACCCGCGGGCGCCCACCAATCGCCCATGGCGACGCACAAGCCCGACCGGGAAGTCGCCCGGACCGGACTTCAACACGTCGTAGGAACGTGCGGTGCGCGGCCTTGAGGTGCTCGTTCGCCCTCGCGAACGCGTCGAGGTCGCGCCGGCCGGGCGGGAACACGCCGACGACGTAGCCCATCAGCGACACGATGTTCGGCTCGTTGATCGTGCAACCGATCGCGATGAGGTCACCGAGATGTGCGACCGCACGCTCGCAGAACCGCGCGAAGCGATCGACGATCTCTTCCGACTCCCACCCGCCGAGCGCGGCCATCCAGCGCGGGGTCGAGAAGTGGTGGAACGACACCACCGGTCGGACACCCTGCTGGTGGCACTCGGAGAGCATCGCGCCGGTAGTAGTCGAGCGCGGCGACGCGAGAACTCCCCGTCTTCGGGCTCGATGCGCGACCACTCGATCGAGAAGCGATAGGCGCCGAGACCGAGCTCGCGCACCAGCCCGATGTCCTCCTTGTAGCGGTGGTAGCTGTCGCAGCAGTCGCCGGAAGGCTCGATGCAGGGTGTGCCGGGCTGGTGCTCGAACGCCCACCAGTCGTTGTTCCAGTTGCCGCCTTCGATCTGGTGCGCGGCTGCCGCCGCGCCCCACAGGAAGCGTTCGGGGAAGGTCACGGTCATGAGGCGGAGCGTAGAGCCAACTGCACCCCCCTGGTTTGCAACGAAACGGCCCGGGGCGGGCCGTTTCGTTGCAAACGCAAACCGAGGCGCGGCCGTAGACTTCGCAGCGCTTGACGGTCCTGGACGAGATCCTTGCGACGAAGGTCGACGAGGTCACGCTGCTGCGACAGCCGCAGACGCGCGACCTGCTGCGCGAGCACGCGATCGCGGCGCCTCCCGCCCGGGACTTCGCGGGCGCCCTCCGCCGCGACGACGGCACGCTGGCGGTGATCGGCGAGCTGAAGCGTCGCTCGCCGTCCAAGGGCGACCTCGCGCCCGACCTCGAGCCGGGGACGACCGCCAAGGCCTACGAGGCCGGCGGGGCGGCCGCGCTGTCCGTGCTCACCGACCGTCCGTACTTCGGCGGCTCGGTGGCCGACATGCAGGCGGCGCGGGACGCGACCGGGCTTCCCGTGCTCCGCAAGGACTTCACGATCGACGAGATCCAGCTCTACGAGGCGCGCGCCATCGGGGCCGACGCGGTGCTGTTGATCTGCGCGGCGTTGCCGGACGACGGGCTGCTCGCAGATCTGCACGCGCTGGCGTGCGAGTTGGGGATGGCCGCGCTCGTCGAGACGCACGACGCGGCCGAGATCGATCGTGCGCTGGGTGCCGCAGCCGAGATCGTCGGCGTGAACAGTCGTGACCTTGCCACGTTCTCGGAGGATCTCGACGTGGCCGGCTCGCTCGCTTCGCGCCTTCCCGCCGGGGTGATCGCTGTGGCCGAGAGCGCGATCCGCTCGGCCGGGGACGCGCGCCGGATGGCCGACGCCGGCTTCGACGCGGTGCTCGTCGGCGAGGCGCTCGTCCGCGCCGACGACCCGACCGCGCTCGTCGCGCGACGCTCGCGGAGAACGCCGTGACACGGAGGAAGTGATCGTGCAGGTGGAGCGCAGGCAGGATGCCGTAGCGAAGGAGCAGTGGTGATGACCGACGCGACACGTTTCGATCTGCCGCAGGACCGCATTCCCTCCGCGTGGTACAACGCGCTGCCCGACATGCCGGAGCCGCTGCAGCCGCCGCTGCACCCCGCGACGAACCAACCCGTCGATCCCGACGACCTCGCGCCCCTGTTCCCGATGGCGCTGATCGAACAGGAGATGACGCAGGCGCCGACCGTCGACATCCCGGGCGCAGTGATCGACATCCTGCGCCTGTGGCGGCCGACTCCGTTGGTGCGCGCCCGCCGGCTCGAGGAAGCCCTCGGCACTCCCGCACGCATCTACTTCAAGGACGAGTCGGTGTCCCCGGCCGGCTCGCACAAGCCGAACACCGCCGTCGCGCAGGCGTACTACAACCAGCAGGACGGCACGCGGCGACTCGCAACCGAGACGGGCGCCGGACAGTGGGGGAGCGCGCTCGCATTCGCGTGTGCGCAGTTCGACCTCGACTGCAAGGTGTACATGGTGCGCGCCTCGTACCGGCAGAAGCCGTACCGTCGGGTCCTCATGGAGACGTGGGGTGCCGAGGTCGTGCCGTCACCGGTCGACCAACCCGACCACCCCGGGTCATTGGGCGCCGCGATCAGCGACGCGGTCCGCGACGCGGCGACGCGCGAGGACTCGCACTACTCGCTGGGCTCGGTGCTCAACCACGTGTTGTTGCATCAGACGGTGATCGGCATCGAAGCCAAGGAGCAGCTCGCGCGTCGCGGGCGAGGACCACCCGGACGTCGTCATCGGCTGCGTCGGCGGTGGCTCGAACTACGGCGGCATCGCGTTGCCGTTCATGACCGATCGCAACGTGCGACTCGTCGCGGTCGAGCCGTCTTCGTGCCCGACGCTCACCAAGGGCGCGTTCGAGTACGACTTCGGGGACACGGCCGGGATGACGCCGCTCCTCCCGATGTTCACGCTCGGGCATGAGTTCGTGCCGCCGTCGATTCATGCCGGTGGCCTGCGCTATCACGGCGACGCGCCGATCATCTCGTCGCTGGTGAAGCACGGGCGCATGGAGGCGGTGGCGTATCCGCAGGGCAAGACGTTCGAGGCGGCGGTGCAGTTCGCGCGCGCCGAAGGAAAGATCCCCGCGCCCGAGACGGGGCACGCGATCCGGGCAGTGATCGACGACGCCTTGGCCGCGAAGGAAGCCGGCGAGGCGCGGGTGATCCTGTTCAACTACTCCGGCCACGGCTTCCTCGATCTCCAGGCCTACGACGACTTCAATCACGGCCGACTCATCGATGCCTGAGGCGGAAGCGGGCTCACCATGTTCGTGAAGATCTGCGGGATCACGAACGAAGACGACGCGCTGCTCGCGACCGCGCTCGACGCGGACGCGCTCGGGTTCGTGTTCGCGCCGAGCGGGCGTCAGGTGCACCCGGAGACCGTCCGCGACATCGCCAAGCGACTCCCACGCGAGGTGCACACCGTGGGCGTGTTCCGCAACGAGCGGCCCGAGCGGATCGTGGAGATCGTCGGCCGCACCGGCTTGCACGGTGTGCAGCTGCACGGCGCCGAACCCGCGTCCGAGGTCGCGTGGATTCGTGAACGTGTGCAGTTCGTGATCCAGGCGTTCGCCGCCGGCGACCCCGCGCTCGCGGATGCCGGCAAGAGCGCGGCCGACGTCATCCTCGTCGACTCGCCCGACCCGGGTTCGGGCAAGGTCTTCGACTGGCGCCTGGCGGAAGGCGCGCCGAGTGGCATCCGCTTGCTACTTGCGGGCGGGCTCACACCTGCCAACGTCGGTGAGGCGATCCGGCTCGTGCGACCGTGGGGTGTCGACGTCTCGAGCGGGGTGGAGGAGAAGCCGGGTCGCAAGGACGCGCAGAAGCTGCGCGAGTTCGTGATCGCGGCGCGTGCGGCCGGTGAAGCGGTCGCCGACCGGCCGATCGATCTGACGCAGCCCGACGAAGTCGCCGGCGTCACCAGACCATGGGACTGGCAGCTCGACGAATAGTTGTGGGCGTGTTGTTCGGCATGCGGACGTGCGGTGCCGTGCGGGCGTGTGTGGAACTCGAAAATCGAGCTCCACACTCGCCCATATGATCTCGGGATGGCAGCTGTCGAGCGAGGCGCGCCCGTCCAACTCGAACCGCCCGGCCCCGAGCCGGTCGGTCTCGGCCGCTTCGGGGACTTCGGGGGTCGTTTCGCGCCCGAGACGCTCGTGCCGGCGCTCGAGCAGCTCGAACGCGAGTTCCGCGGGGCTTGGCACGACGACGCATTCCGCGCCGAGTATTCGTCGCTGCTGGGGAGCTACGCCGGCCGCCCGACGCCGGTCACCGAATGTCACCGGCTCTCGGACCGCCTGGGCGTCCGCGTGCTGCTCAAGCGTGAGGACCTCACCCATACCGGTTCGCACAAGATCAACAACGTCTTGGGCCAAGCGCTGCTGACCCGGCGCATGGGCAAGCACCGGGTGATCGCGGAGACCGGCGCCGGCCAACACGGTGTCGCCACCGCCACCGCGGCCGCCCTGTTCGGGCTCGGTTGCACCGTGTACATGGGGGCGGTCGACGTCGAACGTCAGGCGCTCAACGTGTGGCGGATGAAGCTGCTGGGTGCCGACGTCGTGACCGTGCTGTCCGGGAGCGCGACGCTCAAGGACGCGGTCAACGAGGCGATGCGCGCGTGGGTCGCCAGCGTCGAGGACACGCACTACTGCCTCGGCTCCGCGATGGGACCGCATCCGTTTCCCTGGATGGTGCGCGAGTTCCAACGGGTCGTGGGCGACGAGGCACGCCGGCAATGTCGCGTGATCCTGGACGACGCCGACCCCGACGTCGTCGTTGCCTGTGTCGGTGGCGGCTCCAACGCGATCGGGACCTTCGCCGGCTTCATCGACACCGGCGCGCGTCTCGTCGGCGTGGAAGCAGGCGGCCTCGGGCTCGAGTCGGGGCACCACGGCGCCGCAGTGGAGCGCGGCGTCCCGGGTGTCGTGCACGGCATGCGCTCGCTGTTCTTGCAGGACGAGCACGGCCAGGTGCTCGAAGCCACGTCGATCAGTGCCGGACTCGACTATCCCGGCGTCGGACCCGAGCACGCGATGCTCGCAGCCCAGGGCCGCGCCGAGTACCACTCCGCGTCCGACGAGGAAGCGCTCGCCGGGTTCCAGCTGCTGTCCGCGACCGAAGGCATCGTGCCCGCGCTGGAGCCCGCGCACGCGATCGGGTGGCTCATTCGCGAAGCAGGTCGGGCCATCCCGCGGGGCGCGACCGTGCTCGTGACCTTGTCGGGCCGGGGTGACAAGGACGCCGAGCAGGTCGCCGAGCGTCTGGGCGAGCTCTCGTCATGAAGCTCGAGTCGCACCTGCGCGCCCGGCGCGCCGAGGGCCGGAAGTTGCTCGTCCCATATGTCACCGGCGGCCTCGGACGCGAGTGGTGCGACGTCGTGCGCGCGGTCGTCGACGCCGGCGCCGATGCCGTCGAGGTCGGGATCCCGTTCTCGGACCCGATCATGGACGGCCGGACGATCCAGGAAGCGAGCCAGCGCGCGCTCGACCTCGGCGCGACACCCGCCGGCGTCATCAATGCGATGGCCGGACTCGACGTCGCGGCTCCCACCGTCGTGATGACGTACTACAACCTCGTCTACCGGCTCGGCCACGAACGTTGTGCGCAGAGCTTGCGCGCCGCGGGCGTCGACGGCGCGATCGTGCCCGACCTTCCGCTCGACGAGCTCGATGGTTGGGGCGAAGCGGCCGAGGCGGCCGAAGTGGAGACGGTGCTCCTCGCCGCGCCGACGACGCCCGACGATCGCCTGGCGGCGATCTGCGAGCGATCGCGCGGCTTCGTCTACGGCGTGTCGCTGATGGGCGTGACCGGCGAGCGGGAACAACTTGGCCGCGCACGCCGGCAACATGGGGCGGAGGTGCAAGGCCGTGACCGACAAGCCGGTGCTCCTCGGCGTCGGCATATCGACACCCGAACAGGCCGCCGAGGCCGCGGCCAGCGCGGACGGCGTGATCGTCGGGAGCGCGCTCGTGCGCCGGCTGCTCGACGGCGGCGGACCGGAAGAGGCGGCCACGTTCGTCGCCTCCTTACGGCAGGCGCTCGACGACGGCTGCTGACCCGCGGGACCGGCGCGCGCACTAGCGTCCTTCCTCATGCCTGAGAAGATCCTGATGCAGTCCGACGGCACGCTGTCGGTGCCCGACGAGCCGATCATCCCGTACGTCGAGGGCGACGGCACGGGCGTCGACATCTGGCCGGCCGCGCAGCTCGTGATGGACGCGGCGGCTGCCAAGCACGGCAAGTCGATCGCATGGCAAGAGGTGCTGGCGGGCGAGAAGGCGTTCAATGCCACGGGCGTCGTGGCTCCCGACGAGACGGTCGCCGCGTTCCGCGAGTACCTGATCGGGATCAAGGGCCCGTTGACCACGCCCGTCGGTGGTGGCATCCGCTCGCTGAACGTCGCGCTTGCGCCAGATCATGGACCTGTACGTGTGCTTGCGGCCGGTGCGGTGGTTCGCAGGTGTGCCGTCGCCGGTGAAGCATCCCGAGCTGCGTCGACATCGTGATCTTCCGCGAGAACACCGAGGACATCTACGCCGGTCTCGAGGTGGAGGAGGGCACGCCGGAGGCACGCAAGCTGATCCAGCTGCTGAAGGAGAACTTCGGTTGGAACATACGTGAGGACTCCGGGGTCGGCATCAAGCCCATCTCGGAGACGGGATCGAAGCGGCTGATCCGGGCCTCGTTGCAGTACGCGGTCGAGCACGATCGCAAGAGCGTGACGCTCGTGCACAAGGGCAACATCCAGAAGTTCACCGAGGGCGCCTTCCGCAACTGGGGCTACGAGCTCGTGCGTGAGGAGTTCTCTGATGTCGCGGTCGGATGGGACGACTGCGGGGGCAAGCCCGGCGACAAGATCCTGGTCAAGGACAACATCGCCGACATCACGCTGCAGCAGGTGCTCACCCGGCCCGATGACTTCGACGTCATCGCGACGACGAACCTGAACGGCGACTACCTGTCGGACGCGCTGGCCGCACAGGTCGGCGGGATCGGGATCGCACCGGGCGGCAATATCAACTACGTGACCGGGCACGGTGTGTTCGAGGCCACGCACGGCACCGCGCCGAAGTACGCGGGCCAGGACAAGGTCAACCCGTCATCGGTGCTGCTGTCGGGCGTGATGATGTTCGAGCACCTCGGGCTGGACGAAGGCAGCCGCCGACATCGTGCGCGCCCTCGAAGCGGCGATCGCCGAGAAGATCGTGACCTACGACTTCGCCCGCCTGATGGAGGGCGCCACCGAGGTGAAGACCAGCCAGTTCGCCCAAGCCATCGTCGACCGCCTGTAACGACCCGGCGGAGGCGGGGCGTGTTTGAGGTGCGGTTTCCGCACCTCAAACACGCCTACCTGAACGGGACGCGATGGTGTCTCAGCGCTATGGGACGCTTCGGCAATGCGAGCGATCGACCGCACCGTCGCTGAGTTGGCACCACAGCAACACGGCCTCGTCACCCGAGACCAGCTCGTGGCCGTCGGGAGTCGGGACCAGATCACTCGGCGCGTCAAGTCAGGACGCCTCATTCGTGTCTACGACTCGGTGTACCGAGTGCCCTCGACAGCCCGCTCGTGGCACCAGTCCCTTTGGCCGCCTGCCTCGCAGGCGGAAAGCCGAGTGCCGCCTCGTTCCGCGCAGCGGCGTTCCTGCATGGGCTGCCGGGCGGGGCTGAGGTCGTCGAGATCACGACGCTGCGCCACCATCGTTGGCCGTATCCAGACGTGATCGTGCACGAGAGTCGACATCTCTCCGACCTCGACGTGATGATCGTCGACTCGATCCCGGTCACGCGAGCCGCACGAACCCTCTGCGATCTCGCCGGTCTCGTCGAGTTGCACGCACTCGATCGACGCACCCTCGACCTCGCACTCCTCGAATCCGTTCGACGGAACCTGGTCGACGTCCGCAGCGTTTGGCGCGCGCAAGAGCGCCTTGGCGGCTCCGTGCGTCTAGGAGGCGAGATCATCCTGGACGCGCTTGCAGCACTTCGTCCCGCCCGAACGCAGCGCCGAGACGCGCGGCAGAAACCCTGTTGCTCCAGCTCCTCCGCGAACACTCGTTGCCGGAGCCCGTGCGCGCAGTTCTGGCGCACGCTTCCGAATGGTGAACGGATTCGGCTCGACTTTGCGTGGCCGAGCCTCGGGGTCGGCGCGGAGTTCGATCCGTACAAGTTCCACGGTGATCGCGAGCGGTACGAGAAGAACGCATCGCGGACGCGGCTCATGCAGGCAATGGGCTGGGACCGTGTGACGATCACCGATGACGATCTCGATGCCGGCATTCCCGAGGGTGCCGCCGCCCTTCGGACACTGCTCGAACCGCCGCACGGCCTAGGCGTGTTTGAGGTGCGGATACCGCACCTCAAACACGCCTCTACAGCAGACGGACGAGCGCGGGGAGGGTCTCGCGGAAGTCGGGGAGGAGCTCGCTCGGCGTGAGGCGCTCGGAGTCGAGGACGGAGTTCGCGGGGCGGGGCGCGGGGCGCGGAGGCTGCAGCTCGGCGGTCGTGATCGGTTCGACCCGGGACGGGTCTCCGCCTCCGGCCTTCACCACCTCGCGGGCGAACTCGTACCAGCTCACCGCGCCCTGATTGGTGACGTGCCAGAGCCCGGCGCGGCGCTGCGCGGCGATCGTCGAGCAACCCGCCCGCGAGGTCGGAGGCGATCGTCGGGTGGCCACGCTGGTCGTCGACGAATCGCATCGGCATGTCCTCGCGCATCAAGCGCAGGATCGTCTTCACCATGTTGCGGCCGACCCGTCCACAGACCCATGACGTGCGCACGACGGCGTGCCGGTCGAGGTCGACGGCCTGCTCGCCCGCGAGCTTCGAGCGGCCGTACGCGCTGAGCGGATGGGGTGCGTCGCTCTCGACGTAGGGCGACGTCTTCGTGCCGTCGAAGACGTAGTCGGTCGAGACGGCGACGACGAAGGCGCCGCACGCATCGGCGGCGTCGACCACCACCTGCACGCCTTCGGCGTTGACGTGCATGGCCCGGTCGAGGTCGCTCTCGCAGCCGTCGACATCCGTGTACGCGGCGCAGTGCACGACGACATCGGGCGCGGTGGCGGTGATGTGCTCGCGCATCGCTTCGCGCGAGGTCGACGTCCACCGACCCGATGCCACCTCCAGCGCGTTCCGCGACCTCGAGGCCGACCTGTCCGTTGGACCCTGTCACGACGACGCGCATCAGCACATCACGCCCAGGCGGCGTCCTCGCGCACCGGCGCGCGCTCTCGCAACGGCTTCCACCACGCCCGGTTCGCCGCGTACCACTGCACGGTCTCCGCGAGCCCCGGACCGAAGTCGACCGTCGGCTCCCAGCCGAGCTCGGCGCGGATCTTGCTCCAGTCGAGCGCGTACCGGCGATCGTGTCCGGGCCGGTCGGGCACGATCGTCTTCAGCGTCTGCGGCTTGCCGAGCTCGACGAGCACGGCATCGGCGATCTCCTCGATGCTGCGCTCCACGCCGGTGCCGACGTGATAGGTCTCGCCGACCCGGCCCTGCTCGACGACCAGCGCGATGGCGCGGCAGTGGTCGAGCACGTGGATCCATTCGCGCCGGTTCTCGGTGGAGGCGTAGAGCGGCAGCGGGTCGTCGTCGAGTGCGAGCGTCACGAAGAGCGGGATGACCTTCTCGGGGAACTGGTACGGCCCGTAGTTGTTCGCACAGTTCGTGATCGTGATCGGCACACCGAACGTCTCGAAGTATGCACGCACGGCATGGTCGCCGCCGGCCTTCGACGCGTTGTAGGGCGTCCGCGGACGATACGGGGAGTCCTCGGTGAACTGCTCGTTGGAGTCAAGGTCGAGGTCCCCGTACACCTCGCAGGTGGAGATGTGATGCAGCCGCGCCACGCCGACGCGCCGAGCCGCTTCGCACAGGGTCTGGGTACCGACGACGTTGGTGCGGAAGAACGCGCCCGGGTTCGTGATCGCGTAAGAGTTGTGCGACTCGGCGGCGAAGTTGACGATCACGTCGATGTGATGCGCGGCGCAAGGTCTCTTCCATCGCCGCCAGATCGGAGATGTCGGCGTGCACGAACTCATGACGAACGTCATCGAGATTGGCGCGATTCCCTGCGTAGGTGAGCGCGTCGACGACGACGATCGTGTCGTCCGAGTCGCGTGTCTCGGCCCAGTACCGAACGAAGTTCGCTCCGATGAAACCGGCGCCGCCGGTGACGAGAATGTTCATGTGCGCAGCGGCCACGCCGGCCGCACCCGCTCACCGATCTCGGCGCGCTTGGGATTCGTGCGGTCGCGTTCCGACAGCACCGGGTTCGTGACACCCCAGTCGGCGGCGATCTCGGGATCGTCCCACGCGACCCCGAGCTCGTCGGCCGCGTTGTAGTAGCCGTCGACGAGATACGTGATCGTCGCGTCCGTGAGCGACGCGAAACCGTGCGCGACGCCGGGAGGAATGAACACGCCCGGGTGCTCGTCACCGCCGAGGTCGAACGTCTCGGTCGCGCGATCGGTCGGGCCGCCGGTGCGCAGGTCGTGCAGCACGACGCGGGCTTGCCCGAACGGCACGTACCAGTAGTCGGCCTGGTGGAGGTGGAAATGGAGCCCGACGATCGCGCCGGCCTTGCGGTCGGCGCGGTTCGCCTGGATCATCTCGCGGGCGCCCGGGATCCATTCGCGCCGGAAGGTCTCGACGAACAGCCCGCGCGCGTCTCCGTGCACGGAGGGTTGCACGTGGTACACGCCCGCGATCGTTCCACTCTCGTTCACCTTCGCCATCGCTACTCCAAATCCGCCCGTGAGTGATCGCCGAGCATGAGACGCGTTGCCTTCGGTCGTTCGCCCGTGCGTGTGACTTCGACTTCCCGGCCGATCAGCGAGTCCTGGCAGCGGTGCACGCCCACGATGCGGCTCCGCTCCAGTACCACCGAGTGCTCGATGCCGGCATCGCGCAGCTCACAGTCCGCGCCGATCGCGGTGTACGGCCCGACGTAGGTGTCGACGAGCACCGTCCCGGCACCGATGATCGCGGGTCCGCGCACGACGGAGTTCTCGAGGCGGGCGCCGACCTCGATGATCACGCGCCCCTCGACGCGTGACTGATCGTCGACGCTGCCGTCGATCCGCGCGGCAATGGTGTCGAGTACCAGCCGGTTGCAATGCAGCAGTGGATCCTTCTTGCCGGTGTCGATCCACCAGCCCTGCAGGATCTCGTGCGCGACCTCGTGGCCCTGGTCGATCAGCCACTGGATCGCGTCGGTGATCTCGAGCTCGCCGCGGGCCGACGGCGCGATCGCACGCACCGCCTCGTGCACGGTCTTGTCGAACAGGTAGACGCCGGCAAGCGCGAGATCCGACGGCGGTTCGAGCGGCTTCTCGATCAGCCGCACGACGCGGCCCTGTCCGTCGAGCGCGACCACGCCGAACTGGCGCGGATCGTCGACGTGCGCGAGCAGGATCTGCGCGACGGGTGGGTGCGCGCCCGGTTCGTGGAGCTCGAGCGGTCGGTTGCGCTTCTCCTCGAAGCGATCGACGATCGTCTTCAGATCCTGTTGCAGCATGTTGTCGCCGAGGTAGACGACGAAGTCGTCGTCGCCGAGGAACGCTCGCGCGATCTGCACACAGTGGGCGAGACCAAGGGGTGCTTCCTGCGGGATGTACTCGACCTCGACGCCGAGCCGCGACCCGTCGCCGAGCGCCGCCTCGATCTCGAGGCCGGTGTCGTCGGTGCTGATGATGACGCCGATGTGCTTGATGCCGGCCGCCGCCAGCTGCTCGACGACGTAGAAGAGGATCGGCTTGTTCGCGATCGGCACGAGCTGCTTCGCGCTCGTGTGCGTGATCGGGCGGAGCCGCGTTCCAGCCCCGCCGGCGAGGATCAGCCCTTTCATCGGCGCCCATGCTAGCCGCACCCGGGGGGCGGTGTTCTATCGTCGTGGCGTGGCCGACGACCTGGCGCGCGCAGATGGATGCGATCTCTGTGAAGCGGCGCGCATCACGCCGTGGTTTCACGAAGACGACATCTGTTGGATCGCCGAATGCGAGATCTGCGCGGTGCCGATGGTCGTCTGGCGCGGACACGGCGTTGACCCGCCGAGGAGCACATCTCACGCACATGCACGAGCGGCTTGCATCAGTGGTCGCCGAACACTTCGAGTTCGAGCACTACGTCGACGACCACATGCGCAACATCCCGCGCACACGTCACGGCGGTTCGGCACGGGCTCAAGCGCCGCCGATGACCGCGATTCGGGACCACACCTTCCCGATCCCAGTGGGGACTCCCGCGACGGAGAGCTCGACCGTGCGGTGATCGTGTCGCCGCATCTCGATGATGCAGTCCTCGGCTGTGCGAGGTTCATGGCCGCGCACCCGGGTTGCACGGTCGTCACGGTGTTCGCGGGCAACCCACCGCGTTATCCGGATCCGATGCGTGTCTGGGACGTGCAGAGCGGATTCCAACCGGGCGACGACGTGATGGAAGCACGGCGCAAGGAAGATCACGCCGCTCGTGCTCGACGCGACCCCGCTCAGCTGCTACCCGAGTCAACTGCTCACGTCGAGGACGACTGGCAGATCGGCGCAAGCTGCGTCGCCCGCACCCGAGCAGTACTGGCGGCTCGAGCCGCCACCTCCCGGTTGGGAAGGGCTCTCCGCCTGAGCGAGTCGAACTCCTCCTACGGCACGAGCACCGCGGTGGCGCGTGGGCGCGGCCGAGGGCGGTCGCCGAACGCGGCGACCTTGCCGTCGCGGGCGGTCATCCAGTAGCCGTTGCCGGCAAAGCCGCACACCGGCGCGGACGTGTGGACCTTCGACCCGTGATAGTGGGCGTCGCCGAAGGAGAAGATGCCGCCGTCGCTCGCGCACGAGCCAGTAGCCGTTGCCCGGACGGCGTCGCCGCCATGGCGACGATCGGCTTGTCGAGGCGTTTGCCGCCCGATCGAGCCGCGGAACTTGGCGTCGCCGAAGCAGAAGATGCCGCCGTCGCTCGCGCACGAGCCAGTAGCCGTGCCGGACGGCGTCGCGCTCATGCCGACGATCGGCTTGTCCAGGTGCCGGCCGCCCGTCGAGCCGCGGAACTTGGCGTCGCCGAAGCAGAAGATGCCGCCGTCGCTCGCGACGAGCCAGTAGCCCTTGCCGGACGGCGTCGCGGCCATGCGCGACGATCGGCTTGTTCAAGTGTCGGCCGCCCATCGACCCGTGGAACTTCGGCGTCGCCGAAGCTGAAGATGCCGCCGTCGGTACCGCAGAGCCACAGCCCGTGGTGCGTGCGCTGTCGCCGCCCCCGCGACGATCGGCTTGTCGAACGCGCGGCGAGCGAGCCGAACTTCGTCGCAGTGCCGAAGCCGTGCACACCGCCTCCCGGCCCCGCGAGCCAGTACCCGGCGCTGCGCCGTGTGGTGGCGTCCGACGGCGGCGCGCTCGGCGGCGACGAGAACAACGACAGCGGCGAGTACGTGCGGCCGAGCACCTCGCGGTCGTCGGCGCGTAGCCACGTGTCGAGCACGGTGGCGTAGACGGAGCGAAAGTCGACGGACGGCTTGAGGTTGCCGTCGTCGTCGAGGTCGGTGAGGCTGGGCTGGGCGCCGTGCAGGCCGCCGCGGACGTGATCGCCGATCACGAGCAGCGGCGAAGCGGCGCCGTGGTCGGTACCGCCGTCGCCGTTCTCGTCCGGCCGGCGCCCGAACTCCGAGAAGGTCATCATCGCGACCTGTGCCTCGCCACCGAGGCGACAGCGTCGCGAAAAACGCGTCGATCGCGGTGTCGAGCCGCGACGAGCAGCTCCGCGTGGAACCCGGCTTGGTCCGAGTGCGTGTCGAAGCCGCCCATCGAAGTGTCGATCACACGGATGCCGAGGTTGGCGTTGATCAGGTGCGCGGCGAGCACGAGCTGTTGGCCGAGGTTCGTGTCCTGGCGCGGGAACGAGTAGGCGGGTCGGACGCGCTGCGTCAGCTGCATCAGCTCCATCGCGGTCGTGTCGTACGAATCGCCGAGCGGACCGAGCTCCGATGCGCCGTTCCCGAAGCTCGCGACCGCGTCGAACATCCGGGCGAGCGACGGATCGCTGCGATCGATGCCGAACGCGTCGCCGATGCTCAACGGCAACGACGAAGGGTGTGCCACCGCGCCGTTCAGGTGCGGGTTCACGTTCCCGTGCAGCGACACGCCGTAGAGCGACTCGTGTGTCGTATTCGGAAGACCGTCGAGGAAGCGGCCCGCCCAACCGGTCGTCGAGGTGCCGCTGCCACCCCAGCCGTGCATCCAGATGTCCGTCGAGGTGAAGTGACTGAGGTCCGGTGGTTGGTACCCGACCCCGCGCACGATCGCGACGTTCCCGTGGTCGTAGCGCGCCTTGGTCTTCACGAGTGACGGGTGCAACGCGAAGCCGCTGCCGATCGAGAGGCCGTTGGTGATCTTCAGCGTCGGCCGCAACGCCGCATAGGTCGCGTTGCCGGTCGGCACGACCATGTTCAAGCCGTCGTTGCCACCGCTGAGCTGGATCGTGACGAGGATTCCCTGGTCCTTTGCGACGGGTGGCGCCGCGAATGCCTCGAGGCGCGAGAGGTACGGACTGACCGCGACGGTGCCGGCGCCCATCGCGCTGAACTGGAGGAAGCGCCGGCGCGACAAGCCGTTCTGCGCGAAGAGGCTGGGAGCGGATTCGGTCACGACGATCTCCTACGCGAGGTTCATCTCGGGCGTCAGCATCACGAGTGTCAACAGGTTGATGAAGGTCCAGTCGCCCCATGCGTTGGTGTCGCCGCGCTGGCTCGTCAACCAGGCCTCGAGCTTCGAGCGGGTGTGGGACGACGGTGTGTCGATGCGCATGACGTCGAACGCGTGCTGTACGGCATTGGCCACGGTCATGCCGACGACGGCATTGAGGGTGTTGCGCACGTTGTTCTGCCACACCAGGTATGCGGCCCAGTTGGCGCGTGCCCACATCCGCGACGTCGTCAGCCAGTAGTCGTTCGGCCGCCATCCCGACACATCCGGAGGCTCGAACAGCTGTTGACCCATGTCCTCCATCCACCACTGTGGGTTCGCGTCTCCGGCCGTGATGCCGACCGCACGCATGCACGCGACGATCCACTCCGCGGGCGAGCGCACAAGGCCTTGCTTGGCGCGCGTCGACAGGAACTCGGGATGGTTGAAGATCGCCCGCACGAGCGCGGCGATCGAGAGATCCGCGGCGGCGAACGTGTCGCCGAGGGTCGCGACGAGCCCGGGGTCCGGATCGGGATACGCAAAGAAGGACCACATCTTCTTCGCGATGAAGCGGGACGCGATCTGCTTGTGCGTCGCGTCGTCGCGCAGGAGGAAGTTGATGATGTCGGGGCCGTCCCAGTTCTGGGTGACGCCCATGAACGTCTTGAGATCCGTGTCATGGCGGTACGGATAGAAGTGGTACTGGGTTCGGTCGGAATCGAGCGTGTTGTGACCGGTCCATGCTCGTGCCGACGCCACGATGTCGGCCTGGGTGTACTCGTTGACCCCGAGCGTGAAGAGCTCCATCAGCTCCCGCGCGAAATTCTCGTTGGGATGGCCTCTCGTGTTGGGATCGTTGTCGAGCCAGATGAGCATCGCGGGCTGGAGCGACATCGTCTGCACGAGATCGCGAAATGGTCCCGTCGCCATCGCGCGGAACAACGCGTTCTGGCGATACATGAGCACCATGTCCGTGACCTTGTAGTTCGCGGTCGCAAAATGACCGTGCCAGAACAGCGTGAGCTTCTCCTGCAGCGGCGCCGTCGTCGTGGCCATGCGGTCGAGCCACCATTGCTGCAGCTTGTATTCCTTCTCCCAGTCCTCGCTGCTTCCGTCGGTGAGGAAGGTGGGCTGGTCGGGTGTCGCCGCGGAGAAGTCCACCAGCTGGTCGACGGTGGTCGCCCACGGCTGAGCCGCAAGCATCGCGATCTGGCTCGGAGTGCCCCCGAACCCGGCTCGCCGGAGTAGATGAGCAATGTCGGCCGGCTGCGGCACGAGTCTGTTCCCCCGTCTGGTCGTGTCTCGCAGCACGCCCAACGGGGTGATCGACGCGAAGGGCGACGGATCTTGAGTGAGCGCGCGTACCGGTTCGCGCGAGCGCGCGGGACGCCGGCGCTACGGCAAACCGGCGCCGGGCACGTCGACGTCGACGGCCTCGATTCGCCCTTGGCGCGCAGCTCGGGACTCGTCGGGCACATGGCTGGGTGCCGTGCAGACGTACAACGTGCGCCGGTCGGCGCCTCCGAGCATGCAGGCAAACGCTCCGGGATGCGTGCCCTTGACCTCGTCGACGACGTCACCGCCCTCGCGGATCCGGAGGCAACGCCCGGTACCGGGGCACGCGATCCAGATCGCACCTTCGGCGTCGAGGCACATGCCGTCGACGGTCGCGCCGTGCAGCTGCGCCCACACCCGTTGGTTCGCCAGGCTGCCATCGGGAGCGATGTCGAACGCGCTGATGCGCCGGCCCATGCTCTCGCCGACGAGCAGTGTCCGTCCGTCGGGTGTGATCGCCGATCCATTCGGGAACGCAACCGATTCCGCGACGACCCGCGCGGTGCCGTCCGGCTCCACGGCGATCACGCACGTGTCGCGCGGTGCTTCACCGGAGTAGATGTCGAACCCGAAATTGCCGACGTACGCGTGGCCGTGAGCGTCGACGACCATGTCGTTGCATTGGCCGGGCGCCAGTGCTCCGAGGTCCGCGTGCAGCGCGAGGCTTCCGTCGCGCTCGAGACGCAACACGCGCCGATCGATCATCGAGACGACGAGCATGCGGCCGTCGGTGAGCCAGCCCAACCCGGACGGTTGTTGCGGCACCTCGACGATCGTCTCGGATGCGCCGTCGGTGCCCATTGCCACGACCCGGCGGTCGTGCTGATCGGAGAACCAGAGGCGGTCCTCGTGCCAGCGCGGCCCCTCGGGGAAGGCGAAACCGTCGGCGACGATGGTCGTCGTGCGCGCGGTCATGGGCTCGGACCGTACTCGCCGTACTGGGTGGGGCTCACGTCGTCGAGATTCTGCGCAACGGACTCGGGAAGTCGCGGCACGACCGCGATGGCCGCGATGACGGAGCCGATCCCGGTCAACGCGATGGCGGGACCGAGCCCGCCGAGGGGATCGCGGAAGCCTGCGACGATGCCGAAGCCGGCTGCGGACCCCATGACGCCGACGATCGTGAGCAACGCGTTGGACGTCCCGCGCACCTCGGTCGGGAAGAGCTCGGCGTCGAGCGTGCCCAACGCGATACCGCCCGCGCCGGCCGTCAAGACCGAGACCGCCGACATCAGCCAGATCACGGGTCCACCCATGAGGAAGAAGACCATCTGCGTGACGGTGGAGATCGCGAGCGCGATCGCCGCGACCGGTCGCCGTCCTCGTGCTTCGGCGAGACGGCCGCCGAGGAGGATGCCGATGAGGCCGGGCACGGCGGTCGTGACGCTGCGAAACAACGCGACGCCAGTGTTCGAGAACCCGCGATCGTCCAGGAGGTATTGGTTCATCAGCTGCGACGACGGCGCATTGAACAGGCTCGTGAGGAAGGCGGCGGCACCGAGCAGCACGAACCGGCGACGATGGCGCGTGATGACGTCGCGCAAACGGCCACGCACGACCTCGGCGCGCGTGGTGAGTGTTGTGTACCGCGTCGTCTCGGCGAGGTGGCGCGCAATGTTCGGGGCGAGGAACACCGTGCACGAGCCGAGCGCGAACGGGAGCCGCCAGCCCCAGTCGCCGAGATCGGCGAGCGGCAATACCACCACTGCAAGCGAGAACCCGAAGCCACCCGCCAGCGCGAGCATTGACGCGGAATACGCACGCGCCCGTTCCGGCGACTGCTCGATCACCGCGATGCCCGCGACGGTGGCGGTCGTGATCAACAACCCGCGCTGGAGGACCTGGGCACTGGTGAAGATCAACAGGTTCGGCGCGACCGCGGAGATGGCACACGCGAGCGACGATCCGACCACCCCGATCAGGATGGAGCGGCGCCGGCCACGCCGGTCTGCGAGCACGGTGACCGGCAGCGCCAAAAGCGCACCGATGCGCGTGATCGCGAGCAGCAAGCTGATGCGCGAGTCGGAAGCATGGAAGCTGTCACTGATCGGACCCGACAGCTGCCCGAAGAGCGCGCTTGCAAAACCGACGACCGCGGCCGCGGCCGACGCGGTCGCGAGCAGCGTCGCCTGTTCGGGAGAGAACACGACCGGGGGGAGCCCGACGACCGGCTTGGGAGGATCTGGGTCCGGGTTGTCGTCGAGCGCGGCTTCGAGCATCGCGAGGGTGTGCGCGACCATTCTGTTGTGCGCGACGCGAACGAGCGGTCTGAAGAAGAACCCAAAGAATGGAACGTCGATGCCGCCGGCCGGTGTCACCGTGACGTGGCAGCCGTCCCCGTCGGGTATTACGACAATGGTGACGCCAATTGCCGGTTGCCGTTCGGGCGGTGCTTCGACTACCACAGTGCCATTGGGTTGTGGAGTTCCGCCGAGTCGCTCGATCGCTGCCGCGCGCACAGCATCGGGGGGCGCGGCAAGGCGATGCGGCGAAAGTCTCGACACGCGCGGCATGCTACGGGCGGCTCGTGCAACCGCCCCGGAGGGATGATGACCAAACTGGCTGTCGGCGACAAGGCACCGGCGTTCGCCTTGAAGGATCAGCACGGCAAGACCGTGCGGCTCTCCGGCTTCAAGGGCCGGCCGCTGGTCGTCTACTTCTATCCAAAGGCTGACACGCCCGGATGCACGCAGCAGTCGTGCAACCTGCGCGATGCCTTCCCGCAGTTGAAGAAGCTCCACGCCGCGGTGGTCGGGATCAGCCCGGACGTCGTCGAGAAGCAGAAGAAGTTCGACGACAAGTACGTCCTCGGCTTCCCGCTGCTTGCCGACGTCGATCACGAGACGGCCGAGGCGTGGGGTGTCTGGGGCGAGAAGTCGCTGTACGGACGCAAATTCATGGGCATCGTCCGCTCAGCGTTCGTCGTCGACGAAAAGGGCAAGCTCGCGGGCGTCTTCTACAAGGTGAGCCCGAAGGACACCGTGCCCAAGGTCGAAGGAGCGCTGAAGGAGCGGTGAATATCGCGGTTCCGGTTGCCACGCTCTTGCTCGCCGTCACGGCGCTCGCCGGCACCTTCTTCTGGTGGCGCGCCGGACGCGCCTCAGAGGTCGAAGGTCTCGCAGCGGACTGTTACAACTTCCTGGCCGAGGTGATCGCGCAGGGCGGGGTGCCACAGGACCGCTACCTGACCGAGGAGCGCCGGAACGTCGAGTCCGAGCTGGAGCACCGCTCGCGCAGGCTGCGCGACAGGAAGCTCCGCAAGCTCGTCAAGGCGGCGCTCGCCGAGTATCGCACGACGTCCGCGCTCTCGCGCCTTCCGACACCCCGCGTGATCAGCCTCGCCGGTCTCGGACCGACTGCGCGCGACAAGGCGATCGAACGCGCCCGGGCCGCCCAGCACGCGGCGGCGTGCAAGGCGCTCGACGCCTTCGACACGGTCCTCGCGCGGGTGCACGAGCTGAACCGCTGGACGACCACCGGTCCGTAGCGACTGCACCGTCACAACGAGCCCTCGGGGCTCGCCGTATTTCTTCGGACAGATGCCGTTCACGCGGCTGACCCAAGCGCGAGATCTCGACGAAGGCAAGCCGTCGTCGAGTTGGGCGTCTCGTCGGAGGCTGAGAGAGAGGGCCTCGACGTTCCCGAGTTCGGGGCGCTCTGCTATCCGGACTTCGTGCTGCACGGGGCCTCTCCGGGGCATGTCGGGGAAGGCGCTTCCGATGTGTCGGTCACGACACCGGCGGATGAGACCAAGGGGCGGGGACATGCGCGCTGACTGTGGGGACGTCCGCGTCCGGCGCAAGGGACGCGTAAAGAACCACCACCCGGTCGCAAGGAAGGCATCAAGAGCCGCTGCGTCCGCTCGGGCAAGGGTCGATGATGCCGGCATGGTCGATGTGATTCTCCTCGCCATCATCGTTGCGTTCTTCGCCCTCGCCGTGCTGTTCGTGAAGGCGTGCGAACGAATCATCGGGCCCGACGTCGAGTCGCAACGGGTCGACACCGACGTCGACGAGGACCGGGCAGCCGCATGACCGGGACAGAAGCCGTGATCGGCATCGTGTTGAGTGTGCTCGCGGCCGCGTACCTCGTGTACGCGCTGTTGTTCCCGGAGAAGCTGTGACGGCCGCGGGCTGGACCCAGCTCGCGTTCGTAGTCGGCCTCTTGGCGATCAGCACGCCACTCCTGGGCACCTACATGGCGAAGGTGTACGGCTCGAAGCGAGCGCCCGGCGATCGGGTGTTCCTCCCAGTCGAGCGCGCGATCTACCGCGTATGTGGTGTCGACCCCGACAGCGAACAGCGGTGGCAGACCTACGCGCTTTCGTTGCTGGCGTTCAGCTTCGTCTCGGTGATCGTGCTGTACGCGCAGCTGCGGCTCCAGGAGCACCTGCCGCTGAATCCCGACCACCAGAAGGGTGTCGGCACGTTCCTGTCCTTCAACACGTCGATCAGCTTCCTGACGAACACGAACTGGCAGAACTACGCCGGCGAGTCGACGATGTCGCACCTGAGCCAGATGGCCGGGCTTGCGTTCCACAACTTCGTCTCGGCCGCGGCCGGCGCGGCCGTGGTGGTGGCGCTCATCCGCGGCCTCGTCCGCCCGCGCACGCACACGCTCGGGAACTTCTGGGTGGACCTCACGCGCACGACCACGCGCATCCTGTTGCCGATGGCGTTTGTGTTCGCCTTCGTGCTCGTGAGTCAGGGTGCGATACAGAACTTCCATGGCGCCAAGACCGTGACGACGATCGCCGGTCGGGAGCAGAAGCTTCCCGGCGGTCCGATCGCGAGCCAGGAAGCGATCAAGGAGATCGGCGAGAACGGTGGTGGACCGCTGAACGCCAACTCATCGCACCCGTTCGAAAACCCCAATCCGATCACGGACGTTCTCCAGATATGGATGCTGCTCGCGATCCCGTTCGCGCTCACGTGGACGTTCGGCAAGATGGCCGGCGACGTGAAACAAGGTCTCGCGGTGCTGGGCGCGATGTTCGTGCTCTGGCTCGCTGCCGCGATGATCGTGATGCCGTTCGAGGCCAAGGGCAACAACAAGTTCGATCTCGCGGGCGTGACGCAGACGGTGAGCGCCACGCAGGCGGGCGGCAACATGGAGGGCAAGGAGGCGAGGTTCGGTCCGGCCGCGTCTGGATTGTTCGCCGCGTCGACGACCGGGACGTCGACCGGCTCGGTCAACTCGCAGCATGACAGCTATACGCCCGCCGGGGGCGCGGTACCGCTCGTCAACATCATGTTCGGCGAGGTTTCTCCCGGTGGGACAGGCTCGGGCCTGTACGGGATGCTGGTCTTCGCGCTGCTGTCGGTGTTCATCGCCGGCCTGATGGTGGGTCGAACGCCGGAATACCTCGGCAAGAAGATCCAGGCCCCGGAGATGAAGCTCGTCGTGCTGTACATCTTGTTTGTGCCGCTCGTGATCCTCGCGTTCACGGCGGTGTCGGTCGTCATGAAGACGGCAATGACTTCGATCGCCAATCCGGGTCCGCACGGCCTCAGCGAGATCACGTACGCGTTCACGTCCCAGGCGAACAACAACGGCTCGGCGTTCGGTGGCCTCACCGGCAACACCAATTGGTACAACACCACCGGCGGCATCTGCATGCTCGTCGGGCGGTTCCTGTTGATGATTCCCGTGCTCGCGATCGCAGGTTCGCTCGGACGTAAGCAGGCGGTCCCGGCGTCCGCCGGCACGTTCCCGACGAACACGGGACTGTTCGCGGGCTTGCTCACCGGCGTCGTCGTCATCGTCGTCGGACTGACCTACTTCCCCGTCATCGCGCTCGGTCCGCTCGTCGAGCAGCTCGTCGGGAAGTTCTGAGGAGCGGGCATGGCAACCACACCCGGAGCACTCCATCAACCGGAATCGCGCGAGCGCCCTCCGAAGGTGCGTACACGTGCCGCGGGTGCAAGCTCGTTGTTCGAGCCCGCGATCGTGCGGCGAGCAATCGTCGACTCGTGCAAGAAGCTCAACCCGCGTCAGATGGCGCGCAACCCGGTGATGTTCATCGTCGAGGTCGGCAGCGTCCTCACCACGATCCTGTTCTTTCAGAAACTCCCTTCGGCAAAGGCGTCCGACAGCGTTTTCACCGGCCTCGTGTCGGCGTGGTTGTGGTTCACCGTGCTGTTCGCGAACTTCGCCGAAGCGGTCGCCGAAGGGCGCGGCAAGGCACAGGCCGACACGCTCCGCAAGACCCGCTCCGAGACGATCGCGCGCATCCGTCAGGCCGACGGGTCGATCGTCGAGAAGTCCTCGAACGACCTGCAGCTCGGGGACCTGTGCGTCGTCACCGCGGGCGAGCTCATCCCCGGCGACGGTGAGGTCGTCGAGGGCATTGCCACCGTCGACGAGTCGGCGATCACGGGGGAGTCGGCCCCGGTCATCCGGGAGTCGGGCGGCGACCGTTCGGCCGTCACCGGCGGCACCCGCGTGCTCTCCGACGAGATCGTCGTGCAGATCACGGCCAAGCCGGGGGAGACGTTCCTCGACCGCATGATTGCCCTCGTCGAGGGCGCCTCCCGTCAGAAGACGCCCAACGAGATCGCGCTCAACATTCTCCTGGCCGGGCTGACGATCATCTTCCTCCTCGCGACCGTGACGCTCCAGCCGTTCGCGATCTACTCCAAGGCGAGCCAGGACCTCGTCGTGCTGATCGCGCTGCTCGTGTGCCTCATTCCGACGACGATCGGTGCGCTGCTCTCGGCCATCGGTATCGCGGGCATGGACCGGCTCGTGCAGCGCAACGTGCTCGCGATGAGCGGTCGCGCGGTCGAGGCGGCCGGTGACTGCTCGACGCTCCTGCTCGACAAGACCGGCACGATCACGTACGGCAACCGCCAGGCCGCGCAGTTTCTCCCTGTCCCCGGTGTCGAAGAGCACACGCTGGCCGACGCCGCCATGCTCTCGAGCCTCGCCGACGAGACCCCCGAGGGTCGCTCGATCGTGACGTTCGCACACGACCACTACGGGTTGGCCGTTCGCGACATCCCGAACGCCGAACTGGTGCCGTTCACCGCCCAAACTCGGATGAGCGGCGTCGACTTCGGAGGTCATTCCATTCGGAAGGGCGCTGCCGATTCCGTGCGTCGTTGGGTGGAAGACCAGGGCGGGTCAGTGCCCGACGAGCTCGAGACGATCGTGGACGGCATCGCGACGCAGGGCGGCACCCCGCTCGTTGTCGCGAACGGGCTCCATGTCCTGGGCGTCATCTATCTGAAGGACGTCGTCAAGCAAGGCATGCACGAACGCTTTGACCAGCTGCGCACCATGGGCATCCGCACGGTGATGATCACCGGCGACAACCCGCGGACCGCGGCCGCGATCGCGAAGGAAGCCGGCGTCGACGACTTCCTCGCCGAGGCCACACCCGAAGACAAGATGGCGCTGATCAAGCGCGAGCAGGTCGGCGGGTCGATGGTGGCGATGACCGGCGACGGGACGAACGATGCGCCCGCGCTGGCGCAGGCCGACGTCGGTGTCGCGATGAACACGGGCACCCAGGCCGCCAAAGAAGCCGGCAACATGGTCGACCTCGATTCGAATCCGACGAAGCTCATCGAGATCGTCGAGATCGGCAAGCAGCTGCTGATCACGCGGGGCTCGCTGACGACGTTCTCGATCGCGAACGACGTCGCGAAGTACTTCGCCATCATCCCCGCCATGTTCGTCGGCGTGTTCCCGCCGCTCGACACGCTGAACATCATGAAGCTCGACAACCCGCACTCGGCGATCCTGTCCGCAGTCATCTTCAACGCCCTGATCATCGTGGCGCTGATCCCGCTGGCGCTTGCGGGGGGTGAAGTTCCGCGCGATGGGTGCGGCAGCGGTCCTGCGCCGCAACATCCTGATCTACGGCATCGGCGGGCATCATTGCCCCGTTCATCGGGATCAAGCTCATCGACCTCATCGTCGTCGCCTTGGGGGTGAAGTGATGCTGCGCCGTCAACTTCTCACCGGCTTGCTCATGACCGTCGTGCTCATGGTGCTGGTCGGCTTGCTGTATCCGCTGGCTGTCACCGGCGTCGCGCAAGGGCTCATGTCGAAGCGCGCCAACGGATCGCTCGTGACGGTCGACGGCAAAGATCGTCGGTTCGTCGCTGATCGGCCAGAGCTTCACCGACGCCGACGGCAACCCGCTTACCGAAGTACTTCCAGCCCCGTCCGTCGGCCGCGGGCGACGGCTACGACGCGATGTCGAGCTGGGGCACGAACCTCGGGCCGTCGAACCCGAAGCTGATCGGGAACGTCCCCGGTGTCAGCATCGACACCCCGACGAATCCGTACGCAACGCCCGCCGACCCATACTGCCTGCCCGTCGAGTCGACCGACGAGTCCGACAACCCGATCACCGATGCCGCCGGCAATCCCGTGTACGAGAAGAACAAGGACGGCACCTACGTGTGCGATCCGAATACCGTGCCGGAACGGGCAATGGCGTACCGGGAGCTCAACGGCCTGGCCCCCGGCACGCGAGGTGCCGGTCGACGCGGTCACGTCATCGGCGTCGGGGCTCGACCCGCAGATCTCAGTCGCGAACGCGCGGCTGCAGGCCGCGCGCGCGTCGCCGGCGCTCGGGGCCTGACGCGAAGCATCAGTGCGGGCGCTGATCGGCAAGCACACGCAAGGGCGTCCACTGGGGCTTCCTGGGGGAGCAGACTGTGAACGTGCTCGAACTCAACCTCGCCCTCGATCGCGGGCAGTAGAACGTGGCCCGCGGCAGCCTCCGCGTGTATCTCGGCGCCGCGCCGGGCGTCGGCAAGACGTTCGCGATGCTGAACGAGGGATGCCGCCGCCACGACGCGGGGTACAGACGTCGTGGTCGGCTTCGTCGAGACCCACGGGCGCCTCGAACGGCCGAGCAGATCCGCGACCTCGAGGTCGTGCCCCGCCAGGTCATCGAGTACCGCGGCACGCGACTTCGAGGAGATGGACATCGACGCGATCCTGCGGCCGCAAGCCCAAGCAGGTGCTCGTCGACGAGCTCGCCCACACGAACGTGCCCGGCTCGAAGCACGAGAAGCGCTGGCAGGACGTCGAGGAGCTGCTCGATGCCGGTATCGACGTGATCTCGACGGTCAACATCCAGCACCTCGAGTCGGTCAACGACGTCGTCGAGCGGATCACCGGCGTACAGCAGCGGGAGACGCTGCCCGACGAGGTCGTGCGACGCGCCGACCAGGTCGAGCTCGTCGACATGACGCCGGAGGCGCTGCGCCGGCGCATGGCGCACGGCAACATCTACCGGCCCGAGAAGGTCGACGCCGCGCTTGCGAACTACTTCCGACCCGGCAACCTCGCGGCGTTGCGAGAGCTCGCGCTGCTCTGGGTCGCCGACAAGGTCGACGAGAGCCTCCAGCAATACATGGAGGACCACGGCATCACCGCGGCGTGGGAGACGCGCGAACGCATCGTGGTCGCGCTCACCGGCGCGCCCGGTGGCGAACACCTCGTTCGGCGCGCTTCGCGCATGGCGACGCGTACGAAGAGTGACCTGCTCGGCGTGCACGTGCGTGCCGGCGAGGGACTGGCCGGTCCGCCGCCAGGACTGCTCGAACGCCACCGCAAGCTCCTCGAGGATCTCGGCGGCACGTATCACGAGGTCGTCGGCGCCGGACCGGCCACCGACCCTGGTCACATTCGCGCGCAGCGAGCACGCTACGCAGCTCGTGTTGGGTTCGAGCCGCCGTTCGCGCTGGAGCGACGCTCTTCCGCGGATCGGTGATCAACCGTGTCGTGCGCGCGTCCGGCGACATCGACGTGCACGTCATCTCGACCCAGGAGGAAGGGGAGGCGCCGGCGCACAGCACCGCCCGGCGCGGCTGTCGCTCGGGATCTCGAAGCGACGGCAGTTGATCGCGGCAGTGGTCGCGCTCGCCGTCCTGCCGCTGCTCACGATCGTGCTCGCACAACAGCGCGATCGTGTGTCGCTCGGAAGCGACCTCCTGCTGTATCTGCTCGTCGTCGTGGTAGTGGCGGCCATCGGCGGTGCGTGGGTCGCGATGGTGTCGGCGGTCGCCGCGTTCCTGCTCGTCAACTTCTACTTCACCCCGCCGTTCCACGAGTGGACGATTGAGCAGCACGAGAATCTGGTCGCGCTCGTTGTCTTCCTCGTCGTCGCCGCGGTCGTGAGTGTCTTCGTGACGCTGGCCACGCGCCGCGCGATCGAGGCGGCCCGGGCGCGGAGCGAGGCCGGCTCGCTGGTGCGGCTTGCCGGCGCGCTCTTGTCCGAGGGTGACCCGCTGCCGGAGATCATGCAACAGCTCCTCGCGACCTTTGGTCTGCAGTCGGTCGCGGTCCTGCGGGCCGCGCCGAACAAGGCGTGGTCCGTCGTGGCGCACGCCGGCATGCCGGGGCCGACAAATCCGGGCGAGGCCAGCGCAACCGCCGAGCTTCCCGATGAGGACGTGTTCGCGTACGTCGGGCCGAACCTCACCGCCGACGAACGTCGGGTGCTCAACGCGTTCGTGTCGCAGCTCGCTGTCGCGCTCGCGAGCCGCGAGCTCCGCGCCGAGGCCGCGTCGGCGACGACGCTCGCCGAGGCCGACGCGCTCCGTACCGCGCTCCTGCGGGCCGTGTCGCACGATCTTCGCACTCCGCTCGCGTCGATCAAGGCCGCGGCGACCACCTTGCTCGCCGACGACCTGCACCTCGATGACGACACCGTGCACCAGTTGCATGAGACGATCGACGAAGAGGTCGACCGCCTCGACGAGCTCGTGCACAACCTGCTCGCGATGAGCCGCCTGCAGGCCGGTGCGCTCGAGCTCGCGACGACCGATGTCGCGCTCGACGAGGTCGTCGGCCGCGCGCTCGTCAGCCTCGGCGAACGCGCCGCGGCAGTGGTCGTCGACGTCCCCGACTGCCTGCCCCGGGTGCGCGCCGACCCGGCGTTGCTGGAGCGTGCGATTGCGAACGTCGTCGACAACGCGCTGTCGTGGTCACCTCCCGAGACGGCCGTGCGGATCGACGCCGGGGTTGTCGGCGACCGTCTGGTCCTGCGCGTGATCGACCGCGGCACGGGCATCTCGCCCGAGGATCGCGACCGGGTGTTCCAGCCCTTCCAGCGGCTCGGGGACGCGTCACCCGGTGGTGTGGGCCTCGGCCTGGCGGTGGCGCGTGGGTTCACGGAGGCCCTCGGCGGCGAGCTACGCGTCGACGACACGCCCGGCGGCGGCACGACGATGGTGTTCACGTTCGCGAGACCGGAGCCGACGCCGTGAGCAAGCTGCTCGTGATCGAGGACGAGGCACCGCTGCGGCGGGCACTGCGAATCTTCCTCGAGGCCCACGACTACACCGTCGTCCTCGCGGCGAACGGCGCCGAGGGCCTCGCGCTCGCGGCGCGGGAACACCCCGACGCGGTCATCCTCGACCTCGGGCTGCCCGACATGGATGGCGTCGCGGTCGCGACCGCGTTGCGCGGGTGGAGCAACGTGCCGATCGTCGTGCTCTCGGCGCGGGACGCGGAGTCGGTCAAGGTCGCGGCGCTCGATGCCGGCGCCGACGACTACGTCACGAAGCCGTTCGGGATGAACGAGTTCCTGGCACGCGTGCGAGCCGCCTTGCGCCGGGCCGCGACCGGTGAGGAGGCGCCCGTCATCACGACCGCCGACTTCACGATCGACCTCGGCGCCAAGCACGTTCGCCGTCCCGACGGCGAGGTGCACCTCACGCCGACCGAGTGGCAGATCGTCGAGGTGCTTGCCAGGAACACCGGCAAGCTCGTGCCGCAGCAGCAGCTGCTGCAACAGGTGTGGGGCCCCGAGTACGAGCGCGAGACGCACTACCTGCGCATCTACATGAGTCAGATCCGCCGGAAGCTCGAGCCCGACCCGTCGCGCCCGCGCTACTTCATCACCGAACCCGGCATGGGCTACCGATTCGTCGACGAGGAGAGCTGACATGCCGTACTACGAGCTCGGTCCCGAACGCCCGAGGGAGATCGGCGAGGGCAGCGTCTACATCGGCACTGCCGTCGGCGCGCTCGGCGCGCTGTTCCTGTCGTTTGCGCTCGTGCCGCTGCGCGATCACATTCCGAACGCGGACATGGCGCTCGCGCTCGTCATCCCGGTCCTGCTCGGCGCCATCATCGGCGGTCGGATCGCGGGCGTGGTCTCGGCAATCGTGGCGGCGCTGTCGTTCAACTTCGTGTTCACCAAGCCGTACTTGTCGCTGCGTATTGCGAGCGGCGACGACGTCGCGACGTTCGTCGTGCTCGCGATCGTGGGTCTCGTCGCCGCCGAGCTCGGCGTCCGCGCCCGGCGCGGCGGCGTCGACGCGCGAGAGACCCGCTCCGAGCTCGACCGGCTCTACCGCGTCGCAGACCTGTCGTCGCGGGGTGCCGACGTCGACGACGTCGTCTCCTCGGCTCGAGCCGAGCTGATCGGCCTGTTCGGTCTCGTCGACTGCGTGTACGAGCCGGTTCCGTCCGGACCCGAGCTGCCGCGCCTCGGTCAACGCGGCGCGCTGGAGCGCGCCCGCCTGGTCGCGTCGGGCGACTTCCTCCTGCCGACCGGTGGGGTCGAAGTGCCGGTCAAGGGCCGCGGCCACGAATACGGCCGGCTCGTGCTGTATGCGGCGGACATGACGCGCGCGCCGCTCCAGAAGCGCTTGGTCGCCGTCGCGATCGCCGACGAGCTCGGCGCCGCCCTCGCCTCCCGCGTGGGCTGATCGCGGAGCAGTAGCAGTCAACGATGCGGCGAGCGAAGCAGCCCGAAGGGTGCGCAGCGACCCAGAATTACGCCCCGATGATGTGGTAGCCGCCGTCGACGTGGACGACCTCGCCGGTCGTCGCAGGGAACAGGTCCGAGAGCAGCGCGACGCACGCGCTCGCCACGGCTTCGGGGTCCTTGACGTTCCATCCGAGCGGCGCCCGTTCGTCCCAGGCTTCCTCGAACTGCTCGAAGCCAGGAATGCTGCGGGCGGCGATCGTGCGGATCGGTCCCGCAGCGACGAGGTTCACGCGTATCCCTTGCGGCCCGAGGTCGCGAGCGAGGTAGCGAGCAGTTGACTCGAACGCGGCCTTGGCGACGCCCATCCAGTCGTAGACGGGCCACGCGACCCGGCTGTTGTCGAAGTCGAGGCCGACGATGGTGCCGTCCGTCCATCAAAGGCCGGCACGCCACCGCGAGCGCCTTCAACGAGTACGCCGAGATCTGCAACGCGACCGCGACGTCCTCCCACGGCGCGGTGAGAAACCCGCCGCCGAGGCACGACTCCGGTGCGAAGCCGATCGCGTGGAGCACGCCGTCGAGCCGGCCGCCGACACGTCCGGCGAGCGCGTCGAGATGGGCGGCGTCGGTGACGTCGAGCTCGATGATCGGCGGCTCGGTCGGGAGCCGGCGCGCCGCCCGCTGCGTGAGGCTCATCGCCCGGCCGAACGAGGTGAGCACCACCTCCGCGCCTTCCTCCTTGCGCCTGCCGGGCAACGCTGGAACGCGATCGACGCGTCGTTCAGGACGCCGGTGACGAGGATGCGCTTGTCGGCCAGCAGCATGCGACCCTCCGGTTGGTGGGGCTCATAGGGGGGTGTTCGAATGGCGGCGAGCCGGCTGCGCGTCGCGCTTGTTGACGAGCATCTCGAGCGCGTCGCAGAGCACGCGCCGCGTGTCTTCGCGGATCGATCACGGCGTCGACGCAGCCCGCGCTCGGCGGCGCGGTACGGGTTCTCGAATGCCGTCCCGGTACTCTCGACGAGCTCCGGATCGGTACGGCCCTTGTTGAGGATCGCGACGGCGCCCGCCGCGCCCATGACCGCGATCTCGGCACCGGGCCACGCAACGCAGAAGTCGTTGCCGATGCGACGCGAGTCCATGACGATGTACGCGCCGCCGTACGCCTTGCGGAGCACGACGCAGATCCGCGGCACGGTTGCCGCCGCGTAGGCGTGGACGAGCTCGGCGCCGTGGCGGATCATTCCCCGCCACTCGAGATCGCGGCCGGGTTCGAAGCCCGGGCGTGTCGACGAACGTGATGAGCGGCAGGTTGAAGGTGTCGCACCACGCGACGAACCGGGCGGCCTTGCGCGACGCCTCGATGTCGAGCGTGCCCGGCGCGGTGGCACGGCTGGTTCGCGACGATGCCGACCGGGCGGCCGGCGAGCGTGCCGAGCCCGGTGACGAGGTTGGGCGCGTAGCGGGCGCGCACTTCGAGGAAGGAGCCGGCGTCGAGCACGTCGCCGACGACGACGCGCACGTCGTACGAGGCGGCCGGGCGTGCCGGCACCGCCGCGGCCGCGCGTTCGCACGACCGGTCGGCGGATGTCGTCGACGACGTGCCGCGGGGGATCGGCGAGGTGGTGGTCGGGCAGGTACGACAGAGCAGTGCTGCGATCGCGTCGCGCGCCGCGAGCTCGTCCGGCACGACCATCGAGGCGACGCCGGTGCGCGCCGCCGTGCATCGCCGCGCCGCCGAGCTGTTCACGCGACACGGACATCCCCGGTGAACTCCTCGACGGACTCGGGCCCGGTGACGTACGCGAACGCGTCGTCGGTCATCACGACGTGGTCGAACAGCCCGAGGGCCAGCGCCGGACCCGACACGCACGCGCCGGTGACCACGGCCAGCGTCGGTACCCGTCCCGAGAGCTCGACGAGCGCTCGGGCGAGCCGGCCCCATGCGTGCAGCGCGGCGACGCCGTCGCGGAGCTCTGCGCCCGAGGTGTCGAGCTCGCCGACGAGCGGGAGCCCGAGGGTGCCGGCCATGCTGCACCGCGCGCTCGACGGTCGCGGCGCCGCTGAGCCCGATGGCGCCGTGGTGCTTGCCGCCCGCGATTCGGAACCACACGATCTTCCGGCCGTCGACATCTCGGAGCTCCGCCGACGCGGCGGCGTCGGCGCGTGCGTTCAGCGGAACGGCGGTCACGAACCCGGCGCGAACACGAGGGTCGCGTTGTGGCCGCCGAACCCGAACGAGTTCGACAGCGCGGGTGCAGGTGCGAGCGCGCGCGCCGCGCCCGCGACCACGTCGAGCGTGATGTCGTCGCCGAGCCGTTCGAGGTTCGCGGTCGGCGGGACTTCGCCGTGTGTCGAACGCGAGCAGGGACGCCACTGCTTCGGTCGCGCCGGCGGCGCCGATGAGGTGTCCGGTCACGCCCTTCGTCGACGTCACCGGCGGAGGGGTATCGCCGAACACCTTGCGGATCGCTTCGGCCTCGGCCGCGTCGTTCAATGGCGTCGACGTGCCGTGCGCGTTCACGTGACCGATCGCCGCCGCCGCCAGGCCGGCGTCGTCGAACGCGAGCTGCATGCACGCGGCGGCGCCTTCTCCACCCGGCGACGGCGCAGTGATGTGGTACGCGTCGGCGTTGCGGCCGTAGCCGACGACCTCGCCGTAGATGCGTGCGCCGCGTGCCACCGCGCGATCCCACCGCTCGAGCACGAGGGCCGCGGCACCTTCGCCCATGACGAACCCGTCGCGATCGGCGTCGAAGGGCCGCGACGCGTGCTCCGGATCGTCGTTGCGCGTACTCAGGGCGGTCATGCGCGCGAACGCGGAGATCGCGGTCGGCGTCATGCACGCCTCGGTACCGCCCGTCATCACGACGTCGGCGGTGTCGTCGCGGATGAGGCGCGCCGCCTCGCCGATCGCGTTCGCGCTCGCCGCGCAGGCGGTCGCGACGCAGAGGTTCGGGCCCTTCCAGCCGAACTGCATGGCGATGGTGCCCGCGGTCGCGTTCGCCATCATCATCGGCACGAGGAACGGGCTGACCCGCGCCGGCGCCCTTTTCGAGATATACCGAGACCTGTTCCTCGAGCGTGATCAGACCGCCGATACCGGTGCCGATGATCACCGCGCTGCGGGCCGGATCGGCGCCGATGCTCGCCGGCGTCGTCGAGGGCGTCGGCGGCCGCGGCGAAGCCGAGCTGGGTCACGCGGTCGACGCGGCGGCGATTCCTTGGCGCCGAGATACGCGGCCGAGTCGAAGTCGCGGACCTCGCAACCGAAGCGCACCGGCAGCGGCGACGGATCGAAGCGGCCGATCGTCGCCGCCATCGACCGGCCGGCTGCGATCGTCGACCAGAACGTGTCGAGGTCGTTGCCCGCGGGCGTCTTCACGCCGATACCGGTGACGGCAACGCGGACGCGGCCGCGGTGGTCGGTCGTCATCTGTTCATCGCTTTGCTCTCGGCGCCTTCGGTTCGCGGACGCTCACTTTCACGCATCCACCTTCGCGAGCACGAGGTCGACCGCTTGGCCGACGGTCGTGACGCCTTCGAGATCCTCCTCGGGCACCTCGATGTCGAAGCGCTCCTCGAGGCCCATCACGAGCTCGACGAGGTCGAGGCTGTCGGCGTCGAGATCCTCCTTGAACCGTGCGGTCTCGGTGACCTGGTCGGGGTCGACGCTCAAGACCTCGGCGGCGACCTCCTTGATCGTGTCGAGCGCTTCGGCGCGTTCCATTGCCGTTCCTCCTGGTTCGGATCAGTGGCCCATGGCCGAGCCCGCCGTCGACGGGCACGACTGCGCCCGTGACGTAGCTCGCAGCTTCCGAGCACAGGAATGCGATGACGGCGGCGCATTCCTCGGCAGTACCGAAGCGGCCCAGCGGCACTGCGGCTCGGCCTCCCCGCGCCAGTCGTCGGTCAGTTCGTCGGTCATCGAGGTCACGATAGGTCCCGGCGCCACCACATTGCAGGTGATGTTGCCTGCGGGCGAGCTCGCGGGCGACGCTGCGGGTGAGGCCGACGAGGCCCGGCCTTGGCGGCCGCGTAGTTCGCCTGCCCGGCCTGGCCGATGTAGCGCGCTGGCCGAGGAGACGTTCACGATGCGGCCGTAGCGGGCCTTCATCATGGCCGGCGTGGCGCGGCGGATCGTGTGGAACGCGCCGGTGAGGTTGGTGTCGAGCACGTCGCGCCAGTGCTCGTCGGTCATGCGCACGACGAGCCCGTCGCGCGTGATCCCGGCGTTGTTCACGAGGACGGTGACCGGGCCCGAACGCGCTCTCGACCTCGCGGAACGCCGTGTCGATCGACGTCGGCGTCGGCGACGTCGGCGCACACCGCGACCGCCTTGCCGCCCGCGTGCTCGGCAGCCTCGTGTGTCGCCCGCGCGCCGTCCTTGTCGGACGAGTAGCAGAACCCGACCGGATGACCCGGCCCGCGCGAGCGCGACGACGGTCGCGCGGCCGATCCCTCGGGACCCACCGGTGACGAACGCGACACGTCGGGCGTCGCCAGCTCGTTCCGTCACCGCGCGCCCCACCGCATCAGCGCGCTCGCCCACGTCATGCCCGCGCCGAACCCGGAGCAGAGCACGAGGTCGCCGTCGCGGACCCGGCCGTCGTCGACGGCTTCGAACAACGCGAGCGGGATCGATGCCGACGACGTGTTGCCGTAGCGATCGATGTTGACGAGTGTGCGCTCGGGACCGAAGCCGAGCCGGTTCGGCGGCGGCGTCGATGATGCGGGCGTTCGCCTGGTGCGGCACGAACCAGTCGACCTCGGTCGCGTCGACTCCGGCACGCTCGAGCGTCGTGTGTCGCCGATTCGACGACGGCCCGCACGGCGCGGCGGAAGACCTCTTGGCCGGCCATCTTCAGGTAGTGCGCGCGATCGGCGACGGTCTGGGCTGATGCGGGCAGCCTCGGCCGCCGGCCGGGATCTCGAGCAGGCCCGCGGCCGAGCCGTCGCAACCGAGATCCCAGGCGAGCAGACCCGGTGTCACCCGTCGTGCCGCGTGCATGACCGCGGCGCCGGCGCCGTCGCCGAAGAGCACGGTGGTGGTGCGGTCCTCGGGGTCGATGATGCGGCTCAGCGTCTCCGCGCCGACGAGCAAGCACGTGGTCGTACCCCATCTGGAGCATCGACGCGCCGACGACGAGCTCGTACACGAACCCGGCGCACGCCGCGTTCAGGTCGAACGAGCCGCACCGCAAGCCCGAGCGCCTCGCCGACGAACGCGCCGGTGTGGGGGATGGGCTGCTCGGGTGACGCGGTGGCGATGATCAGGAGGTCGATGTCGGCGGGTGCGAGGCCGGCGCGTTTGATCGCCTGCGCGGCCGCGGCAGTCCGCGAGCGACGCGGTCGTCTCGCCGACGGCGCGCGACGCGACGCTCGCGGATGCCCGTGCGTTCGACGATCCACGCGTCGGTCGTGTCGACGCGGGCCTCGAGGTCGGCGTTCGTGACGCTTGCCGTCCGGGACGGCGGTGCCCCAGCCGACGATTGCCGGTCGGAAGCACGTCACGCGACCCGCAACCAGGCGACGGGCTGGCCTTCGCGCAGGCGTTCGCCCGAGTGGGCCAGCATGCCCATCAGTACGCCGCGAACGGGCTGCGCACCGGGCTCGCGGGTGCCCGGGTCCCTCGACGACGCCCACGATCTCGCCGACGCGCGACGGTCGCGCCCTCGTCGATGCCGAGCGGCCCGGAAGACGCCGACGGCCGGCGCGACGATCATGCGCTCGACCACGCGAGCCGCTCGCCTTCGACGGTCGAGTCACGGGGACGGTCACGACAACATCTCTCTGGGGTTGTCCGAACACGTCTGCGGTCGCTCGGCGCCCAGCTCGGCCGTGAGAGCAGCACATTCGGTCAGGCGAGCCGCACGGGAGCACGGGTCGGGAACCGTGCGCTTGGCGACCCCGGCGATCATCGAGCCGTGGCCGACCTCGACGAACGCGGCGGCGCCGCAGCCCGGCGAGCGTTTCCATCGAAGTGCGCCAGCGCACGGGCACGGTGACGTGCTCGGCGAGGCGGGTGCGCCAGCCGTCGGTGTCGTCGTCGTAGGCGGCGCCGTCGTGGTTCGAGACGACCGGCGCGCTCGGCGCCGTGAAGGTGACCGTCCGCCAGCACGTCGGCGAGCGCATCGCCCGCGGTGCTCATCAACGGCGTGTGGAACGCGCCGCCGACGTTGAGGCCGATGGCCCGGCGCACGCCGAGCTCCTTCGCCCGGGCGATCGGCGGCGTCGACACCGTCGGCGGTCCCGGCGATGACGACCTGGCCGGGTGCGTTGTCGTTGGCGACCCAGCACGCCGTCGGGCGCGGCCGCGCACGCGTCTTCGGCCTGCTCGCAGGTGACGCGCCGAGCAGCGCGGCCATGCGCCCGGGGTGCGCGTCGGCGGCGGCCTGCGTGAGCTCGGCGCGGCGCGCGGCGAAGCGCACGCCGTCGTCGAGGTCGAGCACGCCGGCCGCGATGAGCGCGGTCACCTGGCCGAGCGAGTGGCCCGCGAACGCGACGATGTCGTCGAGCATCGGCCGCGGCCGCTTCCCACGCGACGAGCGAGGTGCACAGCACCGCGAGCTGCGCGTCTGCGCGTGCGAGCGAGCTGCTCGGCCGGCGCGTCGAGCAGCAGGGGTGCGAGCGGCTCGCCGAGCGCGGCCTCGGCCTGCTCGACGATCTTCCACGCCGGTGGTCGTCCTGCCACGGCGCGCCCATGCCGGGCTGCTGCGTTCCCTGGCCGGGGAACACGACGGCGACGCGCAAGACAGACCTCCGAGGAGGAGTGGGGGGGTGAGCGAAGGTCGAAAACGGTTGGACCGCAGCCTGCGAGGCAGGGTTACACGAGCCCGTGTCGACCGCGTACATGGTGCATGAACGACGGGTTTCGTACGGAACGGTAACCACGGGGTACTGCGAAACTGAGTGTCCGGAACCGTGCTCGCCGGACGCCGACGCGGTGGCTCGCGCTGCTCCCGCACCGGCCGCCGTTCCGTTCGTCGACGCGGTCGACGAGTGCGAGCCCGGCGTCACGGTGCGGGCCCGTTATCGCGTCACGGGCGACGAGCCGTTCCTCGCCGGCCACTTCCCCGGCAACCCCGTGTTCCCCGGCGTGCTGCAGCTCGAGGCGCTCGCGCAGACCGGCGCGATCGCGGTGCTCGCCGACGCCCGCTACGCGGGCAAGCTGCCGCTGTTCGGGGGCGTCGAGGACGTGCGGTTCCGCCGGCTCGTCCGCCCCGGCGACGAGCTGGTGCTCGCGGTCGAGATGGAGCGGCTGAGCGCGCGGGGCGGATGGGGACGCGGCATCGCGACGGTCGACGACGCGCAGTGCTGCCGCGGCCCGCCTGCTCTTCGCCCTCGCCTGACGGAGCTCAGCTCCGGCGCCGGCGGCGCTGTTGCTCCTCGCCGAGCTTGGCCAGTGCGGCCAGCTCGTTGGGCGAGTACTGGCGGGGGTGCTCGACGCGAGGTGCCGGCGGGATCGTCGGCTGATCCGGGTCCTGGCCGAGCAGCAGCTTGGTCTTCGACTCGCGTGGCAGCGGCCGTTCGGCGCGGACGCGTCGCGAGGGTCCGATGAGGATCATCAGCAAAGCCGCGACCGATGCCCCGACGATGATGCCGACGACGAACTCCACCACCCGGCGATGGTACCGAATGGCAAAATGCAGGGACGCGCCTCGCGCTCGAGCCGCGCCCGAGTGGTGGAATGGCAGACACGACGGACTCAAAATCCGTTGCTCGCAAGGGCGTGTGGGTTCAAATCCCTCCTCGGGCACCACGTTGACCAGGACTTACGAGCCGGCGCCGCCTACCGCAGGGCCAGCGTTTGCGCATTCCGATCACCGACGGCGAAGCAGCTCGAGGCGCTCGTGCACGACACATCCCGAAGGAAGCCGAGTTGGGACGATTCGACGATGGACCAGCTCGATCCGCTCCAACTCGTCGCGCTCGTGCACGCCACACCGAGGAAGTTCCTGAACACCTCGGGGTCCCCGCCACCCGGGTTCGGCACGGCGAGTTGCGACCATGTCGTGCCGTTCCACCGCAAGCTCAAGAGTGCGGACCCGGAGGCTTTGTACCCCACCGCGATGCAGTTGGTGATGCTCACACACGAGACACCTTGCAGCGAGCCGGAAGAGATCGTGCTGGGGTGGAGTGACCAGCTGGTGCCGTTCCACGTCTCGATCGCTGATCCGCTGCTCTGACTGCCGACGGCGAAACAGCGCGTCGTGGACGGACAGGCGACATCCTGGACCAACCCATCGCCCTGGCTGTCAAGGATCGACCACGAAGTGCCGTTCCACCGCTCGATCAGGGAGTGGAACGACTGCGAACCGACCGCGAAACAATTCGTCGCGCTCGTACACGCGATACCCGACAACTCGCCGGATGCCGGGGACGGGGGATTGGGCGGCGGGACGACCGACCACGCAGTGCCGTTCCATTGTTCAACGAGCGTGCGCAACTCGGTATCGGTCGAGTAATTGCCGAGGGCGAAACAGGTCGTCGCCGACACGCAGGTGACGTCCTGAAGTTCGGAATCGATCGAACCGGCGGGTCGGGGGCTCGCGACGATCGACCACGACGTGCCGTCCCACCGCTCGATGAGGGCTTGGCTGAGGGAATCGCCGACCGCGAAACAGTTGGTCGCGCTCACGCATGCAACGCCGTGTAGGTGCGCGTTGGAAGGTCCGCTCGGACTGGTCGTGAAGACGATCGACCAACTGCCGGCGACGTCCCGCTCGATCATCGTTCGGATCTCCGTGCCGGATGAGCCGACGGCGGAGCAGTCGCCGGCGCACGACACTGACCGCAACACGTTGCTTCCCGGCGTCCGGTTGCGGCTCGGCTCGATCGACCACTTGGTGCCGTTCCAACGTTCGACCAGCGTCTCGGTTTTGTGCGAACCCACTGCGACGCAGCTCTGCGCAGTCGTGCACGAGACACCCAGCAGCTGGTTCGGCCCGCCGCCGTTCGGGGTCGGCGACGGGACGACCGACCACGATGTGCCATTCCACCGCTCGATCAACGTGAGCGAGAGGAAACCCGACCGGTCACCGACGGCGAAACAGCTCGTCGCGCTCGTGCAGGTGATCGACGACAAGCGCGACTCCAGGTTCAACGTCGGGCTCGCGACGATCGCCCACGTGGTGCCGTTCCAACGCTCGATCAACACTTCGCGGTGCCCGGACGGGTTCGTGGATTCGCCGACCGCGAAGCAATCCGTCGGCTCGTACAGGCCACGCCGGACAACAGGGAGAAGTCGGCGCCCGCGGGATTCGGACTCGATACGGCTGACCACGACGTGCCGTTCCACCGCTCGATCAACGTGACGTCGTCCGACACGTTCGTCGCCGTCGTCCGCCCGACCGCGAAGCACGTCGTCGCGCTCGCGCACGCGACACTCGACAGCTCGCTCCGCGCCGCGCCCGCAGGGTTCGGGCTCGAGACGATCGACCAACCCGTGCCGTTCCAGCGTTCGACGAAGGTCAACAACTGTGTGCCGGTCGTCCGCGACCCGACCGCGACACAGAGCGAATCGCCGAAGCACCCGATGCCGGCCAACGAACTGTCGTGACCGACGACGTACGGTGCAGACACGTTCGACCACGCGTTGCCGTTCTGTACATGGATCAGTGGCCGCGTGAATCCTGAGGGACTGACGAAGTTCCCGACCGAGAAACACTGCGACGCGCACGCCACACCCGAAACTCTGCGTCGGACGGCCCCAGCGGGGTCGGAGTCGTCACTGGCGCCCAGATCGACGCCGCCGACGCCGTCGCCGCGGTCGGGAGCGATGCGAACATTGTCGTCAACAGCACTGCGCCAGTTGCGAACGTCTACTTGCGCAAGAGCTCGAACTTGCCGCGAACCACGAGTGATCAACCCCACTCTTTCGGCGGACCCAGTTCGAAACCCTTCCTCAGTTCAGGTGTGGGGTCAAGGCTTCGCCGTTAGTCGAACTGTTGGTCGGCGCCGAACGTCTCGCCGAGGACGATGCCTTCGGGGCGTATGTGGAACTCGCGAATTTCGGGGTGATGGGCGCTGGCGCGAGTCTTCAGCACGAGGAGCGCGCGCTTGACCTGCGATTCGGTTCGCAGGTACTGCAGCATCACGACGTTGTCGGCGATGTGTGACATGCCGATTTCAGAAAGGCGCGTCACGTGAAAGAGCTCGATGCTCTCGTGGGTCATCATGAGACTGATCCCGCGTCGGGAGAGACGTTGGGACAGGGAATACATCATCTCTCGGAAGCGGATGTTGTCGGGAGACGCGAACATGAGGTCGCCGAGACTGTCGACCACGACTCGTCGGGCACCCGTTTGGTCGATGAGCGCGAGAAGGTCGTAGACCCATTCGTCGACGTAGAGGTCAACGGGTGAACGGCTCAGGACGTGCACGTCCGAGCTCTCGATGTCCCAGCCGAAGCCGGTAGTGATGCGCGCGAGCTGCGTGCGGTTCTCCTGGAACGTCGCGAGGACGCCGGGTTCCCCGCTCTTCGCACCGTGGAACAAGAAGTGCAGCGAGATGAGTGTCTTCCCTGCTCCGGTTGGGCCCGAGATCAGGGTCACCGCGCCGGGCCAGTAGCCGTCGCCGAGCGTCTCGTCGAGGGCTGGGATGCCCGTAGAGACGCGGTCGTCGCCAAGCTCGTAGTCGCTGGTATCGAGGTCGTCGGCCAGACGCGGGAATACGTCGAGGCCGTCGGCACTGATGCGATATGCATGTTCGCCTGATTGGAATGCGCTGCCGCGGAGCTTCAGCACCTGGAGCACACGCAGCTCGCGCTCGGCGGTGCGCTTCGCGGCCAAGGCGATGATGGAATCGGCGACCGCGAACTCCGGCGCGTCCGCCGCCTGCGCGCGGTCGTACTCTCCGATCCACATGGTCGTTGCGGCGACGGCGGTCAGCCTGCCTGCAAGATTGTGCAGGAATCGTCTGAACATTGCTTCGTCCGGGGCGAAGGACCGAAGCGCTTTGAAGCTGTCGATCACCACGAAGCCGGGCTGTAGCTCCTTGAGGATGTGGTCAATGTGGTCGAGCACACCGTCGAGACCGTCGCGATCGACGGTCTCGCCGAGGTCGTCGTAGAAGACCGACGTTCCGATCGCGTCCTGATCGAAGAAGGACAGCGACTCTGCGTACCTCAGAACCTTGTCGAACGGCTCGGACACCGTTGACAGGTACAGGCCCGTCGAGTCCGGTCGCGCATTGTGAAACATGTACTGCTCGGCCAGGATCGTCTTACCGCTCCCGGGGTGGCCGATGATGAGGTTGATCCCGTTGGCAGGAAGGCCGCCGTCCAGCAGCCGGTCGAGCCGGTCGTGACCACTCGTGACGCGTTCCATCATTCAGTCGAGACTCGCTGCACTTCGCGGACCGTCGCGCTCGTTCCGACGAGGTCCCTTGCGGTGGAGACCAGCGTCAGAGGCTCGAAGGGTTTGCGGATGAAGGCGTCGGCCCCGCCGGCAATCGCGCGCTCACGCTGGTCAAGAGCCGACACTGCGAGTACCCGCAGCGTGTCGCCCAGGCGCTGACAGAGTCCCAAGCCTGCACCGCCGCCGATCATCAGATCGATGATGGCCAGGTCGACGACTTCTTCGCCGATCAGTCGTTCGGCATCCGGAATCGAGCGGGCAACGTCAACGTCGTAGCCCTCGGTGCGCAGGAAGTACTCCGCGAGCTCCGCGGCGTACGGATCACGTTCCACGAGCAGGATTCTCCGTTCCGCGGGCTCGTCTCGGTCGGTGGCGAATCGAGGATTGCCGGCGGCCAGCCGTTCTGCGAGCGCGCGATGCGCGTCGGCCGCGCTCAGTCCGAGTCCCATCTGCCGGCACACGAACTGCAGCTGATCCAACTGGTCGCGGGAATACAGGCGCTGCGATCCCGCGCTCCGTTCGGGAACCACAACGCCGTAGCGTTCTTCCCACGAGCGAAGCGTCGTGGGCGAAATCCCGAGCATCCGCGCAAGAGCTCCGATGCTGTAGATGCCCTGCTCAGTCACTGTCTGACCTCGCGGCGCCGTTCCCGGTCCGGGCCGGGCCGTCGGCACCTGTGCCGTCAACCGACAACAACTCGTCGACGCCGCAAATCTCCAGCACTCGTAGGACCATAGGCATCGGATTCCGGACAACGAGATGACCGCCGACCACCGCCGCCTGCTCGGCGGCGACGACAAGACACCGGACACCGCTCGAATCCAGGAACGACACCTCGGCAAGGTCGACCCGTACCGTCGCCGGCCTCGCATCGATTGCACGAGTGAGCGCCAGCCCCAACGGATGGACGGTCGCGAGGTCCATCTCGCCGGCGACCCGGATATCGATCCCGTCGGCTCCGCACTGCACAGACCACCGCAACGCTTCCTCGGTCGTGCCGGTCGGTTCCGCATCATCTCGAAAGGCCATGGCACACGTTGTAGTACATCCACCACCGTTCGGCAATATCTCCGCAAGACATCTGCAGAAGTGTGTGAGGAGCCGAGCGTCGGGGGTAGGAAGCGGCGACCAACCACACCGAGGAGACTCATGTCAGAGGACGTGACGGAAGGCGCCGGCGGTTTCGTCGAGCGTCTGAAAGGCAAGGCGAAGCAGGTCGTCGGCTCGGTCATGGGCAATGAGGAGCTGCAACACGAAGGCGAGTTGCACGAACGCAAGGCGGACGCCGTCGAGGACGCGGCTCGACTCGACGCCGAGGCGGCGCAGGATCGAGCCCGAGCCGAGATCACCGCTCGGGAGCGTGAGCTCGCAGCCGAGGAGCAGCGTCTCGTTGCCGAGGAGTCGGCGGAGAAGCGTGAGGCGAGGCTGGAGCGCGAACGGCGCGAGACCGAAGCTGGCATCGAGCGCGAGCACGCGCGCCGTGAGACGGTCGTGAAGCGCCAGGAGCAGACCCAGCAAGCCGTGCTCGACGCCGACGAGGCGCGCGCGGCGGCCGCACGCGCCGAGCAGCTCGGCGCGGCGGCCCGCATTGAAGAAGAAGCCGACAAGGCCCGCGCGACCGCCGAGGTTCTCGACCGGGCGACAGATCGAACGGGAACATGAGGATGCGTTCGATGCAGCTTGCACGGATCCCCCGCACGGTCGTGTGCACCTGGTTGCGTACGGCGCGGCTTCCTCTTGATGCGGTCGAGGCGGTCGTCCGTCGCGGCGAACACGATGTCGGGTGGCCGCCCGCGATCGTGTTCGATGCGTTCGAAGCGACGGTGAAGCAGCTGGCGGGATCGATCATGCACGACCACGAGCTCACCCAGGATGGGCGTGTCGGCCAGGCGCGGGTCGCGCAGCTCCGAAAGGCGGTCGAGTTGGACGCCGTCGCCGAGCAGCGCAAGACGCAGGCCGATGCCGAGTTCCAGCAGCGCCGGCAGGCCGACGAACAGCACCGTCATGACCTCCAGCGGCAAGCGGACCAACGCGAGGCCGCGCTGGAACGCGAACGCGCGGAGCAGAAGCGCACCGCCGCCCAAGAGCGCGCACGCAAGCGCCAGCGAGCGGCTCAGGTCGAGGCGATCGAAGAGAAGATCGTCGAGCGGGAGGACCGTGCCGCCCGCACGACACGGATTGCCGCCGAGCGCGACGCGCTCCAACACGAGCGCGACGCGCTCGCCGCCAAGGGTCGTGTGAGTGACGTCGCCGACGAGCTCGAGAGCACGAAGGCCGCGCGCAAGTCCAAGTAGCGAGGCTATGGCGGCACGACCCTGTACCTCGTGACGATCAGTTCGTACGTACCACGATCAATCTCCCAGGAGGTCAATACCAATGGCGGCAACGTCGACCAACCGATCGCGTCCGGTGGCAAAGAGCCGTGCGAAGACGAAAGGCGCGACGAAGGCGAAGAGTGCGACCCGGAAGGCGACCAAGAAGGTGGCAGGGAGGGCAAAGGCCGCGCCCGCCGGCCCTGTCAAGCGGCCGACCGACGTCATCGCGCTGATCAAGGCCGATCACGCCGCGGTGAACCAGCTCTTCAAGCGTTACGGAGACCTCGGGCCGGGCGCGCTCAAGAGCCGCCGCCAGGTCGCCGAACGCGTGATCAAGGAGCTCTCGGTGCACGCCGCCGTCGAAGAGCAGATCCTTTATCCCAAGGTGCGCACGGCCGTACCCAAGGGGGAGCAACTCGTCAAGGAAGCGATCGACGAGCACCAGTCGGTGAAGAAGGTCCTTGCAGAGCTGGACAAGTGCGGGCCGGAGGCCGACGAGTTCGATGAGCTCATGACGCGCGTTCGCGACGAGGTCCGCCACCATGTCAAGGAAGAAGAAGCGTCCGACGGAATTCTCGGCCGGCTTCGCAAGCACACGTCACCAGGCGAACTTCGTGAGATGGCGGCGTTGATGCGCGCCGCCAAGAAGTCAGCGCCGACGCGGCCGCACCCAAACGCGCCTTCGACGCCGCCCGGGAACATCCTCATCGGCGCCGCGACAGCCATCGTCGACAAGGCGCGGGACACGTTGACCGGCCGTAGGTAGGTACTGAGATCCGCGTCCTCACCCAATTCGGATGAGGACGTGACGGGCGTGGACGCGCACGATGGCGCCGTCGCCTCTACCTACTCGGGAGGACCGCTCGGCCATGGACCAGACCATCGCACGTGACAGGGAACGCCGGCACGATTCGAGGCTCCGATGATTCGCGCGTTGATCGCCGCGCTCGCCATCTTTCTGATCGCCACGTTTCCCGCGACCTGGCTGCTGATGTTGTTCCTCGGCAACGTCGGTCTCGGTCTGTCCTACTGGGGGTCCCTGCCGCTCGGGATCCTCGTCTCTGCACTTCTGGGTGGCGCCAGCGCCGTGTACGTGCCGCGATAAGGCGGTCAGTCCAGGTACAGGCAGAACGGATGGCCGGCCGGGTCGAGCATGACCCGTACGCGCGGCTGCGGCTGGTACTCGGCGAGCCGCGCTCCTGACGCGACCGCATGGGCTACCGCCGCTTCGAGGTCGTCGACCTTGATCTCGAAGTGGAGCATCTTGTCCTGACCGCCCGGCCGCTCCGGCCACGTCGGCGCGCGGTACGCCGGATCGGCCTGGAGCAACAGGTCGGTGCCTCCGGCCGGGTCGCGCATCGCGATCCAACCGGTACCGTCGCGGCTCCGCACTTCCCATCCGAGCAGTCGCTCATAGAACTGAGCCATCTCGTCTGCGTCGGCACAGTCGATGCACACGCCCGTCCAACGCAATGAGGGGCGGGACCCGTGCGGTGGGTTCGTCAACGTGTTCCCTTCCTGCCGGCAACGGTGGCAACCGGTGTTGCGTCCGGGGACGACCCGCACTCAAATTCGTCTCGGCCGGTTTCATAGCCCGCGTCGGTGCCGTTGACCAGCGCGAAGGGACGCGTATGACTGAAGGCAAGCGGATCCTCGAGACTGCGAAATCGGTGCTGGTCGTCGATTGGCCGCTCATCGACGTGCCCGAGACGCTCGCGGCGCGCCGGGTACGCGACGGTTGAGCACGGCGGTCCGGAGCCGGACAACTCTTCGGCGTACGAGTTGCGGGACGGCCAGGTTGTCACGCGGCGTCTCGGCGCCCCACCCGAGCACGCCGATCTGGTCTACACGCACCGACCGGTCGACGAGCTCGCGGGAATCGTCGAGTCGCAAAGACGCTCGGCGCGACCGCGCTATGGATTCAATCGGGATTCGCCAAGGGTGGCACACCCGACGCAAAGGGGTGTTGGTTCCCTGACGACGAGTCGCGACGCGCGCGCGAGGTCGTCGAAGCAGCCGGGATGACGTACATCCAAGAGCCCTACATCGCCGACGCGGTGCGAGGCCTCGCGGCCCGCACGTAGCCGTTATTCGGTCCGCAGGACTTCGGCGGCCGGGAGGCGAGCGACGCGCCGCGCCGGCCACGCGGCCAGCAGGTTGGCCCCGACGAGTGCAAGCGGCACGATCGTGACGAGCGCGATCGCCGCGACCGGAGGCACGTCTTGGAGCGGCACCCGCTCGGAGATGAGGCGCCATGCCACTCGCCCGAGGATCGCGCCGATCGGGATGCCGAGCACCAAGCCGACGACACTTATCGCGGTGCTCTCCGCGGCGACCACGACGCCGCTCTGCCGGGGCGTGAAACCGAGCGCGCGCAACACGGCGAAGTCCCGCGCGAGCGCGAGTGATCGCGACGAGGAGATACGTCAGGGCCGCGATCGCCAGCAGCGCAAGGAGGATGGCGAGCACTTCCGGCAGTCGTTGCACGTTGCGAAGGTTGATCAGCTCGATTGGCTCCTCCGCCGGCGCGACGCCGTCAATGCGATCGCCGAGCGCAGTGGTCAAATGGGCGATCCCCTCCTGGTGATCGACGCCGGCCGCGAAGCGAACTGCCACGAGGCTCGCGGCGCGCGCGGCGGACGCCTCGATCCCACCGGCAAGGTCGTTCGGCGGCACCACGGTGTCCCAGCCCGGAGCGGTCAGCCAGATGCCTTGATCGAACGCCGCGTGCACGTCCGACGGGAACAACGCCCGACCCGTGATCCGCACGCGTCTGTGTTTGGCTCCGACCGTGACGACGTCGCCGACCTCGACGTGCAGGTCACGCTGGGTCGCCGGTCCGATTGCAGCCTCGTCGGCGTTCTCGGGCGCGTGTCCCTCGATGATCGTGAACGAGATCGGCGTGCCATTCGCCGTGGGAGGGCGCATCGTGAATCCGGGAACGCCGACGCCGTTCACGTCGAGGACCAGTCGGTCGACGACGGTGACACCCCGCACGCCGGGAACGGCCGCGATGCGCGCCGTGAGATCCGGCTTCAGGCCGCGCTCGGCGTAGTCCCCCGACTTGGGCGCGACGGTCGCGTCCCAGGTCACTCCCGCTCGCTCCGGGTGCGCGAGCGTGTCGCGCAAGCCGTGGTCGATCGTGAGCGCGCCGACCACACCGAGCACGCCGACCACCGCACCGATCACCGCCGGACGCACGGCGACGTCCACGCGACCGCGCCGCTGGTCGAACGCCATCGTCGCACCGACACCCACGCTGACCGGCGTGTGGCTGCGAACCCGCGCGAGCGCGCCGCCCCGCCGACCGGCACTCCGGATCGGTTCGGTACGCGCCGCTCGCGACGCGATGAGGTACGCACCACCGAACACGAGCACGGCGACGACGAGCGCGCCGGGGACGAGCACGAGCCAATCGGCATGCGCGCCGCGATCGGGATCGACGCGACCCGCGAGACCGACCGGAAACCACTGCGAGACCACGACCGCGGTCGCGATCACCCCGAGTGCAGCCCCGATCGCAACGAATGAATGCGCCCGGGCGCCCGCGAGCGCAAGATCGCGTCGCGTCATCCCGATGCCCCGCAGCACCGGGGCATCGCCGCGGATCGTCGATGCCGAGCGCCCGAGGATCTGACCGACCAGGACGAGCCCGGCAGCCGCGATAGCGATCGCAATCAACACGAGTGCCGACTGCTCGACGTTGATCGTCGTGTCCACGCGTCGTTGGGTGGCGCGCAGGTCGAGCACCGGTGTGCCGTTGGCGACCAGCGCGTTCGCGTCCCGTTGCAGCGCGGCGACGCCGCCTCCTCCCGGTCGGAGACGCACAAACGCGTTCTCGATCCAGAGGATGTCGTCGCGGTGCGCGGTGAGCACTCCGGGCGAAAGGATCACGAGCGGCGTGAACAAGAACTGGGGTGTCATGCGTACGATGCCGACGACCCGCATCTGCAACTGCGCGCCGGTCGGCGGATCGCCGCTCGTGTCATCCTGGCGCGGTCCGTACGCGTGGAACGGGATGACGGATCCCACCCGCAGGTGTTCCTGTTTGGCAGTGTCCTCGTCGATGACCATCTCGTCGACCGCGTGCGGGTCGTACATGCGGCCGTGCATCACCACCGGCCGGTCGATGGTCGTCCCCCATTCCCCGTCGATCGAACCGAACAGGACGCCTTCGTCTGCCTGTCCCGGGATCACGCCAAACGTCAAGTACCAACGTGCGAGGGTCGCGACCTCGGGCCGGGCGGCAAGCTTCGACCAATCGGGGTGGAATTCGCCGACCTGGCTCGAGAACACGATCGCGTCGGCCGCGAGAGTCCGTGTGCGCAAGCGTTCGAACGCGGTATTCGTCCGGCGGGCGCCGGCCAGCGACGCGAGCGCGAGACCGCCCGCCACGCCGGCCAACAGCGCGACGGCAGTGAGCGACCGCCAGCGCTTTCGACGATCGGCGCGCGCCCAGAGTCCGGCAGCGGATCTGTCGCGGCTCCTCACACGGCAAACGTAGGACGGTCACGGGGAGGCGACGAGAGCGGTCGCTCACCGATGACGGTGGTGCTGGCACCACCAGTGGCCGCGCCAGGTCCGGCTCGGCCCCGTCCGTGCTCCTCCCGGGCGTTGTCGACGTTTTGCAGACGGCTTCCACGAGGCTGAGGCGGTGATGCGATCGAACCCAATCGTCAAGATCAGCGAACCCGGCAGGACGCCGTTGCACCTGATCCTCCGGCAGCCGGTCGAGGTGGGCCGGGATTGTGACGGCGTGCTGCTGGCCGACGGCGAGCTCTCTCGCTGTCACCTACGACTCAGTGCCACCGCGGGACGGGTCACGGTGCAGGACCTCGGCAGCACCAACGGCTCGACCCTCGACGGCGCTCCGCTCGTCGGCCCGACCGGCTTCCGCGACGGGGAGGTCGTCCGGTTCGGCAACTGCACGCTCGAAGTGGTCGAGGTCAACGGGAGCACCGGGGCCGGGCCGTCGGATGATCCGCTTCGCCGCACATCGATCGATCTCGTCGCTGACGCCGCGGTCGCGAGCGGCTCGATCCCGCGCGCGGTACCCGACGGCGGAACGCTCACGATCGTGTTCTCCGACATCGAGCAGTCAACCCGGCGGGCGGTGGAGCTCGGCGACGAAGGGTGGCTGAAGCTCCTCGGCTTCCACAACTCGCTCATTCGGCGCCACGTCGAACGCCATGGCGGCTACGAGGTGAAGTCGCAGGGAGACGGGTTCATGCTTGCGTTCTCCAGCGCACGGGCCGCACTGCTCTGCTCCATCGACGTGATGCGAGCGCTCGATGCACATGGCCGGTCGCGGCCGACTGACGCGCTCCGAATCCGCATCGGTATGCACACGGGCGAGGCGATCCTGGAAGACGGTGACCTCTTCGGCCGGCCCGTCGTCCTGGCGGCGCGTATCGCCAACCAAGCGCGCGGCGGGGAGATCCTCGTCTCGTCGCTCGTGCGCGAGATCGTCGAGTCGCGCGGGGATCTCGCCTTCGGCGAGTCCCGCAGCGTCGAGCTGAAGGGGCTCAGTGGCGCGCACATGCTGCATGCCGTCGACTGGGTGCGATCTCGGCGGGACGCCTAGCGTCACCGAGGAACAGGGGGACTGCGGTGCGGTTCACAGTTCTGCGGGGTTCGATCGGCGCGACTACTGACGCCGGCGACGCCATTGCGCTCGGCGGTCCGCAGCAGCGTCGTTTGCTCGCGGGACTGCTCGCCGACCACAACCAGGTCGTGAGCGCCGACCGGTTGGTCGAAGCGCTGTGGCCGGATGGCAGTGCGCCCGAAGGCGCGCGCCGCACCGTGATGTCCTACGTGTCTCGTCTGCGTACCGCGATCGGCGAGGAGCATGTGGTCCACAACGACGCTGGCTACTCGCTGGCGCTCGACGGTGCGACGTACGACGCCGCGGAGTTCGAGGCCAGATTGGCAGAGGCGTGGGATCGCCCTCCCGCGGATGCGTTGGTTGTGTACGACGACGCGCTCGCGCTCTGGTCGGGTCGTGCGTTCGGAGACGATGCGGACGAGTGGTGGTTGCGGCCGGTGGCAGTGCGATTGGAAGAGCTTCGCCTGGTCGCGCTCGAGGAGCGGGCCGAGTGCCTCCTCGAGACCGGGCGCCACACCGAGGCGGTTGCGGAGCTGGAACGGCTCATCGCGGAGCATCCACTGCGCGAGCGCTTCGTCGCGCTCTCCATGCGGGCCCTGTACCTCGGCGGCCGGCAGGCAGAGGCGCTTCGTGGCTACCGGCGCTACTCCGACTACCTCGCCGAGGAGACGGGGCTCGAGCCGTCGGAGACGTTGATCGATCTCGAACGCCGAATCACGCTCGGCGACCCGACGCTGGCTGCCGCGACCGGCATCGCGATTCCGGGGTACGAGCTGGCCGAGGTCATCGGCGAAGGCGCGTTCGGTGCAGTGTACCGCGCGGTGCAGCCCAGCGTCGGCCGAGAGGTTGCGATCAAGGTCGTGCGGCCGGAGCTGGCCGACGACCCGAGATTCGTGCAGCGGTTCGAGGCTGAAGCGCAGCTCGTCGCACGTCTCGAGCACCCACATGTCGTTCCGCTCTACGACTTCTGGCGTCAGCCGGGCGGCGCCTATCTCGTGTTCCGGCTGCTGCGCGGTGGATCGCTCGCGGATCTCGTGACCGAGGGACCGCTTCCGATCGAGCGCGTGACGCGTCTTGTCGACGAGATCGGTGGTGCACTCAATGCCGCCCATGCGCTCGGCATCGTGCACCGTGACGTGAAGCCCGCGAACGTGCTCTTCGACGAGGCAGGGAACAGCTATCTCGCCGACTTCGGCATCTCGGTGGCGGACGGTGCCGACGACGCCGACGTGCAACTCGACCTGCGGTCCGCAGGTTCTCCGCTCTACGCGAGTCCGGAGCAGGCGCGCGACGGTGTGGCAAACGCCGCCTCGGATCAGTATTCGCTCGGCGTGCTGCTGTGGGAGGCGCTGACGGGACACGCACCATTCGCGGGCTCAACCGCGAGCGAGGTGCTGCGGGCGAAACTCGGCGTGCCGGTGCCGCCGCTGACCGAGTTCCGCCCCGACGTCCCCGAGGCGATCGACCTCCTGCTGCGCAAAGCGACGGCACCGCATCCTGCCGATCGCTTCCCGAGCATCGCCGAGCTCGCGCGCGCATGGCAGGTCGCGCTTGCGAGCACGGATGCCGTCGCGCACGACCGGCAGGCTCTCCGGCGCGTCCAGCCCGCGGACCACGTCGCAGACCGTCGCGAGCCTGCAGGTTGGAGGCACCAATCCCTACAAGGGGTTGCGGGCGTTCCGTGAGGCCGACGCGTCCGAGTTCGAAGGACGCGACGAGCTCGTCGCGGCGCTCGTTGCGCGGGTCGAGGCCACCACGTTCGTCGCGGTCGTCGGTCCGTCCGGGTCGGGAAAGAGCTCGCTCGTGCACGCCGGGCTCGTGCCGTCGTTGCGGCGCGACGGCGCGCTCGTCGTGTCGATGGTCCCCGGTGCGGACCCGCTCGCCGAGCTGGAAGCGGCACTGCGGCGCGTCGCGACCGCCGCCGACGCAGCCGCGCTGCGCGACCATCTCCTGACACCCGACGGGCTCGTCGACATCGCCGGCGAGATTGCGTCCGACGGGGCGCGCCTCGTGCTCGTCGTCGACCAGTTCGAGGAGCTGTGGACCCTCGTGGAGTCCGGACGGGCGCGCGACCGTTTCACCGATCTGCTCGTGCGGGCCGCGAAGCAGCAGGCATCGGTGAGCATCGTCGTGACGCTCCGCGCCGACCTGTACGACCGTCCGCTGCAACACCCGAGCCTCGGGCCGCTCGTGCGTGATGCCACCTTCGCGGTGACGCCCATGAGCGCTCCCGAGCTGCAGCAGGCGATCGTCGCGCCTGCGGAGCGCGTCGGTGTGCATTTCGAGCCGGGTCTGGTCGCGACGATCGTCGATGACGTCGTGAGCCGGGCCGGCGCGCTGCCGCTCCTCCAGTTCACGCTGACCGAGCTGTACGAACGGCGGACGACCGCGACCGTCACCGCCGCGGCCTATGCCGAGCTGGGCGGGATCGGCGGTGCGCTCGCGCGCCGGGCCGAGCAGCTCTATGACGACACCGCCGGCGAGCAACGCGCAGACGTACGGCGTCTGTTCACCCGGCTCGTGACGCCCGGAGACGACGGTGACGACCTGCGCCGGCGTGCGACGATGCCGGAATTCGCCGACGTCGCCCCGGAAGTGGTCGACCGCTACCGCGCCAATCGGCTCCTCGTGCTCGACCACCACCCGATCACGCGCGAGCCCACGATCGAAGTGGCCCACGAAGCACTGCTACGCGAATGGCCGCGCCTGCGGGAGTGGATCGACGAGGATCGTGACGCGATACGCGTCCGCCGTATGCTCGCCCAGAGCGCCGCGGATTGGGAAGAACATCGCCGCGACGAGTCGGAACTCTACCGCGGCACGAGGCTCGCGGCAGCCGACGAGGTCGCCGCACAGCTCCCACTCACCGTTCCCGAACGCGAATTCCTCGGTGCAAGCCGGGCCCTTGCCGATCGGGAACGCGCGGATGCTGAACAGCGGGCCGCGACGCAAACGCGTCAGAACCGCCGCCTCCGCGTGTTGTTGACCGCGACCGCGTTGCTGCTCGTGGTTGCCGTGGCGACCGGCGTCGTCGCCTTCGCCCAACGGAGCCGTGCAGACCGGCAGGCGCGACAGGCGCGTGCGGTGTCGGTGTCCGCCGAAGTCGATCGGGCGGTGGCCGAAGTACCACAGCTTCTCGAACGCGACCGCAGTCTCGCGTTGCTGCTGGCGGTGCAAGCCCAGCGTGTTCGCCCGAGCGCGGCGACCAAGAGTGCGTTGCTCGCCGCGCTCCTTGGCGAACCGCGACTGCGCCTCACGCTTTCGGGCGGCCGTGCCGGCTACACGTCCCTCGCCGCGTTCCCCGACGGCAAACGGTTCGCGGTCTTGGGCCGCGACGGCGCGGACGTCTGGGATGTCGTCGCGCGCAAGAAGATCGGATCGTTCGGGGTTTCGGGATTCCCGGCCGGCATCTCGGTCAGCCCCGATGGCACGTTGATCGCGGCCGGGAGCTCGAACGGAAGCGTGACGTTCTGGGACGCGCACACCTTGCAGAGGGTCGGCGAACCCCTCGACTCCGGTGCACCGGTCACGGCCGTTGCGTTCCTCCGCGATGGCAAGCAGCTCGCCGTCGCGGTCGGCGTCGTGGAGAGCACCGACCCGATCAGCTCGGCGACGACCCCGCAGCTGTGGAACGTCGGAAGTCGGACGCGATCCGGAAGTCTGAGCGGCCACACGCGGTCGGTCAACACCTTCGCCGCGAGCCCCGACGGTCGCGTGTTCGCCGCGGGAGACAACGACGGTCGGATCGTGTTCCACAACGCAGCGAACGGCGCGCCCGTCGGTCGACCACTTCAGCTGGATCGCCGCGAGGGCATCTTCAATCTCGCGTTCTCTCCCAACGGCCGGTGGTTGGGTGTCGGAACCTTCGGTCGAAGCGGGCCGGGCAGCGCGCACGCGTTCGACGTGGCGGCGCGGCGCGAAGTTGCCCAGCTCGGTTCGGCAAGCCTCATGACGGTGGTGTTCACCGCAGACAACGAACAATTCATCACTGCGGGTGAAACCGTCGATGCGTGGGATACCGAGGATTGGACACGCGCGACCACCGAGCCGATGGTGACCCAACACGGCCCGGCCCAGATCGCCGGCACACGTGCGACCGGTCTTGTGCTCACCGGCTTCGATGGCACGATGACCGTCTGGGATCCGAACGGCTTGCCGACCATCGCAAGCGACCTCGAGGGCGCGCCGAGCGCAGGCGGTACGTTCAGCCCAGACGGAGAGCTTCTGGCGGTCGCCGGGAACGACGACACGGTCGTGCTCTACCGCACGCACGATGTCGGTCGTATCCACGCGCTCTCGGCCAGCGGCGCGGGTGCGCGCGGCGTGCTCGACGGTTCGACGCCCGTCGCGTTCAGTCCTGACTCGCGCCTGATCGCGATCGGTGATCGATTCGGCAACGTGCAGCTCTTCGAAGCCGGTTCATACAGAAAGACGGGCCGGCCGATCAAGACCGATGCGAATGCCGTTGTGGCGCTGAGCTTCAGCCCCGATGGGCGTTCGTTGGTCGCGACCAGCAACGCGGCCACCGTCAACGGCGCGCACGTGATCGACGTCGGATCGCGCCGGGTGCGATCTCTCGACCCCGCAATTCCGCACGCATTGGCCGCGACGTTCCGGGCCGACGGCGAGGAGCTGATCGTCACGACTGCAATCGGCGGCGGCGGGCGCTATCCGATATCCGGCGGTGAGATTGGGCGAGGCAGCATCCTGACCGTCGAGGGCGCGCCGCCGGAGACCGCGGCGTTCAGCCCCGACGGCAAGCTCCTTGCGATCGGCAGAATCGACGGCACGGTGTCGTTCCTCGACGCCACGACCTCGAAGCAGGTGGGCAGTTCCATCCCCGTTTCGTCAGGCCTGCTCGCCAGCATCGTCTGGAGTAACGACGGAAATCTGATCGTCGTGCAGGACGTCATGGCGCAAAACCATCTCGTCGACGTCGCGCAACGAGCACGAATGGGCGACCCGTTCCCGGGTTCCGGGCTCTTCGGGCTCGGCGGCTTTGCCCCCGACGGACACGCCATGGTGCTGCCCGGGCGAAGCGCCACCACCATCTGGAGCCTCGATGTCGCGAAGTGGCCGGCGAAGGCATGCACGCTCGCGGGCCGCGATCTCACGCGGGTCGAGTGGAACACGTACTTCTCGGCGACGGGCGCGTACCGCTCGGCGTGCGCGACTCCGCCTGCCGGCTCGCCCGGACCCTGAACACGCTTCGCTGTCTAGAAAATACCAATAGCGCAGTATCGGAGGTTCGTGCTTTACTCGTTCCCTGGGGGCGGGCGGGGGCCGGTCGCGGCGAAAGCGTTTCCCTTGCGGCGTCCATGACTGGCCGCCCTCCCCCAAAGACGGAAGGGGGTGGGCTGTGCTGCGCTGGGTGATGAAGTGGTTGATGGAGCTGTGCGTTCCCGACCGCGCGATGAGAATCACGAGCTGAAGGGTCGTTGCCGGTTACCGGTGGCGAACACAAGACAACATGACAACGTCAATCATCCCGACGCCTGCGTCGTTCGTTCGCCGCGGGTGCCCTGCAGATCGGCCGGCGCGCTGACGCGGCAGCTTGGGCCCTTGCACGCGATGGCCTGGCGCATCAGCTCGATCATTTTCGCCTTGACGTTGGCGTAGTCCGGATCCTTGTTCTTGTTGTCCAGCTCATATGGATCCACCGCCAAGTCGTACAGCTCCTCGAAGCCGTTCTTGTACCTGATGTATTTGTAGCGCCACGTCTTTACTCCCTCACCGGTCGGCACCATGTTGGGCACGAAGATGGGCAGAAAACGATCGTGACCGTGATTGGGGTCAGACAACAGATCCTGAATCGCGCGGCCGTCGACGATTGCGTCGTTGCCCTTCACGCCCGCAATTCGCTCAATCGTTGGCGCGATATCCAAGTTGGTCACGAACGCGTCGCTAGTGACGCCGGCCGGAAACCCGGGCCCGGCAATCGCGAGCGGTAGTTGAGCTGCCTCGTACACGAACAGCTTGAAATTCACCAGGTGGTGCTCGCCAAGCAAATAACCGTTGTCGGTCGTGAGGATGAAGACCGTGTTCTCGATCTGGTGCCGGGCCGTAAGATCGTCGATGATTCCTTTGAGCGCGTCGTCGACACTCAGAAGAGTGCGTATTTGGTCCTTGGCGTAGATCGGTGCCGTCCGCGACGCGGCCTTGCTGAAGAAGTTGCGCGCACCCTTCTGTACCTGGGGCGGCTTGTCGCTGAGATCTTGCTCGTTGTAGCTCGGGTCGGTGTTCACCCAGTCGACCGGGACCTTGGCGTACACCGGCTTGGGTTTGATGCCTGTGTGGGGCGCAATGGGCCACAGACGCGATGAACGTGGGTTTCCCCCGGTCCAGGGAGTCCTTCAACTGGGCGCGGCTCTCCGCCGCCAAATAGTCGGTTTGATAGCCACCTGGCATCACAGCATTGCCGGCACGATCCATTACGCCGAAGCCGGTATCGCCCTGGGGCTCGAGCACGGGTTCCCAGTAGGTCCAGCCTGGAGGCCGGCGATACTGCGGGTCCTTGTATACGTTGGGATACAGATTCAGATACTTGCCGGCGAACCCGGTATCGTAACCAGCCTTTTGAAGCCAAGAAGGTAAGGCGTTGGTAATCCTCTTGAATTTCTTGTTCGCCTCGAAGATGCCGTGGTTGTACGGCGTTTGGCCTGTCAGCATCGTGGTTCTACCGGGACAACAAACGTTGTCGGTGCTCCACATTCGGTCGAACTTGACGCCGTGATTGCGCACCCAGGCAAAACCACCCTCTGGCCGCATATTCGCGACGATGTCGTGTTCGCTCAGATGAGAATCATCGGTCATGATCATGACAATGTTGGGCGGTCGAGCATGCTTTCGGGAAACGCCAGTGCTCACCGCGAATGCGAACGCGCCCACGACAGCTACGACGAGAACGACATACGTGATGTTTCTCGCAGGGGAGCGTCGCGCTTTTCCGGAGGAAGACTGTTTACCAGGATGCATTTCAGGTTGGGCGTTCATCAGCCGCGCGAGAAGGGCCGCGGTCGAGGTCGGTCTGCGAGGGCTCGGGGCGCCGCGCACCCTGGCCGGTCGCCGCGGACTGCCGATTCCAGCGCCTCACCCGATCGAACGCCGTGCGGCGCGCGACGTGGTCCCGCAGCGGTCTTGTGACAGTCGGCAGTAAACCGCAGAGACGAAGATCCCGGTAATCGTAGTCATGCGTCCGCGGATGCTACTGCCGTGTCATGCAACGTTGCGCGAGTCACCGCGCTGCTCTGCTCGCGCCACCGGAGCTCGCGGTCTGCAAGTTCGCGCGCGTGCAGGTCGGCTACCGAGCGAGCAAGATGTGCGGGGGGTGGCTACCTACCGTTGATCGTCAGGTCGTGCGGTGTCGCAGACTCATCCGTTGCGACCGAAGTTGGCGGCCAGCGGCACTGGAGGAATCTGAGTTGGAGCTACGGTACCTGACCGACGTATTGGCTTGCAGTGCGTGCGGTGCACGGTTTGCCCTCTCGAAGGGATCGCTTGTCATGTACGTCCTGCGATCGCCATTTCCCCGTTGTTGATGGCATACCTGTGCTGCTCGATGACTCCACTGTCGGGACCACGTTGGATCAGATCCACGATTACAGCGCGTACATGGGAATCGACGAGTCAGTGATCCGGCAGACCGGAACGGAATGGAAGACGATCATCGATCAGTTCGGCAACACGCCCGAGCACGCCCTCGAAATAGGTGCCGGGAGTGGCGCGCTGACTCGGGGGTTCCTCCAAGCGGGAGCTGTCCAGCGCCTGACCACCAATGATGTGTCCCTAGAGTTTTTGCCCTCGTTGACTTCTCGGGTTGCGCGCTACTCGACTCCAGCGTTGATGGCCGCGTGTGATGCGAACGCGCCACACTTTCGGTCGGAGGTGTTCAACCTCGTCGTCGGGAGGTCGGTGTTGCACCACCTCCTTGAGCAATGCGCGCGACCGATCTCGACATCAAGTACGACGGGACAAGCTTCTGGGTGCACTTCTCGAAGGGCACCGCTCACCCGTTCGCGTCCGAGGACATTCCGCAGGCGTACTTCCTCAATCGTGTCGTCTCCGAACACGTCCAGCCGCACACCCTTCGCAAAAACAACTAGCCGCTCGTGATACGCCACGAAGGCGACCCGGTGCGCAGCGCATCCCGTGGGAGCCCGATGAAGTCAGTTCGTGAATCGTGACCAGGGGCCGCTGACCTCGAAGGTCACGCCGGGATTGCGCTGCGAGCTGAAGTACAGCCTTGTGCCGGAGGGGTCGAAGGCGGGCCCGGTGATCTCGGAGTCGGCGATGCCCGAGGCCTCGACGACGGGAAACGTCTTTCCGTTGTTGCGCACGAGGACGACCTGCATGTTGCCGCCGTCTTCGGCGACCCAGATCGCTCCGCCGCGGTCGACGCCGACGTTGTCCACGCCGGACAGCACCCCGTTGACCTGCACGTCGTCGTCGTAGATGACGGACAGCACGTTGGTAGCGGGGTCGTACGCCCACACGCGATTGTCGCCTTTCGTGGTGAACACGAGACGCCCTCGGCTCATCGCGGTGCCTTCGCCGCCGTTGAATCGTTTCGTGTTGACGACCTGATTCCGGGTTGCCGTCGGAACGCCCAAGTGGTCGGGCACCTTCGCCCACGTCAACGTCCCGGACGTCTCGGTGAGAACCTGCAATTCGCCGGATCCGAGATTTCCCCACGTGGTCGGGAGGAATCGGTACGAACGCGCCGTCGGGCCGGTCCTCGGTGAGGTAGAGGCAATGATTGGCGACGTCGGCGGCCACGGCTTCGTGGCTGAACACCCCGAGCAAGGGCCGGACCACGGGGATGCTCGCGCCGATGGGATCACATTCCCAGACGCGTCCACCGCCGAATTCCTCGCAGCTCAACCAGGTGCCCCACGGCGTCGCACCACCGGCGCAGTTGATGATCGTGCCGGTCAGGCATCGACCGGCACCGACGATGCGGCCATTGGCAGCAAAGCGGACGTAGCTCGCGCCACCGGGAGCCGCCTCGCTGTTGCTGACGTACGACCATCCACCGTCGGGGAGCGGGAAGCATGCGCCGCCATCGGGTGCGGCATGCCAGACATACCCGGTGGCGGCGACCTGCAGGCCGGTGGTCGCGATCTTCCGCGACGAAACCCTTCAGGAGTCGCAAGCCATTCGCGTCGGGCGGACGGAGCGCGCCCGGATCACATGCCGTGAGCAGCGCGGACCCTGCGGCGGTGCCCGCGACCGCGGCGAACGCCGTCGCGCGTCCACTCATCGAAAGGAAGTGCCGTCGCGATACCTCGTTCACCTATCGCTCCCGAAGGTTGGATGACCTCCCACGGGAGCCTAGAAGCGTCCGCGCGTTCGGGGAAAAGGCACTGAGGTCTCACGCGACGCGCATCTTGTGATCCGCCGGTAGCCTCGGACAGCCACCTCCGCCGAGCAGCGGTTCGTCGCCTTGATCGACCTCCATCAACATCCACCGATGACGCTGGGGCGACTACGCGCCCGGCACCTGTGGATCCTGCCCGTGACCGCGGTGCTGTTCGCGTTGCTCGCGGTCGGCGCCGCGTTCGACGCGCTCCCGTGGGACGCGCCGATTCTCCGAGCCGTGGTCGATGCGCGCACGCCATGGCTCGAGTCGCTGCACGCGACGCGTGTCATTTCTCGGCTCGACCCCCGTCGTCCTGACCGTCGCGGCGCTCGCCGCGCTCCTCGCGTGGCGGCGATGTCCGCGCCTCGCGATTGCGATCGTAGTAATCGCCTTGGCACGACCACTCGCAGAATGGGCGATCAAGGAGCTCGTCAACCGTGAGCGTCCAACCGGCGAGCGCCTCGTCCGCGGTACCGGACCGTCGTTTCCGAGCGGCCATCCGCTCGCGACCGCGGCGAGTTGGGGCCTGCTCCCGCTCGTCGCCGCGCTGTATACGAAACGCCGAGTGGTGTGGTGGAGCATCTCGATCGGAGTGTGGGCACTCGCGGTGCTCGTCGCGGCCAGTCGCGTGGTGCTCGGGGTGCATTGGCCTTCTGATGTCGTCGGCAGTCTGCTTCTCGCCATCATCGGCGTCGCGGTGGCGGAGCAGTTTGTCGAGACCGCGCATTCGTTCGGGCGCCGCGGTGGCAGTAGTCCCGATCAGGCCGACCCGTCGTTCAATCGTCGTTGTCGGGGCCGTCCCCGAGTCGAATGACGTCGAGTTGGAACTGGTCGATACGCCAGTCTTCGAGACAGCCACGAAACTGTCTGCGATTCGTTTCGTCCATCGACGGCGTGAGGACGGCGCGAAAGCGGTTGTTCCCCTGGGGTTCGATCGGACCGAGTAGGTCCGAGCTCACTTCGAGACGGCAGGCAAGCAGCTGCGCCTGCACCATCTCCTCGACGGTCTGACCTGCCTCGCCGCCCTTCGACCGCCCCTTCACCACGACCTCGATCTGTGAGTCGGGAGCGACGGGCTCATGGGTCGACAGCGTGGCTTCGCGCAACGCCACCACCGCGGCCACGCCGATCGCGATACCGACCCCGGCGAGGAGGAGCTTGATCTCGACGCGCATGCTCAGTGACCGGCGCGGCGCAACAGCTTGCGAATCTGTACGTCATCGGCACCGGGCACGTCCTGCGCGAGCACCGTGATGTCGTCGAGCAGCAAGCCCCCGGGCGGGTAGCTGATCGGGGCGAGATCGCTCGCCAGCCGTTGCTCGCCCGCGGGTGACGACGTCTTTGCCGCAACCCGATCGACGACCCACGCGATCCCGGAGAGCAACACGCCTCCGCCGACGAGGAACGTGATGAACACGTTCGACTGCTCGGCCGACCGCTTGAGCCAGGCGAACCGGTCGCGCGTGGGACGCGTCTCCCGGAGGATCTCGGCGATCGCCCGGTCGACAGTTCGTGAGTGTTCGAGGCGAGTGAGCCGCCGCAACACGACTCCGGTCGCGAGCCCAACCTCGGCGATCAAGACGATGAGACCGAAGAACAGCGCGCGGGTCCACTCCCAACGGTTGAGTGAGACGATCATGTAGAGCGCACCTGTCAACAGAGTGCTGATCCCGGCGAGCCACGCGATGACCTTCATGATGTCCCCTCTTCTTGGATGGTGACCTGTCCACTCTCGCCGTCGACGTGCACAACAGCACCCTCGGGCAAGTCGTCCAATGCGCCTGCGTAACCCACCACCGTCGCGATACGCGCCTCCCTGGCAAGGATCGCGAGGTGCGACAGGACGGAACCGGTTTCTGCGACGATGCCGTTGAGCCGGGTGAGCAGGGGAGCGAGCCCCGGTTGCAGTGTCGTGGTGACGAGCACCGAACCTGCCGGCGGATTCTCGGTGTCGTAGGTGACCGGTCCACTGGCGACGCCACCGCCCGCGCCTGTGCCTCCACCAACCTCGCCGCGCAGTCTGCGCGCGGATCACCTTGCCGCGGTCGGAGATCTGGAACGCCGCGGGGAGCGGGGATCCGAACTCGTGGAAGTGGGTCGCCACGAGGGCGGGAATGACGACCGCGCGCTTGGTCGCGACCGCCTCGACATGTTCGAGTGTCATGTGCCGGATCAGCTCGGGCTCGGTCAGCTGGTCGGCCAACGTGAGTCTGTTACCGAGCTCCCACGCGGCCCGGCCGGAAACCTCCTGCATCCACCGCACCCGAAGCCGGAGCGCCTCACGCAAGATGCCGTTGTCGTTGCCGCTGTCCTCGTCACGGCCGAGATGGATCGCGGACGCATCGGCAGGCAGCACCGGCGCAGGCGCCACCCGCGGCGGCGTCAGCGCGAGCACAACGGGACTTCGCGAGAGGATGTCGGCGTCGCTCAGGCCGTCCTGACGTGCTTCGACAAGCACTCGCAGCGCCACCGACGCACCGGTCATGCGGTTGCGGCCCGTGTCGGTGAGCATGCCCATGAGGATCTCGTGCGCGTGCAACGCACGCAGGATCGCCCGGCTGCGATGCAACAGCGCGATGAGCTGGCGGCTCGTGAGATCGGAGAGGGCAGGCACCGCCTCGAGGTCGGCATCCACGCGGTCGAGGAGGTGCTCGGCCAAGCGGGGCAACGCCGCGCGCAACCGGCCGACGCGCCATGCTCCGCGCAGCCGGTGCGCGGCGGGGATCGGGTTCAGTTTCTGGAGGAGCCCGTGCTTCGGCGAGACCTCTCCCGCGAGTCGAAGATCGATGGCGACGTGGCCGTCGACGGCGATCACGATCTCGCTGGCGTCGATCTCCGCGTGCGTCGCCGCTCCGGAGAGCAATACCGCTTCGCGCACAGCATCACGCAACGGCGGCACCCAGAGGTCGTACTCGAGCTCCGTCAGGGGCTCGGGGAACGTTTCCGCGACCGGGCCCGGACCATAGATGGGCCCGCGCGGTGTGCCGCGCAGCTCGGTGGTCAGCGGTCGTGATTGGAGCAGCCACAGCGTGCCATCCTCCGCGAGCGCCCACTCGATGTCCTGCGGTCCGCCGAACACCAAAGCGACCGAGCTCGAGACGCGACGAGTCGCCGAAGGTGGGGGCGTCCCAGTGTCGGTCCGTCGTTCGCCTCGAAGTCGAGCACCTTCGCACTCGCAGTCAGCACGTAGCGGGAACCGCGGACCTCTCCACTCACGAGCTTCTCCGGCGCGCCGTGCACCGCGGAGATGACACGACAGTCCGACCGACCGGTGACCGGATCGCCGCCGAACATGACCCCGCCGAACGTGGGCTCGAGCAAAGGTTGGATCAGGACCGCGATGGGCTCGTTCTCGGCGCCGCGCGCACGCGCGAGTCGAGCACCTGCTTCACTGCGACCGTGAAGGCGTCGAAGCCACGAATCCCGATGACCGAATCGAACTGCCCGGCCATTGAGGAGTCCGCGGTGTCCTCGACCACCGACGAGCTTCTTGCAACGAGCGCACGGCCGTCGCTGGCGGCCCGCGCGAACGCCTCCTTGACGGCCGGATGTGCTTCGACGTCCGCGCCCTCGTCCGCCGCGTCGGAGAACGCGGTCGTCAGCACCACGCCCGGGAGCGTCCCGATACCGGCGTTTGACGCTCGCGCCAGCGCCGCCGACTTCCCGCCCGTCAATCTGGGGTCGAGCGCTGCCTCGTCCCGGAGATCCACGACCAGTGGTCTCGACACCGAACTCTCCTTGCTACGCGACGCGCTTCCTACCCCCGGCGAGGGGACGCTTGCCGCACGCACGGTACGCCTCGTGCGCTGAGGTGCGAAAGGCGAGCCTGCTCCATCGTCGAGGATCGAAAAGGCCCGGACGCTTGGCGATCACTTCCTTCATGTTGAGCGCACGAGCGCTATACGGACAGATGTTTGGGCAGATGAACCGCGACCGAACGAGTGGCCATATTGTCGTGAGTCGCGCCAACGTCCCGTTTGCCGCTGGCGGATAGGCACGAACGCGTCAAGGCTCATCGGTGGTGTCTTCGCGGACTCGGGGAGCAGTCCCGTATCCCGGACCGCGCGAGTCGACGGACGTGGCTGCTTCGCGGTGGAGGCTCGTAGGCTGCCCCGTGTGGAAGTCGGGGAGATTCAGTACGCCAAGAGCGGGGATCGTCATGTGTCGAGTTTCGATCCTGGTGGAAGCGTGCGGGCGAGCGGGGCGCCAGTCCGTCGATTGCCAGGGCAGCAATGTTTTTGGGGAGCGCTGCAGATGTCCGCGCGGTCGTGCCGCTGATCGACAGTCCGGCGATGGTGCTGCATCGATTTGGACAATGCGCTAATCCCAGTCGGTCATGGTCGGTATTTCGCCGAACACATCCTCGGAGCCAAGCTCATCGAACTGCCCGGTGCGGATCATCTTCCCTTTGTCGGTGACACTGATGCGTTCGAGGAGCTGCAGGAGTTCCTGACCGGAACGAGAGGGACATCAACACCGAGCGGATGTTGGCGACGATTCTGTTCAGTGACATCGTCGAACTCGACAACGCGGGCGGCCGGCCTCGGGGACCGTCGCTGGCGTGAGCTGCTCGATAGCCACGACCGGATGGCTGCGCGTCAGGTACATCGTTTCGGCGGTCGGCAGGTCAAGACCACGGGTGATGGCATCCTTGCAACGTTCGACAGTCCGGCGCGCGCGATTCAATGTGGGCTTGCGATCTGTGATGGCGCGCGCCAGCTCGGCATGGAAATGCGCGTCGGTGTGCACACCGGTGAAGTCGAGCGACGCGGGGATGACGTCGCGGGGATCGGCGTGCATATCGCGGCCAGAGTCCAGGGGTGTGCGCAGCCGGGCGAGGTTTGGGTATCGCGAACGGTGACCGACTTGGTGACTGGATCGGGAATCGGTTTCAACGATCGGGGTGAGCACCCGCTCAAGGGCGTGCCCGGCGCATGGCAGTTGTTCACTGTGGTGCGCTGAAGGACCGAACGAGCCTCGAGCGGAAAGCTTCCAGATCGGCTTCGACGTCGGGCTGAGGGCTGTCGGAGGCGGCTTTAGAGCTGAGCGCCGCCCTCGTTGTCGGGGTAGATGCTGCGGCTCTCGGCACGTCGGTTGCGTTGGTCGACCCAGTCGCTCAGGTAGGCCTTCGGGAGGAGCTTGATGATCGCCAGGGTCAGGTACAGGACCGTGTTGACGGCCACGAACACGCTCAGCACGTCGAACCATGCGGTGTGCATGGTGCTCTGCGGCAGCACGATGCCGGCGAGGAGCCTGATGCCGGTCACGTGGTCACCTCCGCGGTATCGAGCTGTTGGGTCCGGTTGGTCGCAGTGGTGGGTTGCGGTGCGTGGTCCACATGACCCCACATGGCGTTCCACGCGAAGGTGATGTCGACGATGCCCTTCACGTAGACGACGTCGAGGTACATGTCGTAGAGGAGCTCGGGGACCAGCAGCACCGCGAGCAGACGTGCCTTCCATCCGCCGCTCCAGGCGCTGACGACCCGATCGGCAACGAACAGGCCTCCCACGCCGAGCCAGAACGGGAACCACACCCACCGGTCCGTGGCGAGGGCGGTGACGATGATGAGCAGCCAGAATGAACTGAGTGCGATGACCGAGTAGCCGATGCCGATCTGTTGGGCCCAATAGCGAAGCACCGTGGGAGCCGGTCCGTAGGCGCCAAGGTTCTCCAGGGCTCCCCGCTGCCAACGGAGCCGCTGGGTCCACAGGTTGCGCCATGTGGGCATGAGCTCGGTGACCACCCGGCAGCCATCGGGGGACGCCATGAGGCCTCCGAGCGACTTGATCGCCAGGGTCAGCTCATTGTCCTCAGTGAGCGCGGCCGTGTCGTACACATCGCCGTGAACGCCTGGCAGCAGGCGTCCTCTGCTCTCGGCGACGGTTCGTAGCGCCCGGGCTCGAAACATCGATGCTGTGCCGGTCAGCACGAACACGCGCCCGCGCCGGCGCCGGATCTCCCGTGAGTACCGCACATACTCGTTTCGTTGGAGCTGGCCGAGTATGCCGTGGCCTGCTTCGCCGTAGAAGAGGCCGCCGATTGCCATCAGGGCGCGATCGCTGGTGAAGCGCTGGACGCCTGCGGCGAGGAAGCCGTCGTCGAGCACGGTGTCGGCGTCCATGCACATTACGACGTCGTTGTCTCCGAGTCCGTCGAGCAGTCCGCTGAACGCCTGGTTGAGTGCCCCCGCCTTCTTCTGGGTGTTGCCCACGGAGACAAATACCTCCGCCCGGTGCGCTCGCGCTACGGCTTCGGTCGCATCGGTGCAGTTGTCAGCAACGACGATGACACGGTTCGGCGCACGATCCTGGGCACCGAGCGAGTCAAGCGTCGCTCCGATGGAGGCCGCCTCGTTGTGGGCCGGGATGACGACGGTGACCGTGACGGGCCCGCCGAACCCGCCACGGGTCTCGGCCATCACGAGCTTGGGGGCGAGCAGCTTCACCTCCGCATCGGTTGAGCGTCGCGATCGGTCCATGACAAGCCGTTCGATGAGGGCCACGCCGGCGGCGAAGATCACACCGAGACCAATCGCACCGATCACAATGGTGATGGCGGGCGCCTGGGTGTCGTAGAAGATGTGCCATGCGCCGAATACCGCCGACGACTTCGGGGACTGATTCACAGAAGGCGAGCGTGCCGACACCACGAACCACAGCAGCAGAGCTCCGCCGACGGCGATGCCTGCGATGAGCAATCCGATATAGCGGCCGAGCCAGCCACTCGCGTAACGGCGCCGGGTGGCCCGGACAGCGTCATGGCCCGTGCCGGAGCCCGCCGGGCCGTCCTGCCCAGCAGTGGTATTGCGAGTGAGGTTGCCCGCAGAGGACCGGTCGGTGTCGTCGAATCCGGCGGTGTCAGGCTCCGGCGCGCGAAGCCTCGCTGCGCGTCTGCTCACGAAGTTGACATCGGCCGGCCCGACCGCCGACCTGACAACTCTCGAGTAGTTGTTCACGTCTCGATGGAACGTCTTTGAGGTGCCGCGACGGGTGAGGGGTTCGTCCTTCACGGCGATATAGCTCGAGCAAGCCGGGTGCCCAGCACGACGACTCGGGGCGCGCTCGCCCGGCGGCAAAGGTGTCGCACCCCGCTCGCTCGTCGGCCGGTGGGTCATGGAACCGAAGTTCGACGGGTGGCGAGTCATCGTCGCGATCGAGAGCGAGTTCCGCGTGTGGACACGGCGTGGCCACGTGACCGAAAGGTTGCCCGAGCTCGCACCGCTTGCCGACGCAGTGGATGTTCCGGTCGCGCTCGACGGCGAGCCGTCGCCGGCCAAGGCGCGCGAACGACTTCTATGGCGTCCTCCCCGGCGTCGCGGCGCGCAAGGGGCGCGTGCCACTGCCTTTCGTTGCGTCGACGTGCTCGCTTTCGACGCGCCCATCATCGACCGGCCTATTCGGAGCGGCGCGCGCTGCTCGACGGGCTCGAGCTCGACAACGTCTCGGCCTGGTATGCCGTGCGCCGGTTGCGCGGCTCGTCGGCGACGTCCTCAAAGCGTGCGCGGGCCACGACGTCGAAGGGGGTCGTCGCCAAGCGCGTCGACGCTCCGTACCGCGCGGGTGAACGCTGCGCGGAGGCTCAAACTCAAGACGGCAGATTGGCGCACCGCCCACGCATCACAGCGGTACCCGCGCTAGACGACGTGGGGAACTGTCGCGCCGGACTGATCCTTCATGCCGACGGGACGGTCGCGAGATGCACCGAGGATGACGAACCCCGGCGGCTGCCGCGGCCGCGAGTCACGCCACGAAGGTGACCCGGTGCCGTGCGTCGTTTTGACATCGGAGCGGCTGCGACTACTACTGCGGCGTCCACTGAACGCGAGCGGGTCAAGGTCGGTCCGCCGTCCGGAGCGATGGACTGGGGGCGCGAATGTCATAGCGAAGGCAGCGCCCGGCTGCAGCGGGCAGGCTTTACGCCCATTTGGTCAGGCGCGGTTCTGTTGCGGCAGCTACTCGTTTGTCACAGAGTGTTCCGCTGCGGGTGTTTGGACTCGTCGCCGGGCGACGATGAGTAGGCCGGTACTGAGCGTCGTGACGCCGAGCGCGAGGAGCGGGAGTGTTGTGGTCCCAGTCCGGGGAAGTTCGGCCGCAGGCAGCGGTGTGGCCACGTCCGACTGCGGAGGCGGTGTTGCGGTCGGGATTGCGGCGACACAGCTGTCGGGCCGCGCGTCGCCGGTGAGGTCACGACCGCCGATGTAGCTGTGAGAACGGACGTCAGGGTTGGCGCCGCTTGTCGCAACCGACTGGCCAAGGAAAAGGATCTGGCATTGCGCGGCGCGTGGCGCGGCGAGCCCGAGGAGCGGAGCCGGTCCCGCGGGCGGAAACCCGGCGTTCGGCCATGACACTGGCGGCCCATGCCAGGGCGGTGAAAGCCTTGTCCAGCGGGCGTCGCGCCACAGCCAGGCGTCGCGATACGCGGTGGCGCTGCCGCTGCTGGCGAACAGGTCTCCGCCGACCAGGAGGACCGCGCCTTGGAGCGCCTTGTTGGTATGGGGTGCGTAGCTGAACGCGCCGAACCCGCGGCCGGGCGGCCCACACGCGGTTCCACCATTCGAGCTGCCGCACGCCTTGGTCCAGGCGACGCCGTCGAAGATCCACGTATCGTCGACAGCCGCGCCGCCCCCGCTTACGTCGGCGCCGCCGAACAACACGAAGTGGGTGCCGTCCCAGGCCATCGACGATGCTGCAAGCGGCGCAGGACCACACGCGGTCGGCAGCGGCGCGCCACAGGTTTGGGTCCATGACGTTCCGTCGAACGCCCACGTGTCGTTGACCTGACCGGTTGACGTCAAGCCACCGAACAACACGACCTTGGTGCCATTGCCCGCCATCGCGAACGCGGCGCGCGGTCCCGGCCCACATGCCCCGCCGGCGCAGACCTGCGTCCACACACTGCCGTTCCAGCGCCAAGTGTCGGCCTCGAGGGACCCGTCACCCAGGCTGTTCGCGAACCCGCCGTACAAGACCACGCCATCGGGACCGGTCCCGAGCCCTGCGCCGACGCGCGTGCCCGGCGGACACGGCGCTGTGGCCGGCGCGGTCGTGCCGCACTTCGCGACCCAACCATGGGTCCCGTCATACACCCAGGTGTCGCCCAGCCCGGGGGTCGCGCTCGACGCCGGATCCTGGCCCCCGTACAACACCACATGATCGCCATCGGACACGGCCGCGGCCGCGGCGAACACTCGGCCGGGGGGCTCCGACGTCACCCGCGGCAGCGAACCCGAAAACACAAACGGGCCCGAAGTAGTGCCTGCCCCAGCCGCGACCGTCATCGTCGAGCACAGCCAGCACAGGACTGCGCCGCAGACCATCGTCCGAGTCCACGACCACACCCGCACACCCCCGTTCACTCAACACGACCGACCGCCACACGACGCTGGCGACCTCCGGCGAGCATCTCTATCGGCCGGCCCCCCGCACGTCCTAAGACCGAATGCCGGTTGCGCGAGCCAGGAGGGCTTCTGGCCGATCGCGCCGCAAGCTATGAGGCGATGCGCGGAGCCGTGGAGCGGCCCACACCATTGGTGACGACGCGCCGGCGTTCAAGGTGCAGCTCAGAGCACCATTTCGTGGCTCGCGCACCAAGACGTCTTGAGCGACTTTGCGGCCCTGTGCTCGCGAACTCTTGCAAGGGCGAGGAGGGGCCGGCCCAGAATGCTGACTTCCGTCCGAACGTTTGGCCACGATGCGTTCGACGTCGTGCTCCGTGCCTCGAGTACGTCGGCGACGAAGCCACGCAACCGACGCACAGCACGACGCCGAACCGACCGGGTGTGCACACAGCCCCTCCTTCGACGCGTGATTGCCCCCTCGGGCGCGCACGATGATCGGGGCATGGCTCGCCCTGGCGGGTGGCGGAGTTGGACTCGCTGTAGTGATTGCGTTGTGAATCCGCGGCCTGCGCCGATTGCTCGCATAGGACCGAAATCGGATCGGACCAGGGAGGGTGAACGGAAACCCGCCGCACCGCTGTCAGCCGCTTCCGCGTGGGAGACCGGGTAGAAGTCGCAACTCGCTTCACGGGCACCTGGGCCCGCGCTACGAAGTCACCTCCACGAGCGCCTGCGGATGTCATTCCGTCGCGCCTGCGACGGCACCGTCCTTCCCGCCGTGTTCGGCGCCGACCACATCGACCGGCGCGTCGCACCTGGCGTCGATTATCAGCAGGCGCGCGAGCCTGAGCTGGTCACCGAATGTCAGTCGGATTCGAGCATCGTCATTCGGCTGCCCGCCGGCTTGGACATCGCGACCGCCGAAGCGATCCACGAGGCCGTGATCCCCGCCGTTGACCACGCGAGCGGTGAAGTCGTCCTCGACCTTGACGGCGTGCGGTTTCTCGACAGCACCACGCCGAGCAGATAAGGCGGTACTTGGGCTGCGCATCTAGCGCGAAGGTGGCGCCAACTCGGACTGTAACGCCTTGGTTTCCTGGATTGACCGGCGTCGCCTCTCCCGCGACGGGCGGGCGGCACGCATTGCGTGACCCACGTTGACTAGGGGAGTTTCCTCGGTCAACTCTCGGACAACGGGGAATTTGATCTATGAGACCGGTTCGTCGGCCGCGAGTCAGGTTCTACGTCGGAGATGCTGAGACCCAATCCAGAAGCGAGTCGACGCAAACGTTCGAGGCATCTCGCGCGCGTCGGGCCGATGCTGCCGATTGGCATGTCGAGCAATCTGCCCAAGTCCTCGTAGCTCATCGCGCCGCCTTCCGCCAGCGAACCCAGGATCCACTGACAGCGGAGCGGCAGGTCGGTGAAGATCGCGGAGAGCGCGTCGTTGCGCTCGGCGTGCAGGAGATTCCAGTCGGCCGCGGAACGCGGCGCACCGAGATTGGTGATCTCGTCGTGGTCCGTCGGGATCTGGCGCCCCGACATTCGCAGCACTCTCAGCGACTCTCGGCGGGCGGTGGTCGCGAGCCAGGCGCCCACGCGCCCGGGCTGCTCGATACCGTCGAGATGTTGGACCAACCGCATCCATGTCGTCTGCGAAACGTCGGCCGCGTCCGCCGCGCTCAGTCCGCATTTGCGGGCAACCGCCAGGACCATGGAGGCGAACCGGTCGACGAGCGCCTCCCATGAAGTTCGATCGCCCTCCGCGGCCCGCATCACGAGCACGGCCACATCGGACTCAATCTGTAGGTTCTCGAGATTCTGCATAGCCCCCACGTGCCGTCCGTGGACCTACCGCCGCCGCAGGATCTTACGGAGAGTGGCCAGATCGAGCAAGACAAGCAAGAGAGGCCGTCACACATACCGGACGACTTGGTGGTCGTTGAGCGCAACTTCGCCGAACGGGGTTCAAGTTCGGTCGCTACGTTGGCGATCATGCCGGAGGTGAGCGATTCCGAAGGCCCGAAGCGCCAGCCGTCCGACCTTCGAGAAGGCGCTGACGTTCCCGATGCGGTACGCGCTCAGGCCCTGGCCGCCTACGCGCAGGTCTCGGACCGGGGCGAGGTCCTCAAGCTGGTGTACGACTCGCTCGCCGACGGCGCGACCCCGTCCGACCGCTTCTGGCTCGTCTTCCAACACGCGAGCTCGCAGCTCCAACTCTCGATCACCGCCACCGACTCCGGTTGGGACCTGTCCGGTCGCCTGGACCCACCGGACCAGCTGCGAGCGGAACTGGAGCTGGACGGGTCCGAACTCGCGCTGGTCGCTCAACCGAAAGAAGGCGACGTCACCTTCCGAGCGGTGGTGCCCGGTGTCATGCGACTGGTCCTCACGCGTCGCGGAGAGCCCCGGCAGCTGCGTACCGACTGGTTTCTCCTCGGAGCGCGCCCGTGTCCTTAGGCTTCGGTTCGGAAACCTTTGGGCGCGATGTATTACCAGCGGCGCTGGATGCTCTACCAGAGAGGCGGAGGAGTCTTCTCGAACGGGGAGTAGCGTTGGACGTCGCCGGCGGCACGGCGCACGATCATCGGTTCGCGGCGTGATCGAGATTGCCGTCGTCGGGCTCGGCTCGTGGGGCCTGTGCGCGTTGGAGCGCATCGTTACCGGGAAGCGTCGGGACCATACGTGTGGCGCCGAGGTCCGCGTCCATGTCGTGGAGCCGTCGGCGCCGGGTGCCGGGGTGTACGGAGTTACCCAGCCCGACTACCTGCTCATGAACAACCCGTGCGGGCAGCTGTCGATGTACCCCGATCCGAACGAGGGGGACCATCCCCGGCCCCGCTACGGCCTCGGTCTCTACGAATGGGCGCATCGCCTCGGGTACCGCTGGAACGGAAATGCCTGCCGCGTCGGTGATGGGCGGGAGATCACCCCGCACGACTTCCTGCCGCGCAGGGTAATGGCCGAGTACCTCCAATGGTTCTACAAGGCGCTCGTCGCCGCCGTGCCGCCGACCCTGGACATCGTCCACCACAGCACCGCGGCCGTCGACATAGTGCCGCACGCCGGGGGCCGTGAGGAGGTCGTGCTGGCCAACGGCGGCGTCATCCGGGCGGACCACGTGATCCTGACCTCGGGTCATACCCCGAACGTTCCGGACAGCGGCGTCGCCGGCCTCGACCTGACCAGTCCGTATCCCGTGCAGCGATATGTCGATTCGCTGCCCGACGGAGTATCGGTCGGGGTGACCGGCATGGGCCTCGTCGCAACCGACGTCGTTACCGCCTTGACCGTGGGACGCGGTGGCAGCTTCGTCGACGAGGGGCAGCGGATGCGCTACGAGCGCAACGGCCGGGAGCCCGTGATCTATCTCGCGTCGCGCAGCGGCCTCGCGGTACTGCGCAAAGGCGGTATCGGGGGTCGACCAGACCGGCGAATACGAGCCGGCGATCGCCACCGCCTCCCTGTTTGCCCGGGGCGGCGCGTCAGCGTGGGCCCATTCCGGTCGGCCTCTCGACCTTCGGGCGGATCTCCTTCCCCCGATCTTCGCCGAGATGCAGCTCAGGTACTACGTGCAATCGGCGAAACTCGCAGGTGGATCGAGTCCCGCTGCGGCGGTGCGCAGCAGTTTGACCACCGTGTGGACGAACGGCGACTTCGTGACTGCGATCGAGTCGCTTGAGCGCCAATACGGGAAGTTCGACGCGGCCGCGGACTTCTTCGGCGACGCGGAGCGCACTTTCGACTCGTCGACAGACTACGAGCGGCATCTCTACGAGATGGTCGAGTCCGATCTCGACGCATCGCTGATGCCGGGCGGGTCGAGCCCCGTGAAACACGCCTACGAGGTGTTGCGGATTTTGCGCGACCCGATGCGGTCGGCGATCGAGTTCGGTGGCATCTCGCACGCCTCGTACGTCGACTTCCAGGAGAACATCCGTAACCGCATCCATCGCCTCGTCGCCGGACCGCCCGCGTTGCGTTCCCAGCAGTTGTTGGCGCTCATGGACGCCGGAGTCGTCCGGACACCCTTCGGGCCCGCGCCGACCTTCGAATGCGACGGATCGCGCACTCTTGTCGGTTCCCGCACCCTTGCTCGGGCCTACTCGCAGCGGGTCGACTGTCTGATCCAGGGATACCTCGAGGACCCGACGGTGCATCGATCGGCGTCTCCGCTCCTCGCGGGCTCCATGAAACGGGTCGGATCCAACAGTTCCGATACGGCGACGTAGAGGTTGGAAGCATCGACATGTCGGAGGACTTCCACCCTGTCAATGCCGTGGGGGACTCGCGGAGCGGATCTGGGTCTTCGGCGTGCTGACTGAGGGGATCCGCTACTTCAATCACTACATCCCCTCGCCCAAGAGCAGGATCCGGGCCTTCGTCGACGTCCAGACCTGCATCGACCGAATCGCGTGCTGACGTGCTCGGGCTCGGTCCGTGCGCGCCGAAGATCGCGCTTGTCAACAACATGCCCGACGCCGCGTTCGACGCGACGGAGCGGCAGTTCGTCGATCTGGTCCGCTCGACATCGGGCGCAGACATCGATATCAGCCTCTACGGCCTCCCGGGGATCGAACGCGGCGCCGCCGCGCAAGCGTCGCTGAAACATCGGTACCGTCCACTCGAAGAGATCTGGGACGACCCCCCGGACGCGCTGATCATCACCGGCACCGAGCCCGTGGCGTCCGACGTCACCACCGAGCCGTACTGGGACTCGCTCGCGAAGCTGATCGTGTGGGCCGAGCACGCGACTTTCTCCACGATGTTGTCTTGCCTCGCCGCACATGCGGCTTTGTTGATCTTCGACGGCATCGAGCGGCAGCCACTTCCGGAGAAGTGCAGCGGTGTGTTCGAGAATGACGTGCGCCACCCACACCCGCTGCTGCACGGACTCGGTGATCGCGCCGTTGTGCCACAGTCGCGGCTCAACGACGTACCGACGGCCCGGCTCCATGCGAGCGGTTACACCACGCTGCTGCGGAGCGGCGAGGCCGGCTGGACGGTCGCGGTAAAGAGGCGCGGGCGCTGCCTCTTCGTCCTATGCCAGGGCCATCTCGAGTACGGCACCGAGACGCTGTTGCGCGAGATCGTCGCGACGTGCGACGGTTCCTCGCCGGCGAGCGCCTCACGTACCCACAGGTGCCCGTCGGGTATCTCGATGCCGACGGCGCGGAGCGCCTTGTGGCGTTTCGGGCAGGCGTCGTCGAGGGGTCGGCCCGACACAGCGAAGCGGATTTCCCGTACGCGCAGATCGTGGCCGGCCTGGCGAACGGGTGGGAACAGTCTGCTCGACGACTCTCGGCCAATTGGGTGCGGTATGTCGCCGCTCGGGCGGCGCAGGTTCGCTCGCGAGCGGGTCTGGTCGTGAGCACGAGCCACCGCTGCGCTCTCCTCCGAGATTGATCTCATGCGCGAGGAGACCATCGCCATCCACGGCGGCTACACGCCGGATTCGACCCGTGCGGTCGCCGTCCCCGTGTACCAAACCGTCACGCACGACTTCGAGAATGCGGCACACGCCGGCGCGGTGTTCGATCTCGACGAACCTGGGTTCCACTACAACCGATTGAACAATCCCACCGTCGACGTCCTCGAACGCCGAATGGCCCAGCTCGAAGGAGGGACCGGCGCGCTGTGCACCAGCTCGGGCGCCGCCGCGGTGTCGGGCGCGGTCCTGAACCTCGTCGGCGTGGGCGACAACGTGGTGTCTGCTCCGCAGCTCTATGGTGCGACTTATACGTATTTCGCGTCTGTCCTCCCGACCTTCGGGATCGAGGTCCGGTTTGCAGCCGATGACCGTGCCGCGTCGATAGCCACACTCATCGACGATCGCACCAAGGGCGTCTTCTGCGAGAGCATCGGCAATCCCGCGGGAAACATCGTCGACCTCCGCGCGGTCGCCGATGTTGCGGATGCGCGAGGTGTCCCGTTCATCGTCGACAACACTGTCGCGACCCCTATGCTCGTCAAGCCGTTCGAGCACGGGGCTGACGTTGTCGTGCACTCGCTGACCAAGTTCGTCGGCGGCCACGGTACGACGCTCGGGGGCATGATCATCGACGGCGGCCGGTTCCCGTGGGCCGAGCACGCGGATCGATTCCCCGGGCTGACCCGGCCGGAACCGGCATTTCATGGCGTGGTGTACGCCGAGCGCTTCCCCGATACCGCGTACGTCGTGCGATGCCGAACTGTAGGGTTGCGCAACACGGGCGCGACCCTCTCACCTTTCAACACTTTCCTCCTGCTGCAAGGACTCGAGACGCTCGCGGTCCGGTTGGAGCGTCACGAGGCGAACGCGCGCGCCGTCGCCGCCCACCTCGCCTCGCACCCCGCCGTCGCATGGGTGAGCTTCGCCGGTTTCCCCGACCATCCCGACCACCAGTTCGCGACGCGGTACCTCAAGGGTCGTTGCCCCTCGATCATCACGTTCGGGGCGGGCGGATACGACGCCGGCATCCGATTCTTCGATTGCGTGAAGCTGTTCAAGCGAGTCGTCAACATGGGTGATGCCAAGTCTCTGGTCGCGCATCCGGCCTCGACGACGCATCGCCAGCTCGACGTCGCGGCGCTGCAACTCGTCGGTGTCACACCCGACATGATCCGGCTCTCGGTCGGCCTCGAGCACGTGGACGACCTCATCGAAGACATCGACCAGGCGCTCGCGACCGACGGGCGCTAGTGCTTTCCACGCGGCTGCGGTCGGCGAGCTATCTGACGCTGCACCGGCTGATGGGCAGCCAGCTGCCCAGGTACTACCGCGAGTACCTCGCACAGGATCGAACGCGTACCGCTCCTGACCCGACTCTCGCGTTGGGTGAGATATTGCGCCACGCCGTGGCGACAGTGCCGTATTACCGCGAAGTCTCGGGTATCACATCCGGCAACAGAGGGAGCGCGGGCCTCGACGATCCGGTCGCGTTCTTGCAGCGGATGCCGATCCTGACCAAGGACACAATCCGCGCGGCCGGGGAGCAGCTGACGTCGTCGGTGGGGGACCGTTCATCCTGGTACGAGAACGCGACCGGCGGCTCGACCGGCGAACCGCTGAAGCTGATCCAAGACGCCGAGCACCGCGCACGGATTGTCACGATCCAAGAGGTGTATTCGACATGGGCGGGCGGCGGCTTGGGCCGTCCGGAGGTCTTCATCTGGGGCTCGGAGCGCGACATCGCGGAGGGCAGCGAATCCTTCCGGAATCGGTTCGCCAACGCCATGTTGCACCGCTCCCTGCTCAACGCGTTCCGCCTCGACAGCGATTCGATGCGCCGATTCCTCGAGGTGGTGCGCAAGGGGCCACCCAAGCTGGTGCTCTCCTACGCCCAGGCCGGCTTCGAGGTCGGATTCACGGCGGCGGAGGGTATCGATGTTCCGCCGCAACTGGGCGTGATCACGACCGCCGGCATGCTTTACGACCACATGCGGGAGCAGATCGAACGAGCCTTCGGGTGCCGCGTGTTCGACCGGTACGGGTCGCGGGAGATCGGTGACATGGCAGGAGAGTGCGGCCATGGCACCGGACTCCACATCCTGCCGTGGTGCTGTTACCTCGAGGTTCTCGACCACGACGACGTGCCGGTGGGCCCCGGCGTCGAGGGCGACATCGTAGTGACAGGTCTCACCAACAGGGCGATGCCGCTCATCCGCTACCGGATCGGTGATCGCGCGGTGCGAACCACCGACGAGCCGTGCCCGTGCGGGCGGAAAGGACCTCGACTCGCACGCGTCGCCGGCCGAACCGTCGACACGTTTCTCACGGATGCCGGCGTGCTCGTGGCGGGCGGCTACTTCGTCCAACTCCTCGCCTACCGGCCATGGGTGGGAACCTTCCAGATCCTTCAGCCCGCCCCGGACGAGGTCGAGTACCACGTCGTCGCCCACGGCGAGGTGCCGGCGGACGACAAGAGGGAAATCGTCCGGGGCACGCGGTCCGCCTTGGGCGACGACTGTCGGGTGTCATTTCGGTTCGTCGACGAGATCGAGCCGGGACCGTCCGGCAAGCGGTATTACACCCGCCGGCTCTTCTGAATCCGGTCTGCGAACCAACTTCACGTATTTCCACGGCTCTCACGGACTCAGCAAGGTAAGGGTCGATCCGGCATGGGTGTGCTCCGGAGCGACTGCACGAAGCTTCGAGTGGACGTGGGGGCGCCGCACAGTGGGCTGGGGGTCGATCGGCGGACGCTTGTCGGGCTTACCGCGGGCTCGGCGCAACCGGCGCGGCCGCTGGTGCAGTGCCGAGCCGCAACAACTCAAGTCGGCGGCACGCGGCGCCCGGCCCCCCCGACTCGACCACCGTCCGCCCGTAGACGTCCGTCAAGGCAACGGCCACATCGACCTGAGTGCACTTGAAGCCGACGACGTGATCGATCTCGCCGACCACCGTGAGGACCCTGCGGTCGAGACGTGGACCTGTGAGCCGGATCTAAAGATCGCAGTGTTGATCCCGTGCCACAACGAGGCGCCGACCATCGCCGGGGTGGTCAATGACTTCCGCCGCGCCCTGCCGAGTGCCGAAATCTACGTGTACGACAACGCGTCGACCGACGGCACGGCAGAGATGTCGGCGGCCGCCGGCGCCATCGTGCGCCGCGTGTCTCGGCTCGGCAAGGGCAACGTACTGCGGTGCATGTTCGCCGAGGTGGAGGCAACGGTCTACGTCCTCATCGACGGAGACGGTACCTACGACGCGTCCGATGCTCGGCGGCTGATCGAACGCCTTCGGTGCGGGAATCTCGAGATGGCAGTGGGTCGCCGCATCGAGATCGACGACACCGGGGTCGCCTACCGCCGCGGGCACAAGCTGGGCAACCGTCTCCTCACCACAACGGTGCATTGGCTGTTCGGCGCGGGCTCCGAAGACATGTTGTCGGGCTACCGCGCGTTCTCGCGGCACTACGTGAAGTCGTTCCCGGCGACCTCTCGCGGGTTCGAGGCCGAGACCGAGATGACGATTCATGCGCTCGATCTCTGCGTCGCGTTCGAGGACGTTCCCGTCAGCTACGGCGAACGGCCGGGCACGTCGAAGAGCAAGCTCCGAACCATCCCGGACGGGCTCCGCATCCTTCGTTTCATCCTGTTGCTCTGCAAGGACTACCGCCCGTTGCGCTTCTTCGGTGCGCTGACGGCACTGTGCCTGCTCGGCGCGCTCGCCGCCGGACCCGCCCGCGAGCTCCTTCCGGCATGGGCGGCCATCCCCGGTCTCGGTCTCCCGCTGATCTGTCTCGCGGCGCTGTTCCTTGTCGCCGGAGTTGTCATCGACTCGATCAGTCGGAGTCGACGCGAGGTCAAGCGGATCCTCTTCCTCGCCATTCCGCAAGTCACCGCGGCAGCGCGCTCAGCTGCCCGGTCGACCGGCGTGGACGGCATGGTCGGGTGATCCGATGCAAACCCTCCGACACGCCGGCGGCACCTGCGTGCGCGACCAACGGCCTCCGGCACGTCATGCTCGTCGGGCCCGGCCAGCGATTCCTGAGCGGCATTACCGCATACACGTTCGCCCTCGCGAACGCGCTCGCAGCCGAATCGGAGCTCTCGATCCTGCTCATGCGGCGACTGCTGCCGCGCCGGCTGTACCCGGGCGGCAACGCGTCGGCAGTCCGCTTACCAGCACGACGTTGCCGTACAACGTTCCGGTCTTCGACGGCGTCGACTACTACTGGATGCCGAGCATCTTCCACGCCATCGGTTTCGTCCGCAGGCAGCGACCCGATGTGCTCGTCCTCCAGTGGTGGTCGGGGACCGTACTGCACACCTATCTCGCGCTCGCATTTTTCACGCGCCTGCTCGGTACGAAGGTTGTCGTCGAGTTC
>CAWAGX010000010.1:0-76117 GCA_963781425.1 uncultured Actinomycetes bacterium | reverse complement strand
CCCTCGGGGGACTCAAGGTGATCGATCTGTCGCCTACTCACGTCGGCGCGCAGGTGAGCCAGGTATTCGCCGATTTCGGCGCTGAAGTGCTTTGGGTCGAGCCGCCGCACGGCAGCGCCTTACCGCGACCAGGCTGGCTTCCGTTCTTCACCGCGAGGCAAGCAGAGCATTGAGCTTGACCTCAAACGCGCTGCAGGCCGCGATGCGCTGCTCGATCTCGCCCACGATGCCGACGTCTTCATCGAGACATTCCGCCCCGGCGTCGCAGACCGACTCGGAATCGGGTTCGAACATCTCGCCATTGACAACCCACGCCTCGTCTACGCGTCGATCACCGGGTTCGGGCGCACGAGTCCCTACGCAGCGGTGAAGGGCTACGAAGGTCTCGTCATGGCCAAGCTCGGAGTCAACGCTGCGTTCGACGCCATGACTCGCGGGGCGCGACCGCCATTTGTCGCCGCACCCTGGTGTTCGTTCTCGGCATCGCAGACGGCACTCCACGGTGTCCTCGCCGCGCTGTACGAACGGGAGCGCAGCGGGCTCGGCCAACACGTCGAAGCAAACCTGGTGCAGGGCTTCGCTGCGCTCGATACCTGGGCGTGGTTCCTCCACCTGATCGCCGAACGGTGGCCCGACACGTACGAGCCCGTTGCGGTCGTCGACGACCAGGGTGTGCCCGCGAGCCCATTCCCGTACATGTTGCTGAGTCCGCTCACCAAGGACGGCCGGTGGCTGCAGTTTGCCCAGGTCCGGCCGCACCTCTTCGTCGCGCTGATGCGGGCTCTGGGCCTCGAGTGGATGCTCACCGATCCCGCATGGGCCGGCATTCCTGTGTTCGAAGACGCCGAGCGTCGTCTCGGGCTCTGGGAGAGGATGCTCGAGGCCGCAGGCACGAAGACGCTCGCCGAGTGGGAAGCGATCTTCGACGCGGACCCCGATGTGTTCGCCGAGCTGTTCCGCAACGGGCCCGAAGTGCTCGACCATCCCCAGTTGGTCCACGACGGCCAGGTGGTCGAGATCGCGCAACCCGGCGTCGGGGCCGTCCGCCAACCCGGTCCCCTCGTGCAGATGACGCGCACACCGGCAGCGGTCGATCAGCCGCTCCCCGGCTCGGCGAGCACCGGCCCCGCACGTCCGCGACCAGCCGTCGGAGTCCCCTCCGGTCGTCGGCGCCGACGTGCCCGATGACTTGCCGCTTGCCGGCGTCACCGTGCTCGAGCTGGCTGTTCTGTACGCCGCACCATTCGGCGCGACGCTGCTCGCCGACCTCGGAGCCCGGGTCATCAAGGTGGAGCCACTCGACGGTGACCCGATCCGAACCATCCTTCCGTTTCCCGAAGCTGGCGGGGCGAAGGTCATGCAGGGCAAGGAAAGCGTATGCGTCGACCTCTCCACGCCGGAGGGCCTTGCCCTCGTCCACGAACTGGCCCGACGCTCCGATCTCGTACTGCAGGGGTTCAGAGCGGGCGCGGCAGAGCGACTCGGCGTCGACGACACGACACTCCGCGCGCTGAATCCCGACCTCGTCTACCTCTCCGCCCCCGGATACGGCACCGGTCCGCCGTGCGGGCAGCGCCCGTCGTTCGCACCGAGCATGGGCGCGGCCGGCGGTATCGCATTGGCCAACCTCGGAGACACCGTCCCCGAACGACCCGGCCTCGACCTCGAGCAAGTCCGTGACTCCGCGATACGCCTGAGCGGCTCGGGCACCCAGACCATCGCGCAGGCCGACGGTTTCGCTGCCCTCGGCGTGGCGACCAGCCTCCTCCTCGGCCTCCTCGCCCGCGAGCGTGGCGCCGGCGGACAGGCGATGGTCGCGTCGATGCTCTCGACGGTGACTCACACGATGGGTGCTCACGTCCTCGACTATCCCGGCAACGTCGGACCACCGACACCCGACCACGAACTACGCGGACTCGGCGCGAGATACCGCGTCTACGACGCCGCGGACGGTTGGGTGTTCCTCGCTGCGCCCTACGAACACGAGTGGGAGCCGCTCGTCACCGCCCTCACAGCGCACGTCGACCTCGCCGGAGACAGCCGGTTCGCCACCGAAGCTGATCGCGGCCGCAACGACGCCGAGCTTGCCGAGGTGCTCGCCGCGGTGTTCGCAACCCGCGGCAAGGACGAATCGGAACACGACCTTCGACGTGCTGACGTCAGGTCGTCGCGGTCACGACCGAGAGCATCGAGACGATGATGTTGAGCGACTCCTTCTCGCGGGCCGCTGGATACGTGGTCGAGGTCGAGCACCCGATCTTCGAGAACCATCCGCGCCTCGCGCCCCTCGTGCGCTTCTCCCGTTCGAGACACGCCCGAACCGGGAGTCCTCGCCGGATCCGCCACCGACGCCGTGCTGCGTGAGCTCGGACAGTCCGCCGCAAGCATCGCCGACCTCCGCGAACGACGCGTCATCCGATGACACGCCGACCGGGTCGCATCACCCCCGGTGCGCCCCGTCGCCGGACTCCGCGCACGTCAGCACTCACCTAGGTCTCTTCCCCGCTGCTTCGCCCAGGCTTCCGCACGCTCGGCGCCCGGCCAGTCTACGAAAGTTGACGAACGGCGCAGGGACAGCTACCCGCCTTCGGATCCTGACTCGCCCAGCTCTACCCACGCCGCAACGACTCCGAGTCGATCAACCGCGGCCTGAGGACACCCTCTGGCTCGGACGCGCGCACAGCGTCGGCCATGCTCGGCAGCTGCTCAATCTTCTCGGCTACGCGCTGATGGTCAACGGCATCGCGCTCCATCGCCACCAGCGGCACCGCGCCGATCTCGCCGCCCGAGCAGCCTTCGGCCATCTGAAGGCTCCCACCGTCGCTTTGGCACTCCCTCAGAAGCCTTCGAGCACCAGGCCGACGGTCTCAGCCACTCCCGACGGCCGTCGTCGTGGCCGCTCGAGGTCGTGAAGGCACGAGGAGCCGGGGCGGAGGGCCGAGTTTCCACCAAGTAATCTGCAACCCCAACTCCCGCCCTCGCCCTCGGCCTCCGTGCCCCCGTCGGGGCGGAAAAAACGGATGGCGCAAGGGCTGCGGGTTGGCCTCGGAACGGATTCTGCGGATTCGGGAACGTCCGCTCTCGGGTGATCAGTGGCCGGTTCTGGCCGCTGTTGGCCGCCCGCCTTCGATCCGTCCCCTGTAGTTGGAGACGAGGTCACCATCGGACGTGAACACCGATGGCGAACGCGCGCCCGTCCCCGGCGTCAACCGCCTCCGCGTACCTCTTGCACAGCGCCCGGATCGCGAATAGGTCCTGCAGGTCGGGCCACTGATCGGCATCCATACCGCGATACTGCCCGCTCGGCGCTCGCTACGTCACGATCAATGCCGCACGGATCCGCGGCAGGCAAGTACGCCGGCTCGAGTGCACCCGTACGTGCCGTTCTGCGCTCCCCGTAGTGGCGACCCCACGAGCGTTCTGTGCGCGCGTTCTGCGCTTCAGCCTCGAGCTCAGATCGGCAGTGCGGTGCGGTGCTTACTTGCGAAGCCTCCAAGCGTCGTGACTCACATGCCGGTGGGCTCCGAAACAGATGCTGTCGACAGAGATCGTGGACACGCAAGGCCCCGGCTTGAACCATGTGCTGAGAATAGGTCCAACCCGAAGTCGCGTTCACTTGAGTGGGAAGGGGAGTGGTTGGTGGTGGCTGTAGCGGGCGGCGAGGCGGTGCACACGGTGGGCGTGCCCACGTCGGAGTGGTTTGGCCCTCACGGGTTCTTGGACCTTGTAGAAGAAGTACTTCGCGACCTCGACGCACGCCAGGTAGGCGATAACAAAGGCGACGAGCACGGCGAAGAACACCGGTGGGAGGGGCGCGAACCCGAGCGTGCTGTTGAGAGGGCTCTGGGGAATGACCGCGCCGATGAACACGACGGCAAACACTGAGACGAGCAGCGGCCGCGATGGCCGGCTCCGCCAAAACGGTACTCGGCGCGTGCGGATCACGAACACGATGAGCGTCTGGGTGGCGAGCGACTCGACAAACCATCCGGAGCGGAACTCGGCCGCCACGGCGTCGAAGCCCCAGAGCATGACGGCGAAGGTGGCGAAGTCGAAGACGGAGCTGATCGGCCCGAAGCGGACCATGAACCGGCGGATGAATCCGATGTCCCAGTGCGAGGGGCGGACGAGCTGTTCTTCGTCGACATGGTCGGTGGGGATGGTCATCTGGCTGGTGTCGTAGAGCAGATTGTTGAGCAGGATCTGGAACGGGAGCATCGGGAGGAACGGCAGGAACGCAGCGGCGACGGTGACGCTGAACATGTTCCCGAAGTTCGACGAGGTGCCCATGAGGACGTACTTGATGGTGTTGGCGAAGATCCGGCGCCCTTCGGCGACGCCGTCGGCGAGCACGTCGAGGTCACGTTCGAGGAGGATGATGTCCGCGGCGTCCTTGGCGACGTCGGTGGCGGAATCGACCGAGATCCCGACGTCGGCGTGATGCAGAGCGAGGGCGTCGTTCACGCCGTCGCCGAGGAATGCGACCGCCGCGCCGGCGTCACGTTGGGCGCGCAGGATGCGGGCCTTCTGCTCGGGACTGACCCGGGCGAAAATCGTGGCGGCGTTCACGGCAACGGCGAACTGCGTTTCGTCGAGGGCGTCGAGGTCGGCGCCCGTAAGCGTCCCGCCCGACTCGACACCGAGAGTCCGGCACACCGTCTCGGCGACGACCGGGTTGTCGCCCGTCACGATCTTGACGGTGATACCGAGATTGGTGAGTCGGGCGATCGACGCGGCAGCGGATGGTTTGGGTTGGTCGAGGAACACGAGGAACCCGGCGAGGACCAGGTCGTGCTCGTCGCGAGTGGTGAGCTCCGTCAGCTCGAGCGCGACTCGGGTGGCGATGGCGACCACGCGGTTGCCGGCGCTGAACTCGGTTGCGAGCACACGGTTTGCCTCGTCGGGGACGTCGGCGCAGCGGTCGAGGACCGCTTCAGGGGCACCTTTAGTGATGACGAGCCGCTGGTCGTTCCAGTCGACCAGCACTGACACGCAGCGGCGGTCGTGGTCGAAGGGGGCGATGGCGACCCGGTGGAACGCGGTTGTGGAGCTGGCAATCGCGCCGGGTGCTTCCCAGAGCGCGACGTCGAGAGGGTTGCCGCCTGCGGCGGTGCCCGCAGTCGGGGTGGCTTCGTTACACACGAGTCCAAGCGTGAGGACGTCGGAGCTGTCGTCGCCGGTGGCGGTGATCGCTCGTTCGAAGCTGATGTGGCCATCGGTGAGGGTGCCGGTCTTGTCGGTGAACAGCACGTCGATGTCACCGAGATCTTCGATGCACACGAGCCGCTTGACGAGCACCTTCTTCCGCGCGAGACGGCGCGATCCGGTCGCGAGGCTGGTCGAGACGACCGCCGGCAGTAACTGTGGGGTGATGCCCACCGCGACGGCGAGCGAGAACAAAACGGCATCCATGACCGGGCGTCCGAGGGCGACGTTGATCACGAAGATCGTGGCGCTCAACACTCCTCCGACCTTGGCCAACAGCCCCGAGAAGCGGGTGAGGCCGAGCTGGAACTCGGTTTGGGGGTGCCGTTCACCCAGTCCGAGGGCGATCCTCCCGAACTGGGTCGACGGGCCGGTCGCCACCACGACAGCGTCGACAGCACCCTCGTGCACGACCGTTCCCATGAACAGACACGACGACAGCTCCGCGAGCGGAGCACCGCTTGACACCGGGCCGGGGGACTTGCCCGACGGGACCGATTCTCCGGTGAGGATCGACTCGTCGCACTCGAGTCCGCTCGCGGTCAGGAGCCGCACATCGGCCGGGACGATCGAGCCGACTCCCAGGTGCACGATGTCGCCCGGCACCAGGTGGGTCACCTCGACGTCCACCAAAGCGCCCTCGCGCGTCGTTGCCACAGCATGGCGTATCTCCGAGTGCATCGCCTCCGCGGCGCGCTCGGCGCGGTACTCGTTGACGAACCCGAGACCGACCGATGCCGCGACGATCACCCCAATGATGAGAGCGTCGAGTCCCTCACCCACGACCCCTGACACCGCGGCCGCCGCGAGCAACAGCCACAGCAACGGGCTCTGCAACTGGCGGGACAGGACCGACCAACCGCTCGCATGGTGAGAACGTACGGCGTTTGGGCCGAACACTTCGTGCCGTGCCGAAACCTCTGCCCCGGTGAGTCCTGACGGTCGGCTCCCGAGCGCGTCGAGGACCTGATCGGGTGTCATCGCCGCGGCCGACTGGATGGACAGTCCAGATGTGGAATCCACCACGGACGCGATCTCGGTCACACCCCAGTATGCGGCCCCGGCCAACACCGGCGCCGCGCCGTATCTCATCGACGCCCCCCTTCACGGCACCATTCGAAACGTCCAGCGGACCGGCGCGTCACACCGGCTCAACCCGCGCGGAACCATCAGTTGAACCACGCGTTGCGCGTCGCCGCGATCACCGAGATCGGCCACGACACACCTGGCCGCCCGCACTTCGAGCGCAAGATCGCCGAGGGGAAGTTGAGCTTCCCCCGTTGCAGCGGACGGGTGGGTTGTGGTGATCATGCCGCGGTTGCGGTCTCGTAGTCGATGGGGCGGAGCATTCCGCGGTAGCTGTGTCGCCGCTTAGGACTCGCGCGGATAGGCGTCGAGTCGGTGACCATCCACCGGTCGCCGGGTTGGCCCCGAGATGATCGGGGTGCTGCCCAAGCCCGGACGACCAGGTGGAGGACTCCGTCATCATCCGCGCGTTGGAGCCGGAAGTGTCGGATGCAGTCTGGGCGGCGATCGAGCCGCTGTTGCCGGTGCCGGCCGACGAGCATCCTTTGGGCTGTCACCGACAGCGCGTCTCGAACCAGCTCTGTTTCCGAGGGATCTTGATCCGTTTGGTGACCGGCGCGTCGTGGGTCGATATCGAAGCGATCCTCGACTTTGCAGTGTCGGACACGACGTTGCGGGCCCGGCGCGACGAGTGGATCAACGCCGGCGTGTTCGACGATCTCGTCACTGAAGCACTCGCGGCGTTCGATCGGATCATCGGTCTCGATCTCGGCGACGTCGCGTTGGACGGCTCGTTGCACAAGGCACCCTACGGAGGTGAAGGAACCGGCCCGAACCCTACGGATCGCGCCAAGCTCGGCTGGAAGTGGTCGGTCGCCTGTGATCGTCATGGCATCCCGATCGGTTGGGTGATCGACGGCGCGAACCGCAACGACGTCCGCCTGCTCGAACCCACCCTCGACGCGATCGCCGAGCGTGGTCTGCTCGTCGACATCGACACGTTGCATCTCGACCGCGGCTACGACTCGGGCGCAGTTCGTCAGCGACTCCGCGACATGGGGATCGACCAGTTCGAGATCCAACTCCGCGGCACCAAGATCCCCGGCGTGAAGAAACAACCGGTCCGCCTCGGACTGCGATGGATCGTGGAAGCAACCAACACCTGGTGGTCGAACTACGGGCAGCTACGGCGCAACACCGACCGCAAGAGTCGTCACCGACACGCCGCGCTCTGCCTCGCCACCGTCGTGCTCATCGTCGGCAGACTCCTCGACTGGCGCAATCGCTGGAGCCCGAGTTGAGCCCTATCCGCTCGGGTCCTTAGGGTTGTACCAGCATTCGATCCAGTCGAAGATCGCGTTGGCGAGCTGGTCGAGGGTGTCCCAACGGTGTTCGTCGAGTAGCTCGAGCTGCAGCGAGCCGAAGAAGCTCTCGGCGACGCGGTTGTCGAAGCAATCACCGATCGAGCCCATGGAACCGAGCAAGCCCGCTTTGCGGAGACGCCGACCGAACGCCCACGATGTGCCTGGGCTCCGTGGTCGCTGTGTGCGATCGTCTGACCGTCGGGTGGTTGTCGTCGCCAGATCGCCATCTGTAACGCGTCGACCACGAGTTCGGAACGGATGTGATCGGCGATCGACCAGCCGACGACGCGTCGCGAATACGCGTCGAGGACTGCGGCGAGATACACCGTGCCCTCACGGGTGGGATATTCGGTGACGTCCATGACCCAGAGCCGGTCGGGACCGTCAGGGTCGAACCGGCGGCCGACGAGATCATCAGCCGGTTCCGAACCGTCGCGGCGGGTGCAGCCCGGCCCCGCCGGCGATAGATCCCCGCCACGCCGGCTTGGCGCATCAGCCGTTCGACGCGCTTCCGGGAACAGAACGTCCCGAGACCGAGTCGGAGCTCGGCCTGCACCCGAGGTGATCGATAGGACCGGCGGGACATCATGTGGATGTCGACGATCGTGTTCGTGAGGATCGCGTCGTCCCAGTCCCGATCGCTGACCGGCTGGGCACGCCGAGAAGACCTCCCGAGCCTGCCGGCGACGAGTTCGTGCTCGCGCGGCCTCGCCGGAACTTCAGGGGCCTGATTCATGGCCCGTCTCGGCGTTGCGATTGTTCGTGAGTACGAACGGGCGTGGTATTCCGCTTCGGGAAGAGCCCGAAGGTGCGCAATCCCTGGCACCGATGCTAAGTGGGCGCGGGGCCGGTGGCGATGAGCCCCGCGACGGCTACGGCACGCGATCTTTTGCGGCTTCGAAGGCCGCGGAGACTTCTTCGGCCTTCTGTATCGCCGAATAGTTGGGATCGGCAGCACTCGTGCCCGCGGTGTGCCCGATGCGTTGCCCGAGCCCGGTGACCTCTGCGCCCGGGTGGCTCGCCACCGGCGAGAATCGTGCGGTGACGTCTCCACCGGTCTGATCCGCTCGTCGCGTCTGCGTGCCGTACTTCTCCCACAAGACCTTCCCGCCTAGTGCGGCAAGCACCACAATTCCCAGTCGGATCATCGAGCGCATGAGCGCCTCCTCTTGGCGTCGACCCTACTGCTCCGGGGATTTCTACCCATCCAGGTCGCCGACGAGGCGGTCAGCTCGACGACGGCGGCTTCATTGTTGTTGCTTCACCCCTTGGTAGGGACGCCTCGTCCGGAAAGTCTCGGCCGTCTCGGCCGGTTGGCCCCGAAGCGGGCTCGACGCCTCTCCCGAAGCGCAACCGAGAGGCGTGTCCATGCCCATCACAGATTTCCCAGGTGCTGACTCGTTGAAGTCGCCGAGCGATGAGCCGATGATCGAATCGCCGTTGTCCGGACCGCGGCCGCCCGCGCCGGTGCGGCCGCTGGCGACTCTTCTTCGTCGGAGAAGCCTGCCCGAAGTGTCGCGACAAGCTCTTCAGCGATGCGACGCCGGAGTCGCAGTCTCGCCGATGTGGCACGTGTCCTATGAGTCATCGCGCCCAACTCCGCCCTGGATCACGCTTCGTCGGCGGTGGGTGTCCGACGATGTGGAATTGGATGATGAGGCCGTCGGGATCGGGAACTTCGACATACCAGCCGAGGTGCCCTTCACCGGGTGCAGTGTGCTTGACCCAAAGTGTGTCGAGGCGCGTGCACCAGTGGTCGAGGTCATCGGCGGCGCCAACGCTGAGCGCGACCGAGCAAACCGTGGAGCGAGCGTGCGAGCGCGGGAGCGCAGTGCAAGCCGAGGGTGAGTCCGCTTAGGACTCGCGTGGATAGGCGTCGAGTCGGTGACCATCCACCGGTCGCCGGGTTGGCCCCGAGATGATCGGGGTGCTGCCCAAGCCCGGACGACCAGGTGGAGGACTCCGTCATCATGCGCGCGTTGGAGCCGGAAGTGTCGGATGCAGTCTGGGCGGCGATCGAGCCGCTGTTGCCGGTGCCGGCCGACGAGCATCCTTTGGGCTGTCACCGACAGCGCGTCTCGAACCAGCTCTGTTTCCGAGGGATCTTGATCCGTTTGGTGACCGGCGCGTCGTGGGTCGATATCGAAGCGATCCTCGACTTTGCAGTGTCGGACACGACGTTGCGGGCCCGGCGCGACGAGTGGATCAACGCCGGCGTGTTCGACGATCTCGTCGCTGAAGCACTCGCGGCGTTCGATCGGATCATCGGTCTCGATCTCGGCGACGTCGCGTTGGACGGCTCGTTGCACAAGGCACCCTACGGAGGTGAAGGAACCGGCCCGAACCCTACGGATCGCGCCAAGCTCGGCTGGAAGTGGTCGGTCGCCTGTGATCGTCATGGCATCCCGATCGGTTGGGTGATCGACGGCGCGAACCGCAACGACGTCCGCCTGCTCGAACCCACCCTCGACGCGATCGCCGAGCGTGGTCTGCTCGTCGACATCGACACGTTGCATCTCGACCGCGGCTACGACTCGGGCGCAGTTCGTCAGCGACTCCGCGACATGGGGATCGACCAGTTCGAGATCCAACTCCGCGGCACCAAGATCCCCGGCGTGAAGAAACAACCGGTCCGCCTCGGACTGCGATGGATCGTGGAAGCAACCAACACCTGGTGGTCGAACTACGGGCAGCTACGGCGCAACACCGACCGCAAGAGTCGTCACCGACACGCCGCGCTCTGCCTCGCCACCGTCGTGCTCATCGTCGGCAGACTCCTCGACTGGCGCAATCGCTGGAGCCCGAGTTGAGCCCTATCCGCTCGGGTCCTTAGGTGAAACGAGGAGTATTCGGACGACTCGTCGCGGCCGAGAAGCCGTACGCGGGGGTGCGGCCGCGGTCGTAGGTCCCGCGGCGGTCGTTGTCACGCGCGTGTGTCAGAACGGGGCTGGGCCCGTCCCAGTAACCGTGGCAAGTCCACGGTCCGCGGTGACGCCAACGAGGATGACGGAGCCTTCGCGCCCGTTCGGGAGTCGAAGCGTTACCGGCTCCGTCGCCCCGAGGATTTCGTCCAATGACACGGGCCCGGTGAGCGTGCCTGACCAGGACGTCAGACCTTCGATGACTTGCTCGCCGAACCGGTGCAGCTTGGTAGACGAACGCAGCGCGGCAAGCACCTGGTGCTCGTTCCCCTCGTGGTCGACCAGGACGGCAGGGCCGTTGTAGTCGTTCTCCAACATGCCCGAGACCGTACGACAGGGCTACGCCACTGACAGGCATACCCTCGTGGTCACGCGTCATGACCACGCAGTACGGGATTCCACGACACATCGGAAGTTCAGTTAGGACGTTCCTGTCGCGGCGATCGCCCCCCGACAAGGTCGTTGGTAGGTGAGTAGACGCCTGCGGTGACGCCAAGTGACGCGACTGCAACGAGGGTGTTCGGCCGGTAGGGAGGCCTACCGAGGGAAGGTCGAACGGCGCTCCGGTGAACTTCACGAGCACAGGCCCAAACGAGAACCAGAGGCCGAGGAAGCCACCCGGACTGCTGGCAGTTCGGCCGGCAACAGGGGTTGTCAGGCGCTGCGCTCGTGCCTGACGACGCGTGCCTGACTTCAGGAGTCTTGGGTGAGTTCGGCATGCGTGTGCGCCAGGAGCCCCCTGAGTTGGTCGCGCATGTCGGTGGCATGGAGATCGAGCATCCAGACGCCCTCGTTCCAGGGTGTGAAGCCGACCTTCGCCCAGATTCGACCTAGAGCTTCGATGGCGCGGTCGCGGTCTTCAGCGCTCTGGCTCGCTTCGAATGGTGCTGGGTAGCAAGCGGCGAGACGACAGCCATGGCCGAGGCGGAGGATCGCGTAGCACGCTGTCACGGGTCCGAGTCCGTTCCCCCGGAAGCCGGGTTCGATCCAGAGCCGCTCCAGGACCAAGTACCTCACTTCTGCGGGCTCGGAGTCTTCGCCGCGTGCACCGCCGACCACGCGTTCGGTGCGTGCCTCGACGGCGCCGGCGATTTCGGTCCACTCGCCGGTTGCGGTATCGGCGAGATCGGCGAGGGTGACGCCGGCGTCGAGGTTCAGGACGATGACCCGGGCGTACCCGACGTGTCGCCTGTCGTCTTCGCCGTTCGACTGATCCACCAGAACTGACACCGTCCACCGTTCGATGCGAGGGAACGCGGGCACGTCAACGAGCGATACCGGCTCTTCGAGGCGGTACTCGAGCACGATGCCGGTCAGGAGCCCCGGACGAGCGAGCCGGGGCCCGGCGTCAGCTCCCACTGGAGTATCAGCGATCTCTTTCGCCATCCTCGGGGACCTTCGGTCGTGGCGCCACCACATTCAGAGTCAAGCACCAAAGCGCGACACATTCGCCGTACCGTTGCGCATTGGTGGCAATTTCGAGTTCCTCGCCTGCCAGCCCCGACAGCCACGTCGCTAAGGACTCGCGGTGGATAGGCGCGACGTTGAGTGACCATCCACCGGTCGCCGGGTTGGCCCCGAGATGATCGGGGTGCTGCCCAAGCCCGGACGACCAGGTGGAGGACTCCGTCATCATGCGCGCGTTGGAGCCGGAAGTGTCGGATGCGGTCTGGGCGGCGATCGAGGCGCTGCTGCCGGCGCCGAGCGACGAGCATCCGCTGGGCTGTCATCGACCGCGAGTGCTCGGACCAGTTGTGTTTCCGAGGGATCTTGATCCGGTTGGTGACCGGCGTGTCGTGGGTCGATATCGAAGCGATCCTCGACTTCGCAGTGTCGGACACGACGTTGCGGGCCCGGCGCGACGAGTGGATCAACGCCGGCGTGTTCGACGAGCTCGTCACTGAAGCACTCGCGGCGTTCGATCGGATCATCGGTCTCGATCTCGGCGACGTCGCGTTGGACGGCTCGTTGCACAAGGCACCCTACGGAGGTGAAGGAACCGGCCCGAACCCTACGTGATCGCGCCAAGCTCGGCTGGAAGTGGTCGGTCGCCTGTGATCGTCATGGCATCCCGATCGGGTGGGCGATCGACGGCGCGAACCGCAACGACGTCCGCATGCTCGAACCCACCCTCGACGCGATCGCCGAGCGTGGTTTGCTCGTCGACATCGACACGTTGCATCTCGACCGCGGCTACGACTCGCGGCGCAGTTCGCCAGCGACTCCGCGACGTGGGCGATCGACCAGTTCGAGATCCAACTCCGCGGCACCAAGATCCCCGGCGTGAAGAAACAACCGGTCCGCCTCGGACTGCGATGGATCGTCGAAGCAACCAACACCTGGTGGTCGAACTACGGGCAGCTACGCCGCAACACCGACCGCAAGAACCGTCACCGACACGCCGCGCTCTGCCTCGCCACCGTCGTCCTCATCGTCGGCAGACTCCTCGACTGGCGCGACCGCTGGAGCCCGAGTTGAGCCCTATCCGCTCGGGTCCTTAGCCGAAGGGATTGATCTAGTGCACGAGGTCTCTCTCGGCGGCGCGTTCGGCAAGATCCATGCCATGGGCTTTCCGACGAGGGGAGAGCCGGGAGCCAGGGTCATGCCGTAGGAGTAGGCCGACCTGAGCAGGCGTCGCTCCGGAACTGAGACCCTTACGCGTCGGTCGTCGCACCGACGTAACACTTGCGACCTGAGTCACCCGAGCGACGGATTTCGGTATGGGCAACCGCACACAGTCGTGCCGTTCTGCACTCCCCGTAGTGGCTGGAGTTGACCCCGCTTTCGTGGACACGGGATTTCAAGCGGCTGAGTGTTATTCGTAGTCGGTGAGGATGTGGTGGCCGAGTCGTGCGGCGCTCGGGAAGAAGTACAAGAGCGTCGACGCCTACATGAAGCAGTTCACGAAGGGCCTCGACGCGATGATCAAGGCCGGGTACATCGCGCCGCTCGACCGAGCCCAGCTCATCGCCGACCAGAAGGAGAAGGCGACGCAAGTGCTCGGCCAGTAGACGACATCGAGGCGCTCGGCGGGCATCGACACCACCCGAACATCGCTAGTCGTGACCGCGTCCGCGTTCCTGCACCTCGCGGATACGTTCCTCCCTCGCGGTTGCCGGGCCCGGTTCGATGTGTTCGTCGACGCCGAGTGCCGCAAGCGCAGGCTTCGTGAACATGTCGACTGCCATTCCCATATACGCGAATCGCACGTCGTCGCTCACGTTGCGATCGAAGAGCATTGCGCCAACGAGCATGATCACGCACATCTTGAAGTCCTGGAAAGCCCGGTACCACTCTCGGTGCAAGACCCGGATGCCAGAAAGGTCCTCATAGAGCTCGACGAGCTCGTCGGTGTTCGGCATCGACGTCTCGTCCTCGTGACGCACCTATAAAGCCAACACGGAAAGAGGAGCTCGCCATGTACGAATCAACCGCAACCTCGAGGACACCCTCTGGATCGGACGCGCGGATAGCGCCGGCCACGCCCGCCAGCTCCTCAACCTTCTCGGTTACGCGCTGATGGTCAACGGCCTCGCTCCACCGCCACCAGCGGCACCGAAGCCGACTCGCCGCGTAACCCGCTCGAGCGACACCCCGGCTACCGGGCCGACTTCGGCGCCGCCCACTGAGCTCAGATCGACGGTGAAGCGCCGGAACAGGCGCCTGACGCCCATCCGAGACTCACCAAACTCGACAAGCCGGGCCGGACGGCTGAGTTTTCTACCAAGTAATCTGCAACCCCCGCCCTCGTCGGGCCGGTAGAAAACCGTGGGGTAAGGCTCGCAGGACGGGTTGGGAACGGATTTCCCGATTTTGGGAACGTGCCCGTCTTGGCTGTGCGATGGCCGCGTTTGGCCGCTCTTGGCCTCCGCTGCGCGTTGGTCGACCATCCACCACGTCTCTGTGTCCGCTCGGTACAGTCAATGGTGCAAAAGCCGCAAAAGCTGCGACACTTACGGTGCCAGGAGCACACGATGACAGAACCGCGGGCGGCCTCCGGTCGGCGGACGATCAGCTCTTGGCGGCAACCTTGGCCGGGGGCGCCACTCAAAAGGCTGCCGGGCAACGTATCGGAGTGAGCGCGCGGACGGTACGCCGTCGTCTCGCGGACCCCGAGTTCTCATCCATGGTGCAGCGACTCTCGGGCGAGGCGGTGCGTGACGCCTACGACCGTCTACGCGCATCGGTCGGCGGTGCCTTCGACACGATTGTTGAGCTCACTGGACCCGAGCACTCCGAGTCCATTCGTCTGGCAGCCTGCAAGACAATTATCACCGAGTTCCCCCGCTATTTCGACATCATCGAGACCGAGCATCGGCTTCGGCTGCTCGAGTCATTCGCCGCCCAAGACGACGAGGCGTCGCGTGTGAGCAACAAACGACGACTCACACGACTTGAGAGGACGGCACGGGAGCGAGCACGAGCTCGCGTGGAGGCGAGACGCCAGCCTCCCCGACCCGACATCCACGCGGTCCTGACCCACGATGACCCCGAGCGCCTCGCAGGCTTCTTTACCACCGCGGTTCGGGCGGAGTTGGTTCCCTCGCACATCGTTCCCGAGTGCGTTTCGCGCCATGCTGGTCAACCCTGCGACGCGTGCAGGCACTGGCAATGGGTCGCTCTCCGGTATTTCGTGAACTGGCACCGTCGCGACCTGCACCACCCGGACCGAGACCAGTCATGGCGCGAGATCTATGCCACCAAACTGTTCCCCGAGGTGGCTGTTCCCGAGATCCTCGAAGTGGCGATCGAGATCTATGACGAGGAATTGGCCGCGGGACTCGATGGCCAACGGGAAATCCGCGACATCCTCCACGACCGTGCTCCCACGCGGTCCGTCACCTAGCCGCGAAAAAGGCCTCGCTCTGCGTGCACCTGATCGGCATCGCGGAGCGCCCGCCTACCCGCCACGTCAACCGGGCGGGTGTCGGTTGCGTCTCGCGGGTGTCGGGCGGCGTCGCACCCCGACCGCAGCACGGCGTGCGCGATGGCGGCGAGAACATTGCAGCCACGCGCTCCGGCGGGGGCCGGGGGAGTCGGGATCTTCTGATCGTCCGCCGCGCCGATGTCCTCGTCGGTGGTGATCCAGTCGTGCTCGAGTTCATCAGCGTCCACGACCTCCTCGGGCAGGTCGTGAGAGCGGAGGCGCTCTTCGTCCGGTGCCTCGACGACGGGTTGGTGCTGCTCGATCCAGTCGGCCTCCGGCGTGTCCGATTCGAGGCTGATATCGGTGTCGGCTTCGCGGACCTCGCTCGGGTACGCGTCGGCGTCGTCCTCGCCGATGACAGGCTGGTGCTGCTCGATCCAGTCAGCTTCCGGCGCGTCGTCCTCGATACTGATGGGCTCGTCGTCGCGCGGATCGCTCATGGCTCTCCGATCGCGCAAGGGATCTGCGATGCGACCATGATGGCGCGTGACACCGGTTGGCGTCAGTAGGAACTGGCGGTCGCGTCTCTGGGACCTCGGTTGCAGCGCAGGAATCGGCGAGCAGGCTCACGAACGATCCACCCTGCTCGGGGCTGGTGCTCTCATATGAGCGGCCCGTGTAGGCAGCCGTCTGGAGGCGGGCCGCCGCTCGTGTCCTCGATGGGCGCCGCGCAGGCCAAGTGGTCCGCTGTGTAGGCAGTCATGGCGGCCGGTGCCGGACCTTGCGTTGCTGCTCTCGATCGTCCATCAAGCGTCCCTCTCATGAGAGACCCCAGATGTAAACGACCTCCGTCAGTTTTTCGGAACTAGGGGACGACGCAACGGGTAGTGGCTCAGTTTGAATCGCGATGAGGTTCACACGGGTAGACCCGTCGTGGACTCCCTCTGGCGCAACGGGATCGACTACGCCCAGGTCATCAAGGAGTACACCGGTCGAGGAGGAAGCGCGCCGCTACTCGCCCTCGACCTGCACCAGCATCCAGAAGGAAGTCGTCGCTCGGAACCCTGACCTCACCAAGGCCAGCAACTCCTACGTCGAGCGTCAGAACCTCACGATGTGGATGGGGATGCGCCGCTTCACGCGACTCACCAACGCGTTCTCCAAGAAGGTCGAGAACCACGCCCACGCGATCAGCCTGCACTTCATGCACTACAACTTCTGCCGCCCGCACCAGACGCTCACCAAGAAGGCCGGGAAGCCGACCACGCCGGCGATGGCCGCAGGCATCGCCCGTTACCCGTGGTCGCTCACTCAGCTTGCGGAACTGCTTGACTGATCGAGTGAACGACGTTCGATGTCGCCCGGCGGGGGCTGAGGACTTCTCCTTTCTGGCGACGATGCTTGGCGAGGCCGCAGTCTGGCGACCCGACAAGCCCACGCCGACCGGTGACGAAGTGCTCGCCGATCCGCGCTACGCGATGTACCTCGCTGGATGGCCGAGGCAAGGCGACTACGGACTCGTTGCCTAAGAGGATGGACCGCTGGGCGCGGCCTGGTATCGGACCTACACCGAGGCGAGCCATGGCTATGGCTTCATCTCTGAGGATGTCCCGGAACTGTCGATCGCAGTCATCGCGTCCCGTCGGCACGAGGGGATCGGACGACGGCTCCTCGTTGACCTCATCGAGGCGACCGTTGCTCAGGGATACGCGGCCCTCAGTCTCAGCGTCAACGACGGTAACCCTGCTCGTGACCTCTACGAGTCGGTTGGATTCGTCTATGTCGAGAGGCACGGATCCTGGACGATGATCCGACACGCCGCTCGATCAAACTGAGCCACTACCACGAACGCTGGGGCAGCGATACGGTGATGGCGTGGCATGCGTACGGCCGATGCCCACGCCAAACCCGGACGCGATGAAGTTCGCCCTCGACATCACCTTGCCCCAGCGCCTGCTCGCGGACCGCGGCGACAGCGTCGAGGACGGGTTCACCCGGGCGGTGTTGGCGATCGATGGTGTGGCCTCTGTGTTCGGCGTGAACGACTTTGTGACCGTTACGCGTGTGCAGGGCGCAGACTGGAGCCCGATCGTCGGGGCGGTCGAGGACGCTGCGGCGAGGCATCTGCGTTCGTGCCCCGTCGGCCCGTCGACCGACGCCGTCGAGCGGGCACGTCTCCTGCTGCGCGAAGCGACGAGGCGGCCCACGACGACGGTGGTCGAGATTCAGCCGCGGGCTCGATAGCCCCGAGACGCTTTGTCTTTGACGGGAGGCCCGCCGTCCGTGACCGAGCTGGATGAGCGTGTGCTGGTCGGGGGTGTGGTCTCACTCTCGGGGCGTTACGTGCTCCAGGGACGTCTGGCGGCTGCCGGCGTACAGCAGGCGGTCGCCGATGTCCGCAACGCTGGCGGGCTTCGGATCGCCGGCCGAAGAGTCGTTCCTGAGCTACTGCTGCTCGACGACGAAGGCACACGCGCGGGTGTGCGTCGGGGGCTCGACACGCTGGTCGAAGCCGATCTCCTCATCGGGCCCTATGGCAGCGACCTGGTCCGAGATGCCGCTGCGTGGGCCGCGCAGGAACGACGGGCACTGTGGAACCATGGGGGCAATGCCGATGACGTCGAGGGCTCATCGGGTGTGGTGTCGGTCGTGTCGCCCGCAAGCCGATACCTGGCTGTCGTCCTCGAGGCGCTTGCGCGGCATCGGCCCTCGGCACGAGTGCTTGCTCGCGGTGGGCAGAGGCGGGTTCGGACAGCATGTAGCATGGGGCGCACAGGACGCAGCGGCGCGCCTGGGCATGTCCGTCGTCGGTTGCGTGACCCATGACGAGGTGGCGGACACTCCCGACGTGGACGCGCTGCTGCTGGCGGGGACCTTCGCGCAAGACGTTGCGCTCGTGCGCCGTCTGCGGAAGCGACCTCCGATCATCGGCGCGGTCGCCGCGGGGCTCGATGCCTTTGCGGCCGAGCTTGGGCGTCGCGCGGAAGGTGTCCTCGCGCCCAGCCAGTGGGAGGAGGGAGTGCACTTTGCGGTAGACGTCGGTCCCCGCCCGGCAGCGGTGGTGCGTGCGCTGCGAGCCCGCGTGCTGCCGACACTCGAGCGCGGGGTTCGGCACGAGCCACGTCGAGTACCCGAGCGCACAGGCCTACGCGGCCGTGCTGGTGGCGATGCGATCTGTGCAAGACGCCGGGTCCTTTGACGACCCGCTGGTAATCGGCGCGGCCCGGCACCTCCGATGTACGACGTTCTTCGGGCGATTCGGCCTCGGTGACGACGGCCGCCAGCGCGACCATGGCGTCCTCGTTGTCCAGTGGCGCGCGGGCGTGAAGCGAATCGTTTGGCCGACTGACCTCGCTGAGGTCGAGCTCGACGCGAGCATCGCGAACATGGTGTGAGACGCGGCGTAGGCCAGGTCAAGCCCCGCTCATAACCGAGATGGCCTGCGCCACTGAGCGCAATCGGTACCGCACGCGAAACCCCGTCGGTGCTCGGTCCGCGTTGTGGCAGGCGAGTTCAGCGGGATGGCGGCGGCGGCGCAATTGCCACCATCGGAGTCGGTGTCGGCGGTGCTCATTCGCAACCAGGTGGGGCACCCGCGTAGGGCCGCTGCTCATCGAGCACCTCATCCCGTGCGACGCCGCTCGCTACGCAGCGGGCAACGCGTCCGGCGGGCCCAGCGGCGACGGCTGGTGCAATAACACAGTGGACACTGAAAAAAGTCCGTGGGGCCGGCGCGTCCGGCCGAAACCCGCACGGTTCGTCACTCGCGTTTGCCATTACCTGGGCCGAACTTCCCCGCCTTCATTGCCGGAGATCGCATGCACACCCACGCGTCGTCGTAGGGCGCAGACGGTTCATCGCCGATCCTGTCCGTGCTCCTCCTTGAGCCAACCGCAAAGACAAAGCCCACGCGTGTGATCAGCACCGCCACCGATCGGCAAGGAAGCCTCCCGGTAGTCGTCACACGGCCTATCCGTCATTTCAATTCCCAGAACGAGCTTTGTTGCGTCACGACGCTCAGGCTCTCGTCCCGCGTCCCTTGAACCAGCCACCGAACTCCTCCCGACTCGCTCGCGCATCTCAACCCACGCCGACACCGCCTGCCTATTCTGCTCCGCAGCCGTTATGGATCTCATGGACCGCTGAGAACTTCGCGATGCAGACGTGACGGCGTCGTCACGACCCCGACGATGGCAGTGCATGGACGCCATGCCACCAAGAGGTCCCTGTGCGTGCCGAAAACTCGTCCGGTGCGTTGACCTGGGGTTTTGCGCTCCGGTCTGATTGGCCCGCGGCGCGTCGATCAGGATCAACGCGTGTGGGTGCCGAGAACTCGTCTGGCTAGCGTGACCTGGGGTTTCGCGTTTCGATCTGATTGGTTCGCGTGGCGTCGATCAGGCTCGACCGCGTGGCCCGCTTCTACTGTCTCGTCCGGCTCGTGATCGACCTGCTGGTGCTGCGCGGTCGCAGGGACCGGTCCAAGGATGTCGAAATCCTCGTGCTGCGCCATCAGCTCGCGGTCCTCAAGCGCCAGGTCCCCCGTCCGCGCTTCGAACCCGCGACCGTGTGGTCCTCGCGGCGTTGCACGTGTGCTCGGTCGTGACGTGGTCGATCTTTCTGGTGAAGCCCGACACGATCCTGGGTTGGCATCGACGTCTCGTCGCGAAGCACTGGACCTACCCGCACCGGCCAGGCCGACCATCCACCGCGGTCGAAACCCGACACACGATCATCCGCCTCGCTCGCGAGAATCCGACGTGGGGATACCGCCGCATCCACGGAGAACTCGCCCGGCTCGGCATCACCATCGCCGCGTCGACCGTGTGGGCGACCCTCAAGACGGCGGGCATCGACCCTGCTCCCGGCCGAACGGCCGAGTCGTGGACGACGTTTCTGCGCGCGCAAGCCGCCGGGATCGTCGCCCGCGACTTCTTTACCGTCGATACCGTCATGCTGCGCCGCTACTACGTCTTGTTCTTCATCGAACTCGAGACCCGCCGCGTGCACCTCGCAGGATCACGACCAACCCGACTGGTGCCTGGACGACCCAAGCCGCCCGGAACTTCATGATGCGTTACGAACCGGACGATCCGGTTCCTGATCCGCGACGGCGCCGGCCAGTTCATCGCCGCGTTCGACGAAATCTTCCGAAGCGACGGCACGACGATCATCCGCACACCGCCGTACACGCCCGTCGCGAACGCCTACGCGGAACGCTGGGTCGGCACCGTGCGCCGCGAGCTCCTCGACCGCACCCTCATCTGGAACCGCCGGCAACTCGAGACAGCTCCTCGCGCGACTACGTCGAGCACTACAACACGCACCGGCCCCACCGGACGCTCGACCAACGGACACCCGACAACAGCGTGGTCGTCGCGTACCGGCTGGCCAGCCGATCCGACGACACCCCACGTGCAGCGGACTCATCAACGAGTACCGCCACGCAGCCTGAACCACACCGACAACGGCCAACCCAACCGCGAAACCCACCGGCTACGCCGCGCCCGCTCCCCCGCCCCATTTACCGACACGAACTCCCAGGCACTGGACCCACACACCCGAACGCGTTTCCGGCACCCACAGGACCGATACAACGACCACGCCATCGCATCACGCTCGGCATCGACCACCTCCTCAACACACCTCCACCCCGCGGATGGAGCTAATCGTCTGAGCGCGTTCCCATGCGGCACTCTTGTTCGAACCGCGGCCGGTCTGACGTCCGGGGGGACCACGCTCCCTTGCGGCGGACGAGGCCGGAGGGCGCCGCAGGGGGGCGCAGCAAGCCTTCCGGTCCTCGTCGCACACCGACCTTAACGAACGCCGACCATTCAAACAAGGTAAGCACTCACTGCACTCTGGCCAGGGCCTCGGCCCGATAGTCGCACTCCAGCCTTCGGGCTACGCGGACAACTTGGCGTTCAACATGTCCGTCAGCTCGGTGACAATGGTCAGCTCCCCCGAGGGCGCAGCAAGGGACACGCGGGCCTCTTCCGGTGTGGTCGCCGGGAGGTACGGGGTCACCACGAAGTGGACATGAGCGGTCGTGCCGCCGGACGTCTCGATCACCTGCCCGTTGAACGGGACGGAGTCGGACGCGAGGAAGACCACCGTCGGCGCGATCGCCTCCGGAGGGAAGTGCTCGGTCATGAACTGGTCCTGGGCCGAGCCCACTTCACCTCCGGCGAGCTCGTACATCCGGGTCCGCGCCATCGGCATGATCACGTTGACCCGGACACCAACCTCAGCGGCGTCGAGCCCGAGTGAGCGTGTGAAGCCGAGGATCGCGCCCTTCGCCGCCGCGTAGGCAGTGGCGTGCAGAAGGCCCACGACGGAATTGGACGTCGTGTTGACGATGCGGCCCTGCGCCGCGATGAGTGCATCCCACGCCGCCGCCGTGAGCGCCACAGTGCCGAGCGTGTGCACCCGCAGAAGCCGCCCGGTCTCACTCACCGCATCGGCGTTGAACGGCTTGTCACAGGCAATGCCGGCGTTGTTCACGAGCCGCGTCGAGACGGCCACCGGCGTCGAGGGCAGTCGCAACGATTTCGCCGGCATCGTCGACCACGTCACCGGGAGCGGCCGTCGCTTGCCCACCGGCGGCGACGATCTCGTGAACGACCTCCTCGGCAACGTCGCGGTCGAGGTCGTTCACTACCACGTGCGCCCCGCGCTCGGCGAAGAGCAGCGAGTAGCCGCGGCCGATGCCGCGCCCGCCGCCGCTCACGAGCACAACCTGATCGTCGAAGCGGATGGCATCTGCGGCCACGTGCACTCACTTTCGGTGGTCCGCCCGGACCATAGGCCCACGGGACCACCTGAGCAAGCAAGCGCTCACCACTCACTACGCTCTGGTGCATGACAGACCGTGTTCACCTGGTTACGGGTGCTGGCCGCGGGATCGGTAAGGCGATCGCGCGGCGCCTGCTCTCCGCGGGCGATTCCGTCGCGCTGCTCGACGTCGGCTGCCGCGTCGACGGGAGCGGATCCGACGCCGACGTCGCAGAGGCGGCCGCTCGCGATCTCGGTGGCGACGGCATCCCCATCACTGCTGACGTGCGCGACCCCGACGCCATCGACGCTGCGATCGCAACTGTTCTTCACCGTTGGGGTCGGCTTGACGGCGTTCTCAATGTCGCTGCGGTGTTGCGGACCGGGAACATTCTGACTGCCACGGACGAGGACTGGACGACGACCCTCGACGTCAACTTCCGCGGTTCCATGATCGTGAGTCGCGCCGCCATTCGTCACTGGGTGGCAGTCGACTCCCCCGGCCGTATCGTCAACGTGACGTCCACCGCGGGTCTCGAAGGCAACCCGGAGATGTTCGCGTACTCGGTCTCGAAGGCGGGAGTGATCGGGCTCACCCTCGCGGCGGCCCACGCGGTGGCGTGCCGAGGCATCCTCGTCAACGCCATTGCACCGCTGGCGGCGACCCGCATGGCGCTGCGCGGTCTCGGTGACGAGGCGCTCGAAACGCCGCGCGCACGGGCGAGTGGCCGGACGTCGCCGCTCGCGGGCTCACCCCGGAGCGCGTGGCGCCGATTGCGGCCTATCTCGTCTCGCGGCGCCTCGAGGTGACGGGCCGCGTCTTCACGGTCGGTGGTGGGTCAGCGGGTCGGCTGCCGGTCCCGGAACCGGAGGTGTCGATCCAGGTCGATGATTCGGCCGGCCCGGACGACGTCGAGGCAGCGCTCGACGCCACCCTTGGCGCGCCGGTCGAGCCGTCTCGCTGGCAGGCCTCCTCACTGCGCCTGGAACGACCGGACTTCCCCGTCGCCGAGCTCGACTGAGAACAGGCGAGGTGCATGGCCGCCTCCACTAGCTAGTCAGCACTCGCTTGCCTATGATGACGGGATGCGTGTTGACGAGTTGATCCTGGTAAGTGTGGATGACCATGTCGTCGAGCCGCCCGACATGTTCGCGGAGCACCTACCGGCGTCCTATCAGGGCCGTGACGACGTACCGCACGTAGTGCGTACTGACGCCGGCGATGACGTGTGGGTCTACGACGGTCGGGAGTTCCCCAACATCGGGTTGAACGCGGTGGCTGGCCGTCCGCGGGACGAGTACGGGATGGATCCAACGTCGTATGACGAGATGCGTCCTGGCTGCTGGGACGTCGATGCTCGGATTGGCGACATGAACGCGAACGGGGTGCTGGCATCCCTCTGCTTTCCCTCGTTTCCACGACTCTGCGGGCAGGTCTTCGCAGAGGCAGAGGACAAGGAACTCGCGTACGTCCTGGTCCGCGCCTACAACGATTGGCACGTACATTCGTGGTGTGGGAAGCACCCTGGTCGGTTCATCCCACTCGGATTGCTGCCGTATTGGGACGTTGACTTGACCCTGGCGGAACTCACGCGGCTCTCGGGCATGGGCGTACACGCAGTCTCGTTCTCGGAGAATCCTGCGAAACTCGGTCTTCCCAGCTTGCATGCTGAGCATTGGGATCCGTTCTGGGCAGCGTGTCAGGATCTCGGGATCGTGATCTGTCTGCATATCGGGTCGTCTTCGACGATCACCGTCACCGCGCCCGATGCCCCATTCGACGTCACCGCGACGCTCCAACCCATGAACATCGTCGCCGCCGCCGCGGATCTGGTGTGGTCCCCAGTGCTCCGCAAATTCCCGACCCTGAAGATCGCGTTGTCGGAAGGTGGGGTCGGCTGGTTGCCGTACTTCCTGGACAAGATCGATCTCGTGTACCGCAAACAAGCCGCATGGACCGGCCAGGACTACCGCGACCGGCTTCCGAGCGATGTGTTCCGCGAACAGGTCGTCACGTGTTTCCTGGACGATCGCGTCACTCCCGAAGTCGCGGAGCGGTCCGGGACCGAGTTGATGACCTGGGAGTGCGACTACCCCCATTCCGACAGCGACTGGCCCGAATCGCCGGAGATCGCTCTCGCAGGCATGGCCGGGCTCGACGACGCCACCATCAACCAGCTCACCCACGAGAACGCAATGCGCATCTTCCAGTTCGACCCCTACGCCCAGCGACCCAAGGATCGGTCCACCGTCGCAGCGCTACGCGCCGAAGCCGCCGCTGCCGGCATCGATACCACCCCCCGCACGATGCGTACCCGCGAGCAAACCCTCGGCAACAACGCGGCCGCCCAACAAGACCTCTTCACCCCGGGGAGGTCGTAGCCGTGCTGTATCTGCACCAGATCCACGACCTCCCGCGCGGGAGCGAGGCGAAGTTCGAGGAATTCGCGCGCGACGAGTGGCTACCGACGGTCGACGCGCACTCGGGAACCCACTTCGCGTGGTACGGCACGTCCACTTCGGCCGCGCGGTTCGCCCACGAGGCCATCACGATCGTCGCGTTCGACGACATGGCCGCCTTCGACCGGTTCGCCACCGCGGAACGCGAAAAGCGGGATCTCACGGACACTCCGCGATCGCCGCAGCAGTGTGCAGACCCGCCTCCTACGGCCGATCGATTACGACCCGTGGACCGCAGCCGGGACGACGATCCCCGATGGCCCCCAGGAGGGCGAAAGCGTCGCGTACATGCACGATTTCGTGCCGCCCGTCACTGGCCAGATGCGCGGTTACATCGACATGATGCGCGAGCGGTACATGGCACTCTCGTCTCAGGAACTCTCGGGTGTGGTCCTCCGCACGAGCTGGCAGACCGTGAGCGGCGGCGGACGGTTGCCCGAGATGTTCAACCTGAGCGAGATCCGTGACGTCGACGCTCTCGTGGCACTGATCGCCCACGAGATACCACGCGAGTACAAGCAGATGGGCACCTGGATGTGGGAGGCGCTCGCAACCCGAGACCAGTGGACCACCCGGCTGGCGCGGAGCGCCACCTGGTCCCCCGTGAAGTGAGGCACCCGACGTGCTGCTGATCCAAGACGTACACATCGTCATCGGGCGGGAAGAGCTCCCATTCGATGACGAGTACCAGAGCACGTTCGCGCCGCGAGTTGCTGAGGATGCGGGTACGCGCTTCGCCGCGTTCTTCTGGGCTCCGCATGGCGCGGGCGAGGGCTATGAGGCGGTCACGCTCACGGCCGTCGCCGACGTCGATGCCCTCGCACGACACCAGGTGCGCCTCGCAACCGGCGACCTCGCCGACACCTGGCTCGCGCTCGAAGCGAAACAGCGCCAGTTGTACTCGTCGCTCCACGTGCTGGCCGACTGGAGCCCCCTGGCAGCGGAGGGCCTCGAGGCCTTCACCGTCGGCGAGCATCCCACGGCCCTGTTTCGGCTCGACTCCTTCACGGTCGACGGTCCTGTCGCCGACGCAGTCGCCGCAGTCGAGTCGCAATACCGCAGCTCGCCCGACGGCGCGACCGTGTCCATCATCGGTTGCTGGTCGCCATTTCTCGGCGACCTCGATGAGCCAGTTGTGTCGGTGCTCAGTCGGGTGTCATCCGACGACGCGCTGCGCGCGGCGTTTGCGGACCCCACCCAGCCCTGGGCCGGTGTACCGGAACTCCCCGGCGCACGCCGCCTCACCCGCTTGTTGCGCAGCGTCACCTGGTCGCCCGTCGCCTGACGCAGGTTGGGTCGCTCGGAAACCTGGTGACGCACGATCAGCCGAGCGCTCCGACCATCCGTACGACGTCCTCCGGGGTGACGTGAAGCGTCGTAACGCGTGCGCCGAACGGCGCTAGCGCATCCTCAATCGCGTTGCTCAGCGCCGGCGGCGCGCAGATCGCGCCGCCTTCGCCGACGCCCCGGTGGTTGACGCGTGTCACCGCCCCACCCGGGACGTGATGCACCTCGAGCGCGCCCGGCGCCTCGGTCAGGGACGGAAACTGGTAGTCGAGGAACGTGGTCGCGAGCGGGTTCGCGTCGGCGTCGAACGCGATCCGCTCGTACAGCACGGAGGCGATCCCCTGCATGACCCCACCGTGTACCTGGTCGGCCGCGATTTCGGGATGGATGACGTCGCCGCAGTCCTCGAACACGAGATGTCGATCGACGCGCACACCGCCGGTCTCCACGTCGACCTCGACGAAACTGCAGTGAACCCCTTGGCTCCAGCCGGAGTCCTGGTTCACATAGAGCGCCGACACGGCGAGCCCGCGCTCGATGCCGGGCGGCAGCAGGTGCGGGGCGTTCCAGGCCAACATGGCGAGCTGTGGGTACGGCATGCGCCTTTCCGGTGTGCCGCGAACCACGACCGCGCCTCCCTCGAGCGTGAGGTCATCCGGATTGGCCTCGAGGAGACCCGCGGCGATGGCACGGAGGCGGGCCGCCAATGCATCGGTCGCCTCGAGCAGCGCTCCGACGGCCTTCTGGGCGAAGCGGCTCCCACCCGTACCGAACAATTCGAACGGAACCGCATTGGTGTCACCGTGGACGACGCGAACCCTGTCGATGGGCACCGCGAGTGCCTCCGAGGCCAGCGCCGCGAGAACCGTCTCATGGCCCTGTCCGGTCGGTACGTGGATCGTCCGGATGGTCAGCGAGCCGTCGAGCTCCATTTGGAGGTCGAGAGGTTCCGGGGGTGCGACGAACCCGCCGACCGCAGGGAAGAAGTCTGCGGGTCCAGGTGCCGGCTCGATGAACGCCGCGACGCCGACACCCAGGTAGCGGCCCATGGTGCGCGCGTCCTTCTCGGCGTGCACGGAAGCCCGCGTACTCAGGGTGGGCTTCCAGCATGTCCAGGGCGGTGTGCAGCGTGAGATCGCTCAGTGTCGGCCCGGTGACCATGGGGCGCGGGAGCTCCTCCGGGCGGAGCAGGTTCCGTCGCCGAAATTCGACGGGCTCCATGCCGAGCTCGCGGGCCACGATGTCGAACATTCGCTCCCGGAGCCAGGTCTCCGCGGCCCACGGTCCCCGGTACGTGACGTACGACCCCTTGTTCGTGCTCACAAGTCGCGCCGCGAACTCGAGATGGTCCAACCGGTACGCCGAGGGGAACAGCGTCCGGATGATGTTGAGCGTCCCGTACCGCACCGACATGGGAATGGGATATGCGCCCTGGTCGAGGTCGACCTCGAGGCGCACACCGCGGATCGAGCCGTCCTGGTCCACGCCGACCTCGATATCGGCGCGTTCGTCGTGGGCGTGACCACCGACGACGAGGTTCTCGGTGCGTTCCTCGATCCAGCGGACCGGGCGACCCGTGACGAGCGCGGCAGCTGCGACTGCAAGGTCCTCGGGACGTACCCAAGCCTTCTGACCGAACGATCCTCCGATGTCACCGTTCACCACACGCACCTCAGCCATTGCCAGTCCAAGGGCCCGAGCGAGGAACATGCGCAAGAGCTGGGGGTTCTGCGTCGCGGTGTGGACGGTGAGCGAGCCTGTCCGTTCGTCGTGCTGAGCGAGGAGGCCACGCGTCTCGAGGGGCGCGTTCGACACACGGTGCAACGTGAGGCGTGCGCGGACCACGCGGTGAAGCCGCCCCGAATGCGTCATCATCGCCGTGCACGCGGCGCTCGTGCCAAAGCACGTTGCTCCCGACCTCGGGCCATACGGGAGGCGACTCTGTGTCGAGTGCATCGTCGATGGTCGCGACCGCCGGGAGCGGGTCGATGACGACGTCCACGAGCTCCGCCGCATCCTTCGCCGCGGCGGGCGACTCGGCGAGCACCAACGCAATCGGGTCGCCGACCATTCGCACCCTCGTCGCCGCCAGTGGAAGGACCGGGTCGAGATTGGGGAACTCGCCCGGCAGGTCGATGCCGAGGGGCTCCAGAACGCCCTCGAGCTCCGCAGCAGTCAGCACCGCAACCACCCCAGGAGCACTCACTGCAGCACCCGCATCAAGTGCCCTGATCACTCCGTGGGCGATCGTGCTGCGGACAAAGGTGCAATGCAGCATGCCCGGGACGCCGACGTTCGCGATGAAGCGCCCGTGTCCCGACAGGAGGCGCGGGGCCTCGATCCGCTCGACAGGTTTCGTCACCGGTTCGTGCGTCATGCGTGTGCGTCTCCGCGTTGCGTCATGCCCTCTCGTGCGCCTATCGGCGTGGTGCCCACGGGTCGATCATGACCTTGCATTGCTCGTTCGGTCCGTGCAGCGCGCCGAAGGCGGTCGGCAGGTCATCGAGCGAGACAACTTGAGAGATCATTGGAGCAGGATCGACCAGATGCTGCTCCAGCGCGGCGACCGTGGCTTCGAACTCGTGCCGGTCGTACATCATCGAGAACTGCAGGCGCAGTTCCTTGATGAGCACGAGTGCCGGGATGAAGGCGTCGGGGACGTCGCAGAACCCGAAGCTCACGACGGAGCTCCTCGAACCGGCCATGCCGAATGCCGCCGCAATGGCACCCTGCGTCCCTGCGGCTTCGAACACGACATCGGCGTTCTGCGGGTGCGTGGTCGGGTCGGCTGGATCGATCTCCACGAAGGCACTCGCGCCGAGTTGCCGCGCGAATGCCTCCCGGCGCCGCGACGTCGCGACCACCGTCACATCGTCGACTCCGCGTGACCGGAGCCAGGCAACGGTCGACAACGCGATCGGTCCGGCTCCGAGGATCGTGACGACATCGCCGCTCTGCACACAGGCAAGTTCGACCCCGTGGAGCGCCACCGCGAGGGGCTCCACCAGGGCACCCAGTTCCCAGTCGATTTCGCTGGGAAGCCGTACGACGGACGCGTCGACGGTGCGTGCGTACTCGGCATACGCACGACTCCCGTAGATTTTCTCCTCTGGTCCGACGCACCGAAGCAGGTCGCCCGCGAGACACGCGTCGCATCGGCCGCACCCGGGCGTTGCGAGCGCGGTGACGCGGTCGCCCGGTGCAACGGACGTAACCTCCCTTCCGACCTCGACCACCTCGCCTGCGTACTCGTGGCCGAGCACCATTCCCGCGGGGCACTCCATCATCCCGACGCCATCGGTCATGTGGACATCACTGCCGCACACGCCACAACGCTCGACCTTCAGCACCACGTCGCGAAGTCCAGGCGTCGGGTCCGGGACCTGCTCGACCGTCAATCCGGTGTCGACCCCCTGGTACACGGCTGCCCTCATCCCCGTGACCCCCCTCGAGGGACGATCCTGACAGCCACGTCAGGCCGGCTCTGCGGCTTCACGAAGCGGATACCCATGATCCCGGTCCCGCGTCCGAACGTGTCGACCCAATTTCGTGGCTTCGACCGGCTCGGGCGCCGCGACCAGCACGACCCGTCCGTCGTCCTCGAGGCGCGCCCGCGACTTGTTGCACCACCCCTGTAAGTCGGAATAGTTGTCGAGGTTCTCGACCCACCAGTTCCCGATTTGGAACTGCCAGTTGTCGCAGGGCGGCGGGACGAACGACACCTCGATTGCCTCGTCGTCACCCAGTTCGAAGTACCCGAAGCGGAAGTCGTGATCCGGCGATCCGCTCGAGCGCCGGTAGCTCTCGAGGTCGTCGATCTGGTTCGGGCGGGTGACCAGCTCCTCGGCCCACTCGACCATCCGGTCGAGCATGACGCGTGACGACATGATGGTGCTCCGCAGACCGGACACGACGTCATCCGCGGTGATCGGTCGGCGCTCCGGCTCGGCACCGATTTGCTCGATCGCGAACGCGGCCCGTTCTTCGTTGGCGCGGTCATTGAAGTTGCAGCGGACGACGAGCAACGAACTCTGGTCGCTGAGCTCGAGCCAATCGCCCGACGCCGGGCGGTGCTGGCTCGCAAGGATCTCGAACCGCCCGTCGCGGTCGACGGTCAGGTCGCCATGGTTCAGCCACCCGACGTGCTGCATGGTGGAGGGGTCCATGGCGAGAATCCCCAGCCCCGCATTGGTGCCCCGCGTACCGGTGATGCGGTAGTTGCAGGCCGGGTCGATCTGGCAAGTCAAAGGGTCCTGATCGGGGCTCGTGAATCCAATGTGGAGGTACGGGTCCTTCTCTCGGAACGCCACGCCGGGCTGCCGCTTGTGCTCGAAGGCATTCTCGATCCCTGATCGCAACAACCGGCACAGGAAGCGATAGCCCTCGGCGAGGTCGATTTCACTCAGGTCAGTGTTCTGGTCGTTCACGACCTCGCCCATGTCGCGAAGCGAATCGCAGAATTCCGACCAAGCCCCATGGAGCCGCTCGGCGGCGTCGGTACTCAAGGTGTTCCCCCAGCGAGTATGCGATCACCTCAGATTAGCGAGTAAGCACATGCTTCGCTAGCATGCCGGGAACGGTCCGCTACCGGCACCGGCATGTCCACTGGGGGAACGCATGCGCAGCGCTGACGAGCTCGTCGCCACCGCTGTCGGCTGCGGCCAACTCGACCGACTTCGGGGGCGATTCGTGGCGGGAGGGACTCGAGGTGATTCTCGCCGCCGTCTGTGCTGAAGCGGACCCGAGCGACAGTGGCGTACTGGCGATCGAGAGCCAGGCCCTGCGCTTTCTCACCAACCGTCTCGAGATCAACAAGTGGTACTCCGAGCATCCGGAGATCGACGAGGAAGAGATCGACGCCCCCGTCTTCTCGGTGGGGATGGTCCGCACCGGAACCACCGCTCTGTCGTTTCTGCTCGACGAGGACCCCGACACGCGATCGCTGCTGCACTGGCAGGCCATGCTCCCTTGCCCGCCGCCGGAGACAGCTCATCTGGACGACGATCCGCGCATCGCACTGGCCGAGGCCGAGATGGGTCTGACCGGCATGGTGTCCGAGGACCGCACGAAGATGGAGATGCTCCCGGACGGGCCCGCTGAGTGTCTGTTCCTCCTCGGCATGGACTTCAAGAGTGGGCACTTCGAGGGGATGTACCGCGTCCCGTCGTATCACGACTGGCTCTTCGAGCAGGATCTCACCTCGGCGTACGCGTGGCACAAGCGCTGTCTGCAGCTACTGCAGTGGCGCGCACCTACCGAGCGTTGGTCGCTGAAGTATCCGTCGCACATGATCGACCTCGACGCCATTGTGCGCGTGTATCCCGACGCCCGCTTCATCACCACCCATCGCGACCCAATCCGGTCGATCGCTTCGGTGTGCAGCCTCGTCTCCGGCGGAGCCGCATTCTTCTCGAACCATCGGGACCCGCTCTACGAGGGCTGCCAGTGGTCCAAGATCCTCGAGGAGCAGCTCCGCCGGTACATCGAATTCCGTGACCGCTGCGGTGAAGATCGATTCGTCGACATCAACCACCTCGAACTCGTGCAGGAACCGATGGCGACCCTCGAACGCACGTACGCCGAGCTCGGGATCAGCATGACCGACGCTGCCCGCCAGGGGTTCAGACGGCGCATCGCGTCGAACCCCAAGGGCGTCTACGGAGCGCATTCCTACGAGCCAGAGGCCTTTGGCCTCGACGTCGACGAGCTCGACGAGCGGTTCGCGTCCTATCGCGGGCGCTTCGGAGTCGAACGCGAGCCATTCAAGTCGTGAAGCCATCACCCAACGAGACCACGACCAGCGTTCAACGATGAGGAGCGCACCATGAAGTTCGGGCTCTTCTATGAGATGTACGTCCCCCCGGCTGACCTCGGCGATCCCGGGGCCGAAGCGCGGATCGTGCGCGAGACCGTCGATCAAATCGTCCACGCGGACCAGCACGGTTGGGACTACGTGTGGCTCACGGAGCACCACTTCCTCAGACAGTTCTCCCACATGTCGGCGCCCGAGGTGGTCTTCGGCGCTGCGGCGTACGCGACCGATCACATCCGGTTCGGCTTCGGCCTTGCGCTCACACCGCCGACCTACAACCACCCTGTCCGGGTCGCGGAGCGCGCTGCGATGCTCGATTGCCTGAGCAACGGGCGCGTCGACATCGGGTCCGGTAGGTCCACGACTCCCTCCGAGCTCTACGGCTTCGGGCTCGACCCGGAGGAATCACGCGCACAGTGGCTCGAGGGGCTGGAGGCGGTTGCGCGGCTGCTCGGCGAAGAGGACGTCGCGCTCGACGGCAACTACGTGAAGATGCCCGCGCGCACCGTCGTGCCGCGCCCGGTGCAGCGGCCACACCCGCCGCTCTGGGTCGGAGGCGTCGGCCCCGGCAACGCCGAGCGTGCGGCCAAGTCAGGCCTCGGCATGCTGTTCTTCGCAAACAACACGGCACCAGAGGCGCTCCGCGAGTCGGTTGCCGCATACAAGCAGCACATCGGTTCCGCGCAGCCCTTCGTGCGCGGAGGAACCAACGATCAGGTCGCAGGGTTCGTCAACGCGCTGTGCACGGACAACGAGTCCGACCGCGACCGGATCCGCATGCTCGCTGCCTCCAAGGCGGTCGAGCACACCTTGCACGGTTCCACCTACATGACGAAGGGTTGGCCAGACGAGCAGAACCTCCCGCCGAGCTACGCCCACGTCGGCAGCGGCGAGACGATGATGTTCCACGAAGCGATCAAAGCGGACCCGGAAGGAGTGGCGCGGGGAATGCTCGACTCAGGCATGGTTGCCGCGGGCACGCCGAATGACGTCTACGAGGTCCTGAGTCGCTTCCAGGGCGTCGGCGTCGACCAGGTCATCATGCACATGCAGATGGGAGGCGTGCCCCACGCTGACATCATGCGCAGCCTCGAAGTGCTCGGCACTGAGGTACTTCCCAAGCTGCGATGAGCCGTGAACGAAAAGTGAGTGCCCACTGTGCAACTGGTGGGTCGCCCACTACACTGCCGTAACCGCGTCCGGGGGCCGAACATGACCGAGCACGACAGCCGACGACCGGATCGGGGTGCGTCCGACACACCCATCCTCGAGGCGCGCGAGGTCACGCAGCGGTTCGGCGGCATCACCGCCGTGGACGGCGTCAGCCTCACGGTGGACGCCGGAAGTGTTCACGGGCTCATCGGACCGAACGGCGCCGGAAAGACGACCTTCTTCGACTGCATCGCCGGAGTGCAGAAGCCCGTGAAGGGCAAGGTCCTGCTCGACGGTGTCGAGGTCACGACCGAGTCAGCCGTGCAGCGCGCACGACGCGGAGTACGGCGGACCTTCCAGCGACAGCAGGTCTTCGGCTGGCTCTCCGTGGAGGACAACGTCCTCCTCGCCCTCGAGTGGCACGGCGGTGGGGGCGGCATGGTGGGCGACCTCCTACGGCTACCTTCGCGGCAGCGGCGCGAACGTGAACGCCGAGCGCGCACTGACCAAGTCCTCGAGCAGTGCGGGCTCCTCGACGTCCGCAAGGAACCCGCCGGCGGACTGTCGATCGGCGAGTTGCGCCGTGTTGAGCTCGCGCGTGCCGTCGTCGACGCCCCGCGCCTGCTTCTCCTCGATGAGCCCACGTCAGGCCTCGAGGACTCGGAGACCGAGCAACTCGGCCAGATCATCCTCGGCCTTCGCGAGTCGCAGGAATGCGGCGTGCTGCTGATCGAGCACCACATTCCATTTGTGATGAAGTACAGCGACGAGCTGAGCGTGCTGGAGCTCGGCCGCGTGATCGCGCACGGCACACCCGACGAAATGATGCAGAGCGACGTTGTTCGCGAGGCCTATCTCGCATGAGGCTCCGTTACCAGCTGGCCTCACCGAGGATCATCGGCGCGACGGACCTCGAGACGTGCTCGATGTAGGGGCCGTTCCCACGCTGGTGATAGGTCCAGAGGAGGCCGTAGTCGAGGTAGCCACCCGCTGCGACCCGGTTGAAGCCGTTCGCGTCGAGCTCGGCGGCGGTCGCCTCGAGGTCTTCGGCCCAGTAACCGAGGTGGTGCACATCACCGGGCGAGCCGGTGTGCCAGATCGTGCCCTCGATGGCCTGGACCAGCTCGAGCAGAACGGGACCACCCTTCGAGTACACGGCCACGAACGGGACGTCGCGTGTGCCTTCGGGCGTCCAGATCTGAACCTCCGCCGCCCCCGGCGATTGCCAGACGACGCCGACTGCGTCGGTGAGATCCTGCATAACCAGCTCGATGTCCTCGACGACGATTCCTGTGTGGTACAGCTCGTGCGTCTCCATGGATACCCCAGGTTCAGTCGAGATTCGGTTGGACGCTCAGCTTCCGGTGGTTTCGCCGAAGTAGGACTCCTCGAGCGTCGCCTGCTCGAGTTCCGACGCGGGCCCCGACCATGTGATGCTCCCGACGTGGAGGAGCGCGATGCGGTCGGCGATGTCGACGATGCCGCGCGGACTCTCCCCCACGAGCAGGACCGTGGATCCTGCGTCGCGGAGCTCGGCGAAGATGCTCAGGACGTCATCGGCGACGCGCTGGCGCGAGGCCCAACGTCGGCTCATCCGCGATGAGCACCTCTGCGCCGTGCACCAGCGCAGGCGCGAGCGACAACATCTGCTGTTCACCACCGGACAGACTGCCGGCCTGCTGATGTCGGCGCTCCGCGAGCAGCCGGAATCGCTCGTACGCCTGCTCCCGTGCCGACGATTTTGGCAGCAGGATCTTGAGGTTGTCATCGACGCTGAGACCGGGGAAGATCCCGCGGCTCTCTGGAACAAGGAAGATGCCGTTGCGCGTGCGCGCCACCAGCATGGCTTCGACGTCACCTCTTTACCGTCGAGATAGATCGAACCCGCGCTCGCGGGGAGGTATCCCGCCAACGTCTTGCACGTGGTCGACTTGCCTGCCCCGTTCGGCCCGAGGATGGCGGTGATCGTGCCGGCAGTCAGGGTGAGGTCCATGCCGTGCACGACTCGGACGGGCCCGTAGCCCGCCTCTAATCGTTCGACCGCGAGCTTCGGCTCGTTCATCCGACTTCTCCGCGCGTCGAGACGACCGATGCGAGGGCATTGGCGTCGCTCGGTTCCGGGTCTGTCGTGACGGCTGCGCCGGTCTGGCGGTCGAGGCGGCGTTGTCGGCGTCGTTCCCGTCGTTCGAAGTTCTGCCGCGCGATGTTCTGGAACACCCCATCAGGCTGGCGGGCGAGGGCGATCGCGCCGAGACCGAAGAGGATGGTCGGGACTTCCGCGGCCCGCGTCCCGGACCAGTGCACCAGATCGAAGGGCAGGGTGAACCCGCTGAGCAGCGCGGGCATCAACGTGATGAACAAGCCGGCGACGATCGCGCCCGCGGGTCGGCGAATACCGAGCAGCACGACGCCCGCAAGCCACAGCAGCCCCGTGATCGGCGGCACCGAATTGCTGGTGATCGCGATGTCGTTGGTGGCGAGCAACACGCCGCCTAGCCCGGCCACTCCGGCCGAGAGCGCGAACACCTTGAGCTTCGTCGCCGTGGGTGAGACACCGATCGACGCGGCGGCAGCCGGCGCGTTGCGCACCGCGAGCATCTCGCCGCCCTGTGTTGGAGCGTTCGAGGTTCTTGATCATCCAGACGACGAGAAAGATGAGAAGCAGGACGAAGCCGGCCATCGTCCGCGTGTCATCGAGATGGAATGGCCCGAATACCGGCCGCTCGAACGTCCAGCCGAACTCGCCATTGCGGATCCAGTCGAGCTGGAAGAGCACCTGACCACACACGAATGCAAGCGCGAGCGTCGCGAGCGCCAGCGCGACACCCCCGAGTCGAATCGAGGGCAGGGCGACCAGCACGCCGAGCAGCATCGATGCGACGACTGCGCATACGAGCGCGAGGATCCAGGGGAAGTCGTACCGCGTGATCAGTGCGCCCGCAAGCAATCCCGCTCCGGAAACGAACGCGGCTTGCGCAAGGCTCACCATCCCGCCGACGCCGGTCACGATGGTGAACGACAGGAAGATCAGGCTGAAGATGAGACCGCGGGTCGTGATGCCGAGCCAGAAGCTACCGAGCAGCGAGTAGACCCCGTAGAGGAGAAGCCCGCATGCAATGACGCTCGGAAGCGCGCGACGCCAGGCTGGGAGGTCGCGCTCGATAGTCGGGCGGTGGTGGTTCGGCAGAGATTGAACCCGCGACCCGGGCGCGTGCCTTCGCCATGATCAGCAGGCCGCCGATCAGCAGGAGGAACGGGACCGTGCTGTTGAAGCCGGGCATGTCGCTGGCAAACGTGGCGTAGGTGAAAGTGAGATTGCTCGCGACGGCGACGAAGATCGCGCCGGCGAATGCGAGAAGTACCGAACGGAAGCCGCCGACGACTGCTGCGGCGATCGCAACGAACACCGCCAATGCATAGGTATTCGGGTCGAGCGCCCGCAGGATCGGCGAGCCGACGACGCCGGCGATGCCGGCGAGCATCGTGCCGAGCACCCACGCAAGTTGCGACGTGCGCGCGTCGTTGATACCACGCATCGAGGCGAGGTCGTGCCGGTCGGCAACCGCACGCATGCGAAGGCCGGTCTGGGTAGCGCAGGAACACCCAGAGCACCGACGCACAGGATCGCGGTGATCAGCACGATGATCTGGTCGGACGTGATCACCACGCCGCTGAACAGCGTGTACACCTCTCGGGGCTGTGGTCCGAGGCCGGTGACGAGCTGCACGTCGGTGCCGGTTGGGATCGACCAGTCGAACAGGGTGATCCCTCGGCCGAGATGAAGGTGCACAGCGCCGGGCAATGCGAGCAAGACACCTACCGATGCGACGATCTGGGCGGCTTCGGGCGCCCGGCCGAGCTTCCGGAAGATTCGCGATGTCGAGCAGCAGACCCAGCAACGGGCAGTACACGAGGATCACGAGTCCCGCGGCCACCGATTGCGGCCATCCGAGGCCGGTGTTCAGTTCGAAGAAGAGGAACGCCGCGGAGAACGAAATGCCCGCGTACCCGAGGTTGAAGATGCCTGTGGTCGCGTAGGTGAGCACCAAGCCCGCGGCGATGAGCGCGTAGATCGCCCCGCTGACCGAGCCGGTCACGATGTCACGGACGAACTGCTCCATGGCCGCCTACCTACTCACCCGGTGCTCGAAATCTACGACGGACGCGTGTCCCGTGACGAGGGACGCATGGGTGGGCGACGACGTCGCCCACCCATGCCCGTCTCCCAAGGAAGGGCTCGTGCCCTGTCCGTGTTCGTGATCAGCCGCCGACCTTGACGCGCTTGCCGTTGCAGTTATACGGCGTTGCGATTTGATAGGCGCCGCTCGAGATCTTGACGATGGTGTTGCATTGACCTGACTGGTTGTACGCAGCCGGCCAGGTGAACGGGATGCCGTCGTTCTTGGGCTTGTACGAGAAGCCCTTGTTGATCGTCGGCACGAGCTGGTCGAAGTTCGGTGCCACCTTCTTCATCGCCGAGATCATGAGGTCGGCGATGATGTACGCGTACTCGCCACCGAAGGTGATGTCGGACTCGCTCTTCCCGATCGCCTCGTAGTCCTTGACCAGCTGCTTCACGTACGGGCTGTTGGACTCGATCACGGGTGTGGTCGCCTGGACCAACGAACCGTCGAGCGTGTCACCGATCACCTTGAATTTCGTGAGCAGTCCGGGTGAGTAGAACGCCGAGTTGACCATCTGGCCCGTATACCCGGCAGCCTTCATGGCCGAGGTGAATCCGAGGACCTCCGTGCCGGCCAGCGGCCAGACGATGTCGGGGTTCGTGTCCATCACTGCGCTCACGAAGGGCTGCAGGTCCCCGCCACCGCCCTGGGGGATGACTGCCTTCGCGTACACGACCTGGCCCTTTTCAGCCTTGGTGAGCTTCGCGAAGTTGTCCACGGTCTTCTGGCCGTCGGGAATAGCCAGACCGACGAAGGCCCATTTGAGGTCGCTCGGCTTCTTACCGAGTGCTTTGGCCGCGCCGTTGATCGCGGTCGTGAACGAGTATTGGCCGCCCACCGCGCAGCCAAGTGCGCTGATCCCGTAGGTGTTCGGCGTGCAGAATGCGTTCGTGAACCCGGCGCCGAAGTACGGCACCTTCTTTCCCGCGGCGTAGGTGCCGGCGCTCTGCTGGAATCCGGTGGAGATCACGGGCGCAACGGCGTACACCTGGTCGCGCTCGACCAGGCTCTGAGTTGTCGACAGGGCCTTGTCGGTACTGCTCGCGGCGTCGGTGGAACCGAGGTAGTCGATCTGGTACTTCCCGAGTTCCTTGGCCTTGTTCGCTCGGCTGATGCGGGCGTTGAAACCGTCGTCGGCTCCCCCGAATGTCGCGTTGTCGACGATGCCGCCGACCTTGATCGTGTTGCCACTGATGCCCTGCGCCCGCGGCGCGGTCGCGCTTGCGCCCCCCGACAGCACCATCGTCGAACTTGCCGCGACCACCGCGACAACGAGCAACGTCAGCCAACGCGCTTTGACACGCATGGAACGATCCCCCCTCACCGAGCCTCGGCTCGGACAGTTTGAGCAGTAGACACTCACTTGCTAGTCGACACGACGCCGCCCGTCAAGCCACTCCACCCTGCAAGCCTCGCGACCCCCGCCCGAGAGCGCCTTCCGACGCCTTCAGATTCCCGCTCCTCGGGCTGAGCGGCTTTGCGCAGTGTACACTCACTTGCTAGTTGGAGGGCGTTCGCGTGACGCGAACACTTCCAGCTTCCCTACTGACTCGTTCGGTGGCACCCTGACCGGTAGCCATGCGAACACCTGATCGAGAAGGGGACGCTGTGGGTTCCGCCAGCGAGAAGTTGTGTGCGTTCCTCGGCGAGCCGGATCCGTTCGCCCATTCCTACGCGGAGCTCGAGCCATTGTGGGTCGAGGCGTTCAACGAGCGGCTGGTGGAGCGACGCGAACAGATTCCAGTGCTGGCCAAGCTGTGTGAGTCCACCGGGATTGACCAGATCAGTTCGCTCGACGAGATCATTCCATTGCTGTTCGCGCACTCGAACTACAAGTCGTATCCCACCACTCTCGTCGCCAAGGGCAGGTGGGGCGCTATGAACTCCTGGCTCGACACGGTGTCGAGCGAGCGCGTCCGTGATCTCGACGTCGAGGGCATCGCCGACCAGGACGAGTGGCTCGAACGCTTGCACGCGGCCGGCCACATGGTCATGGCGACGAGTGGCACCAGCGGCAAGAATTCGTTCCTGCCCGGCACCCGCGGGGACATCGACTTCTCGATGCGCGCGATCGTGCCGTCGCTCTACTGGAACTTCGGCGTAGCGCCCAAGCAGGACCGACCTGTGTTCGTGCTCGGCCCGAAGTACGGGCCCACCCGGGCGCCGCTCTACAACCGCACGATGGCGGAGGCCTACGGGCGCCCGGACGCGCGCTTCTACCTCACCGAGGAGCCCCTGCGCATCAGCGACATCACAAAGATGGCCGCGCTGCGCAGGGCGATCGCCGATGGAACCGCGATGCCGAGCGAGATCGCCGCCCAAGAACGACAGGCGACTGAGCGCGCCGCTGCGATGAACGCTCGCCTCGCCGAGCTCATCGACGGAATCCTCGACTTTCGCGACGAACCGCAGATCATCTCGGGCTTCTGGCCGCAGCTCTGGACCATGCTGGAGACGGCACGACACCGCGGCGTGCCCGCGGGGAGCTTCCATCCCGAGACGGTCCTGATCGCGGGTGGCGGCACGAAGGGCGCGACGCTCCCCGACGACTACCAGCAGCAGGTCCTGCAGTTCTTCGGCTTCGGCCCTGAGCGGGTGCTCGGCGGCTACGGCATGTCCGAGCTCTCCGCCGCGATGCCGCGGCGCGACGGTCGCTGCCGCGTCGCACCCTGGGTCATCCCGTTGATTCTCGATCGCGAGGGCACGCAGCTGCTCAACCGCGTCGAAGGGCCGACCGAAGGGCGATTCGCATTTTTCGACGTCGCGCTCGAGGGCCGCTGGGGCGGGCTCATCAGCGGCGATCACGTCACTGCTGACCTCGGAGGGACGAGCCCCGCCGTCCTCGACGGCACCATCAGTCGCTATACGGATCTCGAGGGCGGCGATGACAAGTTGACCTGCGCGGGCACGATCGATGCCTTCGTGCGGGGGAGCATGGCGTGAGCACACTCGAATCACCAGCTGTGGCAAAGTCCGTTCCGCACTTCATCAAGGGCCGCACCGTGACCGTGTCCTCCGAAGACGAGGGCACGGTCCACCGCGGCTTCTTCACCCCGACGCTCGATCTCGACGATCTGGTGTGGCCTCGGGTGGAGCCCGGGCCGGCGTTCGACGTGTCGGTCGACGAGATCATCGACCTCCTCGTGGAGCTCGGCGAACACCTCGATCCCGACGCCAACGAGCACATGGCACGGGCACTCGAGGCGAGCATCGCCGTGAACCCGCTCGGTCCCCGCATCCTCGGCGCCGCGTACCGGTCCCTCGGCGGGATCTTCGACCGTGCGTCGCTCGAGTTCCAAGTCGAACAGGAGGTCGGCCGCGACCGGCTCGACGGGTGGGCGCCGGTGGTGGATCCGTCGGGACGGACGCGACGAGTGCGCGCCTTCCCACCCCGGCTGATCCACGTGCTCGCCGGCAACACTCCTGGCGTGACCGCGATCACGATCGCGCGATCCGCACTGACGAAGGGCGTGCACCTGCTGAAGCTGCCATCGAACGACCTCTTCACTGCGACCGGGATGTTGCGCACGCTCGAGGAGATCGCCCCGGATCACCCGGTCACGAAGTCGTTTTCGTGCGTGTACTGGCGCGGGGGAGATCCCGCGGTGGAAGGCGTGCTCTTCCGCGCCCAGTTCTTCGACAAGCTCGTCGCCTGGGGGGGTGACGCTGCGATCCGCAGCGCACTGTCCTACATCGCGCCCGGCTTCGAGCTGGTTTCCTTCGATCCCAAGGTGTCCATCTCGATCGTGGGCGCCGGCGGCTTCGCGTCGCCGGAGGCGATCGAGGACTCGGCCGGCGCGCCGCGATCGACGTCGCCCTCTTCAACCAGTCGGCCTGCGCGTCAAGCAGATTCGTGTTCGTCGAGACCGAGCCGGGCGAAACCCTCGACTCGTGGTGCTCGCAGCTCGCCGCGGAGCTCGGCGTCGATCGTCCGATGTCCGATGGCCATGGCGTCCCGGTTCCGTCCGACATCCGCGAAGAAGTCGAACTGCTGCGCGCCCTCGACGACATGTACGGCGTCTGGGGGTCCTACGACGACGGTGTCGTCATCCGCTCCGAGGACCCGGTCGACTTCCACCCCGAGGGCAAGGTCGTCAATGTGGTGCCGCTCGAGTCTCTCGATGACGTGCTTCCCCACGTCAACGTGGCGACCCAGACGATTGGCATCTACCCGACGTCCCTGTCATCCACCATGCGAGACCGTCTCGCTGCGCGCGGCATGCAACGCATCGTGCCGCTGGGCGAGGTGCTCGACGCCATCCCCGGCCTGCCGCATGACGGCTTCTACCCACTGCACCGATTCGTCCGCTGGCTGGTCGACGACTGCTGACCGGCGCCCGGACACCGCGCCGCCGTTCCGGAAAGGCAAGGTTGACCACATGCTTCGACTCGATGGCCGCGTCGCGATCGTGACCGGCGCCGGCGGCGGCGTCGGCCGGGCCCACGCGCTGGCGCTGGCCGAGCGCGGCGCGCAAGTCGTCGTGAACGACCTCGGCATTGCGCTCGATGGATCGGCTGCATCCTCCGAGCCTGCGCAGCACGTCGTGGAGGAGATCGCGCAGGCCGGCGGCCACGCGACAGCTGACGCCCACAGCGTCGCGGAGCCCGACCAGGCCCGTGCCATCGTTCAAACTGCGCTCGACGCCTACGGTCGGGTCGACATCCTGGTGAACAACGCGGGCGTGCTCGACGACCAGCTTCTCGCCGGGGTGGACGACGCCTACGTGGACCGCGTGCTCGACACGCACCTGCGGGGTGCCGTGACCCTCTGCCGGGCCGTGTGGGCACCAATGGCGGAGCGGGGCCACGGGCGGATCGTCAACACGTCGTCGGGCGCCGTGTTCGGTTCGCCGGGCGGCACTGTGTACCAGACCGCCAAGGCCGGTCTGCTCGGCCTCGACGCGGAGCTTGGCGCTCGCCGGCTCCGACCTCGGCATCCGGGTCAACGCGATCATGCCAACGGCCTACACACGGATGACCGCCACCGTCCCCGACCAGACATTTCGCGAGTTCATGGAGCGGACCTTCGGTCCCGAGCGCGTCGCGTCGTTCGCGGTCGTCCTCGCTTCGGATGACGTCCCGGTGAGCGGTGAGTGCTTCCTCGTGGGCGGCGGGCGCATCGCACGCGCGTTCCTCGGCGTCACCGCCGGGTATATCAGCGATGACCCGACCCCCGAGGACTTCGCGGCCCACCTCGAGGGCGTGCTGGACACGACGGGGATGTTCGTCCCGGTCGACCGGGCGTCCGAGTTCAACAGCTACCTCGGCGACCTTGGCTTCGGTAGCGCGCTCGATCTCAAGGGCCTCAGCAACAAGGGCGACTGATCACGGCCTGAGTGCCGAACCACCGTTGACCATGATCGTCTCGCCGGTGACGAAGCCCGAACCCGCGCCGGCGAGGAACACCACGAGGGGACCGATGTCCGCGAACGCATCGCCGTCCCGCCGGATCGGTCGCTTCGCCAGGAACTCCGCGTGCAAGTCGGGATGCTCGACAGCCCACGCCTGCATACCCGGGGACACGGCGGACGGGCAGATCACATTGACGGTAATGCCGAACTCCCCCCATTCGCGCGCCGCCACCCGGCTGAGTCCCCTGATCGCCTCCTTGGCCGCGGCATAACCGGCCAGTCCCGCGTGTCCGTGGGTTCCGGCCGAGGATCCGAGGTTCACGATGCGGCCGTCACCGGACTCCCGCAGGTGCACGAAGGCCGCTTGCATGCAATGGAAGGTGCCCCAGAATCCCGAGTCGAGCGCGAGCGCGACGTCGTCGACCGTGTGATCGACCAGGGGGACCTCGGGTCGCAATGCTTGCCGCGTTGTTGACCAGTATCGACAAGGCACCGAAGTGTTCGACCACGCGCCCGACGGTTGCTTGCACGTTGTCGCGGTCTGAGACGTCGCACCTGAGCGCGAGGGCCTCACCGCCCGACTCGGCAATCGCCGACGCACTTTCCGAAGTACTGCGCTCGTCGATGTCCACCGTGGCGACACGCGCCCCGGAATCCGCCAGGGCGAGCGCGAGCCCACGGCCGATGCCCCGGCCGGCTCCCGTGACCAACGCGACCCGGCCGTCGAGCGCCCGCGTCACCCTTCCCCGGCCTCGTGCACGACGAGCCGCAACGTGTGAGGGCCGTGGAGCATGCCGTGCGCAGCGTGGTCGAAGAAGTACCCGGCTCCCGGTTCGACGTGATCGAAGCGATCGGCGAACGCGTTGAGCAGCGACCGCGCCTCGAGACGAGCGAGCGACGCACCCGGACAGATGTGCGGGCCCGACCCGAAGGCGAGGTGCTGGCGAACGGTGTCGCGCTCGATGTCGAACCGATCCGGTGAGGGAAACACGCGGTCATCCCAGTTGGCCGAGCTCAGGCTGATCATGACGTGCTCGCCCTCGTGAAGCTCCTGGCCGCTGAGTGCCGTGTCGACGAGACAGCGCCGGACGAGGAACTGCGCGGGCGCGTCGATGCGCAACGTCTCCTCGATCACTCCGTCGATCAGGGAACGGTCTGCTCGCACGCGTTCGTACAGGTCGGGTTCGAGCGCGAGACGGTACAACGCGCTCCCGATGAGGTTGCGCGTCGTCTCCGAGCCGGCACCGATCATGAACAGGATCTGCACCCGGATGGCGCGGCTGGAGAGGCGCAGGCCGTCGACCTCTGTGGTCAGGAATCGCGTCAGGGCGTCCTGCGGCCAGTCCGCTTCCGGCATCGCGAGCCGTTCGGCGATCCGGTCATCGACATACTGCGTGAATTCCGGAACCGCCTCCGCCATCGAGATCGAACGACCCTCGGCTGCCGCGGCCGCGAAGGCTGCGCCCACTTGGTCGGCCCACGCGTAGTCAGCGCGCCGCATCCTCGGTCGGGAACCCGACCAGCCGGGCCATCGCGTTCGGCGGTACCGGGTCGACGGCGATCGGCATGACGTCGATTCCCTCCGGCCCTGCATCGGCCGAAGCGGCTGCGTATTTTCCCACGAGCCGTTTCGAGAGGTCAATGAGGAACGGCTCGATCTGTTGCGACTTGTGGAAGGCGACGACGGCGTTGATGATCCGGCGGATCTGCCCATGGCGCGGTTCGAGGATCCCGGCGATGGACGTGTCGTCTTCGTCGAGACCGGTCGAGCCGGCACTCCCACCGAACGTGTAGATCTCGCGGAACACGGTCTCGACCGCCTCGTGTGACACCGCCGTCCAGGGTCGGCCTTCCGCGGCTGGGGGCACGACCGGGCACTGCTGACGCAGCGCCACGAGCGCCCGCATGCGCACTGCCGGATCGGCGTCGAGGTGGGCGGGGACCTCGCTCATGTCCGGTCGCTGATCGGCTGGGCGGTCGCCGGGTACGCCGTCGAGAGGTACGTGTCGAATTCTGGTACGCCGTTGACGACGTGACGGATCGTCAGCCAGTCGCCCTTGAATCCCTTGCGGTCGTACGGTCCGAAGCTGATGTAGCTACGTGGACCGCCGCTGACGGTGGGCATCATCGTCAGGGTCTCGAGGCCTTTGACCACGCCGTGAGGATCGAGCAGCGTCGCGTTCGCCACACCCGCGATCGTGGCGCGAGCCTGGTCGTACGAGCAACCGAGCATCGCGTGCATCACGCGGCGGCCGTACCGCTGCTCGAACCGATGCACGAATGGCCAGTAGTTGGGGTTGGAATCGTCCAGGTCGTTCCCGACCTGGTCGACGCCGTGCCAACCTTCCATGTCGTCGAGCATGCTGGGTTCATTGATGTACCACATGAACGCGGTGCTCATGATGCGGGGCGGGTCCCAGTCGAGCTCACGCAGGATCGGGTTGAACATCGCCACCGGGTAGCCGTAGCCGAGATATGCGATCGCGTCGGGTAGGACCTCGTCGTGCAGGTGCCGGAGCGCGTCGGCGAGGTCGTCGCCGGTTTGGTCGACGAGAACGTCGGCGACGAGCTTCACACCGTTTCGCTTCGCTGCGGCACGAAAGGCTTTCGCGTACTCATCGCCACCGGGCGAGATTTCCGTGACTGCCGCCACTCGCTGGAAGCCCTTCTCGCGCAGCCAGCCGGCGCAGATGGCACCTTCCTCGGAGACGCCGCCGTTGCCGAGGGTGAAGCCGTAGTAGCTGTGGAAGGGCTTGGCCCCGTTGGTCGAGATGACCGGTACCTGGCGGCGCTCCATCGCGGGCAGGAGCGCCATGGCATTGTCGGTGATGTATGGACCCATGATCGCGAGGCACCCGGCGTCGCACAGCGCCTCGTAGCCCGCGACTGCCGTTGCGGCATCCTCACGGGGAAGACCACGCGCGATCATCGGGATGATCTCGATCGGCCGCTTGAGCTCGCCGTCGTCGAGCGCATCTTCGGCCGCGAGCGCGACTGCGTCGAGACAGTCACCGAGCAGCATTCCCGCGTCGATGTCGATCAGATAGCCGATCTTCACCGGCGAGTACTGCTGGATGCGGTGCCCGATCTTCGTGATCGTCGGCGGGTTGACCACGATCGAGGCCACCGGTTCCTGACCGTTCGTCTTCGTGCCGGTCGAGTGCCAGGGGTTCGGCTTCTCGAGCGGTACGGGCGTCACCGTGCTGAACACCGACGCCTTCGCCCGTTCGGCAGGCCTCTGCTCCCAACGCGCCAGTGCAGCCTCCATCTTCTGCTGCGCCGCTTCCGTCTCCCCCATGCCTTCTTCTCCCTGTGCTCGCTGTGGTCGGGCTGCTCGGCGAACGCGAATCAGGTCGAGGCAGCTCGAATTTCGTCCATCCATGCGTTGGCCGCCTGCATGAAATAGTCCTCGGGCGGCGGCAGGATCCAGAAGCGTTGTTCACGAACCGCCGAAACGACGTGTGCCGCGATCACGCCGGGATCAAGGCCGTCCTTGAACACGTCGGCGGCCGGATCCTCCTCGAAGGGCTCGCTGCCGTCCCCTCGGTTGCGCTCGGCGTAGGCGAGGCGCGTCCGGATCAGCTCCGGGAGGAGTACGGAGACGCCCACATCCGTCTCCAGAAGTTCATCACGGAGACTGCAGCTCATGGACACGACGGCCGCCTTGCTCATCGCATACCCCGCCGAGTGCGGAGCGGCACCGAGTGCTGCCATGGATGCAGTGTTCACGATGTGGGCCGGGCCAGCCCGTTCGAGCATTCCGGGCAGGAAGGCACGCACGCCATGCACGATCCCCCACAGGTTGACCGCGAACACCCATTCGAGGTCGGCAAGCGGCGCCTCCCAGAGGGGAACGAGGGGCGACATGACACCGGCGTTGTTGCAGACGATGTCCGCACCCCCGAAGACGCGATCCACCTCGTCCCGCAACCGCTCAAGATCGGACGCGTGGCGCACATCCGTCTGAACCGCGATGACGTCCACTCCGCGCCGCGTGAAGACGTCGCGGGCTTGGTCGAGGGCGATCGGCTCGATGTCAGCGAGCGCGAGACGGGCGCCCTCTGCAGCGCAGGACTCTGCGATCGCGAGGCCGATGCCGGATGCGGCTCCCGTCACCACGACGGTCTTGTCCGCGATCTCCACTTGGTCGCACCTCGCAGTGGCTCAGCAAGCGCCCGACAATCCTCCAGCCGGGCCCACGGTCCAGTTGTCGAGTGGACACTACACAACCAGACCTCGCGGGCGCCAGTGAGCGCTCACTTGGCGGAGCGGGGCGGCCCGCGGGTCAGGAGTTGCGATGGAGGTGACCGTGCAGCACGGCCTGGGTGAGCTCTTCGACGATGTCCTTCCACGCGGGAGGACGCTTGCCGTAGAACGACTCACCGAACACCGCCATCCCTGCGGTCATCGCCAGGGTCGAGCGGGTGGCGAGGTCCTGGCGGCCGAGCGCCCGTCCGTGACGGCGGACCGCTTCAGCGGTCCCGATCTCGACGAGTATCCGGAGCTCGTCGTTGATCTCGTCGAAGACACCCGCCTCCGCCAGCTCGCTGCCGCTCTGCGCGTCGGCCGCCCACAGCATGACGACAAGGCCGCGGTTCTTGCGGAACAGATCGAAGAGATCACCGATGAAGCGCCGGCTGAGCTCCTCCTCGTCGAGCTCGGCGTTGCTCCCCGATTGCCACTTGGCATTGAAGTCCTCCACGAACTCCACGAAGGGCGCGACCAATGCCTCACGGAACAGCCCGACCTTCGAACCGAAGTACCGAAACATCAGAGTCTCGGAGACTCCGGCCCGTTCCGCGATCTCGCGGGTGCTCGTGCCGCTGTAACCCTGCGAGGAGAAGAGCTCCCGCGCCGCTTCGAGCAAGAGACGGCGCGGTTCGCCGCGCTTGCGACGGGTGGCTTTCGTGTCGCCGTTGTTGTCGGCGGTGGACACCTTCGCCTTCGACGAAGCTTTCTTCGTCGCCTGTTGGACCTTGGCCACAACACCTACTTTCGCGCAGTCAATGAAGTGTGAGCTTACTTTCGTGGGACACGTCGCCGCGCACCGAGGGAACGATTCGGACGGGGATCGCGCTCTGCCTGGCCATGCCGACCTCGTCGCTGACCTGATCTTCATTGCTCACCAGCTCGTTCACGGAGCTGCCGACCCAACGGATGTCCCCCGCCCCGTCCTCATCACCCCAGCAGTGCGCGATGGACACAGTGGACGGCGCGACATCGGGAGCCGCGCGCAGCACGGCGCGAATCGTGCCGTGCTGCGATTCGATCGTCGCGATCTCGCCATCGGCAAGCCCGAGGGCGGCGAGATCACGCGGGTGCACGAACGCGGGATTCGCGCCATGACGCGAGCGTGCGGCGGGGATGTCCTGGCCCCAGGAGTTGTAGTACTCGGTCATACGTCGGCTCGTCAGAAGAAACGGCCATACCGTCTGGTGGACGCGAACGGATCCCTCGTTCAACACGGTCTCAAGCTCCTGGAGCATTTGGTGATCTGCGAGCTGCAGGCGATCGGTGGCGCGCACGGGCTCGCGCAGGGGTTCCACGATCCTGGCCGGAATGTCGGCAACGAGTCCGTGCGGATGGGCCTGCACCTCGTGCAGCGGAACCGAACCCGAAGCACAGAGCCGCTCCCACAGGGCATCTGCGGTCGCGGGTTCGTCTGAGCGTTCTGCGCTGATGTCGACGGGGATCGGCAGACCGATGCGGCCTTCCAGGTCCCAGTCGACTCCCATTGCCCGGGCCAGGCGGCGGAAGAAGTCCCACTCCTCGACGAGGCCCGGGGCGGGCGACACCACGGGTGGCGTGTACTGGGCAAAGGGAACGGGGAAGCGCAGATCGCTCGCGAGCGTTACGTCGGCCTTTTCGAGACTGGTCGGGCAGCCGATGACGTAGTGAGAGATCGCAGCCGTCTGCGCCATGCGCACGTCCAGGCTGACGAGCAGTTCGAGGGATTCGAGCGCGTGCCGCGCCTTGCCCGCATCAGGGAGGGCAACGAGGGGATTGCCGCCGGAGACGATCAGTGCACGAACCTGACCGTCGCCGGGGGTGAGGATCTCGTCGGCGAGCGCGGCCGACGGCATCTGGTCGTAGAAGGTTTGGAGGTTGCGCACCCGAGGCTGCGCGTCACCACGACCCGTGATCGGCCGGGGTCCGCGCGGTCCTTCGACGAGTGATCGGCCGGTGGTGAGCACTCCCGGGTTCGTCACCTGGTCACCGCTTCTCCGGTACCGGCCACACACGGTGTTGAGGCACAGCAACAGGTACTCGTTGAGCGTCGGATGCGGCGACATGTTGATGCCGGTACCGCCGACGGCACACCCACGTGGGCCACGGGCGAACGATCGTGCAGCATCGACGATGTCCGCGGCCGGCACGCCGGTACGCGCTTCAACCAAGTCGGGCGACCACTCGTCGACTGCTCGACGGAGCGTTTGCAGCCCCCGAGCGAACCGATCGACAAATTCCTGGTCGTACCGGTCTTCCGTCAGGATGACCCGCAACATGCCCGCGAGCACGGCGGCGTCGGTGCCCGGGCGAGGACGCAAGTGCACGTCCGCAACCGCGGCGGTTTCGGTACGTCGCGGGTCGACAACGAGGAGCTTCAGCCCGCGAGTGCGCAGACGGCGTAGCTCGATCCGAAGGTTCGTCATCGGCATGCCGATGTAGGGGGTCACCGTCGAAACGACAGGGTTCGTCCCTACGAGCATGACCACGTCTGACGTGGCCACGTCCTGGAACCCGGCCGGCCAGCTGCCGTGGCGGGCGCGAGCGAGGTCCTTGCCTGGCTGGTCGATCGTGTACGTCGAGTAGAAACCCGGCGATCCAATGCCGCGCAGCCATCGCGCGGGCACCCGCGAGCTGCAGCACCTCGTAACCACGCGTCCCCACGTACAAGGCGACGGCACGCGGTCCGTGCTCCTCGATGATCCGGCGCAGTCGCTCGGCGATCTCATCGATGGCGCGCTCGGTGGCGAGCGGCTCGAACTCGCCGGGGGCGCAGCGACGCAGCGCACCCGTCAACCGGTCCGGTGCGTGGGTTTCTTCGGGAAGGGCGCGGCCCTTCAGGCATGTGTATCCCTTGGACAAGGGGTGCAGCCGGTCACCGCGGACGTGGAGTACCCGCCCAGCCTCTCTCTCGACCTCAACGACGATGCCGCACAGCGCCGGGCACACTCGACAGTAGGACGTGACGAACTCGGTCACACTGAAGCCCGTAGGGAATCGCGCAGCTCGCGCTTCTGAACCTTGCGCAAGGCGTTGCGAGGCAGATCGTCCGCATCGACCACCCGGATCCACACCGGCGTCTTCAACGAGCCCAGACGCTCCCGGGTGGCGCGAAGTAGTTCGTCGGCGAGCGCGTCGCGGTCAGCCGTCGGCTCGCGCGGTACGACGAACGCGACCGGTACTTCGCCGAGCTGCTCATCGGACGCACCCACTACCGTCGCCTCGGCGACCCCCGGGTGCTCGCTGAGCACGCGCTCGATCTCTGCCGAGTAGATGTTGAACCCCCCGCGGATGATGACGTCCTTCTTGCGATCGAGCACATAGAAGTAACCGGCATCATCGATCTTCCCGATGTCGCCGGTACGGAACCAGTCGCCGGTGAACTGTTCCTCGTACAGGTCCGGACGTCGCCAGTACCCCGACATGACACAGCGCCGGTGCGCCGCGAACTCCCCCACCTCGCCGGCTCCGAGCAGCCGACCGTCGTCGTCGAGCACGACGATGTCGCTCGAGCCGAGGGGTCGGACCCGACCACAACTCCCCCAGGGCGCGTCGCCTTCGTAGTCGGCGACGAGGACACCCAACACTTCGGTCATACCGAAGCCCTGCGAGACGGGCACCCCGACCAGTTCTTGGAAGCGCGCGCGGATCTCGGGCTGGAGCGGGGCACCTCCGGCGGTGAGCAGCCGCAAAGCGGGGAAGACCGGCCGCTCGTGCTCGGGGAGGCGCATGATCGCGTCGAGCATCGGCGCAGCCAACGTGATGTATGTGATGCCGAAGCGATGCGACGCGCGGCTCAGCTCAGCAGCATCGAATCGATCGGAAAGAATCACGGCACCTCCGGCCCGGACCGCGCTGGCGACAACGGGCAGGTACCCCTGGATCGCAAACAGCGGGATCGCCTGGTACACGACGTCGCCAGCCCGGTAGCCCTGGACGTCGGCGAGCAGCCGGAGCTGCCGGTCGATCAAACCGTGCGTGTGCATCACACCCTTCGGGAGACCCGTGGTCCCACTCGTGTACACGATGACCGCGACGTCGTCGACTCTGCGGTCAGCGGTGTCGAACTCTGCCTCGGCGAGATCTGGCCAACCTCGGCCACACCCTTCGGCCCAGAGGATCCGCACCTCCCCCGCTGCGGTCGCGAGCGGCTCGAGCCGCGGCCGGAACGGTGCAGCCCCGATAATCGCAGCGGGTTCGCTGTCCTCGAGGACGTAACGCCATTCCTCGTCCTGGACGATGTAGTTCACGTCCACGACAACGGCGCCGGCGGCGAGGATGCCGTACCAGGCGGCGACGTGCTCGGGCCAGCTTCCCATCAGGAGGACGACGCGATCGCCCTGTTGCACACCGTTCTCGCGCAGCCACCTTGCGACCGCGGCGGCTTCGGCCAAGAGCCGCGCATTGGACCAGAATGCGTCGCCCTCGCGGTACCAGAGTGCCGCTTCGGTGGGCCGCGCCGCAGCCACCCACGCGAGGTCTCGGGCGAGGTTCACCTCTTCGACGCTCGTCTCTCAATGGCTCGATGCGCCACGTGCTCCCTCCGGCACCGCCCGGTCGTTGAGCAGTGTCCACTTGCTTACTTGACTAAGGTAGCGGCTGGTCGCCGTGCCCGCCATCGCCGAGGGAGTGGGAATGCTCGAGGGAGAAGTCGCGGTCGTCACGGGCTCGACGGGCGGCATCGGCGCAGCTGTGGCCCACCGCCTCGCGACTGACGGCGCGAGGGTCGTCGTCACCGGCCGACGCCGTGCGGAGGGCGAGCGTGTCGCGGCCGACATCGTCGCGACAGGCGGTACCGCACAGTTCGTGCGTGCTGACATCACCGTCGCCGATGACGTCGAAGCCCTGTTCTCCAAGGCAGTCGCGGACTACGGCCCGGTGACAGTGCTCGTGAACAACGCAGCACCGACCGACCTCGTCGGGCCGTCCAACAAGGACGGGCGGCTGACCGACGTGGCGCCCGAACGCTTCGACGAGATCCTCGCGGTCGGACTTCGAGCCGCCTACCTCTGCTGCTACTACGCAATCCCAACCATGCAACAGGCCGGTCACGGGTCGATCGTGAACATCTCCTCGGTCGCCGGCGTGAAAGCCACACCGAGAGTGTTCGCCTACGCAACCGCGAAGGGGGGATTACAAGCCCTCACCCGCAGCGTCGCCGCCGACTACGCGCGCGATCGCATTCGTTGCAACACGGTCATCGTGGGCTTTGTCATCTCGAATCCGCTCGCCAGGAAGTTCGCGGAGGACGAGGCCATGAGCCGAGCGATGCGAGCCACGATGCTCACCGATTTCGGCGAACCGGAGGACATCGCGCACGTCGTTCGCTTCCTCGCCTCGTCCGAGAGCGCGTTCATGTCGGGCACCGACGTGTACGCCGATGGCGGGGCAACCGTGAAGCACGTGATTCCGGGCACGAAGCAGGAAGCACACGCCGAGCAGTAAGGAGCTCTCGATGAGCACGCGTCGCGGTCGTAACAGGCGCCGGACGCGGCATTGGCCGCGCCGTGGCCGGCGCGCTGGCCGCCCGCGGGTTCCACGTCGTCGTGAACGACACGGGCGGATCGTTCGACGGGAGCGGTGACGACACGAGCGTCGCGAAACTCGCGGCCGAAGGGATCGTGGCCTCGGGCGGGATCGCCTGCCGCGAACACGGATTCGGTCGCCACCATGACCGGAGCCCAGCGTCTCATCGCGTGCGCGCTCGACCACTTCGGTCGCATCGACGTCTTGGTGAACAATGCCGGCATTACTCGCCAGAACATGGTCTGGGATTTGACCGAGGAGGAGTTCGACGACGTCGTCTCGACCAACCTCAAGGGCGTCTTCACCTGCGTCAAGGCCGCCGTGCCGCACATGATCGAACAACGATCCGGCAGCATCATCAACATGTCGTCGGGCGTCTCGATGGCCGGGTCCGTCGCCACCTCGAACTACTGCCGCGTCGAAAGCGGGCGTGATCGGCTTCTCGTTCGGAACCGCAATGGAGCTCGGTCCCTTCGGGATCCGCGTGAACGTGGTCTTTCCGGCCGGTCACTCCCGGTTGCACACCAAGCCCGAGCCTTGGCGGGAGCGCTACCGGATCACCGAACGACCGGCGATGCCCGCCTCCGCATGGCCCGTCGAAGCGGTCATCCCCGTCGTGACCTTCCTCGCGAGCGACGACAGTCGGGACGTCAACGGTCAGCTCTTCACTGCCGGAGGCTCGACGGTCGGCTGGTACGACAGTTGGTCCCCGGCACGGGACGTACCGACACCGCCAGTGGGTGACGACGCCGCCATCGCCGCGGCCATCGCGCGAGCTCCTCACCGGCGTGCAGAACCCGTCACCCGCGCAACCCGGCGCGATCGACGACATGGTGTGGCCCTGGGTCCGACCCGGTGCCCTTCCCGCCGCTCACGACGCCGAGCGCCACTCGACTCAAGGCTGAACTTGCTGCTCGTACGTCACGCGGGAGCGAGACCGATAGATGCGAGTGCGCCGATCCTGGCTTGCTCGTCTGCGGGGTCGGCGATCGTCGCTCGCGCGACCGAGTGCGCCGTGATGCCGGGCAACAGCTCGGCCGTCGCGCGGGCCACTCGGTCACGCGCCAGCGAGCCGACGAAGCGCACCACCATGTCGGCGACTCGCACCTGTTCCGGTTCCGAGTACAGCGATCGGGCGGCAGTCTCGGCGAGGAGCGAGAGCAAGCCGCCGTGCAGGATGCCGAGGGGGTTCACGGCGTCGCCGACGACGTCGAGTTCCGCCGAGCCGCTGCCGGGAATGTTGCGTACCCCGAAGTGCTGGGCGAGCGGTGCGGGCGGCGTCGCGAGCGGAGCGGCGGGCCCGTAGCGCACTCCGATGGGCATGTCGGCGGGGACGTCGAGGTCGTCGTCCTTGGCGATCACGAGGTGGTTCACCGTGCCCACCGCGACGAGGCGTTCCCCGGCGCCCTCGTCGACGACCCGGACCTCGCCGAGCGATTGGCGCCGGCCGGGCCGTACGGCGACGGCATCGGCGCGTACCGGCCCCGCCGTCGTCGTGCGCACGATGCGGAACTGGAGATCGGCGGTGACCACCCAATTCGGTACCGCGGCCATGCCGCAGACGACGCCAGCCGTCGAGTCGACCAGGTAGCCGATGATGGCCGCGTGCAGGTTCCCACGCTCGTCGAGCAGGTCCGGACGGCATTCGATCCATGACGAAGCTTCCGTGCCCGAGGTGCGGAGAGACTCGTACCCGACATGGTTGGTGAACCGGTCCGTGAAGACCGGCTGGACGATCACGCAGGAGTCTCGGTGAGGTACCCGCCACCCCACACGGGCAGGTCGAGGACAGAGGTCACGCCAGGCGGGGCGTCACAGACCGTCGGGATGGCGTTCAACGGGGCCATGGCAACTGTGATGGACGTCGGCCGCTTGGCGTCGAGTTGCGTGCGGGCGTGCACCACGCAGTCGAAGGTGGGATCACCCTCGATGCGCATGATCCACTTGTCGCCACTCTCCCAGTCGGTACGGACCTTGTCGCTCACGCGCCACACGAACTCGTTGACCAGCACGTCGCGACCCTGTGCGATGCCGACGAACGAGATCTTCACTGCGGCGATCGTGCCGGCTTCGATGCGACCGAACGGGATGTCGAATCCCTCGGGTTCAATTGCGACCTCGCGTGTGTAGCGCACATCGTCGAGCTCGAAGCGCAACGCATCGGCGACCATGAGCAACGACGTGTAGAACGGCGACCGGTTCCGGTCCGTGTGCATCTGGTCGAGCAGCGACGGTGCGTCGGGCGACTGTCCGAACCCCATGAACCCCATCGCGCTTGCAGAGGTGTACTCGGCCATGCTCAGCGACTCGACGATGTGGATGCGATCGATGGTCCGGCTGATCCGCGACATTGTGATCGGCCAGAGGTCCATCGTGAAGCCCGGGTTCACACCCGAGTCGAAGAACGTACTGTCGCCCTGCTCGCATGCCTTCGCGAGGCGCGCCTGTACCTCGTCTGAGGCTCCCTTCGGGTAAATGAGCAAGTCGATGGCGGATGACGTGACATTGCAACCGGCCTCGAGCAGCATGCAGATGTCATCGAGCGGAGTACCGAGCGGGTCCTCGAGCGTGGTCCCGAGCGCGTTGTAGTTCACACAGTCGGCGTCGAGTGCGAGGATCGCGTCCACATCGTCGGTGGCGAGTACCCCGGTCGGTGCCAGGCCTACGAGCTCACCCGCGTCCTTGCCGACCTTGTCCGGGCTGTAGACGCGCAGGCCCACCAACTCCAGGTCCGGCCGCTCGATGATGGCCCGCAGTGCATGCGTACCCACGTTGCCTGTTCCCCACTGGATCACGCGGTAGGCCATGTCAATACTCCTTAGTAGATCGCGATCGGGTTGATCGGCGAGCCCACCGCACCGGTGATCGGTAGAGGCGCAGCCGCGAAGAAGAAATCGAACCGGCCGCGCTCGTGCGCGACCGCTGCGAGCCGCTCGAGGTCGAAGATCTCGCCGAACGTGAGACCCATGTCGCGCAGGCAGATCATGTGGAGCGGCATCATGCAGCCCTCGACTTCCGAGGGCATGACCTCCACACCGACGTTGTCGCAGGCGACGGCGGCCACGTCCTTGGCCTTCAGCCAGTGGGCGCAGCGCACCGAAAGCCCCGGAGCAGGCCCGAAGACGTAGCTCTGCCCCCAGGCGCCATCGCGGTGCACGCGGCCCATGCGGCCCGTGCGCACGAGCAGAATGTCACCCGGGTTGATGTCGACGTCCTGGGCCGTTGCCACGGCGTCGAGGTCGTCGGGTGTGATCGCGGTGCCGTCATCGAGCGACTCGACAGCCTGCGCGGCTGCCACGTCGAGCAGCACGCCCCGTCCAACCACTCGATCCCGCAGTCGGTCGATCGAGTTGGCCTGCGCCCCCTCCGACGTGATGACTGATGCGGGCCGCCCGTTGTACAAACGATCGTCGTAGTACACGTGCGAGAGTGCGTCCCACTGGGTCCCGCACTGCAGGGTGAGCTCGAGGTCGTCGTCGGCGTAGCGGAACCCCCCGGGCAAGTCCTGGTCGTGGCCGGTCTGGGTCATCGTGTGTCGCGGGTTCATGCGGCCTTCGCCGGGCATCGGCCCCTGCGCATTGAAGTCGATTGCGCATGACACGACCAGGCCTTCTCGCACCGAGGCCGACGCGGCCGCGATCCGTTCGGGCGTGATGAGGTTGAGGGTACCGATCTCGTCGTCGTCACCCCAGCGGCCCCAATTCGACAGCTCGGCACCCCACTCGCGCACCGTCTGCGAGGTCATCGTCACGAAGTGGTTTCCCTTCCGTGCTAGCTACTGGTTGCCTTCGACCCACTGACCGTTGTTGGCGCTGAGCAGGTGCCCGGTGACGGCGCACGACATATCGGAGGCGAGGAAGAGCGCGACACCAGCGACCTCGTCGGGCAGCGGCATCGTGCCCGTCGCGAATTCGGCCTCGCTCTTGCGGGCGAGCCATTCGTCGAAGGTGATGCCCTCGGCCTCGGCCACGCTGGTTCCCCAGTCCACGACGTTGTCGCCGACCATGGAGCTGACGTAGATGCCGTTGACCCGGATCCCTGAACGCCCGAGCTCGAGCGCAAGGGTCTTGGTGATGCTCGCGAGCCCTGCCTTCGACGCGGAGTACGACGCCCAACGTGGGCTTGCTGCTGATGACGGCGCCCGAGTTGACATTGATGATCTTGCCGTCGCCCTGCGCCCGCATCGTCGGGACAGCTGCCTGGATGATCCGCATCGGCCCGAAGAGGTTGACCGCGAAGATGCTCTCCCACTCGTCGACGTTCGACTCTTCGAGCATCGTGAAGTCGCCCTGGTGATGACCGTTGTTCACCAAGATGTCCAGCCGGCCGTAGTGATCGACCGCGCGTTCCACGAGCCGCGCGCATAGCTCGGGACGTGAGACGTCGGTCGGTACCGCGAGCGCTGACCCTCCCGCCCCGTTGATATCGGCCGCGACCTGATCGAGGCGTTCGGCGTTCCGCGCCACGAGCACCACACTCGCGCCCTCGTCGGCGAGGGTGACCGCTATCGAACGACCGAGGCCGGACCCGACGCCGGAGACGATTGCAACCTTGCCCGCGAGGAGACCTCCTCCGTTCTCACGGAATTTCATGTGCTGGCACTCCTCCCCCCGCGACCCAGCGCGCGGCCACCGAAGACCGGAAGATCGAAGTGGGAGACGATGCCGGGCGGCGCTGCACAGACCGCCGGAATCGCGTTCAGACAGTGCATCGCCACGGTGATCGATGTCGGGCGCTTGGCGTCGGTCTCGGTGGCCAGTTCCATCTCGGACCGGATGCTCGGATCGCCCGTGATCTCGACCTGCCACTTGCAGTGTCCGACCGGCCAGTCCGGTCGCACGTCGTCGGTGAGTCTCCAGACGTACTCGATCGTGACGAGTGGGCGCCCGGCGCTATGACCGGTGAACCAGAACCTCGTGGCGACGACGGTCCCGGGCGCCATGACGCCGGCCGCCACCTCCAGCGGATCCTCGATGGTCGCGACTTCGCGTTCGTAGGTGATCGAGTCGAGTTCGGCGCCGAGCGCGTGCGCGACCATCGAGAGCGACGCGGCGTAGGGCGAGTTGGGCGGGTCGGCGAACAGCTTGTACATCTCCGCGTCGAAATCAGGTGGGAGTCCGAACCCCATGAACTCCATCATGGAGGAGCGGTAGTCGCGGAGGTTGACCACCTCGGTGATCCTGACGTGCTCCACGTCGCGGCTCACGCGTGTCAGCGTGATCGGGAACAGGTCGAGCGCAAACCCGGGCGTCATGCCCGTGCCGTACAGCGTGGTACCCCCACGGGCGCAAGCGTCCTCGAGCCGGTCGATGAGCTCGTCGGTGAGAAACTTCGGCGCGACGCCGCGCTGCATGAAGATGAAGAGGTCGATCGCACTCGAGATGCAGCTCTTTCCCGACTCGAGGATGCGCACGAGGTCATCCACGGGCTGCTCGAGCGACACCAGCGTGGTGCCGAGCGCGTTGTAGAGAACGCAATCGGCATCGATCGCAAGGAGTGCATCGACGTCGTCAGTGGCGCGGATGCCGACGGGTTCCCGCCCGAGCAGCTCGCCTGCATCTCGGCCGAGTTTGTCCGTGCTGTACGCGTGCAGTCCGACGAGTTCGAGGTCGGGGCGTTCGAGAACGCCGCGGAGCGCGTGCCGCCCGACGTTACCGGTACCCCACTGGATGACGCGATAGGCACTCACGCGAGATGCCCCCCGCCCCAGAGCGGGAGGTCCAATGGCGTATGGAGACCAGGCGCAGCGACACAGACGGTCGGGATGGCGTTCACGATCGCGGTGGCGACGGTCAGCGAGACGACACGCCCGGAGTCGAGGCGGGTCCGGGCCTCCATCGTCAGCTTCATGCTCGGGTCGCCCTCGATCTCCATCAACCAGTGCTCGCCGATCCCCCAGTCGGGACGGACGTCGTTGCTGATCCGCCACACCCACTCGTTCGTGATGACGTCGCGACCGCGAGCGATCCCGTGCACTCCCATCCTCACGACCGCGATGGTCCCGCGCTCGATCGTGCCCGCTTTCACCTCGAACGTCTGCTCTGCGAGCCCCACCTCCCGCTCGTAGCGGTAGTCCTCCAGCTCGAAGCCGATCGCGTCGGCGGTCATCAAGAGCGACGCGTAGAACGGGCTGGTCTCCGGTGTCGAGTGCATGACGTCGAGCGGCGCCGGGGCGTCGGGTGGCTGCCCGAACCCCATGAAGTACATCGCGCTCTGCGACGTGTACTCGACCATATCGAGCACCTCAGTGACGCGGATGCTCTCGATCTCGCGCGACAGGCGCGTCATGGTGATCGGCCAGACATCCATGGTGTAACCGGGGTTCACGCCCGAGACGAACAGCGAGCTCGCACCGGCGGCACACGCTCGTTCGAGACGCTCGACGACGGTCGGAGGTGCGGCCTTCGGGTAGATCAGGGACTCGGGTGCGCTCGACGTGACGTTGAAGCCGGCACGGAGCAACATCTCGAGGTCGTCGATCACCCTGTCAGACGCGCCTTTCGGTGGCACCGAGCGCGCAGTAGTTCACGCAGTCCGCGTCGAGCGCGAGGATGGCACCTACGTCGTCGGTCGCGGCGATTCCCATCTCCCCGGTGCCAGCGATGACACCTGCGTCGATCCCGACCTTGTCAGGGTTGTAGACGCGCAAGCCGACGAGCTCGAGCGCGGGGCGGCCGAGGATCGTACGGAGCGCGTGCGTACCGACGTTTCCGGTCCCCCACTGAATTACCCGGTACGCAGTCATGCTCCCCCTCGGCTGCGTGCGATGTCATCGGCCGGTTTCGAGGCCCGCTGGCAAGGTCATTGGTAGAGAGGAACGAGCTCCTTGCCCATCAGCTCGATGGACTCCATGATCCGCTCGTGCGGCACATTGCCCATCTGCATGTGGACGATGATCTGGTCGACGCCTGCCGCTTGGAACGCGTCCAGGACCGGCTTGCAGTCTTGCGGCGTCCCGGCCATGACGAACCCTCCCTCGAGGAGTGAGTCGGCCACTGCCTGCGGGTCCGCCTGAATAGCCTCGTAGAACATCTGCGTGTCGCCGCCCGTCACATGCGCGTAGCTCGGGGGTGGACCCTCTTCGGGCCAGCCCGTGAGCATGTGGATGTTGCCGTGGTACGTGTGCTCGACGGTCTTGGTTGCGGCGAGTTGGCGGATCTCGTCGCGGTCGTAGCTGCAGAGACCGTTGACGAAGCCGGCGGTCTGGTTGTTGACGCCGCCTGGGACGAATGGCTCGGCGTTGCCGATGTTGTCGCGATACGCCTGAATCGACTCCCGCAGTGCCTCAGGCTCAGCCTTGAGCGCGAAGAACAACATGCCCAGTCCGCGCTTCGCCGCACGCTCGGCATTTCCGGGCCCGACACCACCGACCCAGAGGGGCGGGTGTGGTTGCTGCACCGGCCGCGGATACACCGTCCGCGGTGGCATCTTCACGAACTCGCCGTCCAGCTCCACGTCTTCGTCTGCGAGGAGGCGAGCGACGTCTTCGAGGCCTTCGAGCCATTGCGCCCGGGATTCCTCCGGGTCGAGGCCGAATCCGTACAGCTCCCTCGGTGTCGTGGACCGACCCGAGCCGATGTCGACCCGGCCGTTGCTCAAGCAGTCGAGCATCGCGGCGCGCTCCGCGATCCGCACCGGATGGTTGTAGGTCGGAGGTGTGAGCGCGAGCCCGAATCCGAAACGGATGTGCTCGGTCTGCACCGCCGCCGCACCGAAGACGATCTCGGGCGCAGACATGTGGGAGAACCCGCCCAGGAAGTGATGCTCGGTGAGCCACACCTGATCCCACCCGTTGCGGTCCGCGTGGACGATCTGGTCGACCGTCTGGCGGATGATGACCCGCTCCTGACTGAGGTCTTCCAATGGCACGTACATCTCGTAGAACAGACCGAACTTCACTGCTTTGTCCCCTCTCGAGAACTGTCGTCTGGGACCATAATAGCCAGTAGGCACTTGCTTTCAAGTTGCGTCATTCCTCGACGAAGGTGTGTTACGACTCCCGCCAGGGCGTGCTTCATGATCTTGTTGGACGCCGCGGTGGAGTGGCTCGGTGCGCACCTCGATCTGACCCGGTCCGCCGGCAGGGAACTCGTTTCCGATCTCGTCGGTGATGCGAATCGACTCCGGCCCACTGCGGCGCGCGGTGACGCTCAGTCCGGAGCGATGTAGCCGCCACCGAAGACCGGCAGATCGAGGTGCGTCAGGACGCCCGGGCGAGCGGAGCACACCGACGGAATCGCATTGATCGGGGCCTGGGCCGTCATGATCGAGGTCGCTCGCGTCGAGTCGTACGTCGTCGACACCTGGACCTCCGTCTGGATGTGCGGCTCCCCTTCCACATCAAGCATCCACCTGCCGTCACCGGTGGGCCATTCAGGCGCGACGTCGTCGGTGTTCCGCCAGACGAATCGAAGCTCGAAGATTGCACGGCCGTTGGACGAGGCTGTGTATCCGGCTCGGGCCGCGGAGACGGTGCCGGCCTCGAAGCGACCCGACGCGCTCTCGTAAGGTGCCTCAGTGAGTGCGAACTCATGGTCGAACGTCACCCGGTCGATATCCGCACCAAGCGCGTCGCACACCATGCAGATCGCGGGGTAGTACGCGGAGTTCTCGACGTCGCGCATCATGACGAAGAACGGCGCGAGAGGTTCAGGCGGGCGACCGAAGCCCATGAAGCCATGAAGCACGCTCACGGAGTCGTACGTCTTGAGGTCGACGATCTCCGTCAGCGTCACGCGGTCGACCCGCTGCGCGATGCGCGTCATCGTGATGGGCCAAAGATCGAGCGCGAAGCCGGGGGTTGCACCAGCCTGGTACATGCTGGTGCCGCCGGTCGCGCACGCCTCTTCAAGACGGGCGAGCAGCCTCTCGGTGCCCCAGGACGACGATGCTGCCTTTGGGTAGAGAAAATGGTCGACGGCGCTGGTCACGACGTTCTTGCCGGACGCGAGGAGACGCGCGATGTCATCGACCGCCGGATCGAGTGTGTTGAGCGTCGTTCCCAACGCGTTGTACGAGACGCAGTCGGGGTCGAGCGTCGCGATTGCGTCTTTGTCGTTCGTGACCGTGATTCCTGTCGTCGGCCGATCGACGAGTTCGCCGGCGTCGCGCCCGACCTTGGCCGGGTCGTAACTGAAGACACCTACGAGCTCGAAGTCGGGGCGTTCGATGATGCCCCGTAGCGCATGCCGACCGACGTTGCCCGTCGCCCACTGGATCACCCTGTACGGCATCCTGCTCTCCTGTTCGGTTTGCATCGACCGTTCTGACCGAGCGGACGTCATCAATGCGCCGCGACGTCCCACACCACTGGAAGCGCGGTCGGCTCGCGGAAGCCGAGCCCTGCGATGTGGCAACCGCCGGCGTCTGGCTCTTCGAACCGCAGACCGGGCAGGGCCTCGAAGACCTGACCGAGCACTGCGGTCATCTCCATCCGTGCGAGGTGAAGTCCGACGCACGTGTGAGGACCGGCCGCGAACGCCAAATGCGGTCTTGAAGCGCGCGTCATGTCGTACGTCTCGGGATCGTCGAACACAGAGTCGTCATGGTTCGCAGCTGCGAGCGAGATGTGCACTGCGGCGCCAACCGGAAGCTCGCACGGTCCGAGGCGCACCTCCCGCGTCGTCACTCGGCCAATCGACATGATCGGCGCTTCCCACCTGAGTGCTTCCTCGATCGCGACCGCAGACCGTCCACGGTCGGCCCGGAGGAGCCGCTGTTGATGCGGATCCGACAGGAGCGCGAAGAGGAGGTTCCCTGACGACCGGAATGTCGTCTCTGCCCCGGCCGGAAGGAGCAACCGCAGGAACCTCACGATCTCCTCGTCTTCGAGTCGCTGCCCTTCGACGTCTGCCGTCACCAGCAACGTGGTGATGTCGTCGTGTGGAGCTCGTCGACGCTCACCGACGATCCGCCGCAGGAAGTCGGTGAGTGCCGCCATCGCGCGATCGCGCTCTTCCGCGAGGTTCGGATCCTCGAGCGCGGCTGGATCGACGATTGTGGCGGCCCATTCGTGGAACTGGTCGCGATTCTCGTCAGGCAGACCGAGCAAACGGCCGATGACCCGTACCGGATAGGGAAAGGTGAGCACCTTGACCAAGTTCGCTGTACCCGACCCGCGCAACTCTCCGAGCATCTCGACAAGGATTGGGATCACCACCTCGTCGCGCCAACGTTCCACAGCTTTGCTCGCGAATGCCGCAGAGATGAGCCGCCGGTACCGGCGATGCTCGGGTTCGTCCATCTCCAGAATCGTGCGGCCGAGAACCTGTCCGATTCCGTCGGCGTATGCGCTGGACGAGAACGTCGCGCCATCGCGCAGCACATCCCGGACCTCTTCGTAGCCGAAGACGGAGAACGCTGGACCGCGGACCGTGTTGAGGCCCGTGGTCATCGGGACGTCCGTGCCGAGGAGCGACAGGATCTCCCCGTCGATGACCCCCGTCGGCGAAGCTCGGCAAGTGCGGGATACGGGTTCTTCGACAGGGTGGCGACACCCGCCGTCGTCGCGGCAGCGTCCATGGGTTTCCCTCCGATGATGCGCTGATCCCGTGCTTCGACTGGACGCGGCCCATCACGCCGCCAGCCGCTTGCTCGCGCCTCGCGAGGCGATCGCGGATGATTACCGAGGCCCGTCCGACTGTCAAGTGATCACATACTTGCGTTGGCTCTCGCGACAGTCCGGGTGCTAGCCGGAGTTCACGGTGAGGGGACGATCTTCCTGCCAATCGATCTGGAGCGCCCGCCGGGCGATGCGCCACTCGTCGGCGGTTCTGCGGTACTCGTCCTGGTAGCGAATCACCATCAGGGTGTCGCGGTCCTCGCCGTCACGCGAGTACACGTGGTGTGCCAGGCAATAGGCAAGCCCCTTCGCGGTTTCACCCGCGAGCTCGACCTGGTGGTTGCCCACGAAATGCATCGAGCGGGGGTAGTGCGCGTCGAGGTAGTCGAGCGTGGACACGATGGCAGCGCGACCGTCGTACGTGCCCCCCGCCGAGGTCGCGAGCACGCCGTCGTCGGTGAAGACAGCGCCGAACATCTCCCGATCACGTGTGTCGGCGCCGAGCGCGTACCGCTCCACGAGCTCACGGAGCTCGAGACGGTCGACTGCATCCTCGATGCGACTCATGAGAGAGCTCCACTCATTCTCACGCCTTCCTCACAAACACATGGTGTCGGTAGGTAACGAAGGAGAACTCACTCCAACGCGGGGAGCACGCGCTCCACGAACATGCGCAGGTTCTTCATCGCGAGTTCCGGCGGGTTGCCGCCGGCGAGCGGATGGAACGTGATCTCGTGGCCGTCACGTGCGTACTCGATGCACTCGTCAGGGGTCATGACCGCGTGCATGTGCAGCTCCCGCACTGCGGCGATGTCGTCGACCGGCCGGTACAGGTGTTGGTTGTCCCCGGCAGCGGCCGCCCAGGACGCGTACATGTTCGCCTCGTGGAGAAGGTAGGGGGCGAGCCTGTCCCACTCCGCGTCGACATCGTCCGCGAGGAAGAGTGCTGGCGCGATGTCTTGACCTCCGACGACGATTCCTGGGTCTTTGCCCAGCGCGATGCATTCGTCCTGATAGATCCGTGCGAGCGACGGGTCCGCGATGATCGGGTTGAAACCGTCTGCGAGGCGTGCGGCCCGGCGAGCCACGGCTGGGGCCGTGCCACCGAGCAGCACCGTCGGCCGCGGTCGTTGTACACAACGCGGTGTCGACGCGGACTGTCACTCCCTGGTGCTCGAACGGTTCGCCCGACAACGCGGCCAGGTATACGGGCAGCTTCTCTTCGACCAGGCGTCCGCGGTCACGAACGTCGAGCCCGAACATCTCGAATTCGCGGGCCACGTACCCGGCCCCGACGATGACAAGAACTCTTCCGTTGCTCACGATGTCGAGCAACGCGGTGCGTTCGGCGGCACGGATGGGATCATGCAACGGAAGAATGATGGCGCCGATGGCGAGCGTGGCGTTTGTGGTGACGGCTGCGATCGCCATGGCCATCATGAGTGCGTCGGGGAGGTAGCCGTCTTCGGATTGATGATGTTCGGACACCATGATCGAGCCGCAGCCGTGCCCGTCGGCGTAGCTCGAGAGCTCCAATGCTCCCTTGTAGTGGTCGGCGGCCGATGTGGTGAGGAAGGTAGGCATGCGCATGTCGAAGCGCATCGACCACTGGGGCATCTCGAACTCCGTTTCCGAGTCGTGTCCGTTCAAGAGAATCTGTGGCTGCCGCGGACGAGCGGCAGCTCGCCGTGGTTCACGATCCCGGCGGGCGCCGCACACACTGCAGGAATGGCGTTGACGACGGGCATCGCAGTCGTGAGCGCGCCGTCGAGGGGTTCGTCCAGCGGCTCGATCCGCACGCGGAACGAGGGGTCCCCCGCGACGTCGATGACATAGCCGTGTTCGATCGGCCAGTTCGGGGTCATGGCGTCGCCGAGCTTCCAGACCGACCGGCACTCGAGCCGCGATCGTCCGTCGGCCCAGCCAGCGATGGTGCCCTTGATACCTGCGACACGCCCATTGGTGATGGTCATGAAGCCGAGGTCAAGGTCGTGGTCGGCGACGGCGAAGTCGGCGCTGAAGCGGATCTCGTCGAGATCCAGAGCGAGCGCGGCGGCCATCACCACGATTTGGTCGCGGAAAGAGCCACACGCTCGCTCGACCGATCGGGCCGCCTCGGGATCAGCGGGATCGCAGTCGATGCCCATCGCCCGGAACATCTGTTCGTTGGCATACCCACGCATGTCGACGGACTCGAGGATCGAGAGCTGCTCGATCCGCAGCGACATGGCTGTAGCGGCAAGTGCAACCATCGGCACATGCCCGGGGTAGATGCCACTCGAGTAGAGCGACGCGTTGCCATGTTCTGCAGCGGACGCAATACGCGCTCGCACGTCGTCGCCGTACCCATCCCCGGACAACATGTACAAGGTTGTCACGATGTTGCAACCGGATTCGAGTACGCGGACGACATGGTCGACGTTGGGCCTGTATGGCGTGTAGACGATGCAATCGGGCTGAAGCGAGACGAGTGCGTCGATGTCGTCGGTGGCGTGAACTCCGATCGGGTCGATCCCGCACAGCTCCCCGACGTCTCGGCCCACCTTGTCGGAAGACCAGGCGTAACAGCCGACGAGGCGCATTGCTGGATGACCGATGAGTCCACGCACGGCGGCGCTGCCGGTCTTCCCTGTGGTCCATTGCACGACACGTAGGGGCACCATCACCCGTGACCGCGGTTGAGTATCTCGTCAGCGGCTGGGGTTGGCAGGCGCACGTCGTGCGAGCCCCTGGCCCGTATCGACCCGGTTGCTGTCGCCTTACGAGTGGCAGTTGCCACGCCGTTCATGACCAGCCACAGCCGTGCCTGTTGTGGCAGATCGCGTGTGGCGCTCGTGCGGACAACAACGTCGCGGAAGCTCGGATCAGGGAGGTCGAGGGTCTCGACGTGGATGGATCCGTCGACGGGAATGATCGCAACACGACAGCTGCGCGACACGCTGGTCACCATCCGATCGGAACCGCAACGAAGCCACGGGCCCACGGCGACACAAGACGCGTCGGTGGCTCCGAAAGCGCGAACTCGGGCCAGCGCTCCAACAGCGCGGCGAACGCGGCGCGTGCTTCGAGGCGAGCGAGCGACGCGCCCAGGCAGAAGTGGGGTCCGACACCGAACCCCAGATGCCGTTTGTTCCGCCGATCGATGTCGAACCGATCGGGGTCGACGAACTCGCGTTCGTCGCGGTTCGCGGCTCCCCACAAGAGCATCACTCGGCTGTCGGCCGGGATCGACACGTCGTGGAGCTCGACGTCCCGGGTCACGGTGCGCGGCATGCAGCTGGGCGGGCGGTTCGAGCCGCAGCATCTCCTCGATGGCGTCCGGCAGGCGGAGCGGATCGCGTGCCAGTCGGCGGCGCACCTCCGGATTCTCCGCGAGAAGCACCGAGCCGGTCGCGATCAGGTGCATCGTCGTGTCGTTGCCTCCGCTGACCAGCAAGAAGCAGAATCCGAGGATCTCCTCTTCGCTGAGCGCGCGGGCGTCGATTTCGGCACTCACGAGTGCACTCATGAGATCGTCTGTCGGCTCCGCGCGGCGCGCGGTGAGCAGGTCGCCGAACATCCGATAGATGGCTTCGGCAACTTCCTGGAGGCGCTCGATTTCGCCGGTCTGGCCGAGCGATGTGAGGTTTTCGGTCCAGGACCGAAACTCCTCGAGACGCTCGGCAGGAATTCCGATCAGCGCGCCCACAACCCGGCTTGCCAAGGGCGCACCGAGGTCGGCAACGAGGTCCCCCGAACCCCTCTCGGCGATCTCGTCGAGGAGATCGTCAACGACCTTCGCGACCAGAGGCTCGAGTTCGGCGACGCGACGGGGAGTGAAACCACGGGAGACCAACGCGGTAGGTCGTGGTGTCGGGCACCGTCGAGGAAGTTGAGCTGCGGGAGCAACGCCTCGGCCTCGACCGCGTACGACGAATAGGTCTCCACATCGGTGGCCGCCGCGAAGACATCGGCGAACCTCGACAAAGCCCAGAACCCACGTTCGTCGTCGTGGTACACGGGGAACTCGTCGCGCAAGCGGGCGTAGACCGGGAAGGGATCGTCGTGGAATCCCGGATCAAGCACGTCGTAGAGCCGATTCATGAGTTCGCATCTCCCAGATGTCGCGACGCCTCGTAGCGGCCGTCCGCCCACCAATCACTGTTTCCCATGCTCCGGACGACGGCGCGGGTGTCGTCGGCTTTGCGACACGTGCCGTCGGCACCGAGCGGTGCTCCGTCGATCGTCCGGGCCCGTTCGCCGCACGGGTCGATGGTCCAGACCCAGTGCTCGTCCGCGAAGTAGTAGTCGATCTGCTCGGGATAGCCGTTCGCGCGCACGACAGCGTGGATCTCGACTGCGGTTGTCGCACGGAACGCGCCATCCTCGTCGTGCACCATGGCGAAGCCCCAGCCGTCGGTCCCGTACGCGAAGGTCGCCTGCACGAATGATCCGTCGTCGTATTCGTTGGCGATCTGCTGCCAGCAGATCTCCATTCCGCGCCCATACCGGGTGTTGAACCAGGTGCTCCCCGTGGGCATGTAGTGGATCTCGTGCCCGAGGAAGCCAGTCACGCTTCGACCGAGAAAGGTTCCCTCGCTCGCGTACTTCATCGTCGCCGTGTAGCAGCCACCTCCTTCCGGCCAGGGGTGATACCACTGGAGACCGGGCCCGAGCAGGCGACCGTCGAGGTCGAACACGTGCTGCTCCGTCCAGGCGGCACGTTCAGGTTCGTGCCGGAACCGGAACTCGGGATCTTGGGTCGCGCCATCCGTGATGAACGTCACCGCGTCTGCTTCGCGTTGAATCACTGTCGGTCCGAGGAACATCGGGACGTCCAGCCGTTCGAGTTGCCGATTGCCTTCGCTCGAGAAGGTGAAAGCAAACTCGCTGGTGGACGCGCCGACCCCACGCAGTGCGTGGTACATCACGCCGTCGTCGTCTCGCCAGGTGCCGTAGAGATACGACGCGGCTTTCGGGATTCCGAATGCCGTCGATGTTGGCATCAGCAGATCCGCCTCGGGAAGAAAGTCTCCGAGTAGGCACGTCCCGCCGAAGTCAGCCCAGCGTCGGTTCCGACTGCCGTTCGTGAACGCCGGCATCAGGAGCTCGCGATGGGGTTGACCGGCGAGGTGGTATCTCCGACGACGCGCAACCGCACGATCACGAGTCGGACTCCGGTCGACTGTGGTGCCATGTCAACTCAGGCTTTCGGCGGGGACATCCAACTGACGAAGGGCAGGGAAACGACGTTCGAACGGCGCCGACTTCTGCGCGATCATCAGCGGTCTCCACAGGCACTCGCGCCGGCGCTCCATGCGCGAGAAGAGCCACAGCAGATCGAGCGCGCGGTGCTCGGCGTCGCTCGCCACGAGGGCCGCCAGTGCCGACATCCCTGCTTCGCGATCAGCCGGCCCATCGCCGAGGACGCGAGCCATGTCGTCCAAGTCGTCTGCCTCGAGCCGCTGGCCGATGCGGTGGTAGAGCTCAACCGCGCGCGCCATCCCGAGAGCACCGCGGAGGACGAACTGCTCGTAGTCGTCGTGAGCGATCGGCAAACAGAGCAACTCGAGATCGTCCACCAGGAACCGGTGCAGATCCGTGCGCGTGGGTTCGGGCGGCGCTGGAATGGCAGGCGGATCCACGTCGACGCCATAGGCCTCACACAGCGCGTCGCAGAGGCCTCGACGCAGGGTTACGTCCCACCCGAACCTTGGCATCATGCTGGCGATACTCGCGTCGGGGTTCTGGATCGTTGTCGCCATACCGAGCGGCGACAGCGTCATGGCCAGCACGGTGTAGTAGCAGAGGACGTCCGAATCGAGCGGCGCGCCCATGAGTTCCGCGTAGTAGTCAAGGTGACCGTTCAGGTCACCGATCGGGTACAGCTGGTTCCTCATGCGCATCACGCCGAGATCGAGCATCGGGTCACCGATATGGCTGAGCTCCCAATCGATGAGTGCAGTGATTCGTCCGTCGTGCACCATGAATTGTCCGGGCCCGGTGTCGCCCTGCACCCACGACGGGCGTGTGCGATGGGCCGGGACGTGTTCGTGGAGCCACCAGAGCGCGAAGTCGAGCAGCGGTTCGGGACGGAGTGTGCTGGCAGCGGAGCGATAGTCCGCCTCCATGTACTGGATCTGCGCGAGTGCAAGTCCTTCGGCCGAGTCGGGCACCTCGAGTCCGATCGCCTGTGCCGCGGCTCCATCGACCGGGATTGTGTGCAACGCGTGGAGGCTTTGGAGGTACTCGCGGATCACCGACATACGTTCGCCGTCGTCTAGGTCGGCGAGGTCGTTGGTTCCGTTCACGCGGCCCATGAGAATCGCTGGGACGTCGGGATTGAAGGCGTAGAACGTGGGCACGATGAGGCCGGTGCCTTGGAGTGCTTCCAGCACCCGCGCCTCGTGCGCAAGGTCGAAGTGCGAGAGGAACGCCGAGCCGTCGACCAACTCGGGATCGCGCGGGAAGCGGACAAGGAGCGGAACACGTTCCCCGTTCGGGCGCTCGACGTCGACGAAGAAATGCGGCCGCCAGCGTCCCTGGTGTTCCACCGCGACGACGGTGCCGCCTGCGGTCTCTTCGACCCAGGACACGATCTTCGCGTCCAGTTCCATCCCGACCCCCTCGAGATTGCCGGTGGCGTTCTATATAGAAAGTACACACTTACTCTACGAGCGCGAATCGTCGCTCGCCAGCGCTGTGCGCGAAGAAGCACGATCGCGAGTCGGCGCTCAGCCGTGAAAACCGGCCGCAATGCCCGAGCGCAACCGCTGACAAGTGAGTAGTCACTGCGCTAGTCTCGATCAAGGGCCGTGTGGCCCGCGCCTCGGGCGAGGTCGGCCCGCACCCTCGGGGCGCTCGCCTTGTCCAGCCACGACGGGCTGACCGCCTGCTGACGAGAGGGTCTGGCGATGTCTATCGAAATCGGCGAATCACGAGCGTCGAAGTCGAACCCGTGGGCAGTTCCGCCCAGCGGCCCCCGGGACGACACGCACATTCCGACCGAGCGCTACTACTCGAAGGAGTTCTTCGAACTCGAGTGCAACAGCCTCTGGGCCGACAGCTGGCAGGTGGCGTGCCGACTGGAGGACATTCCGAACGTCGGCGATTACGCGGAGTACACGATCGTCGATCAGTCGATCCTCATTCTGCGCGACAGCGAGAACAGCATCCGTGCGCTCCGGAATCGTTGTAGCCACCGCGGCGTGCAACTCGCGAACGGCAACGGCAGCTTCCACGGCTGCCAGATGGTGTGCCCGTTCCACGGGTGGCGCTACGACCTCGACGGCACGTGCTCGTACGTGTACCAGGGCACCGATGCCTTTGCTCCAGAGAGCCTCGAAGCCGACAAGCTCCGCATCCCCGAGTGTGTCACGGACACCCGTTGGGGTCTTGTCTTCGTGAACATGAACCCGCAGGCACCGTCTCTCGAGACGTTTCTCCACGGGATCAAGGATGCGCTTGACCCACTCGGCCTCGACGAGATGCGGGTCAACTGGTGGCGCTACACCGTGGTCAACGCTAACTGGAAGGTCGCCCTCGAAGCGTTCCTCGAGGGCTATCACATCATGCAGACCCATCCGGAGATCGCGCAGGTCTCTGGCGATGACTGCAGCACGCGCGACTCACCTACGAGGTCAACGACAACGGACACGGGTGGAACACCCAGGATCCTGACAAGGGTGGCATCGAGTGGTGGCCCGCCCGTGGCGTCAACTACACGAAGTGGCTCTTCGAACAGGACCGCGCCATCCGCGTAGGTGTGGACGGATGGCTCGACGACTGGATCCTCGATCTCGCAGACGAGTTCGAAGCCTTGCGCGAGCCCGACGACAGGATGCTCGAGGAGTACTTCCAGGCGATGTACGAGGAAGCCGCGCGTCGCGGCATCCCGATTCGGCCCATGACACCGGAGAGCTCGCCCTTCGCGTTCGTCTTCCCGAACATGCTGCTGACGCCGGGTCCCTACGGTCGCACAAACATCTACAAGTTCAGGCCCAACGGACTCGACCCGGAGTCCGCGGTGATTGACGTCACAGCCGTGGGAGTGCGGCCGATTGGTACGCCGGAAGGACCCCGCCCGACCCGCGACGGCTTCAAGAAGCTCGACGTCAACTACTCGACGATCGAGCTCGGTCTTGCACTCGGTGTGTCCATCAAGACGATCAACTACCGCGATCGGGAAACGCAGCGATATACGAAGAACTACAGCCGCGTCAACAATGAGCTGCGCGCGGAAGCGATGGACTATCACCAACGTCAGCCGTACGCGGTACTCGTAGGATTGCTGTTTCTCCCAGTCGACGCAGCCGATGACGCCGGCCAAGGTCGCGGTGCAGAGGTGGCGGCCGCTATCTCGTCGTTCGGCGCGGCAGTTCGTTACTTCCGCAATCGCGCACCGCGGCGCGGGCCCGACGAACCGCCTGACCTCTTCGAACGATTCTTTGTCGGCCTCTACTCCTGGGAAGACGAAGCGAGGGGCAAGCTCTTGTTCTACGACGTCGAACGGGCGTTGCCCCCACGAGACCGGCGCCCCGCGCTACAGGAAGCCCTGAGTCTCGAGAAAGTTGCTGACCAGATCAGACAAACCTACGACGAGCGCAACAATCCGCCCTTCGACTGGGCCCCGGATTGATCGTCGGCCGCGACGTGCAGTGCGTGCGTGGTCTCGACGCGCGTTGCTACTCAGTGTCGATGCTGTCCATGTCGGGGAGGGGCTGCGTCCGGCCGATGACCTGTCGTTAGGCTCGCCGTCCGATGGTTTAGCGTGAGCGTCTGTTTGACTGCTTCAGCGCCATCTACCTGGCACGCCGTTGACGAACGGCCGCATCTGCCGCTCTGGCGCTTCCGAAGGTCTGTCGACCTTGGCGACATGACCGCGCGTCGGGCGCGCCCCGAACGGCAGCTAGCGGATGTCGAGGCGGCTCACGATCGACCGAGCAGCTCCTCGTTTGTCTTGCCAACCTACATGGCCAGAACCTGCGAGGTGGGCAGTTAGCGCCCGAGCCCCTCGGTGAACCGCTCGACCTGCTCGTCGAAGTAGCGAGCATCAGCTGCGTAGCTGGCAGCGACACCTCTCAAAGCTGCGGCCGTACGCGGCGACCCGTCAGTCACCAGCTCGGCGAGCCGGATGTAGTGAGCTGCACGCTTCCGTTCGCGGTTGCCGCCTTCAGCGAGCCCGCGGGTTTGCACACCTCGACTGTTGAGGATCTGTATACGGAAGGCGTCGTCGAGCTCCGATCGGCCAATCCGTTCGATCACGTCCCGCACAGGCGCCGTTGGCCAGGTCCCGTCCGTGTCACCCGGCGCCTTCGCCAGCACCTTCCCGATCTGATCGAGCGCGATCTCCAGCCGGTGAGCCTCACCGGCCAGACGGAGTGCCTCATCTACCCATGCGTTCAACGCAACAGGATCGACAGCAACGCCGTCGCCGAGGCTGCCGGGCACCACGTGCCAGTCATCGAGGAGCTGATATGCGTTGCTCGCGAGGTGTTCAGGGACGTCCTCGCCAACGTCGGCATTCCGCGGCTTGAAGACCATGGAGAGGACCTGGACGAAGAACTCGGGGTCAGCGGCCAGTTGCTCCTCGAGCACAGGGCTGTGCGCGCCGTACCCGAGCGCGGGCCGAAGTGCCCACTCCAGTTGACCAAGGCGCTCCCTCGGCAGGTCCGCGGCCCGAGCAATCTCAAGAAGCTGCTCGATGTCGTGACTATCGATACGGGACTGGTCCAGATGGTCGGCGGGCTGGCGGATGAACGCCTCGAGGCCCTCGACGACAAGAGCAGGATCGACGAGCCCCCGCCGGCCGTAGAGGTTCATGAGTGCGAGCGCTCAGCGCGGCCGGTCATGTGCAAGCAGCCTCCGGCTTGCCTCGTTCACGAACTCGAAGCCCTGCCCTCGGCCGTAGGGACTGAACTCCGACCAGTAGGCGTCGGCGACAGCTTGATCGCGATCAGCAATCTCCCAAGCACTCTGGAGGTCGTTGCTGACGAGCAGCAGCCGCGCTTGGGCAACCGGGCGACCGGCGAACTCGGCCACGGTCTCGGCCAACCAGACGGGATCATCGGCACCCATACGGGTAGCCCAGGCGCAGGCGACGTCGACCAACTTCATGTCATCGCCGTCGATGAACTCCAGCAGGGCCCGACCGACGGCATCTGCCTGCGCGTCTGCGACGGCGGTGCCAACGAACCCGGGGTACTTTGTTGATCGAGCGAGGGTGATGACGCCCTCGGGCCCGTCCGCAGCGATCAGGTCGGCGATGGCGTCACGGCGACGATGCCGCGACCAACTCAAGATAACGGCCCGCCTCGAAGTCCTGCTCGCGCTCTTCGGGCAGGTCGGGTGCGTGTTCATCGAAGAGCCATTCGATGCGGGACGCGACATCGTCAGGAGTGAGCGCACGCTGGAGCGCACCAAGTCGCTCGATCCGTTCCAAAGGCATCGCCCAGTCCGTGTCCGCGTATCGCTGGTGCCGCTGCACCAGCACGCGCGCAGCGGATCCCAGACACGAGCGCGCACCTGCGCACCTGCGTCGTCAGCAGGCAAGCCGTCAAGAACATCGACGGCTGCGTCGAACACAGGCGGAGGAAGTTGGTCAAGGAGGCCAGCGAGCTCGGCCCACCGGTCCGGCTCCATGTCCGCATCGGCGACCAGCCGGGTTCCCGCGGCCGCGAAAGACTCGTAGCGCTCTACATCGTAGGTCCCAGTCTCCGGCGGCTTCCAGTCCCGGTAACGGGGGCTGTGACTGAAACCACCGACCGCATGGCTCTCGGGCAGCATCGTCAGCATCAGGGGCCAAGAGACCGTCGGGTGACGGACTCGCAAGCCGTCGAGCACCGCGAGGCGACGGTTCAGCGCCACCGACGTCTGCGGTAGCCACGAGCGATAGATGTCAGCGAGGCTTGCAGCCGGACGGTTGCTCAGCCTCCCACCAGGGTCAACCTCGGCGAGACGCGCCAGCTGCTCAACAGCAAGAGAGAAGTGCTCCGATGACCAGGCGAGATTCTCCAAGGCCCACAACAGTCCGGTGTGTGGGCTGCTGACGGTGAACGAGTCACCAACGTTGTCAGCGAACATCAGCCCGAGGAGGGGCTGCTCGCCCTCCAAACCCTTCTGGACGGCGTCGAGGAACACATCCGGGACGGCCTCGGCGAGGAGAGGCATCACGTCGGTCAGCGAGGCCCAGAGCTGCCCGGAGGAATCGTCGTCCGCGCGATTGAACAGCTGCCACATCGTGTGTCGCAGCCAACTGCCGACCGTTCCCGATCCGATGCCGACCTCGTCGCCGCGTGCGCCCAACAGCGCCAGCACTCCCGCCACACCATCGCGAAGATCGCTCGAGTGGACCTGCACCTTGCCGCGGACTGCAGCCAACCATCGCTCCTCGACCGGTAGCTCGAGACGTGGATCGACAGCGCCGAGGACGTTCTGGATAAGTACCTCGAACGCCACCAGATCCGACGGCTGAAGCTGCGGCTGCCCGTATCGCCACGCGTCATCGAGGGACACAACGGCCCAGGTCTCTCCGACGACAACAAACAAAGGGTCAGCTCCGACAGCGAGAGTTGCCAACTCCTCGCGTGCCTGCTCGTAGGGCGAGCCGAACAGGTCTGCAAGCGCATCCACATCCCCGGAACGACGCTCGCTCCACTTCCCAACCAGCCAAGAACGCCGAGTCACGGGGGTGATCAGGAGCCTCGCCCAGACCGGAGAGCGTTCCGCTCCAGGCGCAGAGGCGGCCCGCTGGAACGCCTCTACGCTCCGGCGGGCAAAGCGTGCCAGATCCTGCGCCCGCTCATGCGGAACTCCGCGCACCTCAAGGAGTGCCTGGAAACCCGCCGGGTCGATCGACGGCAGGTCGATCGACGGCTCCCAGCCATCATCGGCACGAACAATCACGTGATGGTTCGCAACCAAACGAGCCTCGCGCCGAAGATCGTCCTCATACGGGATGAGGATCAATAGACCCTCGTAGTAGTCCAGCATCGCGAGCGTGTAGCCGTCCTTGACGATTAACGCGCGGCTCAGCATGTCTTCCTGCACATCCGGATCGGCTGACAGAATCGTCGCGGCTACGAACGCGATCACCTCGTCTGCGCTCACAGCAGACACCGACGTCTGGCACGGATCGGTGTCGAAGATCCTCAACAGCTCAGCGGCGCTGTCGGCGCGGCCAGCGAGCACCATCTCCGGCTCGAGCATCGGTGACGACAGGCGGCGGAACTTTGCCCACCACCTGTCGATCGAGATGGCACCGTGTGACGGCTTGCCCGCCAGTTCGGAGAACCGGTGATGCACCGCCGGAGCAAGCTCGAGAGCCAGTTCGATGTCGTCCACATCGAACGCCCGAACATCGGCCCACTTACCCTCCTCTCGCTTCCGCTGCGCCCACGAGTCTTTCTCCCGCCACTCGCGTGGCGTGACAAACACGAAGGTGGTGTCGTTCGTCGAAATCCCGAGCGGATCGTCCGTGCGGGAGCGATAGTCGCGCTGCGCCTTGTCCCCCGGGTCCTCGCCGACCCCCAACTCCCACACCGCCAGGCCCTCCGGCACAAACGGGGTGGCGCGAAGTGCGTCGGAAGTGCCGTCGTAGCCAGGAGCATCAACACCTTCGGCAGCCCGCATCTGCAACGCCATCACTTGGTCGTTGTTGGCCTTGATGAGCCCTCGAATCAGGCGCGGGAATTCCGAACGCGCGTCGACGCGCTCCGCCCATTTGATGATGTCAGCCCGGTCCGCGAGATGCGGAAGCCGCCGGAACGTCATGGCGCAATCATGACCGAACCGGGCCTCTGGGCCGCGCAACCCTCATCATTCATCGCTCGCTCCAGCGCCCAGTTGACGAGCAGCAGTGAGTTCGTTGCAAACGGAGCTGCCGATCGTCGAGCACGGTCCCGGAAAGCCGGGTCAGGGCTCACAGATCAGCGCTCGTCCAAAGGGCCCGCCCGCACCGATAAGTGCCTACATAGCCGGCGATCTGTGCGGGTCAGGAGTTCCCGGTCAGGACGCGCTTGGCGCCAGTAAGACGACGCGCTTGCCACTTCACAGCTTCACCCGCCGCGACCGAGATCAGTCGTAGGTCGAGCTGGCGGCGAGAACGCCAACTGTCGGCGAGTGCGGCGATCAAGCCCTGACCACTCACGACATCCTGCCAGTCGCACGAGCCCATCGCTCGATGTCGGCCCGCTTCCAAATTCGACCGGCAGATAGGACAGCGACCGGTGCCGGAAAGCCTTCGGTGCGCGAGAGCTGGTCGACACGCTGGTTCGACACGCCGAAGAGCTGAGCGATTTCGGCAGTGCCGACAAGCTCGTCCCCGGTCACGGCGCGAAACGATACTTGCTAACCAACAAGCCCTCGCGTATAGTCTTGCTAGTTAACAAGTGGCCCCGGCGGGTGCAGTAACACCCCCGGGGCCT
>CAWAGX010000009.1:0-10153 GCA_963781425.1 uncultured Actinomycetes bacterium | reverse complement strand
TGACGTTCGCGGCACAAACATCCGTGTCCCCGGAGATCGTCGCGGTGGGTGGAGCCGGTGGGGCGTCACTGCCGCCGCCAACGGTGAGGATGAGGATCGCAGCGAGCGCGGCCGCCGCGGTCGCCACCGCGGCCGTCACGACTGCGACCAGAGGAATTCGACGCTTCGCGCGCTCCGTCTCGTTCGGCCGTTCGCTCTCGTCGGCGGAGCGCAGGTCGGTCAGTGCCGGCCAGGTCCTCTTCCGTGGAGAGCGCGTACTCACCCGTACGTGCGAGGCCCCGCCTGATGGTCTCGAGAATCCCCGTCAGGTGGCGTTCAAGTGGCGGCGGGTGAGCGACGTGCCACTGCGTCGAACTGATGTAGTAGGCGATCTCGTCGCTCGGTTCAGTGTCCTCGATGAGCAGAGGGACGATCGGCACCTTCATGTTGACGGCTCGTTCGAGTTCGCGACTCACGTGCGGTGACGCATTCGCGAAACGAGAGAACACCAGGACGAAGAGGCGAGCGGTCGAGATCGCTCGCACGATGGAGCTCGCGTACACGACGCCGGGATCGATGTCGCGGGGCGCCATCCAACACTGGGTCCCTTCGCGTTCGAGCGCGTTGCAGAGCGCGTTGACCGCGTCGCTGTTCTCCGTGGCATAACACAGGAACACGTCATGGCTCACGCGAGAAGACCTCCCCGCCCTTGCCCGAGGCTCCCGGAACTCCGAGAGATCCCCGCGCCCGTCCTTTTGACGATAACGGGCGCACGCCGGTCAAGGCCCACCTACATGCCCTGGCCGGTCACTGAGGGCGCCGGGAGTCAGTTCCCTGGTGTGTTCAGGTGCGCAGCTCGCCGTCGAGCTCGTCGAGCGCCTCGCGTACCTCGCCCACCAGGTCGCGTACCTGCTCGGCCGCCTGGTCGATGCTCTTGCGTGGCCTGCGTGTGGAACCGCTTGATCGCGGTGTGCCGCTCGAGCGCGCGGCATGCGTCCTCGAGCAGCCCGGTGATCCGCTCGAGGTCGAGGCCCTCCTGCTCGCCGGCGGCGAGGCCCGCCGCACCGTCCAGCGCGCCCACATGTAGGCGAGCCGAGTGCCGAGCTCGTCGCCGTCGTCGGGGTCGAGCACCACGATCGCCTTGTCGTCGTTGTATTGGAACGGCACCGACGTCGGGGCCTGGTCCTGCGAGCGGAACACCGCGATCGCAGCCAGAGCGTCACGGTTGGCGAGCGCCTGATCGAGCTCGGCCATCGTCTTGCGCATGTTCAGCGGCCGGTTCTTCATCTCGAGCGTGAAGCGCGCCTCGACGCCGTGCGTGTCGTCGCGGTTGAGGGTCACGACCTCGTCGCCCACCTTCGACGCGCACGATCCCGTCTCGTTGGCGGTGCACTCGGCGAGGTCGCCGTAGCCGGCGGCGAGCTCGCCGACGGCTTCGTCGACGAGGTCCTCGTAGTCGAAGCCCTTGGCGGTGGTGTGCTCGTAGGCCTCCGCGGTCGCGTCGACGATGCCGAGGTGCTCGGTGACCCGGCGCACCTCCTCGGCGACGTCGCCGACCTCGCGCTGGACCGTGTCGACGAGCTCCTTCTTGAGCCGGCCCATCGGGCTGTCGTCGATCTCGGGAGTGATGAGCCCCTTCATCGTCGCCAGCACGAGCTCTTCGATCTTGGCCATCACGCTGACCTTGGAGTCGGCATCGAACGTGTCGCCGAGCAACTGGTCGAACTCGGTGCGGAACGTCCTGAGCATGCCGGGAGCGCGCCGTTGTCCTCGTCGAGCAGACCGGTGGTGGTGCGGGCGATCTCGTCGACCGCGTCGGTCAGCCGAGACTCGAAGCGGGTCTCGAGAGCCTGGAACGACCGCTCGATCACGTCGACGTCGACGGTCACGTGCGCGGCCCGCAGGGCTCGGGCCCCGATGCGCAGGCACTGGCGGATTGCCGCCACCGGGTCGTCGGACTCCGAGACGATGCGCACGACCTCGGCATCGTGTTCCTCGAGCTCACGGACGTAGACGACGCCGTCGGCGACGAGGACCCCTCCCGTGTTGTAGCAGGTGGCTCTGCGCTCATCGCCATCCCCCGGCTGCCGTGGCGGATCTCCGTCACGTGCACTGCCAGTATCCGACAGGGGTGGGACATCAACGTTTCGCGGTGCTCGGCCGCCCCGGGGCTCGGTGAGCCGCTCGATGCGCTTCGACTCCAGCTAGTCCTTGCTCAGCTTGTCCTTGGTCTGGTCGACGAAGTCCTCGGCCTTGTCCTTCACGTCGTGGATCGCGTCCTTGACCTTGCCCGCTGCCCGATCTGCTTGTCCTTTTCGCGCTTGAGGTCCTTGTCGTCCGTGAGGTCCCCAGCCGCTTCCTTGACGCGACCTTTGATGTCGTCCGTGGTTCCGTCGCTCATGCTGCTCCCACTCGTTCGTCGGCGGTATCTGGCACTCCTTCTGTACCCACAGGCGCCGCGCAGATTCAAACCGCGCCGCCGGTCCTGACGGAAACGCTCATCGGATCCGTGCACCTGTCGCGGGTGGCGGTGCTGACGTCGATTTCGAACCAGACGGTCTTGCCGTCTGTCGTGGATCTCTGCTCCCCACTGCGTTGAGCCAGCACATTGAGCGAGAAGAATGCCTCGTCCACTGCCGGCGCCCACGTCGGGATGGCTGCAGCACCGGGCGCTTCGGTGCTCGGATCGTCGACTTCGATACGCAGCGTCGACTCCCTTTGACGTCGCCCGCGCAGCGTCATCGGGGAGCCGACATGGCGCACGACGTTTGCGACGAGCTCGTCGGTGAGCAATTCGGTGACTTCGCCGAATCCGTCGAGTTTCCAGGTCTCCACCGCGGCACGGAGAAATGCTCGGGCTGATTGCGGTGCTTCCAGCGGTTGCGAGGGACTGCGTCTCGACGCTCGCCATCGTGCTCCCATCAACCCCCGCCAGGCGGCTGCCGCCGTACGGCAGGCTTCCCCGGAAAGCATGAGATTGATTCGAAACCGGGCGGTCGAGTTCGAGCACGGTTCGGAGGTCGCGGGAAGCACAACGGGACGAGAGATCATGGACGGAGCGTCTCACGATCACGACCACCGTTGACGAGCGTGGACAGGTCGTGCTCACGGTTGCCGGCGAAGTCGACTCGCGACCGCTCCGCAACTCGCAGCCTGCCTCCTGGACGTTGACCATAGCGATGTCGCCGTCGATCTCTCCGAGCGTGACGTTTCTCGATTCGTCCGGGCTCTCGGCGCTCGTGGCGGGAAATCAGGCGCTACGGAGCAGAACGGACACGTTCTTCGCACCTTCGGAGAGCAGGACAACGTGCGTCCGGGTCTTGGAGATCACCGGACTCGACAAGGTGTTTCACGACAAGTAACCGGGTCGATGACGCGGCGCCAGGCGTTGACCGCCCCGCGGCCGTGAGGCTACGCGAGATCGTGGAGCCAGGAGTAACGAGCGTCTTCGACCATCTCAAGCCGCCGGACCGGGCCCGAGAGCACCCAGCAGTAGTAGAGGCGATAGCCAGGTGCTGCACAGACCGGGTGATATCCGCTGGGGATCCCGACGGTGTCGCCGTCGCGCACGACGAAGGCTTGCGGATTGCGGCGCGTTCCACCGCTTGGAAGCCGAAGCCCTCAGGTAGGTCGAACCGAAACGTGTACGCCTCTTCGAGTTCGGGTTCGCAGTCGGCACCGTCGTGTTTGTGCGGTGGAAACGATGACCAACCGCCGGCGACGTTGAACGTCTCGCCGACCATGAGGTGACGTGCCGGGACCTGATCGACGGCGACGTCGTGCGCTTCGCGCTCCCACGCGTCACGCCCACGTACCTGGACCTTCACGCCCGGTGGGTCCACAGCACCACCTCGCCGTGTGGTTCGACGTCGCCGAACCGACTCGAGGCGACGAGGAGCTCTGCGTCCGACGTTGCGTGCACGTCGAGCTCGGCGCCGGCCGGGAGGTATGCCGCGTCACGGTCGCGGAAGGGCGAAGTTCTTCGCGCCGATAGCCCCTCCCACACGATCTCGCCCCTCAGCAGCACGACAACGCACTCGTCGCCCGGAGGGGGCACGAAGCGGAAGGACAAGAGCCGGCGGGCGCCAACACACGATCGAGGTGCAACCACCGACCTGAGTAGATCGTGTGCCGCCCGGTCGTGTCGGTCGAGCGAACGTGCAGCGAGGTCATGTCGCTCCATGTTCCCAGAGATCGTCGCTCGCGCTCGACGGGCGGCCTCGTTTCGGGCTCACCGCTGCGAGGGCATAACGGGCGCATGGCCACGAAGGCGAAGAAGAAGAGCGCCAAGAAGAGCTCCAAGAAGAAGGCCGCCGCGAAGAAGCATCGGCCGCTGCCCGCCGCACAGCGCAATCGCCTCGACGACAAAGACTTCGCGTTCACCAAGAAGCGGAAGGAGCCGATCGTCGACAGCGCGTCACGTTCGCAACACGATCTCGCGTTTCGATCAGGTCAAGGACGTGACCAACGCAGAGCGAGATCGGGCATGGAAGCGCATCGTCAAGGCGGCGAAGAAGTTCGGAGTCGAGGTCTCTGAAGGCGACTGGCGAGAGCTCTTCAAAGGCGGGAAGGCTCCGAAGAAGAAGACCACGAAGAAGAAGGCGGCCAAGAAGAAGTAGCCGTACGCTTCACCGATCGCGCGCCTTGCTACGGGGGCTTCTCGCATCCGTCATGGGCTAGCGCTGGTTCTCCGAACGCTGTGGCCTGGCGCTGGGAGGCGTAGGGATCACGCCTGCGAGCTCGAGGATCCGCGCCGGCGGGAGGTGCTGCTCGGTGATCCTCACCCCGAGGTCCGCGAGAGCGTCCTCGATCGCGTTGGTGATGGCAGCCGGCGCCGCGACCATGCCGCCTTCTCCCACGCCGCGATAGTTGGCTTCGATCGAGCTCGGTGTCTGGATGTGGTGGATCTCGATGTCGGGGACCTCCATCGCGGTCGGGATGAGATAGTCCATGAAGGTCCCCGTCAGGATCTGGGCCTGGTCGTCGTAGACCGTTTTCTCGTAGAGCACCGCGCCGATTCCCTGCACCACGCCACCCGCGATCTGCCCGTCGACCACGAGCGGGTTGATGAGCTCGCCACAGTCCTCCACGACGAGGTAGCGCGGGATCTGCACTCGCCCCGTGTGCAGGTCGACCTCCACCCAGCACACGTGGGTCGCCTGCGCCCACCCGCCTTCGCCGCCGTCCCACTCGGCGGCGGCGCGGATCGCCTCTCCCGGGAACCGCGGCGCGCCCGAGCTCACGACCTTCGCCGCGACGTCGGCGAGCGACACCGACACTGCCGGCACACCGACCACGTGCACCGCGCCGTCGGTGATCTCGAGATCCTCACGTGCGGCCTCGAGCAGGTCGACGGCGACGTCGAGGATTCGCTCGCGTAACGCCCGGCCGCCGAAGGTGACCGCACCGCCCGCCATCGCCGCCGACCGGCTGCCGCCCGTGCCCGCGAGCCCGAACGGTGTGATCGCGGTGTCGCCGAAGCGCACGGTCACCTGTTCGATCGGGACGCCGACCTCGTCGGCGGCGAGCTGCGCGAGTGTGGTCTCGTGGCTCTGGCCGTGGGGCATCTGTTGGGTGACGACCGACACCCTGCCGTCCTCCTCGAGCACGAGGCGCGCCGGCTCGGAGCTCATCGAGCCCCCATGCCGCCGCCGAGCACGTACGCGCCGAAGTCGGGCGGCCCCGGCGCGGCCTCGATGAACGTGGAGAACCCGAGGCCGAGGATCTTTCCCTGCGCTCTTGCCTCGGCCTGGCGTGCCGTCCAACTCTCAAAGTCGGCGTGGACGAGTGCTTCCTCCAAGGTTCTGCGCGCCGACATTCGGACATCGAGTGTTGGCCCGGTGATCATCTTGGCGGGAAGTTCCCCCGGTGGGACCATGTTGCGGAGACGGATCTCGTCGCGCCCGACGCCCAATCCGCGGGCGGCAACGTCGAACAGCCGTTCGCGCACCCAGGTTTCTACCGCCCACGGACCACGGTACGCGACGTATGTCGCTTTGTTCGAGGCGATGACCGTTGCGTCGAAGCGGAATGCAGGGAAGCGATATGGACCAGGCATCATCGTCTTGATGATCCGCGTGAACATCGCCGCGCCGATCGGGAAGCCGGGGTACGCGCCCTGATCCATCGTCAAGTGTGCGCGCAACCCGAGCAAGGTGCCATCTGCTGTGAACGCGGCGTCCACGTCCATACGCTCGTCGCGCGCTTGCGCTCCGACGACGAGGTGCTCGTTGCGGTCTTCGATCCACTTGATCGAGCGACCCATGGCGATGGCCGCAGCGACCACGGCGACGTCTTCGGGAGTCACGAGCGTTTTGGCGCCGAACGCGCCCCCGATGTCCTGCGAGGTGACGCGCGGCAAGGTCGCCGGATCCTTCGCGAGGAGACCGACGAACGACCGGGTCATGTGCACCAGGCGGCTCGGCTCGCGCACGAACGGCCCCACCATCGCGGTGCGTGACGTCGGTTGCGGCAACATCAGCGGTGGAGGTGGCGGTGCCGGCTTCGACGCGGCCTGTGCTCTCGTCTCCCGTCCGAAAGCCACCGCGGTCTTCGCCAAGCGCTGCAAGCGTTCACGTTGCCGCACGAGATCGACCAACGAATGCCAGGTCGTCTGCCGCTTCGTGAGGAGCCCGAGGCACCACTTCAACATCTGCGGGTTCTGGGTACCAGCGTGGTAGACGAGTGCGTTGCTCGCTCGATCGATCTCGGCGATGCAGCCGCGCGTCTCCATCGGCTGGTTCGCATGGCGGTGCTGGACGAACCGTTCCGTGATCACCCGGTCGGCAGTGCGGAACGTGTGGTCGAGATCGCCGTACTCGTCAGTGGCCTCGAACATCACGTTGCCGCGTGCACCGGGCCAGATCGGCGGTCGGCGCGGGTCGAGCGCCTGGTCGATCGTGGCGATCGGCTCGAGCGGTTCGTAGTCGACGGTCACGAGCTCGGCTGCGTCCTCGGCGACGGAGCGAGAGGTGGCGACAACCATCGCCACCGGGTCGCCCACGAGGCGAACCCGGTCGGTGGCAAGCGCGTAGTGCACCGGGTTGTAGAGGCTGGGGAGGGGGAGCAAGCCGATGAACGGGTTCGTGAGGTTCGCGATGTCGGCCCCCGTGAACACCGCCATCACTCCGGGAAGACGACGCGCGGCATCGGCGTCGATGCTCCGGATCAACGCGTGGGGGTGTGGGCTCCGCGCGAACGCGGCATGCAGCATGTCGGGCACGACGATGTCGTCGACGTAGCGACCCGCGCCCGTGAGCAGCCTTGGGTCCTCGACGCGTTGCACCTTGGAGCCGACGAACCGGCCTGCGATCGCTTCGCGCATTGTGCCGTCTCTCTCGTCAGGTGGCTGCCTTGATCCGTCGTCGGTAGGCGCTCGGAGTCTCGCCGGCGAGGCGGAGAAACGCGCGGTTGAACCCGCTGAGACTGTCGAAACCCACTGCGGTCGCGGCGTCGAGGACGGTGCGGTCGCTCTCGGCAAGGATTGCCATCGCGCGCAAGATTCGGCTGGTCAGCCGGTACTGCTGCCAACTCATCCCGGTCGCGGCGAGAAACTGACGGCGCAGCGATCGTTCCGACAGGGCCGCCGCGGCACAGACATCCGCCGCGGTGACGTCGGTGAGGTGGGCCTGGGTGTGCTCCATGACCGCGTGGATCGTGGGGACGGTGGTCGTGGGAAGACGGAGCGGCGCCTCGGCGGAGTCGAGCCAGTCGGCGGCCAACAGCGCGAGCGCTTCGAAGAATGCGTCAGCAGTGGGATCACTCGCGGGTCGGTCGATTCGCCACCGCATCGCGTAGACGATCATCTCCCGGATGGGTGGGACGGCCGCGAGCACACGCACGCGGTCGTCGCGGTCCGGCACCATTTCCGGCTCGAAGAACACGGCACCCGATTTCACGCGGCGCAGCGTGGTCTGGTGAGGGAGGCCGGCGGGTATCCACGCGGCCTGCTGCGGCGGTAAGAGGTGGTGCGAGCCGGCGGTCTCGACTTCGACGATGCCCTCGAATGCGTAGAGCAGCTGATGCAGGTCGTGGGTGTGCCACGTGGTCACGAGGTCGTCGGCGTCCTCGGGCCACGAGCCGGCGCGCACCGGTGCTCCGTCACGCAGCTCCACCAACGATGCGGCCGGTACGGTCCGATCTTTGGCCGACGAGGCCGAGACGACCATGGCGTCGGACTGTAACAGTGGCTCCATGAGCGCTGACATGGGCGACTCCCACGATGACGTGGTCCGGCGATCCTTCGAGCGGCAGGTGGGACTGTTCTCCGGTCCTGATTCACCGTTCGCGCGGTCGTGCCGCGGGAACCCTCGCCTGGCTCGACCCGCTCGACGACGACATGATCGTGCTCGACGTCGCGTGCGGAGCCGCACACGTGTGCGAAGAGGTCGCGCCTCACGTACGTCAAGTGGTGGGCATCGATCTGACGTCCGCGCTGCTCGAGCTCGGCGCGACCCGGCTCCGAGAGGCTGGGGTCGCGAACGTTCTGCTCCAGGAGGGCAACGCCGAAGCCCTTCCGTTCGTGGACGGCTCGTTCGACGTCGTGTTCTGCCGCGCCGCGCTCCACCACATCGGCAACCCGCAGCAGGCCGTTGCCGAGATGGTGCGCACCTGTCGACCGGGCGGGCGCGTGGTGCTGTCCGACCTGATCGCGCCGTCGGTCGACGAACGAGATGCGTTCGATCATCTCCATCAACGGATCGACCCCTCGCACGCTCGGGCGTTCCTCGAGGAGGAGCTCCCCGAGGTGTTTCCTGACGCGCTCACCCTGACTTATGGGGAGACCACCACCGCTCGCCTCCCGATCGACATCGCGCTGACGGAGCAATCCGAGCGCGACACCGTGTTCGCGGCGCTACGCGCCGACCTGGCTGGGGGCGAGTCCACCGGCTTCGACCCGGAGGAAGCGGACGGAACCTTCGTCGTCTCCTTCCGGAACTGCGTGGTGCACGGTACGCGGAGTTGACTGTCAGCTTTAGTGCTGCTCCCGCACGGTGAGGAGTTGGAGGCGGTGCCCGTCGGGGTCGCTGAAGTAGATGCAGTGGTCGTCGCCCGGGCGTCCCGTGACCTCGATCTGCTCCGCCTGGAGGATCGCCTTCACCTGTTCGTAGTCGCCGTCCTGCAGCCGCAACGCCATGTGGTTCATTTCCGCGCCCGTGTGGATCTCTGAGTCCTTGCGCTCGAAGAGCGCGACGAGCTGGCTGCCGCAGCGAAGGAAGCTGTTCGAGCCACCCTCGTGCGCCACCTCGAAGCCGAGCAGCTCGACGTAGAAGCGCCGAGCGCGATCGAGGTCGTTGACGTGCAGCACCACGTGGTCGATGCCGGTCACCTTGAGCTTCGTGTTGGCCAGCGTCATCAGTCGCCACCTTCCGGGGTCGAGCACTTCGTTCGAGGCTGACGATAGGCGCCCGCGGTGACAATGCGGGGCAGACTCACACGATCCGCGCCTGGCGTGTGCACGGCTTCGGAGAACCGCAGGACACGTTCGTGGTCGACGACGTCCCCTGAGCCGACCGGCGCCGACCTGTTGGGGTTGGCCATGGGGCTCGCGGGTTGGTCGCCAATGCCCGAGGGCGGCGAACCGTTCACCGACTGGGTGATCATGCGCATGACGGTCGCGGCGCTCGCCCTCCCCGACGTGACGATGTGTCGCGGCACGTATCCCGTCCCGTGGCACGCCGACACCTCAGGCCAAGAGGGCGTCGGCGTCGTCGTGGATGCCGCGCCCGGCCGACGTAAACATCGGCCGTCGCGTCGCCGCAGTGACGATGCAACCCTTCGGCAGCCTCGCGCCGGTCTCGGTGGGCATCTCGACGATCTTCGAAGTGCCCGACGGCATGACCGACGAGGATGCCGCCGGTTTCTTGATCCCCGTGCACACCGCGTACCACGCCGCCATCCGGCGTGGCGTGTCACGGAGGGTGAGACCGTCGTCGTCCTCGGCGCCGCCGGCGGGCTCGGTCGGCCATCGTGCAGCTCTGTCTCGCCCAGGTCCGCGTGATCGCCGTCGTCGGCGGTGCCGAGAAGGTGACCTTCTGCGAGGAGCTCGGTGTGGAAGCCGTCGACCACACCGCTGGCGACTTCGTCGCCGGCGTAGCGCCGCTTTGACCGGCAATCGCGGCGCCGACGTGATCGTCGACCCGGTGCAGGGCGAGATGGGCGTGCAAGCGAGGAC
>CAWAGX010000008.1:0-15241 GCA_963781425.1 uncultured Actinomycetes bacterium | reverse complement strand
TCAACAGGTCACCGCAGACGAATATCCCGGCGGCAACGCGAACTCGAGAACGCCAGAACCGCCCAATGTGGGGGGCGTCCACCGCACGCGGAGCCGCCGTCGACGTCAGCCGCGCGTGACATGCGCGGTGCGCGCGAGTCGACATTTCTCGGACCGAAGAAGTCTGTCGCAGAAGGCGTGAAGTCGAGTGCCGCGTCCAATGACTCGGCTTGCATCCGGCCCGTTCGCCGGGGTCGGTTGACGAACGGTTGCCAGCAATCTCCAGCGAATCCCCGTCTGGGCTAGCGGTTGGCGAGAGCCTCGCAGCGGGCGGCGTCCAGCGGTTGGCCGACCGTGCGGAACCGGCGCGCTGACCGCGCGGAAGCGATCCCTTGCCCGCTCAACGTCGCCGGATGCCAGCGCGAGGTGACCGTTGACCTCGTCGACAGCCGCATACCAGGCGGGGAGTCGCATGACGACGCGAGCGAGCGTTTCCGCCTCACCGCAATACCCGGCAGCCTTGTCGAGTGCTCCGGCGCGCGCCGCGGCGATCGCGGCGGGGACAGCGAAGGTGATACGGCACCCGGGACAGGTTTCGGCGGGACCGCGAATGGCGAACTCGGCCTCCTCCACGGCGGCCAGCGCCGCGTCGGCATCGACCGCGCCCGTGATGGCCGTGCCGTAGATGCGGTCGAAGAGGTGGAAGCCCACGTCTGACTCGCGGCAACTTGGAGCGCCTCGACGAGAAGGCGAGCAGCGTCGTCCCTCTGTCGACGGGAAAGGGCCACCTCTGCTCGTCGCTGGAGGGTGTGGGCCTCGCCGGTCGGTGCTGCGATGGAGCGGTGGAGCCGGTGGGCTTCGACGAGGTCGCGCTCGGCGCCTGCAAGCTCCCCGGCCAGCAGTTTTGCCTCGCCGCGCAGGGTGAGCGCGAACCCGCGGCCGCGGGCGGCGCCGAGCCGGTCGGCTTCCGTGGCGAGCGCGTCGGCGAACGCGATCACATCGGCATACGGCGCGGCGCCGTAGAGGAGCCGCTGGGTGACGCACAGCTGCCCGTCGAAAAGGGCCATCGCGAGTTGCGGCAGGGTCGAGGTGTCTCGCACGTCGAGTCGGAGGCTTTCTCGTAGCTGGCCGCGGGCGTGGGCCGCGAGCGCGTTCGCCCATGACGCCTCGACGACGGCGCCCGGGTCGCCGAGCTCGAGCGCGAGGCGCCTGCTCTCGGTCGCGTACCTGGTCGCGAGTGTGGAGTCGATCAGCCCGATCGCAGCGACACCGCTGAGCGTGAGCGCGCGGGCGAGGCGCCCTTCGAGGGTCACGGGTTCGACGCGCTCGACCGTTTGCAGGGCGCCGGCGAAATCACCGACCTTGAGCTGGGCGAGCGCCTGCTTGGCGCGGATGTCGGAAGCCCTGCCGTCGCCGACGGCCGCAGCCGCGGCGGCGTACGCGGCAGGCGCACCGCCCCGGCCGAGCGCGTCGAGCGCGGCGGCTCGGAGGACGAGTCCCTCGGGGTGATCGGGTGCGTGCGCGAGCAGGCGTTCGATGAAGTCGAGCGCGTCGACGAACGCGCCGAGCCGCACTGCTTGTTGGGCAGCGATCAGTAGCCACTCGCCTGCTGCGTCGGGTCGCCGCCCATCGAGCCAGTGCCGCGCGATCAGGGCCGCCGGCGCGCCGGAACGCTCGAGTCTGCGTGCTGCGTCACGGTGTACGGCGATGCGCTGATGGGGCGTGAGCCGATCGGCCAGCGCCTGACGCACCAGTTCGTGCCGGAACCGGTAACGCCCATCGCTCACCACGATCACGCCCGCGTCCAACGCCGCGTCGAGCAACGCGAAGCCATCCTCCTCCGACGACCCTGTGAGCGCCGCGACCTCCCCCGAATCGAAATCTCCACCGACGAGCGCGAGACGACCAAGCATCGTCGAATGGGGTTCGGCGAGGTCGACGAACCGGGCAAGCGCAACGTCAGCGGGCCTCAGGGCCATCGGCTCGCCGCTGCTGATTCGGCGGGCCAGTTCAACGAGGAACAAGGGGTTCCCGGCCGCAAGCTCGACGATTGCCTCGACCACAGATTGTTCGAGAGTTTCCGGCGCGGCGCCGACAATCAGCGCAGCGGCGTCGTCGTTCGGGAGCGGCCCGATATCGAGCGTCAGCGCACGGCGGGTGCGGGCCAAGCACCCGATACCGCGGTCGAGCGCCTTGAGCGATCGCTCACCGCGGTACGCGAGCACCACGAGCATCGAGCGCGTGGTCGCCGCCGCGAGCTGCAGCAGCACGTCGATCGTCGCTTCGTCAGCGAGATCGGCGTCATCGACAAACAGGACGACTCCCTCGATGTCGTCGACGCGGGCGAGCAGGCGCTGCACCGCGCCGACCACCTGATGCCGGGTCAATGACCGGTCGCTGTGCTCGGCACGCCCGTCGAGGGACGCGAGCTCCGCCAGCACCGTTTGCGTCCTGAAGCTGACATGATCGAGCAATCCCCGGTGGCTCGTGATCAGCCGCTCGACCAGTGCGGCAAGCGCCGCGTACGGGGTCGCGTCGGGACCCGCGCGCACCCCGACCCACCGCCAGCCGGCCCGGCCCGTCGCCTGAGCGAACGCGTCGCAGAAGCTCGACTTCCCGATCCCTGCCGGGCCGCGTACCAAGAGCAGCGATGTGGGCGTTCCGCGTCCGATCCGAGAGCACGGCCGAGGCGCGGGCGAGCTCGAGTTGGCGGCCGACGAACGTCGGCTCGGCCGCGCCGAGGCCGGCCACGCACACGGCGTACACGGCCTCGGTCTCGGGGTCGGGCCGCGTACCTACATCGCGGAGCAGCGCCGTGCGCAGACGCCCATACCACTGGACGGCGGCATGGCGGTCCCCGGCGGCCAAGGCCATCCGCATCAGCTCCCGATGGGCGGGCTCGTCTGTCGGCTCGAGCTCTGCCAGCCGCTCCCACTGCCGACCGTGACGCAGCAGCTCGAGATAGCGGACCCGCAACGCGCGACGCGGCTCCTGAGTCCACTCCTCGTAAAGGGATTCGGGAAGCAGGTCACCCGAATAGCACTGGGCCGGCGTCTGCCACGCATCGGCATCGTCGCTCGCAAGCACGGCCTCGACAGCGCACTCGAACCGCTTGACATCGATGTCGATCGGCCGGTCGGGGAACAGCGCGACCTGCCCTCGTCGCAGCACGACCGCGTCGTCCGCGTCGAGGGCGCGACGCGCGTGGTACGCGGCCTTGCGCAGGTTCGCGGCTCCGGCGTCCAAGTCGAGATGCGGCCAGAGTGCTTCGATCACTTGGTCGCGTGTGAGTGCACGCCCATCTGCGAGAGCCAGCAACTGCACGAGCTGCGCGGAGCGGGTCGACGGCCACGAGGAGACGCCGTTCACCGAGCGATCACCCACGACCACCTCGAAGCGGCCGAGCAGCCGGATAGCGATCGCCGTGTCGTTCGGTCGAGGCTCCATCGCTTCAACCTCGTCGGTGTTGTCGCGATCGTAGCGACCGACCCCACACCGTTCGCGGGCGCGGGCAGGGCGGAGAGGCCGTTACGCCCGAACGGCCGGGGTGACCGGGTGACCCTGCGCTACCCAAGCCTTGAAGCCACCCTCGAGGTGCGCGACGTCGCGGTACCCGAGCTCCTGCAAAGCGGCCGCGCCCAGCGCCGACCGCGACCCCGCGGCGCAGTAGACGACGACCCGGCGGTCGCGCTCAAACCCTTCGAGGTGGTACGGGCTCGAGGGGTCGGCATGGAACTCGAGCATCCCCCTCGGCGCCAGCACCGCCCCCGGGATCACGCCGTCCGCGATCTCGGCCGGCTCGCGCAGATCGACCAACAGCACGTCACCCTGCGCGAGCTCGTCGGCCAGTTCGCCCGGAGTGAGATTCTCGATCCCCGCCTTCGCCGCCGCCACCATGTCCTTCACACTTGCCATCACCGGTTCCTCCTTCATCGGCCGGATGCGCCAAGTGTGCAGACCCACCCGTTCCTCGAACGTTCCTCATTCGGGTCGCGCTACCAACCGGTGTCGCGGCGACGCGGGCGCAGCGCCCGGTGGAGTTCTCTGCGGAGATGGGTCGGGTCTGTGAGGATGGGCAGCGTGCCCGGCGAGACCCGAGATGTGGAGCGAGTCCGCACCGCCGAGTTGATCGGCGCGCTCTGCCTGGCGACCGACCTCGGGATGGGGTTCCCGTTCGAGCACGGACTGCAGGAGACGCTGATCGCGATGCGCCTGGCGGCACGGCTCGGGGTCGAGCGCGAAACCTGCGCAGAGACGTATTACACGTCGCTGCTCTCACACGCCGGCTGCACTGCGGAGGCGCACGTGGCCGCCGAGGTGTTCGGCGGCTCGTTGACCGCGAACTTCAACCCGCTGATGTACGGCTCGATGCGCGACGTCTTCCTCGGGCTCCTGCATGCGCTTCCCGACGAGGACGTCTCGGGACTCACGCGCGCCGGCCAGACCGCCCGGCGGTTGCCGCGGATGGTGCGAAGCACGCGCCCGGCGCTCACCGCCTCGTGCGAGGTTGCCGGGATGCTCGCCGAGCAGACGGGCGCTCCGGCTGCGGTGCCCGGCCTGCTCGCTTACCTCACCGAACGTTGGGACGGCCACGGCCCGCTCGGTCGAGGAAAGCACGAGGCGATCCCGCTGGCGGTGCGGATCGTCCATGTGGCGAGCGACGCCGCCCTCCAGCGCCACCTCGGGGGCATCGAGCACACGGTGGGCATCGTCCACGAGCGTGCCGGTCACGCGTTCGACCCGGAGGTCGCGGCCTGCCTGGTGGAGGACGGACCGGAGATCCTCGCCCTCGGCGACGCCGGTTCGGCATGGGATGAGGCTCTGGCCGTGGAACCCTCGCCGCCGCTGATGCTCGAGGGCGATGCGCTCGACCGTGGGCTCGCCGCGATGGGCCGTTTCGCCGATCTCGTCTCGCCGTACTTCAGCGGTCATTCGACGGGCGTCGCCGAGCTTGCATCCGAGGCCGCCCGACACTGCCGCATCGACGCGGCGGGCGTGACGGCGATCCGTCACGCCGGCTACGTCCACGACCTCGGCCGAGCCGCGGTCCACGCGCGGATCTGGCAGAAGCCGGGCCCGCTGAGCGCCGACGAACTCGAGCAGGTGCGGCTGCACCCCTACCAAACCGAGCGCTGCCTCTCGCGTTCGCCGTTCCTGGCCGCGCTCACCCCGGTCGCCGCTTCCCACCACGAGCGGCTCGACCAGAGCGGCTACCCCCACGGCTCACGTGGCGCCGACCTGACGATGCCCGCGCGCCTCCTCGCCGCCGCCGACGCCTTCTCCGCGATGTGCGAGCCGCGCCCGCACCGCCCGGCGGTCGGGCCGGAGCGGGCGGCGGACGCGCTCACCGCGGAGGCAAACGCGGGTCGCCTCGACCCGGACGCGGTCACCGCGGTCATCGAGGCAGCCGGGCAGCGGGCACCGCGCCTCGAGCGTCCGGCGAGGCTGACGGAGCGCGAAGCCGAAGTGGTCGCGCTGCTCGCCCGCGGTCTCCAGACGAGGCAGGTCGCGCACGAGCTCGGGATCTCGGTCAAGACCGCCGACCGCCACGTCCAGAACGCGTACGGCAAGATCGGCGTGTCGACCCGTGCCGCGGCGACCCTGTTCGCCATGGAATACGGCCTCGTCGCGTGGGGAGAACTCCCGATTGGTCGGCCGCCCGCCGGCTCATAAGTTCGTTTCGGAGCGCTCGGCGACCCGCTGAGCTTCGGTCCAGCACGGAGGACGGGATGGCTGACGAGACGATCGAAGAAGCCGCGAGCGGGACCACGGGTTCAACATCGACATCGCCGCGAAGATCGCGCCGACCTGGGAGAAGCGGCGGGCCGAGATCGAGGAGGCGGCAGCACCCGTTCGCCGATGGATGCTGCGCGCGCTCGACCCTCGGCCGGGAGACACCTTGCTCGAGCTCGCGGCGGGGGTTGGCGACACCGGCTTCGAAGCGGCCGAAATCGTCGGGGGCGGCGGCCGCCTGATCACCAGCGACCTCTCGCCGGCGATGCTCGAAGCCGCCCGCCGCCGGGCCGCCGAGCTCGGCCTCGGGAACGTCGACTATCGAGTGATCGACGCCGAGCACATCCCGCTCGACGACGATTCGGTCGACGGCATGCTCTGCCGGTTCGGGTACATGCTGATGCCGGATCCGCGGGCCGCGTTCGCCGAGACGCGGCCGAGTGCTGCGCCCGGGCGGCCGGGTCGCGCTCGGCGGTCTGGGGCGCGATGGAGCGAAACCCTTGGCTCGCGATCGCCGGCGTGAGCCTCGGTCAGCGCGGCCACGTGCCGCCCCCTCCTCCGCCACCCGCTCCCGGGCCGTTCAGCATGGCGAGTGCCGAGCGCGTCGAGCGTCTGCTACGGGAAGCAGGATTCACGGCGGTGCGCGTCGAGGAGGTGCATGGCAGGTTCCGAATCGCCGACGCCGACGACTACCTGGGCCTGATCGGCGATACCGCCGGCCCGGTCGGGCTGGCGGTCCAGGGGTTGGATGATCACGACCGCGCCCAGGTCCGGCGCGACGTCGAGGACGCGCTCCCCCGCTTTGCCGTCGACAGTGGCGGCTACGAGCTGCCGTGTGTGGCGCTGGGCGCGGTCGCGAGTTGAGGAATGCCGAGGAGGCCACCGTGGCCGAAAAAGCAGCGGTCAACGGGACCGACCTCGCCTACATCGAACACGGCCAGGGGCAGCCGGTGGTCCTCGTCCACGGCGGCGTCGGCGACTACCGCGAGTGGGACCTCCAGATGCCGGCCTTCGCAGCCGACTTTCGGGCCATCGCCCTGAGTTGCCGCGGCGCCTGGCCCAACCGCCAGCTCGAGCCGGACGAGGAGATCACGTTGGATCGCTTCGTCGAGGATCTCGCATCCTTCATCAAGGACCTCGACCTGGCGCCCGTCCACCTGGTGGGCCACTCATCCCCGGGCGGCTTCGGCAGCCTGCTGCTCGCACACCGCGCTCCCGAGCTGTTGCGCTCGCTGGTCCTGCTCGAGCCGCCCGCGTTTCCTTTGCTGGGCGTCAACATTCCGCCCACACCGCGCCAGGTGCTGAGGCTGCTGACTCGCAACCCGCGGGCCGGGATCGGCTTGATCAAGTTCGGCGCCACGGGCGTCGGCCCCGCCATGAAAGCCTTCGACCGGGGCGACGACGAGGACGGCCTTCGGATCTTCATGACCGCCGTCGCCGGCAAGGAACGCGTCGCATCTATCCCCGAAGAAACGTTCCAATCGTTCGTCGCCAACGTCGGCCCGTTCAAGGCACAACTCCGAGCCGGCTTCCCCGAGTTCGGCGAGGACGACGCCCGAAGCATCGCCGTCCCGACGCTGCTCGTCTCCGGATCCGAAAGTCCCGCTCCGCTGACCGCAGTCACCGACAGGTTGGAGGAGTTGCTCCCGGACGTCAGCCGGCTGGACATCGCCGGCGCCGGCCACAACATGTTCAACAGCCATCCCGCGGAGTTCAACGTCGGCGTGACGGACTTCATCGGCCGGCACTGAACGCGCCTCGACCACTCCGTCGCCACCGGAGTGAGTCCAACCGCGGCGAGTGCCTCGAGGAATTGGGCATTCATGAACCGGTCGGGAGGACGAGAGAAGAACGTGCTCGAGAACCAGTCGATTCTCGCGGGATGAGCTGGTACCGACAGGCAGGGTCGTTCTATCGACGTGTGGAATACCGTTTCGAAGCCGTGCCACTCACCCAGATCCGCACTGCCTTCCTGAAAGTCACGCTCGCATGAGTTCCGCGCGGTGAAGGGCTCTTGCTCGATTTTCCGGACCTGCTCACGCGTTCTCGAGAATCGCTTTGATGCGCGCGAGGTCCTTACGGTTCGCGCGGCGCATGGCAGGGACCATGAATGGCGCGAGGATTCTCGAGAACCCCGCAGGCTCGCCGCGGTTGCGAGTCGTCATGCGTGTGGACGTCTCACCGAGCTCGGACCAGGTGTAGGTCGTCTCCATTGGAAACGGGCCTTGCGCAGACGGCCCGCCGCATGAGCGCGGCGAAGTCCCCGTTACGCGCAGCTGTCACCCAGCGTGCGCCGGCGATACCCCGCACCGATCACGGGCATTCGCACGGATTCAACGTCTCGTGCGGCGCGTCATCGTTCCCGTGCGTACAGCCACATCGTCAAGGGGGCGAACACGATCACGAGCACAGCGGCGGCCGCGAAGACCCATCCGATCTCGCCTGCGTTCGCATTCCCGTCCATGAGTCCGCGCGCCGCGGTCACGAGGTGCGTAACGGGATTGACGTGCGTGAAGGTCCGGAGCCAGCCGGGCAAGGTCTTCGGGTCGACGAACACGTTGCTCATGAAGGTGAGCGGAAAGAGGACGACGAGACCGACGCTGAGCACAGCGTTCGGCGCTCGCAGCAGCGCGCCGACGGTCGTCCACACCCATGAGAGCGCGAGGCCGAACAGCACGACGAGTCCGATCGCGGCGAGGAGACCGACGACGCCGCCTTGAGCTCGGAAGCCCATGGCAAAGCCCAGTCCGACCACGAGCAACGACGCGAGCACGTACCGGCCTGCGTCGCCGATGAGTCCTCCGACGATCGGTGCCGGTCGCCAGTTCGGCATCGAGCGGAAGCGGTCGAATGCGCCGGTCGAGAGATCGCTGTTGAGCGTCATGCCGCTGTAGACGGTGAGGAACACCACGGCCAGAACGAGCGTCCCGGGTAGCAGGAACTGGAGATACGCGTGCGTCGAGCCCTCCACCGCGCCTCCGAAGAGGTATGTGAAGAGCACCGTGAACAGCAGCGGAATGCCGATGACGTCAGCGAGTTTTTCCGGCACGTGCTTGATCTTCAAGAGCGCACGCCACGCGAACGTCATGGACGACGCGACTGCGTTTGCAGGCGTCGGCCGTGTGCCGGCGTGGATCGCGGCGCGCATCGATGATTCCTTGGGCGCGGCCGTGATCACGCGGATTGCTCTTCTCGCGCCGGCGCAGAACTGTGTCCGGTGAGCGTGAGAAACACCTCGTCGAGCGTCGGCTGCCCGAGCGAGAAGCTACCGAATGGTATGGATGCTCGGGAGAGTGCCGTCAATGCGCGCCCGGCCCTTTCCGCGAGGGCCTCGCTGTCAGTGTCGGTCGCGCCGATGCGCGTCATGAGCTCCGACGGCTCGGCACCTCGATCGACCGGTACCCCGAGCTCGCGTTCCAGGATTTGCCTGGCGTCGCGCCATTGCTCGGGTTTCACCAGTCGGACACGGAGTGAACCGGCCCCGACCGAAGCCTTGAGCTCCGCGCTCGTACCTTCGGCGATCACTGCACCGCGATCGATCACCGCGAAGCGATCGGCAAGCTCGTCCGCTTCGTCGAGATATTGCGTCGTGAGCAGGACGGTCGTCCCTTCTGCAGTGACCTCGCGAACGACGTCCCAAAGCTGTCGTCGGTTCCATGGATCCAGACCGGTCGTCGGTTCATCGAGGAACAACAGGTCCGGGACAACAACGAGGCTCGCGGCGAGGTCGAGCCGTCGACGCATGCCTCCCGAGAGTGTTGCGACCTGACGACCGGCGGCATCGGCGAGTGCAATGGCGTCCAGGAGTTCGCTGGCGCGAGATCGGGCGGATCGTCGTGAGTAGCCGAGCAAACGCGCCAGCAGCGTCAGGTTCTCGAAGCCGGTCAAATCTTCGTCCACGGACGCGAACTGGGAGGTCAAGCTCAACCTACGCCTCACCGCGTCGGCTTCATCGACGACATCGTGACCGAAGACGCGCGCCCGGCCGCTGTCAGGCCGTAGCAACGTTGCGAGAATGCGGATCGTCGTCGTCTTCCCGGCACCATTCGGGCCGAGGAATCCGTACACCGAGCCGGCGGGAATCACGAGATCGACGCCGTCGACTGCGCGCGTGGCACCGAACGTCTTTGTGAGGCCGACCGCCTCGACCGCGAAATCGCTGCGACGTCGCGACACGGGCGTCGTGACCGCGTTCACGCTCGTTCAGATCTGCGCTCGAGATCGCGCACCACGCCCGAGGATCAGCGCGGCTGTGTTGCGTTGAAAGCGGCTCACGACGACACGCGGGCGTCCGACAACTTCTCGCGCATCGTCGCCCGGCCGGCGCGGAGAATTGTGCGCCGGTGTGCGGGAGGTTCCGCAGGAAGGACGGATCGAGCACGCCGCCGGCGCGGTCGTCGAAGCTGCCGTGCGCCCCGAAGTCGGCGTCGTCGTCAACCGCCTCATCGAGATTCGCACGCCGGCCCGCGCGGAGCGGCCGGTCGGAGACCTGTGATGTCGTCCCGGTCACCGCGGCGAACCGCACCGCGAAGGCGGGTGCGAAGCGCGCCGCTGCGATCACCAGGCGGTTCCATGATCCGACGACCCGCGTTGGCGGGCCGCCCTCAGCGGCGGCGACGATCTTCGCCGCGGGCACCTCCGGCTGGTAGATCGGCGGCACGGGCTGTGGATGTTTGTCGAGATTCGTCTTGCACCAATCGAATTGCGGAGTGTTCACCGCCGGCAGGTGCACCATCCGCAGCTGGACCACGCTCTGCTCTTCGATCAGTTCGGCGCGCAAGGCTTCGAAGAACGCCCGGCATGCGAAATTTGGAGGCGCAGTACGGCGCCTGCAGTGGGATGCCCAAATACGCGAGCGCAGACCCGACGTTGACAATCGTGCCGTGGTCACGCGGTCGCATTCGCCGCAGTGCGGCCATGGTGCCCCACACCTGGCCCAGGAACGTGACGTCGACGGCGCGCCGGAAATCTGCCGGTTCGATGTCCACCACTCTCTCGAACACCGTCGTCATGGCGTTGTTTATCCAGACATCGATCGGACCGAGCTCGCGCTCGGCGGCCGCGGCGGCGCTGTCCACTGCGTCGGTGTCGGCGACATCGACCGATACGCAAAGCGCCCGACGTCCGGCGTCGCGAACCTCGCAGGCCGCGTCTTCCAGACCCCGCTCACCGCGCGCCAGCAACGCGATGTCGTCGCCGCGGGCCGCAAGCATGCGGACAGTGGCTCGCCCGACGCCTGCCGACGCGCCGGTGACCACGGCAACGGGAGCACGATCCCGAGCTGATGTCATGTTCCATCACCTTCTCTTCGACCCCGGCCGTTTCGAGCAGCTTCGATCCATCGACCACGGGAACGGTGTCGACCACGAAGGAGTACGACACTCGTGTGCGCTGCTACCCGGTTGGACACCCCGCGAATCGTGCCGGTTCTCCGATCCAGACGCGATGCTCTTTGACGCGATGTTGTGACGTTCTCGAGACGAAACGCCGGGTAATACGCCGTCACCGGAGCTTGCGGCAGCTCTCAGCGAGAGGCGGAGGTGGAACAACATGCATGCGCTCGTCATCGGCATTCGGGACGACGGTGCGTGCCGAGCGGTGGTCAATTGGGCCGCGAACATCGCGCAGGACACCGACTCGGCGCTCGTTCTCGTCCATGCCATCCCGCGACAGTCGGTCTGGTTCATCGCGGGAATGCAAGTCGACAGCAATACCTACGTCGCCCACAGGCGAACGCACTTCGAACGCTGCGCGCTCGAACCGTTGCGGCGGCGTGGCGTCCGGGCGAAGCTCGAGGTGGATGTGGGTGATGCCGCTGAACTCCTCCTCGACGCGGCACATCAGATTCACGCCGACTTGATCGCGATCGGCGGCCCACAGCACAGCCGTTTCCACGATGCGATCGTCGGGGCGGTGTTCGGGAGTACGGCGAACAAGCTCGCGCACATCACCGACGTGCCGATGGTCATGATGCCGACGCTGCACTCGCAGCCCGCAGCCGCCGCCGATGTCGCAGGCTGAGGCGGCTGCATCCGTCCGTGAGCGGAGCGAAGCTACGGCGCGCGGTCTGCGGAGGGGCGGCCGCGTCGTGCGCTCAAGACGTACTCGCCGACCGAGACGGTGACGCCCATGGCCGCCACTACAAGAATCCACGGCGGTATCGTGTTGTCGTTCGACCCCGGCTCGGACGCGAGCTCAGGCTGCGAAATCGGATTTTCTCGCGCGCACTCTGGGGAGGAAGCGTCGCAAACCGTGCCGGCGCCTTTGGAGCGACAGTCGGCCGCACACGAGCTGGAAAGGGCGCCCGCACGAAGCACGAACGGACCGGAGAAGAACACCCCGTACGTCGCCAAGAACACGACGAGCATGCGTACCGCACCCATTGACGATCACCTCGGCCATCGCTTCGTTCGCAGTGACCGACCACATCGGCAAGTCGCCGGTATCGGTCCTGCATCCATTGTCGGCGGCGTCACGGTTCGGCGTCAGCGCGCGCTCGTATCAGCTCTGTAACGATTCGGTCGTCACCGCTAAACGGCATGGTCCAATGGTTCGACGGGCTTCTCCGACTCCTCTGTTTCCATCGGCTGTTCTCCTGACACTGCGAGCTGGTACGTGGTGACTGACATCCGCCCCATGAGCAGCTCGGCGACCACCGCCGCGATGACCCCGGGAACGACGAAGCCGGGCCGCCCAGTCGCTTCCGCCACAAACATCACGGCGGCCAGCGGGACGCGGTAACCGGCACCAAGGAACGCCGCCACACCGATCACCGTGAAGAGCGACGTATCCAGCTCGTTGAACGCACCACCGACGAGGCGGCCGCTCAGCGCCCCCACGACAACGAGCGGTACGAACAGCCCACCGACCCCGCCACCGCCAACGGTCGTTGTCGTCCCGACGCAACGCAGAACCAGGATGGCCGCTATCAACCACATGCTCCGCGATGGTTCGAGTGCCCATCGGATCGTGTCGTAGCCCGTGCCCGTGGCGAGGTTCCGACCCGTGAGGGCTCGCGATGCCGCGAAGCACCCGCCGAGTGCCGCACCCGCGAGCGGCAGTCTCCAGAGCACCGAGCCGCGGGCAGAGATTCGCTTCGCGGCACGCAACATCCTCGAGAAGATCTGTGCCCCAAGGCCTGCGAGCAGGCCGAGGACCATCGCGCCAACGAGGTCCTTCGATGTGAAGGGCGGCGCGCCGAACACCGGCAACAGCGGTTTGGTGCCATGTAGCGCGACGAACGTGAGATAGCCGGACGCCGACGACACGAGGGCGGGCAGCAACATGCGGCGCGCGAGATCGTCCTGGTACGGCACCTCCAACGCGAAGATCGCGCCCGTCGCCGGCGCTTTGAAGATCGCCGCGACACCCGCCGCGGCACCCGCGACGAGGAGAACTCGTCGGTTACGTGCGGAAAAGATGCGTGGGATCCGTCGTTGCAGCATGTCGCCGAACGACGCACCGCAGTACAGGGACGGCCCCTCAAGTCCCATCGGACAACCGCTGCCGAGCGTTGCGACGGCGGCGATCATTCGACCGACCAGAGGTCGAGCCTCGAGACGACGGCTTGGTTCATGGAACGCCTGCAGATACTCGTCCGCCGTCGACGGGGTGCTCCGCGCCGCGACGTAGCGCAATACGACGGCCGCGATCGTGAGCCCGATGAACGGGCCAATCGCACCGACGAATGCCGGAGCGCGATCGATGCGACGTAGGCACGCAGTGACGACCGACTCGAAGGCCGCAACCGCGAGACCCGTTGTTGCCCCGACGACAGCCGACAGCAGCACGACTTCCTTCGATCGCCGTGCGAGCTCTGCGAGCTGTGCACGCCGTTGCGACAGCGGCCGCAACCGGTCGCCGCTCACGTCCAGCCGAGCTTCCACGCCTCGTCGGGGAGTTCGCCGGCCGCGGTCGCAAACACTTCGAATGATCTGGCGACGTCGCGCTGCTGCGCGTCGTCGAGCCGCCCGATGATGCGTGCGAGTTCTCGACGGCGGCGAGCCGTGACCGACTTCACGACGTTCCGACCGGCTGAGCTGGGACGCAACGTCACCTCGCGGCGGCTCTCCGCCGAGGTTTCGCGGTCTATCAGTCCCTTGTGCGCGAGGCGGTCGCAGAGTCCGGTTGCGGTGGACGGCTTGACCGCGAGCGCGTCCGCCAGGGCGCTCACGTTCAACCGTCCGTGCTGGCACAACAGCAGGAGCGCACGGTATTGACTCAGGGTGATGTCCGGGTCGAGTGCCGCCAGCGAGCGCACGGCGACCCCGACCAGCGCTCGCGACGCCGTGAGGATGCCATCGAGCGGTTCTGTTGTCTGCGCCTCGCGATCACTCACGCTTCACACCCTCTTTCGTGTACGGTGTGCTCATACTACGATTTTCCCAACAGTTTGGGATAACGAAGTATCCTGGTGATCAATGTATCCGAGTGATCAATGAGTTACCTGACCAGCACGCAGTGAACATGCTCGGCAACCAGTCGCCGGTGAGATCCACACCGACCACAACCGCGCCGCGTCCTGGTCGTCGAAGACGATGCGACCGTCCGAGAGTCGACGGTCCTGATCCTGACCGAAGCCGGCCTGTCCGCAATCGGTGCTGCCACGGGCGGCGACGCGCTCGCGACGCTCGAGATCCACGACGACTTCGACTTGCTGATCCTCGACCTGATGCTGCCCGACATCTCCGGCTTCGAGGTGTGTCGCCGCGTCCGCGAACGCTCGACGATCCCGGTGCTGATGCTCACCGCGCGTTCCGACGTGCACGACATCGTCGCAGGACTCGAGCTCGGCGCCGATGACTACGTGGTGAAACCGTTCGAGACGGCAGAACTCCTCGCCCGCGTGCGAGCAGCAGTTCGGCGCCGGTCGATGGACCTTCCGTCGCCACTGATCAACGTCGGACCCCTGACCATCGACGTCTCCGAGCACCGGGCGCAGCTCGACGGGATCGACCTCGAGCTCACCGCCATGGAGTTCCGGTTGCTCACAGAGCTCGCTTGCAATCCCGGACGGGTGCTGACACGTGAATTGTTGCTCGAGCGCGTGTGGGGTTACGACTACCTCGGTGACTCTCGCCTTGTCGACATGGCGGTGCAACGATTGCGCGCCAAGCTGGGTGAAGACGCGAAGCATCCGCGCTACCTGACGACGATCCGTGGAGTGGGCTATCGCTTCGAGCGCGATCCCGCGTGACGGTGACGCGACTCCGATCGCCGGGCCGGCTGCGCCGCCGGCTCGCCGTCATGTGCGTCCTGCTCGCCGGCTTCTCGTCCGGGTTCCTGGCGCTGACGAGCTACTTCATCATCCGCGAGTACCGATACCGCTCGTTCGAGGATCAGGCGAACCGCAAGGTGGAGCTGGCGAGTCTGCTGCTTCCGGGTTCGGCCGCGAGCCAGACCGAGCTCGAACGGGCGCTCGCCGAGTACGGACAGCGCGGGGGCTTCGACGCCATCGCAATACGAGGGGAGCTCGTCGGCTCGTCCACACCAAGTCTCGACCAGGCATCGATCCCGGCAAAGCTGAGTA
>CAWAGX010000007.1:0-10047 GCA_963781425.1 uncultured Actinomycetes bacterium | reverse complement strand
GGCGGCGAGCCTCCGTCCTTCTAGAGACGTCGAGTGCCAGCAAGTCCCGTTCTGTCTTGTGTTTCGGCGAGCGTCGTCCCATCCAGTACCAATGAGTCCCAACCAGTACCAGCAATCCCGTTAGAAATCGCGTTAGAAGTGCGCGATGCAAGACCGGCGCGGGACCGTGGCCGATCGCCGCGGCGCTCGGGCGACAGCACTGGTCCTATGAGAGCGCCCCGACGCTGGGTCGGGGCGCTCTGTCGCACACCCAGGGGGGATGGGCTGCGAGCTCGAAGGACCGGACGGACTACTTCAAGTCCTTCAAGCTCTTGCCGACGTCGGCGAGCGTGAGGCCCTTCCCGTAGCTCTTCTTGAACGTGTACGTGTTGCCGGGGCTGCAGTTGTAGATCCCCGTCGTAGTCGGGATCTTCGCGAGCTGGAATCCACTCGGCGACGCTTCGAGCAGCGCGACAGTCGCTGGGAGTACCTGCACCGGGATCCGTTTGGGCGTGTAGACCTCCACCGGTCCACTGGTGGACCTTCTTGAGGTTGTCGTACACACAGCGTCGGGTCAGGTCTGTGCCGCACTGCTTCGCCGCCTGTGCGAACAACAGCCAGGCCGAGAAGCCTTGTGCTCCGAGGAGCGCCTTCGCCTTGCCGTTCGGCAGGTACTGCTTGAACAGCTTGAGGTACTGGTCCAGGGCCGGGTACGACGAGGCCTGTTCGAACGGCGGGAAGGTCGTCACGATGTAGGTCGAGCGGATCGCGTCTCCGCCGAGGTTGACGAGTCGCTGGTCGTAGAGGTTCCCGGCGCCGCTGATCCAGTCGGGCTTGTAGCCCTGGTCCTTCATCGCTCGTTCGAGTCCGGCGAGGGTCTCGGGCTCGCCGGTGAAGATCAGGCCCTTGACGCCCTTGTCCTTCATCGCTGCGACGTAGGGCGTGTAACTCACGGTGCCTGCAGCGGGATACTTGTCGGAGTACTGGGTCGTGAAGCCTGCGGCTTCAGCCGCCTCCTGCGCCTGGTCCGAGATGGTCTTGGTCGTGGGCACGTCGGCGGTCAGGACTCCGAGGTGATCCAAGCTTCCGGGATACTTCTTCGCGAGCCATTTGTACTGCCCGTAGGTCTGCCCGGTGTTGGGGTTCGGCACCGGCTGGACCGTCAGCTCGGAGCTCCGAGATGTCGGCGAGGCGACGTATCCGGGCACCGACGGGAGCAGGCAACTCAGCCGCGTCTTCTCGCCGGTGTCGTCGAAAGCAGCTCCCCCACCTACGATGAAGAACGCGTTCTTCTGGCATGCGTCGGTCATGCGGGCGGGAACGTTGAACAGCGCCGCGTCCTCCTTGAGGACGTCGATCTTGCGACCGTTGATTCCGCCGTGATCGTTGCACCACTTCGAGAAGACGTCAGCCGCGTCGAACAGCTCTTGGTTCAGACCCGGACGGATCGTCGCGCCGGCATCCGAGAACGTCGCGATCTTGATGGAGTTGCCCGTGACTCCGGTATCCGTGTCACCACCTCCGCTTCCACTTTGGCAGACGTCCTTCAGGCTCCCGAAGTCCGCGCTCGATGTCGTCGCCGAGCCGGACGACGTCGAGGTCGTGGACGCCCCGGTCGACGAGCTGCTGCTCCGCCCGCACGCGGCGAGCACGACCGCCGCTACCGTGAGCAGGACAGCCATTCTCGCAACTGGCGACCACTGACTGCCGTTGTTGATCCTCATAGCTTCTCCCCCACTTGTCATCTGCACTACTTCTGCATGCCGCCCGATACCGAGATGTCGTCGCCGGTGACGAACGACGACGCGTCGCTCGCGAGGTAGACGACCGGGCCGACGATCTCGCGTCGGGTCGGCGATGCGCTTCATGCAGCGTGCCGCCGGCGATCAGCTCCTTGAAGCCGGGAGCGTGCGCTCGCGCGCCCTCGACCATCTCGCTCAGGAACGGCCCGGGCGACAAGCACGTTGACGCGCACGTTCCACGGCGCCCACTCCTGCGCCTGCTCTTCGTGAGGTTGACGAGCGCGGCCTTCGACGCGCCGTACGCGCACACGAGCGGGCCGCCCGAGTAGGCGGCCATCGACGCGATGTTGACGATGCTGCCGCCGCCCTGGTCGCGCATGATCGGCGCGACGCACTGCGCCATGCGCAGCGGCCCTTCGACGTTGACCGAGAAGATCTTGCGCCAGCACCTCGAGCTCCATCTCTGCCGGACCGATGCGCGAGCCGGCGTGATGCCGGCGTTGTTCACCAGCACGTCGATGCGCCGAACTGCTCGACGACGGCGTCGACGAAGCCGGGGATCGCGTCCCAGTCGCCGACGTGGCACGCGAGCGCCGAGCGCCTCGCTGCCCGGTCGTCTGCCGCGATCTCCGCGGCGACCTGGTCGCACAGCTCCTGCTTGCGGCTGCTGACCACGACGGATGCGCCGCGGCCGCGAGGCCCTCGACCATCGCCCGGCCGATGCCCTTGGTCGACCCGGTGACGATGGCGACCTTGCCGGTGAGGTCGAACAGCTCAGGTGCAGTCACGTTCGATGCTCCTTGCCTTCATGGGAGGACGGGATTGCTCGGAGATCCATCGAGGTCGTGCACGGTCAACCCGAGCTCGTCGAGGAGGTCGAGGCTCACGCAGACCCGGCCGGTGAGGTCGTCGGGGCAATCGCAGAGCGCTGCGACTGCTTCCACCATCGCTTCGAGGGACTCGATCTGATCTGCATCGAGCGAGTCGCCGACCAACGCAGCCGCGCCTTCGGTCATGACTGCGGCCCGGGGTTCGAGCGCGTTGACTCGGACGCCGCTTCCGGCGAGCTCCGCCGCGAGACCGAGGGTGATGCGGTTGAGCGCGGCCTTCGATGCGCCATAGAGCGCCATCGTCGGGTTTGCCCCGGGCCGTGCGGTCGCAGACGTGATGTTGACGATCCAGCCGGCTCCCAGCTCCACCATCGTTGGCACCACTGCCTGCATCAGGTCCAGTGGTGCGAGCGCGTTGACTTCGAGCAGTACCCGGCGACGCTTCAATGACATCGAAGAGACCGGCCCGTACATCGCGGCCGCCGCGTTGTTGACCAACACGTCGACGGGTCCCCCCAGCTCAGCGACTGCCTCAGGAACGATTCGCTCTCGATCGCCTGCATCGCTCAGGTCAGCGACGATCACCACTGCCCGGCCACCGAGCGACTCGATCCGCGACGCGGTCTCGTCGAGAGTGCCAACAAGGTGGTCGTGGCGATTGCAGCGTGCGGGCGACGATCGCGACGTCACCTCCCTCTGCCGCGAGCCGAACCGCCGTCGCGCGCCGATGCCACGGCTCGCGCCGGTGACCAGCGCACGCCGACCCGCAAACCGGTTGTCACGGAAGAACGCCGCGGCCGTCGTCCAGATGTAGTCGATGTCGTCGTCGGTCAGGCTGTGGTTCGACGGCAGGATCAGCCCCTGTTCCATGACCCGATCCGCGTTCGGGCAGCCCCGCTTCGGGCGCGCGGTGCGCGATCGCCCTTGAACGCGGGTTGGCGGAGGGCGTTGCCGGTCCAGACCATCCGCGTGTCGACGCCGTTGCTGCTCCATGTGCTGCTGGAACGCAGAGCGCGCCGAGCCCCGACTCGGGTCGGATGAGGACGGGGAACATGTGCCAGGCGGTGTCGACGTCGGGCGTGGTGCGGGGGAGGACGAACACGTCGGGTCGTTGCGCGAACAGCTCGGTCAGAGCGGGCGAAGTTGTGCTTGCGCTTGGCGAGGTTGTCCGGGAGCTTGTCGAGCTGGACGAGGCCGAACGCGGCCGAGATCTCGGCGGGCTCGAAGTTCCAACCGATCTCGTCGAAGATGAACAGGTTGTCGTACTCGAGGTCGCCGTCGATGGCCGAGAAGAACCGTCTGTCGACGCCCTTGCGCGAGCCGTAGATCTGCGTCTCCGGAGCGGCGGCCCCAGCGGCGCAGCAGCAGGCAGCGATCGACGAGGTCGTCGTCGTCGAGGCACACCATGCCGCCGGTCCCGGCCGCGGTGATGATGTGCGAGAGCGCGAACGACGTCACCGAGATGTCGGAGCGCGTGCCGGTCGGCGTGCCGCGCAAGGTCGAACCGAGCGCGTCGCAGGAGTCTTCGACGACCTGCGAGGCCGTGCGCGTCGGCGATCGCTCGGATGCGGTCCCAGTCGGGCACGTTCCCGATCAGGTTGGGGATCAGGATCGCCCGGGTGCGCGGGCCGATCATCGCCTCGATCGCGTCGACGTCGACGTTGTAGGTGTCGGGCTCGACGTCGACGAACACCGGGACGAGACCGGCGCGCACGATCGGCGCGAGGTCGGTGGAGAACGTGACGGCGGAGGTGATGATCTCGTCACCCGGCTGCAGCCCGAGCAGCTCGACCGCGAGATACAGCGCCGACGACCCCGAGTTGCACATCACTCCCCGGCGCTTCCCGAAGAGCTCGGCGACGCCCCGCTCGAACGCCCGCACGTTCTTGCCGATGCGCAGCGCCTGCGGACCACCGCGGAGAACCGCGACGACCGCGTCGATCTCGCGGTCGTCGTGCACGCTCCCGGCGTAGTCGATCCGGCGCGGCGTCGTCGCGGTCCCGGGCTCGGTCACCGATCCGCCACGACTGCTGACATCGGCTGGGACGTCATCGTGTCGAGCACGACGTGCAGCTCGGCAAGGCGCAGGCGATCGGCATCGGCGTGCACGACACCGCGCACTACCCCGCCGGGAATGTTGGCGGGCATCTCGTCGACAACGTGGGTCACGTTGATGTAGCTCGCGAACGACGCTTCGGTGTCAGCGGCATCGACCAGGTGGAGGTTCGAACCGTGGTGACGCAAGGGATAAGGACTGTCGAGGCGGTGCTGCTTCTGCCAGGCCATCACCTCGCTCCGGCCACGGACGTCGGCGCGGGCAAACTCCGCCCACGCGACGGTGTCCGTGTCGGTGCGGACCGTGAAGTGGCAGTCCTCGGTGAGCATCGCGGTCAGCGTGTCGAAGTCCCCTTCGTCGTAGTTGAACCACCAGGCCCCCATGAGGTTTAGCACCGCGGCGGGCTCGATCATTGCGTTACCTCCAAACGGGCGGGCGGCCTTCGGCGAACGCCGTTGCCGCTTCCATGACGTCGCCGGTGGTGCTGGCGAGGATCTGCGTGCGGTTCTCGAGGTGGATCGCAGCTTCGATATTTGCTGCATCGACGTTGGCCAACATGACCTGCTTGGTCATGACGACGCCGAACGGGCTGTAGGTGCAGAGCGTGTCGGCGATCTCCAAGGCAGCGTCGAGGGCCGAACCGTCGGGCACGACCCTGCTCACGAGACCGATGCGCTCGGCTTCGGCCGCGTCGATCACCCGGGCAGTGAGGATCAGATCGTGGGCTCGAGAGACTCCGACGAGACGTGGCAGCGTGTAGCTGATCCCGATGTCGCAGCCACCGATCCCCACCTTGACGAACTGCACGCAGAGCCGAGCTGACTCCGCGACGACCCGAACGTCGCAACCGCACGCGAGCGCCAACCCGCCCCCATATGCGGGTCCGTTGATCGCGGCGATGACGGGTTGCTGCATGGTGCGCAGGCGCGGCACAAGCGCAGCGATGTGCTCCTGAGAACGCATGCCCGCGCGAGCCCCGGACGCGATGCCCTCGGAACGCGAAGACGGTCCGATCTCCTTCAGGTCCAGGCCCGCACAGAAGCCGCGGCCAGCGCCGGTGAGCACGACGACGCGACATGTGTTGTCGGCATCGATGTCATCGAGCACCGAGTGGAGCTCGTCGACGAGCGGGAACGTCAGGGCATTGAGCGCGATCCGGACGGTTCAGGGTCACGACCGCGACTTCGGGCCGCGGCCGCTCAACGAGTACGTCCGTCATCGCTTTCGCTTCGGAACGAGTCCTTGGAGCATCCGTTCGACGAGCAGGGCGGTCTGCTCCGCGCTCGGGGCTTCGATGCCCGCAGAGCTCATCACTCCGGCGCCGATCTCCACGCACATCAAGAGTGCGGTGAGGTGACGCATGTCGAGTGCCGGGTCGACGTTGGCCGCCTGCTGCCATTCCTCGTGCGAGGTCGTCCACTCGGCCAGCCGCTCCCCGAGCAGTGCTCCGAGCTGGTCGCGCACCGTCGGATCGGTCCGGGCTGCGACGGCGGCTTCGAGCATCAGCATGCGGAGGCGCTGACGCCGCGGGCTCGCGGCCGAGGTGAACTGAAACCCGTCGATCTGAGGCAACGGCCGAGACAGCACTTCGAGCGGTACGTCGGCGAGATCCACCGCGATGCTGGCGCGAAGGGCTTCGATCAGCAGATCTGCCTTCCCGCGAAACGTTGCGTAGATGGCGCCACTGCTGACGCCACTTCGTCCCGCGACCGCGCGCACCGAGACTCCGGCGTAGCCCTCGGTCGCGAAGAGCTCGGTCGCGCTCTCGATGATGCGGTTGCGTGTCGCCATCGCCTTCGGCGTGAGCTGGCGCCCTTCGCTGGCACCGGCACTGTCGGTCGTTGTCGGATCCTCGAGCGAGGTCTCCGTCTCCGGGATGGTCACGCGGCGAGCCAGTCGGTCGTCGGGGCGATCGTGTAGGTGTGGATCAGCTTCTGGATCCAGTCGACGTCGTGAAAGGGATCGTTCGGCTCGGCGACGGTGATCCCCTGGCTGCGCATGTCAGCAATCAGGACGTCGACGACGCGCTGATGCGTGAGATCGTCGGTGTGGTCCATCACCTTCTTCAGCTCGGCCATGTCCGAGTAGAGCTCGGCGTTCCAGTGGGCGAGGAACCGAATCTGCTCCGGCTGGTAGCGGTGCACTCGCTCACCGTCGGTCAGGACATCCCACGCGTCGTCCGGCGCGTCGTAATCGAACGCCGACCGACACTTGACGCCCTCGACGTGGCGCTCATCGGGTCGACCGACCGAGTCACCACGGTGGAACATCATCTCGTTCTGCACGACGACGCCCTTGTTCCACAATGGGTGTTCGAGCTTCTGCGGTGCTGCCAGCGGACCGGCGGGCCAGTACGTGAACGTTCCCTCTTCGCCCCGGTACCACCAGGTGATGACCTGAGCCATCTTCACGACGTAGTCCGTGAAGAGCCCGGATTTCGCCATGACGTTTTGGAACCACACGGGCGTGTTCTCGATCCGAACACCCCGGAACGTCACCGCGTCGAGATGCGCATCGCGACCCGACTCGTGCGGGCCGCAGATGTTGAAGAGCATCAGCGTCGGCTTCGCGTACTCGACAGCCCCAGTACGCCTTGACCATCTCCAGGAAGCGTTCGTTGAAGAAGAGGTCGTGGAGTTCTGGGTAAAAGCACACCGAGTTCTGACCGAAGAACCCGCGGAAGTGAGGTCCGGCGACGTCGTCGAGCGTCAGCCCGTGGTTCTCCGGCACGACACCGGTCACGGTCGCGATCAGCTCGTCGACCGTGTCGAAGTGATGCGAGATGATCGTCGGCCATGGCCCTTCGCGCTTCACGACATCGAGCATCCGCTCGAACTCGCCGTCGCGATACACACCCTCGATCACCTCAGGCGGCGCGCACGGAGTCAGCACCTCGGCCAAGCGGGATTGGTAGTCGCTCATGGTCGATCTCCTCGGTCAGCGGTGGACGCCTGCTCGAACTTTAGAATAACGTTATTATATGAACGGTGCCAGTGCCCAGGCCGACCTTCTCGGTCGAGTCGACCAGCTGCTGGCCAAGTACCCGGCCGCGACGACCGACGCGACCGAGTTCCTCCTCGCCCGCTACGACGCCGGACTGGCGTGGATCCCGGATCTCTCTCAACGCCAGCTCGTGGAAGCGCAGCTCCGGGCAAGCGGCGCGCCAGATCCCTTTCCTAGGAATCCGATCGCAGTCGGCATGATCGGGCCGACGATCCTGCTTCACGGAACTGACGCGCAGCACGCGAGACATCTGCGCCGGATGTGGGCCGGCCTCGACATCTGGTGCCAGCTGTTCTCCGAGCCGGGTTCCGGATCGGACCTCAGCTCGCTTGCGACACGCGCGGAGCCCGACGGCGACGGGTGGCTCCTCAACGGCCAGAAGGTGTGGACATCGGCCGCCGATCGCGCTCGATACGGGCTCGTCCTGGCTCGAACCGACATCGACGCGCCAAAGCGCAACGGCATCACCGCGTTCCTGCTCGACATGCAGACGCCCGGCGTGACGGTGCGGCCACTGCGGCAGATGACCGGCGACGCCGAGTTCAACGAGGTATTCCTGGAGGACGTTCGGGTTCCGGGTGACGCACGACTGGGCCCGCTCGGTGCAGGTTGGAAGGTCGCGTCGACGACGCTGATGAACGAGCGGGCCTCCATCGGCAGCGCATTCGGCGTCAGCGGCGGCGGCCCCGTCGCAGTGGCGATCGACCTCTACCGGACCCATCATCAGGGAGACCCGGTGGCACGCGACGCGGTCACTCGGATGTACATCGAAGCCGAGCTCATCCGGCTGCTCGCGGAGCGCTCCCGTCAGCCCGGACCCGCGGGATCCGTCGTGAAGCTCTTCGGTACGGAACACGTCCAGCGCGTGTACGAAGTGATCCTCGGGTTGCTGGGCGCCGAGGGCATGTTGTGGATCGACGACGGTGAAGGTTCGCCGTGGACACGCGGGCCGTACGTCGCGTTCCTGCGATCTCGCGCTGCGACGATCGAGGGCGGATCGTCTGAGGTCATGCGCAACATTCTCGGCGAGCAGGTCCTTGGGTTGCCGCGCGAACCGGACCCGTCCCACGGTCGCCCCTGGCGCGAGGTTCCACGCAGCTGACCACGACACTTGAAACGCGAAGAGCACCTGCAAGGAGCGCCAGTGAACAGCTTTCCTGAGTCTGAAGTTCGCGCCGCAGCGGACCACTACGTCTCCGTTCGCGAGCAGATCGAACACGGCGAAGCCCCGTGGACGGATATGGCAACGATGTTCACCGACGACGCCGTCTTCGTCGATCCGGCATGGGGTCGAGTCGAAAGCCGGGATGGCATCCGGGATCTGTTCGCGACTGCGATGCCGGGGGTCGACTTCTCGTTCCCCATCGACTTCACGGCCGTGGCAGGCGACTGGCTGGTGGTCAAGTGGCGGCAGGTCATCCCGCGGACGCGACCCGACGGGACACCGTTCGAACAGACTGCGATCTCGCTCCTCTTGTATGGCGGGAACGGCCTCTTCAGGTTCGAGGAGGACATCCTGAACATGGCGCATGCCATCGAAGACGTGATCGAGTCGGGATGGATGCCGGGCGACGGTTTCAACGTCCCACCTGAACACCCCGATCGCAACGCGAATCCCGATCCAACACCGTGAGCCACGAACTCGGATCGAACGCTGAGGCGCGGGAGTCGTGCAGCCAGCATCTCTATCCCGCAGATGACCGCCACGAGTGTGTGCCGGCTTCAGCTTCGTGGCGCGCCCCGTCCGGAAGCACAACTTCGGCCGTCGTCCCGGGCGGGACGACGAGATCGAGCGTGAGTTCCCGGCCGCGCATCTGCCACGACACCGCGATCCGTCCGTACGGTGAATCGTGGATCGCCTCAGCCCACGTGATCCCGCCGCCGGGTTCCGGCTGGACGAGGAAACGTCGGTACGCAGGGAAGTCGTCGACCATGCGGAGGCCGGCCGTTCGGCGATGGAGGAACGAGACGACGGCCCCCTTGCTGTAGTGGTTCAGGGAGGCATGGGGCTTGCCATCGTCGTCTATCCCCTCCCAGTCCTCCCAGATCGTCGTCGCACCGCGATCGATCATCGCCAACCATGACGGCGGGGTGTCCTGGAACAGCAGTTCATAGGCGACGTCGTGATGGCCATGATCGGCCAGGATGTCGAGAAGGAATGGAGTGGCGAGGAACCCGGTCGTGAGGTGGGTGTCGGCTTCGCGGATCAGGGCGACCAGGCGATCCGCAACCTGTTCGCGATCCGCGTCAGGCACCATGCCGAGTGCGAGTGCCCGGACGAGCTCGGCTTGCGTATCGATCCTCAGGTCGCCGTTCGGGTCGACGAACTCGGTACGCCATGCAGCGAGCGTCCGTGCTGCTAGCTCGAGGTACCTCGCTTCGTCCTCATCTCGGTTCAGTCATCGGCACGTAGTTCCACCGACGTAGGGCACACCTT
>CAWAGX010000006.1:0-43002 GCA_963781425.1 uncultured Actinomycetes bacterium | reverse complement strand
ACTACCTCGTCGGAGCGCTCGGCGCGGGCAACCGCGGGCACCGCTGCGAGGATCCCGAGAAACGTCGCCGCGAGGATCTCTCCGGCTGCGCGCCGTACAGGGTGTTGTCGTTCCACCACACGAGGACGACGACGAGCAGCACGAGCGCCGCTCGGGCGGCGACGTAGAGCCGCTGGTTCGAGCGCACGCTCCGCAGGACCGCGGCGATGCCGCGGCCCATCGTGATCAGAACCGCGACGAGCAGGAGGAATCCGAGCAATCCGGCCCTCGGCAAGGACCTGGACATAGGCGTTGTGAACCTCGGAGTTCAGGCCCTCCCTCGGAATGAAGGCGGGATTGACGCTACCGCCGAATCGCTTCTGGAGCACAGCGATCACCGTAGGTGAACCGATGTCCACGGCACGCGTTGCCAACCGACCCCGAACAGAGGATGTTCCTGGAAGATCTCGAGCCCAGCGTCGGCAAGTACACGCGGCCCATCGTTGTGCTCGAGCCGAACTCCGACGACGTTGTAGGTTCGCTGGTCGCAGCGCCGTAGCCACGCCGAGGCCGACGACGACCATTAGGATCAACCGAGTCGGAACGACGAGTTCGCGGCTGGCGTCCACGCGACGTGGTCTCACGATCTGCACGCCGTAGATACCGAGGCGCGACGACGGCCGCAGCTGTCGAACCGAGCGATCGGCTCATCAGAAGGCCTACGACCCCCGTCGCGAACATGAACAGCTTGAGCGGCGGTCGGATCGGTACGGGACCATGGACGCCAACACCACCACTATCGCGGCCAGCAACCCGGTGGCGTTGGGGTCGTTCGCTCCAGCGAGTCGCGCTCCACGTGCCCTTCCGCGACAGACTGACGACCGCCAGGAAGATCTCGGTCGTGGTGATGAGAGCGATCCCTCCGAGGAACTCGACGTCGCGCAGGCGGCAGAGCGCGTAGGGGACGAACCAGACGAGCGCGAACGTCGCCACGAGGCGGAGCCAGCCGACCGAGCGCGCCCGCATCTACACTTCCACGCACGAGCAGCGGGTAAAGCGAAAATCCCAGCGCCGCTAGCCACAGCGCGAGCAGGCGCCGGCCCGGGATCCCACCACGTTGCCCGTTGCGGGCTCGGAGCACCACGACCCAGCCCCCGAGCACGATGAGGAACAGATCGGGGACCCGCAGATCGACCGAACCGAGTGTGACCGAGTCGCGGCTGTAACCGAAGACCACGGCGGCGATCAGACCCAGGAGGCACCATTTCGGCCCCTGGACCACGAGGAACCCGAACCCTACGAGCGCAGGTGCGGTGAGCAGTGCGACGCCAACCGGCAGCGAGGTGGACGAGGCGACCCCGACACCGACGCTGCATGCGAGTGCGATGACAGCCAGTCCGAGCAGCATTCCGGTCGCGCGTCGGTTCGTCACCCCCGATCCGGCACGCCACGCGCCGGGCGATAGCATCACCGGTGGCCCGCCGCGAGCAACAGGGACAGGTGCGAAATCGTGACCTTGTGCACCAAGGTTGGGAGTGTAGGGCGCACCGAGGCGCTCCGGGCTGCCGCGGCTTTGTGCGGGCGGTCTCGCAGTCCTCTTATGGTCATTCCTTCCACTACCTCGAACACCGTGAGGATGGTGAGATGGCGATGCGGGTCCTTCACGTCCAACGGGCCAAGGGGGTATCCGGATCGGAGCGCCACCTGCTTTCCCTGCTGCCCGCCCTCGGGGCCGTGGGTGTCGAGACCCGTATGTGTGTGCTCTCGACCGGCGAGGGACAGCGCTTCGTCACCCAGCTCGAGGCGGCGGGCGTCGACGTAACCGTGCGCAACGCGGGTGGCGACCTGAACGTGAAGCTGGTGCCCGAGCTCGTTGCGGAGATCCGCGGAGTTCCGTGCCGACATCGTGCACACACACCTGTTGCACGCGGACCTCGTTGGCCAGGTCGCGGCGCAACTAGCGCGGGTGCGGGGCATCTCGTCGGTGCACGCCACACCCGACTTCTACCGGCGCGAGCCGTATCGCAGCACCGGCCGCGCCATCAGCCGTCTCGCCCGGCGTCGCGTCGCGATTTCGGAGCACGTCGCGCGGTTCCTGCGTGAATTCCGGCCCGCGCCCCCCGAGCGCATCCGAGTCGTGCACTACGGCATCGACGCCGAGCGGTGGGAGCGCGACGCGCCACCGCGGTCTGCTGCCAGGGAGGCGTTCAGCGTCGCAGATCCCACGCTCGTCATCGGCATCGCAGCCCGGTTGATCGACGGGAAGGGTCACGAGACCCTCATCGAAGCGGTCGGGAAGGCGATCCGAGAGGACGGGATACCGGCTGTGCTGCTCGTGGCCGGGGCAGGCGAGGGACGCGAGTCGCTGGAGCGATTGGCGGCGGCGCATTGCCCTCCTGGCCGGGTGCGCTTCCTCGGCTTCGTGCCCGATGTCGAGACGTTCTTGGCCGCGTGCGACATCGTGGCGTTCCCCACCGACGGCCACGGGGAGGGTTTCGGTCTCACCGCGCTCGAGGGCATGGCCGCTGCCCGTCCGGTCGTGGCCACTCGGTTCGCGTCACTTCCCGAGGTCGTGGAGGACGGCGTCACTGGCGTGCTTGTCGTCCCCAGCTCGGTGGAGTCGCTCCCGCGCCGCCCTCGTCGGGTTGGCGCGCAATCCTGACAGGCGAGCGGCGATGGGAGAAGCCGGGGCTCGGCGAGCGCGGCGAGTTGTTCGCGCTCGAGCGGATGGCGGCGGCGACACTCGCCGTCTATGACGAGGTCGCGTGAAATGGGCGATGTCCGTGCCGCCGGGCTTGCCTGCTGCGGCGGTCCCGCAAGCTGTCTCGCCGAAACCGGCTCGATAACCCTTGGACGGTCATCGGGTGGTCCAGTCAAGGTCTATGAACGAGCCGGCAGAGTGCGACCTTCACTGAAGCCAACCTACGCCCGGATCCGGTGCTCTCGACTTCAGCGGGATTGCGACCGTTCCCGCCCCCTCCGGGAACGGCGAGGACCGTCACGGCTCGTAACGTCGCGGACAACAGCACGACACTCAAACCAAGTACTCGGGTAGCTGCTGCGGTCTTGTAGCCGAACGCAGTCGGGATGCTAAATTCGCAGCTTGCTTCCACGATGGAATTGAGCGAACGCAGATGAACCGTTCCTACGTCGAACGGGGTCTTTGCGACCTGAAGATGTTCGTCTGCAAGCTCTGTCTCTCGCGCGAACCCGGCCCGAAATTCGTCTTCGAGCGCGAAAATCGCAAGAGCCACGTGGTCTTCGTCGGCGTCCGTTGCGCTGAGTGCGGACTGTTCCAGTGTCTCTACGATTGGCAGGGTGCTGACACGGCTCAACGAGAGTTCATGGCCGACCTCGAAAACAGGCCACACTCGGCGTGGGGCTCAGAACCGGAGCTGGCCGCAGCGAGGAACAAAGCCCGCGAGTTCGCGCGGGATCTCGACCGACGAGTGCCGCTCGAGGGGAAGCGCGTCTTGGATGTTGGATGCAGCCGTGGCTTCTTCCTCCGTGCGTGCCTCGATCTCGGCGCAGCGAGCGTGACCGGTCAAGAGTTCTTCGATGAGGGGCGAATTGCATACGCCGGGCGCGAGCTCGGAGTCAGCGACGTACACGCGCTCCCGTTCGAGAGGCACGACATTTGGCCCAACGACGAGTTCGACGTCGTCACATCCTTCGACGTCCTCGAGCACATTCACGATCTACCGCGGATTCTTCCGTGAGGCCACCCGCATCACAAGGCCGGGAGGATTCCACTATCACGCGACGCCCGGGTCTGAATCGATCTCGAACCGGATCGGCCGCGGCCTCGTCGGTCATCTCGGTGTGAACCGCCGGCTGCGGGAGGCCGGGACCACGCTCTGCAACCTGGCTCCCGTAGACAACTTCGGTGGTGGCGCGCACGTTGCCCTCCTCGGCGTCGATCAGGTCAGATTGGTCGCGGCTCAGCACGGGATGTCGCTCCTCGATACCCGCTACGTCAACTCTTATACGCACACGAATGCGCACTATGCGGCGCTCGTGCCTGGGCTGAAGAGTCTTCCGAGGCCGGCCGGTTCGTTCCTCTTCGGGGGACTCCGATCGGTCATTCGAAACAAGCTCGTGTTCCTGGCTCGTCTCGACGAGCGCAGGCCCGGTTGACGAGCCGCTCGTCGCGAGAGTCAGTGGAGGCGCCTACCGCGGCAACGCGTTCGTCGAGCGCCGTGTCAACTGCGGACGATGTGCAGTCGAAAATGTTGGACGAGGCTTGCGATTCGCCAGAACGCTCGGGTCTCTTTCCGGAGATGTGGCGCGCGACCGAGAACCCGATCAGTTCGACCTGAGACCGGGAGCACGCGGCGTCACGTAGTCGCCCTCTTGTGATCGATGGCACCTGCGTGGTCGCACGAGATTCCCCCCCCGGCTTTCCACCACCGTTAGGACGGGCTCGAGCCGAGTGCATGGCTCTCGCCGTTACAGTCGCGATCCGCACGCACCCCAGACTCAACGAGAAACGGGTGACGGTTCACGATGACGGGAGGGAACATGCAGCGACTGGTGCACTGGTGACGCTCGACTTCAGCGACTGGTGCCTTTGCCGACGGCCGCGGAACGACCTCGACGCCGACTGCGACTGCTTCTGGGCGGAGTGGGTGGAGGCCTGGCGCGTGGCAGAGGGTCGAACGAGAACGGGCCGAACAACCATCGCCGCGTTCCCGGCTGGTAGCGATTCGTTGACCTTGCCGAGGTCGAAGGGCTACGCCCACGAACCGGCGTCCGCGTCGGGACCGGCAACAGCAGCTCACCGGCGCGCAAGGAAGGGCGGAGGTGTCGAACGAGCTGTTTGACAATAGGAGGCGAGTCACCATGGGCGCGCTGCCACTGGGTGGTGACACGCGTAGTGTGCGCGGTGCACGGCCCGGTGCACCTGACCCCTCAGGAGGCGGCGCTACTTGACTGATGGCGAGCTTTCACGCCGCGAGGCACTGAAGCGGCTGGGTCTGCTCGGCCTGAGCGCAACGGCCGCGGCCGCGATTCCTGCCGCATTCGCCAACGACAACCGCGAAGCGACCGCACTCAAGCGAGCCGCCACCAAGGGGCCGACGGCGCTCGATCTCGCATCGCGTAGTGCACCGAAACCTCCGCCCGACATCGCGAACGGACAGGGCGCATGGCGGATGATCGACTGGGGCAGCGCCTATGAGGCGTTCGTGGATGTCCCATTGTGGAAGTCGCGTGGATGGGGAGGTTTCGCGGTCGGGTACGGCGGGAACCAGGACTTTTCGCCGTCATCACAGCTCGGGAACCAGAATCCGACCTACAACGTTCAGCGGTTCGTCGAAGGCCAAGGCCAGCCCGCGTCGCTCCCGGAGCGCTGCCACGCGAACGGCTGTGAGGCGTACATCGGTACCTATTTCTGGAGCGCGAAGTACGGTTCTGAGCTCCCGCCATGGGGCGACTGGTTCGACACGAACGTGCGCGCCGATGTCGCCGCCAAGTTCGGCCGATTGGCCTCGTTCTGCGAGTGGATCGGGATGGACGGTCTCAAAGCCGATACCGAAAATGGGCTCTGGGGCAGTACGGACTACGCAGGGAACTCTCACACCGCGCAAGAGACACGCCAACAGGCGTACTCATGGGGACTTGCGATCGGCACCGCGATCTTCGAAGCGCATCCGTCGTCCAAGATGCTCATCTACAGCTGGAACCCGCCCGGCGGATGGGAGGATACATTCATTTATGGGCAGAATGGAGCGAAGGCACCGCTGACTTATTTCTGGATGGGCTACCTCGAAGCGATGGCGAACCACGGAAACTCCGACGCGCGCATGGTCGTGACGGACGCGTTCTTCTACAAGCCACTCCCGCAGGTCGGAGGCGCGTTGCTTGCGAATGCGCTCAAGTACCACACGCAAGGATCGATCGCATGGCTCTCGCGGAACCTCGCGCCAGGAGTGTGGAACAAGGTGTGCGATCGAATTGACATGTCATTGTTCTCGTGGGCGGGCACCGACGCCAACGACGCGACGTTCTACAAGCATACCGGCGAGCCTGCGTTCACGGATCAACTGTCGCTCTTCCGTCGCTACGCGATGGGGACGCGCCGCGTGAACTACACCTTTGAGGGCTCCCCCGACAGGTATTGCTGGATCGATCACACCCACCGCGCCAAGGAAGAGCCCGCCGGTGGTTTCGATCAGGCGAATAACTGGTACCTGGTACGAAGGGAGAGTGGACCGAACGACGCGCCCGGTGGTCATCTCCCAGGAATACGAGCCGCGGCGCGACCCGAGCCGATCGACACCACAGCGCCGACTCTGACCGCGTCGGCCGTCAATAACAAGAACGGCACCTTCACCGTCACCGGCACCGCCCACCACCTCGACGGAATCCGCTGCATCAGAGCCTACGTGCATCCGATGAAAAGCGAGCGCGTCGCCGCGCAAATGACGTTCAACGTCCGTGCCGGCAGCTACCAGACAAACTACGATACCGCGACGCAGGACTTCACGCTAACTGTCGATGGGAAGTCCGGCCAATACTTGATGCTCACTGCGGTGTCGATTCATGATCAGCAACACTCCATCCGGGTGCAGCTCTAGCGCCTTGACGCCTCTTGGACAGCTTCTGGGAAGAGAGGGGAAGGGAGGCGAAGGGAGGTACTCGGTCGGCGAGTAGTCGTCCCCGAACCCTACATTCGAGCGATTCGCTCTCCGACCACGCGACCGAGTTCCCCGAGGCCTCGCAACCCGCGGTACCCGAGTACACACGGTGAAGGTGGTTACCTAAGAACACTCGCGGTGATTCTTCGGGAGGCGCGACGCGATCCCGAGGACGCTGGACCTGGCTGAGGATGGGCCAGACGCGATGAGGTAGGCGATCTGCCGTTGGCGCACTGGCAACGTCACCGCGCTGATGATCATTCTCCGGATAATGCCGAGCTCCTGTTTCCACTCGACATCAGGAGAGATGGTCGAGTTCCTAGCGAATCGCATCGGGTTCCCGCCGATGCTGTGTAGTTGAGTGTCTGACCACTCGAGCTGTGACGGTTCATACGTGAGGCCGAGCCAGTCCATCACCGTTGCGAGAACTGCCGTGGGGTCATGAGCCAGATCCTCGTAGCGCACGACATGGTGCTCTCTGTCTGCGAGCAGGCGAAGAATACGTAGCTCGCCGCGCAGATAGGAGAACCCCAACCCATATGACGGGAATGACACCCTGCCCCCTGATCGAATGTGCGAGTACGTGACTCCGCACGGGTGGCGAACAAGGTGAACGACTCGAACATCAAGTTCTGGGATGGCCAACAAACGTTTAAGCCGGAAGTACCTCTTCGACGAGTCGACGACGAAAGGACGCTGGCTCACAGCGCTAATCGCGGAGAACAAAGCAAGATTATCCCGCCGGAAGACTTCGTTGTCTGGCGAGTGCAGCGCCAGACTGTCGATCGATTGGCCCGCCGAGGCATGAAGCTCAGCGTTGACAGCACGCCAGTGTTCGCAGACCCGGATCGAGTCGCCGCAAGTGCACTGCTCTCCGCCCTCCTTCCGCGAAGACCCGATGGATTGCAGGTCGATCAGCTCGCCGCCGCTGACCACGTCGGAGTGTGAACCGATGAGGAAATCGAGAAGCGTCGAGCCACTCCGGCTTTCACTCGCGATGAAGATGACAGTCGGAGGCTGGGTGACACGCATCGACGGCGATCCACCTCCCTTATGAACACCCGCCCCTAGGCGCTGGCCCGGCGACGGCTCATCAGATCACCAGCATCAGCCCGCGTCAACCCGGCGTAGCGCCTCTACGATCTGGCGCGCCAACCGCCGCGCAGGTCTAGTAAGGAGCTCATCGCGAGCGAGCCAAAAGCGATCACTGGGGAATTGACCACATAGACCCCATGAAACCGGACCCATTTGACCCATCGTGGGCAATTGACTCACATCACGCGCAGACCGATCTCTCGGGGTCAGGCCACCATTTGCCGCTTGGTTCTTGGTCGGGGCGGACTGTAGCCATGGCCGTTCATAGGCACATGCCGTCGATGGGCGAGCCGGCCATCCTCCTGACGATCCGGTACATGCGGCAATGAGTGATGTTCGGCATCACGTTCCAGTACATTGACGAAAACGACACCCGTAGCCGTAGTCGCGAGAATCGTCTGCGAACGGTGATTCTGTTGAGTGGGCCATCGGGAAGGGGTACTCGGCGCTGGAGTCCCTCATTCGCGAATACGAGCTCAAACCTCGCCTGCGCCTCGCCGAGCGATGCCGCGTCGTATTTCCCGTAGGGAAAGGCGAAATACCTCACGTTGACACCAAGCTGCCTGCGGAGCTCATCTACTGACTGATCGAGTTCCCAATGGATTGTCTCACTATTCGTATCTATGAGGCGACGGTGTGTGTGAGTGTGTGCCCCGATCGTCATCAAACCTGAATCGTGCATCGCCAGGAGATGATCCCATGTGAGCATCGGCTTCGGCCCCTTTTCGCCGACTAAGGCGGTAACCTGAAATACACAGAAGGGGATGTTTAGGCTTCGAAGGACGGGGTAGGCCGCCGTGAAGATGGAGGCGTAGCCGTCGTCGAAGGTGATGACAACCGGGCGCCTAACCGTCACCTCTCCTCGCAGGACCTGTTCGAGCGCCTCGAGGTTGATCGGCGTCGAAACGCGCGACAGCCATCTCATGTGGCGCTCGAACTTATGTGGGGCAACGGAGTGCTCGCCGACGTCTTCATCGACTGCGTGGAACACGAGAATCGGGACGACGCTCCCGTCGCTCCACGCCGAGATGCTCACAGTCCGCCTATCCGCTGTCCGTTTGCAGGAGGAGCACGATCACTGCGGTGTACCGTCACGCGCTTCCTACGACTCCTTACTCAGGGAGAGTAGCCCGAGCTGTCGCGCCCGCAACGTCTGCACGAAGTATCGACAGGAAGGCCCAGATTTGGCGCGTGCCCCATTCCCGCCGTTCGGGCTACTACCTGGCGAACAGATCATGGGTGCAGCCGGCCTTGCATCAGTCGAGCGCCGCCCTGGGGACTACTCGACCTCCACAACACCCTGCACGTGATGGATGCCGCCGCAGAGACCGTCGAGCATGTTGGGGCAGGCGGGGAGGCGATCGGGTGCTCGTGATGATCCGAAGCCGTTCGTCGAGCTAGCTGTAGTTCCCACTGACGTTGGTCAGTCCGCTTGAAGGCGGGCGGCGGGTGTCTTGTGGCCGAGGGCGCCGTGTGGTCGTTCGTGGTTGTAGTAGTCGATCCAGGCGGGCAGTGCACGGGCGCGATGGGTGCTGGTGCGGTAGGTGGCGGCGTAGGCCCACTCTCGGAGCATGGTTTGGATGAACCGTTCGATGCTTTGCCGTTGGTGCGGGGCCGGTAGGGCCGGGTGCGGAGATGCTCGATGCGATGGGTCGCGCACCAGGTCGCCCACACGCGTGACTTGTAGGGCGCACCGTTGTCGCTGATGACTTCTCGCACGGTGATCCCACGGTCGGCGAACCAGGCGACGGCCCGTTCGAAGACCCGGACGGTGGTCACGCCGCGTTCGTTGGGGAGCACCTCGACGTAGGCGAGGCGGGTGGCGTCGTCGATGCAGACATGCAGCGCTTCCCATCCCGCTCGCGGGGAACGCCGGCCGGGTCCTTGGCCTCGGACTCGTTTGCCGGGGCGACGGAACCGGCCCAGTTTCTTGACGTCGACGTGGACGAGCTCGCCGGCGTGACGCCGGCAATACCGGTTCGGTGGTTCGGGTGGTCCTAGTTTCCAGAGCCGGTTCAACCCGAGACGCTTGAGCACCGCGCACACCGTGGAAGTGGGGAGCTCGAGCGTCGCCGCGATCTTCGTGCTGGTCCAGCGCAACCGACGGAGACGCTCGATCTGCGCCTCGACTCTCGCCGGGGTCCGAGTCGGCGACGACCGGGGCGCTGAGGACCGGTCCGTCATCGCCTCCCCGGCGTCGTGACGAGCCAACCACCGATACGCGGTCCATTCCGCACACCCCGCAGCCTCGGCGGCCTCGGTCACCGTCCAACCTTCATCGCGGACACGCACACGCGACAGCGATCGTTGGAACGGGGTCAGCTTGGCGTTACCGTGCAACAGCATCGGGCTCCTTGAGGTGAGAGTGGGTCGCACCCTCAAGTCTCAAGGAGCCCGTCCTAACGAACGTGGATGGGAACTACACCTAGCGATCGTGGTGCCCGCGTTGTCGCGTCGGGATGATCACGGTGACGAGTGCTGAGGTCATGAGAGGTGGCCGATCGTCGGTCGGGGGACCGGGCTGAGCAGCTACGCTGCGGCCGTCCATGGAGGGCCGACAGATGGATCGCCCAGGAGCGATGGGTCAGTTCAGGCCGCTCTTCCGCGCGGGCTCGGCGTCGGTGGGTGGCCGTCGATCGGTGGGCGGTGTGGCTGCAACTCGGCGTGGCCGTGCTCCGCCGACCTCCAGTGCTTGTGTACACGGTGGGCAAGGTCGGCTCAACGGCGTTAGGTGACGCAATCGAGGCGACCACCGGCCGGCCGGTGATCAACGTGCACCGGGTGACCCCGGCCGCACGACGTGCCGCCGAGACGGAACGCGCCCTCGACAGCCTCGGCGCGGCGCGCCCACGAGGACTGGAGCGGCGCTTTCGCGCACGCCATGTTCCGGGCGCGGATGGGACGGCGGCGCGGGAGCTGGGATGTCGTGACGGGCGTGCGCGACCCGGTGGCGTTGCAGGTGTCCCTATTCTTCCAGATCGGTCTCGAGTGCGGGCATTTCACGGAAGACGAACAACGCCTTGGCGTCGAGCCGGACGAGCTCGGCCGACGCTTCGCCGCGTTCTCTTCCTCGCTCGCAGGCTCCGATTGGTTCCGTGACGAGCTGCGGCCCACTACCGGTATTGACGTATACGTGACGGACTTCCCCTGGGCGGAGGGAGTGCAGCTCATCGAACAGCCGCCGTTCCGGCTGCTTGTGGTGCGTCGCGAAGACCTGAGGGAGCGGGGACCGAAGGCGCTCGGTATGTTCCTCGACGTAGCTGGGTCAGTCTTGCTGCCGAGCAGCAACGTCGGTGCAACTAAGGCGTACGGGGCGCTCTACCAGACGTTCGTCGACCAGGTACGGCTGCCGGGCGAACTGCTCGATCGCTGTTACGGTGAGCCCTTCGTCCGCCACTTCTACTCGACGTCGGAGATCGCCGCGATGCGGCGCCGGTGGGACCGATGAGCGGATGTGCGGCGAAACAGCCGGTTCTAACTGGCGAACGGGTGACCCGAACGGTACTCGCGCATAGAGTCGACCGCTTGGTGGCGCTCTAGGCAGCAGGGCCACCGCTCGTCGTCTCCGGGAGCCAGCCGTCGGTCCACGCGCCAACATCGGTCCTCTCGATCAGCTCGAGGCTGTCGACGCGGGGGTAGTCGAGGACCTCGTCGTTGGTTAGCCGCCGCGGGCGTCGTGGGGTGTGACGTGCGCTGTCCCTGTGTAGCCGTACTCGCTTAGCAATGCGCCTTGTACCTCTTCGATCCGTCCGAGTTCGTGACGGGCTCCTCGATCCGTCCGCGACCGATTCGTCGACGAAAGCCGTCGGGGAGTTCGCTCGAACGGGTACGAGTACCGGTGAAGCATCGAGTGTGCCAAGACCCTGCTGAGAACGCCGTGCACGTCGTGACAGAAATCCTCGTATCGGATCTCCAAGAGATTGATTGAACTCGCCGCAGCTCGCACGGCTTCGATTTCCTTCACCCAATATTGCGCAGCGAGAACGAGGCTCGCGTCCTCGTCCTGAGCGCGAGAACTTGTGACGCACGCTGAGTGCTACCGGCCGGCCATCCCGCACGATGTGCACGAATCTGGCCGATGGAAAGGCGGCGCTGAGGACAGGTATATCCCGATAGAAGCCGGGCCACTTAGCAACGAACCTTCGACGGCCGCGACGTGCACAGAAACTTCTGACGCACCAGCGCATATGGGCGGCGCGCTCATCGGTTGTTCCAGACCTGTCAAGGAGATCCTTCCAGACGTTGCGCGCTTCGGACGGCGTTGGGACGATCCACTGGAGCCGCCTCGAAGAGACCTTCTGCCAGTCATGTCGTGTGAACTGTCGGAGCGCTCTGTCGATCGGGTCATTGAAGGGGAGCGACCAGCGACCGGCGATCTCGCCGGAACGCAATGAGAACTGCGAGAACCACAACACCTCAGGGTGCAGCGCAAACATCCTGTAGAGGATCGTGGTACCGGAATGGGCAGCGCCAAGGATGAAAGTCGGTGAAAACGATCTGTCTTCGGAGTTAGTTGCGGCTGGCGAAGACTCCACACGACTGGCAGGCCCGCGTACCACCCCACGACTCTCGGTGCTCATGTCGCGCCCTCCCCGTTGCGCCCACGAAGTGTCCTACACCGAGCGATCGCGGGCAACACCTCTCAAAGGCGCAACACACCAGTTCGCGCGTCATTCCGAGCGCTTGAGGCGCTACCTTGCCTGCACGATTTAGGACTGACCTCTTCGCGTTGGAGCAGGGGCGGTAGGTAGTCGAGGTCGCCACCGCCAAGTTGGCGATGACCGTCCGGGATCGTCGCCGAGTTCGCGGGTTGCGCGCAGTGCGGTACGCGTGCTGAGGCGCACGAACGCCGGCCAGTGGAGATCCGTGATCTGGCGTGCTTCGGCGCCCAGTGCGGTTGGTGTGGCGCACGCGGCGTGGCGTTGGCGTTGGCGCGAAGCGTTGTGTGACGCGAAGACGTGGACGGAACGCTCCGAGCATGTCGACGCGCAGGCGGTGATCACCCGCCGCGCGGGATGGAGTCATGGCATCATGTCGGTGAACACGCCGGGCGGTCTAAGTCGTTGCGTACGAGTTCGGGGTGTGATGGTGGACGGTCATGAACGCGGTGATCGAGCATGGCACGCCACTCGTCGACGACCCTGAGCGGGCTCGGCTGGTGCGCCAGCTCGGTGTCGACGAGACCTCGTTCTTGCGCGCCAACCGGTGGCACTCGACGGTGTACGCGACCGGTCTCGTCGATCCCGAGGAACGGATCGTGATCGACATGGTGAAGGGCACCGCGGCGGCTGATCTGCGGCGATGGTCCGCGAACGCCGACCCTGCGGCGCTGGCTGGGATCAACGTGTTGTTCGCGATCCGTTACGCGACTACGTACTTCCTAGGTGTAGGTCCTAGGCACGTTGGTCAGGCTGCCGTGGGTAGGCGGATGGCGGGTGGTTAGTGACCGAGGCTGCCGTGGGGTCGCCGGCGATTGTAGAAGCGCAGCCAGGGAGTGCCCTGTTGCCCAGGACGAACGAACCGGCCGAGCTTCTTGATGTCCACATGCACGAGCTCACCGGGCCGCCGGCGCACATAACGGTTCGGCGGCTCCGGAGGCCCGAGCTTCGAAAGCCGGTTCAGACCGATCTGGGCCAGCACGGCACACACGGTGGACACCGCCATCCGCAGGCTTCGCCGCGATCTTCGGGGACGTCATCCGACATGGGCCTGACCCGGTTTGACGGACATCCACGATCAGGGGTGTAGCCCCGGAGAGGATGTCCATCATGATGGAGACGATGGGACGGAAGAAGGCTCGCCGTCGTCGGTCGTTCACCAAGGAGTTCAAGGCTGAGGTTGTCGCGCTGGTCCGCCAGCCGGGGAACTCTGCGGCGAGCGTGGCGCGTGATCTCGATCTGACCGAGACCGCGATACGCGCCTGGGTGAAGCAGACCGACATCGACGAGGGCCATCGCGATGGTCTGACCACGAGTGAGCGTGAGGAACTCGCGCAGCTGCGTCGGGAGAATCGCCGGCTGACTCAGGACGTGGAGATCCTCAAGCGAGCGACGGCTTTCCTCGCCAAGGAGACCCGGTGAACGTGTTCCCGTTCATCGAGGCGGAGAAGGCAGGGCAGCACGACACGGTGAAACGGTCGTGTGAGCTGCTTGAGGTCTCCCGGTCCGCTTTCTACGAATGGCATCAGCACATCCCGTCGACTCGTGAGTGCGGCGGATGCCGAGCTCGGTGAACGCATCCAAGAGATCTACGACGAGTCCCGCGGCACCTACGGTTGGCCGCGGGTGCATCGGGCGCTTCGCCATGAGGGCGTGCACGCGAGCCGCAAGCGGGTGGCGCGGATCATGCGCACGAAGGGCCTGGTGGGCCGGTGCCGGCGACGGTGGATCAAGACCACCATCTCCGATCCCGATGTGGTCGCGGTCGATCTGCTCAAGCGCACGTTCGGGCCTGGCACGGTCGAGCTCGACCGCGTCTACGTCGGGGACATCACCTATATCCGGACTTGGGAAGGCTGGCTGTACCTCGCGACCGTCATCGACCTCGCATCACGACGGGTCGTCGGATGGGCGATGGCCGATCACATGCGCGCCGAGCTGGTCTGCGACGCGCTGCGTATGGCCATCGAGAACCGTCAGCCGGCGCCGGGCGCGATGTTCCACTCCGACCGCGGCACCCAAACCAGGTTCAATCAGTGGTCGCAACACCGTCCTGTTGCAGGGAGCGTAGGTGTTCGTCGAAGGCTTCCGCGGTGTCCTCCAGCCGAGCGTCTTGCGCGGCCGTGTGTTGAGGGCAGTGGCGACGGCGTTGATCTCTTCGGCTGACCAGCGTGTGAGGTCGGTGCCCTTGGGGAAGTATTGGCGGAGCAGTCCGTTGGTGTTCTCGTTCGTGCCGCGCTGCCAGGGGCTGCGCGGGTCGGCGAAGAAGACGGCGATGCCGGTCTCGATCTTGAACGCTGCGTGCGCGGAGAGTTCTTTGCCGCGATCCCAGGTCAATGATCGGCGCAGCTGTTCGGGCAGTGTCGTCATCGTCGACACGAGCGCGTTCTTCATCGTGACCGCGCCGTAGCCCGCGAGCGCAGGCCCGTTCTTCGTGCGCGGAATGATCCCGTAGCCGTCTTCGCGCGGCAGGTGGACCAGCATTGTGAAGCGAGTCGTGCGTTCGACGAGCGTGCCGATCGCGGAGCGTTGCAGACCGATGAGTAGATCGCCTTCCCAATGGCCGGGCACGGCTCGGTCCTCGGCCTCGGCAGGCCGTTCGCTGATCATCACTTCCGGGGTGACGTGTGCCCAGGCCTGCTGGCGCGCCCGTGAGCGTGGGACGCGCAGCGCTCGGCCCGTCCGCAAACAGGCGACGAGCTCCCGTTCGAGCGCGCCACGGCTCTGCACGTAGAGCGCCTGATAGATCGCCTCGTGACTGATCCGCATGGTCTCATCATCGGGGAAATCGAGCGGCAACCGCTTGGCGATCTGTTCGGGACTCCAAGCCAGGACCCACCGGCGATCACCACGATGCGGCTTGTTGCGACCCTGCCACTTCGGACCCGCGGGGCCGAGCGGCCGGCCGTCAGGCGCCCGCACGTCACCCGCGAGCCGGTCCTGCACGTACTCACGCAGCCGCTCGTTCGCAGCCAGCTTCGCGACTTTCGGACGACGAGCTCGTCGCTCGGCATGCCACTGCGCGAGCGACGCCCGATACTCGAGACGAAACGTTCGTGTCGACGCGTTGCGCCGCAGTTCACGCGAGATCGTTGACGGCGACCGGCCCAGCCTCCGCGATCTCACGCACGCCGATGTCTTGCGCGTGCCAGATCGCGATGTCTTCACGCTCCTCGAAGGACAGATACCGACCCGACACCGTCGCACGCAAACAAGGATTCACGCCGCCAGCGTGGCGGAACCATCGAAACGCGACCGGAGCAGACACGCCGGCCTCGACCGCGGCATCCTCGGTCTTCGCTCCATCAGCGATCGCCGCCCAGAACTTCACCCGATCCTGTCGCCATGCGATCGTTGGTCGACCCGGCGACGGGATCTGTCCCCGATAGAGCTGCACTGCCCGCTGACGTTCCTTCATCGTTGCCACCGACACCTCCACGATCGAGGTGTTGCGACGACCACTTGAATTCACCCAATACACCTCGATCGAGTTCAGGGACCTGCTCGCCGACCACAAGATCACCCAGTCACTCTCGCGGCCGCGCCAATGCTGGGACAACGCGGTGGCGGAGAGCTTCTTCGCGTCGCTCAAGCTCGAATGCGTCTACCGCCAACATGGCCGACGCGTGCGCACGCCCGCCGCGCCGTCTTCGAATACATCGAGGTGTTCTTCAACCGGCGTCGGCTGCACTCCGCGCTCGGCTATTGCACGCCCGCTGCCTACGAGAACACGATCCGCAACAACACGACCACTCACGCGGCATAACCACGATGTCCGGCGAACCGGGTCAACCCCAAACTCGCCGCAACCGCTCGATCAACGCCACGACCTTCGTCGATGTTCCACACACCCGCTTCGGCGCCGCTGATCGATCCGCGAGATCGTGATCACCGTCACGCCAACGCCGAACCTATCGATACGCGGTCCGTTCCGAACACCGAACGCATCCGCCGCATCCGTGAACTTCCAGTGCTCCTCGAGCACCCGCGTCACCAATAAGCGACGCTGAACCTGGGTCAGCTTGGCGTTACCGTGCAACTTCACGGGATCTCCTTGGGAGTTGGAGGCTTCAGCACCCCCAGTCTCCAAGGAGACCCGTACTGACCAACGTCACCGGGATCTACAACCAGGCACAGGCCTCGCGGGCAAAAGTGCGTTGCCCTTGCCCAATTGCCAAGGGTGCCGAAGGGGGTGGCCAGGTGTCGAGCGCTGTCATGTTGGTCAGCGTCTCATCCTCGGCCAGGCGGAGCGGAGTCGCCGAAGTGGCTCGGTGGATCGATAGCTTTTTGACCTGGTGATCCTTGCGATACGCGCCTCAAGCCTCGCGTGTCCGTGCTCGAGCGCCTCCACCTCGTAGCCCATCCGCAACGCATGATTCTGGTATCGCCCTTCGCAGCGCTCGAGCATTGCGGCGATGTCGAAGAAAGCTAAGGGCTGATTCTCGAATGTCACGGCCAGGACGCGCCCGGACTGATCGATCGCTACGCCTTTCGGTCCCGAACTCGCGGCATCACGTCCGAGCGCGAAGATGTCGTCGCCCATGACGCGAACCGAGGCCGTCGGATATTCGACGCCGCGCCAGGACGCGCCATCAGATGCATAGATGTGAACATGCGGCCTACCCGCGTCGGCCACAAAGAGATGTTGCCCGGCAGCATCGAAGCGCAGCCCGTGTGGGTACATCACGCCGCGCAAGATGCAATCAGGATCCGAATCCTCGGAGAGCGAGGACGTTCGCCGATACACCATCACGACATGGGCGTCATGGTTGCTGATCGCGATCCAATTTTCGTCGTCACTGATTGCAACACTGTCGGGAAAGTCGAGCAAGCGGCTCAACAAAATGCTGCTGCTCGTGACGCGGAGGGGATCCTCCTCGAGAACGTGTGTCGTGACAGTATCGGCGCGATTGTTGCAGATCAGTACTTCGACCGCGGCACCTGCACCTCGGGCGATCGCGACTGAGCCCGGTTCGCTCAGAAGTTCAAACGTGCTTCCCGGCACGGGACCGATGGCTGTGAGTTCACCGTCTCCTGCGCTGGCGCTCGAGGGGAGTTGCAGCGCCACAACGTCGCCCTTGCGGTTTGCGACAAGCACAGTCTCGTTGTCCAGGAAGTCCACGCCATGCGGTGTCATCAGGCACGGTGACGAGTACTCCGCGACGTCCGTCACGACCACCGTGGATCGATCGGTGTCGCTAGTGATGTCGACTTCGACGATTGCGATCGAGTTGTGGTCGAGGCAGGCGAGGGCGAGTCGACGATTGTCTGGCGAGAAACTGACATCTTCGGAACGACCGATCTCGTGCAGGGCATGACGGATTGATCGCGGAGCGTCGAGACTTATCTCTAACTCGTCTGCCATCGCCCAAAACCTCGCGCTGCTGTGCCGAACCGCATGAAAGACCGCCCGTAGCCCCTCGACCAAACAGAGTGGCGAATGCAATTACTAGTCCAACAAAGTCCACTGATGCTCAGGCGACCGGATCCCGTGACTGAAGCGATCAGTGCGCTGGATCGGCAATGCTCAGTTGGCCTCCTCTCGCGTTGAGTGGTGTTGCCGCCACGGTGTGCAATCGTCCTCCGAGCGCTATCGCTGCTGAGCACTCAGCGGGCGCTTCTGCGCGAGTTCAATCTTCGTGCGACGGCTCGCGGAACGTCTGATCGGCGGAAGGGAGGACTTGCCATCCTTCGAGCGGGAGTAGTTTTCGCAACCGAGCCGCGTCGCAATCGGGGCGGGGGAGTGTGCAAGGGAGGGGAGTTGATCGAGAACGTGCTCACTACCCCGGGCAGGACCTTCGGCCGGCCGCCGAAGTTTCCACGAAGTCCATGTCGGCGGCTGCAAGCGTGAGCCGCGCTGAGCCGATAGCGGTGGTACTCGCAGCGGACTCTGTGTTCAGCAAACAACTCGCAGTAGTGATTGCGAGTATCTCGAAATCCGCCAACCGGGACCATCGAGTGTTCGTACTGCACGATGGCTACGAACCTTCCTTGATGAGTCAGATATCCGGGGTCGTGGGCGAAGCCGTCACACTCTGCTGGCTCGACGCGAGATCCTTGTGCCTCGAGAACGCTCACCTCCCAGCAAGTCTTCCGACCGCGGCTCTGTTCCGCCTGCGAATTTGGTGATCTCCTCCCCGACGACATCGAGCGCGTGGTCTACATCGATACGGATACTGCCGTGCAGCGGCCTCTCGATGAGCTCTGGGAGGCGAACCTCGACGGGTGTGTGCTCGGTGCCGTGCGGGACCCTGTAGTGCCCTGGGCGGCGGCTCCGAAAGGACTCCCATGGTCAGAGGTCGGTGTACCGCCGGAGACCCCCTACTTCAACTCGGGTGTGCTCGTCGTTGACATGCGCCCGTGGCGTTCGCAGCGGATCAGCGAGCACGTGCTCGGACTCCTTGTACGACATCGCTTCCTTTACGGCGACCAGTGCGCACTCAACACAGTCCTGCGGGGTAGGTGGGCTCCCATCGGCCCTCAGTGGAACATCCAGGGGGGCCATCTCGCTGGCGACGGATCCCTGGCTTGGGTCACGGAGTCCCGCGACAGCCTGGCAGCTGCAATCGATGATCCGGCCATCGTCCATTTCAACAGGTCCGCACTGCGGAGACCTTGGGAGTCTCAATGTACGCACCCGTATCGCGATACTGTGGCTTGAGCACCTCGATCGGACACCTTGGAAAGGCTGGCGACCACGGGCTAAGCCGAGCCACGCGTGGAACTTCGCATTGCGTGTGCGCAGGGCGGGAACGATTCTGATTCGCGGTTGAGGTTCAGCGGTACTGACCTGCTGGCGCCGACACATTCGTTTGGGGTTGACCCGGTTGGGCGGACATCGTGGTTATGCCGCGTGAGCGGTGGTGTTGTTGCGGATCTTGTTCTCGTAGGCGGCGGGCGTGCAGTAGCCGAGCGCAGAGTGCAGCCGACGCCGGTTGAAGAACACCTCGATGTAGTCGAACATTGCGCAGCGTGCGTGCGCGTGCGTTGGCCATGTTGGCGGTAGATGCATTCGAGCTTGAGCGACGCGAAGAAACTCTCCGCGAACGCGTTGTCCCAGCATTGCCGCGGCCGCGAGAGTGACTGGATGATCTTGTGCTCCGCGAGCAGGTCGGTGAACCCGGTCGTGGTGGATTGACCAGGTTCAATCAGTGGTCGCAACACCGTCCTGTTGCAGGGAGCGTAGGTGTTCGTCGAAGGCTTCCGCGGGTGTCCTCCAGCCGAGCGTCTTGCGCGGCCGTGTGTTGAGGGCAGTGGCGACGGCGTTGATCTCTTCGGCTGACCAGCGCGTGAGGTCGGTGCCCTTGGGGAAGTATTGGCGGAGCAGTCCGTTGGTGTTCTCGTTCGTGCCGCGCTGCCAGGGGCTGCGCGGGTCGGCGAAGAAGACGGCGATGCCGGTCTCGATCTTGAACGCTGCGTGCGCGGAGAGTTCTTTGCCGCGATCCCAGGTCAATGATCGGCGCAGCTGTTCGGGCAGTGTCGTCATCGTCGACACGAGCGTGTTCTTCATCGTGACCGCGCCGTAGCCCGCGAGCGCAGGCCCGTTCTTCGTGCGCGGAATGATCCCGTAGCCGTCTTCGCGCGGCAGGTGGACCAGCATTGTGAAGCGAGTCGTGCGTTCGACGAGCGTGCCGATCGCGGAGCGTTGCAGACCGATGAGTAGATCGCCTTCCCAATGGCCGGGCACGGCTCGGTCCTCGGCCTCGGCAGGCCGTTCGCTGATCATCACTTCCGGGGTGACGTGTGCCCAGGCCTGCTGGCGCGCCCGTGAGCGTGGGACGCGCAGCGCTCGGCCCGTCCGCAAACAGGCGACGAGCTCCCGTTCGAGCGCGCCACGGCTCTGCACGTAGAGCGCCTGATAGATCGCCTCGTGACTGATCCGCATGGTCTCATCATCGGGGAAATCGAGCGGCAACCGCTTGGCGATCTGTTCGGGACTCCAAGCCAGGACCCACCGGCGATCACCACGATGCGGCTTGTTGCGACCCTGCCACTTCGGACCCGCGGGGCCGAGCGGCCGGCCGTCAGGCGCCCGCACGTCACCCGCGAGCCGGTCCTGCACGTACTCACGCAGCCGCTCGTTCGCAGCCAGCTTCGCGACTTTCGGACGACGAGCTCGTCGCTCGGCATGCCACTGCGCGAGCGACGCCCGATACTCGAGACGAAACGTTCGTGTCGACGCGTTGCGCCGCAGTTCACGCGAGATCGTTGACGGCGACCGGCCCAGCCTCCGCGCGATCTCACGCACGCCGATGTCTTGCGCGTGCCAGATCGCGATGTCTTCACGCTCCTCGAAGGACAGATACCGACCCGACACCGTCGCACGCAAACAAGGATTCACGCCGCCAGCGTGGCGGAACCATCGAAACGCGACCGGAGCAGACACGCCGGCCTCGACCGCGGCATCCTCGGTCTTCGCTCCATCAGCGATCGCCGCCCAGAACTTCACCCGATCCTGTCGCCATGCGATCGTTGGTCGGCCCGGCGACGGGATCTGTCCCCGATAGAGCTGCACTGCCCGCTGACGTTCCTTCATCGTTGCCACCGACACCTCCACGATCGAGGTGTTGCGACGACCACTTGAATTCACCTTGGGTGCCGCAGTCGGAATGGAACATCGCGCCCGGCGCGGGACAACGGTGCTCGGTGGCCATCCGCTGCGCATCGCAGACCAGCTCGGCGCGCATGTGATCAGCCATCGCCCACCCGACGACCCGTCGTGATGCCAGGTCGATCACCGTTGCGAGATGCAGCCGGCCTTCCCAGGTCCGGATGTAGGTCCCCGACGTAGGCCCGGTCGAGCTCGACCGTGTCGGGCCCGAACGTGCGCTTGAGCAGATCGACCGCGACAACATCAGGATCGGAGATGGTGGTCTTGACCAACCGTCGCCGGCACCGACCCACCAGACCCTTGCCTGCGCATGATCCGCGCAACCCGCTCGCGTCGAACGCACACACCCGAGTCGCGCAGCGCCCGATGCACCCGCGGCAACCGTAGGTGCCGCGCGACTCGTCGTAGATCTCCTGGATGCGATCACCGAGCTCGCTGTCGGCAAGCTGACGCGCAGAGGGGGTGTGCTGGTGCCATTCGTAGAAAGCGGACCGGGAGACTTCGAGCAGCTCACACGACCGTTTCACCGCGTCGTGCTGCCCCGCCTTCTCCGCCTCGATGAACGGGAACACGTTCACCGGGTCTCCTTGGCGAAGAAAGCCGTCGCTCGCTTGAGGATCTCCACGTCCTGAGTCAGCCGGCGATTCTCCCGCCGCAGCTGCGCGAGAGTTCCTCACGCTCACTCGTCGTCAGACCATCGCGATGGCCGTCGTCGATATCAGCCTGCTTCACCCACGCCCGCACCGCGGTCTCGGTCAAATCGAGATCACGCGCGACGCTCGCCGCCGAGCTCCCCGGCTGGCGGACCAGCGCGACAACCTCGGCCCTGAACTCCTTGGTGAACGACCGACGACGGCGAGCCTGCTTGCGTCCCATCGTCTCCATCATGATGGACATCCTCCCCGGGGCTACACCCCTGATCACGGATGTCCGTCAAACCGGGTCAGGCCCAGTTTCATCGCTTCGATGCCTCGCTCGCTACTTCACAGGCGAGCGCCGCGGCCCGTTCGCGGATTGCGCTCCACTGGAACTGATGGGTGTAGAGCGCTTCGGCCCGATCTGCAAGCGCGCGGCGAAGCGGCTCGTTGCCGAGTAGCCGCAGGCAAGCGGCGGCGAGTCCCACGTCGTCGTCCGCCATGAGGAGTTCCTTACCGGCGGTCACCCCGAGGCCCTCTGCGCCGACGGTGGTAGAGACCACGGGGATTCGGTGCGCGAATGCTTCGATGATCTTGAGACGGGTTCCGCTCCCGAATCTGAGGGGAACGACTACCGCGTCTGCACGCGCGAGCTCCGGCTCGATGTCGGCAACCTGATCCGTCACGGTGACGTTCGGATGTGCTCGGAGCCGCGCGACGGAATCGTCGCAGCGCCCTACGATCCTGAACTGAGCGCGAGGCATCGCGGCGAGTATGTGGGGGAGCACCCGATCGACGAAGTACACGGCTCCGTCCACGTTGGGCGGATAGGTCATCTGTCCTTGAAACAAGAGCGTTGGTGGGTGTGACCGTGAAGCTTGCCTCACCGGCCTAGTCGGGCGATCGATCCCGTTCGGAACGACCACCACGTTGCGGGCGTTCACGCGCCGCGCGTCGTCCGGACTGCACACCACGATTCGCGCCGCGCTCTGGACAGTCTCGCGGGTGAACCGCTTCCACATATTGATGTCATATGTCGCACGAAGTCTGCGATCCAGACGGCGGAACGCAGGATCGTGACGCACTTGGCCTCCGAGTAGCTCCTCCTCCAAGTCGTGACGATCCACGACGACCGGACCGATCGAGCGGCTACGGAGAGCGACGACTCCGAGAGGATGTGCGACCCACACGACGTCGTACGAAGGTCGTGCCCAAGACTCGAAGACGGTGTTGACATCATGTAACTCACGAAACCAAACCGTCGACGGCAGATCCCCGTCGCGCAGCCAGCGCACTATATTCGCAGGCGTGGCACGCTTCGAGCTCGGCCGCGCACCGCTGACGCGATCCACAGCGCGTTGCTCGACGAGTTGCTGCATGACCTGCGGGTCCGCGCCGCCGATGACGAACAAGTCGACTTCCGCGACGGAACTCAATGCCAGCAGAATGTTCCAGAGCCGCTGACGGCTGCCCGTATCAGGAGGAAGCGGAGCCTTTCCTGCGAGGTACAGCGCTCTCACGCCGATGGCCAACCGAGGGCATGGGCAGCGGCCGTTGGTCGAGTGGCTCGTCTGGGTCGCAGCAAAAGCGTGTGTGGGATACTGGTTGAGTCGTGGCCCGCTTCGATGACACCGTCGCCGACATGAGCGAGCCCCTCATTGGGCTCTTCCACGGACCAGCGCCCGGCCCGGATCGGATCTTTCATCACAATGTGTGGTTCCGAGGCGCCCACAACAATGTGCGGTACGACGCGCTGCTGCCGCGGCTGTCGCGTATCGACAACTTCCTCGCTATCTGCTCTGGTCCGCGGATTGTTCGGGGAGCGGAGTTTCGGGCGCTCCGGGCCACGGCCCACTTCCGACATCGCGTGCTGTTCGGCGCTGCCAGCAGCCGTTATCGCTTCGCCTTCTGCACCGGCCCTGCTCAGGTTCCCTGGTTCCGCGGCAAGGTTGTGGTTGACGTCGACGATCCAGCGATGACTTCGGAAGAAGCCGCGCTCCTCGGCCGGGCCAACGTCGAGGCGTACGTCGTGACCGCGGAGTCGGCTGCTCGAGAGTTGGAGGTGCTGGGACTCGAGAAGCCATACCACGTTATTCCCCAACCGGTGCGCCTGGACCTTCTCGACGAAGCAAGTGTATCGAGGGTCGCCGCCACTCAGAGGACGAGTGGCGAAGTCGTCGTCGGCTATGTCGCCGCCTGGTTGCTTTCGGACGGCGATCGTGGCGCTGACAATCCGCTGTTCAACGTTGATCATTTGCTGGCACTCTGGGACGACATTCGTCGACAGCTCCCGCACGCAAGGCTGTGGCTCATCGGACAGCCTGGCGAGCACCTTCGTAGACGATGCCGCGCGTATCACGACGTGATGCTGACGGGGCGATTGGGGCCTGCGGACGTCATGTCGTACGTGTCGAATCTCGACATCGCGCTATATCCGCGTCGTGGTGACCTCGGGATTCGGGCGGTGAAGCTTGCGGAGTACATGGCGCTTGGGGTGCCGACTGTTGCGTACGAGAGCTCTACGACGGAGACGCTCTCGGAGAGCGGAGCTGGCATCCTCGTGCGATCGCCGCGCGACTTCGTCGAGGCCGTGGTGTCGGTCGCGACGGACGAATCCAAGCGACACGCGCTGGGACACGCGGCACGCACAGGCGGAGCGCAGTTCGACGTAAGACTGCTAGCACATCGCTACGAGTGTGAAATCCTCGATCGCTATCTAGTCTGACGAATGTCTCGGATGACAATTGCACCAAGATGGTTTGCCAGACACGCGCTATTGGCAGCGCCTTGCTATCCCTATCCCTGGCCTATCGCGCCGTCGGCCAACGGCCCAGCTTGCTCGCGGGAACGCCGATAATGGCGACGCCGCTTGTTCAACACCCAGTCCGCGCCAAGGCTTCGACGCGGGCGCTGCCACCAGCGCTTCGCCCGCGTTCGGCCGTGTGACCTGTCGCCGGGCTGACGTGAGCTTTTCTCGGCAGGTTCATGGGGCCTAGCCTTTGTCCGCGCCCGGCTGGCGGCGCGCATACAGCCACTCGAAGAACTCACCAAACATGTCGCTGTGAAATGGAGCGGGGACCTTGTACACCCGCTTGAACAGTGCCGGCGCGGGCTCGATGGCCGACAGGTTCCAATGTTGAAAGCCGCCCATCGGCTGGTAGTAGGCATACTTGCTGTCGCCGGCCCAGCTGTGGTCCTCATACAAGATGAAGTGACGACACACACGCTCGAACTGGTGCGTGTACTCCTGCACAGTCGCAGTTTCCATCTCGGCGAAGCTGCAAGTGTTGAAGCAGATGTCCGCGCTCTGGCCGCCCAGCTGCGGCAGCGCAAAGTTCGGCAGGATGGCGAGGTCGGCATTGCGCAGCGGCTCTGCGAGGTCGTCTACTTCGCCGAAGAGGCGCAGGCGCTTGTCCGGGAGGGCGGTCATCAAGTAGTACGCGCTGGCGATGCACATGACCGGCAGGTCGTAATCGAGGTACCTGAAGTTCGACCCGGGCCGGCTCAGCAGGTGCCGGGCAAAGCCCCCGAAGCCGCCGCCGACCTCGCAAACAATCGGGTTGGTGAAGTCATCGGCCAGGTCGGCCATGCGATGCGCATAGAAGTTATGGCGCAGCGCGTCAGCAGTGTAGAAATCATCGCCGATCACAAAGCCCATCGGGTTGCTGATCAGCGGCACGCCGCGCCTCGGGCAACGAATCGTCACCGAACAAATCCATCCAGCGCGAGACGTACAATTGAAACTGCTCGCGGCGCGCTCGCTTGTTTCCTTCTGAATTGAAGTTCGTCGGCTCGCCGAAGAAGTCGCCGAACTGCCGGAGGAAATTCCGGAGCTGGTGATCGAGCGCCGCCTGGTCGCCGGCATCGAGCGCGGTGGTCAGCGGCCGGAAGGCTTCTGTCACGATTGCCTTCCACTCGCCGCCCACCTGATACTCCGCCGGTGCATGCTGCGCGGCCGGCTGCATCGCGCGCCAGGCCCGCAGCAGTCGCTCCAGCACTGCGGGCGACGTGGGCCTCGGCTGAAGGTTGTCTCGCAGCCCGGCTTCCAGTTGCGCGGCCGTGCCGAGATCTTCCCGCAGATACTTGTTGACGTAATAGGCCGCTTCGGTCTGGGCGGGCGCAGCCGGCCACAGCATCCGCGCGGCCTTGCGGCGAATCCGAGACAACATCATTCGCCTCTCATCGGCTCACGGGCAATCGTGACGAAGCTCTCGGCATACTCGCGTGTGCGACGCGGAAGGGCATCGCGCGCGGCCTGCTCGAGCACCGGGTCGGGTCCGGCTGAGCACGTCTCGTACGCGGCGACCAGCTGCTCGGCGAGCGCGGCCGCGTCGGTGGGGTCGAAGTAGCGCACCCCGGCGGGCGCCTGCTCCCGGTGCACCGGGATGTCCGACAGGATGATCGACTTCCCGACCGACTTCGTCTCCTCGACCGTCGTGCTCCATCCCTCAAAGCCGCGACGGCTGCAACACCGCGACCGCCTGACGCATGAGGTGAAAGATGTGTGCTTGCGGCACCCAGCCGAGGATGACGAAGTTCTCGCGAAGGCCGAAGCGTGACACTTCGGCGAGCAACTCGCCGAAGTACATCGGGTTGCGATGGTCAGCGGTGTTGCCGGTGCACACGACCATCACGTCCGGCCGGCTCGCCCGGAGCTGTGCAAGCGCCTCGATGACGAGGCGGTGCCCCTTGTGCACCCAGAACTGGTTGGGCAAGTAGACGAAGCGCTGAGGGAGATGGTACTCATCGCAGATCCAACCCGGGTCTGCGTCGTAGACGTCGGGCGGCACCTGGGCGACGAACCGGAGAACGCGCGCCTTCTCGGCGTACGACGGGAGGAACTGCTCGAAGTCGCGCCGAGCGTCCTCGGAGCTCAGGACGACGCGTGAGCTACTCGCCGACAGACGCTCGAACAGGTCGTCCCGCTGCTCGTTCTCCTTGGACAGGAAGAGCTCTGGGAGATGTTTGTGCTGGAAGTCGTGTATCCAACCCAGGAGCGGAACGGCGACGGGCGTGTCGAACTCCGCCCAGGACACGAACAGGGCGTCGATGCCCTCGTTGGCCAGGGTCCGGTCGAATTGGCGCGAGGACTTTGGCTTCATGCCGAGGCGACGAGTCGCTCGCCGGACGTAGCGGTCCACGACGCCCGCGTCGGGCAGCGCCACGACCTCATCGGCCAGGTCGCGGTACGTGTGGTACCCGCCGGTGCGTTTCGTCGGTGGGACGAGCACGACGATGCGGGGACGGCTGCCGTCGTCGAGCTCGCGCAGAGCGATGAACAGGTTCTTGTAGTAGTGGGCGCCGGCGGTCCAACCGGGATTCACGATGTCGTGGAACGCGACGCGCATCGGTGACTCAACCGCGCTCGGCACGGTACCAATCCCACGTGGCCCGGAGTCCGTCGATGAGGGACATGCCGGGCTCGTAGCCGAGCGCGGCCAGCGCGCTCGTGTCGACGGACCAGCGTTCGGCGTCGCCGGGACGGACCCTTCCCGTGTACGCGATCTCGGGATCGAGCTCCATCGCCGCGCAGATGGCAACGACGAGCTGCGCGATGGAGTGGGTGCTGCCCGACGCAACATTGAAGACCTCGCCGGTTCCGGGCGCCTGTCGGCTGACGAGCACCATGGCCGCGGCGACGTCCTCGACGTACGCGAAGTCGCGCTCCTGTGTCCCGTCCCCGATGACCTCGAGCCGCGACGGATCGCGGGCGAGGCGGTCGATCAGGTCGTAGACGACCTGCTTGCGCTGTCGGGGTCCGTAGACCGAGAAGAGGCGCACCGACGAGGCGGCGATCCCGTAGAGCTGGCTGTACACAGCGACGTAGCGCTCGGCCGAGAGCTTGCCAACCCCGTACGGGGAGATCGGCACGGTCGGATCCGACTCGTGGATGGGGAGCCGTTGCGGGTCCCCGTACACCGCGGCCGACGATGTGTTCACCAAGCGCGGGCGCCGTTCCGCGGTGCGCAGCACCTCGAGGAGCCTGAAGGTCGTCTCGAGATTCAGCCCGAAGTCGAACGCGGGATCCTCCACCGACGGAGGGATGTACGCATTCGCCGCGAGGTGGAAGATGACGTCGTAGTCGAGGACCAGGGCGGGCTCGGCCAGGAGCGCGCCCAGCGGGCGATCGTCGAAGTCGATCCGCGCCATGACGCTACCGAGGTTGTCGAGGCACCCGGTCGAGAGGTCGTCAACCACGGTGACCCGTGCACCATCGGCGACGAGGTGCTCGACGACGTGTGACCCGATGAACCCGGCGCCCCCGGTCACCAGGGCCCGGGTTTCATCAGCACGCATCTTGATCAGCTTGGTGGACGCTTTGACCCGCTGCCAAACTCTGCAGCTTGAGTGCGGCCCCTGAGTTCCCCCCGGCGCAGCAGACACGAGCGGAGGACGCATGGCACTGACCGTCTGGATCCCTCTTCTCGACGCCGAGGCTGAAGCTTGACGGATCCCCGCGACATCCGCATCGTGATCTCCGACTTCGATGGCGTCATGACGGACAACCGCGTCCTCGTGTGGGAGGACGGGCGCGAAGGTGTTCTGTGCTCCCGCGCTGATGGGCTCGCGTGTTCGCTCTTGCGTGCGGCGGGCATCGAGACCGTCGTAATTTCAACTGAACGCAATCCGGTGGTTTCCGCACGCGCCCAGAAGCTCGGCATCGAAGCGGTGCAGGACTGCGCGGACAAAGGAGCCGCGGTGCGCGCGGTGCTTGCTGAACGATCTCTTGCCGCAGCGGACGCCGCCTTCATCGGGAATGATGTGAATGATCTGGCTGCGTTCGGCGAAGTTGGTTTGCGCATTGCTCCCAGTGATGCCCACTCGGAGCTCCAAGCACGCGCCGATATCGTGACCCTTGCGCCGGGCGGCGGAGGCGTGCTGCGTGAAGTCGCCGACATCCTCATCGGTGCCCGCGAAGCATGATCGCTCGATTGTAGGCCGGCTCAGCCTACGGCGATCCGGGGCGCGGCGTGCCATACGCTCAAGCGTCGAAGACGTCAACGGTTGGTTTCGGCCGCTACGCAGATGGCGCTAACGTTCATGGGCGTCCTGAGCGACAGCGTGCCGAACCTGGAGGCGCGAGGTGACCAAGGCGGTAGAGATCGCCGGGCGACGCGTCGGCCATGCCGAGCCGAGCTTTGTGGTGGCCGAGATCGGCATCAACCACAACGGCGATGTTGGACTGGCAAGGAAGCTGATCGCCGCGGCCGTCACCGCGGGTTGTGACGCCGTCAAGTTCCAGAAGCGCACGATCGACGTCGTCTACAGCGCAGAGGAGCTCGAGCGGCCCCGCGAGAGCCCTTTCGGCACCACGAACGGTGAGCTGAAGCGAGCCCTGGAGTTCGGTGAGGAGGAGTTCCGGGCCATCGACGAGTACTGCCGGATGCTCGGCACCGTCTGGTTCGCCTCCTGCTGGGACGAGGCCTCGGTAGACTTCCTCGAGCCATTCGATCCCCCCTGCTACAAGATCGCCTCGGCCTCGCTTACCGACGACGACCTTCTTCGCCATCACCGCCAGTACGGGAGGCCCGTCATCCTGTCCACGGGCATGAGCGAGCTCGAGGAGATCGACCACGCGGTCGAGGTGCTCGGCACCGACGACCTGATCCTGCTCCATGCGACGAGCACCTACCCTTCGCAGCCGAACGAGCTCAACCTGCTCGCGATCGCCACGCTCCGGGAGCGGTATGGGGTCCCGGTGGGCTATTCGGGCCACGAGGTGGGTCTAGCGACATCTGTCGCGGCGCGGGCTCTTGGCGCCTGCATGATCGAGCGCCACATCACGCTCGATCGTGCCATGTGGGGATCGGACCAGGCTGCGTCCGTCGAGCCCTTCGGCTTCCATCGGCTGATCAAAGACGTCCGGGCGGTTGAAGCCGCCCTCGGCGACGGTGTGAAGGTCGTCTACGAGAGCGAGCTCCCGGTGCAGGAGAAGCTGCGTCGCGTCGGCATGCGTCGCGCCGCTACGTCAAACTGACGCCGGAGACGGACCACAGCCGTGACGGATGAAGTCCTCGCGCTGATACCCGCCCGCGGCGGCTCGAAGGGCATCCCCCGGAAGAACATCATCGATGTCGGCGGGAAGCCGCTCATCGCGTGGTCGATCATCCAGGCTCTCCAGTCGGCTCGGATCTCGCGGTGATCGTGAGCACCGACGACGATGAGGTCGCCTCGGTCGCCGAGGAATGGGGAGCAGAAGTGCCGTTCCGCCGCCCCGCCGAGTATGCCGGTGATCTCTCGCCGGACATCGACGTGTTTCAACACGCGCTCGAGCACCTTGGTCGTAGCGGATACGTGCCGGATCTCGTAGTCGCACCTGCGCCCAACCGGGCCGGTCCGGCTCGTTCGCGACATCGACGCGGCCGTCGACCTGCTCGCCGGGCGGCTAGACGTCGACGCCGTACGATCCGTCTCTATCGTTCACCAGACGCCGTACAAGATGTGGCAGATCGCGGACGACGGCACCATGCGACCGATCATCAATTTGCCTGACCTTCCAGATTCTCAGTCCCGCCCTCGCCAGCTACTGCCGATGGTCTATTGGCAGAACGGCTACGTCGACGTGCTTGCGTCCGCGAGCCGTGCTGGAGAAGGGCTCGATGTGGGGCGACCGAGTGCTTCCCTTCATCGTGGACACGGTTCCCTTCGAGCTCGACTACCCCGAGGACATACCCGGGGTCGAGGACGCGCTGCTACGGGTCGAACAGGGTCTCGAGCTCCCGAAGAACGAGCCCGGACGACACCCGGTATGACCGAGCGAGCCTGCTTGACGGACTGGGTCCTCGTGCTCGACGTCGACCGGATCAGCGAAGGATCGATGCTGCTCGTGCCAGTCCGGCGACGAAGTACGGTCGATGCACGTCGATGCGCACTGCCGGCCTGGGGTGGTGGCAGCGCATTGGCCGTAGCCGTCGCCTGATCGAGGGTGACGACGACCTGCACGGAGGAGACCAGGTGAACATCCTGGAGGACCACGCCAACACCCTTCGCGACGCGCTCGACGGCCTCGGCGCCCTGGACGAGCCCCTTCGAGCTGCAGCTGGATCGATCGCGCAGTCGTTTCGCTCCGGGGGCAAATTGCTCGCGGCGGGGAACGGAGGTTCGGCGGCCGAGGCGCAGCACCTGACGGGTGAACTGATCGGACGTCTCCATCCCACTCGTGAGCGTCGTGCCTTGCCCGCGGTTGCCCTCCACACCGACACTTCGACGCTGACTGCCGTTGCGAACGACTACGGCTACGAAGAGATCTTCGCACGGCAGGTCGAGGGCATCGGCCGACCGGGGGACGTCCTTGTCGTCCTCTCGACAAGCGGCGCGTCAGAGAACCTGGTGCGAGCGGTCGATGTTGCGCAGCCGGCAGGGAATCACGACGGTCGGCCTGCTCGGGCGAGGCCACGACCCCTCCACGAACGGTGCGACCACGTGTTGGCTGCCCCGAGCGACAGTCTGGCGGCGGTGCAGGAGTGCCACCTGATCCTGGTGCACGTTCTGGTGGAGCACGTGGAGAACGCCTTGTCGAGCGGCGACGGAGAGGGCGGATGAGGCTGGAGCGCCGCCTCGGTGTGATGCAGGGCCGGCTCGTGCCGTCGAGCACGGGCGAACTCCAGTGCTCCCCCGGAGAGCGATGGCCCGAGGAGTTCGTCATCGCCGCTGATCTGCGGCTGGCTCATGTCGAACTGCTGGCGGAGCGGGTCACCGACGACAGCAACCCGATCTGGTCGGCCGCCGGACGACGCGAGATCTGTGCGATCGTAGCCTCCACCCGGGTCGATGCCCCGAGCCTCTGCATGAACGAGCCTCTCTCGACCCCGCTCGAGGGTGCGGACGCCGCCACGATGCTCGCGGCGCGCTTGGCGCCGGTTATCTGCGAGTTGCCGGTCCGGGTTGTCGTACTACCTCTCGACGAGGCCAGCGGGCTCGACGTCCTCGACTGGACGCAGGCGGCGCACGCCGTACGTTCGCTCGCAGGACTGCTTCACGAGCGCGGAGCGGTAGTCGCGCTCGAGCTCAACGTATCCGCGGCGGACAGCATGCGCTTCCTCGACCTGGTCGATGCCGAAACGGTCGGGCTGTGCTACGACATCGGCAACGCGACCGGGCTCGGATACTCGGCGCCGAGCGAGTTACGTCTGTTGGATTCGCGGGTCGTTCACGTGCACGCGAAGGACAAGGACGCCGCTGGGTCGAACGTCCGCTACGGAACCGGGGTGGTGCCGTTCGGATCCGTTCTCGCGGCGTTGAACGACATCGAGTTCGAAGGCCTCGTCACGATGGAGGCGACCCGAGGTGACGATCCGGTGATCACCGCCAAGGAGCAGCGCACATGGCTCTTGGCGATCGACGAGCGGGATGGGCCGTGACCACCGACCGGTCCCGGCTGGACGGTCGGACGGCGCTGGTCACCGGCGGCGCGGGGTTCTTGGGCCAGCGCTGGACGAAGGCTCTCGTCGCGGCGGGCGCGGCCGTCGTCAGCGTCGATGTGGCGCTCTCCCCGCCGGGCGACGATGACGCAACGATGCCGATTCGCCACGAGCAGGTGGACATCACCGACCCTCGGGCGTTGCAGGACCTTGCACGCAGGCTGGGCGACGACGGAGTGACGGTGGACGTGCTCGTCAACAACGCCGCCATTGATGCCCCAGTGCTCTCGACCGGGCTCAGCCACGGCGACCGCTTGGAGACGTTCGACCTCGAGCGGTGGCAGGCTGAGATCGCAGTCGGGCTCACTGGCGCCTTCCTGTGCGCCCAGACCTTTGGGCCGTCCATGGCCGAACGACGCCAAGGGGCCATCGTGAACATCGCGTCGGATCTGGGCCTGGTGGGACCGGATCAGCGCCTGTACCGCGTCGATGGCCTCGCTGAGGAACTGCAGCCGGTGAAGCCGGTGACCTACGCCGTGATCAAGACGGGCATCATCGGGTTGACGCGCTACCTCGCGACATACTGGGCCGAGCGAGGAGTACGAGCCAACGCGTTGTGCATCGGCGGCGTCGCCCGGGACCAGGATCCGACATTCGTACGGCGCGTTTCCGAGCGGATCCCGCTCGGCCGAATGGCGAATGAGGGCGAGTACGGTGACGCGATGGTGTTCCTGTGCTCGGACGCGTCCTCGTACATGACGGGCGCGTGCCTGGTCCTTGACGGCGGCCGGACTGCGTGGTGACGGGGGCGACGAGCGGGTGATGTCCCTCTCGTCCAGATCGCGCAGCGTGCTCGGCGGTCTCAGGGCGCGCCTCGCGCGCCGTGGGCTCCCCCTCGGTCGTCCGGTCAGGCTGCGGCGAGGCGAGGATCTGCCGTACGGGGATCCGCAATACTTCGCCGCCACGGGTGCCCGTTTCCTCCGCTCGCTCAAACGGCACAACGTGAGGCCGCGCCAACGTCTCGGACGGACCACGCATCGGCGTGGTCATCATGCCGTGGGTGGGCACGCCCGTGCCGTGGTACGCGACGATGTTGGCCCTGGGGCTCGAGCGCAGAGGCCGTCAAGTCATCCTTCTCTGGGACGATGCGGAGTTCCCTCGAGAAGCGAGCGCACAGAACCGCGTGATACGGTAGGGTCCTCCGCCACCTCGAAGGTTCCCGCCCGGTCGTCCGCCTCACCGACCAGATCCCCCGCTCGTCCGACGACCCCGGCGCCGACGCCGCCGCCGTAGAACGGTTGGTCGAGCAGAACGTCACCTGGTGGCTGCGGGGCGGCCCGCCGGCCCCGCGTGACGCGTACTGGGCCAACAACATCCGGACCGCGCTCACTGAACGACTCCCGCTGATTCGAGGTGCGCTCGATCAGCTCGGCGTCGAGTGCCTCGTCGTCCCCGGCGGGGTCCGAGGTAGTAGCGGCCTGTACCTCCTTGCGGCAGCAGAGCGAGGCACCCGCGTCGCCACCTTCGACGCCGACCTGGGTGTCGCGCAGGTCTGCGTCGACGGCATTGCGGGCCAGAACGGCGATCTCGCCCGCGCGTTCTCCGTTCTCTGCGAGGAGCCCCGTGATGTGAAGGACGAAGCGATCGAGATCGGCTCGCGCCGAGTTCCAGAGCCGGACCGAGGGCAGCGATCGATACGGGTACCAGGCTGTCGGAGCACGGTCACCCACGGTCGGTCCGATCCGGCGGCGTCCTCCTGCCATTGAACGTGGAATGGGACACGGCGGCGCTCGGACGCCACGTCGCGTTCACCGACACGGTCGACTGGGTGTCGTCGACCGTCGAAATGGTCCTCGAGCTCCACGCGGGCCCGGTGATCGTCCGCCAGCACCCATCCGAGCGCCGTCCGGGGCAGCGGAGCCGTCTGGACCTCGCTGGCGTCCTCCGCGATCGATTCGGTCAGGACCCGCGCTACTCGTTCGTCGCCGCCGACGACCCGGTCAGCTCGTACGACCTGCTCGATTCGGTCGACCTCGTGCTGCCTTTCACCTCGAACATCGGCATCGAGGCGGCAGCCCTCGGCAAGACGGTCCTCGTGGCTGGAGCCAGCTTCTACGCCGACCTCGGCTTCACATGGTCCGCGACGTCGAGAGAGGAGTACCTGGCCCTGCTCCGCCGAGGGCTCCTCGGCGACCTGCCCCCCTGGCCCGAGCAACAGGAACGGGCTTGGCTCTGCTACTACCTCGTGGCCGTCCGGAACCGGGTTTGGACGGACTTCACCCCCCGACCCGACGACTTCTGGCGCTGGGTCGACCGGTCCCCTGACGAGCTGTTCGCAGAAGCGGAAGTTGCTGACATGTTGGCAGCGATCGATGAGAACGTGCCGGTATCGCTGCTTCGGCACCGGCACTCGCCGTCGGTGGGCGGCCGATGACCCATGTTTCACGGCGGCTAGCCAGCGGGGTCCACGCCCGGACGGGCGTCATTTTGTCACTGCTCCGGCGCGAGCGCGTCGGAGTGCAGGCGAGTGGTGAACAGTGTGTCGCGAAAGCTGGCGCGCCGACTTCGCTCGGCGACGGAAGGTCTCCGGCACCCGGCAACGGCACGGCGCGGCGCCGGAGAGGACTCAGCGAACGCGGGCTCGTACTCGGCGCCGATCGCTCCGTTACGAGACGGTTGTCCTCCCGGGCCAACGGTCTTGCTCCTCAACGACTGCCGAGATCAAGACAACTTCGGCGCGGCCGTGCTCGTGGATGGCTTGATCGAGATCCTGTCCCAACGTCTGCCGACGAGCGAGATCCTCCCGATTCCTTCCCACTGGGTGATCGACAGTCGACATGGGTTGGGTGGATTCCGGAATGCAGGCGCAGGCATGCGACAGCCCACGGCGATGTTCCCGGCGCTCGCGGATCAGTTCGAGACCGTCGCCGACGATTGGTTGAACTGCGACGGTGGACCGGGCGCCGTCGAATTTCTCGATCGCATCCGACGCAGTGACGTCGTCGTGCTGAACGGTGAAGGCAGCGTCTATCGCGACAACCTCAGCGCCATCCGAGAGCTCTTCCTGGCCTGGCTCGCGAAGGAGCGCCTCGGCATCCCCACCGTGTTCATCAACGGCATGGTGCATCTCACTGCTGTTATGCCGGTCCTCCCCGCGATGGTCCGCAAGACGTTCAGAGCTCTCGATGCCATCGCAGTACGGGATCCGTACTCACTCCGCAATCTCGAGGAATACGTGCCGGACGTCCACGCCGCTGTCATCGCGGACTCCGCGTTCGCGATCAGACCAGAGGCGGCACGCGACACGGCGTCAGTGCAAGATGTACTTGCGCGTGTTCAAGGCTCATCGTTCTTCTGCTTCGACCCCGGCGCGATGCCGGTTGATCACACTCCGACACGGCGATCCGCGTTGTTCGAACTCATCGTCCGACTCAAAAGCCTCGCAGGCCAGGCGGTTCTCGTCTCCAGTGCACCCGCCGACGATTACATCAAGGCCATCGCCGACGAAACACAATCGGTCTACGTCGACGCAATTGCCGACTACCAAGAATTCATGGCGCTCGTCCAGCGCGCCGACTTCCTCGTCTCAGGCCGCTACCACAACCCGATCCTCGCCGCCATCGTCGGATGCCCTTCGATCGCTCTCGCGTCGTCCAGTCACAAGGTGCACGGCACCTGCGAGATGCTCGACGGGCTCATCGGCACACCGTTCGACGGCACGGACCTCCGGTCCTGCTTCGATGCGGTCGAGACGACCGCGTCGGGCTATCTCGAACGACGAGCAACGCTCCGAATCGAACTGCTAGAGCTCTGCGATCGCCGCAGGACCGAGGCGCATCAGCTCGGTGACGTCGTGGCGGAGGCGCTCGGGCCACACGGACTCGTACCGTGAGAGGGCTACTGGTCGGGTACGGCTCGATCGGGCGTCGGCACTTGACGAACCTCCGCGATCTCGGAGTGCACGATTGGGCACTCGTCCACACGGGCCGAGGAACGCTGGCGGTCGAATCACTACCACCAGCCAGGATCTACGCCGATCTCGACGAAGCCCTGCGAGAGGAAGCACCGACGTTCGCGGTCATCGCGAACCCGACGAGCGTGCACGCCACGTCAGCGGCGGCATGCCTGGTTGCCGGCTGTCACGTCCTCCTCGAAAAGCCCGTGTCCCATTCCGTCGATGACCTCGACCGACTGGCTGAGGCAGAGCTGTCGAGTAGCGGCGAGGTGCTCGTCGGCTTCCAATTTCGCTTCCACCCGGCTCTGCAGAGGATGCGAGAGCTCTTGCAGCGGAAGGCCATCGGTCCGCCGCTCCATGCCGAGGTCTTCTGGGGCGAGCATCTGCCCTCGTGGCATCCGTGGGAGGACTGGCGCAGCAGCTACGCGGCCGTTCGGGACTTAGGTGGAGGAGTCCACCACACCATCTGCCATCCCTTCGACTATCTGCGATGGTTCTTCGACGACGCTCAGGTGGTGCGCGCGGCGTTGACCACCGACGGACCACTTGAGCTGGACGTTGCCGAAGCGGCCGATGTCTTGCTGCGCTTCCGCTCCGATGTCACCGCCCATGTTCGGCTCGACTACTGGAGCCAACCGCAGGCACATCACGTAGGGGTCACCTGCACCGAAGGGACGATCGCCTGGGACTTCATGACTGGCGAGCTGCGGGTGTGGTCGACGGCGAGTGGCACGTGGGTGATAACGGCGTTGCCGAGCGTCGAGTCTCGGAACGACCTCTTCATCAACGAGGCACGTCACTTTCTCGACGTCGTGAACGGCCACGCTCGCCCGATCTGCACTCTCGAAGACGGGATCGCGATCGTCAGGCTCTGCGCAGCCATCGAACAGGATGCATCTGGGTGACCGTTTCTCCGCCGCCGACGACGGGCGGTAGCGTTCCACCGATGGATTCGCCTATGACGGTCGATCCGGCGACCGCCCCCGGGCGCCGGGTCCGGATCGACAGCCGCCGCCGGTGGTTCCCCGACCTGCGGGAGCTACTCCGCTACCGGCAGTTGATCGTGCTGCTGGGCCGCCGCGACATCACGGTGCGGTACCGCCAGACGGTCCTCGGCTCGATCTGGATCTTCGCGGGCACGCTCGTGACCGCCGGGCTGTTCAGCTTCGTGTTCGGCCGGGTGGCGGATTTGCCGAGCGGTGGCGTGCCGTACTTCGCCTTCTCGTACGCGGGGCTCATCGCGTGGAACTTGTTCTCGAGCACGCTGAGCGGCGCCTCGACGAGCCTCAATTCGAACTCGGCGCTGATCGGCAAGATCTACTTCCCGCGGCTGGTGCTGCCGCTCTACACGCTGGCCTCCACCCTCGTCACGACGGTGATCAGCTTCGGCGTGATGGCGGTGCTCCTCGTCGTCTACGGAATCGACGTGACCCCCCAGATTCTGCTCCTGCCCGTGTGGCTCGTGCTCGCCGTCGTCCTGGCGATGGGCATTTCGCTCGTGCTGACGGCGCTCTCCGTGACCTACCGCGACGTCAACTACATCACGCCGGTGCTGACGTCGTTGCTCCTCTACCTGAGTCCCGTGGCGTACTCGATCGAGGCGGTGCCGGCCAACCTGCGCAACCTCATCCTCCTCAACCCGCTGAGCACCATCGTCGAGGGCACCCGGTGGTCACTGCTCGGCACCGGGAGCCTCACCGGGTGGGCGATCGCCTACACGGTTGTGCTGACGGTGGGTGCCTTGGTCGGCGGACTCGCGGTCTTCGCCCGTCTCGAGTCGAGCTTCGCCGATGTCATCTGAGCCCGTCGTCACCGCCCGCGGGATCTCGAAGATCTACAAGCTGGGGCTCACCGGTCGCAGCGACACGCTGCTCAAAGTCATCGAGCGCCGGGCCCGCCACCCGATCCGCGGGCGTGTGCAGCGAGAGCGCTTCACCGCGCTCGACGACCTGAGCTTCGACGTCGGCCACGGCGAGGCCGTGGGGATTGTCGGCAAGAACGGCGCGGGCAAGAGCACCCTGTTGAAGATCCTCAGCCGCATCACGCCGCCCACCTCCGGGTGGATCGAGATTGCGGGCAACGTCGGGTCCCTGCTCGAAGTCGGCACCGGGTTCCACCCCGAGCTGACTGGGCTCGAGAACGTGTACATGAACGGCACGATCCTCGGGATGTCGCGCGCCGCGATCGACCGCCGGCTCGAGGAGATCGTCGACTTCGCCGAGGTGCACAAATTCCTCGAGACGCCGGTCAAGCGGTACTCGAGCGGCATGCGGGTGCGCCTCGCGTTCGCGGTGGCCGCGAACCTCGACCCCGAGGTCCTCATCGTCGACGAGGTCCTGTCGGTCGGCGACGCCGGCTTTCAGGCCAAGTGCCTTCAGAAGATGAAGGCGATCGCGTCCGACGAGGGCCGCACGGTCCTCTACGTGAGCCACAACCTCGTGACGCTCGAGCACTTGTGCCCGCGCTCGCTGCTCCTCGCCGAGGGCCGGCTGGTCTTCGACGGCCCCACCGAGGAGACGGTCGCCCGGTACCTCAGCACCTTCCCCCACGGCGAAAGGGGCGCGACGATCGGCGTGTTCGACCTCGCCGCGGCCGACCGGTCCGGCGGCGGCTACCAGAAGGTCTTCCAGCGGCTCGAGCTGCGACCCGGCGGCGGCGCGCCGTCGGACTCGATCCGCATGGGCGACCGGCTGCGCGTCGAGGTCGCGGTCGAGGGACTCGACGCGGTGCCCGAGGCGCGGCTGACGGTGACGTTCAGCTCGCACCTGAGCCAGTGCCTGTTTCGCGTCACCTCGCAGATGCACCCGCTCGCCGCCGCGCACCCGCGCCAGCCGCACGAGGCGATCGTGCTCGACCTGCCGTCGCTGCCGCTCACCCCCGGCGACTACTCGATCGAGCTGCACCTCGTGAGCGCGGCCGAGGACAGTCGACTTCGTCCGCCACGCGGCCGACTTCACCGTAATCCCCGCCGACCTGCTGGGCACCGGGTACCACTTCTCCGCACGCGACGGGCACTTCACAGTGCCCTTCGAGTGGGAGCTGCGGCCGTGCGCGACCGACGACGTCTGAGGTCGGAGCCCCCGCTGGACACCGCGGTCGCACTGAGCGTCTTCGACCGGCCCGACGCCACGCGGCGCGTCTTCGCCGCGATCGCCGCGGTCCGTCCCCGGCGCCTCTTCGTGTTCGCCGACGGGCCGCGCGCGGAGGAGGAGGCGCGGCGCTGCGAGCTTGCGCTGGCCGAGACGAACGCGGTCGACTGGGACTGCGACGTTCGCCGGGACGTGGCGGGCGAGAACCTCGGCGCGCGCCGTCGCTACTCGTCGGGGGTCGACTGGGTGTTCTCCGAGGTCGACGAGGCGATCGTGCTCGACGACGACTGCCTCCCGGACCCGACGTTCTTCGGGTTCTGTGAGGAGCTGCTCGCGCGCTACCGGGACGATCCCCGGGTGATGATGGTGTGCGGCACCAACTACCTGGAACGCTGGCAAGACGACCGGCAGAGCTACCACTTCTCCTGCTATGGAGCCGTGTGGGGTTGGGCAACGTGGAAACGAGCCTGGCGCCACTACGACGTGACGCTCTCCGGCTGGGGCGACGAACAGGTCCGGGCGCAGGTGCGGGAGTTCGTCGCCGACGACGAGCAGTACGCCATCCAGGCCCGGCGGTTCGACCGCCTCTACGGGGACGCCACGGACCGGCACTCCTGGGACCTGCCGTGGAGCCTGGCCCGGCTTTCGCACGCCGGGCTCAGTGTCGTGCCCGCGGTCAACCTCGTCGAGAACCTCGGCAACACCGACGGGCGTGGGCTGCCCCCGGCGCACCCGCTGGCGCGCCTCCCTGTGGGTACTCTGCCGCCACCGCTGCGCCACCCGGGCGAGGTTGCCCCGGACCGGGAGTACGACCGCCGCCACCTGCGGCGCATCATCGACTGGTGGGAAGAGCAGGGCCGCCGGCCCTCGGCCGCCCGCCCCTCGCTCGCCCGGCGCGTCGCCCGTCGCCTCGGTGGTCGGGTGCGGCGCGGTGGCTGAAAAAGGGCCTCAATGCCAGCTCACGCTGCATTTGCGACCTGCAGGCGCTGTCGTTGTCGCGGTCGGCTCGGCACGTGAGCTGTGTCAATGCGGGCAGATCGGTCGACGACCCGAGGTGCCACGGAGGCACACGAAACGCTACGGTGGCGGCCCCCGGAAGGCCAGGAGCAGGAACCATGCTCTTCTCACGTCGCAAGCGCGCGACCGCAGTCGAGCCTGAGGCGCCGGCAGCGAGCGTCCAGTCCAATGGCGCCGCGCCGGACCCCGCGCTCGACGAAGCACCGACCGTCGAGGTTCCTCCGGTGTACACCGATCCGCTCGACCCTCTCCCTACGGTGGTGACCTCGGCCACTGGCCTTCCAACGGTGCCGGTCGCAGCGCTCAGCTCGACGTCGGCCCCCACCGATTCGCCCGACGGTCCCGTCGGGATGCCGCTGGCGCCGGGTGACGAGACCGGTGATGCCGATCTCGATCGGTTCTTCGCCGCGCTCCGCCAGGTGGTGCACGACGCCCGGGAGCGACTCCCGCTCGAGTCGGATCCGCTCGACCCCGAACCTCGTTGCCGACGTGCCCGATCATGGGCCGTTGGAGCAGGATGACGGACATCGCTGCGGAAGGCGCGACGTCGCCAGGCACGATCGTCCCGACGCGGCCCGATCCCGTCACCACGACTGACCTTGTGTCGACTACGGCCGAGCTTGCACCCTCGACGGCCGAGCTGATCGCATCGTTGGAGGCCGACAGCGACCTCTGGCGCGAGCGGGCGGTCGTGTGGCGCGAGCGGGCCATGGGCGCCGACATGCTGGTGAAGACGCTGAACGCGCACATGTCGGATCTCCAGATCAACCTGGAGGACCTCCGCCTGGCCATGCGGGTGATGAGCGCGAACACGCCCGTCCCACCCGAACCGCGTGCCGAGTTGCCGGCTCAGACGCCGCGACGGAGCGGCATCGATCGCTTCCTCGATCCGGGGAAGTAGCCGGCGCTCGAGCCCGCGAGTGCACTCGCGGCGCGAACGCTGGTAGATGCGTTCGGCCGCCGCGTCCTCGACTCGGCCGAGCTTGTCGGCCGAGACGCCCTCCGGAGCCGTCCGTTCGAGGTACGCGCCTACCTGGATCCACTCCTCGGCTGAGATCGACCTCGGGGTCGGCGGCGCTGACCGCCGACCAGGCCGCGACCGTTGGCCGGCGCAGGGAGGGCACGGCGATCCGCGGCCATGGTCGCCGACGGGCGCTCGAGAGGCGCGTGACGAATGCACCCGACCGTTGTGACGCGCGGGACATGTCCGCCATCCAGGCGGTTGCACTTGGCTGCCGTTCCGCTTCCGAGTTGTGGTGCCGTCGTCCGATGAGCAGTCGGCGCATGCTCGCTCGTTGTGTGGGGGACTTCGTCGCGACACGGTACCGCTGTCGCGCGGCTCCGCGCGTCTTCTCGGTGGTCAGCGGAGCTCGCCGACGATCGCGGCGAGGTCACGTGCGAGGGCGTCGAGGCTCGCGGTCTCGCGGAAGCGGGCGTGGCCGCGCTCGGCGATCGCACGCCGCAAGTCGTCGTCGCGCAGCGTGACGATGGCGTCGGCGAGCGCCTCGGGCTCGCCGGGTCGGCACACCCACACCTCTTCGCCGGGGCGCAGCAGCTCGCGCACCGCGGGGGTGTCGCCCGTGAGGACGCGCGGCGCGCAGGCCAGCGCGTCAAAGACCTTGTTCGGGATGACGCGCCGCGCCTTGGGTGACGTGCCGAAGATTCCGAGGCACAGGTCGCTGCGCGCCATCCACTCCGGGAGCTCGTCGTACGGTCGACGGCCGACGAACGTGATGCTGTGCACGCCGAGCTGCTCCGCCATCGCACGCACGGAGCTCGCGGTGTTGCCTGCGCCGACCAGGTCGATCTTGACCGGCTCACCGCGTTCCTCGAGGATCGCCGCCGCTCGCACGACGTGCTCGAGCCCGTGCAACGGGATGAAGCTCGCGTACACGAACACGCGGAAGTCGTCGTGCGCCACCTCCGGTCGGGGTGCATCACGTCGTCGTCGGCACCGACCCACAGCCGGCGGAGCTTGGACCCGGGGGCCGAGCTCGGTCGCGAAGTGCTCGGCCGTGAGCCTCGGTGTCGACGAGCACCCGGTCCGCCAATCGGCACGCCAGTCGGTCCTCGAGGTCGAGCCGCCTGCGACCTGACCCAGCCACCGCGCCGCCGCGGTCCTCCGCCGTCTCCTGCAGCGATACGAACGCGTCGAACAGCACCGGGGCGCCCCGAGCCGCGCGACCGCTTTCGCGGCCGCGACGTCGGCGTGGCCGGGGAACCCGACGAGCACGAGATCGGTCGACTCGCGCGAAGGCGCGGCGCACGAGTGCGGCGGTTCGGCGGGCTAGGGCCTCGGATCGGACACCACGCGCACTTCGGCCCCGGCGCGGCCGCAGCGCCTTGGCGACGATCCGGTTCCGGGAGTACGCCGGGTCGAAGTGACCGAAATGGGTGACCCGGAGTCCCGTGAGCGGCGTGTGCGTCACCGGCGGCCAGCGTAGGCGGGCATCGCACCGTCCTCCGCACTCGACGTGACCCCGCTCTGTCATCGCCTTTGTGTCCGCACGGGACGAACTTGGCGAATGCGCGCGTCGACCGGAAGTTGCAGCAGGGTTGACGCATCTCCCATTGCCACCGTGCGCGTGCGCCCGTAACCTCGGACGGTGCCGCCCATCCGTGTGCTCCGTGTCATCGACCGGCTCAATGTCGGTGGGCCGGCGCTCCAGGCGACCGTGCTCAGCCGGGGGCTTGACCCCGCCCGGTTCGACCAACGCCTGCTCGTGGGCGCGGTCGGGCCCGACGAGGGCGACTACGCCGCGTTGCGGGCGCCTGACCTGGCCGAACCCTCGTCGGCCTCGGCCGCGAACCGCATGCCGGGCGCGACGTCCGGGCGCTGTACGAGATCAGCCGCGTGGCCGGGAGTTCCGGCCCCACATCGTGCACACGCACAAGGCCAAGGCGGGCGTGCTCGGCCGGACCGCGGCGTGGACCCACCGGGTGCCCGCCACCGTGCACACGTTC
>CAWAGX010000005.1:0-31860 GCA_963781425.1 uncultured Actinomycetes bacterium | reverse complement strand
CTCGCCCTTGCGGGCGGGTACAACTGGGGGCCTCGGTCCTAAAGGGAGCCCGTGAAGGACGAGCCGGCGGCGCGACGGCAGAGCCACGAGACTGTCGACGGGCCGCGCAGGGTTGATACGAAGATGCGCGGCTTCGTCGCTCTCGGCGCGAGCGGGCCGCCACGCCTGGACCTCAACCCCGAAGCAGAATTCTTGCCGCCTTCCGCGTACGCCTTGCGATGCTCTGTGCATGGCTCGGCTTGGCCCGAGGTCGCCAGCCTCTCCAAGACGTCCGATCCAGATACTCCAGCCACAGATCGCGATACGGGTGCGTACATTCAGACTCCCACGGTCTTCCCAGTCCGGAGTTGTTGAAATGGACGATTGCGGGATCGTCGATTGCAGCGGCGAGCCTCTCGCGGGACTCCGCGACCCAGGCCAGGGATCCGTCACCAGCGAGGTGGCCCCCCTGGATGTTCCACTGTGGGCCGATGGGAGCCCACGCACCACGGAGAACTGTGTTGAGGGCACACTGGTCGCCGTACAAGAAGCGGTGTTGTGTGAGGAGTTCGACGGCGTGCTCGCTGATCCGTTGCGATCGCCATGCGCGCATGTCAACGACGAGCACACCCGAATTGAAGTAAGGGGTCTCCGGCGGTACCCCGACCTCTGACCAGGGGAGTCCTTTCGGAGCCGCCGCCCAGGGCACGACAGAGTCGCGCACGGCACCGAGCACGCATCCGTTGAGGTTCGTTTCCCAGAGTTCATCGAGCGGCCGGCGCACTGCAGTATCCGCATCGATGTAGATGACGCGCTCGACGTCCTCGGGCAGAAGATCACCAATTCGCAGGCGGAACAAGGCCGCGGTCGGAAGGCTTGGCGGAAGGTGAGCGTCCTGCAGGCGCAGGGACCTCGCGTCAAGCCAGCAGAGCGTGACGGCTTCGCCCGCAGCCGCGGATATCTGACTCATCAAGGAACGTTCGTAGTCATCGTGCAGCACGAACACTCGATGATCCCGGTTGGAAGATTCCGAGATACTCGCAATCACTACGGCGAGTTGCTTGCTGAACATCGAGTCCGCTGCGAGCACGACGGTGATCGGCTGAGCGCGGCTCACGCTTGCGGTCACCGACATTGAGTTTGTGGATCGCTGGCGGATCGGCCGAACATCCTGCTCGGGGTACTGAGCACGCTCTCGATCAACTCGATTCCCCTTGCACACCGCGAAGCCCCAGGCTGTGAGGCGGCTCGACCGCGAAACTAGCGCGTGTTCAGGTGCCCTCCCTCGGGAGGGAAGTCCTAGTCGTCGATCAGACATTCCGCGAGCTGTCGCACCAGATGCGAATCGCGTCGGAGCCGCGCCTGCACGGCAGCGAGTAGCTCGCGCGCATCGAGACGAGGGTTGAGATCACGCTCCAGCGCGGTACGCGAGACCCTTCTCCTTGGCGAAGGGTAGGGCCCGGTTCGTGGGGGCGCACTGCCCAGCAGGTGCACAAGCACCTGCCAACTCATGCCCGGCAGTCGATGCCATATCGTCGTGAGTGTCCGAGCTCCCGGTCTGCCCGTCGGCGAGCATCCGCCGTCGTCGATCCGCGTCGCCCGTTCCGATCTGAGTGCGCGCGCCTACACGAGCAACGCTCGCGACCGAAAAGAAGGCCATGGCGAAGCCTGAACACCAGAGGCGAGGAACCGCGCAGTGATCGCGTGCTGACGAACGACTGCGACTAGAAATCGTCGGGACTGGACAAGTGCACACAGTGAATGAACACACACTCAGCGCGACACATTGCGGACTACTGCTGGCCACCGGTGTTTCGAGCTCATGAAGAGACCTCCGTTCCCCGTAGCAAGCGCGCACCGTCCGTCCTTGCACGAACCATGCCCCGGTACGGCAGCGCACGGATCCGTTCAGGCTCGGGTTTCACCTGGGGGGAGACGGAGCCCGCAGCATCGTCGACGTTGTTCGGCTAGTAATTGCGCTCTCCAGTCTGTTTGGTCTTGGGGCTGCACCGGTCTCTTCATGCAGTTCCGACCTAGCGCGCAAGGATTCGGACGATGTCAGACGACGACCTAGAGATATCTCTCGACGCTCCGCAATCCATCCGCGCTGCCCTGCGGAGGATCGGCCGTTCAGAAGATGTCAGCTTCGCGCCAAACAATCGTCGACTGGCCCTCGCCTGCTTCGACCACAACTCCATCGCCATCGTGGATGTGGACATCACGACCGCGGGCGATCGATCCACTGTGATCGTGACCGGCGTCGCGGAGTATTCGTCACCCTGCCTGATGAGGCCGCATGGCGTCGACTTCCTGGACGACGAGACAGTGCTTGTCGCCAACCGTAAGGGAAACGTTGTCGCGTTTCGGCTTCCCTCGAACGTCAGCGCCGGAGACGCTGAGCTCAAACCCATCGATCCCAAGCCGGGAAACGGGTTTGACCTTCTGAGCGAACCGGGCTCACTAGTGATCGCCCGAGATGCGGGCACCGCGGTGGAAGTACTGACCTGTGACAACCGTGCGGATGCCGTCACGATTCACGTTCTCGAGGAGGATCCTTTCCGCGTCACGAGTAGTGGGATCTTGTTGCGCCGCTTGCTGGATTTTCCCGACAGTGTTGCGCTCAGTGACGACGAGAACTGGATCGCGATCAGCAATCATGACGCGCATGTCGTGATGATGTACCGACGAACGCCGTCGCTCTCCGAGGAGTCGGATCCTGAGTGCATCTTCCGCGGCGTGATGTACCCACATGGCCTCCAGTTCGATGCCGATGGGCAACATCTCTTTGTCGCCGACGCCGGTCGACCGCACGTTCACATCTACGCACGGGATGGCGCGACCTGGCGCGGCGTGGCGTACCCCGCCGCCTCTCTTCGCGTGATGGGCGACGACATCCTGGAGCTCGGACGTGATGCGGCGAGTCGAGGGCCGAAGGGCGTCGCAATCGATAACTCCGGCAGCGTCTTGGCCGTGACGTACGAGAATCAGCCGTTGGCTTTTTTTGACATCTCCGCGATGCTCGAACGCAGCGAGGCGCGATGCCCGAATCATGCCTTGCAGCTGAGCTACGAGCTGGAGGCGCTCGAGCAAGGACGGGCGAGACTTGAGGCGCGTCTTGCAAGGGTCACTGGGTCGAAGACTTACCGACTGACGGAGCCACTTCGGCGGCTCCGCTCCGCGTGGCCGAAGACGCCGCGCTGATCAACTCGAAAGCGCTTGCTATCCCCGTGGGCGCCCAAGCGATTGGGTAAGGGGGAGAACGACTCGGCGACTACCCGCAGGGTCAAGTCGCTCTCGTCGAGGCCTTGCGCTCGCGTACGCAGGTAACTCGCCCTAGCCCGATACGGACAACCCAGGCTCAGCTACGGCGTCGACGACGCCGCGGCGTTGGCGGCGCAGGACGGACCGCGCCAGTGCTGTCGCAGATCTCGCGCAACGGTGACGATGAATACCAAGCCCTCGACCCTGTGCGCTTTGAAGCTCCTCGAGCACACGGCATGGCGCGCCAACTGGCGGGTACGCAGCGTTTGAGAGGTCTTGCCCACGATCGCCCGGCGTAGGACACTTTGTGGGCGTAAATGGGAGGGTGCGACATGAGCGACGGAATCCGTGGGGTGACGCGCGGGCCGAGCGAACACGCTGAGGCTTCGTCAGTCGGCCTGGAAGGAAGTGCTTTGTCACCGACCTTCATCCTTGGCGCTGCCCACTCCGGCACCACGATCCTCTACCGGATGCTTGCGCTCCACCCTGACGTCCTGTGGTTCTCGCAGTTCTCATTGCGTTCCGGTGAGATTGCAGGTCGATGGTCGCTCCCATTCAATGACGCAATTGACCGTGCGCTCCGACAAGTCACGCGACATGACTGGCAGAAAGTCTCTTCGAGGCGGCTTCAGTGGATCGTCCCAACTCCGTCCGAAGTACGCAACGTCTGGAAGGATCTCTTTGACTCGCCTGGCACAGCCGATGAGCGCGCCGATTGCGTACGCTGGTGCGTCACAGATTTCTGTGCACGTCGCGGCCGACGAAACTTCGTCGCCAAGTGGCCCGGCTTCTATCGGGATCTACCCGTCCTCCAGGCCGCTTTTCCATCGGCCAGGTTCGTGCACATCGTGCGGGACGGCCGGCCAGTCGCACTCAGTGTGCGCCACAAGTTCGCGAGCGCTCAGGACGAAGACGCCGGCCTCGTTCTCGCTGCGCGATATTGGGTGGAAGAAATCGAAGCGGTGCGAGCCGCGGCGAGTTCGATCAGTCTCTTAGAGATCCGATACGAGGATCTCTGTCGCGACGTGCACAGCGTTCTCAGCAGGGTCTTGGCGTATTCGATGCTTCACCGATACTCGTACCCGTTCGAGCGAACTCCACGACGGCTTTCTTCGACGAATGGTTCGTGGACGGATCGAGGAGCTCGTCACGAACTCGAACGGATCGAAGACGTAGAAGCCAGATGGCTCAGCGAGTACGGCTACACGGACGGCCTCACGTCACACCTCCAGGGCGCCCTGAGCGGCTGACCAGAGACGAGGTCTCGACTCGGCACCATCACCCGCCATGGGCTCTGCTCGCACTGACAATTGCGGTCGGGCAGTACACATCCAAGGTCCGCGCACGTCCGCTCATCGGTCCCATCGGCGCCGCATCGCGGCTATCTCCGAGGGCGAGTAGAAGTGATGAACGAACGGCTCACCGTAGCAGCGATCGAGCAGCTCCTTGGGCAGTCGTACATGGTCTACGAACGTCCTATAGAGCGCTGCGTATGACTTGGTTGCACCGACGTTGCTGCTCGGTAGTGCGACCGATCCGGGAGCGTCCAGGAACATACCGAGAGCCTTCGCCCCCTTCTCCGTCAGATCCTCGCGACGCACGATTAGCAACCGGAAGGGCGGCTGTTCGATGACCTGCACCCCCTCCGCCCAGGGGAAGTCCGTCGCGTACACGTCAATACCGGTGGTAGGGCGCAGCTCGTCACGGAACCAATCGGAGCCTGCGAGTGAGGAAGAGAAGGCGGAGAATCGTCGGCCGAGCTCGTTCGGCTCGACGCCGAGGTGTTGTTCGTCTTCGGTGAAGTGCCCGAACTCGAGACCGATCTGGAAGAACAGGGACACCTGCAATGCCATCGGATCGCGCACGCCGGTTACAACATCCCAGCTCCCGCGCCGACGTCCCGTCCGCGCCCGGAACATGGCGTAGGCAAAAGCACCTTTCCAGTCCTCGCGACCGCGCCGCGGCAAGACTTGAAGGGCGCGTTGCGCCTCGGCAGCGCGTCGTCCGGCGGGGGTTACACGGTGCACGTTGATGACCGGCCGACCGGTCGTCACCTCGACCGCGTTCCCTAAGGCTGTCGAGCCGACTTTGCCGACCGTGTAGACGAGGACAGGAGGTCGGCGGAGGACGGCGATACCGAGTTGCAGCCAGAGTGCCCAGCGATCGACCGCAGCCCACCTGTCCCGGGCCGCGCGCAGAACGCGCCTGAACTGCCGCATCGGTCCGGAGCGATCCATCTCTCGGCGATCCATGGACGGCCGCAGCGTAGTCCGCGTGGCCCGGTCCTCGACCGGGTCGATCTTTCACGTAGAAGTACGGGAGGCGGGTGTCGCATTTGGGGACGTCCTGGCGATGAGCGGGCCCCGATGACTGGTCCAGTTGCTATGCGAGTGCTGGTTGGTGTTGGTGGTGCCACGCCTGGGCGAACTCGCTCGGGGTGAGATCTCCGTGCGCCGAGTGTGGCCGGTTGACGTTGTAGTCGATCCTCCAGTCTTCGATGATCACTTGGGCTTCGAGCAGGCTGTCGAAACGCCAGCCGTTCACAGTTCGTCGCGTAGCCGGCCGTTGAACGACTCGATCCAAGCGTTCTGCCACGGTGAGCCGGGGTCGATGAAGACCGAACCAACTTCGTTGAAGCGACACCAGTCGGCGACCGCGTGCGCGATGAACTCGGGGCCGTTGTCGAAACGAACGAACGCAGGAGCGCCGCGTTCGAGGGCGAGTCGATCAAGGGTGGCGACGACGAGGTCGGCGTCGATGGAACGCTCGACCACGATGGCTGGGCATTCGCGAGTGAACTCGTCGACGATGTTCAAGAGCTTCAGCGTGCGGTTGTCCGCGGTGGTGTCGAACTGGAAGTCGAGCGCCCACAGCGCGTTCGGCACGATCGGACACATCACCCCGACGTCGACGCCAAGGCCTCGCAGAGGCTTCTTCCGCTTCCGATACGGCACCCGCAATCCTTCCTCCCGCCACAGGCGCTGGATCCGCTTGTTGTTCACGCGCCAGCCGTCACGCCGTGCGGCTTTCGCGGCGCCACGCCATCCCCACCGAGGCCGTTCCCGCGAGAAGCCACGCAGGAACCCGCGGAGAGCTTCCTCGTCGGGCGGTGGCGGCAGCGGGCAGCGCCGCTGGGTGGAACGATGCTGGCCGACGACTCGACATGCTCGACGTTGGGAGACCCCGAACCGCGTCTGCAGCATCCCGGCGGCATCGCGGCGACGATTCGGGGTCAGAAGTTTCCCTCCGCAAGCTCCTTGAGCATCGCCTTGTCGAGCTCGGCTTCGGCGAGCAGCTTCTTCAACCGGGTGTTCTCGACCTCGAGCTCCTTGAGCCGCTTCGCGTCGCTGGCCTTCATGCCACCGTACTGGGCAAGCCGGCGATGCCACGTCGACTCCGCGATCTCGAGATGCCGACACACCTCGTCGAGCTCGGCACCACCCGCGAGGAGCTTGTTGCCCTCAGCAAGCTTGCGGATGATCTGGTCGGGCGTATGCCGACGACGTCGTCTCGTCATGGTGCGGTCCTCCTCGCTCCAGTCTGGAGCAACGGACTCGCACAACACCTGGACCACTACCAGGGGGTCAGCTCAGCGAGACTTAAGCCAGACGGCGCGCACGCGCCTATTCGGGTACTGTTCGATCAAGGAGTCCAGGTAGCGCGCGTACGTCTCACGGTATATCCGTGACGATCGCGCTCCTCCTGCGGCATGGGCGGCGGATAGGTGGGGCATGGGCATCTCGGCGTGGAGCGGAGGGAACGTCGTGCCGATTCTCGTCTTCCACTCGGTCGACAACGACTCCAGCGAGCACTCCGTTGCCCCGCACGATTTCGAGCGCCACATGAAGTGGCTGTCGCCGCGCTTCGACCCCCATCGACCTGGACGTGCTTGAACAGCTTCTTCGAGAAGAGGTAACGGTGAAGCGCCCGGTTGTCATCACCTTCGACGACGGCTACGCATCCGTCTTCACGGCCGCATATCCCGTTCTTCGAAGCCTGGCCATCCCATTCTGTGTCTTCCAAGTCACCTCTCTCGTCGGCGAGGCAGGCGCGAAGCCGATGCTCACTTGGAATCAACTCCAGGCGATGCATGCTTCACGTCTGATGACAATCGGGGCACACACCCACACTCACCGGACGCTCACAGAGACGGATAGCGAGACGACCCGATGGGAGTTCGATCAGTCAGTTGATGAGCTCCGCAGCCACCTTGGTGTCGATGTGAAGTATTTCGCTTTTCCGTACGGGAAGTATGACGCTGCTTCGGTCGACGAAGCGGTCGCGAGGTTTGAGCTCGTCTTCGCAAGGGAGGGACTCCAGCACGTCGCGCCTTCTCCGGATCATCCACTCAGGAGAATCGCCGTCCGCAGACGATTCTCCCGGCTACGTCTACGAGTGTCGTTTTCGCCGATGTACTGGACCGTGATGCCGATCGTCACGCGTTCGCGTCTGTACCGGATGATCAGGAGAATTGCCGGCTCGCCAATCGGCAGCCGGCACGTGTGAACGGCATCACTTCGGTCGGCCCGGCAGCAACGAAGCGACGAACCCACGGAGCTGTTCCGTCATGGTTGGCGCGGCTACTCGAACTAATGACTCGAGGTCGATCGGCGTTCGGCGGCACCATGAGAGCCTGCCACCGCGTCGCCCCTACCGCGGAGGTCGACTTCCTCTCGTCGCCGGCTGTGCGCCGACGATTGCTCGTTTCGGTTCAGATCGCGCAGGTAGGGGTCGCGCAGTCGCGATGCACTCGAGCCGGTACTCGGTCGGCGGGTAGCCGCCCCGGACCCCCACATGCGAGCGCTGCTCCGACCATACGACGGCGCGAGGCCCGCAAGGCTTCGCAACCCTGGTACCGGAGCGCACGGTTTGGAGGGGGTTACGAAGAACGCTGGCCGTATTTCCGCGAGGGGTGCGAGGCGATCCCGTGGACGCTCGACCTGGCTGTCGGTGGGCCGGACGCGATGAGGTGAGCGATCTGTGGTTGGCGCACTGGCAACGTCACCGCGCTGATGATCATCTTCCGGACAGTACCGAGTTTCTGCTTCCACTCGACATCGGGAGATATGGTCGAGTTCCCGGCAAACCGCATCGGGTTCCCGCCGACGCTGTGATGTTGAGTGTCCGACCACTCGAGCTGTGACGGTTCGTACGCGAGGCCGAGCCAGTCCATCAGCGTCGCGAGAACTGTCGCAGGATCACGAACCAGATCCTCGTACCGTACGAAATGGTGATCCTTGTCTGAAAGCAGGCGAAGGATACGTAGCTCGCCGCGCAGATATGAGAACCCCAAGCCGTATGACGGGAATGACACGTTGCCCCCCGACCGAATGTGCGAGTAGGTGACTCCGCACGGGTGGCGAACGAGATGAACGACTCGAACATCGAGTTCCGGGATTGCTAGCAAGCGTTCGAGGCGGAAGTGCCTCTTCGACGAGTCGACGACGAAATGACACTTGCTCACCGCGCTCATCGCGCAGAACAACGCAAGATTGTCCCGACGGAAGACGTCGCTGTCTGACGAGTGCAACGCCAAGCTGTCGATCGATTGCCCCGCCGAGGCAAGTAGCTCAGCGTTGACAGCACGCCAGTGTCCGCAGTCCGTGATCGAAGCGCCGCAAGTGCACTGCTGTCCGCCCTCCTTGCGCGCGGATCCCCTGGATGGCAGGTCGATCAACTCGCCGCCGCTGACCACGTCGGAGTGTGAACCGATGAGAAAATCGAGAAGCGTCGAACCACTACGGCCTTCACTCGCGATGAAGATGACGGTCGGACGCTGGGTAACACCCATCGATGGCGATCCACCTCCCTTGCGAATACTCGACCCGCTGGCGCTGACCCGGCAGGGCTCATCAGATCACGAGCATCGGCGCGCGTCGCCGCGGCGCAGGGCCTCTCCGATCGCTGGCGCCCGAACCGCCACGCAGACTAGTAAGGAGTTCATCGCGAGCGAGCCTCCTTCTGCATGATCTTTGGTCGCATCACACAGAGGATCAAGCGGTGACCCATTCACCAGTGGGCCCTCACGACTTAAACCACTCCACGGGCACGACCGGTTGCTAGCCCGTTCTTGAGAGGTATCGCTTCGTAGCGAACACGAGGTCGTAACCTCCGTCGAGGCGCGCGGCCCACAACGACGGGCGGCTCAAGACGTCGATGCTCTGCCGGGGAAGCTGAAAGCGATCCGTTGCCTGATCAAGCGACCCAGGTAGCGCGGTGAAGGCAGCCTCCAACCCCGAGCGTCGCAGGTACTCGATCGCCGCTGGCACCAACTGCCGTTGGCCACCCCACGGGTACGCAAACCAGCGCACGGCCGCGCCGGTCCAATTCTCAAGCTGCATCCGATCTGCATCGATCTCGGCCGAAAGCGTGCCAAGCCTTGAGTCGACGGAGAAGTCCATGTGCGACACAGTGTGGCTGCCGATTTCGAAGAGCTCACTCGCAGCGAGGTCGCCAAGTTGGCTGACACTGAGGGGGGCAAGTTCTCGCGAACGTCCTAGTCGCCGGAGCCGGAAATCTCGCGCCTCGGCTAGCCCAAGTCCTACGAAGCCCGACGAGACGAAGAAGGTTGCAGGGCAGCGCAGCTCTTCGAGCACTGGAGCGGCGATCTCGTGCCAATCGGCGTACCCGTCATCGAACGTCAACGCGAGACGCGCTTGGCTCGGTTCGTCGCTCGCCTCGACAAGCTCTCCGAGAGGAACGATCGTATAACGAGTCAAGAGCCAGTCAACGCACCGCCGGAACGCTCGGGTGGACTCGATGTCATGGAGCATGACGGTCTGCCGCGTTCGTCGGTGTGACGAGAGCAGACGCTGGCCGAATGCGGCTGCGACGATGCTGCCATTCCGCAATGCCGTCTTCGCGCTCATGGGAGTGCGCCCCGTCGGACCTCTCCATGACGCCCACCTCGAGAACTCGACCGCTCGATCTCAGACAGAATCTTCCCCCAGAACTGGGCCAGGCCGTGATGCTCCTCGATGATCGCGCGGAGCCGCTGACCGACGTCGCGCCGCTCCAACTCGCCTAGTTCGAGTAAGCGCGTGATTCCCCGGGCTTGCTCGGTGACGTCGTCGTGGTCGAGGACGAGCAGATCCCGAAGATCTTCGGGAAGAAGCTCGGCGAAACACGCATTGGTCGACAGAACCGGTTTTCCGCACGCCATCGCCTCCGCGATCGCTTTGTCGAACCCGGTATCAGAGAAGTTCACGCTTGCGTGGTAGCGGGCCAGCAATGGACTTATCTCGTCGTGCAAGGCGGGACCCAGGAACCGCACGGATCCCGACAAGTCGAGGCGCGCTACGAGGTCGTCGAGCGTCGCCCGGTAATTTCGATCGCCCTCGAGCTCAGGGCCGCAGATGTCGAGAGACCACATCCGTCCTGACGAGCCGCGACACGCGGCAACTGCAGAGATCAGCCGGTCGAGCCGCTTGACCGGGGTGAGGCGCCCGACCGCGATCAAGTCGCCGGACTCTGGACGGTCATCTGGCATCGGATGGAACTGTTGCATGTCGATCCCGTGTCCGACGACACGCACATTGGGAAGCGCGAGGGGGAACGAACTCGGCGTAGCGGTAAAGACGAGGTCGTCACACCAGCGTGCGTAAAACGCCATGCGCCGACTCACGTATCTGTGCGTCTTCCACTGATATATGCGACGCCCAGTCAGCAGCTTCACCGGCAAGAGCAGGGCCGGGTACGGACCCCCCTGGAGCACGAAGAAGAAGTCCGCCTGCCGGCGCCGGATGGCCTCTGCGATCGCGGCATAGAAGCGCACGAGTCGAGCGAGTTTCCCGACACCGAGATCGACCACCACGACGTTGTCCGGCAGGTCGAAACGCCCGACCCGTAGGGCGAGCACGCGGACCGTAGCAACTGACGGATTGCGGGCGAGACTGCGGATCCATCGGACAAGGGTCGCGCTGACCGGGTCGTCTTGGTCGACCGCTTGGCAGATGAGGACCGGCTTCAACAACGCCACGCTCCCAGGTCTTGGCCCAGCATTTGCTCGAGTTCATCGATCTCCTCGGCGAAGGTTGCCGCGAGCCATTGCCTCCGCTCCGGTGTCAGCTTGTGTTCAGCCAGGGCATCGGGCCTGGAGTTCAGGAGGTGGCTGACGCGCGGGAGGCCGCTCCGTTTGGCGAGCCGCACAACTTGGTCCAGTCCGCGCCGACGCAGGCCCGTAACGGCCTTCTGCACGAGGCGGTCGGCCGCAGCCGAACGCGGCACGCGCGCCACGTTCACTCGCTCGTGGAGCATCGGTGGAACGAACGCGTCGTCAACGCCCAGGAAGCAGTAAATCGATGACATGAGCTCGAGCGGGTTACGTTCAATGTCATCGTAAAGAAAGATCAGGAGTAGCTCGCGGGGAAAGAGGTCCAGGTAACGACGGAGCTGGGACGCGTATGCACCTTGACGCAGATACTCCGGGTGTGATCCGATCGCGTCTTCGAACTTCGTGTGTGGCGACAATGCTCCCGCCTGCAGATCGTTCAAGAAGTTCGAGAACGCGCGATCGGCGGGGTTGCGCAAAGACGCGATCATTCGCACACGCGCGTAACGCGCGTGTATTCGGCGAGGCGCAATAGGGTCAGCGAGGTACGAGGTCGAGAACTCCCCGGCGATGCTGCCCGTGGAGCATCGTGCGAACTGTTCCTCATACCAGGTGAAGCCTCGGACCCAGTTCCGCTCGCGGCTGAAGAAGTGCAGATCCTTGATCGGGATGCACACTTCCGGGTGGTCGTGAAGGCAGTTGTAGATCCACGATGTCCCTGCCTTCTGCGCTCCGAGCCCGAGGAAATCGGGCCCGCGCAGCCTGTTCACCGCTGTATGTAATCGGACGACACGGTCGTCGCCGGCTGGGCGGACTGCCGCCCGGCGAGCGCGACGGTCGTCGACTGCTGGTCCGATCTGTGCATGAGCTGTCGAGCATAGCGACGAGTCCTGAATCGGTTGCGGGAACGACCTAGTTGTACCCGGCCAGGACGTTCGTGACGGTCCGTTGATCTGAAGGGAAGACCTCCGAAGCTGTGGGGATTGCCGTCTCCACAACCCGGAGGTCTTCGTGTCTCACCGTAACGCTCGGTTGACGTTCCATGGTCGTTGTCTGCTGGTGCAGCGGGTCCGAGTCCAGGGGATGCCGATCGCACATGTCGCCAAGGCGATGGGGATCTCGCGCCAGTGCGCCCATCGTTGGGTCGCCCGCTTCGACGCCGAAGGTGAATCTGGGTTGGTCGATCGGTCGTCGCGACCGCATCGCATGCCGACCAAGACTCCGGCCGAGGTCGAGGCGGTGGTCGTCGCGGCGAGGGTGCAGCATCGTCGAGGCCAAGACTGGCTCGGTCCCGAGCTCGGGATCCCGCCGCGGACGGTGAGCCGGATCCTTCGTCGTCACCACCTGCCTCGGCTCGCGACGTGTGACCCGATCACGGGGGAAGTGATCCGGGCGTCGAAGACCACCGCGGTGCGCTACGAACGCGACCGTCCGGGCGAGCTGGTCCACATGGACGTCAAGAAGATCGGCCGGATCCCCGACGGTGGTGGTTGGCGAGCACACGGCCGTCAGATGGGCTCAACCTCGGCACGCAAGAAGCTCGTGGTTGGCTACGACTACGTCCATTCGGTCGTCGACGACCACAGCCGGTTCGCGTACTCAGAGATCCTCCCCAACGAACAAGCTGCGACCTGTTCAGCGTTCTTCGCCGCGTGCCGTTGAACAGCTCGCCGCACGCGGGATCACCATCGCGGTAGTGATGACCGACAACCACTGGAGCTATACACGCTCGGCCTCGCTCCGCCGGCTCCTCACCGAGACCGGCATCACCCAACTCCTGATCAAGCCGCATTGCCCCTGGCAGAACGGCGAAGTGGAGCGCTTCAACCGGACTCTCCAAAGCGAATGGGCCTACCGGCAGGTATTCCTCACCAACCACGAACGCACCGCCGCGCTTGCACCCTGGCTCGAGCACTACAACACTCAACGCCGCCACAGCGCCCTCGGAGGCAACCCGCCGATCAGTCGCCTGTCACCAACCTGATGGCCGGGTACACCTAGTGCCGCGTCAGGCAACGTTTGCGCGTTTCACAAGTTCACGTAGTGCGCGGTCGTGGGCGTTGCGGTTCCGCCAGGCGATGTAGCGGCGGATCATGCGGCCCTGCACTTCGTGGCTGGGGTGACCGGTGCCGTCGAGAGCGAAGTAGCGCAGCGCAGTGAACTGGGCCTCGATGCGGTTGAGCCACGACGCGTAGAACGGCACGTATGCGAATTCGACGTTGTTCGCCGCGGCCCAGTCGCCGACCCGGGTGTCCTTCTTCGTCGAGCGGTGCGGGCTCCAGTTGTCGAGCACGATCGCGATGCGCACTTCGGGTGGATGCAACGATCGCAGGTGGCGACAGAACGCGAGAAACTCGGTGCGTCCTTGCGCGCTTTGACGTGCCCGTAGGGCCGATCGGTCGAGAGGTCGTAACCGGCCAACAAGTGACGAACCCCGTGCGGCCGGTGGAACGTCGCCCGGCGTCGGCGGCGACGAGGCGTGGCGATGTCACCCTTGCCCGCCGCGACTGGGGCCCAGTGCTTGCCGGGATGCGGCTGCAGGTTCAACGGTCCGAACTCGTCCATGCAGATCACCACCGTCGGGTCGTCTGGGCCCGGCGGGGCTTTGCCATCCGCGATGTCGTAGAGCTCGAGCACCCGGTTCTTCTTCGCTTCGAAGTCGGGATCGTTGCTCATCTTGAAGGTCTTGATGACTTGAAACGAGACGCCTTCCTCCCGGAGCAAGACGCGAAGGCCTTCGTGGCTGATGTCGTCGACCACCCCCTCAGCCACCAAGAACTCGGCCAGCTTCGACAACGACCACGTCGAGAACGGCAGGTCATGGTCCGTCGGTCTCGACGGCACGATCTTCTTGATCTCGCGTCGCTGCGGCAGTGTGAACGTCGGTGGTCGACCACCCGCATACTTCGGTGCGAGCGAATCGAACCCGTCGTCGTTGAAGTTGTGGATCACCGCCCGGACCCGATCCTGGGACGTGAACGCGATCTTCGCGATCGCCGGCACATCCATTCGTTCGCGGACCACAACACGATCTGCGCTCGGCGCCACCGCACCACCGACCCCGACCCGCGCCGCACGATCAACAAAAACCGCGGCCCTCGTCGTTCGTCAGATCACGAACCTAAACCCGTTCAGCCATACCCCAAGTCTGCGCGACCCCGAGCATCAGATGGTGGACGCGGCCCCCCGAACGTTGCCGGTCACGGCACTTGAATCGCCCTGGGTTTGATGGAGGCTCGGTGGTTTGGTTTCAGAGCACTCCGCTGGGTGTCGCGGTGGCAGCGTAGAACGCGGTTTCGAACTCGGCTGGGGGCACGTCGTCGCAGTGCGCGTGCAGCCGGTCTTCGTTGAACCAGTGCACCCACGACAGCGTCGCGAGCTCGAGTTCGTCGACGTCGTCCCAGCCGGTGGCGTCGGGCCCGTAGACGAGCTCGGTCTTGTAGAGCCCGTTCGTCGTCTCCGCGAGCGCGTTGTCATAGCTGTCGGCGACGGTGCCGATCGACGGGCGGGCGCCGATCTCGTCGAGTCGTTCGGTGAAGCGCACGCTCGTGAATTGCGACCCGGCATCCGAATGCGTGATGAGACCGACGAGTCGACGAGCACCACGCGACAGGCGTGCCATCTCGAGCGCGTCGAGGACCATCTCGGTCTTCATGTTCGACGCGACCCGCCACCCGACGATCCGACGCGAGAACGCGTCGACGATGAAGCACACATACGCCATCCCCGACCGTGTCGGCACGTAGGTCAGGTCCGTGACCCACAACCGGTTCGGCGCCGCTGGCGCTGAAGTTGCCGGTCCACGAGATCCGGTGCCCGCAACGCGTCCGGATCCTGGCGTGTCGTGAACATCTTCTTCCGTTGCCGGCGACACGCCTTCGATCCCAAGCTGCTCGCATCAGGCGCACGACCTGGTCCCGGCCGATGTCATGACCGGCGCGCCGCGCCGCCTTCCAGAGCTTGTGCGCGCCGTAGACCTTGCGGTTCGCGACCCACAACGCCAACAGGATCGGCATCATGACCGCGTCGCGCACCGCCCTCGCCGACGGTTCGACCAGTCGCCTCTTCGCCGCGTAGTAGCTGCTCGGAGCGACCTGCAACGACCTTGCAGATCGGCTCGACCCCGAACTCGCCCGATGCTCGTCGATGAACGCGACGATCACTTCCATGGGCGGTCGAGCTCCGCCTGGGCGAAATAAGCCGACGCCTTACTTGCAAGATCTCGTTCGTCGCGCCGCAACTCGCGGTTCTCCTGCTCGAGCTCCTTGATGCGCGCCGCGTCCTCGCTCGACAGTCCCGGCCTTCACCCCGTCATCGATGTCGGCCTGCTGACCCACGACCGCACCGACTCGACCCCGATCCCGAGCTGCTCACGCAACCCGCTGCATCGTCCCGTGATCAGTCCCCAGCTCCTTGCGCAGCTGACGCACCAGCCGCACCGCCTGCTCCCTCTCCTCCGCGCTGTAACGCCGCGTGGTCGGCTTCCCAGGTGACATCTCCTTCGGCATGACTCCATCCTCGTTTCCAAGGTCTGGAGCCTCCAATCAACCCAGGGCGATTCAACTAGTTGCTGTCGCCTTGCGCCGATCCGGATTGACTCTTCTGGTCCCGGACGGACGCGGCCGTCGGCCGTATCCCTCTCGTCGTGCAACTCCGCTCGTGCGTGAATGTCTGCGTGTCGGGTCGAGAGTGCTAAACCGCGCGATTCCGCATGACCTCCTTGGTATCGAGCGGGCGTCGCACCTAGTCTCGCGCGCTTGGATCCCGCTCTCCCGGGTTCTCGGCGCCTCTCCGGAGCTGCTCGAAGAATCCGAGACGCCGACGTTCCCCCCGAAATCGAACTCAAGGAGGGCGGGCATGGGCTCGCGGCTGACCATCCCAGAGGCGATGCGAGCACCCCATCGACGGAACCGAACGATGTCCGGCTTCGATGACACCGTCGCCGACGAGAGCCGTCCCTTCGTATCGCTCTTCCATGGACCGATGCCAAATCCGAATCGCATCTTCCACCACAACGTGTGGTTCCGCGGTGCCCACAACAACATGCGATATGACGCGCTTCTTCCCGAGCTGTCGCGCATCGATAGCTATCTCGCGATCTGCGCTGGCCCCAGGATCGTTCGGGGACTGCAGCATCGGGCATATCGGGCCTCGAGGGACCTGCGGCATCGAATCGTGTTCGGTGCAGCGAGTCAGCGCTATCGCTTCGCCTTCTGCACAGGCGCAGCCCAGGTTCCTTGGTTCCGCGGGAAGGTGGTGGTGGACGTCGATGACCCGGCCTTGACGCCCGGGGAGGCTCAGCTTCTCGGCCGGAGCAACGTCGCGACGTATGTGGTGACAGCAGAGTCGGCCGCTCGGCAATTCGAGGCGCTGGGAGTTGAAAAGCCCTACCACGTGATACCACAACCCGTGCGCCTCGACCTGCTTGATCCGGAGGCGGTCTCCCGGGTTGCCCATGCGCACCGCACGAGTCGCGAGTTCATCGTCGGTTACGTGGCGGCATGGTTGTTCTGCGATGAGGACAGGGGCGGTGACAACACGCTCTTCAACGTCGAGCACCTGCTCGAACTCTGGCGCGAGGTCCACGTGCAGGTTCCTCATGCAAGGCTCTGGCTGATCGGCCAGCCCGGCGAGCACCTCCGGCGCCGTTGCCGTGCCTATCCAGACGTGCTGCTAACAGGACACGTCGGGCCCGCCGATGTCATGTCCTACATCTCCAATTTCGATATCGCGTTGTATCCGCGACAGCGGGACCAAGGCGTCCCGCGATGAAGCTTGCGGAGTACATGGCTCTCGGGATCCCGACAGTTGCCTATGCGCAGGGCCCCACCCAGGTGCTCACGGAGGCAGGGGCAGGAATCGTCGTACAGTCCCCCCGGGATTTCGTCGGCGCGGTTGCCACACTCGAAGCGGACGAGATGAGGCGACGGACGCTTGCAGAGGCAGCGCGCTCCGCCGGTGCAGAACTCGACGTGAGAACGGTCACGCGCCGGTACGAGCGTGAGGTTCTCGACCGATACCTAGCATGACTGGCACGACGACGTGGCATTCCAGGCCCAAAGCTGACAGTGCCCAACCATGGAGTGGCTCAGGCGCGGCCGAGCCCGCGCGTCATCTGTCAGTGGCCGCTCCGTCGACGACTTCGTCGTAGACGGCGCGTGTGGCGGCGGCCATCCGGTCGAGCCTGAAGACCTCACCGGCGCGCTGGGCACCGGCTCGACCCATCGCCGTCCGGCGGGCCTGATCCTTTGCCAACCCGACGAGCGCACCGTGCATATCGTCCACGGACCGAGGGGTGACCAGTACACCTGTGACGGAGTCCTCCACGACCTCGGGGAGCGATGCGTATCGAGTGGCGACGACCGGTCGCGCGGCAGCCATCGCCTCGAGAGCGGTGAGGCCAAATCCCTCTGCGTAACCGTCGGTCGGAAACGCCACGATGTCGCAGGCGGCGAGAAACGCCTCGACATCAGACACGAACCCGAGGAAACGCACCCGATCGGGAGGACAGTACTTCGCCGCCAGCGCCTCAAGGCGTACGCGCTCCTCGCCTGCCCCGGCAATGAGCAGCAACGCCGGAATCCCGTCATCGCGGATTGCCCGGCCGACCGCTTCGATGAGCGTCGCGTGACCCTTCCCGGCGATCAGCCGCGCGGCGATTCCGATGACGAGGTCTCCCTCGGGGACGTCGAATGCCTGCCTCGCGACGCCGCTCGTTGGTGCCTCTCGCGCCCACCCGTCGGCATCGATGCCGTAGTAGACGACCCGGATGCGCTCCGGAGGGCGCCAGCCGGACTTCGCGGAGGAAGCGGGCGACGTGTTCCGAGATCGCGATGCGGCGTCGGGTCGAGCCGGCTGAGCGCGCGCCGGCGCTCCGATACGGCTCTCGTCGGTAGAAGTCGTCTGTCGAGTGCACCGACGAGATCCCCCGCACGCGGCTCATCTGCCGCGACCTGGCCGACGAGGTCGGCGTGGAACAGATGCGTGTGCACGATGTCCGGCCGGAACGCTCGGATCTCCGCCATGAGCTCCGGCACCAGCTTGGCGTTCAGGTTGCCGCCGGCGTTGCGCATCGTCACGTCGATGCCCGATGCAGACAGTTCGTCGACGAACCGCGGCCCGTCACCGGTCGAGAGCACGCACATGCGCGTCTCGACTCCCACGGCACCGAGTGCGGGGAGCAAGGAGAGCAGGTGCCGCTCCGACCCGGAAACGCCCTTTGCCCGCTGCACGTGCAGGACCCGCATCGTCAACGGACGACCTTCACGGTCTTCACCGTCCGCAGCCCTTTGATGTCCTCGACCGTCAGCGTCAGGGTATTGGAGCCGCTGTGAAGCGGCACGCCGCTTCGCCGTCCACGTGGTCTTCCATGCCTTCCAGCCATTGGTGGGATCGCCCGGGCCAGGGTCCCAGGTCAGCTCGGCCACGCCGCTGGCCCCGTCGCCGGTCCGCCAGCGGACGAACCGAACCGCATAGTTGTCGTGGGCGGTCCCGTTGATCTGCAGCGGGTCTGTTGTGGCGCATCCCTCTGGTCGACATCGACCGTCGGAGGGTTGTCGTCGACAACGCCGGGACGGCTGGCCGCGTGCATCGCCGCGTCGTACGGGCGCGTAGTCGAACCCTCTGGAGTCACCATAGGCAAAGTCGGCGAACATCCGACCCATGCCCCAACGTCGGGCGGCGTCGAGTTGCTCGGCGACGTAGGAGGGCGGATCGCGCGTTCTCGAAGCTGGTCGTGCCCGAGCTAATCCATACGAATGGCGTCTCCTGCACACGACTGGAGGCATATGACCAACTCGCGAATCGGCGGGACAGGAATGCGAACAGGGAGTTGTACTCGTAGGCATAGGCGTTGTCCCAGGTCCCTACGTGGGACGTCTTGTAGAACGTCGCGTTGAGGAATGTGATCCGGTGATACCCCTTGACCTCTGTGAGCCCGTTCCAGAGATCGAGTTGCACCGAACCCTGAAATGCATTCTGGACGTGATTGACGTTCTCCTGCACGACCTCGTCCCAGGTATCGGGGAAATTCTGGAAGTACGCCAGAATGTCCACGTTGGGGTACGCGTTCAGGATCGCACGCATGAGATCCTGGCCCCGCCGCGCAACCTTCGCCCTAGTCTCCGCCTCAGAGTGCTGATTGCCTGGGTAGTTCCATTGCCATGATGCAGTCTGCTCGCCGCCGCTCTGTGGGTAGAGCTCCTGATCGAAGGCGAGCCCATCGAAACCAAGGGCACGCGCAGCGGCTGCGACGTCATCGACCGCGGGCGTCGACCGTTCCGTTCCATGCTGCGTCGTCGAACCAGTCGACGAGCGGTGTGGCCGGATTGCTGAATTCGCGAAGTAGAAGCCCACAGTACATCTTCATGCCGTGCTCGTGGGCGCGTTCGACGATCTTGGAGTCGCGCAGCGTGCGCTCGAGCACGTAGTCGGCCCCACCGAGCTGGCTCAAGTCACCCGTGAAACGGGTGGTCGCACCCATACCCTGGAGGCGCCGGAGGCTGCATACGAAGCCACGCGCACCGCGGGCCTCCCACGCATCCAGCTGTGTGTTCGTGAGCTTGTACGCCTGAAAGCACTCGGTCCAAACGACGATTCGGTTCGCGCTGTTGGGCGCGGACGAGAAGCGGCGGCGTCCGCCTGCGTGCTGAGTCCGCGAGGCACCAGGAGGTACCGCAACTTGCAAGACACAGCGAAGAGGACAGCGCGCCGAACTCGTCCTACACTTTCCGCGCTTGGTGCCCATCGTCCCGATCTCGACCCTGTCGCTCACGGAGTTCGCCCGTTGACGCTACCGTTCGGCACCCGGCTCGCGGGATCGGGAACGGCGAGGCCAAGTCTGAGCGGACTCGCTGCTTTGCGTCGGCGTCGTCGCCGTCGGCGTTGGCGTTGGTGTCGTCGCCGTCTCGACCTCGTCCGACGGGATATCGGTCGGCGTTGCGTTGCTCGCCGCACCCGCTACTCGTGGCATTCGGCTTCCTCGTGGTTCGCAGGGACCGAAGTGGTGCCTTGCCGGCCTCATCGCCGCTGTCGTGTTCGGCTACGCCCATGACTCGGTCTCGCTCGGTTCGGTCGATCTGCGCGTCCCCGATGTCTTCCTGGTCGCGCTGGCGGGATGGGTTGTGGTACTCCGAGCCCGCGACGGACCAGCGCGGCTGGATACCCGGTCGACGTCTTCTCGCGGCCTGGCTCGCGGTGCTGGGCTTTTCGCTCTACCCGTTGCTCGTGCACGGCACCGCCGACGTGGGAGCGCTCGTCGGCTGGATGCGCCTCGTGGCCACGTTTGCGCTCGTCTGGTTCGTGCCCTACGCCGTCTACCGGATCGCGCGACATCGAGTTCCTACTCGGAGTCGATCGCACTCGTCACGACCGCAGAGATCGTCAGAGCACTCTTCACGGCGCGCAGCCACGGGCCATCTCGGGGCGCGCCTGAGCGGGGCGAACGATCCGAACAGTACGGGCTTGCTCGCGGCGATCGTCATCGTGCTCGCATTGCACGGTCCTGTTACGTATCTCATCGTCACTCAAGGTGCTGATGTTTGCGATCGGCGTCGTCGGGCTCCTGATGACCCGTTCACTCGGTCAACTACGGCGGCGGTTCTCGCGCTCGGCGTGTTATGGAGTCCAAACCGTTAATGCCCGGCGCTCCCAAGCCTCGCGCCAGCAATTGGTGGTGCCGACGCGCCTGCTCGCGTTGGTCGTTATCGGTCTCGGCGCCGCGATGGCGCTCCGGCCCAGCGAACCTGCCGACGTCTCGCAAGTTCGGCGGGAGCACCACCGTGCACCGCGTCGTCTTGGCCGACGCGGGACTCGAGCTCTTCCAGCAGCAGCCTCTGTTCGGCATCGGGTGGCAACAGGCGCCGGTGGAGGTCGGGTCGCCGGACGGTGAGCGCGGCGCTGCACAAGCGCTTCGGCTCAGGCGTCAATCCTGAGTTCATCCCCGAAGGCGGCCACACGCACCGAGTTGCACAACTCGTACGTACAGGTTCTCGCCGAGGCCGGCCTAATTGGCTTTCTCCTGCTAATTGCCGTCTTGCTCGCTCTGGGCCGAGGAATTTCCGGGATTCTGCGAAGCGTCCGATCGAATTACCGCCTGTACATCGCTGCCCGGGCAGCCGTCGTTTTGCTCGTCGTCATCCTGGTGTGGTGGAACGACAACGCGCTCTATGGCGGCGCAACCCGAGAGCGTCCTCGCGGCGACGTTCCTCGGGATACTGGCCGCTACCCCCGCGGTCGCCCTTGCTGAACGACGAAGTCATGGACGTCAACGCCTGAACTTCGTGGGCTCGCCCGTCAAGTTGGACGAACGCATGTCGATACATGGGCATGCGCAGTCGCGGGCCGCATCGCTCCAACCGCGGCTTGTGGTGCGGTCTTGCGGTTCTTTCGATTTCGGCGCTGGTCCTCGCGGCATGCGCGCCTCCGCCACCCGCGGCGGCTCCGCCGACAACCGGACCCAAACCTGCGGTGACCGCTCCGACGAGCACCACCGCAACGACCACATCCACCACACCGACCACATCCACCACCACGGCACCGACGACGACCACCACCACCACCACCACGACCACCGACGACGACCACGACCAAGGCCGCACCGACGACCACCGCCGCGCCCGCGGACCCGGTCGCCCAGCCCCCTGACGTAGGTCGGCTGCGAGCCGGATCATCTTCTGGACGAACTGCTGGGATGTCGTCGCGTTGACCGACCAGCAGCTCGACCTTGGCGCAGCCGAGGCGTCGGGGGCTTCGTGTGCACCAATCCGTACCTCTACGGGCTCGGTGGCGATCGGACCTTCACGGGAGATCCGTCTTCATCGCTAATCCGCCACGACGTACACCCTGCAACGCGAGATCCGTGGCACCGACATCGCGAGGCGAGCGGCGGCGCGCGGCATCAAGCTCTGGCTGGGCGTTGGAATGAGCAACTACTGGAACAGCACCGCACCCTTCGGAGACTGGTTCGACGACGCCACCTGGTCGAACAAGGTGTTGCCACAAGCGGCGAACTTGGCCGGCGCAGCGAAGCTCCTCGGATTCGCCGGCGTCGCGTTCGACCAAGAGCAGTACCCGGGCAAGTCCGGCACGGCGGGCACATGGGTCTGGAACTTCGCGGGGAACACACATACCGAGTCAGCCGTCCGTGCGCAGGTGAAGGCGCGTGGCGCGCAGCTCATGACGGCATTGGTCGGTGCCTATCCGGGAATCGACATCATTGCCATCCACCCGTTGCTTCCCGAGGGCTGGTCGGAGCTGGTGCAGCAGGAGATCAACCGCGCCCCGAACGCGTACCAGAGCATGGTGCAGATCAACTTCTGGGACGGCATGACCAGCGTCCCCGGCTACGGCCCAATCCGCTTCATGGACCACACGTACAACAAGACCTCGCACCTCTCCAGGCCACGTGGGACACCGCCTTCACCTACGACCTCAACCGGATGTCGGCGATGTTCAGCCGTCGACTCTCGAACTGGGCGTACGCGTCCAGCCGCATCGATTGGGATCCGTTCGCGTGGATCAACTCCGGTCCGCTCATCGTTCAGCGCCGCCCGTTCGCCGCAGGAGGTCGCCGCCCAGTTGGCCGCCTTCCGCAAGTGGGGTACTGGGGGGCGTTCGCCAACTTCGCATACGGTGGCATTCAATCTTCCTTCGACTACACGCCCGTACGTTCCGGGCATGCAAGCCGCGGCCACGCCAGGCATTGTGGACACTCAACCACCGTCAGCGACGGTGGGGACCTCCGCCCGGACCGGAGCGTCCGTCGTCTTCTCGGGTTCGGCGACCGACAACTTCGCGGTGCGGGACGTGCGATGGCGGACGCCATCAGGCGCCTCCGGTGCCGCGACGATGACGTGGACGGTGATCAGCGGGACGTATTCGACCGGGTACCAGTGGCGCATGGACTGGTCGGCTGCCGTGCCTGCTTCTCCCGGGACGCAGGTGACGCTCACCTTTGAAGATGTCAAGGGTGTGCAGAACACCAAGGTCGTGACCGCGCCTTAACTCAAGCCCTCATTGGTAGGCACTCCTTCCTCGACGGGAGTCGCGCGTTTCCGAACACGCCAGCCGATGCGGTTATGGGGGCGCGGAGAGCGCGGGATCGCTCCGCTCTGCGCGACGAGGCGTCAGCGCTTCCCATGATTCGTCAAAGCTCGCCCGCGGCCTTCGCGCTTGACCGCGCCAGGAGCATCCGGACCGCGGCCGGGTCGATTGGGCGCATGCCGCGCGCTGGAACGGGCGGGGGCCCAGCCGCTACGGTGCATCCATCTCGAGGCGGGGGCGCGTTCGTTCGAGTCGTCGACCAGCGACAGGACATCAACCGTGATCTCAGCTCCGGATGTCGACGACGTGATCACGGCACTCGATCGGAAATCGTGACGGATTCGCCATGAGGGTCCTGGTCGTCACGGGCATCTACCCGCCTGACATCGGTGGGCCGGCGACGCATGCCGCCGACGTGAGGCGTGCCCTGACAGATCGGGGTCACGACGTCACGGTGCTCACCCTGACCGACGAGCGGCGGGTCGAACTGCACCCACCGCTCGTGCGGTTCCCGCGAACGTGGCCCTGGCCCCTCCGCACTGCCGGCGCGCTGGCCTGGGTCGCTCGGCTCGCTCGCGACCACGACGTCGTCTACGCCACCGGCCTCGACCTGGCCGCGGTGGCCGGCGCCGGACTCGCTGGCCGGCCGGTCGCGCTCAAGGTGGTGGGCGACCCGGCGTGGGAGCGCGGCGTGCGGCGTGGTCTCACCAATCGGACGTTCGATGAGTTCCAAGACGAGCGCGGCGGCCCACTCGCGCTTCGAGGGATGCGGGTGCTGCGCAACTGGTCGGCCCGGAACGCGACGGCACTACTGTCCCCGAGCCAACACTTGGCGGCACGGGCCGGAAGCTGGGCGCACCGCAACGACGTGCGGGTCGTCCCCAACGGCGTGCGCGCCGTCGATACCCGCCACGCGACAGCGACGAACGGTCACCTTCGGGTGACGTTCGTCGGCCGGTTGGTCGCGCACAAGCATCTCGACCGGATCATCACGGCGATCTCGCAGAGCGATGACGTGCACCTCGACGTTATCGGCGATGGTCCGGAGGAAGCCGCGTGGCGAGTGCTCGCTGATCAGCTAGGCATCAGCGCGCGTGTCCACTTCGAGGGCGCGCTCGGGCACGACGAGACCCTGACCCGGATCGCCAACGCTGGCGCGCTCGTCCTCGCGAGCGGCTATGAGGGACTGCCGCATGTAGTGCTCGAAGCGCTCGCGTGCGGAACCCCGGTGGTCACCACTGCGCACCATGGCCTCGGCGACGTACTGACCGACGGTTTCGACGCGCTGCTCGTTGACGACGAACCCGCGCGCGCTCGCAGCGGCGTTCAATCGATTGACGAGCGACGAAGCGCTTCGGCGCCGGCTCCGCGACGGTCGCGCGTGCCACCGGTCGGCAGTGGACACTAGACCAGTGCGTCGACCAGCTGGAGGCTTTGTTCAACGAGTTGGTCGATCGCCCACCACGCGTGGTGTTCCTCGGCAAGACCGACATGCCCGCACCACCTACACGCGACGACGAGCAGAAATACGCCATCAATGCCCGTCACGTCAGCTCGTACATCGTGTGCATCGGCGAGCCTGCAGGGCTCCGCCGTCCCGCAGGCGCACGAGCGATCGCGCTCCCACGCCTGCACCCTGCGCCGCTCGGCAGCATGTTGTTCTACGCGGCCGGTCCGCTGCTCGCACTGCGCGCAGCAGCGCGCCGCCCACCGGCGGCGATCGTCTGCCAGAGCCCGTTCGAGGCCTGCGGCGTCGCCGTACTGCGCGACGCGCTGCCGAGCGCGCGTCGACCGCTGCTGCAGATCGAGGTGCACGGCGACTGGCGCACCGCTACGCGTCTCTACGGCGGCCCGCTCCGGCAGCTCCTCGGCCCCCTTGCCGACCAGGTCGCGGAGTGGGCGCTGCGGCGCGCCGACCGCGTGCGCGTCGTGAGCGAGTGGCTCGGCGAACTCGTCCGCGACGCCGGGTACGACGGCCCTATGGATCGCTTCATCGCGTACAGCGACTACGACGAGTTCCTCGCGGCCGCGCCGGTCGAGCCGCCCGACGCGCCGCGCGCCCTCTTCGTCGGCGCGCTCGAGCGCCCCAAGGCGGTCGACGTGCTCCTCGACGCCTGGCCGCTCGTCATTGAGAGCGTCCCTGACGCGCGGCTGACCATGATCGGCGGCGGCACGCGCCACGACGAAGTCGTCGACCGGATCAGGAACGACGGGCTGGCGCACTCGGTCGAGCTCCTCGCACCGATGTCCAGGACCGACGTGCGTCGGCATCTCGACGCGAGCAGCTGCCTCGTGCTGCCGTCGCGTTCCGAGGGTCTCGGGCGCGTGATCCTCGAGGCGATGGGCCGCGAGCGCCCAGTCGTAGCAACAGCGGTAGGCGGCATCGTCGAGCTCGTCGAGCCGGGCCGCACCGGCACGCTTGTGCCGCCGGAGGACGCGGTCGCGCTCGCCGATGCGCTCGTCACCATGCTCAGTGACCCGGCGACCGCGCGCGCCATGGGCCGGGAGGCCGGACGACGGGCCGAGGGCACGCGATCCCCTCAACGAGTACGAGCTCGGCATCGCCCGGCTCGCGGACTGGATGACGGCCTCGTGAGCACAGTCGTGCTGGTCACGCCGGCCACTCGAGTCGACGGCACCGAGGATCGCTTCTCACCCGGGTCACGTCCGGGAGCTCTCCGATCACTTCGACCGTGTCGTCATGGTCAGCGACCCGGGTCCCGGTGCTCCTGACCGCGCCGGTCCGGTGTCGCTGTCCAACGGCACGGTCTCCCGCACTCGACGCCCCGCTCGAATCGGTCCTCGTCGCCGTGGGCGACGACGAGCCGGGCGCCGCCGTGATCATCGACGGTGACATCCGCACCGTCCGGCGAGCGGGCAGCGTGGCGCGGAAGTTCGCGGTGCCGGTGCTGTGGTGGTGCGACGGGCCCCCGGCCGAGGAGATCCAACGCGACACCGTCGACCTCGTCGACGCCGTGCTCGCGCCGGTCGACGAGACCGGTATCGGCCGGTTCCTCGCCATCGGCGCCGGAATCGACACCCACGCGCTGCCGGCGGTTCCGCTCCCGCCCCGCCCACCCCTGCGGATCCTGCTGCTCGGGCGCACGGTCCATCAAGGCGGGCTCGCAGTGCCGCTGCGGGCGCTGGCCGAGGCGCGAGCCCGAGGGGTCGATGCTCAGCTCCTGATCGTGGACTCGCTCCGCGCCGTCGTCGCGATCCGAGCGCCGCACGGCCGAGTCGCTCGTCGCCGACCTCATGCTCACGCGCTCGGTGGAGCTGCTCGATGCCGACGGTCCGCTCTGGCTGCCCGAGGTCCTCCGCGCGCGTGCATGCGGTGATCGACGCCGGCGCCGGACCGGACCTGGATCACATCGTGCTGGAGGCGATGGCGTGCGGGCGTGCCGTGCTCTCGTCCCGTCCCGCGCTGACGCCGACCCTCGCCGGCGAGTCGCTGCCGCTCGTGTTCGCCACCGGCGACGCGATCTCGCTGGCGGCGTGCATCACCGCGGTCGCTGACGCCCGCCAGGACGAGCTCGCCGATCTCGGTGATCCGCCTCCGCGCGCGGGTCGAGCGCGAGCACTCGCTCGACCAGTGGGGCGCGGTGGTCGCGGCGGTGATCGAGGCGTTGCGGGCCCGCTGAGCGAGCCGTAGGATCAGCCGACTTCGGCGCGCGGCGTGGGCGGCTCGACCGTGCGGCGACGGCGCGCCTGCCTCCGCTCGCGGCGGCCGGCGCCTTCGCCGTAGCCCGCGGTCTCGGCGCTGTCGGCGCTGTAGAGCACGAGGCCGAGGATCGGGCGCCGAGATCTGACGGAAGGCCTCGAGCGCCTGGCGCACCTGCTTCCGGCGGGTCGACCCGGGCGGCGGCGACGATGAGGATGCCCCCGGCCGACGGCGCCAGCGCGGCGGCGTCGGTGACCGTGAGCACGGGAGGCGTGTCGACGATCACCAGCGTGTCGTCGGCCTGGAGCGAGGCGAGGACCTCGTGGCAGCGCTCGGTGGCCAGCAGCTCGGACGGGTTGGGCGGGATGGGACCCGACGGGAGCACGTAGAGCCGCTCGACGCCGGGCACCCGCTGCAGCGCCGAGGAGAGCAGCTCGCCGTGCACGACCGAGGTGAACCCAACCTGGTTGGACAGGCCGAAGTAGTCGTGGACGCGCGGGAACCGCAGGTCGCAGTCGACGACGACGACCCGCTGGCCGGCGCGTGCCGCCGAGCACGGCGAGGTTCGCCAGCGTCTCGGTCTTGCCCTGGCGGGAGCGGGTGGAGGTGATCTCGATGCAGTTGCTGCCCTTCAACTGCGAGAAGTTCGACCGCGGTGCGGAGTGATCGGTACGCCTCGGCCGCGGGGGACTGAGGCGCGGTGATGGAGACCACGTCGGCCCGTGACGATCGTGGCGCGGGGATCACCCCCATGACGGGGACGCTGTTGCCGGCGGCGGCGAGGAGATCCTGGCGGCTGCGGATCGAGTCGTCGAGGAACTCGAGGAGGAAGGCGACCACGACCCCGAGGAGCAGCCCAGCCCCAGCGCGACCAGGAGATCCTTCTTGGGATCGGGCGACGTGCGCTGCGTGGGGGGCGTTGCCCGCGACACCACCTGCACGTCCTGCCCGGCGAGCGCGATGCCAATGCTGGAGTTCTGCAGCTGGGTCTGCAACGGTGCCAGTTGCGCGTTGAGAGCATTGCGTTGGGTCGTGGCGACCGGGTTCGGCGGCGCCGACGCCGGCTGCGGCGAGCGCGATCTGCTGATCCGAGCGCGGCGATCTGCTGTTGGAGCGACGCGATCTGCGGCTGCAGAGTCTGGTTGAGGACGTCGTACTGCTGTTGGGCCTGCTGGCGGAGGTAGGCGAGGTACGCGTCGACGTGGGCGTTCACGGTCCGCGCGGCCTGGGCCGGGTTCCGGCTGGTCGACGTGACGGTGATGCTGCCGCCGGTGGTGCCGGGGTCTGCAGCGACGCCACCGACGCCGGGAGATGCCTGCTCCGCAAGTGCGTGGACGGCCTGGCTCTGGATGATGTCGGCCTGGTTGGCCACGTCACCGCCGTTGCTGCCGACGTCGAGACGACGAGCGTGCCCGACGCCTTGTACTCGTTGGGGCGGCTGAACGACCACGCCGCCGCGGCACCGACGACGACCGCCGTCACCAGGATGATGACCCAGGCGCGGCGCCGGAGGATCCCGAGGTAGTCGCGCAGCTCCATCGGAGCCGTCGCCGGGGCGCTCCAACATCCGCCGCATGTTACTCATGAGGCGGTAGTCGCAGAAGGGCGGCCTTCGCTCAGTTCATGTGCGGACTCAGGAACCGGCGCCCAAGCTGGATTGCCCGTTTCCGCGCGCGGTCGGCCACGCTCCGTTGCGGCAGATCTCGGGAGCTCACGGGCGTCGCCGCGACCGTCGGACGAGGCTCGATCGCGCCGAAGCACGCGACCAGGTCTGCGGTGGCGCGTTCGCGCGAGTACGACGGAACGGACGAAGTCGGTCGCTTTCGCACCGCGGCGCTCCCACTCGCCGCGGCACTCGTCGTACTCGGCCGACGAACCGTTCGATCCAGGCTGCGAGCGTCGCCGACGTCGCCGTCCTCGATGGCGACCGCCCACTCGGAGCCGAAGAGCTCCGCCCGCCCATGCCGTGGAAGCCGACCACCGGGCATCCGCTGGCCAACGCCTCCGCGACCGGGAGGCCGAAGCCTTCCTCGCGCCCGAGCGCGACGAACAGCGCGGCGCGGCGCAGCTCGGCCGCCACTTCGTCTTCGGGCCGGCCCTCGAGGGTGACGACCTCCCAGTCGCCGAGCGCGTCGCGCGCGCGCAGTAGGTCGATCAGCAGCCGGAAGTCGGCCGGACGCTTGCGCGGCATCGCGACGATGCGCTGCTCGCGTGCGCCGGTCCGGGATGGAAGACCGACGTGTCGATCCAGTGGTGCATGCGCACGACGTGCGCTTGAGGCAGCGCGCGCTCGAGCAGCGCGCGGTTGTCCTCCGACACCACGAGCACCGCCGACCACGTCAGGAGTGGTCGGCAGCGGTCGCGTCGACGCGACCGTTGCGACGCGTCGCGCTCCGGAACGTGCGGTACGCGTTCTGGTTGAACACGACCTTGGGCACGCCGGGCGCGAGCCGCGCGACATCGGCCGGCGTGAACGCCTCCGGCACCACGAGCACGTCGTGGCCGCTGACGGTGACCGGTGGGTGCTCGACACGCGTGCGGTTGTCGAACCACGTGCACCGGAACCCCGCCCGAGTGTGCAGCACGGCCGCGTCCATGCCCGCGTCGTTGAGGAGGTCGACGGCGCGATAGATCGCACGCACCCCACCGCTCGGTCGCTCGGTGTCCGGGGTGCAGAAGAAGATCACCGGGGCGGACCCACGCAGGCTCGCCTCGGACCGCGGCCGCGACCTCGCGCAGAAACGCGGTGCCGTGGAGGCGGTCGGGCTCCACGTAGTTGCCCTCGGCCCACTCGTTCCACGACTTCAGGAGCACGATGCGCTCGTCGGGCGGGAGATCGCGGCACGGCGTCGACCGCGGCGCGCAGATTGCGACCGAACGCCTCGGGCGTCGCGCCGGTCAGGACGAAGCCGCGGCGTACCGAACGCGGCGTGTTGTCCCAGTTCGAGAGCACGACCGGGAGGCGTGGGTGCGGCAGCGTCGACCGGCTCGCGACGCGCGGGATCGTCTCGTACGGCACCCGCCGCGGCCGCCGCCGCCAGCGTTCGATCCGGCCCCGACCGGACCGTTGATCCGGCGCCGGGCGGCCTCGTACAGCGGGACCTGCAGCTCGGCGTCGAACCCGCTCGCCGCCGCGGTCCATCCCCCCTTGGTCTCGCCCACGAGGTACAGACCGGGGAGGCCGGCGCGCTCGGCGAGCGCGCGCCACTGGTCGGCGAACGCACGGGCGTCCGGGCAGGTCGTTGGGCCGGTACACGAAGAACAGCGGCCGGCCGTCGACGCGCAGGTAGCGCGGGTCCTCGAACGCGGGCAGCACGGCGTAGAAGTGGCGCTCGTGGTCGTCGGGCCCCGGGTAGGTCTGCGCGACGAGCACGCGGTCTGCCACCGGTCCAGATGGTCGTCCAGTTCTGGTTGGCCCAGCCGAGGCAGAACGGCGAAGTCGCGGCTCGCCGCTCCGCGAGCACCTCCTCGAACGGGCGCTCGAGCAGCCGGCGCCCGGCGAACCAGTAGTGCCAGTAGCAGAACGCCTCGACGCCGTGCGCGGCCGCGAGCTCCGCCTGCGCGCCCGCGTCTCGGGGAGGCGCAGGTCGTAGAAGCCGAGGTCGCCGGGCAGCTTGCGGCTGGTCGTGGCCCGGGTAACAGCGGCCGGGCGCGCGCGACGTTCGTCCACTCGGTGAAGCCCGGCCCCCACCACTCGTCGTTCTCGGGGGTCGGGTGGAACTGCGGCAGGTAGAGCGCGATCGCCGCGTGCCGCCGTCGCGACTGTGCGCGGCAGTCGTCGGCTAGGCGCGCGTGCGGGCCACGTGCGGCCGCGCGTGCGCTTCGAGGTAGGCGTGGCCGACCGCTCGTCGATCCGGTTCGAGGTGGTTGCCCTCGCGCCCACTCGTTCCACGCGTTGACGAACACGAGGTTCTCCTCCGGCGAGCCGGCGCGACGCTCGCGCGACCGTCCGGAGCCACCGCTCGTACCGCTCCGGCGTCGACCGGTATGATCGTCGCGCCACGGTCGGGACGGCGCGGCGAGTTGTCGAACCCCGGGGACACGCACGGGATACCGCGTGTAGTCCGGCGCGGCTTGCCGCGGCGAGGTGCTGCTCGACGACTGCCCGTAGTCGAAGATGCGGTTGACGCGTCGACCGGGTCTCGACGCCGCAGGCGTCGTTCGGCCGCCGCGCCACGGTCGCGACCTGCCCGCCGGCGGGCAGCCGTAGAACGGGGCGAACTGCGACGCCCGCGTCGAAGCCGAGCGCCGCGGGGTCGCTCCGCTCGCCCGCGCCGTCTGACGCCGCACAGGTAGAGCTCGCCCACGCCCGAGCCGGTCGGCCTCGTGCGCCACGTGTCGGCCATGGCCGACGCGGATCGGGCAGGTGGAAGGCCGGTACACGAGGAACACCGGCCGGCCGTCGATCCGCATGTAGCGGGGGTCGGCGAAGGCCTCCGCCAGCGCAGCGGATGTGCGCGACGTCGTCGTCGGCGAGTAGATCTGCGGCGAGCAGCACCTCGCTCGCCTCCCGTCCCACGCCCGGGTCCAGTTCTCGTTCGCCCAGCAGAGGCAGAACGGGAAGTCGGGCTCGCCCGACCCGAGCACCTCGTCGAAGGGCCGCTCGAGCAGCCGTCGGCCCTCGAACCAGTAGTGGTAGTAGCAGAACGCGTCGATGCCGTAGCCGGCGGCGAGATCGGCCTGCGCGGCGCGCACCTCGGGGACGCGGAGGTCGTAGAAGCCGAGCTCGCCCGGCATGTGGGGCTGCTCGTGGCCGCGGAACAGCGGCGTCGCGCGTGGCGACGTTGCGCCATTCGGTGAACCCGGGGCCCCACCACTCGTCGTTCTCCGGGATCGGGTGGAACTGCGGGAGGTAGAACGCGATGGT
>CAWAGX010000004.1:0-27706 GCA_963781425.1 uncultured Actinomycetes bacterium | reverse complement strand
ACTTCACTCGAAATCCTCACAACACGAACAGCGATCGCGAGTTAGCTGAATCCTCAGCGGTACTCGCGATCTGCCGCGCGTCGCCCTCCATCGCCGGTTTTCACCTCAGAGTGGGCCCAAAAGTGGGCCCACCACAATCACAGCTAAGTGATGCAAATGATGGCGGTTGTTGGAATGCAGCCGCCAGAAGTGGTCACGCGCGGCGACGTGCGGCAGCGGTTTCCACCGGGAGGTGCGGCCATGCTCGAGCATGATCCTCGAACTCATGAAGACCCGCGGGAGCGCGACGAAATCCGCGAGACCGCGACTCGCGTGAGCGCGACCGGACGGACCCACGAGACGTGTTCGTGCGCGAGCTCGACCTGCCTCGCGGACCCGAGCGCGAGCGAGTGTTCGACGGCGACCGCGAGTACACGCTGCGCGGTTCGGAGAGCCGCACGCTGGCGACGGTCGGCGCCTTTCGAGTTGTCCCCGCTCAGGACCTTCGCGACCGCGACGACCGACCGCTGGACCTGCGCAACAGCGAGCTCCGGCACCTTCGCGAACTGAGCCTTGTCGACACCGCTCGGATGCCTGGGCAGCGGGACGTCGCGGTGTTCCTGACCGACCGCGGCCAGAGCCTGTTGGAGGCGCACCGACGGGAGCGCGAGCACGATCCCCGCGAGCACGATCGACGTGACGACGACCGGCGTCAGGAGTTCTACGCCGGGCTCGTCAAGCCTCGCGAACTGGAGCACGACGCGCAGGTCTTCCAGGCCTACCTCAACGAGGTCGATCGCGTGCTAGAACGCGACGGTCGCATCGAGCACGTCGCCCTCGATTACGAGCTCAAACGGGACTACCAGGAGTGGCTCCACGAGCGTGATCGAGGCGACGCTGATGCTGACGGCCGACCCGATCGAACGGAGCGTGAAATCGAGCGCTGGGCGCTCGAACACGACCTCCCGTACTTCGACGGGCACGTCCATTTTCCCGACGTTCGGATCGACTTCCTCGACCCGGACGGACACCACCTCCACCGCGACGTGGAGGTGACCACGGTTCACTACCGCGGCGCCCACGCTGCGGCAGTGAAACGAGCTGGATTCTCTCGTTACCGCGGATGCACGGCGCGCACCGGGAAGCGGGGCCGGCCGTTCGATCCACACGTCGCCGAGGAGATGTTGTGATGCAGTCGCAGGACCGTCTCGCGGCCATTGTTAAATTCGGATTCACTGAGCGCCAGGCGCGCTTTCTCGTACTCGTGATGCAGCACTCGGGCGTCTGCCTGCTCCGGCAGTACACCGCGTTCGCCAGCATCGTGCATGGGCAGAAGACGCGCAACTTTTTCGCCAAACTGGTGAGCCGCAGGTTTGCCACGGCGTATCGCTGCCGTCACAACCGCGGACACCTCTACCACGTGCACCACAAGGCGCTCTATCGAGCCATCGGCGAGACCGATAGCCGCCATCGCCGGCCGCTCTCGCCTGACCGGATCATCCAGGGCCTGGCGACGCTGGACGCGGTCCTCGCAATGCCAACGATCGAATATCTAGCGACGGCAGACGAGAGGACGCAGCGGTTGTCGACCGAGGCGCATCTCTTCAAGGACAAGCATCCAGTCGGCGTTGATCCGAATGGTCGCGTCGTGCTTCTTTACGTCGCGACGGAGGCCTGCTCGCACCGGTTCCTGGCGTTCCTGCAGCGGCAGCAGAGTCTGCTCCGCAGCGTGCCCGCGTGGACGCTTCGGATCGTGGTCCCCTCGTGGCCAGTCGGCCTGGAAAACGCGTATCTGAAGATGGCGAACACCGAACTCTCGCAGGTGCTCTCGCGGAAACACGTCGAGCGGCTGCGCGCATACTTCGAGCAACGCCGCGCCGCTCCGACGGCCGACGCACGTCCGCGCTCTGCCGACTTCGATCTGGCCCGACGTGCCTACCGTGGCGGACGGTTCGAGTTGCTCTATCGCCGCTGGCTGATCGAAGGTGATGCCGTGTTGGAAGCCGCCTCGTCTCCTCATCTCGAACAGGCGCTGAAGGACGGCAGAGCCCGGATCGAATCAGTCGTCCTGCCGCATCAGTACCGTCATCTCTCTCTCCTGGTTGCTCTCAAGCATCGGCGGAGGACGGGGGCCGAGAAGGGGGAGATGACCATGTCTCGGCCTCGGCCCCGCTCCTGCACCTCGTCGACCCTGGCCGCTTCAATCGTCTCGCAACGGAGTTGTGCGTCGACACTGGCGAGCGAAGCGCTTTCACAGTGAGCATTTGCGTCGGCGGCTCTGGATCGGTTGGCGCGGCGGTCTTTGCCGCGCCTGGGTGCCCGCGGGACACCGTCCACCGTCAGAAACGGGGCGTGAACGACCCCGGCTTCGCGCCGCAGGAGCCGCCTAAGCGGCGGCCCCGGGGTCGTTCACGCCCCGCTGTCTGTGTCCGTGAGTCCCGCGATTAGCAACGCGGCATGTCGCCGCGAATCGGCACTCGATTCTGCGCGCAGATGTGCCGCGCATTGTGATGTGGATTACGCTGTCGATCCTCTCCACACGGCGGCGGAGGGTGCCCACGGGGCACCCGGAGCCGCCGCCTCCGTCACCGCGCCCGTAGGCCGGACCCAGAGGCCGGTCAGGTCCAGCGCCGACAGTTCCCCGCAGAGTCCGGCGTCGTATCCTCAGGGCCGACGCATGTAGAAGCACGGCGCGTTGGGGGCGCTGTGCGCCGCGAGGTTTGTCCAGTTCGCACCTGGTGCTGGCGTCGGCAACGCGAGCAGGGCGAGCTCGTCGTCGGACGCGCGCGCCAGCGCGACGGTGCCCAAGCCGATCGATCCACGCGTGAAACAGCTCGAAGTCGAGAACCGCTTCTCCAGCGCAAGCTGGCGCGGCGGAGACGATCATCACCCTCCAAAAAAAGTTGCCGATATCTTGGGGATTCCCTCGAAACCCCTCGACATCGACGAAACCGACTGATGGTCGCCATCGAAGCCGTGACTACGACCGGCTAGACCACGACGCTCTGTCAGAGCGTCGGCATCGCGCGCGCGACCCTCTATCGGCGTCGACAGCCCGCCCGGTCATCGCCGCCGACCGTCCGTGCGCCGTCATCGCGCGCGCTGTCCCCGCCGAACGCAAGCGGTGCTCGACGTCTTGCACAGCGAGCGGTTCGTCGATCAGTCGCCGCGGAAGTCCAGGCCACGCTGCTCGAGGAACAGACGTATCTGTGCTCGACGCGGACGATGTATCGCATCCTTGACGCCGCGCAGGAAGTCCGGGAGCGACGCGACCAGGCGCGGCATCCGGCGTACACGAAGCCGGAGCTCGTCGCGACGGCCCCGAATCAGATCTGGTCGTGGACATCACGAAACTGACGGGCCGATCCCGTCCTCTACTACTCGCTGTATGTGATCCTCGATCTGTTCAGCCGCTACGTCGTGGGCTGATGGTCGTTCTCCGGTGCACAAGAAAGCGCTCCTCGCGGCGGCTGACCGCCAATCCCGCACCACTACATTCACGCCACGCGCGCGCCGATGCGTAGCAAACTGTCGCCGAGCTCTTGATCTCAGCATCGACGCGAGTCACTCGCGCCTCGCGTCAGCAAAAAAACGGCCCGAGGTTCCCGCGGACGTGGCGTCCACGACTCGCCTCGGCGACTGGTACGGCAACATTCTGCAGATCGGCCGTCGCCAGCACCTGCTCTTCATCAGCGAGCGATCGCGGCTTCCGGTCGTCATTCCGATTCGCGAAGCGAAGCGCCTCGAGGCCGTGTTTCCGGACGCGGTGCGCGACGTGCTCGCCGCCGCCGGTATCGGTGCGGAAGACATCGCCGACGAGCGCTCGAGAATGTCTGAAATCTCGTTCGGGCGAACGAACAATCGCAGCTTGTTGGGAACGTTGAACGACTTCGCCTTCATGGCGCAGCACGGGAACGCGAACCGGGATGAACCGGAGTCGCCAGAGGAGCTGATGCGGTTCCTCGCGCAGACGCCGATTCTGCCGCTGAAAGGTGCGAGTCCGATCGAGTTGACACATGCCGCATTTGAGCGGCCACATGCGCGCTAATCGGTCCGGCCTGCGCGTCGCTCCGGTGTTCGATTATTTGGGAGCACTTGGGCGCGTCAAGACTACCCTTCGGCGCTGCGCGGTCTTGACCCGCCCGGCGCGCTCCCAGGGACGGGCAATTACCGGAGCGACGCCATCAATGTCGCACTTATTGGGGCGTCCCAACGTTTCACTTGCCGTCGCTGGATTCGTCGCCGGCAGTCGGGATCTGATCTGGCGACAGCCAGACGACTCGCCCGTCCCGCCACACAGCGACTGGATCGCCATCCCGTTTATGGCGTTGAAGCGCATCACGGACGGCCGCTCGGAGCGCGCGCTCTATCCGATCAAGATCACCGACGCGCTCGGCGGGAGTCGGGCCAGAATTCGGAATGGTCATGCCTGCAACTCCTTCAGGGATTCCCATGCCTCGGCATCAGCAACTATTGTAGCCGCCCCAACGGCTCGAGACGCCACAAGGCGTGGGCTGACGACGTCGGCGTTGTCGTAGATGGTCCACGCGTCAACCGCGTGCATATAGATAGAAAAGAGATTTCTCAACCCCGCGACGAACCGTCTCCGGACGACTGCGTCCGGAACGTGATGACCGCCGCGCCGAACGCGATCTGCAACACGAGCGATCGCCAAATCCGCGGAAGGCAACGACAGGAAGATCAAATGAGTGCGATAGCCGGCGCGTTGAAGTTCGCGCAACCAGCGGGCATGCGAGCGTCCCGATAGCGTGGTTTCAAAGGCGAAGTCCCGACGCAGGCTTGCGAGTGCGCGTAAGCGCTCGAGCATGACTTTTCCGGCTGTCACGGCCGCCGCATCGGGCCGATACGCGGACAGTCCGTGCGCGATCGTATCGGCGTTGACGAACTCGTCAACCGCGAGAGCGTCCTTGAGCAGATATGGAGCGCTGGTGCTCTTGCCGGCGCCATTGGGACCGGCGAGGACCACGACCAGCGGCACATGTGCCGTCACGTCACTCTCTCCTACCGACGGTCCTCATGAGGTCGACCCTCCAATCTTCCGGCGATGCGCGCCGGGACGGCGCACCGCATGCGCAGCCACAATAGAGTGGCTCGATCACGTTGTCTTTTCCGACAGCCGCTCAAGAATAGCGTCCGCCACTCGGTGCGCGTCCGGGGCCGGTCATGAGATCAACCGCTGCCTGACTCACCGCGACGATGGTCAGGCCTCGGTCTTTCCAGGTCCGCTCAAAAACGACGTCATCAAACGGGGCTAGGAGAATCACATTTGCGCCGACATCCGCCAGCCGCACTGTCAGCGAAGCCGCCGCCGATTCGACGTCATCTACGTACAGCATTGCGAGACGCGCCGGAGCGATCGGTGCGATTCGGTTGGCTGCGATCGAGCCCGTGAGTGCGTATCTGCCGCGAATTGCGCCTTCTGTGAGTGCTCGAACGAGATTCTCAACGCCGCGCGGATCGAGGTAGCTACGTGCATCGTTACTGGTCAGGACCTCGTAATCTTGCGCCCACCGGCGGATCAAGGCCGCCTTGTCTACCGTCGTCACCGGTCCACGCGGTCGGCGCTCGAGCAGGGCTTCGCGCGACAGCCACTCCACCATCCGCGACGCGTAGCTGATGTCCACCTTGGCCTGCGCCGCCAAGTCCGAAATGGGAAAGGGTGCTGGGAAGTCGCAGAGGGCGCGCACTATACGTGCGGCCTTCCTTCCTCGCAATGATCGACCCGGCTGCCGCTTGGGCGATGGATCCTGCTCAGCGCCTTGAGTCTCGATGTACAGCCCGGGGCGCGCGAGGGCGAGGCGGATGTTGCCGGTCAGATCGAGAAAGTTGAGGTTCTCCGCGCGAAGACGCTCACGGGTGCTCGGAGTCAAGAATGGCGAGACCACGAGACCAGGATCCGAGGAATAGTCGTTCAGCCGAGTCTTGAGATCGGCGACGGCTCGGGGTACAAGGCTCGACTTGGCCTCTACGGACAGCCGGACTTTGGTCCCGTCTGGCCCGCTGACGTCGAGAATGGCGTCGGGACGTCCCTGGGGCCGGGCTTCCAACCGGCTAACGCGTTGCTTCCAACCAGCGGGCAGCCGCGCGGCCAAGACTCGTGACGCCGCCTGGAGCAGTGTTGCCTCGTTCATACGATTTGACTAGCATAGGCAAATACATATAGTTAGGCAAATTATGGGCGTGGAGGAACAATCGGCCTGATGCCGCCTTCCTCCAAAATGAGATACCAGCGGGTGATCGCTCGCGGCTTGCCAGCCGGACTCGTTGAGTCCTAAACTTGGGCCACCGCAATATGTGGTATCGTCGTCGCCATGGAGCGAAGTAAAAGCGAAACACTCACGGCTATCGGGCTCTTCGCAGGAATAGGCGGGCTCGAGCTCGGGCTGTCTCAGGCCGGCCATCGTACGCGGATGATCTGCGAGATCGATCCTGGCGCGGCTGAAGTGCTTCGCCAACGATTCGCGATGCCGGTCGAGCCCGACGTCAGGAAGCTGCGCGCTTTCCCCAAGGTCGATCTGATCGCTGCGGGATTCCCTTGCCAGGATCTCAGTCAGGCCGGTCGAACGGCGGGGATAGGCGGCCAGCAATCCGGGCTCATCGGCGAAGTGTTCAAACGCCTCCGTTCTCCAGCGAATGGCCCCCGGTGGCTGCTTCTCGAGAACGTTCCGTTCATGCTGCAACTGCAGCGCGGCAAGGCGATGAAGTACCTCGTCGACGAGCTCGAGGCACTCGGGTTCACGTGGGCGTACCGCGTCGTCAACGCGCGGGCGTTCGGCATTCCGCAACGTCGGCAACGCGTTTTGCTTCTAGCCTCCCGCTCCGAGGACCCGCGTAGCGCCTTGTTTGGCTCCGACGCTGGAGAGGATTCGCCGGAGTTCTCGCGAACTCAGTTGTGCGGATTCTATTGGACTGAGGGTCTGCGCGGACTTGGCTGGGCTGTCGACGCTGTTCCAACCTTGAAAGGTGGATCCACGATTGGGATTCCTTCGCCGCCGGCGATATGGGACCCGCAGGACGGCTCGATCACCACTCCGGATATCCGCGACGCAGAACGGCTGCAAGGTTTCGAGCGAGGGTTGGACGGCGCCGGCCGCAGAAGTTCCAGGTGTTCGTCAGAGCCATCGCTGGAAGCTTGTAGGAAACGCAGTCAGCGTGCCGGTTGCGGAGTGGATCGGGCGCCGACTGGCTCACCCGACAGGTCATGCGCCGGAAGGAATCACTCTTGCAGCGCGGCGTGGCGTGGCCGCGCGCCGCATGGGGCCACAAGGGCCACGTCTACTCCGTCGACGTATCAACTTTCCCGGAGCGGAAGCAGGCTCAAAGTCTGCGCGAATTCCTGCGCTTTGATCGAACGCCTCTCTCGCATCGGGCGACGAGCGGATTCCTAAGCCGCGCACTGGTCAGCGGTCTGCGGTTCGAGGATGGATTCCTCGAGGACGTCAGGCGGCACGTTGAGCGCATGGCCCGGTTCGCAGCTGCGTAATGGACGAAGAAGGAGCAACCGGATCCATCAAAGCAAGCTGATGCCGGCATCGCAGTCATCGCGCAGGTGCTGAAGGCTGCAGAACCGCGTCCGAGCCGATCCGATCCCGTAGGAGCGAAGAATCAATACGCCGTCAGATTCGCAGATCACATGGCGACTCAGATCGCGTCCGACTCTGTTCGAGCGGCTCGAAGACATTAGCGCCACCACGAAACGGACGGCAGCGTCGGCCCGCGGCAAAAAGCAACTCGACATCAACTTCAGTACACCGCGGCTCGGCTTGGCGTTGGGTATCTCGCTCAAGTCGGTACACCTCCGTGACGTGAAGGGTTCTGAACGCTACACGCACAACATGAAGCGCAACGAAGAAGAATTGCGCATCGAGGCGAGCGGCTACCACAAGCGACAACCGTACGCCGTTATGGTTGCCGTGTTGTTCCTGCCATTCGACGCCGCGGACGACGGGAAGAAGGACAATCCCTCCTCATTCGGCTCCTGGGTTCGTCATCTGCGTCCGTATTCGGGCCGCGAAGACACCGGAAGACGACATCGACAGGTTCGAGAAGATCTACATTGGGCTGTACGAACCTGACGGAAGCAATCTTCGCTTCTTCGACGTGCAGAACGCCCCTCCAAAGAATGGCCGACCTGCGCAGACGCTCAGTTATCGAGAGTTTCTCGGCGAGGTCTATCATGCGTACCTTCGCCGCAACGAAGCAGAGTTCAAGTGGGCAGAGGGTGACGAGGAGCCGCTCGACGTCGAAGAAGACATCGCAGAAGAAGTCCCGAAGAAGACGACGAGACCTGAGGCGTCGTCGGCAGATGTTCGCCGGCGAATGCAGGCGACTCGGCGCCGCGATACGCCCGGTGAGATCGCCTTGCGTACCGCCCTGCGCGCTCTTGGCCTGCGTTACCGGGTCGATGTGACGCTGCCTGGCACGCGGCGCAGGGCGGACGTCGCCTTCGTGCGAGCGAAAGTCGCGGTTTTCGTCGATGGGTGCTTCTGGCATGGCTGTCCCGAGCACGGAACCTGGCCGAAGGCCAACGCGAGTTGGTGGCGTGCGAAGATTGAGGCGAATCGGCTCCGAGACAGGGATACGGACCTCAAGCTGCGGACCGCTGGATGGACGGTGCTCAGATTCTGGGAGCACGCGGACACAAACGTTGCCGCTATCCGCGTGGCGAAGGCCTTAACACTACTTTGTCAGGTTCAACGGGCGCTGAGCTGAGCGATTTGACTTGTACTTGCGCGGGGGGTTCGGTACGCTGCACGCGTGACGACCGAGCCCGCGCGCGCATTGCTGCGACGACTGGGCCACTTCCTCGATCAGTTCAGCGCGTGTTTCAGCCGGCAGCCGCAGCGCGACGCGGCCACCCAGTACATTGACGGCCTCTTCGGCGACAGCGAGCGCAAGTCGATGCAGGCCATGCACGGGCGCCTGGGCGATGCGCGCGACTATCAAGCCCTCCAGCACTTCATCACCCACTCGCCGTGGGACGCCACGCGCGTCTGGGCGCAGCTGCGCGCGGTCGTGCCGATCCGGACCGGCATCCTGGCGCTCGACGACACCGGGTTCCCGAAGCAGGGCACGCAGTCGCCGGGCGTGCAGCGGCAGGTACTGCGGGGCGCTCGGGAAGATCGGCAATTGCCAAGTCGCCGTGTCGAGCGCGTTGATCGCCGATGGCCGCACCTGGCCGCTGGCCTTCGACCTGTATCTGCCCACGGCGTGGACGGACGATCCCGCGCGGTGCGCCGCGGCCGGCATCCCGCCGACCGTCCGGTTTCGCGAGAAGTGGCGCATCGCGCTGGCCCAGGTGCGGACCGTCCTGCAGGCCGGCTTCACGATCACCGGCGTCGTGGTCGACGCCGACTACGGAGCGAACGCCGCGTTTCGCGCCGGGCTCGAACGGCTCGGCCTCGCCTACGGTGTCGCGATCCGCGGGGAGGCGACGTTCACCGTCACGGACGGGCCGGGGCCGCTGTCGGCCATCGCGCTGGCCGACTCCGCGCCCGACGACGCGTGGGAGACGGTCACGTGGGGCACGGGCACGGCGGGCCCGTTGACCGCCGAGTTCTGCGCGCTGCGCGTGCGCCCGACGACCGCCCGGGGCGATCGCTGGCTGCTCTGCGAGCGCTCGGCCACGGATGTCCGCAAGTACTACCTGCTCCATCTGCCGGCGACCACGCCGCTCGCCGACCTGGTCGCGCTCGCCCGGAGCCGCTGGCCCATCGAGCAGCAGTACCGCGAGCTCAAGGACGACCTCGGCCTCGATCACTTCGAAGGCCGCACCTATCAGGGCTGGACGCATCACGTCGTGCTCACGGCCGTGGCGTTCACCTTCCTGCAGATCGAACGGGCCCGCAACACCGACGGCCCCCGGCCCACGTTGCCCGTGGTGCGCGGCTGGGTGCGCGAGATCATGGGCCTGCTGTACGTGCTCCACAACCGGCGGCTCCTCGGCATGCTCGACAGCTTCCGACGACACCCGCCGCTGCGCAGGTGAGAAGGAGGAGTAGGCACCCCGCACCAACCACGATCTCCGTCGACTCCTCCTGGATCGCGAGCGTGACCTACGCGTCCGATGCGACGCTGACTGTTCGCTTCCGTCGCGGGACGGTCTACCGCTATTTCACCGTGCCGCGGGCCATCGTCGAGGCGTTCCTCGCGGCGCCGTCGAAGGGCGCCTACTTCACCCATCGCATTCGGAACGCGTTCCCTCACACACAGGTCGTCGAGCCGCCAGCGTAGCCCTGAGTCCCTGCTGCATTCGATCTGCTTCCACCGGCGGGCGACCGTGACATCACTGAACCTGACAAAGTAGTGTTAAAGGGGCTGGCAGGTAAGCAGCACTTGTAACCGCGGCGCTTACTTAACGACCTGTACGATTCGAACCCGATTCCCGATGTCTAAGTGGAGAGAGTGGGATCTCGAGGAGTGGAACGACAGGCTGCTCAGCTATTTCTTCAGCAACCAAGATGAGGTGCCCCGACCCGTAGTAATTCTTCTCGTCACAGCAGACGAGCTCGCGCGAGCGGCCGGCGACTCCGATGCTGTTGCCGACGAAGTGCGCGACGCATTCGTCGACGCCGTTCGAACCGGGATTCGCCGTTCAGATGGCCTCCTTGAAGATGCTACCGGGTACGCCGAATGGCCCGAGCGCCCACGTTGGACCTCTCGGCCCTCGTTTGTTGCCCATCTTCTCTTTACGTGTGTTGCCGCCTCCGAATCGTCTGAAGAACTGGGCGACGAAGCATCGTTCATTTCTCGACTACGGGATCTCACGGAAGACCAGCTGCCAGACCACTCGCTGCAGATGCTGCCGCGACTTTGGGAGCACCTTGCTCATTGGTTGGCCGCGGACCCACGCAGATTCCGCCCGTTGCTGCTGCCAGATCCCGGCTCTTTGACGAGAATCGGCTATAGCGTCAAGCTTGCCTTTCCAGACCGGCGTGACCAGAAACAGCTCTCCGAACTTCTAGACCGCGCAGGGTTATTGGGACACGAGCCTCCCGCAGGACGTGTAGTCACACTCGTCGGGTCGCAACGGTCCCGATTCCGATCCTCGTTTCTCCAATCGTTCGACGAGTTCAGACGGTTGTTCGAATCCTCCGCGGCGTTGGGGACTCCACAACTCGTGCAACATCGGTTTTGGGCGGCCGTTCGAGAGGCGGCATTGCGGGGAAGAGGACAAGCAGGTTTCTCAGACGTGAGAGTCCGGCTGTCGCTACTTGCTGAGGAGGAAGAAGATCGCCTCGCAGTGTTTGCCGTCGCGGACCAACGAATCGAGAGCACTGATGTCGGCTTCGTAGAGTTGCCGATGCCGTACGGGTCGTGGCACTTTGCCGTGGTGCCGAAGGGCGATACAAACCTAGATGCGGATCAACTCGAGCGAACGAGCCGAGCGATTTTCGATGGGTCGCTGCGCTTGCCAAGTCTGTCGAGCCACATCGAACAAGGGCTGGTGCCGTTCTTAGTAGGGTCCCACGGCCTTTTGGAACTCGCTGGACAAGATCAACTCCGGGAGGTCGACGTCGCTCTTGTGCGGGAGGGAATGATTCCCGATCTCCTTGGTGTATTGGGTCACGGTACGGCAAAGACAAGACCATCGTTGTACGACGGATGGGTTCAGGTGCATCATCCGATGCTGCATGTCATCCCGTCTGCAAAGCTAGATGGGACCTCGTTGAACCGTACTCTGGATCCTGCACGAATCGTTGCGGCCGATCTTTCCGCGAGTGACGGGCGGTGTTCGCGCCGACGATGGATGGCTCGGTGTGCTGGAAATCCTCCCGCGCGTTGTCATATCCGGTGCGACCTCTGTTGTTCTCAGAGGAGGCGGGCGACAACTCTCACTCAGCAGCGTAAGCGACAATACCTGGGCGATTCCGCCCGAGGATCTCGAGGGGGCGTTCACCGTAGTAGCCTCAATAGATGGAGCCGAATATCGTCAGACGATACGTTTGTACTCGACGCCCGCGAGCGAAGCGTACAAGCGCCCATCCGACCCGGAAGCTTGGATCGTCGAGCAGCTCGGCGGAACGGGGACGCTGGCGACCTCGATCCCGCTTGGAACCGAGCCGTCTGCAGACGATTACGAGTGTCTCTCCGAACGAATCGCGTATCTCGGGCCGGACGTGGGCACGTTCGTCGCCACTCCTGACGAGGCCGCTTGGCGCGTCACCCGTTTCGGCGGCAGGCTGCTTGGCTCGCGTGGGCGCCTGCGAGGGCAAGCAGCAGTCCCTCGCAATGAGGTCGTCAGCGCGCACGCCCGGAGGCGTTGGCGCAAGACGCTGTTCGAAAGCACGGCCTGGTTGGATCCCGGCTTCGACGAAGATCGTCGACGAGTCAAAGTCAGGGCGGCGGCGCATGCGCACCTGCCGCGATTGGAATTGGAGCAGCTCGTTCCGGATCTCGCCGTGCTGCATCCACCGCCTCCGTCGAAATCGACGGACCGCCTCGTTCGAATCCTTTCCAGCCGTGCGTCGACGCGCTCGGGAATCGATGTACGCGAGTGGACCGCCGTGGCGCAGCGCGTCCTCGACATCGACTCACGCGCGCTGGAGGACGTGACTCGCGCCTGGATCGAGGCGGGTTTGGTTGATCTCTCCTCGTCTGCGCGATGGTGGTACCGGGCCGTATTTGCACGCTCCCCTGGACTCGTCGCGTTTCACGTCGGCGACCAGATCGGCGCCACGCTGTCCGGCCTCGCGCTCCCGACGACGATCGACGAAGTGCGAAGAAATGCAGTGCGCAATGGATGTCTCGTCGAGGAGCGATTCTCCGTATCTCCGCTCGTGCCTTCGACCATCACCCTGCGCGCTCCCGACGCATCGGCGATGAAGGAAATTGGAAGAGCGTGCCAAATTGGACTGTACTGGCTCGATCTCGATGCGCTCGCACGGCGAGACACGACCCGTCACGACGGGACGTCCGCACCGCCGGAGCACTACGAGCGCACGAGTCGGTGGTTGCGCTGGTCGTTGAAGGACGGCGAGTACCCGGATGTGTTCGTCGAGCACCGTATGCGCCCCGATCGGCCCGATTATTGGCTTGTCTCGCGCGGCGGCCGTCGACTATGGTTCTACGATCTCAACGTTACTCGCATGTGGGCGGCGGCGTTGCTCGATGAGTCGCTGGTGAACGTCGCTGACGACATGTCTCTCGAAGCCAATCACGCCTTTCTTCCTCTTCCGGTCGCTCGCACCGTGTCCATCCTTGGCTCTGCGCTGTCGGGACCGACGGGGACCGGATACCGCTACTCTCCCGGCACGACACAACTGCGACAGCTCGTCCTCGACATCTTGACGCGAACGTTCAACCCATCACGCTTGTCGGTCTCGACCGACGAGCAATCGGCTGGATGACCATGTTCGATCCTATTGGCGGATTCTTGAGAGTCCGTGAACTCTACATCACGTATCTAGAAACGGCGTTCCGTATCGGCAATGTGGCCGTCAGCCGCGAGCGTCGCGCGCTCTTGGAATCTCCTGGTGCGCTGTGCACGGTTCCGCTGCTCGAGCCACTCCCTCGATATAGGTCGGTGGACTGGACCCTGCGAGAACTTCCCTCACTCGAAGCGGGTCCGCTCGCCGATTTCACGCCCGAAGCGCGCGAGGCATTCGTGCGTCTTGCAGCGGCAGGCCTATTCGACGGAGACGACGTCCGTCTGTATCGGCACCAAGCTTCGATGCTCGAGCGCGGGACGCGCGTCGGGCAACCCGGTATCGTCACCTCGGGAACGGGGTCAGGCAAGACGGAGTCGTTTCTGTTGCCCGTCCTGGCCCAGATCATGCGCGAGGCAAAGACTTGGCCTAAGCCTGATGATTCGTACCTGCAGCGGGCTTGGTGGCACGATAGCGACGGGAAGCCGTACGAAACGTTCAGCGCAATCCCGCCGACTCGGCGTCCTCTCAAGAAGAATCCCGACGCCGACCCGTTCATGCCCCATCGAGATGGTGAGCGACGTGAAGCGGCCGTTCGCTGTCTAGTGCTCTACCCCATGAACGCGCTCGTTGAGGATCAGCTGTCGCGTCTCCGAAAGGCACTCGACTCTGACCGAGCTAGAGGCGTGCTTGACGAAGAGATCGGAGGGAATCGGATCTTCTTCGGCCGATACACGGGTGACACGCCCGTTACTGGTTTCAACATCCATCCTCGCATACCCGCTGCAGATGATTACAAGCGTCGGGCGCGGCAACTCGAAAAGCTCTTCGAGGAGATGGTCCAGTTCGAGCGGACGCAGCGCGAAGTTCGCAGGCGTATTGCAGATCCCGCTTCCGATCTCGACGACGATGATCGCTTCCTCTTCCCAGCGGTGGACGGTGCGGAACTGCTCTCTCGATGGGACATGCAATCCCAGCCGCCCGACATTCTCATCACCAACGTCAGCATGCTCGGCGCGATGCTGAATCGTGAGGTGGACGAACCCATCTTCCGGACCACGAAACAATGGTTGACTTCGAACGACGATGCCTACTTCTACCTGATCCTGGACGAGTTGCATTTGCAACGCGGCGCGGCGGGAACCGAGGTCGCGTATCTCCTGCGTCTCTTGCTCCACCGACTCGGACTGAGCCATCCCGAGCAACGGCACAAGGTCCGCATTCTTGCTTCCAGCGCGTCGCTCCCGGTCGAGGGTGAGGAAGGAGCGCGCAGCCGGGAGTACCTGTGGGACATGTTCGGCAGCTTTGGATCATGGACGCCTCAAGGAGACCGTGCGACGGATTCCAGCGGCTGGTCCACGGCGATCGTTCCGGGTGAACCAGAACCGGAGCAGCCTGAAAACGCGACGCCCTTGCCGCCGCGGCCGTTCATCGATTTCCTGACTGTGCACGATGGCGGTGACGCCGAGCCTGCATGTTCGAAGTGCTCAGCGGATCCTCCAATGAGCGAGGAGGCGTGGCGTGCAGTAGCAAGAGCGCTCGGTGTCGTAGCTGATGGAACGATCGCCGGTGTGGTTCGCGCCGCAGTGGAAGAGTCGGGGCGTAGGCTCGCTGCGGCCTGTTGGTCCGCAGTCGACGGCCGACCGCGTGCAGTAGCCGTTGACGAGCTGTCGCGAGCGCTCTTCAAGACCAACGAGCCCAACCTCAGTGCCATTCGTGGGCTTTTGCTGGTGCGTGGGCTCGGTGACGCGTTTTCTCGATGGTTCACCAAAGAAGCGGAGACGTCGCCAATCGCCGCTCCAACGTTTCGGCTCCACACGTTCTTTCGAAGCATCGAAGGTCTGTACGCACCGCTCGACCGCGGTACCAGCTCGGAGGGGGCGTTCCGGAACGCAGACCGCAAGGTGGGCCGCCTCTCGCTTGAGCGGGCAACGAGCACAGGAATCGGAGAGGAATCGTCCGGGGTGCGCACGCCTCCGCTGCGCCTCCTCGAGATTCTGTACTGCGAGTGTTGCGGAGAGATTTTCGTCGGAGGCATGCGACGACGGCGGGGCACAAACGAGTTCGAATTGTTACCCTCGGAAGCCGAGCTCGACGGTCTCCCGGACTCCGCTGCCAGTCAGCGGTTCGAGGACCTCTCCTTCGACCAGTACACCGTCTTCTGGCCGACAGATCGGCCCAACCAACCACCGGTGGCGGCCGGCCAGAGCCCCGAATCCTGGGCTGCAGCCCGATTAGATCCGGCAACCGCCGTCGTGCGCGTGCTTGGGCCTACCGGAACGATTCCCGCCGACAACATCCGTGGGTGGCTTTTCACCCGAGGGACGAGGCAGGACCGGCACAAGCGGACGAATCAAGACCGTGGAACGAATGTGCCGTACCAGTGTCCCGCGTGCGAGACCGACTACTCCCCGCGCCGGATCGACAGCAGCCTTAGACTATCGCCCGTCAGACATTTCCGAACCGGCTTTGCCAAGACGACGCAGTTGCTCGCGAGCGATCTATTTGATCTCCTCAAGCTCCACTCGCCCGCACCGAAGCTCGTATCGTTCTCCGATAGTCGACAGGACGCCGCCAAGGCGGCACTCGACGTTGAGAGTAGACATCACGAGGATGTTCGCCGCGACGTTCTGGTGAACGAGCTCCGAAAGTCACACTCGTTACTGCCCACTCCTGCCGCCGCGGACGCTCGACTTGCCGAGTTACGCACTCTCCGGCGGGAGGCCGAAGACAGGGATGACATCAACGAGGAGCGTCGCCTATCGACCGAGATCGATCGGGTTCGGCAGCAGAAGATCGACGCGACCGAGGGTACCGTGCGCATCGGCGACATTCTCGAGGATCCGAGGCAGCCGCGCTTTCTAGGAGCATTCGAGAGCCGGGAGCCGCTGAAACCGCTGATCCGCGCGTTTGCCGCACTCGGTATTCATCCAGTACACCCCGCCGGCACCCGGAAGTTCAAGGCAGAGGCCGACGGGGAGACGCGCTGGTTCGATTGGCACCAGCTGTTCCAACGCCAGGGGAATGGATTCGACTGGCGCGACGACGTTCAGGACCAGAAGTGGCTGAACGACGCGAGAACGCACCTCGTCGAGCAGATGCAGAAGCTCGTCACCGAGGTCATCGTCAGTCGGACGTACTTCTCGTTCGAGGAAGCCGGTCTCGGATATCTATGCGTGCCGAGAAGTCCGTTCGGCGCCGACGTTCGGGCCTTCGAAAGTGCCTGCGCGTTCGTACGAGTATTCGGTGACGCGTACCGACTCCTCGATAGCCCGTACGATCGGACGCCCGATCCCTGGAAGGATGAGAACGCGATCGGTACGACGAACAAGGTCATTCGCTTCGCGACTGCACTCTGGGCCGCTGACGCCAGGAAGAACCTGCGTGGAGTGCTGGATCAGCTCGCGGCGGCAGGCCACCGCGACGGGCTCCTCGCGACCGGTTCGTTGCGTGTTCGACTCGCCTCGCCGGATGAGGAATTCTGGCGGTGTAGTAAGTGTGCTCGTGTCCATCTGCACAGGGGAGTTGGTCTCTGCACGCGCTGTTTCGCTAATCTGCCTACTGCCCCAAGCGGAGAAGTTCGGGAAATCGTCGCCGGCAACTTCCTATCGAAGCGACTAACGAGGGCTGCCGCCGGCGCATTCCGACTGCATTGCGAAGAGCTCACCGGCCAGACGGAGGACGGTGCCGATCGTCAGCGGAAATTCCGCGGCATCCTCTTGCCTGGTTTCCGCCCGAAGCGCGACGCTGACCGCAAGAAGGTCTACGACGAGAACGGGGATGAAGTGCTCGTACCGAATGACCCGTTCTTCCTCCCGGAGCGCGAGGAAATCGACCTGCTGGCGGTAACGACCACAATGGAGGTCGGCATCGACATCGGCCCCCTTCAAGCGGTTCTTCAGGCAAACATGCCTCCGCAGCGATTCAATTACCAGCAACGAGTCGGGCGTGCGGGTCGGCGGCGCCAGGCGTATTCGTTCGTACTAACTGTCTGTCGAACCAAGAGCCACGACCTGTACTATTTTCGCGAGCCACGAAAAATTACCGGCGACGTCCCTCCGCCGCCGTTTCTCACCAAGCGGATGCCCAACATCGCACGACGCTTCCTTCGCAAGTGGTGGTTGAACAAAGCATTCGCCTCAATGCGCGGCTCCGTGTCGCCATGGCCCGCAGACCTGATGCGCCCGCCGGACATTCATGGCGAGTTCATGCCGACCGACACGTACTTCTCCGGCGGGTGGCGAGAACCGCTGTCCAAGGCACTGGTCGGCGCGGAGAGTGACGCGAGGGAATTCGTGGCTCTGCTCTGCCAAGACTCGTCTCTGCCAGTTTCGGACGTCTGGTCGGACGCAGAGACGCTGCTGGGCGAGATCGATATGCTCACGCAGCGACGCGAGTCGAAGCAGTACGGGCTCGCTCACTCGCTCGCCGAGCAGGGCAATTTACCGATGTACGGGATGCCGACCCGCGTTCGGGATCTTTACGTTGGTACCCGTGACGCCGGCGCTAGCCGACAGACCGAGTGGGTGACGATCGATCGAGATCTCGATCTCGCCGTGTACGAATTCGCTCCTGGCTCCGTGATTGTGAAGGACAAGCGCGAGCACCTTTGCATCGGCTTCACGGGCGCGCTACCAGGGTTTCTCTTTCGCCAGCCACCTGGCATGCACGCCACACCGATGGCGCCTTCGTTCGGAGACCCGTTCTGGATGCTCGAATGCGTCAACTGCAATTCGTGGTTCCGCTTCGACAGCCAGCCAGACGAGGACATCGGCGACTGCCACTCCTGTGGGCGTCCGCTGGAACCCCGACGTTCGGTCGAAAGCCGGGAGCCGCTCGGTTTCCGCACTAACTTTCGTCCCTCCGCGGACGTCGACAGCGACGCGCCGAGTGGCCGACATCGGTCAATCCAATCCGAGGCCGGCGGACTCACTCTGGTGCCCTGCACTGATTCGAACCTTGCCGTGGACGTCAGGTCACAGGTCAAGACCTATCGTTTGAATCGAGGAGCGGTGGATCCCAACGCCGCCGGCGCATGGCTCGGATTCTCGGCAGTCGCTGGCGAGGAACGGTTCTCGCGCGGCCGGAGGGAAGCGTTCGTTGATGCGCAGATGATCTCCGAGGACGTGTTGGGAACTTCCGATGCCCCAGCTGATTTCACGCCCTACGTGGGTCAGAACGCTGAACGCGTGAGCCGGATCTGGCTGGCCGCGCCGAAGACGACCGATGCCATGTACTTTGGCGCCGAGCACAATGCCGTTAGGGCTTAGTCATCGAACGGGTGGTGGGCCCGCGTACGCTCGAAGGGTTGAGCGGTACGCAGATCCTGGAAGCGCTAGGCCGGACATCAGTTCGCGCGGCAGCGCTCTCGGCTACATTCATCCTGGTAAATAGGGCGGCCCTCAGGCTCGACGTGGATCCGGAGGAGTTCGACGTCATCGAGCCGCGTATCTTCAGGCCGGCAGGCGGAATCGCAGTGCCGGTTCTCCAGTTCTCGGACCATCTCGTGAACGGAGCCGGGTTCTGCGTGGCGCTGGGCGCTGACGATCCGCGTACGGGAACGCCGCTGATCTCGTCACTGCTGACCTCAGCGTTGAACGATCTGGACGAGTACCCGTTGAACGAGTTCCTGCGTGACGATCACGAACAGACGTGCGATCAAGGGTGCTATCGCTGCCTCCTTCGCTACCGCAATCAGCCCTATCACGGACTTCTCGACTGGCGCTTGGGCCTCTCCTTCTTGAGCGCGCTCGCGGATCACGGATACCGCTGCGGACTCGACGACGACTTCCGTAGTCCAGCGCTTCGCTCCTGGACGGCGCTCGTCGAGAAGGACGTCTGGCGGCTCGAACGACAGTTCGTAAAGATGCAATCGAAACAAGTCGGCTCGGTCTGGGCGGTGAAGTTCGACGGGGCGCCGAAATGGGCGGTCGTCGGTCACCCTCTGTGGGATCCGACGAATCCGTCAGGTATATTGCTCGACGCCATCAACTCGCTCGGCGGCGATCCGTTCGTGATCGTCGACTCGTTCAACCTTGCACGACGACCCGGAACGATCCGACGAGCAATTCTCGAAGGGGCCTGATTCTTGGTCCCGTTGCCGCCGCTCATTATGCAGGTGACGGTGCCGGATTGCTTCTCGCCGTCCGCCCTTTGGTCGTCTGGCGAGTGCCGCCTCAAACTGATCATCTCATCGCTCCGTCGCTCGGAGTGGAGCGAGCGACTCGCATCCGGTCCAGACGCTGCTGTTGGTACCTTGTTCCATCGAGTGCTCGAGCGCGTAGGGCTTGGCGCAAGCGCGTCGCCCGAGGAGATTTTCTTCGAGGAGTATGAGCGCGCGGTCGAAGAACTCCGACAGGATCCTCGTCGGGCGCATTTCGCCCAACTCGCGTCGACGAAATCATTGGCGGAGTGGACCCGCGTGAGAGCATGGGTCCTCGCGCGCGCGGGACGGGCTGGGCAAACGGACGCTTCGCGACCACGTGCTTCCATTAAACGGCGAATTGTCGGGCCTGAGATCGGACTCGAAAGCCGTAACCTACGCCTGCGCGGAAAGGCTGACAGAATTCAGCGGCTGGGCCCCCGAATACTAGAGGTGCGCGACTTCAAGACCGGCGCGACGTTGGACGAACAGGGGGAGATCAAGGAGGGAATCGCCCTACAACTCCAGGCGTACGGCTTGTTAGTGCTCGAGGCTCAGCCTGGCGCTGACGTTCGGCTGGTGGTGGATGATGGCGAAGAGCGAGAGGTTCCATTCGACGCCGAGGCGCGGCGTAAGGCTATGGACGAAGTGATGCGTATTACCAGTTCGATGCCGCCTGCTGGACACGCGTCCGCAGAGGAACTGCCACGCCCCGGAACAAGCTGCTTAGGTTGTTCTGTTCGCCACGTCTGCCCTGCGTACCGTGCGCATGCACCGGCTTGGTGGAAACAGTACCCATCGAACATCGACCGGCTGTCGAATGACGTATGGGGCACTGCGCTCGAAGGTCCTCGGGGAGGGCCAGGGGCGAGTGGACCTCGTGTTGCGCGATGACGCAGGAAGACGAGTCCGCATCGATGGTCTAAGCGATCGTCATGGCCTGACGCCTTCGGTAGCGGGCAAATGCATATGGTTTTTCGGGCTGGAAGCAACGGGTGCCACGCGCGGATTCGATGGCATTCGCTTTCACCCCCGCGCCTTTCATGAGCTGCCACGTGATCGCATGGAGCGGCAGGCTTGGGCTCTGCAAGTGTTCTCCGAACCGCAGAATCGGGAATAGGCGTGGCGTCCGCAGTCCTCCATTCGACCTGTAATTCATCTGACGTGGACGGATCGAACTAGCGATGGCCGGAGATGATTGGTCGCGTGATGAAGTGGAAGCAACAGTCGGCGACTACTTCGCGATGCTACGTGACGAGCTCGCGGGCCTTCGTGTCAACAAGGCAGAACGCAACCAGCGTTTGCGGCGCCTGCTTCAACATCGATCGAAGGGCTCAGTTGAGTTCAAGCACGCGAACATCAGTGCCGTCCTAACCATCTACGGCTATCCCTATATCGATGCGCATTCCACCCATCGTGATCAGTCCGTCCACGCCATCGTGATCACGGGGACCATGGCATCGTGATCGGAGCGAAGCGCCGCTGAGCTGCGGGATAGGTTAACCGGTGTTCGCCTCCAGTGCACGGCCGATGTCTTCGTTCCGCGTTTCTTCCTCTGTTCCTCGCACATGACGATGATGGCGGTGGGCGGTGTGGGAAACCGCGTCTGCGCGGTTTTCCAAAGACCTGTGGGCGCGTCTGCGCGTCCATAGGTCTGGCACCGTCCACGGCCCGTCGGTTCGATCAGGCTTTCTCCTTGCGTCGCGACGGGCCTTTCAACGTGATCGGATACGCATTGTGGACGAGGCGATCGAGGACGGCGTCGGCGATCGTCGGGTCACCCAGATACGCGTGCCACTGATCACGAGGCAGCTGACTCGTGATGATCGTTGAGCGTGTGGCGTCGCGATCCTCCATGACCTCGAGGAGATCCTGGCGCTGCACGTCGGTCACAGCCGCGAGGCCCCAGTCATCGAGGATCAGGACGTCCATGCGGGCCAGCCGTGCGAGCAGGGTAGTGTAGGAGCCATCGGCGCGCGCGAGCGCGAGCTCCTGAAAGAAACGCGGCAAGCGCCGATAGATCGCCCGGTGCCCCTGCCGACACGCGTGCTGGCCGAGGGCGCATGCCAGGTAGGTCTTGCCGACGCCGGTCGCCCCGGTGATGAGAATGTTGCGGTGTTCGGCGATCCACCGCCCGGTGGCCAGCTGACGCATGAGTGCGCGATCGAGTTCGCGGCGCGGCGCGTACTCGAGATCCTCGAGACACGCCTGGGCCATGCGCAGCTTGGCCTCCTTGAGACGACGGGCGAGTTTGCGATTGTCCCGCGAGAGATGCTCGGCGTCGACGAGCATTCCGACGCGTTCGTCGAAACTGAGCGCGCCGATCGCCGGGTCCTGCAGTTGCGTCCGGTAGGCGTCGGCCATCGCGCCGAGACGAAGGGCGCGGAGGCGGTCGAGGGTCGGTTCAGTCAGCATGGCGGTCTCCTTCGGCATCGAGCGGTTGGTAGGTACGCGGGCCCGCGGACGTTGGCATGCACGGACCGCGCGCGCGGGGGCGCGGGCTCGCCGTCCAAGGGCAGACGGTCGAGGCCGTGTTTGAGGATCGACTCGACGTGGCGATACGACCGCGCGCCAGCGGCGAGCGCACGGGCACAGGCGGCGTCGAGCCGCTCGGGCCCGTGCTGCTTCGCCAATCGGAGGATCCCCAGGCAGGAGCGATAGCCTTGCTCGGGATGCGGCCGGCTCTCGAGCAGGGCCTGGACCAGCGCCTCGGTGTGGCGCCCGATGGTGGCGCCCCAGCCGATCAAACGGGACGGGCTCCACTCCAGATGCGCGCGGTGCGCCTTCGGCATGTGCTCCGGGATCGTCGTCTGGCGGCCCGCGTGATAGCTGCGCACATGCAGCCACACGCGCGCGCCGCGCAGCAGCACGTCGACCGTCGTTGCGGTCAGACAGATCTCGACGGCGGCGTGAATCAGCGCGTGCGGGACGGAGTAATAGTGCCGGTCGACCTCGACGTGATAATCGATGTTGACGCGCGCGTGACGCCAGTCGGCGTGGACGTAGCGATCGCGCGGGAGTGGCTGCAGCGCCGGCCGATCGAACCGCTCGAAGAGCGCGCGCCGCGAGGCGCCGCCGTACCCTTTCATCGGCCGGTCATTGAGCTCGGTGAGGAGCTCCGCGATCCGAGCGTTCAACGCGGCCAGGGTGAAGAAGGGTTCGTTCCGCAGCCGCGCGAGAATCCAGCGTTCGGCGACCTGCACGGCGACTTCGACCTTCGCCTTGTCACGGGGTTTCGCCGGTCGGGCAGGGACGATCGCCGTCCCGTAGTGCCGCGCCCAGTCCGCATACGTCCGCTGGACCGTCGGCTCATACCGGCACGGATCGGTGACGCCGGTCCGCAGTTGATCCGGCACGACCACCGCGGAGACGCCGCCAAAGTACTCCACGGCTCGCGTGTGACTCTGGATGAAATCGACGCTGCGTTGCGTGAGGGTGGCCTCGGCGTAGGTGTAGTTGGACGCGCCGAGCACCGCGACGAAGAGTTCGATCGGGACGATCTCGCCGGTCGCCGGGTCCACCAGCGACGGCCGCTGTCCCGCGTAGTCGACAAACGTCTTCTCGCCGGCCGTGTGGACCTGGCGCATCGAGCTCCGCTGCCCCGCCAGCCAGCGCCGGTAGTGCCCGCAAAACGCCGAGTACCGGTACCCGTCGGGATGCGCCGTCAGATACTCGAGATGCAGGAGCTCCAGCGTCACGCCAGGTCGCCGCAGCTCCGTGTGCATCCAGACCAGATCGGGACCAGGCCGGGCGACTGTCAGCGCCAGCTTCGGTCCGTACAGCGTCCGCTCCAACGCGTCGTCGCTGAGCGTGCCGACGGCGTCCCAGGTGAGCGCCATCGCCTTGGCGCGGGTCACGACCGAGGCGACCGCGCCCGCGCTGATCCCCAGACTCCGGGCCGTCTCCCGGTGGCTCCGGCGTAACGTCCATTTCAACCGCAGAATTTCTCGAATGTGTCGCATGAGCAGTCGTTCCGTGGCCATCGCACTCCTTGGGACGGGATGTCGCCCAAGGCACGATGGCAGAACCCGTTGCTCAGCGTCGCCGACCGGTGATCACAAGGCGTGGAATTGGTGATCACGACCCGTGGAACGGGTGATCACGATGCCGTGGAATGAGTGATCACGATGGCGTGGAACAGCTGATCACGATGGCGTGGCGCGCGCACTTCCAGACACGTAATCCGCGTGCTCGCGCGGTACTACGCTGATACAGCTCGACTCGGCTCGTTAGAAAGCGTCCCGTCAGTTCCGATGCGGTTTCAATTCTTGCACCTCGGCTCCGGCAAATCCGTCAGGCACGTCGAGATCTTCGGCATTGAAGACCATCGCATTCTCGACGTGCCGCCCGTCAGCAAACCGCACATCGACACGCTGGTAGCCCATACCAGATTCGGGCTCCTTGAGCAGCAGATCGATCCACCTCTGTGCGAGCTTGATCCGCATCTCACTATTCGTCCGGGATCTTATCAGGCGGCAGTGTCACGGTATTTGCCGTCGTGCCATTCGTGAAGATGACCTCGACACCACCACCGGGTTGCCCGTTCGCGGGCTCGACAGTTCCTCGCTTGATGTCAGTGTCCTTCTTCGGCTTGATCGTGTAAACGTACGACGCCGGGTCGGGATTCGGGAGCGCGTATCGCGCAACGGCATCCTTCCCCGTCTTGACGTTCTTCGCGTCCGCCTCCGTTGTAGCGTAGGTGCCTGGCAGCAGACCCTTGTCGTCGGTCACACGACGATCGTTGGCATAGGCGGAGAACCGTTTGAACACCTCGTCGGCTTTGGTTTTCTCGACCGGCGCGTCCTTCGCCGGTCCTGCCGAAGACTTCCGAACGCTGGGCGCAGACAGGAATCGTCGGGTCTCGTACGACCTGAGCACGCGGATCGCTTTGATCTCATCACCAGCGGCCCGCGCTGTCCTGAGCACACTTGGATACGAGCTGAGCTTGAGCACGGTCTGCGTTTCGTTGCCCTCGAACAGCAGCTCCGCGTTGTAGACGATGCCCTTCTCGGCCTTGTTGTCTTTGTGCGTGACCTCGACTTCCTGATAACCCATGCCGGTTTCCGGCTGAGTTAGCAGAGCTCGAGTTTGCGATTCGTTGAGTCTCAACATGCGAGTGTTCTACCTAATAGAAGTTTTTCAATACGTCAGTTATATTCGAAAAGAGACGTGTTTGGGCAAGAGTTCACCCAGCGTGAAATTTTTTGACATTAGGTCAACTTCTAGTTGACATCGGACCGCAGCCCGGCGATACTCTCCCCGACCGCTGGTTTAAGCGGCGCGGTGCCCTGAACGGTGCGTCGCAACCCTCGAAGGTGTAGCCCCAAGGTCGGGTGGGTCCATGAGACGGCCTCCGGCGATGCAATTCGCGGAGGTCGGCCCTGATAGGCGGATGGAACGTTCATCCGCTGCGGCCGGCAGATGATCGCCGCGTCCGTAGTCGTCGCAGTGGTATAGGGTTCGGTCTGGAAGTTGACTCAGGGAATGATCGTCGGCACGCTACCGTAAATTCTGCACGGCAAGCTGACCGAGAACGTCCGAGAGTAAGTCCACCCAACATCCTCATCCCACGGCGGGCGAGAACGGCATTTCTATGAAAGGCTGCAGGCCAGACCGTCTGCTCCGACTCCTCCTCGACGCGTGGCCCTGCCTGATGGGCGAGGGGCAGGCAAGTACGTCTGCCTCGCTTCGGGGAGGTTGTGATGAACAAGAGGAAGTCGCTGTTCAGGGAACTGGACGAGGCCATTTCGCAGCTCATGCGAGTGGCCGAGTCTGAGGAGTCGGGGCTGGTTCGTGATGGGCGCGTGCGATCGGCAGCACAGGAATTCAAAAAAGTCGCGGAAGGGAGGGCAGGTAGACACGCAACGGATGATCAGGGCGGCCACGCTCATCTGTGAGGCCGCGTGCGACAAGTTCCTGAAGAAGTGATCGGCGCAACGAAACTGAGGGTGGTCTGGTAACTGCTACACATTCAGAACGATGAACTACGGCCGCGCAATCAAGATCGTGAGAACCGCATACGGGCTGACGCAGTCCGCGCTCGCCGAGCGCCTTAGCATTGGCACCAGCCAGCTATCGCTGATCGAAGCAGGCAAGCGTCAGCCAAGCGTGCGTGTCCTCCACGAGATCGCGGTGGCCCTCGACGTTCCCATGCACCTGCTGACCTTGCTCGCCTCTCGGCCTGAAGACCTCAACGCGCAGGCCGATCCGAAACAGGTCGCTGAGCTTGCGGGTGCGCTGCTTCGGCTACTCGTGCGCGTTGGCGAACAGCAAACCCTCCCGCTGGACGGCAGCAAGAAGAAACGAAAAAGGAAGTCCACGTGAGCGACGAGCTTCATTCTCTCCGTGGTCTTGCCTGGCGTCTGGGCATCCCCCTGGTCGAACTGCTTGACGTCGCTGCCGACACCGAGCGTTCGTATCGTCCCTTTCCGAGGAAGCGTCCTGGCAGGCCGGATCGGATCATCGACAACCCAAATCGGAGAATGAAGGAGATCCAGCGACGGGCGCGGAGACTTCTCCTTGAGCCGTTACCGCTCGATGATTCGGCGCACGGTTGCGTAAAGGGGCGCTCGCCTCGTACGAACTCCCAGGTTCACTGCGGCCAACGCAACCTCGCTCGCATAGATGTCAAGCACTGCTTCCCCAGTGTGACCAACCGCATGGTGTTCAGGCTTCTGTGCCAGTCCGGCTTCGGTCCCCGCGTTGCGTCATTGCTGACGGTGCTGATGACTCGCAAGGGGCACATCCCGCAGGGTGCTCCAACCAGTGACCGACTCGCCAACCTTGTCTTGAAACCCGTCGATCAACGTGTGCGAGAGATCGCTGAGGCGTTGAGCCTGAAGCATCGGCGTTTCGTTGATGACTTCACGCTCTCTGGCGACGATGCGCGTGATGCGATCGGGCAGGTCATCGCCGCTCTTCGCGCCGCTGGCTTTGCGGTCGGCCACGGAAAGACCGGCAATGCAGGGGCGCACTCGCCGCACATCGCGACCGGCTACAGTGCTACACAGCACGGCTTGAAAGTGACGCTCGAAAAGCAGCAGGAGATCCGCACGCGGGTTCACCACACAGTTCTCGCCTACCAGCGCGGAGAATCTGTCGAACTGCTCATGCGTTCGGTTCGCGGGTCGCTCGCCTATCTACGCCCAACGAATTCCGGTCTCGTGCGGAGGCTGGAGCGCCAACTCGCGAAGGCAGGTATTCCTCTCTCGGGACGACGGTGAATCCAGCGATGCATCACAAACGACGACACGGCTGAAAGGGCTGGAAGCACTGCGGCGACTGGCCTCCGCGGCGAACCCAGACTGACGTGCTATCTCGCCGTTCACCAACCATGCCGGCCCGTCGGCGAACTCACGAATGGGTTCCGGCGGCCGTTCCTGAACAACTGCGCCAGCAGATCGACCGTTGGGCGGAGCAGTGGCTCAAGCGGAAGTTTACGCGCGGATGGAGCTCCCCGCGGCGGATCCGGGGCCGTTTAACTATCTCGTTGAGGTCTTCTCGGAATGGCGCGGCAAGGCGTTCTACATCCGCGCCAAGTACTGCGCGCGCAGCCGGCGCCTCGAGGACAACTTCGTGTTGAGGCGCGCGCATGATGCTGACGGGTTTCGGCCGCTTCGATCTGGCGTACTTCCGGCACACCGAGCGCTGGTTCATGGTGTATCGCGGACTGACGACCGCCGAGTGCCTCGCAGAGATCGAAGGGAACGAGGTGTTCTGGCCGACGGTGTGATCGTCAGCACGGTGCCCGATCGTTCGGACAGCGAACCTGTGGGCGCCGATTGCCAGAACAGACCAACAGCCATATTGTCGTCATTCTGCCGTGCAAAATGACGACATCCTTGCACCGGACGGTGGCGCCCGTGCGCCCAAGCGCCAGTCGCCCGCTGCGGTATCTGCCGACGCTCCGATAAGTGCCCTGACTTCTGGGAGCGCATGGCGAGGGTCAAGGCCGCGAAGCGCCGAGCCTGCGAGGGTAGCCTTGACGCGCGCCATCGCTCCCGCAGAATCGATAGTCGGAGCGTAGGGTCGGTGTCTGGTCGAAGCGTGCGCGGTCCCGAACCTGGCTGGCCCGTACACGCGGGAACGATCAGCATGATGCGCGCCGGTCTTCACGGCGGCGGCCAGCCGCGTGGATCGCGGCCGTACACCTGCCGGTACGCGCGCACACGTTCCCGCTACTTGCCTCCGAACACAG
>CAWAGX010000003.1:0-115226 GCA_963781425.1 uncultured Actinomycetes bacterium | reverse complement strand
CGAGCGGCGGGCGTGGGCCGCGACGGCCGTGTGCGTCGCGGCCACCCTCGTCACGACCCATCACCTCTCTTCGATCTTTCTCTCCTTGGTCCTCGTGTTCTGGGCGCTCGTCGCGCGCCGGAGGGTCAGGCGCGTACCGAGCGGGGCCAACCGGTCGATCGCTCGCCTCGCGTTGACCGTCGCCGCATGCGAGCTGATCATGGTCGGGGCGTGGTTCACCTTCGTCGCTCCAGCGACACTCCGGTACCTGTCGCCGTACCTCGGCAACGCGACGAAGCAGCTCGCCTCATTGGTTGGAGGAAGCGGAAGCGGCGCGCGCACGACGGTGTTCACGCACAGCACCGAGCCGCTTTGGGAGCGAGCGTTCGCCCTGGCGTCGCCGGTGCTCATGCTGGCGCTCGCGACTCTTCGTTCTGAAGCGGCTTCGCAAGCGGTGGGATTGGAGCGTGATGGCGACCTCCTTGACCCTGCTCGGGCTCTGCTACTTCCCGTCGATTCCGTTCATCCTCGCGTCTTCGGGCGCCGAGGGTGCGCGGCGCAGCTGGGCCTTCAGCTACGCGGGGCTCGCCTTCCTCATCGGTCCGGCGCTTTGCGCGACGCTCGACACGCTCGAACGGCGCGGCGTGGTGCGAAAGGTGGCGACCTGGGCAACAGCGTTCGGCCTCCTCATTGTCGTTCTCGTCGGCAATGTCGCCGCGGGCCTCAACGAGTACTACCGCTTTCCCGGTCCATACGCCTTCGGCTCGGACACTCGTTCGCTCACACCCGAACTCCGGGCGATGAGCGAATGGTTCCGCGACGAGCTCGGACCGCAGCAGAAGGTTGTCTCGGACCGCTATACGTCGCTCTCGCTCGCGGCATTTGGCCGACAACGCATGGCCGCTCCGGCGTCCGGCTTCCCGGCGTACGACCTCTGGTTCAAGAACGAGCCCCCGACCGACTTCCTCTTGAGCGAGCTCTCGGGCTCGGGCTACCAGTATCTCGTCATCGACAAACGCACGGCGCGTCAGCTCCCAGTGGTAGGGGTGTACTTCGAGCCCGACGAGCCGACCGGGCCTCTCGAGGCGTCCCACCTGCCGATCAGCGTCGCGTCGCTCGCGAAGTTCGAGCACTACCCGTGGACTGCGAAGGTCTTCGAGAGCACCAACTATGCCGTGTACCGCTTTCAGTTCAGCTCGTTCGGCGCACACCTGGAGCCGACCCACCCATGACATCGCAGCACACGACCCGCGTTCCGTCCGACGACGAGGCGTCCGACGTCGTCGTGCTGCGGGGACCTGGTCTCGTAGGCCTCGCGGTGGCCGTTGTCGTATTCGCGCAACTGCTGCCCCCGCCGGTCCGGGCCGTCGTAGTGGTTCCGCTCGTACTTCTCGTCCCCGGTTGGTTGGCAGCAAACGGGTTGTTCGGCCGCGCGAGACCGGCAGATCCAGTGGTCGTGGTCACCTTCGTGATCGCGCCGGGATGGGTACGCTCATCCTCAACGGCCTCGTCGTGAACGCGATCGGGGTTCGGCTGTCGGAGTTCTCGCTCTTGGTCGGGCCGGCCGTGATCTCGTGCGCTTTGCTCGCCCTCGCGTGGGTTCGCGGCGCCGACCTCAGCCTCCGCGTACCGATCGCGAGCGGGCCGCGGATCGTCGCGCGTGCCCTCGTGCTCAGCTGCGTTCTCGGCATGGCGGTCGCTGCCGTGACGTACGCCGCGGGCCGGCTTCCGGCGGCCGCGTCGCCGCCGTTCGTGGAGGTGTCGTTCGCTGCCACGTACGCGGAGAATGCGCAGCCACTGCGCGTCGCACCTCGGCAGGTCGTGGTACTGCCGATCGAGGTACGGCTGCACGGTCTGGTGCGGGTGCGGTACCGCATCGTGACGTCGGTCGACGGCACCAGGGTCTCCGAGGCGCATTACGACGTCACCGAACCGCTGTGGCGTGGGACTGTCCGTGTGACCAGCCCGACGGGTCATTGTCTCCACCGTGTGCAGATCCTGTTCCTGGCTCAAGCTCCAGCCGTGAAGCGCGGATCGCTCGACACCTATCTCTCGGTCTCGGGGGGACCAGCGTGCCGCCGCTGAGCTCCTCCTCCTCCCCGGGATCCTCGAGGCGAAGGCTCCGCGTCGGTGTGTCGGCGCCTCGAGTCGTCGACGAGGCACCGGTCGCCCTGGCCGCGGTCATGCCGGAGGCCTCGCGGAGGAGCGCCGCGCTGCGGCCGATATTCGACGTGTTACGGCACGTCCGTCTCTCGACCGCCGCCCGACGTCTGATGAACGCAACGGCGACTGACTCGCTGCTCCGGAACAGCCTCGGCATCATGGCGACGACGGTCATCACGTCGGCGCTCGGCTATGTGTTCTGGGTCATCGCCGCGCACCTCTTCACTGCGCGGGAAGTAGGCGTCGTCGGCGCATTGATCTCGGTCGTCACGGTCGTGTCGATCCTCGCGAACCTCGGTCTCGGGCAGAATCTCGTGGCGCGCCTCCCATCGTCGCCGAACGACGAGGCGTGGACGCAAACCCTGAACGCGGCGCTCATCATCGCGACGTTTGCGGGCGCAGCCTTCGGGCTGATCGCCGTCGTCGGGCTCCCGTTCTTCGCCGGCGGCTTCGACGAGCTTCGCTCCGTGCCAATAGCCACGATGTTCGTCGTCGGCTCGGCGGTCTGGACCGGAGCCCTTCCCCTCGACTACGCGTTCATCGCCGAACGCGCAAGCGGCGGACTTGTCGTTCGCAATACGGTCCTCAGTTTGGCACGCTTCGTCTTCTTGTCGGCAGCGTTGCTCGTGGGTGCCTCGTCGACCTCGGGGCTGTTCGTGTCGTGGACCCTGGCTGCTGTGTTCGCGATGTTGTTCGGGATCCTGGTGCTCGTCCGACGGATGCGGCCCTCGTACCGTCCGGGGCGGCGGGGAACGATGCGAGAGCTGCGTTCGATGACGCGCTCGCTCGTCGGCCACCATCTCACGACGATCGGCTTCGTCCTGCCGACGTGGTTGCTCCCGGTAATTGTCGTCGTCCGGCTCTCCGCCCAGGACAACGCCTACTTCTTCCTCACCTGGCTCGTAGGGGGCATGTTCTTCATGGTGAGTCCGTCAGTGGCAGCCGCGCTGTTCGCGGAGGGTTCACATGACCGGAGCTCGATCGAGCACCAAGCCCGCCGGGCCGCCGTGATCATCGGTGCATTGCTCGCGGGTCCGATGATCGTGATGGTTGTCGCCGGTCGGCTCGTGCTACGGGTATTCGGATCCGCGTATCCGTCGCACGGCTACGTCCTCCTGGTTGTGCTCGTGCTGTCCGCGATACCCGACGCGATCACGAATGTCGCCGTTGCGATGATGAGGGTCGAAGGGCGCTTGGCTCGTTCGGCGGCGCTGACTCTCAGCATGAGCTTGCTCGCACTGGTCCTCGCGTGGTTCTGGTTGCCGCCTCTCGGCATCGCTGGGGCCGGCGCGGCGTGGCTGGTAGCGCAGAGTGCCGGGAGCGTCTACGTACTCGGTGACCTCGCGCTGCGGCACCGCCGCCGTCACGAACGTCCGACGATCGTCTCGGTCTGACCCAAGATGCGCATCCTCATGATCAGCGACTTCTACCCGCCGGTCATCGGCGGCCTGGAGCGGGGCGTGCAGACACTGAGTCGCGCCCTCGTCGCTCGGGGCCACGACGTGTCGGTCGCGACCTTCGCGCAGCCCGGAAGTTCCTCGCGGAAGACGATGAAGGTGTGCGCGTGCATCGCATCGACGGCTGGAGTCGCGCCCTGCTGCCGTTCTACCGGGATCCGGTGTTTCGCTTTCATCCACCGATGCCCGACCCGGCACTGGCGCGCCGGCTCTTGCAGCTGGTCGACGAGACAGGCGCGGATGTGGTGCACGGCCACAGCTGGATGCTGTACTCGTATCTCTCCGTGGCGAACCGACGGCGAGTCGGAACAGTCATGACCATGCACGACTACAGCTTCGCTTGCGCCAACAAGACACTCGTACGGGAGAAGGCCTTGTGTGACGGGCCCTCGCTCGGCAAGTGTGTGCGTTGCGCCGGCTCGTTTTACGGGCATGGAAAGGGCGAGCCAGTTGCGTTCGCGCTGCGCGCTTCACGCGGTCCTCAACCGGCGAGTCGACAGGTTCATCGCGATCAGCAACTGGGTGGCGCAGGAGTGCGCAGTTGTCACCGGCGGTCCCGATCGCACCACCGTCATCCCGTCGTTCGTCCCCGACGGGATCGAGACGGAGGGGCTGGCAACGCCCCGGCCTTCGTTCTTGCCGGCCGCCGACGAATACGTCCTGTTCGTCGGCGCGCTCGGTGCTCACAAGGGCGTCGACGTGCTGGTCGAGGCCGATCGCCTGCTCGGCCACCAGGTGCCGTTCGTGCTCATCGGGACTCCCCATCCTCGCGGCTCGGTCGCCTCCACGGCGTCGATGACGGTCGTCCACAACGTCGCGCATCAGGAGGTCATGGCCGCGTGGAGCCATTGCAAGATCGCGGTTGTGCCGTCGGTCTGGGCCGAGCCGTTCGGTCAGGTGGCCGTCGAGGCAATGGCGTGCGGCAAGGCGACCGTCGTCTCCGGTGCCGGCGGATTGACCGACATCGTGGTCGACGGCGAATCGGGGCTGTTCGTAGCTCCCGGGGATGCCGGCGCCCTTGCCGCTGCGATCGACCGGCTGCACCGCGACCCCGCGCTGCGCGACCGGCTCGGTGCCGCGCGCGGATACGCGCCCGGAGGTTTGCGATCTCCTCGGTTGTCGCCACGATCGAGGAGGTCTACGCCGAGGTAGTCGAACGCCGAGGAGTGCGTTCTCCGAGAGAGTTACGAGACGCGGGGAACGGTGCGTGAAGTTTCCAGCCGTGCTGCCCTGCGACCTCTCTCCTGTTGCAAATTCTGTGCGAAGCAGTACTTGCTTCCAGGGCCGGGACCGGGCAACCCAAGGGACCCATGACCCGCTCCGACACTCACCCACCCACCCACCCACCCACCCACCGCCCGACCCGAGCCACCATCATCGGCCACTTCTCCGTCGCTGCGCAGCTTCGGCCCCGATCGCCCCCGCCTACATCCGAGCGGCGACTCGACACCGCCGTCGCACCGCTTCTCCAGGAGTGCTTCGACAAAGCCTGCGTCGCCGACAACACCAGCATCGTTTCGACCTCCACGAGCTCACCTACTGCGCCCAGCGGTCTGCGCGTCCTGCTCCAAGCCGCCGCCCGCTGCGCCAGAACCGACATCGAACATGCACGCCGTCGGCCCGCCACACCCTGCGTCGCGTCATCGAACTCGCCCACACCGCCGACGCACTCAACCTCCAAGACACGGCCAGATCCACCTGCACTTAAAGCGCCTGCCAGGGCGGAATCACCAAAGGACACCGACGATACATGAGCCTCTTCTCTTCCATACTGCAACTCGTCGCAAGCGTTGGCGCACGACTTAGCACCGCAGGCCGACGCTACGAAGTGAACCGCCGCGTCGTGCACAACTGCCAACTACGCGCCACAGCTGCTGGGGGACCGCTATGGCCAACGTGAATCCTCCGTCTCCGCCACGCCGACATCTGCAGCCCGTCGGTCCCGATTACGATCCGTTGGGAAGCCTTCCCGGCCACGCGAGGCACACTCTGTGGTGCGACCGCATCTTTCTTGCCGATGTCGTGCGTTTGAGCGGCGAGCTCCACGCCGGCACTGCGCAGAGGGCCGAGCGTGCCCTTTTATCGGCAGTCGAGGAGCGCAGGAGCGGGCCTCTGCTCGTTGATGTGGCGGAACTCAGCTGCTGCGATTCCGCCGCGCTGCACACGTTCGTTCGGGTGAATACCGCCGCGCGACTCAGGGGCCGGCAGATGATTCTTCGTCGGCCACCACCGTTTCTGCGGCGCATGATCGAGCTTGCCGACCTGATGACGGTCCTCACCATCGAAGGCTAACGAGCGCCGGCTAAGGTGCGCACGCAACACCGATGCGCTTTCGGGGTGCCGCGTGGGTTGCAGCATGAGCGTCCGCACGCATTCGTCGCCTGCCGCTGATCTTCGTCGTGTTCGATGTCCTCGGGTTCGACGGTCCGTTCTCGATGCCTGAGCTCCTCGCGATCGTGAGCGTGAGTTTGTAGTTCCGGATCGTGCCGGGCTGTCGGTTCTCGGCGGGGCAGGTCGAGGACGAATTTCAGTGAGGGTGGCTCGAATCTCGCATGTTCTCGCCAGCGTGCGCTGTACGCCGGGTTGTCCGCTAATAGGGGTCGACCACTTCGTTCGCTGAGCGGGTGAGGATGGTTCCGAGCCGCTGGCCGGTCAGCACTTTGGGCCGCGGGACGTTGAGTCCTAGTCCTAGATCGTGCGCCGGTCGGTCGGTGAGGTTGACCTGATGGCTGGTGGGATGACGTGCCTCGAGCACTGAACCATTAGCGAGCTGCTGGTCGCCTCGGGCTCGAGTCGGACATCGCGGAGCGGCTGGGAGGTGCGGATGGGGAAGGGTGTTTGTTGGTCATGACTGGGCTGAGGCTCATCACGATGTGTACGTCGAAGACGACGACGGCGGACAGCTCGGACGGGCTCGGCTGCCGGAAGGGATCGAGGGGGTGGCCCGGTTCCATGCGCTTGTCGTCGCTGGTCACGTCGAGGATCCGTGCTGATGTGGTGATCGCGACCGAGACCGACCGTGGGTTGTTCGTCGGTGCGCTCGTCGCCGCCGGTTACACGGTGTTGGCGGTGAACCCGATGTCGACCTCGCGTTATCGGGAACGGCACTCGACGTCGGGCGCGAAGTCCGATCCTGGTGACGCGAAGGTGCTCGCCGATCTGGCTCGCACCGACGGGCACAACCATCGCCCGATCGCAGGTGACAGCGACGCTGGCCGAGGCGGTCAAGGTGCTCGCCCGGGCGCATCAATCGATGATCTGGACCCGGCAACGGCAACCAACCAGCTGCGCTCGACGTTGCGCGAGTTCTACCCGGCCGCCCTCGACGCCTTCGATGAGCTCGGCCGCACGCGACGCGCTGGCCGTGTTGGCGATCGCGCCGACCCCGACGCCGGGACGGCCGCTGTCGCGCTCGAAGATCGCATCGGCGTTGCGGCGCGGCGGCCGGCAACGCCGCATCGACGAACGAGCCGTCGAGATCCAGACGGCGCTGCGCAGCGAGCAGCTCGAGGCTCCGACGTCTGATCGCCGACGCGATGGGCGCCACCGTCACCGCGCTGGTCGCGGTGATCGTGCGAGCTGACCGCCCAGATCGGCCGGCTCGAAGCACAGCTGGCCGACCATTTTGAGCAACACCCGGACGCCAAGATCATCCGCTCCCTGCCAGGACTCGGGATGACACTCGGCGCCCGGGTGCTCGGCGAGTTCGGGGACGACCCGAACCGCTATGCCGACGCCAAGTCTCGCAAGAACTACGCCGGCACGTCACCCATCACCAGAGCCTCCGGCAACCGACCGCGTCGTGCTCGCCCGCTACGCCCGCAACAAACGCCTCGCCGACGCCTGCTACCTGTGGGCCTTCGCCGCCCTCACCGCCAGCCCCGGCGCCCGAACCTTCTACGACCAACACCGCGCCGCCGGCGACACCCACCACCGAGCCCTACGCGCCCTCGCCAACCGCCTCGTCGGCATCCTCCACGGCTGCCTCCGACACCACACCCCCTACGACGAACACACCGCCTGGGCACACCGCCAACAACCGCCGCTTGACAGCTACGACCGTGGGATGTCTAGGGCGGGCTGTTATCCGTGTTCAAGGCGCCGTAGAGCCCGAGACGCTTGGCGATGACCTCGTTCATGATCTCGTCGGTGCCGCCGCCGATTCGTTGCAGGCGCGCGTCGCGGAACGCGCGCGGGATACCGGTCTCCTCGAGATAGCCGGCGCCGCCCCAGATCTGCACGCACGTGTCGACGACACGGTTCTGCACCTGTGCGCAGTACTTCTTGCACATCGAGATCTCGACGACCGGGTAGTTGCCGGCCATGACGTCTCCATGCCGTGTCGTACAGGAGCGCGCGCGCTGCGGTGAGCTCGGTCGCAGCGTCGGCGAGCTTGTGTGCGATCACTTGATGCTGCGCGATCGGGCGACCGAAAGTGTGACGTTCGCGGGCGTACGTGATCGTGTCGTCGAGCGTCTGGGCCGCATGACCCACTGACGCCGCCGCGCCGGAGAGCCGTTCGTACTGCAGCTGCCACATCAGCTGCTGAGAACCCGTGGCCGGGCTTCCGAACCGATCAACTCGCGCGCCGGGCACCGGCACGTCGTCGAGCGCGATCTCTGCAGTATCGGACGCGTGCATGCCGAGCTTCTCCAGCCGGCGTGAGACGCGCACGCCGGGCAAGCGACGTGTCGACGACGAACAGCGACACGCCGTGATGGCCGGCGTCGGTGTCGGTCTTCGCGACGAGCGTGAGGAAGTGGGCGCGTGTGCCGTTGGTGATGAACATCTTGACGCCGCTGACGCGCCAGACGTCGCCGTCGCGCACCGCACGCGTGCGGATCGCGGCGACGTCCGAGCCTGCGTCCGGTTCGGTGATCGCGATCGCGCCGATCTTCGTGCCTTCGATCGCCGGTCGGAGCCAGCGCTCGCGCTGATCGTCGGTACCGAACTCGGCGAGCGCGGGCGTGGCCATGTCGGTCTGCACGCCGATCGCCATCGGGATCGCGCCCGCGCCGCAGCGCGCGAGCTCCTCGATGAACACGATGCCGGCCGCGAGATCGCCGCCGCTGCCACCCCAGCGCGTCGGGTAGTGCAGGCCGAGGAACCCGAGCTCGCCGCAACGCCGGAACAGGCTGTCGGGAAACGAGCCGGCTCGCTCCCACGCCTCGACGTGGGGCCGCACCTCGGTGTCGACGAAACGACGCACCGCGCCGCGCAGCTCTTCGTGCTCGGGCGTGAAGATGGGATGGCGCATCACCGTGGATAACGGTGCCACAACGGCCGAGACGCCGTAGACTTCCTCGTCCTGTAGCGACCGGAGGGGAGCGGAGCGTGGAGTCGACCCACTAGGTATGGCCAAGTCCTTGCTCGAGCGCCGCCTCATCGACGTGAGCGACCGGCTCAAGCGCCTCCGCGCCGAATTGGCGGTCGCCGAGGAGCAGTGCGCGTTCCTCACCGCCGAGGCCGAGGACGCCCGGCTGCGGTCGCTCGTCTCGGAGACGCCGCTCGCCGAGGCCGAGGCGCACGAGATGCGGCCGTCACGCTGACGCCCAGTCGACGCAACGCGACGCTTGCGCGCGATCGATCGTCGAGCTCGAACGCGAACAGGACGCGTTGCTCGACCGCATGGCCAACGAGCTCCCGACCCCTCGTTTGCACTCCTGACCGCTCGAGAGAAGGTTCGGAACTGGTGACCAAACCCGTGCGCGTCGTGATCGCAGAGGACGAGGCGATCATCCGACTCGATCTCAAGGAGATCCTCGAGGAAGAGGGCTACGACGTCGTCGGTGAAACCGGCCGCGGCGACCAGGCGATCGAGCTCGTTCGCGAGCTGAACCCCGATCTCGCGATCCTCGACATCAAGATGCCCGGCATGGACGGTCTCACCGCGGCGCGCACGATCGCGGGCGAACGGCTTGCGGCCGTGCTGATCCTCACCGCGTTCTCGCAGCACGACCTCGTCGAGCAGGCCCGCGACGCGGGTGCCCTCGCATATCTCGTGAAACCGTTCCAGAAGAGCGACCTCTTGCCGGCGATCGAGATGGCGCTCGGCCGTTTCGAACAGATCGTCGCGCTCGAGAACGAGAACGCCGACCTCGCCGAGCGTCTCGAGGCGCGCAAGACGATCGACCGCGCGAAGGGCCGTTTGATGGACGAGCACGGCATGACCGAAGCCGACTCGTGGCGGTTCCTTCAGAAGACCGCGATGGACACCCGCCGCAAGATCCACGACGTCGCGAAAGACGTCATCAGCGGTACGCTGAACCCGTAGGCGAGTGCGAGCGACGTTCGCCTGGGGCCGTGAGCGGAGGCGAAGCCGAAGCGAACTGGCCGGAGCGGCGAGCGTCCGCGGGCCGGGTATCCCGGCACGCAGCGAGTGCAACAAAGAATTATCGGAAGCGGTAGGCGTCGCCGTCGCGGACGATGTGCCCCGCGCCGGGTTTGGCGAAGTGCGTGCCGATCACGAGGACGTCTCGACCCGCGTGCGCGTCCAGGAAGGCTCGGCGCGTCTTCTCGGCCAGCGCGCGCTGTCCTCGTCGAACGCCGATCCCCACGACGGCCGTCTGCACTGCGACGGATAGTGCATGAGGTCGCCGGTGATCACGGCCTCGACCAGCGCCTGGATCCGCAGCAGGATGTTGCCGGCGTCATCGACGAAATTCGGTCGTAACCTTCGATGCCGAGCACTGCGTCGGCCGTCGCCTCGGGGATCAGGATCGGTCCCGGCACGGCGCCGTCGTCCAGTTCCGCCACGCTCGTGATCGTGACGTTCCCGACCTTCCACTGCAGCATCTCGTACCTCCGAGCGGCACCCGTAAGTGTCGCGATCCCGTCATACCATGGAACCGATGCCGAAGCTCCTCCTGCTCGATGGCCACTCGCTCGCGTACCGGGCGTTCTTCGCGCTGCCCACCGACCTCGCCACCAAGGACGGCACGGTCACGAACGCGGTCTACGGCTTCACGTCGATGCTCACGAAGGTGATCGCCGACGAACAGCCCGACTACATCGCGGTCGCGTTCGACGCGCCCGGCGGCAGCACGTATCGCTACGACCTCGACCCCGAGTACAAGGCCAACCGCAAGGAGACTCCCGACCTGTTCCGCAGCCAGCTGCCGCTGATCCACGAGGTGCTCGAAGCGCTCGAGATCACCCAGCTTGAGATCGCGGGCGTCGAGGCCGACGACGTGATCGCGACCCTCACCACGCAGGCGGCCGACGAAGGCATCGACGTCGTGATCGTCACCGGCGATCGCGACTCGTACCAGCTCGTCCGCGACCCGCACGTCAAGGTGCTGTACAACAAGCGGGGCGTCTCCGAGTACGCGCTCTACGACGAGGCGGGCATTGCCGAACGCTGCCTCGGCGTCACGCCCGCGCAATACCTCGACTACGCGTCGCTGCGCGGCGACACCAGCGACAATCTGCCCGGCGTTCCCGGCATCGGCGAGAAGACCGCCGCCAAGCTCATCACGACGTACGGCAACCTCGAAGGCATCTTCGAGCACCTCGACGAGCTGCCGCCCAAGCAGCGGACGAACCTCGCCGACGGCAAGGACCGCGTCTTCAAGAACCGGGAGATGTCGCGGCTGACCTGCGACGTCGATCTCGACGGCATCGTGCCCACCGATCTGCGCCAGGGTGCGTTCGACCGCGAGCGCATGCGCGTGTTGTTCAACCAGCTCGAGTTTCGCACGTTGCTGCCGCGGATGCTCGACGCGGTCGGCGACGCGGCGGCGGAGACGGCCGACGCCGAGATCCTCGAGGTCGACGTCACCATCGCCCGCGACGCCAAGGCCGCGGCCGAGGCGTTCCGCGCGGCCGGCAACGGCGAGCGGGTCGCGATCGAACCGCGGTGGGAGGGCCGCACGGTGCGCGGCCTCGCCGTTTCGACCGGCGAGGACGCGGTGTACATCGCCGGCGACCTCTCGCCGAGCCGATCGTGCGCGACGCGCTCACCGCGCTCACGGGCCCCGAGAGTCCGCCGCTCGTCGTGCACCGCGCCAAGGAGCTGACCCACGGGCTGCAGCCAGGAGCTGCACTCCCTCGATCTCGACACCGCGGTGATGGCGTACCTGCTCGATCCCGGTGAGGGGAAGTACCAGCTCGAAGATCTCGCGCTGCGGTACCTCTCGCTCGAGCTCACGTCGCCCGACCAGGTCGAGGGCACGCTCGACTTCGACGGCGAGGGCGGTGCGCACGAGACCGGCCGTCGGGTCGCGGTGCTGACCAGGCTCGCCGACACGCTCGACGAAGCGCTCGCGGCGCGCGAGCTCGTCGACCTCTACGAGCGCATCGAGCGGCCGCTGATCCCGGTGCTCGCGCGGATGGAGGACGCCGGCGTCCGCATCGACGTCGGGTTCCTCGAGGAGCTCGGCAAGGAGCTCGGCGACGAGTGCCGCCGCCTCGAGGCCGAGATCCACGCGCAGGCGGGCGAGACGTTCAACGTGAACTCCACGCCGCAGCTGCGGCTGGTCCTCTTCGAGAAGCTCGGCCTCACGCCGGTGAAGAAGACCAAGACCGGCGCCGTCGACCGACGCCGACTCGCTGCAGAAGATGGCCGACGAGCACCCGATCGTCGAGGCGCTGCTGCGGTACCGCGAGGTCGAGAAGCTGCGCGGCACCTACGCCGACGCGCTCCCGCCGCTCGTGCGTGCCGACGGCCGCATCCACGCGACGTTCAACCAGATCGCGACCACGACCGGCCGCATCTCGTCCGAGGCGCCGAACCTCCAGAACGTGCCGGTGCGCACGTCGACGGGTCGCGAGCTGCGCCGGGCGTTCATCGCCGACGACGGGTGCGGGCTCCTCACCGCCGACTACTCGCAGATCGAGCTGCGCGTCATGGCGCACCTGGCCGAGGACCCGGGGCTCATCGAGGCGTTCGAGCGGGGCGCCGACATCCACACCACGACGGCGGCGCGCGTCTTCGGCGTCGCGGACGAGAAGAAGGTCGACGACTTCCAGCGCCGTTTCGCCAAGGTCGTGAACTACGGCCTCGCGTACGGCATGGAGGCTTACGGCCTCGCGCAGCGGCTCGACATCGCGACCGAGCAGGCGCGTGAGATCCTCGACGCGTACTTCGTCGCCTTCCCGAACATCGCCGCGTACATGCGCGAGACGGTGCGCGAAGCCAGGGCGACCGGCTACACGACGACGCTTGTTCGGCCGGCGGCGCCAGCTCCCGGAGCTCTCGTCCGACAACTTCCGGATCCGCCAGATGGGCGAGCGCATGGCGCAGAACGCGCCGGTCCAGGGGAGTGCGGCCGACATCTTCAAGCTGGCGATGATCGACCTCGATCGCGCGCTCGGCGGCCGGCGAGTACCGCAGCCGCATGATCCTCACGGTCCACGACGAGCTCGTGCTCGAGGTCCCCCTCGACGAGCGCGACCGGATCGAGCCCCTCGTCCGCGACGTCATGGAGCACGTGACCGAGCTCCGCGTCCCGCTCGTCGTCGACATCGGCTTCGGTCAGACCTGGGCCTCGGCGAAATAGGTCTCACCCAGCCCCCCAGGTGCGCCGACAACACCGGTGGATACGGGTTCGCTCGATCTGGACAATTACGTACAAATCAGGGCGTGCCGGCGGGCACGTGCGGGAAACGGGGTTACTCACATGGACGTATCGATCTTCAAGACGTGGCTCATCGCCAAGCTGGGCATGGACGAGCGGGGCGCCAACCTCGTCGAGTACGTGTTCTTGCTCGTGTTCATCGCGCTCGTCGTCGTCATCGCCGTCACGGCGCTCGGCGGCAAGGTGAGCGAGAAGTTCGACTCGGCTTCTTCGAAGCTCGGCTGATCGTCGTTACGGAGGCGGCCGTAGCCTGCGGGGGTGCGGCCGCCGCCGGACGATCACCGGTGCAATGAGATCGCCGCGTTCCTCGGGGCCGGCGTCTCCGCTCGTCGTAGGCTCCGTCCATGTCGAATGGCTTTCTGGATGTGATTCCCGTCGTTCCGTACGAGGACATCCGCGCCGCTCATGACTTCCTCGTGGACGCGTTGGGCTTCTCCTCGGGCGGGGTGGCGGAAGATCCCGCCGGCAATGTGGTTCACGCGGAAGTGCGCGCCGGCGACCGGCGCATTTGGCTGCATGCAGCATCCGGCGGGCTCACGACACCGAGGGCGTCGGGATCGGCAAGTGGAGGCATCGTCGTGCATGTCGGCGACGTCGATGCCCACTTCGAACACGCGAAGGCTCGCGGAGCAGACATCTTGCGTGAGCCGACCGACGAGGACTACGGCCAGCGCGAGTACGGCGTGAAGGATCCCGAGGGTCACAGCTGGTTCATCGCAACGCCGACTTCCTCGTAGCGCGATGTCAGGAGCGCCGCCGGTTCCGTCCGGCCTCTGGTTCAACGAGATCGCGGCCTTCCTCGGTCCGGCGTACTGGGCTCCTGATACCGGACGGGTTCAGGCGTTCGCGGTCGGGACGGTGCAGGAGGTCGACTTCCTCGTCGAGGCGCTCGCACTCACGCCCGGGATGCGTGTGCTCGACGCGGGATGTGGTCCCGGTCGCCACGCGCTCGAGCTGGCCCGACCGCGGCTTCGACGTCGTCGGCGTCGACACCTCCCCGGAGTTCCTCGCGCTCGCCCGTGACGCCGGCCGGCGATCTGACCGCTGAGTTCCGCGAGCTCGACGTGCGCGACCTCCCTTCGACGCGAGTTCGACGTCGTGATCTGCCTGTGCCAGGGCGGCTTCGGTCTTCTCGGCGGCGGCGACGACGAGCTCGCGGTCGTCGGACGAGTTCGCCCGACGCGCTCCGGCCCGGCGGTCGCCTCGCCCTGAGTGCGTTCTCGGCGTACTTCGTCGTGCGCCATCTCGAGGCGGGCGAGACCTTCGACGCCGAGACGTCGGTCAACCACGAACGAAGCGTCGTGCTGGACGGCGACCGCGCCGAGCGGCCCTTCGATCTCTGGACGACCTGCTACACGCCGCGGGAGCTGCGGCTGCTCGCGGAACGCGCGGGATTCGTCGTCGATGCGGTGTTCGGCGCGCGTCCCGGCCGCTATGCGCGCGATCGCCCGTCGATCGACGTGCCCGAGCACCTCTTGCTGGCGCACATTCCCCTGTAGCTGGGTTTCGCCGACCCCGACCGGCCTGTACCCTTGCCACGCCGCTCCACCGGAGCGGCGATGTGCGCGCGCGACGATCGCCCGCGACTTTCGGTCATCGTGGCGCCCATCGATCCCGAACAAAGCAGGCTACGAAGTGTTGGACCAGGAACCGGACGCGACCGCGCAGTCGACTGCTGCGGACGCCGAGACCGCCGCCACGACCCCCGACGACGGGTGGCGACACCGAAGAAGCGGCGGAAGACGCTCAGGACGAAACGAGCATCGTCGTCGACGACCTCGACGGCATGTCGCTCGAGGACGCCATCGACGCAACGATCGTCGCCTTCGACGACGGCGATCTCGTGCACGGCCAGGTCGTGAAGATCGACTCCGACGAGGTCCTGCTCGACATCGGCTACAAGTCCGAGGGCGTCATCCCGAGCAAGGAGCTCTCGATCCGCAACGACGTCGACCCTCATGAGGTCGTGACGTTGGGCGAGGAGCTCGAAGCGCTCGTCCTCCAGAAGGAGGACAAGGACGGTCGCCTGATCCTTTCGAAGAAGCGCGCGCAGTACGAACGCGCGTGGGGCACGATCGAGCAGAAGAAGGAGAACGACGAGGTCGTCTCCGGACCGGTCATCGAGGTCGTCAAGGGCGGCCTGATCATCGACATCGGCCTGCGCGGCTTCCTGCCGGCGTCGCTCGTCGACCTGCGCCGCGTTCGCGATCTGCACCCGTTCGTCGGTCGCGTGCTCGACTGCAAGATCATCGAGCTCGACAAGAATCGCAACAACGTCGTGCTCTCCCGGCGCGCATACCTCGAGGAGACCCAGCGCGAGCAGCGCGACGAGTTCCTCACCAACCTCAAGCCGGGCGAGGTCCGCAAGGGTGTGATCTCGTCGGTCGTCAACTTCGGCGCGTTCGTCGACCTCGGCGGCATGGACGGCCTCGTCCACGTCTCCGAGCTGTCCTGGAAGCACGTCGACCACCCGTCGTCGGTGGTGCAGGTGGGCGACGAGGTCACCGTGCAGGTGCTCGACGTCGACCTTTCGCGCGAGCGCATCTCCCTGTCGTTGAAGGCGACCCAGCAGGATCCCGTGGCAGGAGTTCGCGACGAGCCACCAGGTCGGGCGAGCTCGTGTACGGCCGGGTCACCAAGCTCGTGCCGTTCGGCGCGTTCGTCCAGGTCGGCGAGGGCATCGAGGGCCTCGTGCACATCTCCGAGATGGCCGCGCACCACGTCGAGGCGCCCGAGCAGGTCGTCACCCCCGGCGAAGAGCTGTGGGTGAAGATCATCGACGTCGACCTCGAGCGCCGTCGCATCTCGCTGTCGATCAAGCAGGCCGCCGAGGGCGGCGAGGTCGCGGCCGAGTACCGCGAGTTCTACGGCGAGCACGCCTACGACGAGCAGGGCAACTACATCGGGCCCGACTACTCGGACGGCGAGGGTCCGCCCCCGCCCGCCGAAGGCGCGCCGCCAGGTGGCCCCGCGGCTTCCGGACGGTACAGACGCACCCGAAGCCGACGCGCGCCGTGGCCGAAACGCCAGTCGTCGAGCCTGCCGCCCCCCAAACGCCGGACGTCGCGCCCGAGGAAAGTGCAGACATCCAACGAGGAATGAGCGTTTTCGCGCATAGGCCGATCGGCACATTCGCCGATCTCGCCGGTTGTTGCCCGTGTTGACTGATGGGGCGTGTGTCCACTTCTGTCATGCCCGGTTGTGTGACTTATCGCACATTCCGTGGGGTCGTAGGGACCTCTTTAGGCATACGGGCCGCGTTCTGCCTCTTGTCCCGAATAGGTAATATGGTGCAGACTGTCACCACCTGGCAAGTCCTCCTAAGGAAGGGAGACAGACCAGGCGATTAGGTCTGTCGCAGAAGGAATCTGCGGGTCGGGAAGATGGTGCGCGCCGGACGCCCGACACGGATTGCGGGCAAAGGGGCACAGTGTGCGGAACTGGCGGGTTTTGACCGCGATCGCGGCCGTAGTTTTGGCGGCGCTCGCGGGCGTTCTCGGTGTGGAAGTACACCGACAACGCCAAGAACGATGCAAAGAAGCCGTTCACGTTCACGAGCGCGCTCGTGGCGAAGTCGCGAGTTGCGGCGAACACGAGCTTCGACCAGCGCTCGACTCGGGCCTGATCGCGCGTGAGCAGCGTGTGCGCAACGACGTGCCGGCGTCGGGGCATCGACGGCACGAAGACCGACGCGGAGCTGAAGAGCCAGTACAAGGACCTCATCGCCGGTCACGACATCGCCGAGGGCCAGATGATCGTCGATCAGGACTTCGTCGCCTCAGCGGCTCCGTGGCGAGCGGCCTCGGCGGCACGCTCGAGCACCGACGAGGGCAAGGTCAGGGCAAGAACAACGCGCAGGCGATCTCGGTCAACCTCGACGACACGCACGCCGTCGGCGGGTTCCTGACCCCGGGCGACCGGGTCAACGTGATCGCGACCGTTGACGAGCACCGACGACCACGTCGGCACGCCAGCAGGGCGCCCACAGACCACGGCGTTCTTGCTGCCGGGCGTCAAGGTGCTCGCGGTCGGCGCGACGACGGGCACCGTCGCAGACGAGCGGCGCGACGCAGTCGGCGTCGAACACGACGCCGACCACGACGCAGTCGAACCCGCAGAGCCGAGGCGTGATCACGCTCGAGGTCGGCCCCGCGCCAGGCGGAGCAGATCGCGCACGCCTACGCAGCTGGGACACGTTGTGGTTGACGCTGAACCCGTCGACGTTCAAGCCGGGCGACTTCAAGGTCGACTCCGTGCAGGAGATCGTCGGGGCGGTCGAACCTCTTCGACCAGCCGCTGCCGCGCACCGAACAAGTTGCTGGCTGCAATCAAGGCTCGCCAACGGCGGCAAGTGACAAAGCCCACGAGACGAGTGAGACGAGACGGCCGGTGAGCGTTATGGGAGAACCCACGCCGAGCAACCGCCCGGCGCCCCAGCGCTATCGAGTGCATGCGCTGGAGCCGGACGAGAGGCTCCGCACGCGGATGACACTCGAGCTCGCGGGGATCGCGACGGCGCCGGTCCAGTCGCTGGACGAGATCGCCGGCAACTTGGCGATGGGCGAGCCGACGGTGGTGCTGTTCGGGGCGAGCCTCGCCAACGACGGCGGGGTTCGAGGCCGTCCAGCGGTTGACGCGTTCGTTCCCGGAGGTGGGCGTCGTACTTGCTCACCGAGGAGCTGACGCTGCCGCTGTTGCAGCAGGCGCTTCGCGCCGGCGTACGCGACGTGGTCACGATCGACGCCGGCGAGTCGGCGATCCGCCAGGCCATCGAACGGGTCGGCGACACGATGACCGCGTTGGTCACGCGTGCCGAGGCCGCGGCCGACACGCAGAGAGCTCGGCAAGGTCATCGTGGCGTTCTCGACGAAGGGTGGCGTCGGCAAGAGTGTGGTCGCCACCAACACCGCAGTCGTCCTGGCGACGCAGTGCCCCGGGCGGGTCGCGCTCGTCGACTGTGACCTTCAGTTCGGCGATGTCGCGGTGCTCCTCGGCATTCCGCCGATGCACACCACGACCGACGCCGCGGGCGCGATCAACGGTGCAGACGAGCAGCTGATGGAGGGCCTGCTCGCCACGCACGAGGCGTCCTCGCTCCGAGTGCTGTGTGCGCCGGTCGAACCGTCGGCGGGCGACCAGATCACCGCCGAGGAGATGACGGGCATCGTCCAGATGCTCCGGCGGATGTTCGACTGGATCGTCATCGACATGCCGCCGCACTTCGACGACGTCGTGCTGGCGTTGATCGAGGAAGCGGATCACGTCCTGCTCGTCGCCAGCATGGACATCCCGAGCATCAAGAACTTGAAGGTCGGCATCCAGACGCTCGACCTGCTCGCGATCGCGGGCGGAAAGCTCAGGCTGGTGCTGAACCGTGCGAACGCGCGTGTGCACCTCGACGTGAGCGACGTCGAACGTGCGTTGGGCGTGCCGGCGGAGTTCCGCATCCCGTCCGATATCTCTATTCCACAGTCCGTCAACCGCGGTGTACCCGTCGTGCTGGACAAGCCACGCGCGCCGGCCGCCCTGGCGCTACGCAACGTCGCCGAGAGTTTTCTCACGGAAGCGGCTGCGGCCGTCGAAACAGTTCCCGAGCCCGCAACCGAGGCCGAGAACCGCCGTCGGCGCTGGCGCTGAGCCGGAACTTCGCGTCGTCAGGAGGAGGTCGCGATCATGTCCCAGCAGTACTCACGGTGGCAGGACCTGCAGAAGGGTCCGAGCGTCACGCGTACGTCGCAGCTCGAGGAGCTGCGCCAGCGTGTGCACGAGTTCGTGATCGACCAGGTCGGTCCGATGCTCGCCGACGAGAAGGTGAGCGAGCACGAGCTTCGTCGCGTCGTGCACGAGCACGTCAACAAGTCGCTGGGCGAAGAGAACATCGCGTTGTCGGCCGCGGAACGGGCGCAGCTCGTCCAGGACGTCACCGACGACACGATCGGCTACGGGCCGATCGACCGGTACCTGCATGACCCGGGCATCACCGAAGTCATGGTCAACGGACCGAAGTCGGTGTACATCGAGCGCCGAGGCAAGATCGAGGAGACCGACGTCGAGTTCGTCGACGAAGGCCACCTGCGCCGCACCATCGACAAGATCGTCGGCCAGGTCGGCCGTCGCATCGACGAAGGCTCGCCGATGGTCGACGCCCGGTTGCCCGACGGCTCCCGCGTGAACGCGGTGGTACACCCGGTCGCGATCGGCGGCCCGTTCCTCACGATCCGGAAGTTCTCGAAGGACCCGTACACGATCGGCGACATCATCTCGTTCGGTTCGATCACGCCGCAGGTCGCGCACTTCACCGACGCGTGCGTCCGCGGCCGGCTCAACGTCATCGTGTCGGGTGGTACCGGCACCGGAAAGACGACGTTGCTCAACGTGCTGTCGTCGTTCATTCCGAACGACGAGCGGATCGTCACGATCGAAGACGCCAAGGAGCTGAAGCTCTGGCAGGAGCACGTCTGCTCACTCGAATCCCGTCCGCCGAACATCGAGGGCACGGGCGAGATCCGCATCCGTGAGCTGCTCCGCAACTCGCTGCGTATGCGGCCCGACCGCATCATCGTCGGTGAGGCGCGTGGCGCCGAGGCGCTCGACATGCTCCAGGCGATGAACACCGGTCACGACGGATCGCTGACCACGATCCACTCGAACAGCCCGCGCGACACGCTCTCCCGCATCGAGACGATGGTGTTGATGGGCGGCATCGAGCTGCCGATGCGAGCGATCCGCGAGCAGATGGCGAGCGCGATCAACCTCATCGTGCACCTCTCACGGTTGCGTGACGGCACACGCCGGGTCACCAACGTGTGCGAGGTGCTCGGCATGGAGGGTGACACGATCGTGATGCAGGATCTGTACCTCTTCGACTACGGCATGGGCATCGACCAGGACGGCAAGTTCCTCGGGCGGCTCAAGAGCACCGGGATCCGTCCCAGGTTCTCGGAGCGGCTCACCGACTTCGGCATCACGCTCGAGCCCGAGCTGTTCACGCTGGAGCCGTTCGCTCGACGGGTGGTGGGAACGCGATGATCTTCGCGATCGTCATTCTCGCCGGCCTGGCGACGGCAGGGCTCGTCGGCTTCGGCCGGCGTACTGCTCGGTCGCCGCGAGGCTGCGCTCGAGCGCCGGCTTGCCGGGCTACGACCGCATCGACCCGGACGAAGCGGCGAAGGAGTCCGGGCCCGAGACTGCGGTGATGCAGCAGGCGGTCGAGTACGCCAACCGGCTCGCGTCCAGTGCCGGTGTGCTCGCAGAAGATCGAGCAGGCATTGGAACGCGCCGATCTCCCGGTTCGGGCCGGCGAGCTGATCTTCTACACGGCGGCCGCGAGTCGTGATGGTGTTCCTCGGCATCACCGTCGTGAGCGGGCTGATCTACGGCCTCATCGCGGCCGTGCTCGTCGGCATCGCGCCGCGGTCTACGTGTCGCACAAGCAGCGCGCCCGTCAACAGTCATTCGAGCAGCCAGCTGCCCGACACGCTCACGCTCCTCGCGAGCTCGTTGCGGGCCGGGTTCTCGTTCATGCAGGGCCTCGAAGCAGTCGCCCAGGAGATCGGCCCACCGATGCGACGCGAGTTGCAGCGCGTGTTCACCGAGGTTCGTCTGGGCCGGACGCCCGAGGACGCGCTCGATGACGCCGCCGTGCGCATGGGCAGCAACGACCTGGCGTGGACCGTCATGGCGATCAGGATCCAGCGCGAGGTCGGTGGAAACCTGGCCACGTTGCTCGACACGGTCGCCGACACCATGCAAAAGCGTGAGCGCATCCGGGCCGAGATCCGCGCGCTGACCGCCGAAGGCCGCCTCAGCGGCATCATCCTCGGCCTCCTGCCGCCGGTCGCGGGCATCCTCTTGTTTCTCGTCGCGCCCGACTACATGAAGACGCTCTTCGACGACACGCTCGGCATCGCGGCGGTCATCGGCTGCAGCTGGTCTTGCGGTCGTCGGTTGGTTCTGGCTCCGGAAGATCGTCGACATCGAGGTCTGACATGGTCCCGATCATTCTCGTCATCGCTGTCGGCGCGGTCGTGCTCGGCGCCTGGTCGGCGTCCACCGCGCTCGAGGCGCGCACCGGTGCCCGGCGATCGCTGCGTGCGATCGAGAACTACGAGATCGTCGACGTGCGCGAGCAGGAGATGCTCGAGTCGGTCGCCGACCGTCTGGTCGCGCCGATCGGTCGCAAGCTGCTCGAAGATCGGCACGCAATCTGACGCCGGTCGGCTACGTCGAAAAGCTCAAGAAGAACATCGTCCTCGCGGGCAACCCGCCCGGATACGAGGTCGACCGCCTCCTGGTGTGGAAGGTGCTCGGCGCCGCGTCGGGCATCGGCTGGATCCTGCTCTCGTACGTGTTGCTCTCCGGGCACATGCTCTTGATGCTGCTGACGATCGGGTTCACCTGGGGGCTGTCGGTGTTCGGCCCCGACCTGATGCTCAGCCAGCACATCACCAAGCGGCGCGTCGAGATTCAGCGCCGGATGCCCGACACGCTCGACCTGCTCGTGATCTCCGTCGAGGCGGGCCTCGGCTTCGAACAAGCACTCGACCGGACCGCGACGACGGTTCCCGGTCCGCTCTCGGAAGAGCTTCGGCGCATGTTGCAGGAGACGCGGATGGGCGCGAGCCGCGCCGACGCGCTGCGCGCGCTCGACGAGCGCACCAACGTCGAGGAGCTCCGCTCGTTCATCGTCGCAATGCTCCAGGCGGACTACGTTCGGTGTCTCGATCGCTCGCATCCTGCGCACGCAGGCCGACGAGATGCGAGTTCGGCGCCGCTACCTTGCGCAAGAGAAGTCCCAGAAGGCACCGGTGCGCATGCTGTTCCCGTTGGTGCTGTGCATCTTCCCGGCGACGTTGGTCGTCGTGGTGATGCCGGGCTTCATGCAAGTGTTCCAACAAGCTCTAGATACGATGACGCTCACCGAGGACCACGCGGGGACGGCAACTGAGACTCGTCTCGGACCAGCGCACGTGAGCGCGGGCCGCGACTCAGCACGGTGTTCACGTGGGTGTTCGCGGTCGGCGGGCTGGCCGTCGGCATCCGGCCGCTGCACGACAACTCGTTCATGTGGCACCTGCGCACGGGTCGTCTAATCCTCGACCACGGCATTCCGCGTCACGACCCCTACTCGTACACCGCCACCGGAACCAAATGGGTGGCGCAGTCCTGGCTGGCGGAGCTGCTCTACGGGATCATCAACCGCTTGACGGGTCCGTTCGGGCTGCGGCTGCTTGGGTGCCGCGCTCGGCGTCGTCGTCGGCGTCGATGCTCTTCCGCATCGCGTTGCGATGCGCGAATGACCGGGTGCGCGCGGGCGCCATCGCTCTGTTGGCGTTCGCGACGCTGCTGAGGGTCTGGTCCGAACGGCCGCTGATCTTCGGGATCGTCGGCATGGTCCTGCTCGTGACCATCGTCGAGGTTCCCGACAGCTGGGCCGGCCGGCACGCGATGATCGTGCTGCCCGCGCTGATGTGGCTCTGGGCGAACACGCACGGCACGTTCGTGATCGGTTTCGGATATCTCGCGCTGCACCTCCTCGGTCGGGCCTTCGAGGGGCACTCCGTGCGCCAGGGGCGTGAGCGGATCCTCTTCCGCGCGTCGCTGATCGCTGCCGCGGTCACGGTGGTGAACCCGTACGGCCTCGATCTCGTGCTGTTCCCCCTGCGGCTCATGGCGCGCGGTGAAGTGCTCAACGACGTCGCAGAATGGCAGTCGCCGAACTTCCGTGAACCGGGCGGCATGCTCTTCGGCGCCTTCCTCGTGTGCACGCTCGTCGTGCTCGCCCGCAAACGACCGGGCATCCGCGACGTGCTGATCACGGTCGCATTCGTCGTGCTCGGTCTCTACGCGATCCGCAACGTCGGGCTGGCCGCGATTGCGATCCTTCCGGTGCTGGCGCGTCTCGTTCGCAACGACGCGCCCCGGGCCGACGACCGGCGCTCGATCCACCGCATGATGGTCGTCGCGGCGGCGCTGCGCGCTCGCGCTCGCGATCGTGCACGCGACCGGTGAACGCGACTGGAACCTGCGCGCCTATCCCGTCAACGCGTTCAAAGCGATAGAGCAACAGCAGCTCGAGGGTCGACGGCTGTTCACGACCGACGCCTGGGGCGGCTACGTGATCGCGACGGCGTGGCCCGCGCAGAAGGTGTTCTTCGACGACCGGTACGACATGTACCCGATCGGCCTGAACCGCGACTACGGCACCATCGCGAACCTCGATCCGGGCTGGGTCCAGATGCTCGACCGGTACAACGTGGAAGTCGTGATGTCGCCGCGCAAGACCGCGTGCTCGCCCAGGGGCTCGCCGAGCGCCCGGATTGGGTCCGCGTCTACGGCGACGACCTGGCAGTGGTCTACGCCCGCCGCGTGATCCTCACTGCCCGCACGACCCCCTAGCGAGGGTCATCTGTGGTGTTGCAGGTGCTGGTTGAGTCGCGCGGCTTGGCGCGTCTGATGGTCGCGTTCTGCGAGGTTGGGTGCGTTGCGAGCTGCGTGGGCATAGAGGCGGGCCGCGAGCTCGAGATCGCCATTCTTCTCGTGGAGGTACGCGGCGACCGCTTCGCGCCGCGGGACGTGTTCGTCGACGTCGGCCAGCGCCGCCAGTCCTGCGGGCGCGCCGTCGGCCTCGCCGACTGCGACGGCACGGTTGAGCCGGACGATCGGAGTGTCGGCGAAGCGGAGGAGCTCGTCGTACCACTCCACGATCTGGACCCAGTCGGTCTCCTCGACACGCGGCGCGTCGGCATGGAGGGCGGCGATCGCCGCTTGCGCTTGGTATTCGCCGAGCCGATCGCGCGCGAGCGCGGCGTGTGCGATCTCGATTCCCTCGGCGATGAGCGCGGTGTCCCACTGGCTGCGGTCTTGATCGGCGAGCGGCACGATGCTTCCGTCCGGCCGGGTGCGGCTGCGGCGCCGGGCATGGTGGAGGAGCATCAGGGCGAGCAACCCGTGGACCTCGGGGTCGTCCACCAAGGCCGCCAGCTGCCGGGTCAGTCGGATCGCCTCGGCCGCGAGATCGATGTCACCGGAATAGCCCTCGTTGAAGACGAGGTACAGCACCCGCATCACCGTGCGCACGTCGCCGGGACGATCGACGCCGGCTTGACTGACCATGCGCTTGGCGCGGCTGATGCGCTGCGCCATGGTTGGCTCGGGCACGAGGTAGGCCCGCGGATCTGGCGTGTGGTGAGGCCACCCACGGCTCGGAGGGTCAACGCGACCGCCGCCGACGCCGTCAGGTCGGGGTGCGCGCACAGGAAGTAGAGGCGCAGCGTGTCGTCGGCGCTCGGGATCGCTCCCGCCGGCGGTTCGGTGTCGAATCGGACCTCTCGGTCGCGGCGAGCGTTCTCTGAGCGCGTCATGTCGAGGAAGGCTCGCCATGCGACCGTGATGAGCCACCCCGTGGGGTCGGCGGGCGACTCGTCGCCCCATGCGGCGAGCGCCCGGATGAGCGCCTCTTGTACTGCGTCCTCGGCCGTCGCGAAATCCGCTCCGCGACGGACGAGGACGCTCAAGACCCGTGGGGCGAGCTCGCGCAGCTCGACCGCGCCAACATTCGCTGGGTCCACGGTCAGTGCGTGGAGGCGGATGGCGCGCCCATGAAGGGTCGGACCTCCAGCCATTCGTGGATCGGTTCGCCGCCGGCACCCGGTGCTGCCGACAACTCACCGGCGAGCTCGATCGCTCGCTCGTAGGAGTCGACGTCGATCACCATCCATCCCGCGATCAAGTCCTTCGTCTCGGCGAACGGGCCGTCGGTCACCGGCGGCCGCCCCTCGCCGTCGTAGCGGACCCACGCGCCGTCGGGTGACAGCGCCTGTCCGTCGATGAACTCGCCACTGCTCTCGAGCCGAGTTGCGAAGTCGTTCATGAACCGGATGTGGGCCTCGACCTCGTCGGGCTTCCACTGGTCCATCGGGACATTGTTGACGGGCGCCGGCGCGCCTCGGTAGTGCTTGAGCAACAGGTACTTGGCCATCGTGTTCTCCTCGTGTGACGTCGACCCTGGCGGCCGGTTCACCCTGGGACGGAGCAGGCCCGGACTTCTCGACATCATCCCGGAAAATCCGCCATCCGGGTCCAGGGCACGCACGGGAGCGGCCGGAAGTGAGGTCGGCCAGGGCTGACGAGCAGCGGTGCGGTGTGGCCGTGAGCGCAGCGGCAGCGAAGCGAGCTGGCGGGAGCGTCGAGCGCCCGCGGGGCCGGGTATCCCGGCCCGCAGCGAGCGCGACCCAGAGATAACGCGAAGAAGCCGCCGTCATCCTTGACGGCGGCTTCTTCAGTTCGGAAAGTCGATCAGCCGAGCTTCGAGGAAGCCGAGCTGAACTTCTCGCTCACCTTGCCACCGAGCGCCGTCACGGCGATGACGACGACGAGTGCGATGAACACGAGCAGGAACACGTACTCAACGAGGTTGGCGCCACGCTCGTCGGTGATGCCGAGCTTTGCGATGACCCAAGCCTTGAACACGGACAGTTGCGACATTTTGGGTGACCCCCTGCGGTCGTTGTACTCGTTTCGGTCTTCCGTGCCGAACGAACAAGTACAGAATGGCACTCTTACCCATATCCCTGAAATAGGCCATAGGGCCCGATTTGTCCAGACGCTTGGGGCCAGTGGGGCTAATGGAGGCGAATGATGCCAATGCGCACGGCGGCGAGCACGGCCTGGGTCCGATCCCGGGCGTCGAGCTTGTCGTAGATCGAGGCCAGGTGGTTCTTCACGGTCTTGCCGCTGATGAACAGCTGCGCGGCGACCTCGGTCGTGCTCAGGCCGTCGGCGATCAGCTGGAGGACCTCTTCCTCGCGCGGGTCAGGGGCGAGGTCCGGATGTCCGGCGCCCGCAGCTCGGTGAGGATCGTCGAGGCGAGCTCGGGGCTGAGGGCCACGTCGCCACCCGGCGGCCTGGTGCACGGTCCGGACGACGTCCTGCATCGAGACGTCCTTGGTGAGAAAGCCCGGCGGCGCCGGCCTCGATGGCCTCGCGCCGCTGCGACTCCTCGCCGTGCATCGTGAGGACCACGATCGGGAGCTCGGGATGTACGGCGTGGATGCGCCGGGTCGCCTCGACGCCGTCGAGGACGGGCATCGAGACGTCCATCACGACGACGTCCGGCGTCATCTCGCTCGCGAGCCGCACCGCTTCGGACCCGTCACCGGCTTCGGCGACCACCTCCATGCCGGCCTGCTTCGAGCGCCTGGCGCACGGCCTGGCGCAAGAGCTGGTGATCGTCGACGAGGAGCACCCGCGGCGCCCTCCCGTTCGTGGTCGCGTCCGGCGCGTCCTTGTTCCGCCATGGTCATGGTCGCCTCCGCTGTCACTCGTTCGTCCGTGTCCTTCTGTCGGGTTCGGCTCGTCGCGACTCGCCGCACCGGGTTCACGCCGACCGCCGGGCGTGCCGGCGCGGCGCGGCCGCGTCTCGATCTCGACGACCACACTCGTGCCCCGGCCGAGCGCGGCTCACGATCTGGAGCCGGGCACCGACGGCCTCGGCCCTCTCCCGCATCCCGACGATGCCGTAGTGATCGCCGGCGACCTGGGCCGGGTCGAAGCCCTTGCCGTTGTCGGAGACCTCGAGCCGGGCGCCGCCGTGCTCGTCCGACTTCCCACCGCACGATGACCTGCGTCGCGCCCGAGTGCCGGTCCACGTTCGCGAGGGCCTCTTGCACGATGCGCCAGAGCTCCTGTTCGACCCGATACGGGAGGCGCTGGGACGTGTCGGGCACCCAGCTCGTCGAGATCCCGGTGCGCTCCTGGAATCGCGCCAGGAACTCGGCCGCGACCGGTGGTGAGCTCGTTGTCCTCGCTGACGTTCGCGCGCAACTGGTAGATCGTCTCGCGGAGCTCCTGCATGATGTCCCGCACGACGTCGTGCAGGTTGTCGATCTCCTGGCGCTTCTCACCGGGCACGTGCTGGAGCCGCTCCAGCTCGAACGTGACGTACGCGAGCGACTGGGCGATGCGGTCGTGCAGCTCGCGGGCGATGCGGCCTCGCTCGGCCTCGGCGCCGAGGGTGTGCAGCCGCCCGAACCAACGGGCGTTGTCGAGCGACAACGCGAGGACGCTGGAGAGCGACTCGAGCAGGTCCTGCTCGTCGGGACCGTAGGCGTCGGCGGGCTCGTGCTCGATCGCAACTGCGCCGACGAGCGCGCCCCGGGTTCGGAGCGCCGTGTAGAGGCCGCTCCGGCAGAGCGACGCGAAGCCGTTCTGGTCCGGGTCGATGAGCCGGTCGGTCACGACGACCGGGCCGGTCGACGCCATCGCCCGGAGGATCGGCTCCGGGAAGTCCGCTCTGGCCGAGACGGCCCGGCATGCGCACGCCTTCCGCGAGCTCGACACGCCATCCGGAGCCGGCGTCGTCCGGCACGACGACGACGAGCGACGGTGTACGGGAACAGTGCGCGCACACGTTGGCGGATCGACTCGACGACCTCGCCGAGGTCGAACGAGGCCGGGAGCGTCTGCGCCAGCGTGTGCAGCGAGACGAGCAGGTCGTTCGCGGTCGCCATCTGGGTCGCCTGGTCGATCGCATGGGCGCGCTGCACCTCGATCTCGACGACGAGGTTGCGGGTGAACGCACCCAGTGCCCCGCACAAGAGGAAGATCACCGCGATCTGGCCGGCGGCGGCCTGGTCGGCGGCGTCCGCCGATTGGATCGCGATCGCGGACGCGGCGGCGATCGCTGCCTGCGACGGCGGTGCCCACCGTCGCTCGCCGCCCCCACACGTAGCCCGCCAGGAGCAGTCCGGTGATCGGCGTGAGGATGAACGGGCTCTTGAATGCGCCGGTGCTCATGATGGCGCCGATCGCGATCACCAGCTCGAACAACGTGAGGATGCGGACCCGCTGCAGCGAGGACGCCCGCAGCTGCTGGACGCTCACGAACGTCGCGTACGCGACCAGCGACACGGCGGCAATCGCGAAGTGGCCGCTCTCGCGGCGGCTTCAGCAGCCCGAAGAGCAGCCCGCCGCGACCGTGACCCCGCGGCTCGCGACCGCGAGCACGACGAGTCTTGGTCTCCAGGCGCGAGCCGACCTCGCCCGTCGAGGCGAGTACCGTCGCCAAGCCGGCCGAAGCCGGTCGGTGGGTTCGGATGGGACAGGGTCGAGTCTCGTCGGGACTCCTCGAGACGCAGCGCATGGCCACCCAACCCGATGCCCGTGGACGAAAGCGCACCTTCCGTACCCTTCGTCCGGAAGAGTCTCGATGCAGGCAGACATTGCGCCTGGTCGCGCGACTCGTACACTTCATCGGCGTGCGGAGCCGCTCCGGACGAGGAATGCGCGGCCTCCGACCCAGGCGGGCGCAGCCATGCTGATGATCGGCCTCACCGGCGGCATCGGCTCGGGCAAGTCGACGGTCGCGGCCCTGCTCGCCACGGCGGGGGGCGATCGTCATCGACGCCGACGCGATCGCCCGCGAGGTCGTGGAGCCGGGCATGCCGGCGCTGGCCGCGCTCGTCGAGCGGTTCGGGGCCGACGTCCTGATTGCCCGACGGCTCGCTCGACCGGCCGGCGTTGGCGGCGAAGGCGTTCGTGAACGACGAGACGCGCAAGGAGCTCGAGGCGATCACCCATCCGGCGATCGGCGCCGAGTTCATCCGGCGGGTCTCCGAGGCCCCGAAGGACGCCGATCGTCGTGCACGACGTGCCGCTGCTCGTCGAGGCGAACCGGGCCGGCGACTACGCGGGCGTCATCGTCGTCGACGCGCCCGTCGAGGTCCGGCTTGCCCGTTTCGTCGATCGCGGCATCACGCGGGAGGACGCCGAGCGCCGCATCGCGCTGCAGGCATCCGACGAGGAGCGCCGCAAGGTCGCGACATGGTGGGTCGACAACGGCGGCGACCTCGACGCGCTCGAGAAGCAGGTCGAGGCGATCTGGACCGACCTCCAGAAGATGAACCGGGACCACGGCGAAGAGAACGGAGCCGACTGAGCCCTTCGGTACGCTCGATCCGTGCCGGAATTCGAGTTGGTGACCGATCTCGCGCCCGCCGGCGACCAGCCGGAAGCCATCGCCGCGCTCGTCGAGGGCGTGCGGCGCGGTGACCGGTTCCAGACGCTGCTCGGGATCACGGGCTCGGGCAAGAGCTTCACGATCGCCAACGTGATTGCGCAGGCGCAGCGCCCGACGCTGGTGCTCGCGCCGAACAAGTCGCTGGCCGCGCAACTCGCGGCCGAGTTCCGCGAGCTGTTCCCCAAGAACCGTGTCGAGTACTTCGTCAGCTACTACGACTACTACCAGCCCGAGGCGTACCTGCCCTTCGAGCGACACGTACATCGAAAAGGACTCGTCGATCAACGACGAGATCGACCGGCTCCGGCACTCGGCGACGAGCGCGCTCCTGACCCGGCGCGACGTCGTCATCGTGGCGTCGGTCTCGGCGATCTACGGCCTCGGTTCACCCGAGATGTACAGCAAGCAGCTGCTGATGTTGAACGTGGGCGACACTCGCGACCAGCGCGCCATCCTGCGCCGGCTCGTCGAGCTCCAGTACGAGCGCAACGACGTGGCGTTCGCGCGCAACAAGTTCCGCGTGCGCGGCGACACCATCGAAGTGCTTCCCGCGTACGAGGAACGGGCGGTTCGCATCCAGCTGTTCGGTGACGAGGTCGAGCGCATCTCGAGCGTCGATCCCCTCACCGGGGAAGTCGTGGAGGAGCTCAGCAGCCTCGCGCTGTTCCCGGCTTCGCACTACGTCACCGACGAGGTCCGGCTCGTCCAGGCGATCGCCGGCATCGAAGCCGAGCTGAAGGAGCGACTCGCCGAGCTCGAGGGCGAAGGCAAGCTGCTCGAAGCGCAGCGTCTTCGTATGCGGACCAACTACGACCTCGAGATGCTCCGGGAGGTCGGCAGCTGCGCCGGCGTCGAGAACTACTCGATGCACCTCGACGCTCGCGTGCGTCACCAGCCGCCGTACACGCTGCTCGACTACTTCCCCGACGACTGGCTCTGCGTCGTCGACGAGTCGCACGTCGCGATCCCGCAACTGCACGGCCAGTTCGAGGGCGACCGGTCGCGCAAGGAGACGCTCGTCGCGCACGGCTTCCGACTGCCGTCGGCGATGGACAACCGGCCGCTGCGGTTCGAGGAGTTCACCGAGCGCGTGAACCAGGTGCTGTTCATGTCCGCGACGCCGAGCAAGTACGAACGCGAGATGTCGTCGCAGGTGGTGGAGCAGGTCGTACGGCCCACCGGGCTCATCGATCCCGAGATCATCGTGAAGCCGACGAAGGGCCAGATCGACGACCTGGTCGCCGAGATCAACGGCCGCGTCGAGAACGACGCTCGTGTGCTCGTCACCACGCTCACGAAGAAGATGGCCGAGGACCTCACCGACTACCTGTTGGAGCTCGGCATCCGCGTCCGGTACTTGCACTCCGAGGTCGACACGCTCGAGCGCATCGAGATCCTCCGGTCGCTGCGACTCGGCGAGTTCGACGTGCTCGTCGGCATCAACCTCCTCCGTGAGGGTCTCGACCTTCCCGAGGTGTCGCTGGTCGCGATTCTCGACGCCGACAAGGAAGGCTTCCTGCGCAGCTCGACGTCACTGATCCAGACGATCGGGCGCGCCGCGCGGAACGTCGACGGCCAGGTGATCATGTACGCCGATCAGATGACCGACTCGATGCGGTACGCGATCAGCGAGACGATGCGACGGCGCCAGAAGCAGCTCGCCTACAACCTCGAGCACGGCATCGACCCGCAGACCGTGCGCAAGAAGGTCACCGACATCCTGGAGATGCTGCGCGCGCGCAGCGACGGCGACGAGCCGGCAGCTTCGCGTGGGCGGGGGAGAGGCGGGCGAGGCCGCGGGCCGGTCGTCGGTCATCGACCGGCTCGACCTGCCCGCGTGACGAGCTCGCCCGGCTCATCCAGGGCCTCACCGACGAGATGCAGGACGCGGCACGCGATCTCCGGTTCGAGGAGGCGGCGCGCCTACGCGACGAGATTCACGACCTCAAGCGTGAACTGCGGGAAGTGAGCTGACCCGGTTCCGGCCCGGACTCCGCGGTCGCCGGTGCCTGCGAGCCCGCTCCTCGGCCGGCACGGTCATCGCGACGATCGAGAGCAACAGCAGCGCCGCCGTCGCCCGCGGGCCGTTCCAGTCCCCGGCGAGCACGACCGTGCTCAGGAACGGCACCAGCGCGAGCTGGATCGCGATCGCGCCGCCGAGCGGCGATCGCACGCCCGCGGCGATACAGCACGTACACGCCGGCCGCCACGCTCGCGGCGACGACCGCACCCGAGATGCGGCCGCCTCCGTCGAACCAGATCCGCACCGCGTGGATCAGACCGCGCACCACCGAGAACTCCTCGCTCTGGTCCGACGAGCCCGGGAACCAGACGCGGAGCACCAGCCACCAACCGCCCGCGAACGCGGCGGGTACCCCGACGAGCCGCAAGAGCGCGCGGCGTCCCCGCGTGAGGGCCCAGCCGAGGAGCACGAGGAGCATGACCTCTTTCGCGAGGACCGCGAGCACCGCGGTCGCGAGCGCGCCGCGTTTGTGGCCCATGCGGTCGAGCGCGAGCGCGACGAGCACGAAGCCCGAGCGCGAGCTCGTCGGCGACGCTGAGGTCGAGCGTCGCGAACGCGGCCGGAAGGAGCGGGGCGAGCAACGCGAGCCGCTCGACGGCGCGCCGCGACGCGCCCGAGGGAGTGCGCGAGCAGCGCGGCACCGACGCCGGTCAGCGCCACCCCGAGCGCGGCCCACGTCCACAGCGACACGACGAGCCCGGGACCACCGCCCTGGGGGTGAGTGCTCCAGGCGAGGACCGGCAGCAGGATCCGCTGGAGCCGGTAGCGCGGCCGGTCGGTCCAGCGGGCCGCGTCCCGGAGATGCATCGGCTCGCGCGCGATCACGTAGAACGCCTGGCCGTCGTGGCCGACGCCGTCGTGGAGCGTGTAGCTCGGGAAGTCGTGCCGGATCACCGGCGCCGCGGGAGATTGGGCGCCCGGGGTCATCAGCGACACGACGTTGTGGTCGACGTCGAGGTTCAAGCGGAGCACGATGCCGGCGATCACGGCAGTCCCCAAGAGCGCGAGCACGACGACGCTGCCGCAGTCGAACCCTCTCCATCCGGGTCATCGTACCCGTCAATTTGGTATAAACTGGTCGACCTATGGCGGGCGGGCTCTATGGGCGGCTCACGCAGGGACGCGCGCGGCGGCACGCTTCGGTCGGCGCCGCGATCGTGTGCTTCACGCTGGTGACGTTCGGGCCGCTCGTCCCGCAGTATCCACGCCCAGCCCGCCTCCCGGTACGCGCTCACCGGCGCGCTCGCCGACCATCACACGATCGACCTGCAGGGCTACGACGGGTCTCGGCGTCGACCACGCGCTCTATCGGGGGCAGCTCCGTTCCGACAAGGCCGTCGGCCAGCCGCTGCTCGACGTGCCCGTGTACCTCGCCGGCCGGGCGCTCGGCGCCGAGCCCGCAGAGGACCTCCGCGACACCGGACGATCTCGGCATGTGGTGGTGCACGCTGTGGTCCTCGCTCGTGCCCTTCGTCGTGCTCGTCGTCCTGATGTATCGCTTCGCCCGCCGCTTCGCACCCGAGCACGCGCTCCCGGCCGCGCTGGCGCTCGGCTTCGGAACGATGATGCTGCCCCACGCCGTCAATCTGTACGGCCACGTGCTCGCGGCGCTGCTCGCCTTCGCCGCGCTCGTGGTGACCGAACATCCTGCGCCGAGCGCACGCCGGCTCGCGGCCGCCGGCGTGCTGGCGGGTCTCGCGGTCGCGGTGGAGTACCACGTGGTGATCGCCGCGGCGGTGGTGTTCGTCGCGGTCGCGCTGCGCGAGCGTCGTCGCAGCCTCTGGATGATGGCGGGGGCGTTGTCCCCGGCGCTGCTCGTCGGCTGGTATCAAGCTCGGGCATTCGGCGCGTGGTGGCACACGCCTTTCGCGTACTACGCGGGTGAGCTCAACGGCACGACGAGTGGTGGCTACTCCCTCCCGGGGTGGCGCAACATCAACGCCGTCCTCGCGGGGACACGCGGGTTGTTGTACGTCAGCCCGATCGTGCTCGTCGCGTTCGGCGCGGCAATCTGGCTCGCACGCACGACCTCGGGCACGGTCCGCCGCCAGGCCGCCACTCGGGTTGGCGGTCATGGTCGGCGTACTTCGTGCTGTGCGCAGGCTGGTCGGGCACCCCGCTGCTCGAGGAGCCCGGCCCCCGCTACGCGATCCCGGCGCTTCCGTTCCTCGTGGTGCCGCTCGCGATCGTCTGGTCCCGCTGGCGTCGGCTCGCGCTCGCTTCGACCATCGTCGGCGCAATGCTTCATGATCGCGGCGGCGTCGACGTTCATCCTCGTGCAGGTCGGACACTCGCCTCTGACCTATCTGCGGTACGTCGTCCACCGGCAGTTCGCCACGAACCTCTGGGTGATGGCACTCGGTCCGGTCGGCGTCATCTGCTATCTCGGCACGGTCGCCGCGAGCGTCCGCGTGCTGATCCGCGCGGCCACGCCCAGATCGCGTGCGCGAGCCGGAGCCGGTCGCCGTCGGGTAACGAACAGGTGTTCGTCCCGCTTGCCTCCAGCGGGTAGCCTGACCGCTGATGAGCGACACGATCGTCGTCCGCGGGGCACGCGAGCACAACCTCAGGAACGTCGACCTCGAGCTGCCGCGCGACCAGCTGATCGTCTTCACCGGTTTGTCCGGCTCGGGGAAGTCGTCACTCGCGTTCGACACCATCTACGCCGAAGGGCAACGGCGCTACGTCGAGTCGCTGTCGTCGTACGCGCGCCAGTTCCTCGGACAGATGGACAAGCCGGACGTCGACTTCATCGAGGGCTTGTCGCCGGCGATCTCGATCGATCAGAAGTCGGCGTCACGGAACCCGCGCTCGACCGTCGGCACGATCACCGAGATCTACGACTACCTGCGGCTGCTGTACGCGCGTATCGGCGTGCCGCACTGCCCGAACTGCGGCCGGTTGATCACCCGCCAGACGCCCCAGCAGATCGTGGACCGGGTGTTGCAGCTCGCGGACGGCACCCGCTTCCAGGTGCTCGCACCGGTCGTGCGCGGCCGCAAAGGCGAGTACCAACGCCTCGTCGACGAGCTCGCGGGACAGGGATACACCCGCGCTCGGGTCGACGGCGAGCTGCTCGATCTCCCGACGAAGCTGAAGCTCGAGCGCTACGAGCAGCACACGATCGAGGTCGTGGTCGACCGGCTGGTGCGGCGCGCCGGCATCGAACGGCGTCTCACGGACTCGCTCGAGACCGCATTGAAGCTCGCCGAAGGCGTCGCCGAGGTCGAGATCGTTCCGAAGGAGGGCGACGAGCCCGCGGAGATCCTCACGTTCTCCGAGCACCTTGCGTGCGCGCACTGCGGGTTGTCCTTCGAAGAGCTCGCGCCGCGCAACTTCTCGTTCAACTCGCCGTATGGCGCGTGCGAGGAGTGCGACGGCCTCGGCACGCGCTTCCAGGTCGACCCCGAGCTGGTGATCGCCGACGAGGATCTCTCGATCGACGATGGCGCGATCCAGCCCTGGTCGGGATTTCGCGGCGAGTACTTCAAGCGGGTGCTGACCGCGGTGGGCGACGAGTACAGCTTCTCGACGTCGACCCCGTGGAAGAAGCTGAAGGCGGCGGCCAAGAAGGTCGTGCTGTACGGCGCGGGCAACAAGCAGGTGACCGTTCGCTACAAGAATCGGTACGGTCGTCAGCGGTCGTACTCCACCCGGTACGAGGGTGTGATCCCGTGGGTCGAGCGCCGGCACACCGAGTCCGAGTCCGACCGCGTGCGCGAGGTGATCGAGGGCTACATGCGCCTGGTGCCCTGCCAGGCGTGCGGCGGTGCGCGGTTGCGGCCTGCGTCGCTGGCCGTGACCATCGGCGGCAAGAACATCTACGAGGTCGGCGAGCTGTCGATCGCGAACGCGGCCGACTTCTTCCGCACCGTCGAGCTGTCAGAACGCGATCGCATGATCGCGGAGCGTGTGTTCAAAGAAGTGCTCGAACGGTTGCAGTTCATGCTCGATGTCGGGCTCGACTATCTGACGTTGAACCGCACCTCGGGCACGCTCGCGGGTGGAGAGGCGCAGCGCATCCGGCTCGCGTCGCAGATCGGCAGCGGCCTGGTCGGTGTGCTGTACGTGCTCGACGAGCCGTCGATCGGGCTGCACCAACGCGACAACCGGCGACTCATCGAGACGCTGATGCGGCTGCGGAACCTCGGGAACACGGTGATCGTCGTCGAGCACGACGAGGAGACGATCCGCGTTGCCGACCACGTCGTCGACATCGGTCCCGGCGCCGGCGAGCACGGCGGCGAGATCCTCGTCTCGGGTCCGGTCAAGGACCTGTTGAAGGCGAAGGCGTCGATCACCGGTCAGTACCTGTCGGGGAAGCGCAAGATCGACGTGCCCAAGCTCCGGCGCGAGCCGGGCGACTCGTGGATCGCGATCCGCGGCGCGCGCGAGCACAACCTGCGCGACATCGACGTCGAGCTCCCGCTCGGTTGCTTCGTCGCGGTCACCGGAGTGAGCGGCAGCGGAAAGAGCACGCTCGTCGGCGACATCCTGCATCCGGCGCTGATGCAGAAGATCTATCGCTCTCGGGAGGTGCCGGGCCGTCACAAGAAGATCGAGGGCGCCGAGCTCCTCGACAAGGTCATCAACATCGACCAGTCGCCGATCGGCAGAACACCGCGCTCGAACCCGGCCACCTACACGGGCGTGTTCGACAAGATCCGCAACCTCTTTGCGTCGACCCAGGAAGCGAAGATCCGCGGGTACCAACCGGGCCGGTTCTCGTTCAACGTCAAGGGCGGCCGCTGCGAGGCCTGCCAGGGCGACGGCACGATCAAGATCGAGATGCACTTCCTTCCCGACGTGTACGTGCCGTGCGAGGTCTGCAAGGGCGCGCGGTACAACCGCGACACGCTCGACATCACCTGGAAGAACAAGAGCATTGCCGACGTGCTCGACATGCCTGCCGAGGAAGCGCTCGCGTTCTTCGAGAACCAGCCGCCGATCGCGCGCCAGTTGCAGACGCTGGTGGACGTGGGCCTCGGCTACGTGCGGCTCGGGCAGCCCGCGCCGACGTTGTCGGGCGGCGAGGCGCAGCGTGTGAAGTTGTCGACCGAGCTCGGCAAGCGTGCGACCGGCCACACGATCTACATCCTCGACGAGCCGACGACCGGCTTGCACTTCGAGGACGTGCGGCGGCTTCTCTACGTCCTGCAGCGACTCGTCGACGCGGGCAACACGATGCTCGTCATCGAGCACAACCTCGATGTGATCAAGTCGGCCGACTGGATCATCGACCTCGGGCCCGAAGGCGGTTCGGGAGGCGGCACGGTGGTCGCCGAGGGCGCGCCCGAGCAGGTGGCGAAGGTGCCCGAGAGCCACACCGGGCGCTACCTCGCGCCGTTGCTCGGCATCACGCGCTGACCCGACCCGTGGACGACCGCGACCTCTGGGAACGGCACGCCGGCTGGTGGCAGGACGGCTTCACCGACGGCGCCGACGCCGAATATGAGGATCAGATCATGCCGCTCGCACGCGAGTGGCTCGCCGGTGCGCGGCGCGTGCTCGATGTCGGTACCGGTGAGGGTCAGCTCGCGCGGCTCGCCGTGCGCGACGGGGCAGTGTCGGTGGTCGGGGTGGATCCGACGCTCGCCCAGCTCGCGGTCGCACGCGAGCGGGCCGGTGGTGCGTCCTACGCGCGGGCGAATGCGGACGCGCTGCCGTTTCCGGCCGCGAGCTTCGACGCGGTCGTCGTCTGTCTCGTGTTCGAGCACATCGCGGACCACACGCCCGCGATCCGCGAGATCGCCCGCGTGCTGCAACCCGGAGGCCGGTTCCTGTTCTTCTTGAACCACCCGTTGCTGCAAGCGCCGAACAGCGGTTGGGTGATCGACCATGTGCTCGAGGAGCAGTACTGGCGCATCGGCCCGTATCTCGTCGAGGACGTCACGATGGAGGAGCTCGCGCCGGGCGTGATCCTGCCGTTCGTGCACCGGCCGCTCTCGCAGTACGTCAACGCGATGGCGGACCACGGTTTGCTGGTTGAGCGGATGGAGGAGCCGATGCCCCCCGAGCGTTTCCTCGCACGCGCCCCCGAGTACCGGGACGCGGCGACGATCCCCCGCCTGCTGTTCCTGGTAGCGCGGAAGACCGCGTAGGGGAGCGTCAGGTGATCTCGAGCATGCGCTCCAGCGCGATGCGGGCGCCCTGCGCGGTGTCGGGGTCGACCACGATCTGATTCACGATCTCGCCGCCGACGAGATGCTCGAGCACCCAGGCAAGATGCGGTGCGTCGATGCGGAACATCGTCGAGCACGGGCAGATCAGCGGGTCGAGCGTGAAGATCGTCTTGTCGGGGTGTTCCTTCGCGAGCCGCTGCACCATGTGCACTTCGGTGCCGATCGCGATCGTCGCGCCGGCCGGCGCGCCCGCGCACCCACTCCTGGATCCGTTCGGTGGAGCCCACGCGGTCCGCGAGCACGACGACGTCGTGCGCGCACTCGGGGTGGACGATGACGTCGACGTCCGGGTGCTCGCGCCGAGCGGCGGCCACGTGCTCCGGGCGGAACCGCTGGTGTACCGAACAGTGTCCCTTCCACAAGAGGAGCGTGGATTCCTTGACCTCGCGCTCCTCGAGACCGCCGAGGTCGGCACGGGGATTCCAGACCCGCATGTCGGTCTCGTCGTAGCCCATCGTGAAGCCGGTGTTCCGGCCCAGGTGCTGGTCGGGGAAGAACAGCACCTTGTCGCCCTTCGCCAGCGCCCACTCGAGCACGGCACGCGCATTGGACGAGGTGCACACCGCGCCGCCATGGCGGCCGACGAACGACTTCAGGGCGGCGGACGAGTTCATGTACGTGATCGGCACGACCCGTTCGATCGCCGTCGTGTCCGCGATCTGCTCCCAGCTGTCCTCGACCTGCTCGACGTCGGCCATGTCCGCCATCGAGCACCCGGCGTTCAGGTCGGGGAGGATGACGCGCTCGATGATCGGCCGTGAGCACGTCGGCCGATTCGGCCATGAAGTGCACTCCGCAGAACACGATGTCGGTGGCGCGGTCGTTGTCCGCCGCGAAGCGGGCGAGCTTGAACGAGTCGCCGACGGCATCGGCCCAGCGGATGACCTCGTCGCGCTGGTAGTGGTGTCCGAGGATCACCAGCCGATCGCCGAGGACCTGCTTTGCAGTCGAGATGCGCTCCACGAGGTCGTCCTCGGTGGCGCGGGTGTACTCGTCCGGCAGCGGAGCCTGGAGTCGCAACATGTCGGGGCCTCCCCGTCGCGGGGTTCAGCTCCTCGTCGGCCGGCGGGTGGCAGCCCGGTCGCCAGCACCGCGGGGTTGTCGGCCTCGGAGCTCGTATGTTCGCCGGATACCGGGCCGGCGTGCGTCACCATAACACTCAGGTCGAGTGGAAGCCAACCCACTCAGATGGTACATTTCGGGCACGGAAACGAGGCGGGCGTTTCGGGTGGGGGTGATTGCCGTCCACGGCTTGATCGCGATCTTGGTCGCGCGCCAAGTCGCGGCCGCGGTCGGGGGCTCCAGCTTCCAGATGTCGTCGGACATCGCCCGCTACCGCCTCGTCGTCATCGCTCCGGGCACGCCGTATCGCGATTTCGGCGTGCCGTACCCGCCGCTCGCCCTCGCCATCTTCAAGCTGCTCGGACCGGCGGTGCTCAGCGGGTTCGCACGCAGGCTGGTGCTCTTCAACATTTGCTGCCAGGCGACGATCGTGTGGACGCTGCGCTGGGCGTGGGGCAGACGCGCGGCGTGGTCGTACCTGGCGCTTTCCGCACCGCTGATGTCGATCCTCTACGTCCGCTCCGACTTGGCGTCGGTGGCCTTCGCGGTCGTCGGCGCGGCTCTCGTGAAGCGCGGACGCCCGAAATGGGGGGCGCTCGGTTTCGTCGCCGGCGCGTTCGTGAAGGTCTGGCCGGTCGTGCTCATCCCCGGCCTCGCGGCACGCGGCCGATGGCGAGCGTTCGTCGCGGCGCTGGTCACCGGGGCGAGCGCCGTCGCAACCTGGCTCGTCTGGGGCGGCATCGGCGGTCCCGGCCAGGTGCTGACCGCGCGCGGCGCACGGGGATGGCAGTTCGAGAGCGTGCCGGGGTCGTTGCTGCGACTGATGACCCGTGCTCCGGTGCGCTTCGAGGAGGGCAACGGCGCGTGGCGTCTCGGCGCGCCGCCGGCGTTGGCGACGATGGCATGCACCGTCGTCCTGATCGTCGGTGTGCTCCTGGGTCTGGACACAGGTGTCCCGCCGCGGCGCCCGCGACGGCGTCGCCGAGACCGCGGCGATCGCCATCGCGCTCGTGTCCGGCACCCTGTTCTCTCCGCAGTATGTGATCTGGGTCGTGCCGTTCGTGGCGATCGCGGCGGCGGCCGGGGCGCGTCGCCTCGAACGTTGGGCCGGCGCGGTCTCGGTGCTGACCCTGCTCGCGTGGGTCTCGTTCGACGTCAACGATGTGGGTGCGCTGCGGACCGAGGTGCTCGTGCTCGCCCGCAATGCGGCGCTCGTCGGCATGCTGGTCGTGGCTGTCGCGGAGCTGCGCCGCGCCGCCGACGAACCTGCCCGGCCAAACCCGGCCAAATCCACGGCACGGGCGCAAGTCGTGGGTGCCTGAGCCGCGAGAATGGGGTGTGGTCACCCGCCCCGAGACCGGCACCATCCCCGACGCGCCCGGCTCGTATCAGTTCCTCGACGCCCAAGGTCGGGTGATCTACGTCGGGAAGGCCAAGAGCCTCCGCAGCCGCCTCTCGAACTACTTCGTCGACCCCGACCTCCTGCTCGAGCGGACGCGCCAGATGGTGCTGGCCGCGGAGTCGGTCGAGTGGATCGTCGCCAAGAACGAGGTCGAAGCCTTCTTCTTGGAGTTCAACCTCATCCAGCGGCACAAGCCGCGGTTCAACATCCGGCTCAAGGACGACAAGAGCTATCCGTTCCTCGCGGTGACGCTCGACGAGGAATGGCCTCGAGCGATGGTGTTGCGCGGGAAGAAGCGGAAGGGCGTGCGCTATTTCGGGCCCTACGCGCACGCGTACGCGATCCGGGAGACGCTCGACCTGCTGCTGCGTACGTTCCCGATCCGCACGTGCACGAAGGCGAAGTTCGATCGCCACCACCGGCTCGGCCGTCCGTGTCTGTACGCCCACATCGAGAAGTGTGCGGCGCCGTGTGTCGGCGCGATCGATCACGAGGAGTACGACGGGCTCGTGCAGGAGCTGCTCGACTTCCTCGACGGCGAGCACGACGAGATCATCAAGCGGATCGAGCAGCGCATGAGGGACGCTGCGGATCACCTCGAGTTCGAGCGAGCGGCGCGTCTGCGCGACCAGCTCACCAGCGTGCGCAAGGCGATCGAGCGCCAGCAGATGGTCGCGTCGCGCGAAGAGGACTTCGATCTGATCGGGATCGACGAGGACGCGCTCGAAGCGAGCGTGCAGGTCTTCTACGTGCGCCGGGGACGGGTCGTCGGGCGCAAGGGATTGATCGTCGACAAGGTCGAGGATGTCGAGACGCCGGCGCTGATCGCGCGCATCATCGAGCAGCTCTACGCCGACGCGAGCGGTAGCGACGTGCCGCGCGAGATCCTCGTCCCGGTCGAGCCCGAGGACTGCGACCTCTACGAGCAGTTCCTGGCGCTCAACCGCGGCTCGAAGGTGCGTGTGCGTGTCCCGCAGCGCGGGGGAAAGCGCGAGCTGTTGCAGACGGCGACGCTGAACGCGCGCGAGAGCTTCCAGCGGCACAAGCTGCGCCGGGCGTCGGACCACAACGCCCGGGCGCGGGCGCTCCTCGCGCTCCAGGACGCGCTCGACGCTGCCGGAGGCGCCGCTTGCGGATCGAGTGCTTCGACATCTCGAACCTCCAGGGCACGGAGATCGTCGGCTCGATGGTCGTGATGGAGGACGGCTTGCCGAAGCGCGCCGACTACCGGCGGTTCAAGGTGCGCGGTCTCGACGGCCAGGACGACTTCGCGGCGATGGAAGACGTGCTGACCCGTCGCTTCCGGAACTACCTGCGTGAGCGCGACGAGGGAGCGCGGTCGGGCAAGCGCTTCGCGTACCCGCCGAACCTGTTGCTGATCGACGGCGGGAAGGGACAGCTCAATGTCGCCGTGCGCGTGCTCGAGGAGCTCGGGCTCGAGGACATCTGCGTGGCGAGCCTCGCCAAGCGGTTCGAGGAGGTGTATCTGCCCGGCCGCAACGACCCGGTGCGCATTCCTCGCGACTCGGAAGCGCTGTATCTGCTGCAGCAGGTGCGCGACGAAGCGCATCGGTTTGCCATCACGTACCACCGGCAGCTGCGCGGCAAGAAGATGACGACGTCGGTGCTCGACGACGTGCCCGGGTCTCGGCCCGACTCGCAAGACGCGGCTGCTGAAGGAGTTCGGGTCGGTGAAGAAGCTCCGCGAGCTCGACGAGCAGCAGCTCCTGGCATTGCCCTGGCTCCCGGACGCAGTCGGCGCGGCCGTCTATGCGCGCCTCCACGGCATCGAGCGCGCGAGCATCTCATCGTGAGCCCGGCCAAGCAGTCGCCGCTCGACGTCACGATCATCACCGGTATGTCGGGCGCGGGACGCTCCGAAGCGGCGAACGTCTTCGAAGACCTCGGGTTCTTCGTGATCGACAACCTCCCGCCGATGCTCATCGGCAAGGTGGCGGAGCTGGCACGCGGTCACGAGAATCCCGCGCGCTACGCGCTGGTCGTCGACGTGCGCTCCGGCGACTTCCTCGACGATCTCGCCACCGCGAAGGACGAGCTTCACCGTCATGGTGCGCGGATGCGCGTGCTCTTCCTCGACGCCGCCGACGACGTGCTCGTCCGCCGCTACGAAGCGAGCCGGCGCCGGCATCCGCTGTCGGACACCGAACGTGTGGTCGACGGCATTGCACGTGAACGCGCGCTCGTGGAGACATTGAGGGGTGATGCCGACGTCATCGTCGACACCACGAACCTCAACGTCCACGAGCTGCGCGACCGGCTGCACGAGCTCTTCGCCGATCACGAGACCACAGGTGTGCTGCAGGTGAACGTCGTGTCGTTCGGCTACAAGCACGGCCTGCCGCTCGACGTCGACCTGGTGTTCGACTGCCGGTTCCTGCCGAATCCACATTGGGTCGACGAGCTGCGGCCGTACACGGGGCTCGACGCCTCTGTCGTCGAGTACGTGATGGCGCAACCGGCGACCGGTGAGTTCCTAGCCGAGCTCGGCCGGCTGCTCGAGTTGACCCTTCCGGGCTACGAGGACGAGGGCAAGGCGTATCTGTCGATCGGCATCGGATGCACGGGCGGCCGTCATCGCAGTGTCGTCATCGCCGAGCAAATCGCAAACCGGCTGCGCGGCCACGGTTGTCGAACCGCCGTACACCACCGAGACATCGAAAGGGACTAGCAGCATCGCATGGGGCCGAAGGTCGTCGCACTGGGCGGAGGGCACGGACTGTCGATCGCGCTGCGTGCCATTCGCGAGTACGCGGGCGAGATCACTGCGGTGGTGAGCGTTGCCGACGACGGCGGGAGCTCGGGCCGCCTACGGAGAGACTTCGACGTGCCGGCGCCGGGGGACCTGCGCCGCTGCCTGGTCGCGCTGGCGAGAGAAGAAGGCCCATGGCCGGCTGCCTTCGAGCACCGGTTCGGCTGGGGCGAGCTCGCCGGTCACGCGCTCGGCAACCTCATGCTCGTCGGCCTGGCGGCGACCCTCGGCGACTTGACGGCCGCCCTCGACGAAGCGGGTCGCGTGCTCGGTGCCGTCGGGCGCGTCGTACCGGCGACGCTGGGGACGGTCTCGATGACGGCCGAGGTCGGTCGCGCACGCGTGGTCGGCCAGGTCGCCATCGCCCGCGCCGGTGAGAAGCAGCGGATACACGACGTGCGCCTCGAGCCGCCCGATGCATCCGCGCACGCCCGATGCGCTCAGCGCGATCGCGGCGGCCGACCAGATCGTCATTGCGCCGGGCTCGCTCTACACCAGCATCGTTGCGGTGCTGTGTGTGCCGGAGCTGCGCGACGCAGTCGCGGCGCGACCGGCACCGTGGTCCAGGTCGCGAACCTCGCCACCGAGGACGAGACGAACGGGCATGACGGCACCGAGCATCTTGCGGCGGTTCGTGCGCACGGCGGCCGGGTCGACGTGTTCATGTACGACCCCGAGCACGGCCTCGCGGTCGACGAGGCCGAGGTGGTCGCGTTGGGCGCCCGGGCCGCCCCGGTCCCGATCGCGCGCCCGCGCGGGTGGGGCCATGATCCGCCGCAACTGGCGAAAGCGCTTTCGGCTCTGCTGTAGTCGGCTCCCCGAGACCAAGGAGATCCTCATGGCCGTACGTGTCGGCATCAACGGGTTCGGACGGATCGGTCGGTCGTTCTACCGGGCGATCCTGGCTCGCGGTGAGCAGGCGAACGTCGAGCTCGTGGCGGTGAACGACCCGTTCGGTGACGCGCACACGATGGCTTTCCTGCTGAAGCACGACTCGGTCGGCGGCACCATCCCGAACGAGGTCAAGGAAGGCAACGGCGGGTTCTCGGTCGATGGCCGCGAGGTGAAGAAGCTCGACGTGCGCGAGCCGGCCGAGATCCCGTGGGCCGACAACGGCGTCGACGTGGTCATCGAGTCGACCGGGCTGTTCACGTCGCGCGAGAAAGCCGGCGCCCATCTCCAGGGCGGTGCGAAGCGCGTGATCATCTCCGCGCCTGCGAGCGACGCCGACGTGACGCTCTGCATGGGCGTCAACGACGACGCGTTCGACCCGGCCCGGCACACGGTGATCTCGAACGCGTCGTGCACGACCAACTGCCTCGCGCCGCTCGCCAAGGTGCTGAACGACAGCTTCGGGATCGACCAGGGTTTCATCACGACCGTCCACGCCTACACCAGCGATCAGCAGCTCCAGGACCAGGCGACGGCCAGCCGTTCCGGCAAGCCCGACCTCCGCCGGATGCGCGCGGCGGCGCTGTCGATCATCCCGAGCTCGACCGGCGCGGCGAAGGCGATCGGTCTCGTGCTGCCGAACCTCAAGGGCAAGCTCGACGGTATCTCGCTGCGCGTGCCGACTCCCACCGGGTCGATCACCGACCTCGTCGCGGTGTTGCGCGAGGAAGCCGGTCACGATGCGGTCAACGACGCGTTCCGCGCCGCGGCCAACAACCCGAGCTACCGGGGTGTGCTCGAGTACAGCGACGAGCCGCTCGTGTCCGCCGACATCGTCGCCAATCCCGCGTCGTGCATCTTCTCCGCCCAGGACACGATGGCGAGCGGCAAGATGGTGAAGGTGCTCGGCTGGTACGACAACGAGTGGGGCTACTCGAACCGCCTGGTCGACGTGGTCGAGTTCGTCGGCGCCAAGTAGCCATCGTAATGGTCTCCCCGGTCCCGCAGCTGGAGGATCTGCCGTTACATCGTGGGACGCGGGTGTTGCTGCGCGCCGATTTCAACGTGCCGTTGCGCGACGGCGAGATCGACGACGACCTGCGCATCGTCGCCGCACTGCCGACGATCGAGTGGCTGCGCGAGCGCGACGTCCCGGTGGTCTGCTGCTCGCATCTCGGACGGCCGAAGGGCAGGCCCGACCCCAAGTACTCGCTGGCGCCCGTCGCGCGCCGCCTCGGCGAGCTGCTCGACACCCCCGTCGAGCTGTCGCCGGAGGTCGCGGGGTTCGAATCGATACGCATTGCGGCGAGCATGCGCGACTGCGACGTCGTGATGATCGAGAATCTGCGGTTCGATCGCGGCGAAGAGGCAAACGACCCTGCGTTCGGCGCGAACCTCTGCCAGCTCGGCGATGTGTACGTCGACGACGCGTTCGGTGCCGCGCATCGCGCCCACGCGTCGATCGTCGGGCCGCCCTATGTGATGCCGTCGGCGGCGGGACGGCTCCTCGCACGCGAGGTGGAGGTGCTCGGTGGCTTGCTCGACGCGCCGAAGCGCCCGTTCGTCGCGGTGCTCGGCGGCGTGAAGGTGAGCGACAAGCTCGGCGTGATCGACGCGCTGCTGGAACGCTGCGACACGATGCTCATCGGCGGCGCGATGGCGTTCACCTTCCTGGTCGCGCAGGGCGCGTCGGTCGGCGACTCGCTCGTCGAGGACGACCACGTCGAGCACTGCCGCGAGCTGCTCGCTTCGGGGCGCATCGACGTGCCGACCGATGTCGTGATCGCACAGGACATGACGGCCGACGCGAACCGCCCGGCACGTGCGCGCCACCGCGATCCCGGACGGTTGGAAGGGTCTCGACATCGGGCCCGAGACCGCCGGCCACTACGCCGACGTGATTGCCGCGGCGCGCGACCGTGCTGTGGAACGGCCCGATGGGTGTGTTCGAGCTCGAGCCGTTCGCGGCCGGGACGCGCACGGTTGCCGAGGCTGTCGCCGACTGCCGGGGCTTCACGGTGGTCGGCGGCGGCGACAGCGCGTCGGCGGTGCGGCACATGCACCTCGCCGATCGCATCGACCACGTGTCGACAGGCGGCGGCGCGTCGCTCGAGCTGATCGAGTTGGGTGATCTTCCCGGCCTCCAAGCGTTGCGGGCGAAGCAGCCGAGCCCGGGAACGCGGGGCGAAGCAGGCGCCGAGGTAAGGGAACCAGACGATGAGCGATCGCAAGCCGTTGATGGCGGGCAACTGGAAGATGCACCACACGCACCTGGAGGCGATCCAGGTCGTGCAGAAGCTCGGCTTCCGTCTCGACGACAAGGATTTCGATCGCGTGGAAGTCGTCGTGTGCCCGGCGTTCACCGCGTTGCGGTCCGTGCAGACCACGATCGAAGGCGACCGTCTCCCGATCGGGTTGGGCGCCCAGAACTGCCATTGGGAGACGCAGGGCGCCTACACCGGCGAGGTCAGTCCGCCGATGCTCGCCAAGCTGCACGTGAAGTACGTGATCGTCGGGCACTCCGAACGGCGCGAGCTCTTCGGCGAGACCGACGAGATGGTCGCCAAGAAGCTGCGGGCCGTGCTCGGCGCGGGCATGGCGCCGATCGTGTGCGTCGGCGAGACGCTCGAAGAGCGGGAGCAGGGCGCCACCGACGAGAAGGTGCGGCGGCAGATCGAGGCCGCGTTCAACGGGCTGCCAGGCGACGATGCCCTGCGCTGTGTCGTCGCGTACGAGCCGATCTGGGCGATCGGGACCGGCCGCAACGCCACGCCCGGACGACGCCAACGCCACCATCGGGGTGATCCGCGACCAGGTCCGGGCCGTCGCTCGGCGACACCGTGGCCGACGGGCTGCGCATCCTCTACGGCGGGAGCGTCAAGCCGGGCAACATCGCCGAGCTGATGGCGATGCCGGAGATCGACGGCGGCCTGGTCGGCGGCGCCTCGCTCGACCCCGACGAGTTCGCCCGGCTCGTCCGCTACGGCCAGCCGTAGGCCTCGGGTATTCTGCGCGCGATGTTCCTGAACGCGATCCTGATCGGGCTCCACCTGGCCGCGTCCCTGACGCTGATCCTGTTCATCCTGCTGCACGCCGGGCGCGGCGGCGGCCTCTCCGACATGTTCGGTGGCGTGGCCGGCAGCAGCCTGGCCGGCTCGACGGTCGTCGAGAAGAACCTCGACCGGCTCACGGTCGTCGTGGCGCTTGTGTTCACGTTCACGACCGTCCTGCTCGTCGATGCGCCTCGACTGACGCCTCGGTCGTCCCGAGCACCACTGTCCGCCGCGTTCGCCGGGAATTTCCGCACGGGTCGTGGCGAAATCCTCGTGCCCTGGCACAAATCGCTAAGCCTGGGCCGGTGCATGACGAGACAAATGCTGGAAGCCGACGTATGTTCGTCGGATTCCGGACCTGTGGAACAACTGGGTCCGGCCATCAGCACCCCTGAAGCACCGTCGAGCAGAGACGGGGAGGTCTCGTGAGTTACAGGCCCAAGGCCCTCATGCGGGTTGTCGTCGTGGCGGTTGCGTTCGCGCTTGCCCTCGCCGCATGCGGCTCGAGCAGCAAGAAGTCAGCGCGGGCGACGGAGCGGCGCGCAGACCGCGGCTCGCTCGATCTTCGGGGCCGAGCAGTGGCCGGACTGCCTCAACCCGATCACGCAGTGCGCGAACTCCTCGTGGCTGCAGTGGCTCGTGCCGATCCACGTGCTGCCCCGCCTCGCCGAGATCGACGAGAACAACAACTTCGTGGCGTCGCCGCTCATCACCGAGTTGCCCTCGGTCGACAACGGCGGCCTGAAGAAGAACGCCGACGGCACGTTCTCGGTGACGTACCACCTGAACCCGGACGCGACGTGGCAGCCCGACGGCACGCCGATCACCTCCGAGGACGTGAAGTTCAGCTGGCAGGCGGTGCTCAAGAGCAAGGGCAGCGTGACGACCGCCGGGCTACACGGACGTGAAGGAAGTGCAGACGCCCGACCCGAAGACCGCGGTCGTCGTCTTCAAGAAGACGTACACCGACTGGGCCGACGTGATGGGCGGATTCTCGGGCGTGATCCTCGAGAAGGCGAAGTTCCCGAACGGCCCCGACACTCGGCACGACGATGCAGACGTCGATCGACTTCTCCGGTGGTCCGTGGATCCTGAAGTCGTTCACGAAGACCCAAGAGGTGCTCGTCGCCAACGACAAGTACTGGGACAAGGACCGCGTGCCGAAGCTGTCGCAGGTCACGTTCATCCCGCTCGACGACACCAACAAAGAGGTGCAGGGCATCAAGACCGGCACGGTGTCGGCGGTGTACCCGCAGCCGGCGAGCGACAACGTCGACCAGTTCAAGGGTGACGCCGACGCTGAAGACTTCGCCTTCGGCGTGCTTCCGCAGTACGAGAACATCTGGTTCAACGAGAAGCCCGGCAAGCCGTTCGCGGACAAGAACCTCCGGGCCGCGTTCTCCTACGCGTTCGATCGCGAGCTGTTCCTCAACGACATCGTGAAGCCGTTCAGTCCCGATGTGGAGATGCTCAACTGCGCGGCGTGGATCCCGCAGGTCGGCAAGTGGTGCGAGAACACCGCCTTCGCCGGCCTCAAGCCCGATCCCGGCGAAGGTCGACGTCGTTCATGCAGGCATCGGGATACGCCAAGGACGGCAGCGGCATCTGGGCCAAGGACGGCAAGCAGCTGGTGCTGCACTGGATGGCGAACACCGGCAACAAGCGCCGTGAGGACACGCAGGCCGAGTTCATCCCGCTGCTCGCGAAGCAGGGCTTCAAGATCGTCACCGACAACTCCGACGACGACACCGTGTTCCAGAAGCGGTTGCCGGCGGGCGACTACGACTTCTCGATGTTCATCCAGGTCGCCAGCCCCGACCCGACCGTGACGACGATCCTGTCGTGCGACAGCATCCCGGGCCCGGCCAACAAGGGCCAGGGTCAGAACGACTGGTGGTACTGCAACCCGGACGCCGACAAGCTCATGAAGCAGTCCGACGAGGAGCTCGACAATGCGAAGCGGGCGCCGCTGATCCACCAGCTCGACAAGATCCTGGCCGACGACTACCTCCTCATCCCGCTTGTACGCATTCCCGGCGATGGTGGTGACACGGCCCGACCGGGTGAAGGGCCCCGTCGACACAGTACATCAACAACCCGGAGAGCGCGTTCTTCAACATGTACGCGTGGGAGAAGGCCTGATCCGGTACGGCCATGCTCACCAGTAGCGTTGTGGTTGTGGCCGGGGCATTGCCCCGGCCACAGCTGGACTGAGACAATCGGGCATGCTGCGGTTCATCGTGCGCCGGGTGCTGTCGGCGATCCCGGTGCTCGTCCTCGGCAGCTCATCGTGTTCCTCGCCATTCGAGCGGTCGCGCTGATCCCGTGCAGGGTGCGGTGCACAACCACGTCAGCCCGGAAGCGCTGACCAGTTCAGCCACGACCTCGGGCTCGACAAGTCGTGGTTCGCGCAGTACTGGCAGTTCCTGTCGAACTTCGTCCGCGGCGACCTCGGCACGTCGTTCACGTCGCAGGGCGCGGTGTGGCCGACGTTGCGGACCGCGCTCGCGAACTCGCTGGTCCTCGGCGCGTTCGCGGCGGTCTTCTACATCACGTTCGGCGTGATCGTCGGCGTGATCTCGGCCGTGAAGCAGTACTCGTGGTTCGACCACGTCACGACCGGCGCTGTCGTTCCTCGGCCTGTCGGTGCCGCCGTTCAGTCTTCGGCCTGCTCGCGATCTTCGCCGTCGGCACCTTCTACGATCAAACACACGGGCTGCGACCGCGCCGTTGTTGCCGATCACCGGGGCATCACCAAGCCGGGCACGACGGGTTCGACCTCGTCGACCGCGTGCGACATCTGATCCTTCCGGCGCTGACGCTGTCCGTGCAGGAGATCGCGGTCTACAGCCGATACATGCGCACGAGCATGCTCGACAACCTGAACGCCGACTACCTCCGCACCGCGCGTGCGAAGGGCATCTCGGAGCGGCGGGTGATCTTCCGCCACGCGTTTCGCAACGCGCTCATCCCGCTCGTCGACCTTCTCGGCGATCGACCTCGGTGCGGTCGCCGGAGGCCTCGTGATCACCGAGCAGATCTTCGGCTACCCGGGCATGGGGAAGTACTTCCTCGACGCGTTGCACAACGCCGACTATCCCGCAGCTGATGGCGTGGTCGATGATGGTCATCGTCTTCGTCGTCGTCTTCAACGTGCTGGCCGACATCTCCTACGCCTGGCTCGACCCGAGGATCCGCGTTGACTGAGCTGCAGCAAGCGCTGAACACGGCCGGTCCGGCCGGCGCCCCCGACCTGCCGAACGACGCCACCTCGACGACCGCGCTCGGCCTCGCGGTGAAGCCGCTGACGCCCGACGCGGCTTGGCGTGGCGACGCTTCCGCCGGCACAAGCTCGCGATGGCGAGCGTCGTCGTCCTGCTCGTGCTCACGGTCCTCTGCGTGTTCGCGCCGTCTGTTCACGAAGTACGACCCGACGTTCCAGTTCCGCGCGTCGTATCCGAAGGGTCCGATCCTCAAGAACCTCTCGCCGCAGCAGCGGGCACTGGTTCGGCACCAACACGATCGGGCGCGACATGTGGGCGAACGTGCTCTACGGCGGCCGCATCTCGCTCGGCGGTCGGGCGTCGCGGTCGCGGTGGTCGTCGTCGATCGTCGGCACGGTCGTCGGTGTCGTCGCCGGCTACTACGGCAAGTGGGTCGACAACGTGCTGATGCGCATCGACCGACCTCTTCCTCGCGATCCCGTTCCTCGTCGGCGCGATCATCATGAGCGAGCTCCCGCGCAGCCAGGAGTGGGCCGCGACGCTCTTCGGGCGCTCGCACAGCATTCGTTCGGTGATCACGGTCATGGCGATCTTCTTCTGGATGCCGGTCGCGCGCATCATCCGCGGCTTGGTGCTCTCGCTGAAGGAGAAGGAGTTCGTGGAGGCGGCGCGCGCCGCGGGCGCATCCGACTTCCGCATCATGTTCCGCCACCTGGTGCCCAACTGCACCGGCCAGATCATCGTCAACACGACGTTGTCGGTCGCGGCGGCGATCCTCACCGAGTCCGCGCTGTCGTTCCTCGGCTACGGCGTCGACACGATCTTCACCCCGACGTGGGGCAACCTGCTCGGCGATGCCCAGGAGGCCCTCGCCTACGTACCCGCACCTCGTTGATCTTCCCGGCCTCGGCAGTCGTCATCACGGTGTTGTGCGTGAACTTCATCGGCGACGGTCTGCGAGACGCGCTCGACCCCAAGCAGCTGTCGGTGTGATGACCGTCAGACCTGAGCGTCGAGATGCCTCGGGCAGCGTCCGCGACGAGACCGCCGCCCGCGCCGGGCGAGACCGTGCTCGAGATCCGCGACCTCAACGTGACGTTCAAGACCGAGGACGGTCCGGTCTACGCGGTGCGCGGGATCGACCTCGACCTCACCGCGGGCGAGGTGCTCGGCATCGTCGGCGAGTCCGGGTTCGGGCAAGTCGGTCACGATGCTCGCGGTGCTCGGGCTGCTGCCGCGCACCGCGACCGTGACCGGCTCGGTGAAGTTCCGCGGCGAGGAGCTCCTCGGTCGCAAGCCGAAGCGAGCTGCAGACGATCCGGGGCGCGAAGATCGCGATGATCTTCCAGGATCCGCTCACCGCGCTGAACCCCGTGCACCGCGTCGGCAAGCAGATCACCGAGGCGATCCGGGCCCATCACCCCGAGCTGCCGGAGCGACGAGGCGATGGCACGCGCCGTCGACCTGCTCGACTCGGTCGGCATCCCGCAGCCGGAAGTGCGTGTCACGCAGTACCCGCACGAGTTCTCGGGCGGCATGCGCCAACGGGCGATGATCGCGATGATGATCGCGAACGACCCCGACGTGCATCATCGCCGACGAGCCCACGACCGCGCTCGACGTGACGATCCAGGCGCAGATCCTCGAGCTGCTGAAGACGATCCAGGAGCGGACGCGCACCGCGGTCGTGTTCATCACGCACGACCTGGGCGTCATCGCGCGCATCGCCGACCGCGTGCAGGTGATGTACGCGGGCCGCACCGCCGAGGTCGGCGACGGTCGACGACGTGTTCGCGCGCTCGCGTCATCCGTATACACGGGCGGGCTGCTCGTCGTCGTTGCCGGCGCTGAACGCGCGGGCGCGCGGCTGCAGCCGATCACGGGCTCGCCGCCGTCGATGCTGTTCCCGCCGCAGCGGGTGCGCGTTCCACCCGCGGTGCCCGCTCGCGCAGGCGATCTGTGACGACGAGCAGCCGCCGCTGCGCGAGATCGGCGCGCCCGGCCAACGCTCGGCGTGTCACTTCGCCGAGCTCGTGGTGCGTCGACCGCGAGACGCGTGACGTGACCGGACGCAGTCCGGCGTCACCGGTGCTCGCGGTGCACGACCTCGTGAAGCACTTCCCGGTACGCGGCGGCCGCGGCAGAGTCGTCGTGCAGGCGGTCTCCGGCGTGTCGTTCGAGCTCGACGCAGGGCCGCACGCTCGGGTTGGTGGGGGAGTCGGGCTCGGGAAAGTCGACCGTCGGCCGGTGCGTGCTGCGGTTGCTCGAAGCCGACGTCGGGGACGGTGCAATTCGAAGGCGTCGACCTTCTCGGGCTTGCCGAACCGCGAGACTCCGCCGGTACCGCAAGCGGATGCAGATCGTGTTCCAGGACCCGTACGCGTCGCTCGACCCGCGCATGACGGTCGCGGCGATCGTCGAGTGAGCCGCTGAAGATCCACCGTGTCGCCGGGCGACCGCGAGGCGAAGGTGCGCGAGCTGCTGGCACTCGTCGGGTTGAACCCCGAGCACGGGAACCGCTACCCGCACGAGTTCTCGGGTGGTCAGCGCCAGCGCGTCGGCATCGCACGTGCGATCGCGCTCGAGCCGACGATGCTCGTGCTCGACGAGCCGGTATCGGCGCTCGACGTGTCGATCCAAGCCGGCGTCGTGAACCTGCTCGAGGACCTGCAAGACCGGTTGGGCCTCGCGTACCTGTTCATCGCGCACGACCTCTCGGTCGTGCGCCACATCTCCGACGAGATCGCGGTGATGTACCTCGGCAAGATCGTGGAGCACGGTCCCGCCGAGCACGTGTACGCGCACGCGCAGCATCCCGTACACGCAGGCGTTGCTGTCGGCGGTGCCCGTGCCCGAGCCCGCGCTCGAGCGCGGGCGCGTACGCGCATCATGCTGCAGCGGCGACGTGCCGAGCCCGGTCGACCCGCCGTCGGGTTGCCGGTTCCGCACGCGGTGTTGGAAGGCGCAGGAGAAGTGCGCGCAAGAGGAGCCCGCGCTCGTCGATCGCGGCGCCGGGCATCCCGTCGCGTGCCACTTCGCCGAGGACGTGCCCGTCGGTCTGAGCGTCACGCCCGCGGAGGCGTAATCGCTAGGATCATCCATTCGGCTCACCGAAGCCAGGGCCACCACGTCGGAGTGGCGGAATAGGCAGACGCGCTAGGTTGAGGGCCTAGTGCCCGCAAGGGCGTGGGGGTTCAAGTCCCCCCTCCGACACGCACGCTGACCTGCGCAAACACGAACGCCAGTCCCATCACATGACTGGCGTTCTTCGCGTTCTGCAAACGGTTTGCTAACGGCCGCGCGAAATGAGGTCCGCGACCTGCGCGGTCGCGTCGTGCGCCATGCCCGGTGTGACGTGCGAGTACAGGTCTTGCGTGATCGCGGTCGAAGAGTGACAACCGTGCTCGCTCTCGAGTGCGACCACACGTTAACCCGGTTTCGCTCGCGTCTGCGAGTGCCGCGCATCAGGGATGATGTGTTGCGACGGCTGCGGCTGTTAGGCATGTCGCAGGGTTGCGTTCATCGGGTCTGACTCACAGATCGGCTCGACCCTTCGGGTGTCCATGAACTGACCCGTCGGCCCGATGAACGCAGGCCTGTGATCGGCAAGCAACCGGTCGGGCGAACGTGTGACCGAAGAGGCGCCTGTGCGACCAGGCCCACTCCCTGTCCTGTCCACCCTCCCGGCTGTTGCTTGCCGCCTCGACCTTCAACAGAACAGGCGGCAACACCATGATGACGGAAGACGGGACGGCAACCCAGCGCGTGATCGGCGGGGTCGACACGCACAAGGATGTGCATGTTCGCGGCGGTGCTCGACGAGCTCGGGCGACTGCATGACAGCGCGACGTTCGCCACAACGACGTCCGGCTATCGGTCGATGTATCGGTGGCTGTGCGGTCACGGCGAGGTCCTCGCGGTTGGGGTGGAGGGCACCGGGTCGTGGGGTGCCGGACTCTCACGGTTCTTGCGGGCCCGGGGCGTGAACGTGGTGGAGGTGAACCGCACGAACCGTCAGACCCGTCGCCGCAAAGGCAAGACCGACACCGTCGACGCCGAAGCCGCGGCCCGGGCGGTGTTGAGCGGCGACGCGACCGCGATCCCCAAAGCCGGTGACGGGCCGATCGAATCGGTCCGACAGTTACGAGTCGCTCGAGCCGGTGCCATGAAAGCCCGCACCGCGGCTGCGAACCAGATGCACAGCCTCACCGACACCGCGCCCGACGAACTGCGCGCCAAACTCCGCGGGCTCACCACCCTGCAGCGTGCTCGCATCTGCGCTCGTGTACGCGTCGGCGATGCCATGACCGCCTCCGGCGCCGCGAAGATCGCGCTGCGCGCCGTCGCATCACGCTGGCTGGCGCTGCGCGACGAGATCATCGAACTGACACGAGCGATCAAACATGTGCTCGACACGATCGCCGCGTCGATGCTCGCCCGGCACGGTGTCGGCTACGACACCACCGGCGCGCTGCTCTGCGCAGCCGGTGACAACCCCGAACGGCTCAACACCGAAAGCAGCTACGCCGCGCTCTGCGGATCGTCACCCGTCGAGATCTCCTCCGGCAAGACGAAACGGCATCGTCTCAACCGCGCCGGCGACCGCCACGCCAACTCCGCGCTCTGGACCATCGTCATGGTCCGCATCCGCAGCAACCACCAGCCGACGATCAACTACATCGAACGACGCACCACCGAAGGACTCTCAAAACGAGAAGTCATCCGCTGCCTCAAACGCTACGTCGCACGCGAGATCTACAACGACATCCGCGCCATCACAACCAACACCAACGAAACCACAATCGCCGCTTGACCCCAAGAGGCGCATCAGTTATGGCGCGCGCTCGGACGCGGTTCGGGGACGGCACGATCGCGGACGCCAGCCATCAACGCTCTCCCGAACTCGTTGCCTTGATGTTCCGGCGCGATGCCGATCGCGGGAACGAAACGGCTGACGAGCGGCGGTTAGGACATTGGCGAAGCGACCAGCACGGCGTGCGGGGTGTCTCGTTCGCGATTGTTGCTCGTCACCTCCAGGGTTGCAGTTCGGGGGCTGGTCCTCGACCGAGGAGCCACGCCATGAGTTCGCGCTCATCGGCACGTCCCGGCAGTCCGGCGAGCAACCGAGGAAGTGCTTTGTTCACCAGGCTGTCAGTCCAGTCCGAGGACCGAATCGTGAGCCCGAGGTCGACGAGGTGCACTTCGACCTCCCACCATCGCATGAACGGGAGCAGCGCGACTGGGTGCTCGTCGCCAGCGACGGTCCGCACGGGTCGGGCCCACACCTCATCAGGGAGCGACTGAAACAGGTCGTCGAGTGTGAGCGACCAGCTCGTTGCATCGTTGCGCAGAGCGGCGGCATCTCGGTTGGCTCCTGCTTCGATCTCCGCCGCTCGCCCGGCGCGGCCGCCCTCGTACTGGTCGATGACTTCCGATCGCACAGCGGCGTCGATCCGTCGACACATCGCTTCCGCGTTTCGCGCGAGGTGCGTGAGAACATGGCCGACGGACCAGCCTGGCAGCTTCGAGGCACGCCTGACCTCGGCATCGCCCAGGTCGGCCACCACGGATCTGAGCAGGTCGTGCGCGACCCGACACCCCTCGATGTCGGCTTGGGGCCTCACCGTGTCTCCGAAGGAACGTGGTAGGGGGTGTCGGCCTTCATCCCTCGCAGCCGGGTTCGGGGTCGTCGGGCAGCGGAAGCGACGTCAAGCGATCGGTCACGCGGACGCATATTGCCCTGATGGTTGAGTGCGTGTCACACGCTGCGTTGGTTTCGTAGCGTCGAGGGTGTCGGTGGATCGGTCTCGATAATGCCCTGCTGCCCGTTGGGTTGGCTTGTGAACGATGAGACCGTCTGCCGGTGCTCGGCTGTGGCGTGGCTCGAAACAGGAACGGCATCCCCGCATCAGGAGTGCCCGCCGCGGCGTTCCACGGTCCGCGAGGAGGTCCTTGTGTTCATCATCGGAATCGATCCCCACAAGGGATCACACACGGCGGCCGTTATCGACGGTGACGAGCAACTCGTTGGCGCGGTGTCGGTGCAAGCAGATCGTCGACAACGCGACCGGTTGTTGCGCTGGGCGGCACCGTTCGAACCGCGCTTGTGGGCGGTTGAAGGCGCGAGCGGCCACGGCTCGTTGTTGGCACAACAACTCGTCGCGTCGGGCGAGTATGTGGTCGACGTGCCGGCCGCTCTGTCGGCACGAGCAAGGTTGTTGGACTCAGGTCATAAGGACAAGACCGACACGCATGACGCGCGCTCGGCAGCGATCGTCGCGTTGCGGCACCGGAACCTCCGCACGGTCGCGCTCGAGGACCATCGTCAGATCTTGCGGTTGTTGGCACGGCGTCATCACCAGCTCGCTGCGGCGCGAACCCGGGCGATCTGTCGGCTGCACGCGGTGTTGAGCGAGATGATCGAAGGCGGATTATCGAAGAATCTCTCAGCGAAACGGGCGTCGGTCGAGCTCCGCAAAGTCCGGCCGGCAGACGCGATCGTGATCGAACGGAAGCGGATCGCGGTTGAGTTTCTCGAGGAAGTCCGGCGGACCGACCTCGCGCTCGTCGAGCTCCACGGACGCATCAACGACGCCGTGAAGGCCGCGGGCACGTCCGTGACAGATGTATTCGGTGTCGGACCGATCGTCGCGTGTTACCTCATCGGCCATAGCGGCGACATCCGCCGGTTCCCGAGCGCCGGCCATTACGCCCGCTACAACGCAACCGCGCCGATCGAAGCGTCGTCCGGTCCCAAGGTTCGACACCGCCTGAACCCAAACGGGAACCGGCAACTGAACCATGCGATCCACATTGCCACGCTGGGCCAGATCAGTCACGACACACCCGGCCGCCGCTACTACCTCGCCAAGCAGGCCGACGGGAAGACACGAAAAGAGGCAATGCGTTGCCTCAAACGCAGGATCAGCGACGCCGTCTACCGGCAACTCCGCGCCGACCTCGACCACTAACGAGAACGGGGTCCGGGAGGACAATCAGGGGCGACTCTGAAATCCACCCACTTGCACCACGTCCAGGGACGTCCCCGGCTGACCTGGTTGCGGTCGCGATGTCTCGACTGGACCGGTGACGCCATCGGAGCGTCGCGTCTGCTCGACACAGTCGTCACCGCCTCGTGCGCACATCTCCCGGCAGTGCCCTCGTAGCTCAGGGGATAGAGCATCGGTTTCCTAAAAAAACTTCGCGCGACCGATCGCGAAGGTGCAGGTCACGAGCGCGAAGCCCAGGTCAGCGTCGTGATCGAGTGACCGCAGTTGACCGTGAGTGACCACCAGTACCGCTGGTGACGGGCACGCCAAGGGCACGGAGATCAAGGGCACGATCGGGCACGGCGCCGTGTCCAACCATGCGGGGCGACTCCACTCCAGGCACGCCGCGACGTGCTGCATCCGCGCGCGGCACGACGGGTAACAAGATGCAGAGAGAGGTTTCCATTTCGCAGAGACTTCGACGTTGAACCAGACTGGACGCGCATTCGCTCAAGCTGGTCGCCGATCGGTCGGGACAGCGCTCATCCCTGCCGTCATGGGCCCGATCAAAAGGAGGAGTGCTTGCGATGTCAGATGTGCACTACAAGAAGCCCGGTTGGTTCACCCGCCATGTGTTCAATCGCGCCGTCGCGTTGGCAACAAGGGTCGGCATCAGCGTCTGGGGCTCCCGCATCCTGCAAGTCCGTGGCCGCACGACCGGCCAGATCCGCGAGACACCGGTCAATCTGCTGTGTCTCGACGGGCAGACCTACCTCGTCGCACCGCGCGGCAATACCCAGTGGGTACGCAACCTCCGAACCGCCGGCGACGGCGCCCTCCGCCTCGGCCGAGACGCGGAACGCTTCCGTGCCGAAGAGCTCTCCGACACAGACAAGCCGGAAGTCCTCCGCGCCTACCTCCGACGCTGGAAGATGGAAGTCGGCGCCTTCTTCGGCGGCGTCGACGCCAACTCGACGGAGCATGACCTACTCCAAATCGCTCCCGACCATCCGGTGTTCCGGGTCACAACCAGCTGCACATAGGTCGGGTCGCCGATCGACCCGTGTGTCAACGGTCGAGGGATGAGCTTCATCACGACCGTCGTGTTGGTGAGTGCATTCGCGCTGGTCGCCCTTCGCCCGCCGATGCCGCACCACTCCAGCCCTTGGAACCTGCAGTTCGGCGTCGGTTACCTGATCAACGAACAGCCGTTCCTCGCCCTCTACTGGTTGGCGGCCGGAACGGTGTCGACGCTGGCCCTGGGTGACGTCGGCGGCCCTCGGTGGTGGCTCTCGGTCGGCGCAGTGGCCCTGCCCGTCACCGTGCTCGTCGCGCTCGCCGTCCGTACGGACACCGCAAGGCCCGCCTTGACCGCAGCGCTGCGCAATGGACTCGACGGCACGTGCCCGCCATCCGAGTTGCCGCGCCGTTCGCGCATTCCGCTGATCCGAGTGCTGCTCCTTCCCTTGATCTCGTATCGGCCCGACGTACGACGCTTCCGCAACTGCCACTACGGCGACGCCGGGCGCGCGCATCTCCTCGACGTGTACACCAACCGACGGCGACCGCAGGGCGCACCCGTGCTGATCTACCTGCACGGCGGCGGGTTCCGGATCGGCAGCAAGATGCTCGGTGCCCGGCCACTCTTGTACCGGCTCGCAAGCCACGGCTGGATGTGTGTGAGCGCAAACTACCGACTCTCTCCGAAGGTCCCCTACGACGGCCGCGTGACCGATGTGAAGCGCGTGATCGCTTGGGTCCGCGAGCACGCCGCCGCGTACGGCGGCGATCCGTCGACGGTGATCCTGGCGGGTGGGTCGGCCGGCGCCCATCTCGCCGCGACTGCGGCACTCACCGCCGGCGACGCGCGTTTCCAGCCCGGATTCGAAGCGACGGACACATCGACGTCGGCGGTCGTCGCGATGTACGGCTACTACGGCCAAACGGACAGCGAGAGCGACGTTCCCTCTTCCCTCTTCGTGTATCTCCAGGCCGACGCGCCTCCGTTCTTCATCATCCACGGGACCCTCGACACGCTCGTCCTGGTCGAGGACGCCCGACGCTTCGCCGACGAGCTGAACAAGGCGTCCAACCAGCCCGTGATCTATGCGGAGCTTCCCGGCACCCAGCACAACTTCGACTTCTTCCACTCGCTGCGCTTCCACGCCGTCACCGACGCAATCGAGTCCTTCGTGACCTGCGTGCACCGGCAGGTCTGACACGTCGCCAACAAGTGTCAGCATCGGTACCAGCATGGCTCGAATGGCCGTACCTCGTCCGATGCCAAGGACGAGATGAACAGCGCGATCGGTCCCGATACCTCGCTCCGCGGGTTCCGGAAGTTCCGACGCCGCCAATGCTCTCGACGTCGCTGCGATAGTCGCGTCCACACGCGGAGATCCGGACACTGCCGCGACCGCAGCGACGGTCGCGGCCGCGGAGCGCGGGACGGCAAGAGGGTCGCAGCACGATGCCGGCAGGTGCTGGCGGATGGTTGAGCACGCCGCCGACGGGTACCAACAACAAATGGACGTGCCCACATTCACGATGACGGCCATCCCGATCGTGATGATCGTGGTCATCGCCCTGTGGTGGGGTCGGAGACGCGGCTCCGAATCACGGTCGACGAGTTCGGACTCAGCCCGGGGCCACCACGAGGGCGGTCGGGCCTGACGGCCGACGAGCGCTCGATACCTGGTCGCCTCGGCGAACCCGTGGAAGACGAGGAACCTCTCGCCCTCGAACGTGACGATGTGACCGCTACTGACCGCGCGTTGACCCAGTGACGCGGTGTGACGGGCACGCGAAGGGCTCAGAGTTCAAGGGTACGAACGGGCACGCTCGACGTACCCCAGGCCTTCGTCGAAGCCGCGGCGATGCCCGATGCCCTGTCACCGTGTGATAGGGAGCTCGTCGGAGCTGACCGGTGCGCGTCGACGCCGTCGGGTGACGGGGGCGATTGGAGGAGCCGACGTTCGGGCATCTTCGAACCGAGTCGCCGGAAAGGACGGCAGAGATGTCACCTCGCCCACGTGTCGACTCGCGGACAGAGCTTCCGTTCCTCACGATGATCGCGCTGCTCGCAACCGCTGCGACCACGGCGACTCGACTCTTCGGTTCTGAGGTTGTTCACGCACTTTGGCGCGACCCTCAGGAACTGCGATCCGGCGAGGTGTGGCGACTGCTCAGCCCGGTACTGGTCCAAAGCGATCGCTCCGTCCTTGTCGTACTCGCAACGTTCGCGCTTTGTGCAGCGATCGGGGTTGTTGGTGAACGTGTATTTCCTCGCCCGCTGTGGATCAGCCTCGATCGTGCCCCGCGGGGTGGTGTAGGTCGGTCGCCGTTGTGATCGTCGACGTTGTTGGTCAGTGTGTCATGAGGTGATGGCGAGTGGCACGTCGTCGACGGTCGTGATGGGTTCGCCGAGTTTGGCCATGGATTCCTGGGAGAGGTAGCGGCGTTCGCTGACGGCCCATTCGTCGTGGGTCTCGACGAGCACGGCGGTGACGAGTCGGAGAATCGATGCGTCGTTGGGGAAGATGCCCACGACGTTGGTCCGCCGCTTGATCTCGCCATTGATCCGCTCGAGCGGGTTGGTGGACCAGATCTTGCGCCAATGCGCGACCGGGAAGCCGGCGAACGCGAGCAGGTCCTCGGCCGCGTCGCGGAGCATTGTGGCGACGCCAGGGAACTTGCCGTCGAGCATGCGCGCGACTTCGTCGAGCTGGGCGCGCACGTGGGTGGGGTCGGGCTGGGCGAAGATCGTGCGGACCGCGGCGGCGACCATCTCCGCGGACGCCTTGGGGACCTTCGCCAAGACGTTGCGCATGAAGTGCACGCGGCAGCGTTGCCAGCTCGCGCCGACGAACACCGCGCCGATCGCGGCTTTGAGGCCGAGGTGATGGTCGGAGATGACGAGCTGCACACCAGTGAGGCCGCGCGCTCGGAGGCCTTTGAGGAACGCGGTCCAGAACGCGCCGTCTTCGCTGTCGCCGACGTCGATGCCGAGCACCTCGCGGTCGCCGGTGATCGTGACGCCGGTGGCGATCACGACCGCTCGGGATACGACCCGGCCCCGGACACGGCCCTTGACGTAGGTGGCGTCGCAGAACACGTAGACGAACTCGGTGTGGTCGAGCGGCCGTTCCCGGAACGCCTTGAGGTCCCGGTCGAGCTCGCCGCAGATCCGAGACACCTCGCTCTTGGAGATCCCACTGGCGACACCGAGCGCCTGCACCAGATCATCAACCTTGCGGGTCGACACACCATGCACGTAGGCCTCCATCACCACCGCGAACAACGCTCGATCGATCCGCCGGCGACGCTCCAACAGCGACGGGAAGAACGACCCCTGACGCAGCTTTGGGATCTCGAGCTCGAGATCACCGGCCGGTGTGGACAACAGGCGCGCACGATGCCCGTTGCGCTGCCCAACACGCGTCTCGGTCCGCTCGTGCGGCCCCGCACCGATGAACGCAGTCGCTTCGGCCTCGATCAACTGCTGCAGAATCCACTCCAACGAGGTGCGGATCGTATCGGTCATCTCGCCCGCTCTGAGCGCGTCGAGCAGCGCGGAAAGGTCATGATCAGTAAGGGCCACCGGTGATCTCCTTCTCCGTGAACCCTGGCAGGAACACGTCGAAGATCACGCCGGTGGCCCCCTCAATGGTGGACCCTCACCCACTTACACCACGTCCAGGGACGTCCCCGGAGGCCGACCATGCGTCGGTATTCGGAGCAGGAGAAAGTGCAGGCGGTCCGGTTGGTCCGCCAGGTTCGCGCCGAGTTGGGAACCGATCATGGGACGGTCTATCGAGTTGCTCGTCAGCTCGGTTACGGGATCGAGTCGGTCCGTGCTTGGGTGCGTCAAGCCGACGTCGACGAGGGTGTGACCGCGGGAACGACGACCGTCGAGGCGGAGCGGGTGAAGGCGGTCGAGCAAGAGGTGCGGGAGTTGCGGCGCGGCGAACGCGATATTGAAGTCGGCGTCGGCTTTCTTCGCGGTGGAGCTCGACCGCCCACCGAAGTGATCGTCCGTTACATCGATGAACATCGCGACGAGTTCGGAGTCGAGCCCATCTGCACAACGTTGCAGGTGGCACCGAGCACGTATTACGCGGCGAAGTCCCGGCCGCTGTCGGCGCGCGCGGCGCGCGACGCGGTGATGACTCCGATCTTGGTCGCGATCTGGAGCGCGAACTATCGCGTCTACGGCGCGCACAAGCTCTGGAAAGCAGCTCGCCGTGCCGGCCGCGAGATCGGCCGCGACCAAGTCGCCCGATTGATGCGCCAGGCCGGCATCGAAGGCGTGTGCCGCCGCCGGCGGTTGCGCACCACCAAGCCGGACCCCAGGGCACCTCGGCCCGCCGATCTTGTGCAACGCGACTTCACCGCCGTGGCACCGAACCAGTTGTGGGTCACGGACCTGACCTATGTGTCGACGTGGTCGGGCGTCGCATACGTCTGGTTCATCGTTGACGCGTTCAGTCGGATGATCGTCGGTTGGCGCGTCGCGTCGCACATGCGAACAGGCATGGTCCTCGACGCGCTCGAGATGGCACGCTGGTCGCGCGGCACCGATCTCGAGGGACTCGTCGCGCATTCCGATGCCGGCAGCCAATTCACGAGTATCCGTTACGGCGAACGTCTCGCTGAGCTCGGCGCACAACCGTCGATCGGATCGGTCGGTGACAGCTACGACAACGCGCTCGCCGAAACGGTCAACGGTCTCTACAAGACCGAACTCATCCGCGGGCCCGGCCAGGCGCCGTGGAAGACCGTCGCCGATGTCGAGCTCGCGACCCTCGGCTGGGTGCACTGGCACAACACCGAACGACTTCACAGCTACCTCGGCGACGTGCCACCCGCCGAGTTCGAAACCGCTCACTACGCTGCGCTCGAAAGAGTTGGAATCCAATAGCCCGAGCCTCCATCAAACCCAGGGCGATTCACATCGTCGTCTGATTTCCGGTCCGCTCTCACTGATCGTGGTTCTCGTCGCCGGGTCGCGAATCGAACTGCCGTCACGTACACCCAGCCCGCTGGTCGTTCCATCTGCGAGACGCGCCGCCACCGTACGTAAGCGCGGGTAAACGCCTCTTGTGCCGCCTCCTCGGCGCGCAGCGCGTCGCCCAACGCCACCGACAGACCACGGCACACCGAGTCGTAGTTCTCGTCGTAGAACGTCGCGAACGACGACTGACGGTCATCCACCTGGTTATCTAAGCCGTCGAACATGCGGAAGGTTCAGCGATCGACGTGGGATTGACGCGTCCTCAGCTCGGATCGACGAGTTCGCATCCGTGCTCGGATGGGTGTCCTGGAGCGGTACCGCGGGTTCGTGGGATATCCTTACCAGAAGCGAAATGTAAGGAGGGTCGACGGATGGAAGCTGCTTCAAGGCTGACGACGAAGGGTCAGGTCACGATCCCGAAGGCTGTCCGGGAGGCGTTGGGTCTCGCCGATGGTGACAGCGTCGTCTTCAGAGTGGAAGGCCAGCGCGCTGTCCTGGCGCGCACGCCCGATCTCTTGGAACTGGCCGGTGCGGTGTCCGTGCCGGCGGCAAAGCGGGGCGTCGGCTGGGATGAGATTCGGAAGCGGACGCGAGCGGCCCGGGCGCCGTCGCGACGGTGAGCGCATTCGTCGACACGAACATCCTGGTTCGACACCTCACAGGTGATCCTCCGGATCAAGCGGCGCGCGCGACGCGCTTTCTCGCCGAGGCCGACGAGCTCTTCCTCGTGGATCTCGTCGTGGCCGAACTCGTGTATGTGCTCGAGTCGTTCTACGAAGTCGAGCGTGCTCGCGTCGCCGAGTTCGTGCGTGCCGTCTTGGCATTCGACCCGATTCAGGTCGTCGACGAGGAACTGCTGCTGCGCGCGGTCGAGGTCTACGAGATCGAGCGCCTCGACTTCGCCGAGGCCTACCTCGTTGCCTGTGCGGAGCGATCAGGCGTTGACGCGGTTGCGTCGTTCGACCGGTCCATCGACCGCGTGCCGACGGTTCGGCGCATTGAACCCCAGGCGTGAGCTCACGCAACGAACGACACGGTCGTCGTCAACCGAAGCGCGTCGCGCCGGCTGACAAGTCCCCCCTCCGACACCGAACGTATGTTCGATCAGCCCTCCCAAACCGAGTAGACCCGGGAGTAGTTGCGGGAGTAGTCCGGCGCATGCTGGACGGGCGTCACGCAGCAATTGAGATCAAGCGGACGAGTAATGGCGTTGCTTCAAGCCGCAAGTCCCCCGTCCGGCATGAACGAGTGTTCGGCATCCGGCGCAACCCTGGCTATGCGCGTTCATGTCGTCCCGGTGCGCACGGTTCCGCGCAGGCGTTCAGTTCGCTGCCGAAGGCTGGTAGGTCGCGAAGTACTGGCGGACGCGTTCGAAGTCGTAGCAGACTTCCTGTCCGTTGTCTTCGTCCCATTCACTGCGGCCGGCACGCGCGGTGAGGTCGCCGCCGTAGACGTGGATGGCGCCGGTGAAGGTCTGACGCGGGTTCTCGACGGCGTGGATGGTGTCGTCGCCGAGGAGAGCGACCTCGCCGGTGTGCAGCTCACGTCCGCCGGACGCGATGAGGCCTTGGCCGGAGCGCCGGTAAAGACGTTGTCCTCCTGGCCGCCGTAGAGGCCGATGGCCGCCCACATCAGGTGGTTGTGCGGGCGGAACCGCATGCCGGGCGCCCAGACGACCTTGAGCACGGTGAGCTGCTCCGACGTGTGGAGGGGAACGAGTTCGGCGCGGGTGGTCGGAAGTGCCTTGACTACTTGGTCGGGGTGGCGCATCGCCCGCTCCAGGACATCCTTGATAGCCAGGCGGGGTTCGGTCTCGGCCACCGCTTCAATGCAGTCGGACACGAACTCGTCAACGTCGAACATGTCTGTCCCTCCTCGTTGTCCGAGAACATGGAGATCGCTCCGTCGATCGTGCTGGAGAGCAGTCTCCCACCTGCCAGCGCGCGTTACAGCCGGTGAGATCGTCCGCGACGCGGGCGTGCGCGAGCCGGCGAGATCGACGAGTTCTGGCGCGGCGGTGTTTAAGACGCGCAGAACGACGCGCAGCCGGTCGACACAACGGCGCCGCATGCCGAAGATCAGTGCGCGTGCGGGACCGTCTGATTCTGTGCTGGTCCTGTGTGCTCGGGAGAGCGAACTGGCCGGCAGCCAATGACGCTGGACATGGGGACGTTCGGCTTCACGCGTTTCTGTCTCGCGTGTCGGCATGACCGAGGAGCGCGGGGATGCTCTCGGCTAGGCGCACGCCTTCCTCGGCGGCCGCGGTGTTGAACGGAGCTTCGGTGACGTCGTCAGGCCACGCTTCGACCAGTTCGGTGGCCCAGTGCACCCATCGGGCGACGGTCACGTAGAACTCGGTGAGGAATCGTCCCGGCACCTGGTTCAGCGCGGCTCGCTGGGGGAATGCGCCGCGTCCCTCGAGGTAGGCGCGGGCGGTGGCGAGGTTCTCCTGGTTCTGGTCGAGCACCCAGGCGCGTGTTGCGTTCAGGTTGGCGAGGACGTCAGCTTTGGTGCCGCTGTCGGCGAAGTGGATCTTGACCAACTGCTCGCACTCGAGCACGGGACCGTCGCCGGGCTGCGATAGCCAGGCGGCAAGGGCGCGCCGGCCCTTTGCGGTGATGGTGTAGCGGGTCCGGCGTCGGCGTCCGACCGAGTCATCGGTGGCGCGGGCATAGCCGTGGGTGACGAGCTTCTTTGGTTCCTCGTAGAGCTTGCTCTGGGCTCGAGGCCAGATCCGGCGGAGGCTGCGGTCGACCTGCTGCACGAGTTCGTGGGTGGTCCAGGGCTTGACCGCGAGCAGGCCGAGGATGGCGTAGGACGTCGTCGTCATGGCCGGCGCGCTTGACAATGTTCCTCCCTTTGGGAAAAAGGTAGACCCTCCCAAAGGGAGGATAGCGGGGAGGGTCATGATGAGCAGCACCGATGCCGTGCAGGTCCATCCATCCAACGCCGAGCAGCTGCGGGCCTGGGATGGTGATGAAGGCGCCTACTGGGCGGCCGAAGCGGAGTACTTCGACCGGGCGGTCGCCGACTATGCCCCGCGCTTCTTGGACGCGAGCGCAATCGGCGAGACCGAGCAGGTGCTCGACATCGGCTGCGGTACCGGGCAGACGACCCGCGACGCAGCCCGCGCCGCGACGGCAGGGGCTGCGCTCGGCGTCGACCTGTCCTCGGCGATGCTCGAGTACGCCCGCCGCCGCACCGCCGAAGAGGGGATCGCGAACGCCCACTTCGAACAGGTCGACGCGCAGGTCCACCGGTTCGAGACCGCGGCCTTCGACGCCGCGATCAGCCGCACCGGCGCGATGTTCTTCGGCGACCCGATCGCCGCGTTCACCAACATTGCCCGCGCGGTTCGACCGGGCGGGCGGCTGGTGCTGCTGACATGGCAGCCGCTCTCAGACAACGAATGGATCCGCGAGTTCTCCGCCGCACTCGCCGCCGGCCGCGACCTGCCCGCCCCGCCGCCCGACGCGCCGGGACCGTTCTCGCTGTCCGACCCCCAGCGCGTCCGCGACGTCCTCACCCACGGCGGGTTCACCAACATCGAGCTCGAACGCGCGACCGCGGGAATGTGGTTCGGCACCGATGCCGACGACGCTTACCGGTTCGTGCTCGGGTTCCTCGGCTGGATGCTCGACGATGTCGACGACACCCGCCGGGATCAGGCCCGCGCCGCGCTGCGAGCATCTGCCGCCGCCCATGAGACCGACCGCGGGGTGATCTACGACTCGGCGGCGTGGATTATGCGCGCGACGCGGCCGTGACCACCACCTCGGGGGAGACCACGCTCAGCAGCTTCAGCGCCGTCGACGCGGTCGCCGACACGACGACCCTCATCGCCGCACTCGACGAGCAGGCTTCCGCACCCGCGATCCAGCGCTTGCGCGCTGCCGCGACGGAACTGATCAAGCCGCAAGGCGGTGACCGCATCGTGGACGTCGGCTGTGGCACCGGCGAGACGACCCGGGCGTTCGCCCGCCTCGTCGGTCCCGACGGCGTCGTAATCGGCATCGAGCCCAGCGCCACCATGCTGACCGAAGCCCGCTGGCGCACCATCGATGCGGCGCTTCCGGTCGAGTTCCGTGCGGATGACATCAGGCAGCTGGAGCTGAGGGACGCGGGGTTCGACGCGACGCACTGCGAACGGGTTTTGCAGCACGTCGAAACACCGGACGCCGCCATGACCGAACTCGTGCGCGTTACCCGACCCGGTGGGCGCATCGTCGTGATCGACACCGACTGGGGCATGTACGCCATCCACGGCGCCGATCCACGACTCACGGCCCGCGTGGGCGCTGCATTTGGGCGACCAATCCTGCGCGCCAGCAGCACAGACGCAGTTTCGCCTGTTTGCGTGACGCGTGGGCGAGCACCTCATGGGGCTGGACGGGCTTAAGGGTTAGGTGCGCACCGCGTTGGCGGACCCTCCGACTGGATCGCGCTCCAGCCGCCTGGGCCGCGTCCTCCGAATCGTAGAGATGCACCGAACGGAGGGAGCTCTCCTTGGCGAGCACGCAGCCAGTAGCCGGCGACGAACCCGGTGTGTGTCGCTTTGGGCACGATCGTCTCGCGAACCATTCGCTGCGCTTTCTCTTCGCGACTGGGGTCGACCGTGACATCGATGATGATCGCACGCATCGGTTGGCGACTTTCTCGTGTGGATGGTCAGACGAGGTCGTGGTCGTAGGCGTAGGCGGTCGCGGCGGAGCGGGAGGCGACGCCGAGTTTGGTGAAGATGTGGCTGACGTGGCTGGCGACGGTCTTTTCGCTGATGAAGAGTTCGGCGGCGATCGTGCGGTTCGTCTTGCCTTGGGCGACGAGGACGAGTACTTCGAGCTCGCGTTGGGTGAGACCGTCGGGAAGTGACGCGGTCTCGGCGCCCGTGCTCGTCGGGATCGCGCCGAGTGACTCGAGGGTGGCGTACGCCGAGCTCGACTCCATTGCGGCCGCGTCGTGGTCACCCAGTGCTTCGCATGCGTCGGCGATAAGGAGTCGGGTGCGGACGGCGTCGTAGCGCACGCCGAGGGCGTGGTATTCGTTGAACGCGTTGCGCAGCTCGACGAGCGCAGCCTTGCAGTTGTCCTCGGTGAGGAGGACCGCGCCGGTGGCCCGAGCGGCGTGGGCTCGGAGGAGCGGGGTCCGGAGCTCGGTGGCGATTCCCCGGAGTTCGTCGGCCGCGATCCGAGCGGCGGCGGTGTCACCGGCGGCGAGGAAGATCTCGACGGAGGGACCGAGCAGACGTGCTCGAGACATAGGGTCTGCGGTCTCGCCGAGGACGCGGCGGGTCATCGCGTCGGCGACGTCGACCTTGCCCTGGGCCAACCGCAACAGCGCGAGGCCGGGCTGTGGATCTCGGCCCAGTTCGTGGGCGCGCTCGATACGCGGCTTCGGCGCCGTCGAGATCGCCGGCAAGGCGCAGGAGATCGCCCTCGATCACGCATGCGCCGCCGAGCGGTGCAGGGTTGAGGGGCGCGGCGAGACGGTCGCAGGCGTGTCGCGCTTCGGTGAGCGCTTCGGGCCACGCGCCTTGGAGCTCCAGCATCTCGGCGCGGTGCAAGAAGCAGTGGCCGCGGTAGAGCACGAGCTCTTGCTGGGTGTCGCACCAGCGTACGAACGACTCGGTCCATGCTCGAGTGCGGCCGAGGTCGAAGAGCTCGGCGCACGCGTCGATGATCGTGCAGTACGCGTCACCGGTCGCGGTTGGCGACAACTCGCGAGCTTCGATCGATGCCATGGCCTCGTCGAGCAGCGCCATCCCATCGGGCATCTCGCCCAGGTAGATCAGCATCCGGCCCTCGCCGATGCGCGCGAGGGTGACCAGCTCGCGGTGCACGAAGCGGGCGCCGATCTTGCCGGCCTGGACGAACCCGACCCGAGCGCCGGCGATGTCGCCGGCCTCGAAGAGCCGCATCATTGCCAACCCGTACTCGAGGTAGCCCTGCTCGACGCAGTCGATGCCCGCGTCGTTCAAGAGGCGAGTGCAGCGGTCGATCCATCCGCGGCAGCGGCCGAGGTCGCCCTTGAAGCCGAGCCCCTGGGCAACCTTCCCCCCGAAGTACGCCGCCCGGTGCATGGCGCCTTCGTCGATGCACAGCTGGTGGGCGCGCACCCAGTAGGTGAAGCCATCTTCGTCGTGACCTGTCAGGTACGCGGCGGTTGCAAGCCGGTCGAGATCATCGATGTCGAGTGTCTCGAGCTCGACATCGCGTAGCAGCCGGTACGCGTCGCCCCACCGGTAGGTGTCGCAGGCCGCTCGCGCGTCCTCGGTCGCGCCCATGAAACGCCATTCTTGCCGGAAAGTGACGGGGGATCAGGCGAAGAATGCCGCCGACTCGTCAGGCAGGGCGCCGAGGAACATCCACATCTCGGCGATCCGATCGTCGTCGAATCGGTACACGAACGCGTTGCGCGATTCGAGCGTCCTGGCCTTGCGGCGCAAGGTGGCATGCTCCCACTCGGCCGCCCACCCGTCGGTCCCGATGCAGAATTGCTGGTCGAGCGTGATCTGGCCGTTGGTGGCTTCGAACCATGAGCCGACAACCTCGAGGAACCCACCGAGTCCCGGACGGTCGCCCGCCATCGGGTCTGGGCCACGGAGGTGGAACACGAAGTCGTCGGTGAAGATCTTCGCCAGCGTGTCGTGGTCCTGGGTGAAGATCGCCTCGGTCATCCGGTTGACGGTCGCGGCGTTCGGGTGATCGTTGTTCATGGGTCCTCCATCCGAGGGGTCGTGTACTTAGTGAGGACCGTACGAAGCGCCGTGGTACCGCCGCATCGGGCCAACCAACGATTCTCGTGCCATCGCGACTCAGCAGTTCTGCCGATAGGCGCCCTGGTGCATTTCGGTGCTTCTCCCGATGCGCCGACCCCAGGTCGCCTCGTACGGTCACGAACGAGGTGCGACAAGGGAGAACCGACATGAGCCCGCTCGAGTCAACCGTCATCGACGACGCCACCGCGCAGGAGTTGAGTGAGCGCCTTGCCGACGTCTTTCGTACTGCCGACGTCGGCGACGTGCTCGCCGAAGACGTCTTCCTCGATGGGCACCCGCCACTCTGGCGGTTCCAGCTCGAGGGCCGCGAAGTGTTCGCGGCCTGGCTGCAGGGCTATTCGCCTGACGGCGCCGAGATACGGGTGGTGCGCACGATCCCGACGGTGAGCGGCTTCGTCACCGAGTTCCTCGGCCGTCACGAGGAACGCGGCGAGGAGTTCACGGATCGCAAGATCCTGCTCTGCGAGGTGCGCGGCAGGCGTATCGCTGAGCTGACCGTCTACTGCAGCGGCGACTGGAACGCAGAGCTGCGTGCTCGCCACGCAGCCGAAGCTCCGATCCTCAGGCCGTGATGATGACGTCGGTGCACCTGCGCGACCGCATGCTTGACGGGCTGCCACCTTCACGCACGGTCGATGTCGCGGGCGTGCGCACCGCGCTCGTCGAAGTCGGTGACGGCCCACCGCTGCTGTTGCTCCACGGCGGCATCGAATGTGGCGGCGCCATGTGGGCACCCGTGCTCGCACAACTCGCCCAGCGTCATCGAGTTGTCGCCCCTGACGTCCCGGGCCTTGGCGAGTCCGCTCCGCTCGACCGTCTCGACAACGAGAGCTTCGGCCGCTGGCTCACCGGCGTTGCCGAGCAGACCGGACTTGAGCATCCCACCGTCGTCGCCCACTCGCTGATCGGCAGCCTCGCGCTCAGAATCGCGACGCAACGTGACGAGTCATTCACGCGGCTCGTCGTGTACGCCGCGCCCGGCGTGGGCCCCTACCGCATGCCGCTTCGCCTGCGATACGTCGCGATCCGGTTCGCCATCCGTCCCACCCCGCGCAACGGCGAACGCTTCGACCGCTTCGCCCTGCTCGACCTCGACGCCACCCGGCAGCGCGACCCGCGACTGGTACGAGGCCTTCGACGCCTACACCCGGGCCCGCGCCCGCGAACCGCACGTGAAGAAGACGATGCGCCACCTCGTCGCCAAGCAGACCAAGCCCATTCCCGACGCCGAGCTCGACCGCATCGATGTTCCCATCATGCTGCTGTGGGGCCGCCACGACCGCATGGTTCCTCTTGGCGTCGGCGAGGCGGCCGCCGCGCGCCACGGCTGGCCGCTGCACGTTATCGACCACGCCGCCCACGCGCCCCACATCGAGCAACCCGACGCATTTGCCGAGACGCTGACCGCCATCACCGCCACGGGCTGAGCATCAGGAAATCTCGGCGCGGTCGAGCCGTGGCAGGCTCGGCCGCTACCGCGGCGAGCGGTCGATTCCTCGATGCCCGCGCGCTCCATTCTCGTTTCTCTGCTGCGTCGTTTCGGGCAGGATCGATGCATGGAGCGTGTCGAGGTCGGCGGGATCCAGATTGCCTACGCCCGCGTGGGTCTCGGCCCGCCGCTCGTGATGCTCCACGGCGCCCCGGCCGACAGCCGCACTTGGCAGTGGATGCTTCCCGACCTCTCACGCGACCACACGGTCGTTGCCTGGGACGCGCCGGGCTTCGGGCAGTCGTCAGACATCGAAGACACCTGGCGTGCCGCGCAATTCGCCGATGCTCTTGCGGCGTTCATCGCCGCGCTCGGGCTCGAGCGGGCGCACATCGTGGGCCACTCGTTCGGGACGATGATCGCCCTCTCGCTGTTCCAGCGCCATCCAGCGGTACCGGCCACTCTCGTGCTCATTGGTGGCTATGCGGGCTGGGCAGGGTCTCTGCCAACAGAAGAGGTAGCACGACGGCGCGAAATGTTCCTCCGCATGGCAGAGCTGGGCGATGCGTTCGACCCGAAGTCGTACCCGGGCCTGTTCACGGAACTCATACCCGCGGACCGCGACGCCGCGTTGGTCACGATGATGCGTGACAACATCCGCCCGGCAAGTGTTCGAGCGGCGGGCTACATCGGAGCGGAAACCGACCTCCGCCCTGTGCTGCCCATGGTCGACGTACCAACACTCATTCTGCACGGCGAGGCCGATGCTCGGTCGCCACTCGGGAACGCCGACATGCTCCGTGCGGCGATCTCGACATCACAGCTGGCTGTGCTCCCGAAGCTCGGCCATGCGTGTGTGGTGGAGGACCCCGGCGTGTGCGACGGAGATACGCCGGTTCATCAGGAACGTGCGCTGAATCCCTGCCGGGTCGACATCAGGCCGCCCGAGCGCCAGCATCGCAAATTCATGTTTCACTGAAGTCGTAGAAGCGCGCGATCTCTTCGCCGGGGAGTGATGGGTGGAGCCACGCCTCTGAGATGACACCATCCGTGAACCGAAAGGTCCACACCGTGTTGTAGCTGATCGTGCGACCGTTGCGAGTCGCTTCGACTCGGTTGACCGTCGTCACGATTTCGCCGGCACCGATCGCGTCTGTGAACGTCGATGCGAAGCCGCCGTCGCAGCGACTCATCATCTCCAGAATGAGTGCGACGATCCCGTCGAAGCCGCTCGGCTCAGCGACGGGAATGAACGCGGGGAGGTTGAGAACCGCGTCTGGGGCAAACAGCCGTCGAGCCGGCTCGAGATCTCCGGCCGCTTGCGCCGTGAACGCCTCGCGGACCTGATCGACGTGATCCGTCATGGGCACCTCACACGCTAGAAGACCACCACCTCGGCATCATGTCCGCATGGTTACGCCGCGAGGGGTCGACCGATCATCCCGACGGGTGGCGGTGGCCTGTGCGCATGGCGCTGCGACCCACATTGGACCCAGATCTTGCCGTTGTGGTTGAGCGCGCCCGCCGCCGTGCGGAAGCTGCCGGGGAATTGCGTGCGCCTCATCGCGGAGGCCACGAGACTGCCGTGTCGGCCGAGGCCCGCGCGGTCGTGCTGACCTGGCCGCGTGACGGCGGCTACGACCAAGCCGTTGCGTCGGTCGTCGCCAACGACCCTGAACTCGCGATTCAGTAGCAGTCCGTCATCATGGCAGTCGTCATTGACGATCGACTGCTCCTCGAGGTCCTGGCGGGGTCGGCCGCGTCGCACGTCGCGGCAGAACTTGATGATGGCGCGTGTTCACGACGTCGTGCTGGTACTGGCGGCTCGGACGCTCGGTGACCGCCGGGACCGGGACCGGCTCGTTGTCACGACGCCTCGCAACGCTGGGCGCTGACGACCAGGAGCGCGTGCGGTGGGCGCTCCAGGAACTTCCCGATGAGATCGGTCTGTTGACCTCGCGCACCATCGTGCCGGTCATAGTGGCGCTGCGGGTTCGCCGTCCGCTGAACATGTTGACGCAGAAGCGATCGCGGTCGCGCTCCTGGCTCGAGCGTCCATCCTTGTGACTACCGACGCTCCGCTGTTGCGATCTGCCGCGGGCGAGCTCGGAATCTCCGACCAACTCGTCGAGTGACCATGTGCCTGACGCGCGTAGTGGCCGCACGCGGTGCCCATGGCTGCGATCGTCGAGTTCGGGAGTAGTTCCGGGAGTAGTCGCGGGAGTAGTCCGGCGCACGATGTGGATGTTCACGCAGCGATCGCGAACTGACCGGAAGCGGGAGCGTGTGGGGTTAGGGTACGAGTCCCCCCTCCGACACCGAACAGGTGTTCGATCTACCACCCGAGGTCAGTACGAACCTCGGGTGTTTTCGCGTCAAGAGTTCGCGATCGGGAGTGCTTTCCGGGAGTGCTCTTGGGAGTAGTGCGGTGGTCGAGACCAAGACTGGCGTCGGCGCGTCGGGATCACGACCTCCGATGATCGGAGTCGTCGGCCAGCAGCTCACGCGGTACATGAGCGGCGAGGCGGCTAGCGATGGCCTGGGCGGTCGCCGCGACGCCCGCCATTGTGCGCGGCGTATCGATCTTCGCCTGGACGACGTCACAGCGGTCGGCGAGCACGCTCACTCGTTCGGTCAGCACTGCCCACGCGCTGTCGTGCCACGGGACGAAGTTGCCCATCGGGTAGTACATCTCGAAGCAGGGTCCGGTGGTGCGTCCGGGGTGCTGCTCGCCGACGGGCATCTCGGTGAGTGACGAACCGAGTGGCCGCAACACGCCGGTCATGAGGTCGAAGGCCGAGCCGATGAGCGCGTCGAGCTGTTGGTCGGTCTCGTCGGTGTGGGTGAAGAAGCGGGTCAGCACCTGCAGGAGTGCCTCGTAGGCGAGGTTGAACAGCTCGGCGACGGCGCGGGCTGCCGGGTCGGTCACCAATGTTTGCGGCGCGGCGACGTCGTAGGGTTGCTTGACGAAGGCGGCCTGTACCGGGCGTGCTGGTTCGAAGGCGGGGTCGGCGGCCTTCAGTTCGCGGTGCTCGGACCACATGTCGAGGAACCGGCCATAGTGCGCCTCGTGCCAGTTGCCGCGGGCGCCTTCACCCTGATCGATGATCTCCTCGATCGCAGCATGCGCCGACTCGAGGTTCGTGACCGCGATGAGTTGTGGCCATCGGAACTGTTCGGGCCGGGCCTGGGCACGCGGCGCGCCGACGAACACGGCCCGCTCGCCGAAGCGATCAACGAGATGGGACAGGCCATCGGCGATGCCTCGGTAGAGGTGCCCCACGGTGGCGAAGTCCTGTACCCGGGGGAGTGCCTCGTCGGGGGCGAACGGGTCATGGGGCGGCGCCGTCGGCTCGAAGCCTTCGGCGTCGATCCGTTCCATGCCCTCAGGACGTTCGAGGTAGAGGAAGTGGGTGAGCGCGGCCTCGCCGAATGGCAGGAGATCGAGTTGGACGGTCGGTGGGAAGTAGCCCGAGCGTTGTGGGAAGTTCGGTCGGGACACCGTGGGAGCGGCGCCGATGGCCGCCATCAGGTTGGCGACCAGCGCGAGATGAAGCATCTCCTCGACGCAGATGTCGCCGAGCACCTGGCGCCACCGAGCGATTGCCGCCGCCTGCGCCTCCGTGAGGCCCTCGTCGGCGCCCAGCTTGAGACTGAACATGGCGTAGAGGTACTGGCACATGATCATGTGCTCGAGCTGCGACGCCTCGGTCAACAGGTACCACAGATGCTCGCGGCTTTCGACGACGAGAGCCGGTTCGGCCATCAGGCGGCCGCGCGGCGCGGATGCGGACCGAGGCGACGCGCCTTCTCCAGGCGCGTCCGATGAGCGTTCACTGCGGCCTTCCGCTCTCGACCCAGCGTTGGAAGAGGTCGACCTGCGCAGGCGGCCAGGCGCCATCGCACGGCATGGTGCCGTCTCGGAGACGCGTCGAGGATCACTTCGGCATGCCGGCTGACATCGTCGTACGACCAGAGGTCGAATCGCGACTGCATCGCCTTTCGGTCACGCTCGCGGAACAAGGGCTTGACGTCCGATTCAAACCCCGGTCGACCGGTCATGTCGTTGGTCATTCGGTGCTCCTGACGTCGAGAGAGACACAGACCTCACGAGTGGGGATTCACGCCGGTGCGGTTGAACGTCACGGACCGACGCGAACGTCAAACGGCGAACGAGCGCCGATTTCGCCGGCACGTTGCGCATCTTCGGTAGGGACGTCGTCGCCGCCGGCAGCGACCGCTCGACGAAGTCGAGCGCCGTCTGGGCGACGTCGCGCCAGCCATGGTCGATCGTCAGGGCGTGGCCGCGGTTCGGCATCTTCACGATCTCCGTTACCCCGTGTTGTGCCTCTGCCGCTTGTAGGCGGCGTGCGCGATCGCCCACGGCACCGTGTGGTCCTTCTCGCCGTCGATGATCAGGAGTGGGCCGCGGTCGGGGTTCTTCGTGTTCACCTTCGCCTGCGTCCACGGGTTGAGGTTCGCGTTGCCCATCTGCGCGAGCGCCATCCCGGAGCAGGCGACGTGGAACGCGTCGTAGAGCTCCTTCGCCTCGTGCTCGTCGAGCGCGTTCGCCCAGCCGTACTTGAACTGGCTTGAACGTGAGCGTGATCGCGCGGCCGCGCGTGAGCGGGTTGACGAGGAACGGGCCCACGCCCTTGAGCACGGAGGCCGGCAGCGGCAGCACGCCGCGGAAGACCCCGGGGTCGATCGCCACCGTGGCCGCCGAGAGGCCCCGACCCGCGAGCATCTGCGCCAGCAAGCCCCCGGTCGAATGCCCCATGACCACTGGCTTCTTGTCCAAGGCATTGATGATCTCGGTGGTGTGATCGGCGATCTGCTTCAACGTCTTCTTGGCGAGGACCTTCGGGTTCGCCCGGGCCTCTGCAACCGTTGCCGGATCGCCGGGCCAGTCCGGCGTCAGTGGCGCGAAGCCGGCCTGCGTGAAGAAGTCCGCCCAGTTGGCCCAGCTGCTCGGCAGCACCCAGAGGCCGTGAATGAAGACGACCGGGGTCTTGTCAGAGGCGTTCGCGGCCTCGATCTCCCGGTTCTCTCGCTCGGAAATTGACGCCATGTCGAACTCTCCTTCGGTCGGACGGAAGTGCGTCGTCAGGTCACTGCGTTCCTTCGTGGCGCCACCGTCGCATGGCTCGCCGGGGATCGCCTCCGTGGCACTCCCTAGTCATGGTTACGCCGGCGAGGCTGCTCGTTGCGATGCCCGCAAGGCGCCTCGGACCTCTCTGCGAGAGCTGATGCCGAGCTTCGTGAACACCTTGCGCAGGTGATACTCGACGGTTCGCGGGCTGATGAACAGTTGGCCGCCGATCTCGGGGTTCGTGTACCCCTCAGCAACCAGGAGCGCGACCTGCGACTCCTGTGCGGTCAGGATCTCGCGAGACTCGACCGCACGTTTGCGCACCGTCTCGCCCGTAGCCAAGAGCTCGCGGCGGGCGCGCTCAGCGAATGCCTCGGCACCCATCGAGGCGAACATCTCGTGAGCAGCGCGCAGCTGCTCGCGCGCTTGCACGCGTCGATGCTCGCGTCGCAGCCATTCGCCGTACAACAACTGGGCGCGGGCGAGTGAACAGTGATACGGCTGCGCTCGAGCCGTTCGATCGCCTCGCGGTAAAGCGACTCGGCAGCCGGGCCGTCGCTCAGCAGCGCGCGTGACCGCGCCTCGACGCCGAGTGCCCAGTCGGTACCCACGGCACGTGTTCGCTCCTCGAGTGCCCGCAGCCCGGCAGCCGCCGGCTCGCGGGCTCCGGTTCGGGCGCCCGCCTCGACCAGTTCGATCAGTGCCCAGCCGAAGAGCCCCAGATCGTCGTACTCGCATGCGCTGTTGGGCGGCGGCCAGTGCGGGCTCGTAGAGGCCAAGACCGTTGTAGAGCACCGCGGACGCGTACGCAGCCAGCGCGACTGCCCTTCCCTCCCCGCGAGTCGTCGCGTCTTGAACGCCGGCTTCGATCTGCTCCAAGGCCTCGTCCTCGCGGCCGCGCCAGGCGACGAGCACCAATGACGTGTACCTCGGGGCCGCGATGTCGGCGGCGTCCGCGATGGCATCAGCCTGATGAATCAGGGCCTCTGCCGCTGCGAACTCGCCGGCGTGGACGTGCACCCCGGCGCGGTATGTCGCGGCGAGGACCAGGGCGGTCAGCGCGCCGGCGTCATTCGCGAGCCGGACGTGGCGCGTAGCAAGCAGATGCCACGTCTCGTCGTCCCAGAGATCTGGAGCGACGCGACATGCCAGCCAAAGCCAGCGGATGGCGTCTTCAGTACTGCCGTCTTCGTTGCCGAACGCGACGAGCGCTCGTCGGAGCAGCGTGGTGCTCTCGGTGTAGCCCTCGGTAAATCGCGTTGCCAGCGCATCCAGGAGCAGGTCGGTCGCACGAGTCGCCTTCGCGCCCGGAGACGCCGCACGAGCAGCTTCAGCTACTTCGAGGACGCCGCACTCACGGCGCAGGCGGCCCGCGAAGATCGCGGCCGCGAGCGCTTCGAGATACGTCTCGCGCGCAAGCGCGGCGTCAAGCGGTTCGAGCTGTCTCGCGGCCTCGAGCAGCAACGACGGGGCATCACTTCCGCGGCCGGCGAGCAAACACGATCTGGGCGCGCAGCCGTGCGAGGCGCGCAAGCTGGATCGCGTCTCAACGGGCACATCGCCGCGATCTCGAGAAGCTCGTTGGCCCTGCCCGGCGCGGCGGCGTCGAACTTGGCCTGAGCCGCGGCCAACGCCCGAGCGCCGCGGCGGGCTGGATCGGGCGTCAACTCGGTTGCGCGCTCCAGAAAAGCGGCCGCGGCCGCAACACCACCGCGGCCTCGTGCCCGGTCGGCCGAGCGCTCGAGCTCGCTCGCCACTTCCTCGTCGGGCGCAACTGCGGCGTGGGCGCGATGCCACGCACGTCGATCGGGATCGGTGTCTGGATCGGTCGCCTCCGCCAGGGCGCGATGGATCGCCTGTCGGTCACCGAGATCCGCGCCGCGGTACGCGGCCGAGCGCACGAGTGGATGTCGGAACCGCACGCGGGCACCGAACTCGATGAGCCCCTCCGCCTCAGTGCGGGCGCGGCCGCGTCGGCGCCGATGCCGAGCCGCCCAGCCGCGCGCCACAGCAAAGCCACGTCGCCCACCGATTCCGCTGCTGCCATGAGGAGAAGTCGTTGCGTGTCGGTCGGAAGCGAGTGAACGCCGCCGCACGAAGCTCTGCTCGATGTGACTCGCGATCGGCCGCGCGTCGGGGAGTGCGAACCCGCCGGCCAGCTCGGCGGACGTCAACCCCGCAGGCAACTCCAACAGCGCGAGAGGGTTGCCCTGCGTCTCGGCGACGATCCGATCCCGTACACGCTCGTCGAGTCGCCCTGGGATCGCCGCATCCAGTAATGCACGAGCATCAGCGTCGGCGAGACCTTCGATCACTTGCTCGGGAAGCCCCTCGAACTCCTGCTTCTCGCTCGGCTCGCGGACCGCGAACACCAAGCCAACCGATTCCGCCAAGAGGCGCCGGGCAACGAATGCGAGCGTCTGCGCCGAGGCCTGAGTCGAGCCACTGCGCATCGTCGAGCACACAGACGAGCGGCTGCTCGTCGGCTACCTCGGACAGAAGGCCGAGCACCGCCAGACCCACGAGAAAGCGATCCGGTGCCTCGCCGGCACTCAGACCGAACGCCGTGCCGAGCGCGTCGGCCTGGGGTCCCGGCAGAAACGCCAATCGGTCCAGCATCGGCGCGCAGAGTTGATGCAACCCGGCGAACGCGAGCTCCATCTCCGACTCGATTCCCGCCGCTCGCGCGATGCGGCAGTTCACCGCATTCGCGACGAGATATTCCAAGAGCGCGGTCTTGCCGACTCCTGCTTCACCGCACATGACCAGGACGTGACTTTGACCGACACGAACACTTTGCAGCAGCTGATCCAGCTGCGCGCACTCGCGGCGCCGACCGAGCAACCCCGAGCCAGACATCGGTGCTACCCCGGGTTCAACCAACGGCAAGCCCTTTCGCGATTGGGTCGCCCGCGCCCACGGAAGGGTAGATCGACTCGGCCGCCGCGTGCTTGTGCGTCCAGCTCGAGCGCGGACCGCCACCTTGCCGCCGTCAATCATCGATGTACTGCCAGCCGTCGTGGTCGATGATGCGCTCGTCGTCGGTATCCTTCGGTTCCGGTAGAGGCTTCGTTGCGGGTACTTCTCCGACGTGGTTCGCCCCTGCTGCGGAGAGCAGATCGAGCGCGGCCTCTGCGCCCTCCTTGGCGCTGAACTCGGCCAGAATCACCTCGCCGCCGACTGGGATCGAGCCGTGAATCGCCCACGTGTCGGTGTCGATCCGGAGGACGTTGCATTCAAACGGAAAATGCTCGTCGATGAGCTCCTCAACGGCTCGAAGGTCGGAAGCGCGCAACGCTGCGAGTTTCTGTCGCGACCGCGAGCCAACTCGCGATGTTGTGCACGTAGTCCTTGAAGATCGCGAGGCGCGACGGGTCGCGCTTGATCTCGTCACCAGGCGCTTCGGTGACGAAGGACGGCGCGCCCGTGTCGGTGTCCCAGTTCATGTCGGCGAAGTGGTGGAACGTCGAGCACGCCACGACGCGACCCAGCCGACGTCCGTCACGCGTTGTCTCACCCTCGAGGCAGACGGCGAGGTTGAAGAGCCGCCCGGTTACGGTGCTCCTCCCACATGCGACAACTCGTGCCGCCGGATTGTCCGCAGGCGCGGAGACCGCGCCCTCGTGGGGGTGCGCCGGGAACCATTCGATGCGACCACTGCGTGTCTTGGTCGTCCGCAACAACTCGTGCCGGTACGGCACGAACACCGGCTGGTAGTCACCGTTGGCGCCCGAGTGGTAGTTGGGCCACGAGATGCTCGGCGTGTCCAGGTCATCGCGGCACGCGTGCGGTTCGGGGTTCTGCGTGTGGAAGTGGTTGAGCGCGCCGATCGAACCGAGGGCAAGTAGGCAGGAACCGAGATCGTGGTGATCGCGCGCCGTCACGACGCCGCCGCCGCGCTCGCGGAAGCGCATGATCCCGGCCGCGTCCTGCGAGGAGAGTCCGGCGCCGGTGTCGACCGCGATGAGCCAGAGCTGGTCGTAGTCGAGGGTGTCGAGCGTGCTCAGGATCGAGTCGTCCTCGCCGACGTCGCGATTTCTAGCGGTCACGTCGTGACCGCCACACCGCAGCTCGGCGGCGAGCAGGCGAGAACCGCGCGACGTTCCAGTCATCGGCAATGTCGGGAATGGTTGTCTGCAACAGGATCTTCGCCATGGCTAGGTCTCCATGTCGATTCCCACCACTGGCACCACCAGTGCGCACCGACGAGGCTGCGCAGCTTTGGGTGCCAGCAGTAGGAGATGTCCGCGGTGTTCTCGAGGTAGTACCGGCAGTTTTCGCACTGCGCATCGCCGCTCGGCCGGCCTCGCAGCATCGCGTTCGTTGAGAGGTGACGAAGCTCCATCGAGCGCGTTTCGTCGATCTCCCTCGGTTCGGGTGGGGCTATGGCGTCGCCGGACATCATCAGCTCCCTTGTGCCTGGCTGGGCGAGCCAATCGTCGAAGCGGATCGTGCCGCGTTGCGCGCCGTCGTCGGGGACGAGCGAGCGTTCGCGCAGCTCGGTGCCGAAGTAGCGCGCGATGCGGGTCGGTCACGACATCTCGCGGGTCGTTGCGCGCCGCGAGGGCGTGGCGCACCAGCTCGTCGAAGTGGAACACCTCCGGCCCGCCGATTTCGACGGTGCCGTTGAGCGGAGCGCCGGCCGCGACCTTGGCGACCGCGGCGGCGACTTCATCCGCGGCCATCGGTTGGAACAGCACATGCGGAAGACGCACTTCGCCGTCGACCGTCGCGCTCGTCGGCGATGCTCTTCACGAACTCGAAGAACTGTGTCGCGTGCACGATCGAGTACGGGATCGCTGATCCCGTGATCAGCTTCTCCTGCGCGACCTTCGCTCGCAGGTAGCCGCTGTCGGGCAACCGTTCGGTGCCGACGATCGACAACGCGACGTGATGAGTCACGCCGGCGGCGGCCTCGGCGTCGAGGAGGTTGCGGGTCGACGTCTCGAAGAACTCGAGCACGGCAGCGTCTTCGAACGAGGGGGAGTTCGACACGTCGACGACGACTGCCGCGCCGGTGAGGACCTCGGCGAGTCCTTCGCCGGTCAGCGTGTTCACGCCGGAGTTGGGCGAGGCAGGCACGGCTTCGTGGCCGTATTCCGTGAGCTTTGTGACGACGCTTCGAGCCGATGAGCCCGGTGCCGCCGATGACGACGATCTTCATGATGACGTCTCCTTCGTGTCACACTGGCGTTACGAGCTCTGCAGGAAGGCGAGCAGGTCGGCGTTGATCTGGTCTTGGTGCGTCGCGGTGAGTCCGTGCGGCGCGGCCGGGTAGTAGATGTCCTTGGCGTTGTTGAGGATGCGCGCCGAGCGCATCGAATTCGGACACGGAACGACTTGGTCGTCCTCGCCGTGGATCAACAGCGTCGGGACGTCGAAGCGCTCGAGGTCCTGGGTGAAGTCCGACTCAGCCAAGGACTTGATGCACTCGTACGAGTTCTTGAGACCGGACTGCATGCTCGACGTCCAGAATTGGTCGAGCACCCCCTGCGAAACGGTGGACCCTTCGCGGTTCGCGCCGTAGAACGGCTGCGCAAGGTCGAGGTAGAACTGCGATCGATCGTTGAACATGCCGGCGAGGAAGCCGTCGAAGAGTTCCATCGGCAGACCTTCGGGGTTCGCGTCGGACTTCACGAGGCTCGGCGGCACCGCGGAGATCAGCACTGCCCTCGCGACGCGGTTCGTTCCGTGACGGCCGATGTAACGCGCGACTTCGCCGCCGCCGGTGGAGTGTCCGACGACCGTGACGTCGTGGAGGTCGAGCGTCTCGATGAGCGCGCCGAGGTCGTCTGCGTAGGTGTTCATGTCGTTGCCGACCGACGGCTGGCTGGAGCGGCCGTGGCCGCGCCGGTTGTGCGCGATGACACGGAAGCCGTGCTGGGCGAGGAACAGCATCTGGCCGTCCCAGGCGTCGGAGCTCAGCGGCCATCCGTGCGAGAGCGTGACGGCCGGGCCCTCGCCCCAGTCCTTGTAGAAGATCTCGGTGCCGTCGTTGGTCGTGATGCTGCTCATGAATCCGCTCCTTGCAGACGGGGAATCAACAAGGAGCACCGTCGCGTGCAGACGGCGGTGATCGCCTCCGTGGAACTCCCCAGTCCGGCGCGGGCTGCGGACGCGGGAGCTAGCGAAGGGCGCTGCGCAGCTCGCGGCGGGACTTCACGCCGAGCTTCACGAACACCTTGCTCAGGTGGTACTCGACCGTGCGGGGACTGATGAACAGCCGGCTGCCGATCTCCGGATTGGACGCCCCCTCAGCCGCCAGGCGCGCGATCTGGGCCTCCTGGGCGGTGAGTGCGTCGCTGGTGTCAACTGAGCGTTTGCGCACCGTCTCGCCGGTCGCCATGAGCTCGCGTCGGGCCCGCTCGGCGAAAGCCGCGGCGCCCATGCCTCCGAACATGTCGTAGGCGCGGCGGAGCTGCGCACGCGCGTCGACGCGACGGTTCTGACGCCGGAGCCACTCCCCGTAGACGAGGTGCGCTCGCGCGAGGTGCGCGGTCATGCGCGTGCGCTCGAGGCACTCTATGGCCTCGTCGTACAGCGGTTCCGCGGCTTCGTCATCGCTCACGAGCGCTCGCGACCGAGCCAATACGCCGAGCGACCAGTCGGTGGAGGCAGCGAGCGCGCGCTGCTCGAGCAACTGCAGCGTCGTGGCGGCGTCGTCGACCGCGCCGACGCGAGCCGCCGCCTCGACGCGCTCGACGAGGCAGCGCCCGTACAGCCCGAGGTCGTCGTACTCGCAGGCACGTCGCGCGGCAGCGAGCGCGTCCTCGTAGCGACCGAGACCGTTGAACAGCACGGCACGGGCGTTCTCGGCGAGCCCGATGTTCCGGCCGGTGTAACCGGCCATGAGCTCGATCGTGGCTTCGATCAGGTCGAGGGCATGCCCTTCGTCACCGCGCCATGCGGCGACTTCCGTCGACGAGTGCGTTATCGGTGTCCGACCTGTCAGCTCGACGATCATGTCGGCCTCCTCGAGCAGCGCCGACGCGGAGTCAAGGTTGCCGGCATACAGCTCGAACTCGGCTCGGTATTCGAGCGCGATTGGGAGCGTGCTGAACGCGCCCGCATCGCGGTTCAGACTTACGGTGTGCGCGGTCACGCTGTCCCAGCGCTCGTCGTCCCAGACCTCGGGCGCCAGGAGCGGCGCGAACCAGACCCACTGCAGGAACTGCTGGTTGGGTTCGGCCTCCTCCATGCACGCGGCGAGCGCGCCGCGCGCTGGCAACAGGCCCGCCTCGAAACCGTCCGTCAGCCGCACCGCCAAGCCGTCGAGCACGAAGTCGATGGGACGCGGTGGCTCCGGACCCGGCGGCGCCGAGCGCGCCGCCCGGGCCACGTCCTCCAACGGCGCCTCGCCGTCGAGCCGGGCGGCCATCACCTGCGCGCCGAGGGCGCAGAGATACGCCTCCCGCGCGGACGCGGCGTCGACCGCGTGCAATAGCTCGGCCGCTTCGAGGAACAACGGCGCGCCTGGTGCGCGCTTGGCGGCACTTACCGTGCTCGCCCTCAACCACACGACCCAGGCGCGCTGGGTAGGGTCGAGCGGACACAGCTCCGCGGCGTCGAGCATCTGCAAACCCGAGTCGACCTGCGCAGCGAAGATCTTCGCCAGCGCCGCGTCGACGGCGCGCGAGCCGCGTTGTTGTGGGTCGGAAGTCAGCTCCATCGCCCGCTCCAGAAGGCTGCCGGCCGTCGTCAGCGCACCTCGGCTGGCCGCCCGTTGCGCCGCGCGCTCGAGTCTCGCGCGCCACGTCCTCGTCGGGCCCGGAAGCTGCATGGGCCCGATGCCACGCCCGGCGCTCCGGATCGCGCTCGGCGTCGGTTGCCTCCGCCAACGCGGCGTGGACGGCGCGCAGCTCGCTCACACTCGCCGATCGGTAGACCGCCGACCGAACCAGGGGGTGACGAAACGTCACCCGTCCGCCCAACGTGATCAGCCCCAAGTCCTCAGCCGGCGTCGCCGCCTCGGGATCGATGCCGAGGTGTTCGGCGGCGCGCCACAGCAAGGTGACGTCCCCCAGCGGCTCAACGGCGGCGGCGAGCAGGAGCCTCCGGGTATCGGCGGGCACGGGCTGGAGCTGGCGCAGAAACCCCTGCTCGATGCGAGTCGCCATCGTCGTCGAGTCGTGCGATCCGAAGCCGAGCTCGAGTTCCGTCGCCGACAACCCTCGCGGCAACTCGAGCAATGCGAGCGGGTTACCACGGGCTTCGGCGATAACGCGGTCACGTACGCGCCCGTCGAGGGGACCTGTCGTCACCGAGTCGAGCAGCGCGCGTGCATCTTCGTCGCCGAGCCCGCCGATCCGCAGTTCGGGGAGCCCAGTGAGAACCGGCGCCACGGTGGGCTCGCGCACCGCGAACAGCATTGCGACCGCATCGGCATCGAGGCGCCGCGCGACGAACTCGAGGGTCAGCGCCGAGGAGGGGTCGAGCCACTGGGCATCGTCGACGAGGCAAACGAGTGGAGAACCGTCGGCCACCTCGGTGAGCAGACCCAGCACGGCCAAGCCGAGGAGGAACGGGTCTGGAGGCGGGCCCACCGTGAGGCCGAAGACTGTGCCGATTGCAGCGCGCTGTGGTCCGGGCAGGTTGTCGAGACTGTCGAGCATCGGCATGCACACGCGGTGCAGTCCCGCGAACGCGAACGCCATCTCGGACTCGATTCCGGTCGTCCGTGTCACCCGGCACGCCGAAGCGCGCTCGCCTACGTGCTCGAGCAACGCGGACTTGCCGATCCCGGCCTCGCCTCGGAGCACGAGGACCCGGCTCTGGCCGGACTGCGCGTCGTCGAGAAGGCGGTCGAGCGTCTCGCGCTCGTGGCGACGGCCCCGGAACGCGTGCTTGGAGGAGTGACTCGCCATCTTCCACACCCGCAGGTAGGGACGCTCGGAACGTAGCGCGATCAGACGGTCGAACGCACCTGCGGAGGCTCGACGGGAACCGCGGACTCGGGTATCTCCCGGAAGCGACCGCAAGCCTTCGGCGCGACGTTGGTTTCATGACGATGTACCTGTCCAACCGAGATGTACGCCCCACTGGATACGAAGCCGGCGAGTTCATCGAACCCGCGACAGATGCGCCGGTGGCCGAGCCCCGCCTCGGAACGAGCGAAATCAACGACGAGGCGGACGAGACGAGTGTGCGATGACCAGCGACCTGCGCGTCGATCCGACGGTCGCGCACGAGGTTGCCGCCGCGTACGTCGACGCCGCAGACCGGCGGGACGCGGTCACGGCCGCGGCTTTCGCCCAACTGGTGACTGAAACCGACCGGCTGTTCCACTGGATCACGCGGCCGAGTCAACCGAATGCATTGCGAGTGTTCTTCACCACATGTGAGAGCCCGTATCGCGACGCGCAGGAGCTCATTGCCTCGGTGAGAGAGTTGCGCACTCTCGAGGTCACGACGGTCGCGGTGGACCCCGACCGGCGGCACCCGCTGATGTCGAACGATCGCGGCGGGGACTACGACCGGTTCCGCGCCGTCCACGACGCAATCGGCCACGCCCGCCTGCAGCTCGGCTTCGACCGAAACGGAGAGTTCACGGTCTGGCTGGCGCAGGAGCGATTCCACAGCCCGCTCGCTCGCCGGGCGCTCGCCACCGAGTTGCACGGCCAGCACAGCGTGCGGTGGACCACCGGCGAGGTCGCCGAGCCCAAAGCGATTCTGTTGGAACGCGCTGCTCTACACCGAGCCAGGAACATCCTCGCCTGCGTCGAGATGCAGGAGCTGGTCGGTTTTCACGACGAGCCCGGTCCCGTTCGGTAGGTAGACGAGGATCGATCCGTCGGGCCGGCACCCGCTGGGAACGCGCACGCGGATGTAGGCGTCGGAGCCATCGCAGTAGGGCGTGAAGATCGCGGACATTTCAACGCTCCTGGGTGGCGCGGGTCGCTCTCCCGACCCATCGGCCCGGAAGAGCGACCTCACGCAAATGCAGGGTCAGCTCGTGCCGAGCGCCTTGCGGAGGATGTGGATCGCCTGCTCGAGCGCCGCGGTCGTCGCGGCCGTTTCGCGGACGGGGTTGAGCATGAGGAAGTCGTGGATGGCGCCGTTGAAGCGAACGCTCGTCGTGCGCACGCCGGCCTCGGTGAGCTTGCGGGCGTATGCCTCGCCCTCGTCGCGGAGGACGTCGTTCTCGTCGACGATCAAGAACGCCTCGGGCAGGCCGGTGAGCTCGTCGAGGCTCGCGCGCAGCGGCGACGCGGTGATCTCCGATCGTCTTGCCTCGTCGGGGCAGTAGGCGTCCCAGAACCACGCCATCGCTTTGGCAGTGAGGAACGGGCCGTCTGCGAACTCGATGTAGCTGTCGGTGTCCTGGGCGGCGTCGGTGACCGGGTAGTACATGGACTGGTGCACGAAAGTGACGTCGCCGCGCTGCTTGGCGAGGATCGCGAGAGCCGCGGTCATGTTGCCGCCGACGGAGTCGCCGGCAACCGCCAGACGTGACGCGTCGAGGCCGTGCGCGCCGCCGTTCTCGGTGATCCAGCGCGCCGTGGCGTAAGCCTGTTCGATCGCGACCGGGTAGTGCGCCTCCGGGGAGCGGTCGTACTCCACAAACACGACCGCGACGTTCGCCCCCACCGCCAGCTCGCGCACGAGGCGATCGTGCGTGCCGGCGTTGCCGAGGATCCAGCCGCCGCCGTGCACATACAGCACGGTTGGCAGAAGGGCGGTTGCGCCGACTGGCTTGACGATGCGGACCGCGACGTCGCCGACGTCTGCGCGGCACCGTGATCCACGTCTCGTCAACGTCGAGCTTCGCGATTGGAGCGGCCTGGACGTCGTCGAGGACCTTCCGGGCGCCCTCAGGTCCGAGCTCGAACAGGAATGGGGGGTGTGAGGTGGCGTCGGCGAATGCTTGTGCCGCCGGCTCCAAGGTGTGCTTGTGCATGGCTCCTCCTACGGGATTGGTCAGGTTGCAGCGTCTTCCGATCGGGGATCGCTCGCATCCGTGGAAGTCCCGCGGCTGGGGCCCAGTCCACGCGTGCCGTCACCCGGGAGATGCGCTCAGCCTGCGTGCCACTTGTGTTAGGCGACACACGGGTCGATGCCGATTCGCGAGACGGGAGCAGTTCCGGGAGTGAACTCGGGAGTGGTTCCGGGAGTAGGGGTGCGCATAGTCGCGATCATGCAGCGATAGGGAACTGACCGGCAGCGGGAGCGCGTGGGGTTAGGGTACGAGTCCGCCCTCTGACACTCAGGTTTGATCTGAGTTGCGTTCAGTCACTCGCACAGAGGCTTGTCAAGCGCGAGTGCGGGCCCGCTCAAGTGAGGCGTTGGAGTAGCGCGCCGCCACGACGCCGACGGTTGCGTGTCCCGCCGTCGCGGCGACGGTGTGCGCCCGTGTGAGCAGTGCTCTTGAGTCATCTCGCGCCAACTCACCCGGCTGGGGATGAGGACACCCTCGGGCCCAACTGTCATGGTGAGCGTTGACCGGCTTCCGCCTATGGGTGTGGGAGGGCTGATCGAGGAAGGACGCCGCGATGCCTGCACGCGTGTATCGGGTCGTTGTGACTGGTGAGATGGGGCCGGGGATGCGGGAGGCGTTCTCGGATCTGAACGCGCAGGCTGAGCACGGCCAAACGGTGCTGTCGGGCGAGTTGGAGGATCAGGCGGCGCTCTACTCGGTCCTCGAGCGGCTTCAGGCGCTCGGTCTCGATCTCGTCGGCGTGTCCGTCGAAGGCGACGCGGGTTAGCCCCGACGACGGGCGGAGTGGCCGCCGCTACATTCTTGGGGCTTGGACGAGGATGGCGAGCTTGGGGGTCTTGGCGACCCGGTCCGCCGCACTCCGGCGCTCGTCCCACCGCTCCCACCTTTCTATGTTGCTCGTCCGCGGTTGCTCGACCTGCTCGACGCCGGCGCCGATGGACCGCTGACTGCGGTGGTGGCGCCGCCGGGCGCGGGGAAGAGCGTCGTGCTCGCGGCCTGGATGCGCGAACGCTGCTCGGCAGGGGTGTGGGTCGCGTGCCAGGAAGTCGACCGCGACCCGGTCTTGTTCTGGACCAGTGTCGTTGCCGCGCTGCGACGCGGCGCAGGGCAATCGTTGGCTCGACGCGGTCGACATACTCGGGGAACGGGACCCCGACCTCGTGGTCGTGGTCGACACAGTGCTGCGCGGGCTGGCGGATGGGCCCGCAGTTCTGGTGCTCGATGACGTGCAAGTCGCCGCGCGAGGCGGGCCCGTCGCTGTCGCGGCTGGTCGAACGGCTGCCCGCCGGCTCGCGCGTCGTGACCGGGAGCCGCGGCGATCCCCCGATCGCACTGCACAGGTTGCGTGCGAACGGCCGGTGCCTCGAGGTCCGCGAGGCTGATCTCCGGGTGACGCCAGATGAGGTCCACGCGTTGGTCGACGCGCTCGGCACCAACATCTCAGCCGAGGCCACCAGGGTGCTCGCCGATCGCACCGATGGATGGGTCGCAGGCGTGCAGATGGCGGCGATCGCCCTCCGTAGCGAAACCGATCCGGATCGCTTTCTGGCCGAGTTCTCGGGCAGCGTCCGAATCGTGAGCGACTTCTTGGTGGAAGAGGTGCTGGCGCACCAGCCTGAGGACGTACAGCGATTCTTGTTGCGCACGTCGGTGCTCGACGAGCTTGAACCCGGTGCGTGTGCCGCCGTCACCGGCAACGACGACGCGGCGACGATCCTTCGGCGGCTCGACGCGTCGGCGTTGTTCGTGGTCCCGACCGGCAACGACACGTATCGCTACCACCAACTCTTCCGGGACATGCTGCGCTACCAACTGCAGGCCACCAGCCTCGACGGAGCGCTCGACGCGCATCGTTTGGCGGCGGAGTGGTACGAGAGTCAAGGGAGGTTCGCTTCCGCGCTTGCACTGCTCGTGTCGGCCGGGGAGGAAGACCGCGCCTACGCGCTCTTGCAGGCCGAACTCGGCCACGTCTTCATGCGCGGCGGAGCGCTCGCGGTGCGGGCTCTGACTGCCGCAGTTTCGGAAGGTGATGCGACGCTTGACGCCGGACGCATGGTGACGATCGGATCCGCCCTCTGCATCGCGGGGGCGCTGACGTCGGCCGATGCCTGGCTGCAGCGCGCCCGGCGTCAGTCCGGCGACCTCGACGACGCCGGTCGGGACCGTTTGACCGTCGCGCAGGGGCATCTCGCCGTCGAGGAGGGCGATGCGCGCTGCGCGCTCGACCTGCTCGAAGACCTAGATCCGCAGGGCTCGGACGACGACACGGTGATCGCGGCACCGTTCTTCGAAATCCATCCCCGGGGTTGGCTCCATGACTTTCGTGGAGCACGCGAAGCGGCGACGCGTACTCGAACCTTGCGGTCGCTGGGCGTCGTCTACGACGAGATCATGGTCGGCGGCGCGCTCTCGTGGGTTGCCTGTGTCGAGGGCTCGTTCCGCGAAGCGGCGCGGCTGGCCGAAAAGGCGCTCGCGACCGGCGCCGAGCTCGGGTTGCAGGATCATCCCGCGCTTATCGAGCCGCTACGCACCCGCGGGCGTTTGTGTTTCGAGCGTGGCGACCTGCGCGGTGCCGAAGCCGCGCTGGAACGCTCGATGATGCTGGGAGAGCAGTGCCGTCCTTCGCTCGCCCTGATCAGTGCCGCCGCGTTGGCTCGCGTCTGGGTGTCAGAGGGACGCCTGGTGGACGCGACCGAGGCGGCGGCGGCTGCGCGCGCGTTCCTGTCGCCCAACATCGACAGTCCGCTGTTCGGTCTGTTGAACACGCTCGACGCACGGATCGCGCTCCTTGCAGGTGACCGAGATCGGGCCGAGGCCATCACGGGGGCGCTGCCGCCTTCAATGGGGCGCAGTCGGCTCGAAGCCCGCCTGCACCTCGCGGCAGGTCAGCCGGAGGCTGCGCTCGCGGTGCTCCAGCGGTGCGAACCCGAGACGCCGCGAGAGCGCGTCGACGTCGTGATGCTGCGCACCCTCTGTGAGGACGAACTTGCTTCGGCCGATGCGGACGCGTCCCTCGGCGCGGCCGTCGACGCGGCGCGTTCCGAAGGCTTCACCTTCGCGGCCGCCGAAGAGCTGTTCCCACTCTCTCGCCGGCTTGGCGCGCTCTTGCGCGCGGCACCGCTCGATGAATTCGCCGATGGGTTACTCGAGTTGCTCGAGCGCGTCGTCCCACTGGCCGAATCTGCGACACAGAAGGCGCTCGTCGACCCCTTGACCGACCGCGAGCTGACCGTGCTTCGTTACCTGACATCGCGGCTCACGACCCGGGAGGTCGCACTCGAGCTGTATGTGTCGGCGAACACCGTGCGGACACACACGAAGGCGGTCTACCGCAAGCTCGGCGTGAGCTCGCGTCACGATGCGGTCGTCGAAGCGCGCCGCCTCGGGATCCGCTGACACGAATCAGGTTGCGGTGCGATTTGTTGGTCCGCCTACTGGCGTGCCATCGCGATCTGCCAGCGTTCCTCGGGAGTGATCAAGTGATCGAGGTCTTCAGCCTTCTCGTCGATGTCGATCTGCACCCAGTGCACCGTGCCCGTGAACTCGTTGTCGCCGGTCGAGTACTCGTCGCTGACGCCCGTCCCCGTGTCGTGGCCAATATCGGTGGTCTCGTCAGCGGAGAAGATCATCGGGACCGTTGCGTCGAGACGGCCGTCACCAACTTTGTCGCCGTCGAGGTACAGCGTGATGGCTGCGCCCTTGGCGAGACCGCCGCCGTCGTAGTCGAACTCCACGCGTACCTGGTGATCGCCCGGCGGAACGGCGCGGTCGCCTTCGATGATGAACCGCTTGAGCCCGAGCAGGTTGTAGCAGTACTTCGGCGTGCCGTCCTTGGTGTAGAGGCTCCATCCCGCGAACGCCCCGCCCTGCGCGATGATCACACCTTCGGCGCCGCTGTCGGGCACCGTCACGTTCGCGGTGATTGCGTGAGACTTGTTCTTGGTCACCAGCACGGAGTTCTCGCTGAGCCGACCCATGCCGCCGAAGAGCATCTGAGTCTTGCCCTTGATGAGCTGCGGGCGACCGGCGAGATCAGCGTTGAAGCGCTCGACGCGACGATCGTCGAGGGGCAACACGTTGTACTTTGTGGCCTCGATGAGAAAGAGTCGTTGGAGCTCAGCCAGCTTGTCCGGGTTCTCGCCCGCGATGTTGCGCGCTTGGGTCCAGTCGTCGGGGCCGTAAAGCTCCCAGGCATCGTCATCGATCCCAGGCGGGGGCTCCATCACCCAAGGTGTGCTGTGGCGCGTGACTGCGGTCCATCCCTGGTGGTAGATACCGCGGTTCACGAACATCTCGAAGTATTGGAGGTCGTGGCGTTCGGGGGCACTGGCATCGTCGAACGAGTAGGTCATGCTCGTACCCTGATGCGGCATTTGCTGTACACCGTGCACGAACGTCGGCGCGGGCAGGCCGGCAGCGTCGACCACCGTCGCTGCCACGTCGATCACATGGCAGAACTGCGAACGCAGCTCCCCGTGTGCGGCGAAGCCACTTGGCCAGTGCACGATCGTGCCGTTGCGGGTGCCACCCCAGTGCGACGCGACCTGCTTGGTCCACTGGTACGGCGTGTCCATCGCATGCGCCCATCCGACCGCAAAGTGGTTGTACGCCTCGGGCCCGCCGAAGTCGTCGATCTTCGACGCCAAGAACTCGGGCGTCTCGAGAAAGGCGGCACCGTTGAAGATGAACGTCTCGTTGAAGGACCCGTTGACGGTGCCTTCGGCCGACGCGCCGTTGTCGCCGATGATGTAGTAGACGAGCGTGTCGTCAAGAACATCCATCGCCGTAAGCGTGTCGATGAGCCGCCCGACGTGGTAATCGGTGTGCGCGAGGAACGCCGCGTACACCTCCATCTGGCGGGCGAGGACCGGCTTCAGCTCGGCGGGCATGTCGTCCCACGCCGGGATCTCCGCGGGTCGCTGGGTGAGCTCGGCGTCAGCTGGGATCACACCGAGTCCCTTCTGGCGGGCGAAGATCTCGTCGCGAAGCGCGTCCCAGCCCGCATCGAAGCGACCGCGATAGCGGTCGATCCAATCCTTCGGCACATGGTGGGGGGCGTGCGTCGCGCCCGGCGCGAAGTACATGAAGAACGGGTTGTCGGGCATGAGCGTCTTCTGCTGGCGCACCCATGAGATGGCCTTGTTCGTCATGTCCTCGGTGAAGTGGTAGCCGGCTTCCGGGGTCTTGGGCGCCTCGACCGGCGTCGTGCCCTCATAGATGGCCGGGTAGAACTGGTTCGTCTCGCCCCCGATGAAGCCGTAGAAGTACTCGAACCCACCGCCGCCAGTCGGCCAGGCCTCGAACGGGCCCATCGGGCTCGTCTGATGCACCGGCACCTCATGGCACTTGCCGAACTGCGCTGTCGAGTACCCGTTCAGCTTCAAGATCTCCGCGAGCGGCGCGGCCGTGTTGGGCCGGATTCCGTTGTAGCCCGGCGCCGAGGTCGCGAGCTCGGTGATGCAACCCATCCCGACGGAGTGGTGATTGCGGCCCGTGAGCAACGCCTGCCGTGTTGGCGCACACAGTGCCGTGGTGTGGAACCGGGTGTACTTCAATCCACCCGCCGCGAGCCGCTCCGCGACCGGGGCCTCGCACGGCCCACCGAACGCGCTCGATGCCGCGAAGCCAACGTCGTCGAGCAACACGATCAGCACGTTCGGGGCCCCCGCCGGCGGACGCAAGTGCGTCGTAGGCGCGAAGCTCGTCGCCGGGTCCTTCGCGTCGTAGGTCACCAGCCCCGGGTAGGGCTGATGCGCATCCGGGATCGGCAGGTTCTGGCGGCTCGGCTCGGGATCCTGTGCCATCTTCGTGATCTCCCCTCGACGGCTGGCGGCGCGTGCCAACAGCTCGTTCGCCCAAAAGGACCTGTCCAGAATCGCCCGCTGGATGTGTTGGCGCATCACCACGGGTGGGTGAGCCCGCGACATCCGCGGCGATGCCGGGGCGAAAGAGGTCTGCCTCACCCTGCTGTGGTGAGGACAGTCGCCCCCCGCCCATGCACAATCGACGCAGGCTTCGCGAACCGTGGTCCTCTGAACGAACTCCAATCGTTCGTGCCTCCGGTCGTCGACGCCGAGTTCGAGCAGCTCAAGGCGACAGCAATCGCGTGATCGAATCAGTCCGCGCAACGAACGGAGCATGATGACCGACGTATCGCTAGATGAACTGGGCCCTGTTGACTACCTCGTCGTCGAGTTTCCGGCAGGGGCGAGCAACTTCACCGGCGAGATGGCCAAAGAGCTGCTCGGGTTGGTCGACCGCGGAATCATCCGCGTCATCGATGTCCTGATCCTCACCAAAGCCGACGACGGCACGGTCGAGGCCATGGAGCTCTCCGATATTGAAGAGCTCGGCGAACTCGAGACCCTCGAGGCCGAGCTGGCGGAACTGTTGGCCGAGGAAGACGTCGAGCACCTCGCGGCCGCGATGGAACCGGGAAGCACTGCTGGCGTGCTCATCTGGGAGAACCTGTGGGCCGCGCCGTTCGCATCTGCGGCACGCCGCTCGGGCGGTCAGCTGATCGCCAACGGACGGATTCCCATCCAAGCCATCATCGCCTCGATCGAGGCCGATGAAGCATCTACGACGGTAGGAGCCTGAAATGCCGATCAGACCAGCACGGGTTGGAAGAGTGGGCGTCATCGGCCACCCAGTCGCGAAAACCGCGGTGGTAGCCAAAGCCGTCAGCCCCGGTCCGTCGCCAGTAGCAAGAACCGCGGTCGTGGCCGCAGCTGTCACACCCGGGCGCGGAGTGCGCAGACGACGCATCTGACCGGTTCGTCGGGGCTCGGTTATCGGTGAGCCTCACCACACAGTTCGTGGACAGCCGGTGGTCATCGGCCGACGCATTTCGATCCGACGAGGAGTCCTTCTACAGTGGCGAAACCGTTCAAGGGCAAGATCGCGCTCGACATCCGTGAGTCGACGCCGGTCGTCTCCGACTACGCCGACCGCGGTACGTTCGCGTTCACCGGCGGAACGATCGACACGTACGTCGACCACGTTGCACAAGTGCGCGCCTGGCTGCTCACCGACTGACAGACGTGGCTGCGTTGTGAGATACCGCGAATTCTTCTCCCACGTCGTCGATGTCGTCGAGGCCGTCGGGGCGACGATCCTTGTCATCGGCGGACTCGGCGCGTTCGCTCGATACGTGCGTGAGATCGCCGCCCGGCGCGGTCAAGATGCCTTCGGGGACCTGCGAAAGAATCTGGGCCGAGTCATTCTTCTCGGCCTCGAAGTACTCATCATCGCCGACATCATCCGCACAATCGTGGTCGACCAATCCGTCGAGAGTGTCGTGGTCCTCGGAACCATCGTGCTGATTCGAGTGGTCCTGAGCTTCTCGCTCGAGGTCGAGATCGATGGGATGTGGCCCTGGAATCGATGGCGCCTACCACCCGACAAGTCGGTGCTCGATCAGGCGTGAGCACGCTTTCGTGCACGAAGCCGTGCAGCCGGCTGTACAGCGCGCCGTTGAGGGCTCCGCGCGACGATGGCAGAGTGGTGCTTCATGCTCATGCTGCGAGCAGTCATGCGGCCCAGGTATCGCGTGTACTAAGGGTTAAAGTCGCCCCTCCGACACGAAACGTGTGTTCATTCACGCGCCCGAGGCGAATGAACCTCGGGCGTGTTCGCGTCAACAGCGTATCGCCGGAGTATTTGGATCAGCGTTCGCGTGCGTAAAGGTGCATCGTCAACGGGGCGAACACGACGATGAGCACGGCGACGGCCGCGAGCACCCAGCCGATTCGCTCGCGCTTGCCGTCCCGTGGAGGAGCCCGCGTTCCGCGGTAACGAGATGCGTGACGGGGTTGACGTGCGCGACGTCGCGTAGCCAGGCCGGCATCGTCTTCGGGTCGACGAACACGTTGCTCATGAAGGTGAGGGGGAGGAGGATCACGAGGCCGAGGTTGAGCACGGCGTTAGGGGCGCGTAGGACCGCGCCGACGGCGGTCCATACCCACGAGAACGCGAGACCGAAGAGGACGACGAGGCCGATCGCGGCGACGACGCCGACCGCGCCGCCTCCAGCCCGGAAGCCCATTGCGTATCCAAGCCCGATCACGAGGAGTGACGCGAGCAGGTAGCGGCCGGCGTCACCGATCAGTCCACCGACGATCGGTGCGGGGCGCCAGGTGGGCAGGGACCGGAAGCGGTCGAATGCCCCGGTCGAGAGATCGCTGTTGAGCGTGACGCCGCTGTAGACGGTGAGTAAGACGACGGCCAGGACGAGCGTGCCGGGCAGCAGGAACTGGAGGTACGTGTGGGTTGAGCCGGCGAGCGCGCCCCCGAAGAGGTAGGTGAAGAGCACGGTGAACAACAACGGGATGCCGATGACGTCGGCGAGTTGTTCGGGCACGTGTTTGATCTTCAGGAGTGCACGCCACGCAAAGGTCAGTGCGGCTGATGTTGCGCTCGCGGGCGCCGGCCGGTCTCCTGTTCGGACCGCGGCACGCATCGATGCTTCGTGAGGTTGAGCGAGGGATTGGCTGACGGTCACGTTGGATCACTCGTCGCGGAGTCGGAGGTGTGGCCGGTGAGGGTGAGGAACACCTCGTCGAGCGTCGGCTGTCCGAGGGAGAAGTCGCTGACCGTGATCGAGGCACGGCTCAAGGCGGTCAGTGCACGACCGCCGTGTCGCCGACGCCGTCGCCGTTGGCGGCTGCGATTCGCGTCGCGAGCTCGGATGGGCCGGGACCTCGCTCGATCGTCACGCCGAGCTCGTGTTCGAGTATGTGTGCGGCGGTGGTGCGTTGCTCGGGATGCAGGAGGCGGACGCGGAGCGTCCCGGCGCCGACCGACGCTTTGAGTTGTGTGCTGGTGCCTTCGGCGATCACTTTGCCGTGATCGATCACAGCGATGCGATCTGCGAGCGCGTCGGCTTCGTCGAGGGCCTGCGTCGTGAGGAGGACTGTTGTCCCTTCGGCGGTGATCGCCCGGACGACATCCCAGAGCTGGCGGCGGTTCCACGGGTCGAGGCCGGTCGTGGGCTCGTCGAGGAACAACAGGGCCGGAACAACGACGAGGCTTGCGGCGAGGTCGAGCCGTCGCCGCATGCCTCCTGACAGTGTCGCGACCGAGCGGCGGGCTGCGTCGGTGAGGGCAAACGCCTCGAGCAGCTCCTCGGCCCTTCTTCTCGCCGACCGTCCTCGATACCCGAGCAGACGCGCGAGGAGAACCAGGTTCTCGAAGCCCGTCAGGTCCTCGTCGACCGACGTGAACTGCGAGGTCAGGCTCAGTTTGCGGCGGACCGCATCCGCGTCGTCGACGACGTCGTGATCGAACACCCGGGCGTGTCCAGCGTCGGGTCGCAACAAGGTTGCGAGAATGCGGATCGTCGTCGTCTTGCCGGCACCGTTTGGGCCGAGAAACCCGTATACCGAGCCCGCGGGTACTTCGAGATTGACGCCGTCGACCGCGCGCGTCGCTCCGAACGATTTGGTGAGGCCGATCGCTTCGATGACCAGCGCGCGGTCGTTACCCGACGGGTGTGTCGTGATGACGCTCACCGTTTTGCCGAGGCGCGTTCATGGTGCACCATGAGCACGACGTCACCGAGTTCAACCGCGGGAGGTTCGATCACGTTCTCTCCACCGTCCCTACGAGGTTCGTCCGCCACCAGGCTTCGAGCACCTGAAGCAGTTGCATGCCGCAGCCGCGCCGAGAGCCGGGACGGTCCGGGGTGGATCGCCGGCCTGGGCATCCAGAAGGCGACGTCGAACCCATCACGCTCAAAAGGGCTCAGGACCGAAGCGGCCCCACGCGATGAAGGCGGCCATGGCGAGATAGGCCAGGTTCAGCATGACTCCTGCGACCTCGTGACGGCGCAGGTGCGTGATCATCGCGCCAACCATCAACAACACCACACCGACAGCGGCCAGCGGCGCCAGAACCGGCGCGATGTCGAGCGCGGCTGACAGGATCAAGCCCGCGGCAGCCAGGAGCTCAAGGGCTCCGAGGGCCTTGACGAAGCCGACGCTGGCCGCTCCGGTCCAGCCCCCGAGAGGCACTGTGGCCAGCTTCTCCTTGGGCACGAACAGCTTGGCGCTACCGCTGACGACGAAGACCACGGCCAGCACTGCGGCACGATCCAGAGCGCGAGATTCATAGGCGCCTCTCGAATACCTCGTTCGCGTATACCGCCTCGCGGACAGCACTTTCGGGCGCGGCGCGGACCGAACGGTTCCCTCGATGGGGGACTCGCGGCGAGTACTACCCAGTGCCGGCTGCGCCCGCGCGCCGACGCGGTCACAACTTCGTCACAAGCTCGGTCTCTTGTCGGTGGGTAATGGTGCTGGCTCGTGTTGCCGGAATTGCCGCAACGACCGATGAGGTCCCCGATGGCGACCACGTCACCGCGCTTGACGCAACGCGTGTGCCCGCTGAAGGTGGGCAAGCAGTGCGCGGATTGCCAGTGCGGACGGTCGTCGAAGTTCACGATCGCGATGCCCACGGTGTCACCGCTGCGAAGTGGTGCCCGCGTCGAGGGCGTCGAGGGCGGCGAACAGGGGGCAAGCGATCTGATCATCGCGGCGTCCGATCCGCCGAGCGCTGGCGGTGCGTGACGACATGGTCACCTCCGCATCCTCACGCTGACCAACGGCAGCATCCGAACGACGGTACGACGCTCGTGCTCCGATCCCGTATATCGCCATCCGACGAGACGGGAGATGACCGCGCGCACCACCGGGCCGACGTAGCGATTGCGGCGTTCGTAGTCGGCGAGCACGACGACGGCCTCGTCTTCGTCGAGCGTTCTCGAAGTCGCTGGAAACCGCCTGGTTCCGATTTCGACGATGACATTCGGGTCTTGTTGCACGTTGAGGTACCAGTCGGCATGGGGACCGAAGCCGGAAATCACGACTGCCTCATCGCGCTCGGCATCGAAGTGCAGCACTTCGAGCACGGTGCGACGCGTGATACCCGTGCGACGGCCGCGATGTTCGAGCAGCAAGAAACGGTGGTCGAGCAGCCAGCCCAGATGCCAGCGATACAACCCAAGTGGAACGCGAAAGGCGCGTCGCAGTAGAGGGTTCATCGCGTCTCGTGCGGTCCGGTACGTGTTCCGACATCGAGCGCGTCGCGTCGGATGCGATCGTGCGCGGCGCTTTCGGGTGGACGTCGCATCACTGCTCGTTCTCGCATCGCGGAGATGTGTCATTCGATGGTATGTCACTGCGCGCGCCGGCGTGGAGCTCATGGATTGTGGCGCCGATCGACCGGGCGAGTTGCGGCAGCTTTCGTGGTCCGAACACGAGCAGCACGACGAGGAGAACGATCACGAGTTCAGGCGCGCCGATGTCCATGGCACCTCCGTTTCACGGACCGGAACGAGGAGCTCAGGCAAGGTGCGTCCATCATGGGTGGCTCGGATGATCACTACAGGGCACTGCGCTCGATTCGCGCACCCTGCACTCACCGAGCCCGTCAGCATGCGCCGGATGCGGCTCGCACGTCGCCCGACAACGAGAAGGTCGGCTCCTGCGCGGCGGTGACAAGCACATCGGTCGGGCGCCCCTCGATGACGACAGGCGCGATCATCTCGCTCGCGGAATCCACACCGAGGTCGGCGTACAACAACGTGCGCTGCATGTCCTCGGCCGCGTGCCGGCACGTTCCCTCGTCGAAGTATGCGTAGCCGTTGATCGTCAGTATCGGGTTCGATGGTTGATATGCCGTGATGATGACGAGCGACACGTTGCTCAGGCACGCCGCCCTGTACGCCCACCGGAGCGCGTGACGTGACGAGGGACCGTTGACCAATCCGACGACGATCTTCGGTGTCGGCACCGCGCCATACCGCGCGTGGCCTCGTCGATCGGCGTGCGGCGCGCCACCGAGTACGAACCCGCGCACCCGCGGCGGCCAGCGACGAGGTGCTGTCGCCGAGGTGCGCTGCACACTGTGGGCCGTCGCCGTCATGGGCGGTCCTGGCTGGTCGGACCTTTGGACTTGGGTGTCGCACCGGTCGGATTGCGGCAATCGGTCTGCGAGTTGCGTCACGGGCCTCCTTTCGCCGATGGCGAAGCAGGGATGAGCGCGCCCGCCATGCCGAGGCCCGGGTGGTACTTGCAGATGCACACGACCGACGTCGTGCCGACCCGGACGGGGATGCTGACCGTCGCGCCGGGTTGGATATCGCGGTCGACGTGTTGGCTGGCGATCTGCACGTTGTGCAGCTGACCGCCGGTGTTGTGGACGACGAGTGTGACGCTTCCCGATGGCACGTCGAGGATGCAGGTCGGGTGGAAGTCGAAGTCGTGTGCTTCGACCTTGATCACACGGCCCCCGGCGCGTGCCGAACCGGTATCGACGGCGCTCGGGGCGCCGGCACGGGTCGCGCAGTTCGATTGGCTCGTGCTCGCGTGGCTGCTGGTTCCACCGCAGCCGGCGAACAGTGCGGCGACCATGGCGAGACCTCCGAGGATCATCGCCGACGTGGTCACACGCACAGCGGTCCCTCCGCTTCCTGGCCGGTGGTGTTTGTCCCGATCGGTGGGCCGAGGAGGACCGTCTCGGTGTTGATGGTGATGTCGTCGCCGCTGACCTCGATCGGGAAACGGTCCATGCCACGCGGCGCGGGGCCGGCCTTCTTCTCACCGACCGCGTTGTACTTCGAGCCGTGGCACGGGCACTCGAACCACTGTGAGCTCTGACACCACGGGACCCGACAGCCGAGATGAGGACAGCGCTGGTACAGCGCGACGACGCCGCTCTGCATACCGGCGTAGACGACGGGTTTGTACACCTTCTTCGCCTTCGGCAACGCGTTCGGCGGGTAGCGCTGGAGCCAGGTACGCGCCGCGGGAACGTAGAAGGGGGTCTTCTTCGCCTCTATCTGGGCGAGGATCTTCGCCAGACCGGAGACTTTGATCTTGGCGCCGAAACCCGCCGTCGAGCGTGGTGGCCACAGGAACGCGAGCACCGCAGTACCGACACTGGCGAGCGTAAATCCGACGACCACGAGCAAGCTGCGGTTGAAGAACTCGCGGCGCGTCACACCGAGGGTCTCCTCGGTCACCGCAACCGGCTCGCGCGCTGCCAGATCGCGAGGAGCGCGTGCGAGATCCTGATCCGCCGCTTCTCGCGTCGCGTGCGCTCGCCGTCGACCGGACGCTTCGAGCGCCACACGCATCGATTGATCGCCTTGATCGGCGGCGAGTGCGCCGCGTCGTGACGGGCGAACCTTCGATGCTCGGCCCGCGGCCTGTCGACCGAGGACGAGCAGCGTCGCGATCACCGCCACGAACACAACGATCGCCGTGACGAGGGCTGGCATCGCTCAGCTCCTTGCGCCCACGCGCCTGAGCCGCTTCCGCACACCTCCCCGCGAATGCGCCACTGCGCACGATCGATGCAGGCGGCTATACGTGTCACCCTACAATGCTTGCTATACTACAAGCATGACGGCTCGGTTGGCAACTCGGGATCCGGCCCGGCGCGGCGGGGCGAGCGTCGACGCGACCGAGATGGTCCTCGTGGCATCCCGGGCGCTGGTCGGCGTCGTGGCGCGGTCCCTTTCGGCGGTCGAGTCCGAGATCACGCTGCGTCAGTACCGGGCGCTCGTCGTACTCGCGGCCAGCGGGGCACAGAACGTCAGCGCACTCGCCGAGGCCCTCGAGATTCACCCGTCGACGGGGACGCGGCTATGTGACCGGCTGATCGCCAAGGGTCTGATCGAGCGGATGACATCAACCGAGAGCCGCCGCGAGGTCACCGTCACACTGAGCACGGCCGGTCAGGCGCTCGTGCGTTCTGTGACCGCCCGCCGACGCAAAGAGATTCGTCGCATTGTCGACCGCCTCGACCCCGGCGCAGAGGCGCGCCTGATCGACGCACTGGCGGAGTTCGCGGACGCGGCGGGCGAAGTTCCCGATCACGCATGGAAGCTCGGATGGACCACGTGAGCGCACCAGATTGCACGGCGCGGCCGCCCGGGACGCGCCGTGCCGAGCTGCGGGCGCTCGTCCGCCGATCCCACGAAGTCGTACTCCTCGCCGGCATCGTCGGCATCGCGACCGGGCTGGGCGTCGCGCTCTTCGACAGTGCCGTGACCAGCGGTGTCGACGCGCTGACACGCGCACCGCTCTGGATCGTTGCCGTCGCACCCTTGGCTGGTCTGACCGTGGCCGCGGCCTCCTTGCACCTGCTCGGCCCGCGATGCTCACCCGCGACCGCCGACGAGTACTTGCACGCATTCCATGATCCCGCCCACAGCCTTTCGTTGCGCGCGCTCCTGTGCCGCATGACCGCGGGATTGGCGACGCTCGGCAGCGGCGCGCCCATGGGCCTGGAAGGTCCGTCGTTGTACCTCGGCGCGAGTCTCGGCGACATGCTCCCGCGCCGGTTCCCCCGCGTGTTCCGATCCGCGACCGGCGGGTGCTGCTCGTCGCCGGCGCGGCCGCGGGCGTCGCCGCCATCTTCAAAGCGCCCGCGACGGGTGCGGTCTTCGCACTCGAGGTCCCGTACCAGGACGACTTCGCGCGGCGCATGCTCGGGCCCGCGCTCGTCGTGTCTGCCACGAGCTACCTCGCATTCGTCGCCATTCACGGCACGACATCGCTGTTGCAGGTCACGGGCACACCACCGTTCTCGTTCACGGATCTCGCGGGCGCGGCCGTGCTCGGTGTGCTCGCCGGCGTGGGTGCACGCACGTTCGTGTGGATGTTGCGATGCGCGAAGGCACTCACCACCAGTGTCCCGGTCTGGATTCGTGTGCCCGCCGCGTCCGCCGGTCTCGCCGCGATCTTCGTGATCGCACGCGCGGCTCAGCCGGCGCGAGCCTGACGACGGGACCCGGCTACGACACGATCCGATGGGCGCTCGAGCCAAGTCACGGCGTCTGGCTCGTGGCAGCCATCCTCGCGCTGCGGTGCATCGGCACATCGCTCACCGTCGCGGGCGGCGGCGTTGGCGGGTTGTTCATCCCCCTCGTGGTCGCGGGTGCCCTCGCGGGCCGGATAGTAGGGGGCACCGTGCATGCGCTCGATACTTCGCTGTTCACGGTGATCGGCGTCGCCGCGTTCCTCGGCGCTGGCTACCGCGTTCCGCTCGCGGGGGTGATGTTCGTGGCCGAAGCCACCGGGCGGCCGGGGTTCGTTGTTCCCGGGCTCATCGCGGCGGTCGTCGCCGAGCTCCTCATGGGGCGATCGTCGGTCACGACATATCAACGCGGCTCGACGAACCGGAACAAACGTCAACGACAACGGGCGCGCGGCTCAATGGCTCACGAACCGACGGAGCCAAGGCCACCCTCAAACGTATCGCTCCTGCGTTCCTCGGAGGTACGGACGATGAAACGAATAGTCGTCGGACTTGACATCAACCCACGATCGGACACCATCGTCGGATGGGTCGAGCGCTTCGCCGCCGACACCGGCGTCCACGTCATCGTCGTGCATGCCACACCGTGGACCCTGCTGTGGGTCATCTCGAGCCTTCAGGCCGACTTCACGAGATACCTCAACAAGGTCCGCACCGAGCTCGACCATGACGTCATCGAACGGTTTCACAACAAGGGCATCTCGGCCGACCTGATCGTCACGTGTGGAAACCCGGCCCACGAGCTCGCGCGCACTGCGACCCGCACCGATGCCGACATGATCGTCATCGGCGGTGCCGACCACAGCGCACTGCACGATGTCGTGTTCGGCGGTACGGCCCGTCACCTCGAACACCTCACCGACGTGCCCGTCGTCGTCGTCCCCCTCAAGGCCACGAGCACACATCGTGCTCGCTGAACCACCGTTCGACCCTGCTTCGTCGCAAGAACCGAGATCTGATCGCTCGCACTGGCAACACCTCCTCGAGCGATCCAGTTCGGCGTGGACGCAACACGTCGCGTCGTTGCATGTGTGCCAGCATCAGCTCGCGTCGCTCTTTCAGACACGGGCGGGGCGTGCGTGGACGAGCGACGAACACACTTCCTACCTGCGCCTCCGCCGACAAGAGCAACGACTGCTGCGACGCATGCACCGCGTCCGCCGTGTGTTCGACCACGCGTGAGTCGACTCCGCGACAACAACGCCGACACATGAGCCGCGTGTCTCCTCAAGCGAGTGCGGACACATGACTGTGGAACTCTGGGAGCGACATTTCGCTTGAAGAACGCGTGACGACGTGATCGTCTCCGTTGACGAAGACGAAGTACGGACATCCGTCAAACCGACACCGTTCGCCGCGCTGCTCTGCGCATCGTCGGCAATGACGGCTGTCGGCAAGCGCACGCCGGCAAGCGACTTGGACGGCGGATAGTTCCGTGCGTTCGCGTTGACTCCGGTCGAAATCGTGAACATCTCGACGTGCGCGGGTACAGGATGTGCGCGAAGCTCCGACGCAAGAAGCGGGACCTCGCGGCGGCAGTGAGGGCACCAGTGCGCGACGAACAGCAATACCTTCGGTTTGCCGTCGTTCGTGATGCTGACCGGCGGACCGGTCAGGCTGGTACCCGACAGCGTGGGGGATCGGTGCACCAACTGCAGGGTCGGCCGTGGGATTGTTGAATGGGGCGGGGCGCTGCCCGGACCTCAGGTCGCCGGCGCGATGTTCTGATTCAGATGAAAGACGTTGTCGGGGTCGTATTTCGCCTTGATCTCCTGCAACCGATGCAGGTTCTCAGGGCTGTACGAGCGTGCCACTTCGCTGCGGCCGGTCTCGGTGACGAAGTTGACGTACGCGCTGCTGTCGTGCGCGACCGGCGCAAGCGCGTCGATAGAGACGCCGTGCCCAGCCGATGTGGCGCGCGTCGTCTGCGTGGTCGTCCCACGCCGCCGCGATGTTGAAGCAGTACGGCGCGTCACGTGCCGAGAACGGCGTGTCGGTATTGCCGAGCGCGGCCACGGCACCGCCGAGGCGTATGCACTCAACAGCATTCGCGGGCGCACCGGTCGGGGTGCCGTACTTCGTCAGGGCGGCGATCGCGTCGTCGGTGATCTCGTCGAGGTAGCCGGATTTCATGTATGCGGGCCGGCCCGGCGGCAGGAGCGGGTCAAGGAACTGCTGGAAGGCGACGTACGGCATGGGCGCGATGAGGTCGACGGCGGGAGGGCCGAAGCTCCGCAACGGGGCAACCGCGGCCGCGGCACGCTCTGGTGGCCCGGCGAACACCGTTCCGATCGAGATGGCGTCTTGTCCATGCAACGCCTGCGGAACGATCGGCAGCGGCGGAACCACCATCAGCAAGCAGTTCAATCCCAACTGCGACGGAGCGTCGGCCGCGAAGTCGCGGAAGAACCGGTACACGTCGCGTGCGCGTGACGTGGGATAGCCCACGAGTCCCGCGGTGACCGTCGGTCCGAGCGGGTGCAGCCGGAACTCGAAGTTCGTCACGATTCCGAAATTGCCGCCGCCGCCCCTCAGAGCCCATAACAAATCAGGGTTGTCGTTCGCGGTCGCAAAGATCACCTCGCCTTCCGCGGTGACGACCTCGGCGCCGACGAGGTTGTCGCACGCCAACCCGAACGCTCGCGTGAGCCATCCGATCCCACCACCGAGCGTCAACCCGGCCACGCCGGTCGTCGAGACGATGCCTCCCGTCGACGCCAGGCCAAAGAGCTGCGTTTCTCGATCGAAGTCGGCCCACGTCGCGCCGCCGTCGGCCCAGGCGCGTGGCCCCGAAGGGTCAACGCGGACGGTCTTCATCGGCGATAGATCGATCACGATGCCGTCGTCGCATGTCGCGAAGCCCGGCAGCCCATGTCCGCCGCCGCGTACGGCGATCTCGAGGTCGTGATCGCGGGCGAAGCGCACCGCGATGGTGACGTCGGCGGTGCCGTGGCATCGGGCGACCAGTGCCGGGCTCCGGTTGATGGAACCATTTCAGACTGCGCGGGCGTCGTCGTAGTCGTCATCGCCGGGCCGGATGAGTGCACCTCGATATCCGTGCTCTTGCCGCAACCGCTGGAGCGTGATGTCGTCGATGGATGCGTCGTGCATGCCCATTCGCGCCTCCCGAATACTGCCTCCGTGTGTACCGCCTTGGCGTGCACAGCACTTTCGGGCGCAGTGCGCACTGATGGTTCCCTCGATGGGGGACTCGCGGCGAGTACTACCCAGTGCCGGATGCGCCTGCGCGACGACGCGGTCACAACTTCGTCACAAGCTCAGTCGCTTGTCGGCGCGTCAGCCGTTGAAGGTGTCGCCATTGCGTGGCGGTCGGTTGCCGTCGATGCGCAAGGGTCGCCCGGCGGCGATCCACACGCTCGGACGATCCATGGCCTGTATGTGTACATGTGGCTCGCTCGTATTGCCGGAATTGCCGCAACGACCGATGAGGTCACCGATCTCGACTACGTCACCGTGCTTGACGCAAAGCGTGTGACGCTGAAGGTGGGCAAGCAGCACACATGCGCCATCATCGGTTTCTATGACGACGTGATTCCCGAGCACTCCAAGCGGCCCGAGCAGCTCGCGCACGCTCTCGACGATGAGATAGGCGAGCGCGGGGGGCGAGGTACGGCTCCAGTGGTCGCGCATCCGACCGTGAGTGCGTACGACGCGACCCGAGACCGGTGCGTGGATCGGTTGGCCGAACCCGGGAAAGTCTTCGGGGCGCCGCGGAGCGGCCACCACGCAATGCCCGGCCGCGAGCCGTCACGGGGATCGCACACGAGATCGACGGCATAGGTCTGCGCCCACGCGTGGACGTGATGACTGGGCACGTGGCTCGTCGGGCTGTTCAATGCACGCCATCGACCTTCGACTGGTCGCGCGATATCGGCAGCGGGCCCGCGCGGTGTCCCGACACGTGTGTATAAGACCATCCCGATCGCGAACACTCCCAAGCCGGCCAACGTGTACCAGCGGCCGACGGGCAAGGCGATGCCGGCCACGAGTGCCGCGAATCCGATCGCGACAAGCGGCATCCGCAAGCGCGACACGATGCGGCGTCCGGTCGACATCGACGAGTGAGTGTCGATGAGCTCCATCGCTGTGTACCTTCCCCGAGCGCATCGTGTGAAACGTCGCGGCAGCCGTCCCGCCGGCGCCGAACCTGACAAGGTTCGGGTGGGTAGAAGTCCGGCGCGGTGACGGCCGCCGCGTGGCTCTCGAGTTGAGGAACAAATTTTGACGCCCGCACGATGGTCCAAGCATTCAACACGACTGGTGTCATGGGGCGCGTGCCTGCTCGTGGCGTCGCTTGTCGCGATCGCGTTTGCACTCCGTGTCACACCGACGCAGTCCGTGTCGTCAGTCGGCCAGACGGTAGAGGTCGGAGCGGCGCCACTGAGTCTCGATGTGTCGGGCCCCGGTCGAGTCGACCTCTTCGGACAGTCACTTTCCACCAAGGTCGATTTCGCCGGTCCAATCCGTCCGAAGCTCGTGTTGACTCGAATCACATTGACCGAGCAGATCGCGCACATCTTGGAACCCGACAGCCGTGCGCAGACCGAGCACCTTCTCGGGGCGAGTTTGGCGGGCGGATGGCGGCGCTACTTCGTATGGGAGAGCGTGTTCGCGGGTATCGGCGTCGTCGTTCTCCTCGCCGCCGTCGCGGGCATTTTACGCACGTCGTGGAAGCGAACCGCCGCCTTGCTGGCTGTCGGTGTCGTGCTCACCGAGGCGTTGAACGTCGGAGGCATCCTCCTGACGGCGCGCAACACGCCACGCATCGTCGCCCGTGCCGACTCGCTGAGTGCACTCCTCGGCCGCACCGAACGGCCTCTTGTCGCGGCCGCGCCGGGAGCACCGCATCCCGACGTCGACGCCGTGGTGCTCGGCGACTCGACCGCGGCGGGAGTCGGCAACCCGCTCGTGGCGCATCCCAGCCGTCTCGACAAGGCGTGCGAGCGAAGTTCGGAAGCGTTCGGGGTGGCCCTCCGGACGGGCGAACCACTGGAAGGTCGACAACCTCGCATGCAGCGGAGCGACGGTCCGGGCCGGGCTCCTCGGCCGCCAAGATCTCGGCTCCTTGTCTGCGCCGGCGCAGCTGGCGGAAGCGAAGCGCGCGGTCAATGTGCGGGCCTTCGTGTTGAGCGTGGGCGCGAACGATCTCGAGTGGGCAGTCATGGTGAAGCTCTGCGCGGTGGCGCCGTCCTGCGACGACAACGGGTCGACCGCGTTCGTTCAACAGAAGCTTCACGAATTCACCGACGACTACTTCGAGCTTCTCCGCCAGTTGGGTGCAGTCGCCGGGACACCGGCCGTGATCGTGAACGCGTACTACGTACCGTTCGACCCGGAGCTTCGCTGCCTCGATGAATACGGCTTGACGAAGGAAAAGCAAGAAGTGCTTCTGCGACGCCTCGACGATCTGAACCACGTACTCGAGAAGGGAGCTGACGCGTTCGGCGCTCGAGTCGCGCACCCCGACTTCGGCGCACACGAGTTGTGTACTGCGCAGCCTTACGTGCAGGGTGCCAATGATCGGGCGCCGTTCCATCCGAACGCGCGAGGAGAGTTGGCGATCGCCCTCGCCGATCAACGTGCACTGGCATCGCCTCCATAAGGCAGAGTCGTTCGTGCCCTCTCACGCAGCGGTCGCGCACAGCGCGAGTCCGGGAACATCGAGGCCGGCAGCGTTCACGTACGACCCGAGCTGGTCGCTCACCGCGATGGCAAGTGCCGCGCGGTCGTCAGCACTGAGGCCCTGGATGGTCAAGCCGATCGGACCGGCCGTGTCGCCAACCAAGTCGAGGTAGGCGTCGACGTCCGGGAGGGCGAAGCCCACGGGTACCTCCTCGATCCGTGTGTCATCGAACCCGGCCGTGAGCAGCAGAGCGGACAGATCGGCGGCGTCGGCGAGGCGGAAGGCCCCGGGTCCGTCCGGGTCGGGCGCAGGAAGATGGCCGGCAGCGATGAGTGGGCTGATTGCGGCGGTGAAGAAGGGATTGTGTGCGGGCGGTCCCCATACGGCGAGAACGAGCCGCCCGCCGGGACGCAACACGCGACACGTCTCGGTCAGCGCGGCCCGGGGATCGACCATCAGCATATAGCCGTAGCGACAGATCACTCCGTCGACCGCGTCGTCGTCGAGCTCGATCTGTTGCGCGTCGATTACGAGGAACTCGACGTTGCCGAGCGCGAGGTCCCGCGCTCGGCGCCGTGCCGATGCGAGCATTGCCGGGGAGAAGTCGGTCGTAAGCAGGGTGCCGAATGGGCCGATGCATGACGCGGCTGCGAATCCGGTGTCACCGTTCCCGGCTGCAAGTTCCAAGATCGTGTCCCCGGGCTGCGGGTCGAGCTCGCGCACCAGCCAGCTCCGGACGGAGGCGGAGGCTGCCTCGATGTCGGCGCGCCGTCTCTCCCACGTCGGGGCAATCGCCTGGGCGATCTCGTAGTTCATCCGCTGCAAGTCGTTCGCTCTTGCGGTCTCCATCAAATATTCCTTTCCTCCTGCCGGACGGGCTTCGGTCGCATCCGTCGCCTCACCTCGTTGTCGGTCGTCGACAAGGTTGGTGTACTCGGTCTTCGCGACTCGGCGCCGACGCTCGTGCACCGAACCATGACCCGGGGCCCGGTCATGTCAGGCGAATGTTGCGACCAGCTCACCTTTCGCGTGCTCTTCACGGTATTCCTTCGGCTCGACGGCGCCGTTCGGGGCGCCGCGACGATTCCGTAACAAACCCAGCGGTTGCTCGGATGCGCGACGGCCGTTGCGACGCGGATGCAAGCAGCGGCACCTGACGGCGATGCCCAAGGCGCCGTAACTCGCGTGTAACAGCTTTACCTCCGGCATCTGGAGGGCGCATCTCGCGCTGGACGCCACCGCAGAACACGCTTCTCGGTTATCGCTGTGCTTGTTCCTCTGTGTCCGACCCGGTGGCGACGGTCCCACCGCAACGCCATCGGTGGAGCGGACGGGCTCGCAGTACCGAACCCGTATGGCGAAACACTGTGTCAAACCGACATCGTTCGGGAAGCACCAACACATGAGGTCACCGCCGGAAGCGCTCTCGGACGCCCAGGCGTCGGTGCGGCACGCCGCGAGCAACTTGAAGACGTCGTCGAGAAACAAATCGAGGCATACAGCCACGGCGAGGATCGCCCGCTTGGGAGCTACGCCGTCTTCATGACGACATATCTCACCGCAGTCGCGACGCGGTGTACATCGGCCGGCGTCGCGGTATCCGGCTTCCCGAGCGGATGTCTGCCGGCGACATCGCGTTACTCGCGGTTGGAACGCACAGGCTGAGTCGCCTCGTCAGCAAGGATTCGATCACCGCTGTGGTTCGTGCGCCGTTTACCCGCTACGTGGAACCGACGATGGCCGGTGAGGTGCATGAAGAAGTCCGGGGAACTGGGTTGCGACACGCAGCCGGCGAGTTGGTGAGTTGTCCATTCTGTCTCGGTCAGTGGATCGGTACGGCATTCGTCGGCGGGTTCATCGTCGCCCCGCGGGCGACACGCGTGGTCGCCGGCGTGTTCACGGTGGTTGCAGCGAGTGACGCATTGCAGTTTGCGTTCGGCCGTCTCGAAAAGACCGATCAGTAGCGTGAGAAGATTGCGATTTGCTGCGGATGAGTTGCTCACGCTCGAACACTCCGGATGGCGTGCCTTGTCTGTCGGCGGCGGACATGCAGGCGACTTCTTCGATCGTGTCCTGGCGCGAGACGTGCTCATGGTGCTGCCGGGAGGTGTCGTGATCGACGATCGCGCCGAGGCTGTGGCGTCGATGAGCGGTCGCCCGTGGGAGTCCTTCGTGCTGACCGACGAACGAGTGGTTCCGATCGCGGAGACCTGTGTGGCGGTCGCGTACAAGGCGACTGCGCGCCGCGATGAACAGGACTACACAGCTCTCTTCACAAGCATCTATGTGCGAGCCGGCGACGAGTGGAAGCTCGCAGTGCATCAGCAAACGCCAGTATGACTTCGATCGCGGCGCGCTGAGGCAGTTTGGCGGAATCTGGCCAGGTGGAGTGCCGATGATGAGCGACACCAGCGCGCTACCTATGAGCGCGGAGCAATCGAGCGAGTTCGATTCTGCGTGCGATGCTCCGACAGCGCAGGCACCTGTGACCTCAGTCCGTGCGTGACGCGCTTGCTCTGAGCCGTCATAGCGTTCAGCGGCGAGGGCGATCAACACCCGTCTCACGATTGGGGGCTACGAACCGGTTGCGATACTCGTAGTTCACGAGACGGCTGATCCTCGTCGAGCAGCCTTGCTGCCGCGCTGATGAGTTTCTCAACACTTAGCGGGTCGCCCGAGATCGCCGTTGGTGCGACCGTGCCTTTCTCAGCGCCCACCATGATGCGATCGCAACGACCGCCGCGATCGAGATCCACAGACTGAACCGGTCGATGAAGTCGCTGATGGTGCGGCCGAATACATAGCCGAGCGTGATGACAGTCGAAACCCATGTGGCCGCGCCGATGGCATTCCACACGACGAATCGCGGAGCCGGCATGTCGCTGGTGCCGGCCACAAACGGCACGACTGCGCGCATGGCACCAACCCACCGCGAGACGAATACTGTTGCCGGTCCCCAACGCGCGAAGTGCTCGCGCGCGGAGTCTATTTTCGGGCAGACGTGCCGGCGCGACCACGCCCACCGGTCTGCAAGCCCGGCGCCGAAATTCCGACCCAGCTGGTAGCTCACCTGATCGCCGACGATTGCGCCACATGTCCCCACGACGATCAGCAGCCACAACGGCACCCCTGACCGTTCAGCCGCTGCACCCGCGACGACCATGCCGACTTCGCCCGGCACGACGACGTCCACCGCGGCGGCACTCTCGCCGAACGCGAGAACGAACACAACCAGTGCGAGCGTAGGGCCTTGCAGCGCAGCGACCCATTCGATGATTCGGTTCGCGCTGGCTCGCGTCACTGCTCGTCGCCGGGGCACTCACTCCTACCGATCCGGTATTCGCCTCCGCGATCGTCGGCCGCGCGGACGTGCCGTATCGTTTGCGGCACCTGTTGAATGTCGAAAGTGGGGTGAACGACGGCTTAGCCCTCCCGGCCGTCGTCATACTCCTGGCAACTGCGCGCGAGGAGCACATCGAAGCGGTGCGCCTCTTGTTGGAGGTACTCGGAGGCCTGGCGTTGGGAATTGTGTTGCCGCTTGCGGTTGTCGGTTTGGCCAACCTTCGGTGGTTCGGCGCGAGTGCGCGCTACGAGCGTCTGACCGGGCTCGCGATCGGGCTGCTGGTGCTCTCGGTCGCGCAGGTCACGCACGCCAACACGTATCTTGCGGCCTTTGCCGCCGGGGTGACGGTTGCGTCGACGAGTCCGCGGATGCGCGAGGCGTTCGACCCTCTCGTCAGCGATCTGAGCGAGTTGATCAAGCTCGCCGCGCTTCTCGTTTTCGGCGCACTGATCTCGCCCCAGTTTCTGGGCGAGATCTCTCTCCGCGGATATGCCTTCGCGATACTCGCGTTATTGCTCGCCCGGCCGATTGCGCTCGCGTTCGCGCTCTTCGGCGTCGACCTCGACCGGCGGGAGTGGATCGCCGCCTCATGGTTCGGCCCGAAGGGCTTTGCCTCGGTCGTGTACGGGTTGCTGATCCTCGGCGCCGGCGTCAGCGGATCGAATGAGATGTTCCATCTGATCGCCGTCGTCACGGTCCTGTCGATGATCGCACACTCCTCGACCGACATCGTCGTCGCTCGATGGTTCGCGGCTGCCGAGCAGGGGGCAAACAGGGCGGGCTGAGCTGCGACATCGTGCGGGATCAAGTTGAGTCACAGCCCCGTGACTTTGCGTGTTTCGCGCCGCCGAGCAGGTACGGCCGAAATATGGTCGGCCGATCTGGGCCTTGCTCTTCGCAGCGCTCCTCGTGGTCGAGGGGCTCGGTCTCACACTACGCGGGCACGACTGGGTGACCATGAGTGACATGTTCCGCGCCGCGTACGCGTCCCTCCGCCGGCCGCTGGGCGTTGTGCGCGCTCTGGCTTTGGGCCAGTTGGCAGTTCCTCGCACGCGTCCGGCGCGACTTCCTGCATGGCGACGGCCTCGACGTGCCGCACTCGCCGACGACGAGCCGGGGATCCCTCCGCGAACGTACGCAATCAGTGTGCGCGGGTCATTCGGGTGTATGACGGGTGCTGCACTGTGGGTGGGCAACGCGCGACCTCGCGCATCGAGTTCGCCGCCCGATAGCACTGGAAGAGCCTGTAGAGCAAGACCACGTTCTTGGACGCAGGCCGACTAGCGCTGGCTCACATTTGCTTCGGGTGATCAATGAAGGAGACGTCGACCCGCACCTCCGGACGCATTCGTCCGCGTCGCGCGATGGCTGTATATACGAGCTTGTCGCCGTGGGTGAGCGGCGGCTGGACGAGACTGCGCGGCCACAGATGACGCTTTCGTACGACGTTCAGCTCAGCGCAGAAGAGCACGACCTGCGATGCCAGCGAGATCCATACGAGCAGGGCGATGACGAGCGCGAATGTCCCGTACACGTCGCTCGCGTTCTTGAGTTGACGTGTGACGACGTAGCCGCCCGCCGCCTGCAGCACTGTCCACACCAGTGCGGCTACCGCGGCCCCCGGCATGACGTCACGCCACTTCAAGTCGCGTGCCGTGAGCACTTGGTACGCGACCGTGAAGAGCACAAAGTTCAAGAGCAGGGCAACACACCAACCTGCCACTCTCAAACCATTCGACGACGTCGCGCCGGAGCTGCCGAATCCACTGATGAAGGTCGACACAATGATGATCGAGCCGAGGAGTGCGAGCATCGCGAGCGCACGCAGCCTTCGAAAGACGAAGTTCGGCCAGTCGGACCGCGGAATATCCCAGACGGTGTTCATGGCCGACTGCGCGGCTTGCGCGACACCCATTCCCGCCCAGATTGCGGCTGCACCGCCGACGACGATGCTCAGCATGCTTCCTTCCAGCCCGTTCGTGTCGGCTTGCTTGCCTATCGCGGTGCCGATCACCGGAAACTGACCGAGCGCGGAATCGATGATCCGCTGCCGCAAATCCGGGTTCCCGGACAGCACGAAGCCGAGCACGCTCGTGAAGACGAGCAACAGCGGAAACACCGAGAAGAACCCGTAATAGGCGATCAGCGCCGCAAGGCGGCCGCTCTGGTCGTCTCCGTACTTCTTCACGACCGCGATCGGGAATGCCAACACCCCATGGTGTTGCTGGAACCGATCGACGCTGCGTATGACGCGCTCCGGCCGGTTCATGCGTGTTCCCTACCCGTCGTCCCGGGTCCGACGATCTTCAGCACGAAGCGTTCGGTAACTGTCGCGATACAAAGCGATTTGCGGCGTGCGTGTGAGTGAGCGGCGTGCGCTGCTCGGGTACTCCCTTTCGGTTCGCCCAGAAGCTGAAGGGAGCATCATGACGCAAACGATGGTCGGCGAGGATCGCGTTGCAATCTTGGAGCGTGAGCTGTTTCGCCTGCGCACCCAGTTGTCGGTGGCACAGTACGAGCTCGAGCTGAGTGAGATCGCGATCTTCGTTCTCGGTATGCGGCTCACTCACGTCGAGTGCGAGGTCGGGAATCACACGGCACTGGACCCACTGATGGAACGCTTGAACAACGGTCTGCTCGAGGTGCGGGGGCGCATCGAAAGCCTGCGGGCGGCGACCACCGAGAGTTGGGACACCGTTCGCAGCGGCCTCCAGGAAGCGATCAAGGAGCTCCGTGGCGGAATTGAGGAAGCGACGTCGACCGCGTGGTGACGGGGTCACTCAGCGGCGACCGAGCCGTCGTTGTCACGATTCCGTAACCGGGCGCTCGGTGCGCAGCCTGCGATGGAACAACAATTGCATGTGGCAACGCGGGAACGCACTCCTACGCGAATGGTGGCGCTGGCTCTGCGCTCCGTCGTTCGCGCCGCTGGTGCGCATGCAGAGCGCCCACGCGGCCGGCGATGCGCTGATCGCTGCCGCGCTTGCGAATACGCTGTTCTTCGCCGCTCCCGACGCGGAGACGGCTCGCACGCGTGTAGGTCTCTACCTGCTGCTCACGCTGGCGCCGTACACGCTCGCAGCGCCCGTCGTCACCCGTTACTCCGTCGCACACGAAGGGCACCTCGTGCGCATGCTCAGCGGGGCGGCAGCGGTCCGTGCGCTGCTTGCCATCGCGATCGCGTTCGAGGTCCACACACTTGCGGTCTACCCCTTTGCCTTCGCCCTGCTCGTCGCCTCACGTGTGAGCACGATCGCGAGGCGCGCAATCGTCCCGTCAGCCGTTCCGTCTGGGCGTACGGTTGACTGGGCCAACAGCCAGCTCGCAATCGTGACCATTGTCGCCGGTGCGATCGCCGCGCCGGTCGGATTGGGCGTGAGCGCCATCACCGCGCCTGCGGTGGCAGCGTCCCTGGCCGCAACCGCATACGGCGTGTCCGTGTTGTTCATCCTGCGTATTCACGTTGCACCCACGCAACGCCGCCAAGCTCGCTCAACCCGACCACGGATCGTCGCTCGGACCGTTCCGGGACGTGTCCTTGCTGCGGCCGCGGGCCTCGGAACCTTGCGCATCATCGCCGGCCTGGTCACATTCGTCGCCGCGTTCGTGCTGCGAGAGCACGGGGGCAACCTCGCGCTTGGCGCGGCCGTGACGGTCGCGGGCGCGGGCACCATCCTCGGGTCATGGATGGCGGGACGACTCGCGGCACACGACGAGATGTGGACCATCCGAGGTGCGCTCGCGCTTGCGATCGCCGGCAGTGCGCTCCTGCTCGTGTTGCACGGCAGCGCGATGCTCGTCGTGCTTGCGGGGGCAGTGGCGGTCGCGGCTGCCGCCGGCCGCGTCGCCTTCGACACCGTCTTGCAGGACGACGTGGAGGTCGGCGACCGCGCGTGACCTTCCTTCGCTACGAGACGTTGCTTCAGCTCGGCTGGACGGCGGCGGCGGCGGTTGCGACCTTTGCGCCTTTGGTGTTCGTGCTGCCGCGAGCGTGGTCATGGCCGTCGGCGTACTCGGCCTTGCACGTGCATGCGTCACGAGACGTACGCGCAGGCACCTGTGGTATGAGCACCCGAGCCGCTCGGAGATGCTGGAAGCGACAGCGGGGAGCCGTCCGTCGTGACGCTCAGAGACTTCTCGTACTGGGCCGCGGGCACGGCTTCGAGGCGGTGCTCATTGAGTTGGGCGGAGCCCTGGCCGCGCCCGCCTGGCATGCCGCCATTCGCCTTTACACGAGCAGGCTCGATTCCGCCGATTCCGGGCAAGCGACACGGCACCGCCGTGTCTGCCTGCAGGTCGTCGACCGCGCGGCCGTTGTCGTGTTGGGGGTCATCGTGACCATGCTCGTGTTGTCGAAGCTCAACCTGCCGTTGACGA
>CAWAGX010000002.1:0-25612 GCA_963781425.1 uncultured Actinomycetes bacterium | reverse complement strand
TCGTGTACCAGATGGTGGCACGAGCGGAGTTGCCCACTCGACAGTTCGGCCGACGCCGACTCGTCCCTGTTGCCGCGCTGCATCGGCTTGCCGCGGAATCGGGTTAGCGTGCTCCTTGTGCGTCAACGAGCAGTTTCGTGCCGCCCGCGAACTGCCTGGACTACTCCCGGAACTACTCCCGGACGAGGCCGCCTGAGTTCCGCTTGCGGAACTCAGAAGTGTGTCTCTGCTGAGTTCGTGGGTTGGTGGTGGGTTGGAGTTGTGGTGTGGGGTGGGGTTGGGGTCGGTGGGTTGAGTTGGTTCGTGGGTTGGGTTGGGGTCGGTGGGTTGGGGTCGGGTCTTGGGTTGGTGGTGGTTCGTTGGGGTGTCGGTGTTGGGGTTGGTGGTCGGGGTGGGGTCGTGGGTTGGTCGGGTTCGGCGGGTGCGGCGCGCGCGGCCGCGCCGTGGCACCGCATGACGAAACAGCCCCGCCGTGTGGCGGGGCTGTCGGTCGCTTCCGGAGACGGCGCGTGGCGCGTTCAGGTCTCGTCGTCGGTGGGCGGATCGATCGTCGCCGGTGACGCCGCGTCGGTGCGCTCGGGGAACTCACCGTCGTCGGCCTCGTATCCGAGAGCGTCGAGCAGCGCGAGGTACGCCGCGGGCTGTCGGTAGCCGCCGCGGAGTTGTTCTTCGCCGTGAGCGGCGACCACGGCCGCCGCGGTCTTGACGAGCGCGGCCGGGACCTTGACGGGAGAACTCGATGAGCGCGCGGTGCCAGTCCTGGTAGCCGTGCTCGTCGTCGGCGTCGAGCGCGAGGAGCTGTGCCGCGCGGCGGCTGGCGTTCGCACCGGCTTCTTCGATCAAGGCGCTGAGCGCGGGGTCGAGGACGGTGCTCTTGGGGACGCGCCCTGCGAGCGCGGCCGAGATGAACTCGGTCCGTCGCCGCACCCATGACCGGCGGGCGGTCTGCCGTTCCCGCTCGGCATCGCTACCCGCAGCAGATGCGACCCGCACTGTCGAGGCGTCGCTCGCCTTCGCCCGGGCGGTGTGGCGTCGCCAGTCCGTGCAGACCTCGATCAGTTCGGCGCGGCCGTCCCAGCGCGCCTCGATGGTGACGGCGTGGCACGGCTCGCGCCGGTGCTGGCGTCGGGCGTCGGTGTCGAGGTTGAGGCCGTCACGCAGCGTCCGGTAGCCGGTCGGCTGGTAGCCCTCGTACTCGACCACTCGCAGGCCGCGGTCCTCGGCCTGCGCGACGAGCGCGGCGACCGCCTCGTCGCGGCGACGCTCTCGCAGGGCGCTCTCGATCTTGCGGCGCACGTCAACGATCTCGGCGTCACCGTCGAGTGCATCGATGGTCGCGTCGATCAGGTCTGGGTGCTCGCGCGCCGTCAGGAGCGCCTCGGCGTCGCTGAGGCTGATCTTGTTGCGCTCGAGCGCGCGCCGCGCCTTCTTGGTGAGCTCGAGGAGTGCGAGGCGCGCGCTGATGTGCTTCGCCGACCGCCCGAGCGTTGCCGACATGTCGGTCACTGTGCGGCCTGCTCCGAACAGTTGGTAGTAGCCCTCGGCTTCTTCGACTGGGTTGAGGTCGTTGCGCTGGCCGTTCTCGATGAGCGCGAGTTCGACCGCCTCGACCTCACTGATCGTCCGCACCACGCACGGCAGTTCCGGGACGCCGGCGGCGCGCGCCGGCGGCGAGCCGGCGGTGGCCGGCGATGACGGTGTAGGTGCCGTGGTCGTTCGGTGTGACGAGCAGGGGTTCGATGATGCCCACGGCTTGGACGCTGCGCGTCAGTTCGGCGAGGTCGCCGAGGCGGTGGCGCAAGTTCTTGGGATTCGGCTCGACCTGATCGATCGCAAGTGCGTGCGGGACGGTCGTAGCGGTCGTGGTCATGGTTCCTCCTGAGGCGTGCGGGCCTGTTCGGCCATCAGTCGTGCGATGTCGGCGGGCCAGCCCGGCTCGCGAGGGGTGACGGTCAACACGTCGTCGCGGACATCGACTTCGACGGTCCGACCGTCACTTCCTTCGATCCACGCGTGCCCGCCCGTGCGTGCGGCGGCATGGGCCTGCGCGGCTGCGACACCGACCTGCGAGACGGCTGGTGTCCGTGAACCGGTCGCCTCGACGACGACGAGCCGCACGTGTGCGCCGACCACTGGCGTGGCGAACAAGCGCCCCTGCGCCCCGGGCGCGATCGTGGGGTCGAGGCTCACGCTGCGGCGGGCACGCTCTGGACGTCGGCGGGACGGTCCAAGAAGTCCACGTTGGTGGCCGTGACGTAGTGGCGCTCGTGACGTTGGCCATCGCCATCCGTCCACTCCGCCTGGCGCAACGTGCCCGCGACCGCGACGAGCCGCGCCTTACGCAGGTGCGTCGCGACCGCGGCGCCGAGGCGTCCCCATGCTTCGCAGTCCACGTAGGTGGCGGGGTTCGGTCCGTTGTCGATCGCGACACGAAAGCGAGTCACCTCCTGAGTTCCCGCTCCCTTCGTGACCGGATCGGTTGTCAGACGACCGGTGATCGCGACGCTGTTCATGCTTGTCTCCTCTCCTGGATCGGCGCGACGAGCTGCGTGTCGGCGCGCTGCACGCGAGCAAGGTCCTGGCGGTGCTGAAGTGCGAGCCACTCGGGAAGTCGGCGGTGCTGGCGGTGGGTCAGCAGGGGCCACTCATCCCGAACCAGCAGCGTCCCGTTCGTCGGCATCGCCAACTCGAACACGACCAGGCGAGCCACGCTTCTCACCAACGGCGCGTGCGGACCCAGCGAGCCGCCGATGCCGATCGACTCGGCGAGTTGGACCGTGGGGACCGAGATGTGATCCGGGTCCTGCACGCGCCGCAAGGTGTGAGTGAGGGTCTGCGCGAGCAAGAAGCACGTCGGCCCGATGATCGGGAGCCAGAAGCGGCGCGCATACTCGCTCGATGGATCGACGCTTGGCCCCGTCACGCGCCAGCGCGCGATCGCGAGGTGCGCACTGCCGACGACGAGTGCCTTGGCGTCGTCCTCACAGCATCGCCGCCTGTCGCTCAACGCGACTCCTTCGAGCGAGAGAGTGAGCCGCTGGCGAGTCGGCGCTTCCCCATCCACCGCCTCGCCAGACGGCTGCTGTCAGGGATTAGACCACAGGTGCAGAGAGACTGTCAAGGATTAGACCACTATCGGCCGACGGTTGCTGCCTCGAAAGAGGCTGCCGACCGGCAAGTGTGTCTGCGTGTCGAGCGGGTGGTTAGCCGCGTGCTCGAGCGATCTGCGGAACCTCGCCGGCTTCAGCGAGCGCGAGCTGATACCGAACGGCCGTCCGGGACAAGCCGCTGAGCTCGGCGAGTTCTCGCTCCGAGCAGTCGTCTCGGAGCGCGACAAGAAGTTGCGCGCGTTCGAGTGTGAGCTTCCGCGCGTCAGCTGCCCGTCGTTGAAGCTGGCGTTCGGGGTGCAGGCCTTCGGCTGGTTTGGGCTTCCGGCGCAGGACGTGCTGGACACCTTCGGGCGTTAGCTGTGCGGCGCGAGCAATCTCTCGCAGGGACGAGCCGTCCCGTCGCATCGCTGCGATCCAGATATCGCGCTGTTCGAGCGCTTCGTCGAGCGCCGCAACGACTTTGGGCAGAGTGTTCGCCGGCGCCCTCGCCATGTAGGCAGGCTAATCCTTGACAGCTCCGAACCGAGCCACTGGGCATATCCGGTCGTCTGTTGTGTTTCGTCAGCTGACCCCGGTCAGCGTTGCCGCGGCCGTGGTCCCGGCCTGTCGCAAGCCGAGATCGATCAGTTCCATGAGGCAGGAATCCTCGATCCGATAGCGGATGAAGTTGCCGTCCCGGCGGGAGGCGACAACGCCCCGGTCCATGAGGCGCCGCAGTTGGTTGGATACCGCCTGCTGTCTCATGCCGACGGCGTCGGCGAGGTCGCCGACGCTCATCTCATCAGCACGAACCAACGCGTGAAGTATCCGCAGTCGGCTGTCGTTTGCCAGCACCTGGAACGTCCGAGCCAAGCGCTGGCTCTCCTGGATCGTGATCAGCCCGCGCTCAGCCAAGCACGGCTCGTCAGATCCGCGCACAACAACTCCCTGGCGAGATTCGATGCTCATGGGCTAGTATGACACAAGTCGGTGTTCTAGTGGTGGAGGGTCGCCATGAGCACCCGGGGTGTGCGCGCACTTGTTCTCTGTGTGACCACCGATGTCTCTAAGCGCGCTCGTCGTCCCACGCGCTCCGACAGGACCCAAACCGCGGCTGTCGGACCGGTCGTGATGGGGGAGCAGTCGCGAGGGTGCGCGGTCGACGGCCGCAGAACGTTCCTACGTTTCGGCGCGCTGCCCTGCGTCGTTGTGAGCCCCGGGGCGGAGGCGGACCGCGCACGTGTCGGAACGTCGGCGCGTCGTGTCGGTAGCGGCGCAGCCCTTCTTGTCATCGCTCTGCTCGTTTCGTCCTGCAGCGGCTCGGACGGCTCCGCATCCCAGGACAAGAACCACGATCGGCGAGTGGTGACGAGCACCAGCTCGAGTGCTGCGGACGTCGCGCGTGCCAATGCCATCGCGGCATACAACGCGATGTGGAAGGACATGGCCGTGGCCGCTCTCACGGCTGACTACCAGTCACCCCAACTGGCGCAACACGCCGCGGGCGACGCGCTCGTCGGTGCTGACGCGCGGTCTCTACACGAATCAGGCCAGAGGGATCGTCGTCAAGGGACAGCCGCTGACGCATCCAACGGTCACGAGCTTGAAGCCCGCAGACAAGCCGACGAGCGCGGCAATCAGTGACTGCTTCGACGACACGAACTGGCTGAACTACCTGGCCGCGACTGGTGCGTTGCAGAACGACGTCCCGGGCGGTCGGCATCAGACGAGCGCGACCGTCAATGACACAGGCGGCTCGTGGAAGGTGACGCAACTTCAAGTCGGGGGAGTCGGGACGTGTTGATGCGTATTGCGATCGTGACGGGCGTTGCACTTCTCGCGCTGACTACCGGTGCCTCGAGCGCGTGGGCCGATGGTGGCAGCAGTTCGGTCGCGTGTCAGCAGAGCAGCGCGCCCGGGTGCACCGTGACCGCCGGCACCACGACGCGAGGTTCCTGCATCAGGCTCGAGCGTGCAACAGCAGCCGGGCGTGACGAACGGCGGAACGTGCACTGACTGGCGAGGCAAGCCGGCGCCCTGCACGGATCCGACGTGGGGATGGATGGGGTCCAACGGCTGCTACTGGAAGGTCGACACCGACTACCAACCGCCCGCATGGGATACCGCGGACCAGCATCAGGGTGAGACCGGCGCGTGGTTCTTGTTCACGTGTCTCGGGCCGTTCCCCGGAACCGGCGGTGGTCTCGTGTGGCTGCCGACGACGGGAGGCCCGGCCGCACCACCGCCGCCACCTGAGGTGCTGGCGCGTCAGGCCGTGAACCAGCTCGACCCTCGGCGCGCCGCCGATCGAAACGTCTCCCAAGGGTGCGCAGCTCGTCAACGTGCCGACATGGCTGTGGCTGGCGCGATCGGCATGGGCGCCCGTGAGCGCGACGGCGTCCGTACCGGGTGAATCCGTCACCGCGACCGCCCGGCCCTCGACCGTGACCTGGGCCCTCGGGGACGGGACAACCGTCTCGTGCCAGGGACCGGGAACTCCCTACGCGCCGGGCGGCGATCCGAGCGCGCCGTCGCCTGACTGTGGCCACACCTATCGACGAAGCAGTGCCGGACGAACCGGGAGAAGCCTTCGCAGTCTCAGCGACGGTCACCTGGAGCGTGACCTGGGAGGGCGGCGGCCAGAGCGGCTCGCTCCCGGCACTCACCACTACGACCTCGGCGACGTTGCGCGTCGCCGAGTCACAAGCCATCAACACATCCCAGACGGGGGCATGACGGCAACGAGGAGCTGAGGAGGCGGCGTGACGGCGACGACCACGAGAACCTCGCCCAACGGCAGGACGCGCGCACGCCCCGCGCCGAACGAGTGGCGACCTTCTGCCGGGTCGGCGCGTCGGCGGCAGAGTCCCATGGATTGTGCTCGGCGTGTTCCTCGTCGTCGGGTTCGCGTTGATGTTCGCCGTCGTATCGCTGCGTGCGAACGCGACGACGAGAGTGCTCGCGCTCACCAGATCGGTCAACGCGGGACACGTCCTGCGCTCGAGCGATCTCCGCGAAGTCGGGATCTCGGCAGGTCCCGGTCTCTCGTCGGTGCCCGCGACGTCCGAGGCGAGTGTCGTTGGCCGTCCAGTGGCGGTCCCGCTCGCCGCCGGCGCGCTACTCACACCGAACGCGCTCGGCGCACCGAGGTCGCTGAATCCCGGCGAGGCAGTAGTCGGCCTCGCGCTCAAACCCGGGCAGTTCCCACCCGGGCTTTCCGCGGGCGACCATGTGCGCGTCGTCGATACGAGCGCGGCTTCGCCGAGCTCATCGAGTGCGAGCGTCCGCGGTGCTACCGCGCCTGCGGTCGGCGTCGTTCTCAGCGTCGTGGCCGCGAGCTCGAGCGACGGGTCCGCGGTCGTGTCGCTGCGGGTCGGCGGACGGGGATGCGAACGCGGTCGCGCTGTTGGCGAGCGCGGGCCACGCGAGCGTCGTCCTTCTTCCGGCGACGGAGTCGTGATGGGCGTTGTCGCGCTCGCGTCGGTGCGTTCGTGCGCGGTCACGACGACGACCGTCGCGCTCGCTGCAGCCTGGGATGGAGATGGAACGCCGCCTCGTCGTCGAACTCGATCCCGCGGGCGGCACCCTTGCAGCGCAGTTCGGGTTGAAGCCTGAACCGAGCTTGGTGAGCCTCGCCGCGTCCGCGCGGCGCCGCGACGATCCCGAGCTCATCTGGGAGCACTGCCAGCAGCTTGCGCCCGGAACGGTGGTGCTCGCGGCACCGCCGTCGCTGGAGCAGACGGTGACCGCGTGCCGGCTGCTTGGGGCCCTTCCCGCACAACTTGCCTCGACTGGACGCGGACGTGCTTCGTCGACTGCGGTCGCCTGTCCGGCCCGTCGCTCGCGCATGACGCGTTCGACCGCGCGAACGTGGCGCTGCTCCTGGTGCGCCGGCAACTCCCGGACCTTCACGCTCTCGCTGCATGGCTCGAACGCCGCGCGGGCGCGCCGAATGTGCCGGCCGTGGTCCTAGTTGGTGACGGTCCCTACAGCAAGGCCGAGGTCGAGCGAAGCGCTTCAGGTTGAGGTGCTCGGCGACATGCCATTCGATCCCGGACGGAGCCTCCTGTCTGGAACGCGGCGCGTCGCCGCGCGTTCGCGCGCGTTCACCGCTGCTTCGACACGCGCGGTCCCTCGCGGACGCAGTTCACGATCGGCTCGCCGTGAGCAAACCCACATCTGCGTCGGAGCCGCGGACGCGTGACGAACAGTCGGGCACGCCGATCGCGGCCGCTCGTTGGCACTATCGAGCGCGAAGAAGCGCGGTCATGACCGCGGCGTCCGACCTCGCGGCTCGCATCCGCAGCGAAGTTCTCGTCTCGGATCGAAGAACGCCGACGTATGGACGAGGCCGCAGGACGGTCACCTGCTGCACCGACGGAGGACGAGGCGTTGGGGCGTCAGCTCATCGCGGACGCCCTCGATGGCCACGCCCGCACGTCGCTTGCCGCGGGTCGCCCGACCCTGTCCGTCGACGAAGAGGACGAAATCGCGCAGACCGTGTTCGACGCGCTGTTCCGGCTGCAGCGCCTGCAGCGCCTCCTCGACGACCCGATGCTCGAGAACATCAACGCCAACGGCTGCGACAACGTGTGGGTTCGTTACGCCGATGGTCGGCGCGAGTGCGTCGAGCCGATCGCAAACTCCGACGCCGAGCTCATCGACCTGCTGCGCATGGCCGCCGCCCGACTCGGCATCGGCGAGCGCCGCTTCGATCTTGGCTCCCCGCGACTCAACTTGCAGCTGCCGGACGGCTCGCGGTTGTTCGCGGTCATGGCGGTCGCCGCGCGTCCGTGCCTTTCGATTCGCCGGCATCGGTATCTCAAGGTCACGACGGATGACCTGATCGGGATGGGAACACTCGACGTCGCGCTGCGCGAGTTCCTCGGTGCCGCGATGCGAGCCCGAAAGTCGTGTGTGATCTGCGGCGGCACGGCGATCGGGCAAGACGACACTTCTGCGCGCGATGGCGGCCGACATCCCTTCGTGGGAACGCCTCGTCACGATCGAGGACTCGTTCGAGCTCGGGCTCGACCGTTACCCCGATCTTCATCCCGACGTCGTCGCGTTCGAAGCTCGCGAGCCGAACGTCGAAGGAGAAGGGGAGATCACCCTCGCCGATCTTGTGCGCTGGGCGCTGCGGATGTCGCCGGATCGGGTCATCGTCGGAGAAGCTCGTGGCGACGAAGTACTCGCGCTCCTGAACGCGATGTCGCAGGGGACCGACGGATCGATGACGACCCTCCACGCGTCGTCGTCGAAGGGCGCGTTCTCCAAGCTGGCGACGTACGCCGCGCAGGCACCCGGAGCGCCTCCCGCTCGAAGCCACGAACTTGTTGGTCGCTAACGCCGTGCACTTTGTCGTCCACCTCGCGCAACATCCGGACGGAAGTCGCTTCGTGTCGTCCGTGCGCGAGGTCGTCGACGCCGAAGGACCGTTGGTCGTCTCCAACGAGGTGTTTCGCCCCGGCCCTGACCGGCGTGCGATCCCAGGAACGCAGCTTCGCGTCGACACGCTCGACGAACTGGTCTCTGTGGGATTTCGACCCCGCATTGCTGGATCGTCCCGGCGGTTGGTGGGAAGCGTGACGGCGCTCGCCAGCGATCTGCGGCGCGGTCGTGGGGCTCGGCGTCACTGTCATCGTGATGGGCGCTGCGAGGCGTCGAGTTGCCGCGGCTTCGCCGCCCCGCCCTTCCACCGCGTTGGGAGCATCGAACGCTGCAGTTCGCCGTAGCGATCGTGGCCGGCGTTCTCGTGGGTGCCGTAACGGGCTGGCCCGTCGGCGCGCTCCTGGCTGCGGCGGCCGCGCTCGCATTCCCGCGTCTACTGAGCGAAGGCGCAGCGCAAGCGGCCCTCGTCGCGCGCATCGAAGCGATCGCGAGCTGGTCCGAGATGTTGCGCGACACCATGGCCGGAGCTGCGGGGCTCGAGCAGGCGATCACGTCCACTGCTCCGATGGCACCGGCGCCGATCCGACGGGAGGTAGTCACGCTCGCGGGGCGCTTGGGGCGGGAGCGCCTGGCGACTGCGCTGCGCGCCTTCGCCGACGACGTCGCCGATCCGACCTGCGACCTCGTCGTCGCGTCACTGACACTGGCGGCCGAGCATCAAGTACATCGGCTCGGTGAGCTCCTGGGGACGCTCGCGCAGGCCGCGCGCGAGCAGGCAACGATGCGTCTCCGAGTCGAAGCGGGCCGTGCACGGACGCGCACCTCGGTCAAGGTCATTCTCGGCGTAACCGCGACCCTCGCATTCGGGCTCGCGCTGCTCAACCACACCTACCTCGAGCCGTACGACACGGCGCTCGGTCAACTTGTCTTGCTCGGAATCGGCGGCATCTTCGCGGCAGCGTTCGCGTGGCTTGCCGCGCATGGCGAAGCCGGCGCTTCCCGAGCGGTTTCTTGCCGCCGAGGTGCGGCCGTGATCCTCGCGCTCGTCTCAGGTGGCGGAGTGGGTGCGGGAGCGTGGCTGGTCGTGCGCGGTTGGGCGCCACCGCGACCCACTCTGAGCGAATCGCTCGCCCGTCTGCGCACCAACGACGTACCAAAGGTCTTGGAGCCCGTCGACGACGAGGGGGTTGCTGCGCGTCTCGGCCGACCGATTGCCGAGCTACTCGCGCGGTCGGGCCTCGGGTCCTTGACGTGGCGGGGCGTCGGCCGCGATCTCGCGGTGCTCGGACGGAGCCCCGAGACGCACCTTGCCGAGAAGGTCACGCTCGCCCTCGTCGGGTTGCTGCTTGTGCCCGCAACGGCGGCCGTCCTTGCGCGTCGGCGGCGTGTCATTCCCGCTTGTGCGTCCCGGTCTGGGGCGCGCTGTTGTTTGCGGTCGTCGGGTTCTGGATCCCCGATCTCGGCATTCATTCCGAGGCACAAGCGCGGCGCCGCGACTTCCGCCACGCCCTCGGGGCATTTCTCGACCTCGTTGTGGTCGCGCTCGCCGGCGGCGGAGGCGTCGAGACGGCACTCGAGGACGCGGCGAGCGTCGGCAACGGCTGGTCGTTCGAGCACCTTCGGCACGCGCTGGGCCGCGCTCGCCTCGCGCGCGAGACACCTTGGTCTGCCCTCGCGCAGGTCGGCGACGAGCTCGGCGTTCCGGAGCTCGCCGAGCTTGCCGCGTCGGTCGCGCTCGCCGGCACAGAAGGCGCCAAGGTGCGTTCTTCGCTCGCAGCCAAGGCCGCGTCGCTCCGCGCCCATGAACTGGCCGAAGCCGAGACCGCTGCGCAGGCGGCGACGGAACGCATGAGCCTCCCCGTCGTACTGCTCTTCGCCGGGTTCCTCGCTTTCGTCGGTTATCCGGCCGTCGAGCACGTCCTCACCGGACTCTGAGCCCACATCGGAAGGAGAAGTGCCGTGTTGCCCGAACTCAACATCTTGTTACAAGTGATCTCTCGCCTTCGCGAGCGGCTCACGCTCGCACGGGCACAGCCAGAGGCGGGATACTCGACCGAGGCAGTCGTCGTCATCGCGTTGCTGGTCTGCGATGGCCGTCGCCGCGGTCGCGGTCGTCTCGGCGAAGGTTCTCTCGAAAGCGAACGGCATCGATACGGGACCGTAGAGCGGTGAGAGCCGTGATCGAACGTTGTCGTACTCCACACCGGCGGGCAGCGTGGCTCCGTCTCGGCGGAGCTCGTTATCGCGACACCGCTGCTCCTGCTGTTGATCCTCGGCGTGATCCAGTTCGCGCTGTGGCAGCACGCGAGCCACGTCGCAAAGACGGCTGCGCAACAGGGCCTCGCCGCGGGCCGGATCGAGAACGGATCGGAGGCGACCGGTCAGAACGAAGCGGACGCTGTTCTGGCCCAACTCGGGGTCCTGTCCGACCCGCACGTCGTGACGCGCCGCACCGCCGACACGACGACCGTGACGGTGACGGGCGATGCGCCCTCGGTGGTGCCCTTCTTCCATCTCCCGGTACGAGCAGTCGCGAGCGGGCCGACCGAACGCTTCCGCCCGGCGGCATCGGGTCCATGAGCAGCCGTCTGAGCGACGACGCCGGTGGCGTGACGGCCGAGCTCGTCATCGTGACGCCCTTGCTCATCCTCTTCCTCGCTGTTCGTCGTCGCGCTCGGCCGGCTCGCGGGATCGCGGATCGATGTCGACGGAGCAGCGAATCAAGCGGCACGGGCAGCGTCGATCGCCCGCGATCCCGTCGCTGCGACCAATGCGGCGCAGACGACCGCCGCCTCGGCGCTTGCCGATCAGCACATCAGTTGTGCGCACCTCGACGTCACGGTCGATACGGCGCAGTTCCATCCCGGCGGGTCCGTCGCCGTGGCTGTGTCCTGCACCGTCGATCTCGAAGACGTGACCGGTTTGCGTGTCCCATCGGCCAAGACGTTGACGGCCCGCGCAGTCGCGCCGCTCGATCGGTACCGAGGAGTCGGGCCATGACGCGCCCGAGTCAACGAGCGCATTCACGGCGAGGACGGAACCGTCACCGCGTTCGTCGTGGTGTTCGCGGCCGCGCTCATCCTGTTCGCCGGACTCGTGATCGACGGCGGCCTCACCCTTGCCGCCCGAGTGCAGGCAATCAACGAGGCGCAGGCCGCCGCGCGCGCCGGCGCGCAGGCGATCGACCTCGCGACGTACCGCGCAACCGGCGAGCTCACGCTCAACCCCGACGAAGCTCGTCAAGCAGCGCTCGCCTACCTCGCGCAGACGGGTCACGAAGGCACCGTCGAGATCCACGGCAACGAGGTCGACGTGAGCGTGCGAATCACGCAGCCGATGCAGATACTCGGGGTCGGCGGGATCGCGAAGCTCACCGTCGAAGGCCGCGGCTCCGCACGACCCGAACACGGCGTCGAGGCGCCCGAGCCATGAACTCACGCCGCACGCATCGCCAAGGGAATCGCGGCGGTCGTCGTTCTCGCGCTTCTGATTGTCGGTGTGCCGTGGGCGTTGTGGCACTTCATCGGTTGGCCGCTCCCGCACGGCGTTCCGAGCTGGAGCGAGGCGCGCCGAACGCTCGAGGAGAACGGCATCCCCGACGAGGTGCTGCTCAAGGCACTCGCCGTCGTCGTGTGGCTCACGTGGGCGTTGCTCGTCGCGTCCATCGTCGCCGAAGCTGCAGCAGCGATACGTGGAAGGACTGCGACACACCTTCCGCTCGCCGGACCGTTCCAGGCCTTCGCGGGCGTACTCGTCTCAGCCGTGATCCTTGCCGCGTTGACCACGCTGACGAGACCGGCACCGACACGGACTCCGTCACTCGTCGCGAGCCTCCAGCGCGGCGACCCGGTGACGTCCACGGCGCGGCTTGTCGATGTCGCAATCCCGAGCGCGAGAGCGTCGCCGGATGGGAACGGGGCGATCGGCGGAGCGACGCCGACGGTGACCGCTCAAGTTCCCGTTGTCTACGAGGTCGTGCCGGGCGACACGCTCTGGGACATCGCGCAGCGCCACCTCGGCGATCCCTTCCGTTGGCCCGAGATCTACAACCTCAACAAGGGCAGCCCGCAGCCCGATGGCCGGGCGCTGACCGATCCGCACTGGATCTATCCCGGATGGCGATTCGAGCTGCCGTCGGCGGCTGCGGTATCCGCACCGCCGGCTGTCGTTCCGCCGAAGCCACCCGCTCCCGAGCCGCCGCCGCCTGCCACCCGTTCCTTCGACAGCCGCACCGACCACCACGTCGCCACCATCGACGAGCGCGACGGCGCCGAGCCGACCGCGCCGCCGGTAACGCACAAGAGCCCAACGAGCGCGTCAACGTCGAAGGCATCATCGACAAGACGACGATCATGTCGTGCTCGGTGTCGCCGGCGCGCTGACTGCTGCCGGCGTCGTAACGGCGTTGAGTGTCCTCCGCCGACGACAGCTCAAGCGCCGGAGACCAGGCCAAGCGGTTCGTCGACCGTCGCCAGAGCTCGTCCCGACGGAGATCGCCGCGCGTGCGCTTGCCGCCGACGCGCCGGGTCCTTGGCTCGACGTCGCGCTTCGCACCTTGTCCGCGCGTACTCGCATCGGCGGTAGCCACATCTTGCCCCGGCCGGTCGCGGTTCAGCTCGGCGGGAACGATCTCGTGGTCATGCTCGAGGAACCGAATCTCGACGCACCAAGGCCGTGGAAGGTGCGCGCGCCCGGTTGGTTGTGGGAGCTCCCTCGCGCCACATCGACCGTTCAGCTCAAGACGGTCGCGGGACAGGCGTGCGCGCCGATGCCCGCGGTCGCCACGATCGGCCGCGGCCCCGACGGACCGGTCATGCTCGACCTCGAAGCATGTGGCCTCGTCTGCATCGACGGATCAACAACAGAAGCGCGTGCGCTCGCGCGCAGCATCGCACTCGAGCTCGCAGTGAGCCCGATCGCCGACAGCCCTCGAGGTTCTCCTGGTCGACGGCGAAGCGCTCTTGCGACCATCCGACGCGGCGCCGCGCCTGCGTGTCGTCGACAGCGTCGATGCGGCCCTCGACATCGTCTCAAAGCAAGTCGGCGCGATGGATCACGCGCTCGACGATCGCGGCCACGCGACGACGTTCGAAGCACGGGTCGCGAGCCGCGGCGCTGATCCGTGGGCGCCTCTGCTTCTCGTCCTCGACGAGGCGCCGACAGACGCGCGACAACGCGATCGGATCAAGGAGCTGACGCAGCCTTCGGGCCACGGGATCGGTGTGCTCGTCGTTGGGACGTTGCCCGACGCGCCGTGGATCCTGCACGTCCACGAGGGCGCGATTGATGTTCCGCGTCTCGGAGTCGCTGGCCTCGAGCGAGAGCTCGACGTGCAAGGGATTGAGGCCGAGGAGGCCGGTGCCGTCATGCAACTCCTCGACGAGACCCTCGAGGACGTCGATGAACCTCTCGCCCCAGTGTGTGAGCGGAGTGACGATGCGCGAGACGCTGAGTCGGGCGCAGTCATCAGCGAGCCTGAGCGTGATGTGGAGATCGAAGTGCGCGTCCTCGGTGATGTTGAAGTAGTGGGCGCGACCCGTCGGCTGACCGAACGCGAGACTGAGCTCGTCGCGTTTCTCGCGATGCGCGAGCATCCGGTCGATCCCGACACGGTCCAGACGGCGCTGTGGCCGGAACGCGCCGTCTCGGCCAAGCGATGGTGGAACATCATCACGGATGTCCGCAATGCGCTCGGTGTCGGGAAGGACGGCGACTTCCACTTGCCCCTCGTCGAACGCGGAGAGCGCCTGATTCTGCGTCCGACCGTCGGAACCGACCTCGCGCGACTTGCAGACCAAGTTGCGTGCGTCGTCGACGGCTGCGAGCGACGACGCGGTCGCGGCTCTTGGCGAGGCCCTCCAGGTCGTACGTGGCCGACCGTTCACTTCGGCGCACGGGTACGCATGGGCGAACGCCTACGGCTTCGTCGCACACGCGGAGGCGATCGTCGTCGATGCCGCGCACCTCCTTGCTGCGATCCTCCTTGATTCGGGCGATGCCGGCGCGGCACTCGACGCCACGGCCGTTGGCCTACGCGCCGCGCCCGCCAACGAGATCCTGTATCGCGACCGGATGCTCGCGCATCACCAGCTGGGCAACATCAGCGGCGTCGAGGGCGACCTCCGCGATCTCTGCGCGGCGCTCGAGGTCGAAGACCCCTGCGACGAACTCCATCCGGACACGGTGTCGTTGCACGAGAGATTGACGCGTCGAGATCTGAATCAAGGGGCTCGGGGAACGCGTCGGGGTAGGGCACTGATCTCGGGAGAGAACAACATCAAGCCGCGGTGCCACGTTCCCAAGCTCGCCGCAGCCCAATCTGTGGAGGATTGTGTGATGTCCCCGAACGGCACTTGGGGGACAGGCGACACGAGCGCAGAACGCCGGTTCAGTGATGCAGTCTCCAAGCCGCGTCCCGCCTTAGACGGTGGGCCGAAATGTTCTCTCGATTCGGCGTGGTCCTCAGCACGTTCTGAGAAGGAATGGCCAGCCAAGCCGGTCGGGCGCAGCTCGGACCAGCCCAGTGGCCAAGCCGCGGGTAACTGACTGCACGGACGCACCTTCGTGGCCACTTGCCGTCGAAACCCCGCCGCGGTCCCACGGTTACGTTTCGATCGTGATCGGCAGCCCGACCTCTTGCGCGACAGGAGTCCAGATGTCGACGTTGTCGACCGGTGTCTCGATCGAGATCAGCGAGCGAGTATCGAGCGCCGAAGTCGCTCCGGTCGCGAGCGGGCAACTCTTTCCACCATCCGGTCACCGGGAACACGGCGACTCGGCCACGAGCGGCGAGCTCGGCGGCGGTTCCCGTCCCAGATGTCGCTGTGGAGCGACCCGCGGTTCCGCGTCTCGCTGCCGATGTACCAGCCGTCCGGTGCTCTCCGTCCGCACGGCCGCTCCTCCTCTTCGTCGAGCGCCTTCTTGTTGAGGCGCTTCCGGAAGTCGTCATTGGTCTCGTCGGCCTCTTCAGCTCGAAGCGGAGCCCGTGCGATGCGTACCGGTATCGACGCCCCCAGCCTCGGCGGGTAGGGTTCGGCTCGATGAAGTACGAGAGCGTCACGCGGAGCCTCACCGGCACCTCGCCGAGGTCTGCCAGCTCGTCTTCGGCCACGGAAGATCGTGGAGGTGCATCTCGCGGAGCCGCGATCGCTCGAATGGACGGATCGTGTCCTGGACGATCAGTGTGAGCGCGTTGGTTGCGCTGCGCAGAGCGCGGTCGAGGACGGGACGCCGAAGCCGTACCGACGAAGCATCGGGCCGTCGCGCGGCGTCTGTTCCGGCGCCGTCGAACTGCGTCCGCATCTGCGGCGTCCACTCCGCGGAATGCACGAACAGGGCGCGCACCGTCTCCGGCCAAAACGCGGGTACTCGGCAGCGACAGCCGCTGCGAGGTACGCGGCCTCGGCCGTGGCCGCGCTCGTGGCGTTGGTCGTGCGTGAGGAGCCGCAGGGCGGGGTTCGATGCCGTCGTGAGGACCTGCAACGAGTCGGGCCATCGAAGTCGGTGCCCGCCGCAGATACGGCGACGTTGCCGCCCTCCAGCACGATCTCGGGCTTGGCAGGCCACTGCCTGGAAGCCGACGCGGTGCGACTGAACGGGGAGAGGTCCCGGCCGGCGCGAGCGGTGACCATCCTTCATGAAATGTGCCCGCGTGCCGACGTCGACCAGTGCGTACAGGCGCCCACGCTGAGGGCGTTCCATGCTTGGGCAGGGTCCTCGATCGGCTCGATGTCGCAACGATCGAGGTACGTGCCGTCGATGTCCGGACGTTGCCCGCCGAGATGACGAAGAGTCGATGGGCAGTCGACGCTCGCCTCGTCGATGTACTGCAGTTCGCCGTTGATCGTGTCGAACGCCCGACCGGCTGCGAGTGCGTCGATCGCCGCCGACCACGAGGTCGGCGTCCCGGCGTGCGGTCGGGTTCCGCGGTGATCGCCATGGAGAACGCACGCCGTCGATTCGGTGCTTGCATCTCGGTACGCGGCCACCGCCTCCGCCGTCATCGCCCCGTACAGGTCCGGATCGTGTCGTTCGCCGGCGAGGACCTTCACCGACTCGAGGCGATGCCGGACGAGGACCGCGCCGCCGTCTTCGAATGCCGCGCAGGTCGCCGTACAACGCCAGGCCGGCCATCTCGGTCCCGTGGCCGTCGTGGTCGTCGATGCCCCAGGTGGGATCGCAGGTGTGCATGTCCTCTTCCGCGAGCGAGTGCGCCAGAAGCGGATGGCCGCGGTTCACCCCGGTATCCAGGATGCAGGCCGCGGGCGCGGCGTCGTCAGGAGCTGCGCGGTCGGCCGACGAGCTCGTCGATCCATCTCGGCTTGTTCCGCTGGGAGTGAGGCCGGCGAAGAAGTCGAGTTTGTCGTGCGCCGCGCGGAGCTCGGCGAAGTCATCGAGATTCGAGCGCTGAGGAGAGCTGGTTCGGCCGTGCGCGAACGAGGACGATCACCCGATTGTCGAAGACCAGTTGCCGATCACCGACTTCGATTCCGACGCGCTCGGCGTAGGCGCGAAGCCGATCGCCTCTCGTCCGTCACTTGCTCGAAACCAGACCTCCCACCAGAACAACTCGTCGGGTTCGGGGAACTGATCCTGGGGCGTCGGTCCACAGCGCCTCGATAGTCGCGAGCCGAACCGCGGCGATCCGCTCCACCATGTTGGCGTTGCTTCGGCTCGCCCTCCTGGTGTTCTCGGACGCGTACTCCTCCAGGCGCTTCAGGAAGTAGCCGAGCGCGCCGTCGGGAACGGAACACGGTCGCCCGTTCGCACCGAACTGGTGCCTCGATCGGTCCCGGACGGCGAGCAGCTCGGGTGTGCCGCCTCGCGGGGTCGAGGGCACTGAGCTCAAGCTCGAAGCCCGGCAAGCTGTCGAAGGTGACGTAGCATGCCATCGCTTGCTGGCATGACGCCGATTCTGCAGCCGCGGCGGCGCGGCGAACAGCGCCGACGTTCCGCCTGCTTGCCTCGTGCAAGTCAGTCGGCTGGCACGGACGGACGTATCGGCGCTGGAGGACGCGGGCTCCCCCGTACCCGAGGTGTGGGACGTGTACGCCTCGGCCGCCGCCGGGCCGAGGAACGAGGATGTGCAGGCGGTCACGGTCTGCCATGAGGATCGCTATCGAGCGCCGGCGTGATGCCGTTCCTTAAGAGCGGCGACGAGCACATCGGTCGTCGACGCGTCTCGGCCTTGTCGAGGATCGTTTCCTTCGCCGCCTGCTCGCACGCCAGCGTCAGCTCAGCGTGGCTGAGGTCCGCTGGCCGCCTCGTCGACCTGCTTCCACCCGATCCCTCGAGTGTCGAGCGACGCGAGACGATTGCGCATCACCTCGCGAGCCACCGCGGCGTCGGAAGCGAGTACTCGATGACCGACGCAAACCGGCGGAACATCGCCCGGTCGAGCAGCTGCGGATGATTGGTCGCAGCCACGATCAGGCTTGTCGAGTGCTCGCTGTTCGAGGAACTGCAGGAACGAGTTCAGACACCCGACGGATCTCGCCGACATCGTTGGGCGTCGGCGTTCGCCGCCGAGCGCATCGACCTCGTCAAAGAGGTACACGCCCGGTGTCTCTCCGCGGCATCGAACACAGACGCAGCTTGGCGGCGGTCTCCCCCATGAACTTGGTGATCAGGGTCTCCAAGCGGATCAGGAACAACGGCAGACGCAGCTCGCCGCGAGGATGCTGGCCGAGAGTGTCTTTCCCGTACCCGGTGGCCCGATGAGGAGAAGCGATCGGACCGGCTCGAAGCCGAACTCTTGCAGCCGGTCCTGTTGGCGTTGCTCCGTCAGTACACGGTCGAGCGACTGACGAACCCGTGGCTCAACGACCAAGTCGCTGAGACGCTGCGAGGGGTACCAGACTGCGAGCAGTCCTGCGAGGTCACCGCGGGGCTGAGTGACCGGGACCGGCTTGAGTTGTCGGCGATTCGAATGGGACTCCGCCTTCGCGGCGTCGATCAGCTCTCGGAGGTCCTGCGCAAACCGAGCCTGGCCTTGCTTGGCTGCGCGTGCCGCGACCTGCATTGCGACCGCATAGAAGTGTCCGTCATCGCCGTCGGCATGGCTGCGGACGAGAGCCTTGAACTGGTCAGCCGTGGCCATGTCAGACGGTCTCCCGGCGCAGCCAGCGTTGCGTGTGGGAGTGGGTCGTCACCTCTGGCATCCGCACATGATCGCGCGGAAGGTATGTCGGTCGCCCGGGACCGGACCAGGCGTCATCCCGGCCCGTCTCGGCCCGGGAACCGCTCCAGGGCGGCCTCGAGGGCAACAAGGGGGCCGATCCCTGCTCCGTCGACAGGAGAGATGGTCGGGCGCATCGCCAGCCGAGGCCGCCTTCGCCTGAGCGCGCCAGAGCGCGGCACGAGATCTCGGTCCAACTCATCGTCATCGACAACACGACTAGGCACTTCTCCGGTTGCAGGAGGTGACCTACGGGATCGCTGCCTACGGAGTGCCGTCAAACTGGGGCATGACGACAGGATGCCAAATCGTGGCCGCGGGTGCGATCGAATTGCGTCGCGGCGCGGGCCAGTAGAAGCATCCGCTCGACGTTGTCGGTGGCGCGGCCGGGATGCCCTGGTACCACGCGACGAGGAGCGGTTGCGGGCACATTGGTCCTCCGCCGATCGTATTGATCTGGAAGTGAAGATGCGGGCCGGTGGCGTCGCCGGTCGCGCCCGACAGCATGATGGTCTGACCAACCGTGACCGCTTGTCCGGCGCTCACGAGCACTTGGCTGCCGTGGCAGAAGAGGTAGCGGAAGCCGTCGTTGCCGTCGAGGATGACTCCGTTGCCGCACTTGGAATCGATCGGCTCGATCGCGGATGACCTGACCGCTCGTGACCGCGTACACCGGCGTGCCTGTCGGCACAGGTATGTCCGACGCGGGGTAGTCGTGGTGCGGGTTGGTGAGGTACTCGGGGTGCGCGTCGAAGACCGAACGGTCGACCGGAAGGGTGTACGCGCCCGCGACGATCGGACCGCCGAGCAGGCCGGGCGCGCCGGCCGCACGATATTCCGCGGCTTTCGCGAGAACGGTGTTCACGTAGCTCGTTGACGGGTTGTACCGAAGGATCGCGGCGTTCAGGTCGTCGATGCGCCCCGCGTCTCCGCACAGCAAGTGCGCAGCGCTGTAGATCGAGTCGTAGGCGTTGTCGTAGTCGGGGACTGCACCTACAGGTCGACCAGGTGCGACGACTCCCCATCGCGCCCATGTGGTCTTGAGGAACTGCATGTTGCCGTGCGCGTGCGCCCAGCCGTCGGGCTCGCTTGGGTCGGGGATGCGGGCGTTGCCGTTCGTGCCATCGAGTGCGGGCCCGACGATCGGCGGGCTGACTTCGCCGGTCACTGGATCGGCGCGGCCGTCCGCGTGACGCGATTCGGTGAACCCGATCGCTGCGAGCACCTCCCACGGAAGCCCTGGACACGTCGCGGCCGCGTCGATGTACGCGCGCAGCAGATACGGCGGTATCTCCGCCGTTGCCTGTGCCGACGGCTGGCTGGAACTGCCCGACATCGCCGCGGCGACGACGATGACGAAGGCGAGCAAGAGCGCCATCAGCGACGGCGATCGCGCCGATGACGAAGATCGCAAGCTTCTTCATCGCGCTCGAAGGACACGACAGCCGTGGCGACAAGGATGGTTGTGACGAGCCGCGCTCGCACCGTGCGGTCCTTCTCATCAGCGGGATTCCCCACTCCCACAACAAGTGCGCGGCCACCCCGGGGGGGTCGCGCACTTGTTCTCCTTGAACGGGCCAATGAGCGAGCACCCGATCGAGGAGGAGCGATGCGATTGGTGGCGAGTTGGCTGATCGTGCTGGCCGACGTCACGGTGGACCCGACGACGAACGGGATGCCGGGCGCCGGCCTGATTCAACAGATCCTCAACTGGTTGGCGCAGGCCGCGCTCTGGGGATCGCTCGGGGCGATCCTCGCCGGTGCGGGCCTGTTCTGGGTCGGCCATCAGGCCGGCAACTTCGCGGGCGCGTCTCGCGGCAAGACCCTCGCGGTCGCGGGAGCGGTCGGGGCCTGCCTCGCCGGCGTCGCGCCGACTGCAGTCAACCTTCTCTATCGGGCTGCCCGGTAGCGCAGCGATGTCGACCGAAGGCGTCACACTGAGTCGACGCGCACTCGTGCTTGGCGCGGTGGTGTTGTTCGTCGCCGGTCTCGCCACCAAGACGCTGTTCTTCCGCGACACTGCGAGCAACGCTCGCTCCGAAGCGCGGTTCGTCGATCGCTGCGCGGCGCCGCACGTTGGACGCGGCCGGGCGTTCCGGTCGGTTTCGCTCGAACCGAGAGCGGCGCGCGGGACGCGGCGATCGCCTACGTGCAGCTCGGCGATCTTCTGCTGTCGCTCGATCCCACCGCGGCCGCAGGACGTCTTGCGACGCGTCGCCAGCCGCGACAGCAGCGAACAGTTCGCGCAGAGCGAGCTCGCGGGTTTCACGCAGTTGCGGAACGCGCTCGGCCGTGGCAGCGGACCGATCCGAGCTGCGCGTCGGCGTGATCGCAACGCGCGTCGACGCGTTCTCGCCGGATCGCGCCCGTGTGCGGTTGTGGCGCGTCGCGGTCGTGTCCCGCGATGGGATGACCAACCCCGGTGAGCAGTGGGCGACGGTGACGTACGACCTCGTCTGGGAGCAGGGCGACTGGAAGATCTGGAGCGAGACCGACATCCCAGGACCCGACCCCGCAGCCACTGCTACCAAGCTCGCGACGCCGAGTGAGTTGGAAGCCGAGTTGGCCGGTTTCGAGCCGGTGGGGATGCCCTGATGGGCTGGCTCGGAGATGGCGCTCGGATGGGTGTGGAACCACACGGTCGGTCCTGTCGCTCAAGGCGCGGCCGGCTTCGTCTGGGACCAGGTCATGGCCGGGATCGTGAGCTGGATCGTCGACGCGGTCGCGTGGTTCGTCGGCCAGGTTCTCACGCTTCTCGAGGACACGACTCGTGTGAACCTGAGCTCGGACTGGTTCTCGGGCTCGAACAGTCCCGTATCGCACCGTGCTCGGCATCGCCGCGGTCCTGCTGCTCGGCTTCCTGTTCCTCGGACTGATCCAGGGTCTGCTTGCCGGCGATCCGATGGCGATGCTCGTTCGGATGGCGCGGGACCTGCCGCTCGCAGTCTTCGGGATGGTCGTGACCATCGCGGTCGGCGACAAGCTGCTTGCAGCTGAGCGACGAGTTGTCGCACGCCGTGTTGCACGGTGGCGGTGATGACGCGAAGCAGGTCTTGAAAGTCATCAGCACCGCCGGCTCGTTCTCGGGTCAGACGTCGTTCGTCATCGCGCTGCTCGGCCTGTTGTGCATCATTGCGGCGCTGTTCGTGTGGATCGAGCTCGTGGTCCGCTCGGCGTTGATCTACCTGCTCATCGCGCTCGAGTCCGCTCGTGTTCGCCGCGATGGTCTGGCCCGCAGCTCGAGGCATGGTGCGCAAGCTGACCGAGCTCGTGCTCGCGTTGATCTTCTCCAAGGTCGTCATCGCGGTCGCGTTCTCCGTAGGCGCGGCGGCGCTCGCCGGCGTTGACAACGCGGGACATGCCGACGCCGGTTCGACGAGCGGCGTGAGCGCGAGCGCCGGGACGCTGTTCTCGGGATTGGTCATCTTCGGGCTCGCCGCCTTCGCTCCGTTCGTGGTGCTCAAGCTGTTTCCCGCCGCCGAGGCGGCAATCGTCGCTCAGGGCATCTCCCGAGGGCCGGTACGAACCACGCAACAGGCGTCGGCGAGCGCGTTCTACCTGGAGCGTCTCGCAGGCGCGCACGGCAACGGCTCGAATGGCGCGGCAGGCCGAGCGCCCGTGCAGCCCGGCGGCGACTTCGGGTCGGGCCCTCCAGGGGGCTCTCCCAACGGTGGCGGGGCGGCTCCAGGCCGGGCGCGTCGCCGGGCCCGACCGGCGCTGCCTCGAGCGGCCCAGGGCGCGGTGGTGGAGCGGCGGGTGGGGGAGCGGCCGCTGCGGGACCGGCGGCCGCCGCGCTCGCGGTTGCGGAGGTCGGCCAGCGAGCCGGCACGGGCTGTCCGCGACCGTGCCGATCGCACGACCGACTGCGGCGCGACGCGAGGCGGTTCCCCGCGATCCGGGCGGTTCATCGGAAGGAGTTGACCGGTGAGCGTCGGCACCGAACGCATGTATCGCTTCGCGCCTCGCGACCGCGCTGGCTGGATCCTCGGCCTCGGCGCGACGCAATGCCTCACGCTGGCAGCCGGTCTCGTCATCGGCACCGTTGTGGTCAGCAGCGGCGCGCCGGTTGCGGTTGCCGTCGTTCCGCTGGTTGGCGCGGGCCTTCTCGCGTTCGGTCGCTGGCACGGGCGTCCGTTGCACGACTGGATTCCAGTCCTTGGTTCTTGGACGCTGCTCGGGCTGCACCGACAGCGACGGTGGACGGCCCGCGTGCCGCTACTCAGCGAGTCGGGCACACGAACGCGGGCAACATTGCCCGCGTTCCTCGCGGGACTCGAAATCCTCGAGGCGTCCGCGTCGTGGACGCGCCGCCGTCGCCTCGGCAGCGTCGGTCTGATCGCCGACCGGCGCGAGCACCTGCTCTCGGGCGTGCTGCGAATTCGGGGTCGTGAGTTCGCGCTCATCGAGCGCGCCAGCCAGGATCGGCTGCTGGCCGGCTGGGGCGAAGTACTGGCCGGGTTCTGTCGCGAGCGCACATCCGTGGCGCGCGTCGCGTGGTCGGAATGGGCAGCGCCCGCAGGGCTCGAAGACCACCTGCGCTTCGTCGAACGGGAGGCGGCGAGCGCGCCCGGCTCGCTGCACCGCGACGCGTACGACGAGCTGCTCGACGGAGCGGGACCGATGACGACGCGCCACGAGGTCCTGCTCACGGTCACCATTGATATCCGGCGAGCGCGGATCAACCGGACCGCCAAGACTCCGCTCGACGACGCGCTCGCGGACTTGCTTCTCGAGGAACTCCGGCTGCTGACCGCTCGCATCGAAGATGCCGGTCTGACGGTCGACGTGCCGCTGTCGCCGGGCGAGCTGCGCGAGGTGCTGCGGGTCCGCCTCGATCCGACCGTCTTGCAGGGCTTTGCCGCGCGGGCGCGTGCCGGTTTCACCGATGCGCTGGTGAGCGAGCACAACCTCGGACCGATCGCAGTCGACCTCGAGCTCGAGCAGCGCGAGGGTCGACGGCTCGTACCACCACGCCTACTGGATCGCGGAGTGGCCGCGGCTCGAGCTGCACCCGGCATGGATGGAGCCGCTGCTGTTGCACTCGGGCGGTGTGCGGACGATCGCGATGGTGTACGAGCCGGTGGCGCCGTCACGGTCGCAACGCCAAATCGACCGCGATGCCACGCGTGCTCGCGTCAGATGAGGAGCAGCGAGCTAAGCGCGGCTTTCGCATCGGAGCACGCCATCGCCGCGCGGAGACCGCGGTCCTCGAGCGGGAGAGCGAGCTTGTTGCCGGTTACGCCGAGCTGGAGTTCGCGGGCTTCGTCACCGTGACGGCGAGCGACCGCGAGCAACTCGACGCGGCGCGCGCCGAATACGAGCAGGCCGCCGCGCAAGTCGGGCTGGAGCTGCGCGCCCTCGACGGTCAGCATGACGCGGGAATAGGCGCGTGCCTGCCGATCGGCCGCTACCCGACCGCGCGGAGGTTCGCGTGAACGCGGCGACGACGCCTGTCCGGAAGCTGCGCGTGCCGCGCCATCGCGCGACGACGGCGCACCTGTGCTCCGCGTACCCGTTCCTCGGCGAGGCCGGCCTCGGCGCGCGTGGGATCTACGTCGGCACCAACGTCCTCACCGGCGGAGGCAGCTTCGCGTACGACCCGTTCACCGCGTACGCCGACGGGCTGTTGACGAACCCGAACGTCATCGTCGCCGGCGAAGTCGGCATGGGGAAGAGCACCGCCGTCAAGACCTTCGTATACCGCTCGGTTGGGACGTTCGGACGGTGGGTCGCGATCGCCGATCCCAAGGGCGAGTACCGACCGCTCGCGGAGGCATTGGGTCTGGCAGTCGTGGAGCTGCATCCGGGCGGGCAGACGCGAATCAACCCGCTCGACGCCGGTCCCGCGGTCGGGATCACAACGCCCGACGAGCTCGCACGCCGTCAGAGCGAGTTGCTCGCCGCGCTCGTAGGTCAAGTCCTTCGGCGCGACCTGCAGCCGATCGAGGACGCGCTCTTGGGCTGGGCGCTCGTCGAGCTCGCTCACGCACCGGGGCTGCAAGAACCGACGCTCATCGACGTCGTGCGCGTCATGAACGAACCCACGCGATGCGATGGCACGCCGCGCCAAGATGACACCCGACGAGTTGGCGCGCGCCGGATCGCACGCGATCTACGCGCTCGGGAAGCTCATCGAGCGTTCGCTGCGCGGCATGTTCGACGGGCCGACGACCGTTCGCGTCGACTGGGACGGTCCCGGCTTCGTCCTCGATCTCTCGGCCGTCTTCCAGGACCGCGAAGCACTCAGCCTGGTGCTGCTGGCCGCGACCGCGTGGTTGCAAGCAGTCCTCGCGCGTCCGACGGGTCCGCAGCGTCTCCAAGTGCTCGACGAGGCGTGGGCACTGTTCGGCAACGAACGCACCGCCAAGTACCTCCAGTCGTGCTGGAAGCTCTCGCGTGCGTACGGCGTCGCCAACGTGGCGGTGATCCATCGCCTTTCCGATCTTCGAGCGCAGGCCGACGACGGAACCAGCACTGCGAAGGTGTCGATGGGCCTCCTCGCGGACACGCAAACGCGCGTCCTGTTCCGACAGTCACCGGATCAGGCGCCCGAAGCGCGCGAGCTGCTCGGCCTCACCAGCGTCGAAGCCGATCTGCTGACGCGCCTCGCCCGCGGCCGTTCGCTGTGGAAGGTCGCGGGACGCACCGCGGTCGTCCAGCACCACGTCGGTGCGCGCGAATACGAGTTCTGCGACACCAATGCTCGGATGCTCGCCGAATCGAGTTCGGCGCCGTGACGTACGACCGCGATCTTCTACTCGAGCGCACCGACCTTCGCGCACTGGCCGACGAGCTGCTCGGCGAGCACAAGGGCCGTGGCGCGCACGCGACCTGGCCCTGCCCGGCGCCGACGCACGGACAGCAGACGGGGCGCACCCCACCGGTGAGCATCTTCACCGACCGCGGCGGAATCGAACGATGGCACTGTCACGCGTGCGGCGCGGGTGGTACCGCC
>CAWAGX010000001.1:0-622485 GCA_963781425.1 uncultured Actinomycetes bacterium | reverse complement strand
GGGTCGCACGTGGGGAGCGCCGGCGCCGGAGAGCGTTCACGGCTGGCACCTGGTCGTGGCCGACGCGGCACGGCTGCTGGATCCCACGGTCCCGGTGCCGTCACGGCTAGACCACCGGCTCCTCACGACGACAGGCGGGCACCCCGGGCGGGCGGTCGCGGCCCCGCCGCCGATGGCGGCGGCCATGAGCGCCCGGCTCACCCTGTCATCACGGCGCTAGGACTCGCCGTCGCCGGCGAGCAAGCGGGCGATGTAGGCGACGACGCCGAAGGTGGTGGCGAAGTCGACGAGCATCACCGGCACCAGGACCCACAAGCGATCCACAATCCCGACGACGATGACCGCGGTGACCATGACGAGCGTCGCGGCGAGGAAGACCGACAGGAGCTGGCCCACGCCCGCGGCTGCCGAGCGCCGTCGGCGCATCGGCGGGTGGCGCGCCGCCACACGCGCGGTGCTAAGCGGAGCGCGGAGCCGTTGGTGGGCGTTGATGGTGCCTTCGCCGGCGCCGCGGCGACGGGGTCGGTGACCCACGGGGGCGGGGACGGGGGCGGTGGCTCGTCGGCCGCCCGCCGGAGCGGGAGCCGACGAAAGAGCGGCCTTGGGCTGGACGGCCACGTGACCACCTCTGGCAGGAGCATTTCTACATTTGTGCTGTGTAAATTAGCAGAGCTGAACGTTAGGGATCGACTCTTTCGGGCCCTCGCCGGCTGTTTTTCTAGGTCAGGTAGGGAAAGTGCCTGGCCGCGCGATGATTGGCCTGCGCACACCCCGCTCTGGAGCGCGATGTCCGGTCGCATCGGCGGATCGGGCGCAGTCGCTCTGGGCCGCGCGTCCGTGGCGACAGGGACGGGGCGACGACGGGTGCGGCGGGCTCAGGAAGGTAACGACGCTCGCGGGAAGCGGCTCCGTCACCGTGGTTGGTCCGACTCGACCGCCGCTGCGGCGCGCACGCGGGCCTCGTCGGCGAGCTCGCCGCGCAGTTCGATGAGACAGCCGGCGGTGTCGGGGTCGCGGGGGACGAAGCCAGCGAGCTTGGTCTCGGGAGCGATGGTGTCGAGCAGGCCGCGCGTGATGCCGCGATGCAGGGTGCACACGACCGGCTGGTTCTCGCGCACGGCGTCGCGGTAGGGGCAGTTGCGCAACCGGTACGTCAGCTGACCCTCGGGATCGAGCTCGCGTTCAGGCTGAAAGCCCAGCGAGATGAGCGTGGCGTGCATCTTCTCCTCGGCTGAGCCGCCGCCCTCGGGCGCGAGGTCGCGGCCGATCTCCCGTCCGGTGTTCTCCACAGCGCGCAGTCTTGTCTTGCCCGGCGCGATCGCACGGGCCAGCCAGCGTCCGAGGTCGGCGTAGGCGGTCGGCGGGTCGCCGCCGGGCTGCGCGTCGGGCGCCACCGTCCACATGTCCCGCGGCCGTCCCCGCCCCCGGCGGGTACGGTCGCGCGCCACGAGGCCGCCCTCGCGCAGACGCTCGAGGTGCACGCGCACCCCGTTGGGGTGCAACTCCAAGCGCTCAGCCAGCTCATCGGTGCTCGTTGGCCGGCGCAGCTCACCCAGCACGGCGAACAACCGCGCGCGGGTGGGCTGGGCGAGGGCGTCATCAGGCCGCGAGGGTAGGTCCATCTGACTCGCAGTTTGCACAGCGCACCTAGGAAAATCAAGTTATCGTGATATTTTTAGCCATCGGCACTGTGAAAATTCAAGGAACGGCAGGCTGAATGGCGTACGTGATCAACGAGCCGTGCATCGGCACAAAGGACAACTCCTGCGTCGAGGTCTGCCCGGTGGACTGCATCCACCCGACTCCCGACGAGCCCGACTACGACAAGGCCGAGATGCTCTACATCGACCCCGAGGAGTGCATCGACTGCGACGCCTGCGTCGAAGCCTGCCCGGTCGACGCCATCACGCCCGAGGACATGGTGCCACCCAACTGGCAGCACTACATCGAGCTCAACGCCGCCTACTACCGCGGGAGCCAGCCATGACGGTCACCTCCGCGACCCGGCTGCGCGCGTCGTGGTGGAGGTGGTGAGCTGACATGTCGATTAGGCCAACCGGCGCAACGACATGCCTCTGGGCACGCTCTCCGGAGAAAGCCGGAACACGGCAACACCGCGTATTTGCAGGGACCTTCTACGAGGGCCGTGACGCGCCTCGAGCCCCGGACCTTCTGCGTATTCGTCAGTACCTCGATCGACGAGCCAGGAAAGGAGAAAATCGTCGATTTGCAGGCACTTCCAAGCGGCTGAAGGGACTCGAACCCTCGACCTTCTGCATGGCAAGCAGATCCTGATCGTGCGGTCCCGTCGCTTTATCCCTGCATATCGAACACATCGGCGTCTTCGCCGCGCCAGCGACTGTCTCCGGTTTCGTCGCTTTTCGGTGGAGTTCTGGCACCCAATTGGCACCGAGACTCGGGGCCGAGCTCGAGGCGTGTGTCGAACCAGACGCGCGGATCGTGACTCCCGCCAACCCTGGCTTGGCTACCGGGGATTTGAGGCCGATTGGACCACGCCGTTGGACACCACCGCTCGTGCGCACGCGTTGGATTCCGCGTGTCCGAGCCAGTCGGCCTCAGCTGAGCCCGCGAGCGCCCGTCCGTCGCGGCAGTGCATGGAACTGGGACGCGCCGGTCGGCGGCGGTGGCCGCTTAGGCGCTGCGGCCAGCGCGGGCGCGAGGTGCTCGCCGGCTGAGGTGTCGCTGAGCGCGGCGTAGATGAGGGCCGCCACGGCGACGGTGGAGCCGACGGCAACCAGGAGCAGCGCGCGCGCACCGCATCCAGGAAGCTACCGCCCCTGTGCCGCGTCATCGTCGTCGTCCGACACGCCTTTGCCAGAGGGCTCGGCGGCACTCCGGGGTTGGTCGCGATCGTCGCGCGGCGTGGCGCTCAATGCCTGCTCGGCCGTGGGCCAGAGCCTCTGGTAGCTGTCGGCGATCGCCGCGCGTGCGGCGCTTAGTTCGCTCAACAGCCGTGCCACGAGCTCCGAACGACTCATCGGCCGTCGATTCTTACAGTGTAAAGTTCGCTACGCCAATGGTCCGAGCGGTCGATTCCCCGGCCAGGCGCAGCCGCCCGAAGCGCGGATTGAGCCTCGACCTGATTCTTGACGCGGCGATGGCCCTGATCGAGCGCGACGGATCCGATGCGCTCAGCATGCGGCGGCTGGGCGCCGAGCTGGGAGTGGAGGGCATGGCGCTCTACCACCATGTCGCCGGCCGCGACGAACTCCTGCGCGCCATCGGCGACCGACTGCGGGAACCGCTGCACGACCTCCAGCTGACCGATGACTGGCGGGCGGCCTGTTGGCGGTTCGCGACTGCGCTGCGCGACATCGCGTCGGCTCGGCCGGCGACCTTCCGCCTGGTGGGTATGCAGCCCTTCGATACTCCGAGGTCGCTTAGGCCGGTCGAACGACTCCTGGGGGTGCTCGTCGCGCAGGGCTTCGGGCCCGCCGATGCACTTGGCGTCTACCGGGCGGTGGCGAGCTACGCGCGCGGCTACGCCCTCGCGGAGGCGACCGGGTTCACCGTCGATCTCGCGCAGCCATCCGGTCGCGAGCGGCTCAGCGCTCTGGCGCCCGACGAGTACCCGATTCTCGCCGGCCGCGCCCAAGAACTCGCGGCGCTCGACGCCGACAGCGGCTACGAGCGCGGCCTGCGCGCCCTGCTCGACGGGCTGCCGAACCCTCGCTGAGATGCCAGCCTCCTCGCGCCAGAGCCATCGCGCAACGGCTATTTCGAGGGCCGGCGATGCAGACGCAAACGCGGGGCCCGGCGTAGCCACCGCCACCGACCCAAGACCCCGAGCCCGGCCGCCAGGCCGCGCGCTGCAGGTGTCACTGGGGACGATCGTGGCCGCCAGCGCCGCCCCCTACGGATACACGATCTCGATCTGGAGCTCAGGCGCGATGCTCATGCACTCCCACGGCACACCAAGCGTCGCAGACGTCTTTGGCTTCCTCGCCGGCGCGCTCACCGGCTTTGGCCTGATGGGACTGCTCGCCCGGGGCGGTTTGACCCCGGAGGACCCACCCGCGCATGCCCCTGACCGCGTGCTCGCGGGAGCCATGCACTGGCTCGCCGCCGGCGCGGCCGTCGGCGCAGCCGCACTGGTCGCAAGAATCGAGGGCTGGGAAGCATGGCCGCTTGCCGCGTTCACAGCCACGGCCGTCTACATCCTCGGCGCCAGCGTCCAGCTCGCGCTCGTCACCCGCCGACGCGACAGGCTCACCACGCGGACAGGCCGCTGACGGCGATGAGCTGACGCCGAGCGCGCACCGCGGGTGACAGTGGTCGGCTGGAGCCCGCTGCCTTCAGCCTTGGAGGAGGTAGTGGATGCGGTGCAGCTCTTCGGCCAGGAGGTTCTCGTCTTGGCCGTAGAGCGACGAGGTTCCGTCGATCAGCAGACGCTCGGCGGCTGCCACGCCCCGCAGGTTGGTGTCTGCGCTGCGCAGCTGGGCGGCGAGGGTGGCCAGGTCGGGCGCTACCGCCACGATGACGCGAACGCTGAAGATGGGCCGGGCGCGACCAGCCCGAACGGGTTCTTGGGCTTCCCTTCGGATACCGTCGAGCCAGTCCGCCAGGCGATGTTGGTGTCTGCGATCGAGGAGGCATCGCCGCTCGCGTGCAAGGTCATGGAGCGGCAGGTCACCGCGTCCTTCGACGATCAGGTCGAGCACGTGGGCGCGCTTGCTGCAGGACAGCATTGCGACGCTGCACACGAGCGCCACCTCGACGATCGCTGCTGCCGCGACGAACGCGAGCGCCGCAGCCAGCCCGTCGGCGAGCGCGACGATGCTCGCGGACAGGACTGCCGCGACGACGAGCGATTGCTCGAACAGTCTCCTGCGTCTCTCGAGCGCACGTGCCAATGGATGGTCGGCACCCAGGAGGGCGTCAGCCGACGGATCGTTGTGGGGCCAGTGGAGGGGTTGGGAGATCCGGTGCATAGTCAGCTCCCCATTTGCCGACCAGTCTTCCCGGCGCACCTGGCGCAAACCGTACTCCCGAGTCGTTCGCGGGTCCAGCCGTGCGTGGCCGGTCAGTCGGCGTTGGTGAAGAGCCGGGAGAGCGGTTCGTGGCGGGCGGGGTCGGCGAGGACGAAGATTTGGTCGCCGGCGGCCAGGCGTGTGGGGTCTTCGGGTGAGAGTGGGCGGCCGTCGCGGACGATGAGGCTGACCCAGTCGCCGGGTTGCAGTTGTAGGTCGGCGATGGTTTGTCCGTCGGCGACCGCGTCGGCGGTGATGGAGAACTCGTGCACGCCGTGGGGTTTCTCGCTGAGGCCGACCGAGAGCTGCCACGGGCGCAGTGCCTGGTCGTGCATCGGGATCCCGAGGCGTTGGGCGACCGATGGGACAAATGTGCCCTGCCCGAGCACGGAGAGCAGGACGACGACGAAGACCAGGCCGTAGACGTTGTCTGCGTCGTCGACGCCGCCGAGGATGGCGAAGGCGGCCAGGAGGATCGGCACCGCGCCCTTCAGGCCGCTCCAGGCGATGAAGGCCCGCTCGGCGCGCGACAGCGACGAGCCGGTGAGGGTGAGCGCTACCGCGAGCGGGCGCGCGAGGACGGCGAGGACGAGCGCCAGCACGGCGCCGTGCAGCCAGGTCTGGGCGGGGAGGTGGGTGATGTCGATCGTGAGGCCCAGCGCGATGAAGACGACGATCTCCGCCAGTCCGGCCAGCGAGCCCTGGAAGCGCTCGATCTCGGTCTTGTAGGGGATCGACGCGTCGCCGAGGAAGAGCCCGGCGACGAAGACGGCCAGAAAGCCCGAGCCGCCGGCCAGCGACGTCACCGCGTATAGGACGGCGGCCAGCACCGCGACGAACACCGGATAGAGCGCTTCGCTGGGCAGCCGGACGTGGCGCAGGGCGGGCACCACGCGCGCGGCCGCCAGCCCGAAGACCAGCCCGATCGCCATCTCCACGACGAAGTCCTGCACGATGACCAGGAACGTCGCGTCGTCGTGGGTGGCGAGCTCGATCACACCGATCATCAGCGCGATGCCGGCCGGGTCGTTGACGCCGGCCTCGCCCTCCAGCGTGGTGCCCGAGCGCCCGCCGATCTCGCGGCCGCCCAACACCGAGAACACGACGGCGGGGTCGGTCGGCGCCAGCGCCGCGCCGACGACGCCGGCCAGCTTCCAGTCCATCCCCAGCAGCCAGTGCGCGGCGCCGGTGAGCACGGCCGCGGTGATGAACGTGCCCGCGATGCCGAGCGCCATGATCGGCCCGGCCGCCGCCCGGAAGCGCCGCCAACCGGTGTCCATGCCGCCGTTGAGCAACACGACGATGAGCGCGATGACGGCGACACGCTCGACCGTCCGCACCGAGACGTCCTCGCGCAGAACCGGCCACACATCCGACGCCACCGCGGCGGCGACCAAGAAGACCGCCGGCGCCGGGACGGGCAGGTGGTTGCCCAGCTGCGTCGCGAGAATCGAGAGCGAGAACGCGCCCGCAACAACCAGGACGATGAGGGCGAAATCGGCGAGCTCGGACATGGCAACACGGCGCCGACCAGGCTTCCCGGCTCACCGCGCCGGACCCTACCAACCGCGCCGCGCATGCCGGAAGGACGGCTTTGCCCTTGCAGTCCGTCATGCCACGACGGCGTGGCAGCTGATCGCAGCGCAGTCGTGTTCGTGTGTCCGATACGCCGGAAGGCACTCTCGGATGTGCCGTGCATCAGCCCGCGCTCAGCCGGTCGCCAAATGGGATAGCGGGCCGGCATCGCCGAGGGCCCCCACGATCGGCACGGCTCGCGAGATCGGCATGGACCGGATGCGATCGAACACGCTCGTGGCGATGTCGGTGTGCTCGGCGGGAGTCCGCGGTCCGGAACCGAGCGCGGAATGCTCCCCTCGGACACGCGTTCGCCCAACATACGTCGGCGGCCGCGTCGTTCGTCGGTCGGATGGGTTCGTGCTGTCGCCATGTCCGTGAAACCCACCCGAGATCGCCCGTAACGTCTCGCCGGTCCGTGTCGGAGTTGATCTCGCCGGACGTCCGCCGCTTCGTGGCCGAGAGCATCGGCTCGGTGGCGCAGCTTGAGTTGCTCCTGATCCTGCGTCGCGACCCAGCGGTCGAATGGGAGTCGGCGGGGCGAGAGATGCGCTTCCCGGCTGACTGGGTGGCGGCGCAGCTGGTCGGTTTTCACCGCGCGGGCCTTGTCGGTTCGAGCGGCCGCGAACAGCGAACGTACCGTTACGGTCCTCGCCCGGGACTCGGGCGTATCGTCGATAAGTTGGCGGAGATGTTCAGTCGTCGCCCGACTGCGGTCATTTCGCTGATCTACACGCGCGCGGCCGACGCGCGCGCTGCTTCTCCGACGCGTTCCGACTGGGACGGGACGACGAGTAGATGGCAACCGTCGTCTATCTCCTGTGTGCACTGACGAGTCTGGGCTGCGCGCTGCTGCTCCTCGCCGCCTACCGACGCGAGCGTGCGCGGCTGCTGCTGTGGAGCTGCGTCTGCTTCGGATGGCTCGCGCTGAACAACGCCCCGCTGGTCGTCGACCTTGTGGTCGTCACCGACGTCGATCTGTCGATCGTGCGGGTCTCGACAGCGCTCGTCGGGTTGCTGACCCTGCTCTTCGGGCTGATCTACGACACCGGTCGCAGCGAGGACGCCTGATGTTTGAGGCCCTCGTCGGTGCGAGCGTCCTCGCGTCGGCCGCCATCGCGCTCTTCTTCCTGCGCTTCTGGCACCAGACCCGCGACCGGCTGTTTCTCATCTTCGCGCTGGCGTTCGCCGTCTTCGCGGTCAACCGCATCCTGCTCAGCGCGCTCGACGACCAGAGCGAGGCGCAGACCGCTATCTACCTGGCCCGAGCGCTGACCTTCGCGCTGATCGCCCTGGCGATCGCGGACAAGAACTGGCCGGGCTTGATCGAACGGCTTCGCCACCCGTCGCAACGACTCGGTAGCGCCCGCGCCGGACGCCGGCGTCGAGGTGAACGTCCATGAGTACGCGCTCGTTCCGGGCATCGCCGGGTATGGCGTGATCTTTGGCGCTCGGCTTTGCCGTGTCCGCAGCCGGTGAGCGCGCAGAGCAGCCACGCGACACAGCGACGCTGGACCGCTACCGGACGAGATAGGCCGGCGGGCGCGGGAGCCGCGCTGGCCGTCGAGCTCTGGCATGCGTAGGTCCATCAGCACGACGTCCAGGTCGTGGGCGCGGGCGGCGTCGAGGGCGTCGAGTCCGTTTCGGGCCTCGCCTACGACCTCGATGTCGGGCTCGGCTTCGAGCATCATTTGTCCTGAGGAACGCGCTTGTAGTAGACGCCGAAGAACCTTCACAGCCGCGCGATCTGCGCCGGCCTGCCGGTGAGCGTGTCGAAGTGCAGTCCGGTCATGCGCCGGTACGCGCGGACGCCGCGCGGCTGTCACGCCACGGATCGACGGTCGCTCGGGCGACCGCGACCTGCCCGGCGAGGCGGTCGCGCTGGATCGTCGACTCGATCTGCTCGAGCACCCCGGTGGTCATGGGCCATACCTCATGGCACAGCGTCATCGACGGCGACAGGATCAGATAGCGCCGCGGTAGTCGCCCAGCGAGACGCTGCGGCCGTGCTCGTCGCGCAGCGCGAACGCCGGTACGGGGCGGTCGACCAGCGAACCGACAGCGAGCCGGACATCCTCGGGCGGCGCGGTCGCGACGGTCGGGTGCGGCGAGGAGCCGATCAGCGAGGAGGCGATGCTCGCGGCGATCAGCAGCGCGGCGGCTGCGCCGACGAGGGCGGTCACCAGTCGCCGCTTCGTCATCGCCACGTCTGCACCTAGGGGACCGCGCCGCGCTGCGTGGCGCTTCGACGTCCGTTCGCGCGGACCGTCGCGCGGGCGCCGGCAGGCGTGCTCACCGCTCGTCGCGGCTCAAGATCGCACCGGTCGGCGCCAGCGCGCCGAGGATCGCGGCGATCGCGATGTGGTTACCCTCCGCCGGCGCGCCCTGGTCGAGCGACGCGGCCGTCGATTGCGCTCGTGCGATGGTTCTCCCGATCGGGGCGGCGCCGCGCCGTGCGGCCGTCATCGCGCTGACCGCTCGCCGGCCGCGGCCGCGTGCGCCTCGTGCGCGGCGCGCTCGCGTGCTTGACCTGCTCGGCTCGCTGGAGATCCACGCACCATCGCCGCGCGACCACGACACCGCGGCGGGAACGATCCAGATCGCGTGCGGTGGATGCGGATCTGCGTCGCGTAGCTCATGTCCAGGGAAGACATAGGCCCGGTCGGCGGAGCCCGACACGAAGTGCACCATGCCGGGGTTCTGACGCCAGATGACGCACGGCGCCCCGTGACGGCGACACTCGTCGTGTTGAGGGCCGCTGCACAATCGTGCAAGAATCTGCACGTGCGTGCAGCCGATCTGACAGCGGCGGCTCGGATCCGCGAAACCGCGATGGGGCTGTTCGCCGGACGCGGGGTCGCCGCGGTCAGTGTGCGCGACGTTGCCGAGGCCGCCGGCGTGTCGCCGTCGCTCGTCATCCACCACTACAAGTCCAAGGAAGGGCTGAAGGCCGCGGTCGATGAGCGGGCGACGGCCGCGGTGATCGACGCCGTGGCCGAGCTGGGCGAGGGCGGTCCGGTTGCCGAGGCGTCCGCGTCGCTGGCCGCGAAGTTCGCCGCCAACCTTGAGGCCGAGCCGGTGTTGCCCGCCTACATCCGGCGCATGCTGGTCGACGGTGGGCCGGCCGGCGAGGCCTTGTTCCGGATGCTGTTCGACGCGACGGTGCAGACGCTGGACGCGCTGGAGCGGGCCGGGGTCGTGCGCCGGTCCGACGACGCGCCGGCGCGGGCGGCGTTCGTGCTGGTGGCCGATCTCGCGGTGATCGTCATGCGCGAGCAGATCGCCGGCGTGCTCGGCGTCGACCCGCTCGGCAGCGACGGCGTGACGCGCTGGGCGAGGACCGCCATGGAGCTCTACGGACCCGGCCTGTTCACGCCGGAGGCGGGCGCATGACACCCGTGATCGCGGTGGAAGGGCTCACCCGGTCGTTCGGCTCGCGGCGCGGGGTCGTCGACGTGGCCTTCGAGGTCAACGCCGGCGAGGTCTTTGGCTTCCTCGGCCCGAACGGGGCCGGCAAGTCGACGACGATCCGGTTGCTGCTCGGGTTGTATCGCCCGACGACCGGACGGATGCGCGTGTTCGACCTGGATCCGGCCGACGCGGGCGTCGAGATCCACCGCCGCGTCGGCTACCTGCCGGGCGAGCTGGCGCTCTACCCGCGGCTGACCGGCCGGCAGCACCTCGATTACGTGGCCCGCGTGCGGGGCCTGACCGATCACGCCTACTGCGACGAGCTGGTCGAACGCTTCCAGGCCGAGCTGGACCGCCCGGTGCACGCGCTGTCCAAGGGAAACCGGCAGAAGATCGGCCTGGTGCTCGCGTTCAGGCACCGCCCGGACCTGCTCATCCTGGACGAGCCGACGTCGGGGCTGGACCCGTTGCTGCAGGACGAGTTCGCGCATCTGGTTCGCGAGACGGTGGCCGACGGGCGCACCGTGTTCCTCTCCTCGCACGAGCTGGACGAGGTGCAGCGGGTCGTCGATCGGCTCTCGATCATCAAGGAAGGACGCATCGTCCTCACCGACACCGTCGACGGTCTGCGCCGGGCGGCACCGCGGACCATCGAGCTGCGCTTCGCCCAGGCCGTCGACCCGGCACGGTTCGCGGACCTGCCCGGCGTGCACGTCCTGAGCCAGGACACCACTCGGCTGGTGCTCTCGGTTACCGGGCCGGTCGCGCCGCTGCTGCGCGAGGCCGCCGAGCTGGACGCGGTGGACCTGACGGCCCGCCGCGCCGATCTCGACGAGCTGTTCCTGACCTACTACCGCTCCGCCTGAGTGACCATGCGAGCCGACACCACGCGGCTGGACCTGCGGATTCGCCGCCGTTCGCTGATCGGCTACGCGCTGGGCATGGCGCTCTACGCGTTCATCGTCGTGGCGCTGTACCCGTCGTTCAAGGACGACGCCAGCCTGAACAAGCTCACCGAGAACGGCAACACCGCCGCGGCGCTATTCGGGGCGACCGGGTCGCTGACCACCGCATCCGGCTGGCTCAGCGCGAACCTGTACGCCAACTTCGTGCCGCTGATCGTGCTGCTGCTGGCGATCGGCTACGGATCGGCGAGCATCGCCGGCCAAGACGAGGACGGCACGCTCGGCCTGCTCGCCACCCTGCCGCTGTCACGCCGTCGGCTCGTCGCCGAGAAGTTCGCCGCCATGTGCCTGCAGCCAGTGCCGGTCGCACTGGTAACGATGCTGTGCGTGCTCGCCGGCGCCGGCTTCGAGCTGCACATCTCCATCGGCAACCTGATCGCCGCCACGGTGGGCGTGCTGCTGCTCGCGATCGACTTCGGCGCGTTGGCCATGCTTGTCGGCGCGGCCACCGGCAGTCGAGGCACCGCACTCGGCATCACCTCGACCATCGCCGCGGCGTCCTACATCATGAACTCGCTCGCCCCGGTCGTGCACTGGATCCACCCTTTCCGGTTTGCGTCGCCGTTCTTCTACGCCGTCGGCGACGGGCAACTCGTGCGCGGGCTCAGCGCCGGCGGGGCGGCGGTGCTCATCGGCACCGCCGTCGTGCTCGTCATCGCATCGACCCAAGCCTTCGAACGCCTCGACATTCACTGACCCATCCCCTCCCACCGCACGCCGTTGGGCGGCACGGCCATGCGGCGCGGGGTGGGCGCGACAGCACCCCTCCTCGGCCACTTTCCCGGCCGCCGATACAACACGCCATCTGAGCGCCCCCATGACCGCAACCCGAACGACTCGCACGGCATCAGCCCGCGCACATTCCATCGCGCCGCTCGCCGCCGACCTGCCCTCACCGACGTCTCGCGGCAGACCGCAGCATTCGTGATTCGAAGCGGACAAAGAAGCGCCCCACACAGTTGCACCAACGGGTGCGTTAGCGGTAGTTTGTAGTCGTGTGAGCCTGTTCTACGTCGTATATAGCTTCAGGAAGCGAGCCCCTCGGCGGAAGGCTGCCTCGGCATGACCGAGGCTTGACGGACGGGTCGCGGTGCTGTCGATCGGCAAGTTGACGGTCGAGCAGTCGCGCTATTACGAGCGCCAGGTGGCCCAGGGCAGCGACGACTACTACTCGGGGCGCGGCGAGTCGCCCGGCCGCTGGACGGGTCGGGGCGGGGAGGCCTTGGCGCTCATGGGCATGGTCGATGGGGAGGGCTTCATGGCGTTGATGGAGGGCCGCCACCCGGGTACGGGGGAGCGCCTCAGACGCGTGGGGGGCCGGTCGAAGGTGGCGGCGTTTGACCTGACGTTCTCGGCGCCTAAGTCGGTCAGCGTCTTGTTCGCCGTCGGCGATCGAGTGCTGGCCGATGGGCTGGTCGACGCGCATGAGGCGGCCGTGGGTGCCGCTTTGGGTTACCTGGAGCGCGAGGCGTGTCGCGTGCGTCGCGGCCGCGGGGGTGTGCGGCGTGAGGCGGGGGAGGGGTTCGTGGCGGCCGCCTATCGCCATCGCATGAGCCGGGCGGAGGATCCGCAGCTGCACACGCACGTGGTGGCCGCGAACATGGCGAGAGGCGCTGACGGGCGGTGGACGGCGCTTGATGGCACGCCGATCTATCAGCACGCCAAGGCGGCGGGGTTTCTGTATCAGGCGCACCTGCGCGCTGCGGTCCGCGAACGGTTGCCGTGGGTGCGCTGGGGGCCCGTGCGCAACGGGATGGCCGAGATCGAGCAGATCGCTCCGGAGGTGTTGCGGGAGTTCTCTACGCGTCGCCGGCAGATCGAGGAGCGCCAGCGCGAGCTCGTCAGTGCCGGCGTCGAGGTCAGGCGCGCGGGGCGGGAGGCGATCGCGCACGACACGCGCCAGCGCAAGCGCTACGGGATCGACACCGCGCCGTGGCAGGACGTCGTGCGCGCCCGAGCGGCCGAGCACGGCCTCGGCGCCCGCGAGCTCGAGGCCCTTACCCGCGGGCCGGCGCGCACTGCGGAGGTTCCCGATCTGCCGCTGCTGAGCGGCGAGCTGGCCGGCGCCGCCGGGCTGACCGAGAAGCAGAACACCTTCGCACCACGAGAGGCGGTGATGGCCTGGGCGGCCGCCCACGGCCAGGAGCCGCCGCCGAGGCGGTCGAGCGCGCCGCAGCGGAGTTCCTCACTCGCGCCGACGTGCACCGCGCCCCAGACGCCAGTGAGCGACGGTTCACCACGAGCGACCTGCTCGCCCACGAGCAGGCGATCGTGGACGGCGCGCAGGCACGCCGCGGCGAAGGCACCGGCATGCTCGATCGCGCGCTGGTCGACGCGGTGCTCGCGCGCGCGCCCTTCGCGCCGACGGCCGAGCAGGCCACGGTGATCCATGGCGTGACCGCAAGCGGTCATGGCGTGGAGAGCGTCGAGGCACTGGCCAGGACGGGCAAGACCTTCACCGCAGGCGTTCTCGCCAAGGCCTACGCCGCCGGCGGGTTCAGGGTGCTGGGGATCGCGCCAACCGCGCGCGCCGTGCGCGAGCTCACCGAGCAGGCGGGCATCGGGTCTGCGTGGACGCTGACGCGCTTGGCCCTCGATCTCGACGCTGACGAGAGTGGTTTTGGCACGGCGTCGGCGGTGTTGATCCTCGACGAGGCCGGGATGGCGAGCACCCGTGAGGCCGCGCGCGTCATGGGGCACGCTCGCGCCGCGGGCGTGAAGGTGATCGCGATCGGCGACTCGGGCCAGCTCTCAAGCGTCCAGGCCGGCGGCTGGCTGGGCTCGCTCACCCGGCGCCTCGGCTCCTACGAGCTGCGCGAGGTCATGCGCCAGCGCGACCCGCGCGAGCGCCAACTCCTGGCGCGCGTGCGCCATGGCGATCCCGGCGACTACATCACCGAGAAGGCCGGCCGCGGCCATGTGCACGTCTGCGGCGGCAACGTCGAGACCGCTCGCGCGGGAGAGCGCGCCGCGGTCGCGGCCTGGCGTGAACAGCAGGCCGCGTGTCCGTGGGGCCAGGCGGTCCTGGTCGCGCGCGACAACGCTCGGCGCGCGCGCCTGAACGCGGTCGCGCGTGCCGAGCTGCTGCGCGATGGTCGCCTGGGCGAGAGCGTTCACATCGCAGGCCAAGAGTTCGCGGTCGGCGACCGCGTCATCGCTCGCCGCAACGACCGTGTGCGTGCCGTCGACAACGGGATGCGCGGCACCGTGGTGGCGATCGACCCGATCGAGAAGGAGCTGATCGTGCGCACCGACGCCGGCGCCGACCGGGCGCTGGACTCAACCTATGTCGCCGAGCACGTCGAGCACGCTTACGCCCTGACCGCCCACACGATCCAAGGCGGGACCGTCGAATGGGCGGGCGTCGTCGGGCACCCCGAAGACTTCACTCGCAACTGGTCCTACACCGCCCTCTCCCGTGCACGGCAGGCCACCGAGATCTTCCTCATCGACACCCTCACCGAGCATCAGCTCGACCGCGCCGAGATCGCCCCCGATCACCCGAAGGAGCTCGGCGACGAGCGAACGCCACGCGAGCGCCTGGAAGCTGCGATGCGCCGACGCGATGACGAGGACCTCGCTCTCGACCGCATCGACGGCGTCGCGAACCCCGCTTGGGGCGATGTCGCCGTCCGATCCACACACAGCGGCGCGGACGTCGGAAACGATCCGCCGCCACGGTCAGTCGACGCGCTGCGCGCCGAACTAGCCCAGCTACGCGAGCGCATCACGTGCCGCCCGGACCAACTCTTTAACCAGGTCGACGCCTCGCGCGACGCCCGGGCCGAGGCAGAGCGCATCGTGGCCGAGGCAAGCGCGCGAATCACCGAACTTCAGCGGCGAACGCGCGGCCCGTTGCGCAACCGCACCGTCGATCCCACGGCGCTCGCATTCGAACGCGAGCGCCTCAGGGCCGCCGAACAGCAAAGAGCGAAGGCGATAGAACGCCACCAAGAACTCGCCGCCGACGCTCCCGACCACGCCACCCGCAGAGCCGAGCGTGCGGCCCTACGTGAGCGCGCCGCAGCGCTCGAAGCTGAGCTGTCCATCCTCCGCCAGCAGCACCTGCGTGGCGCGCTGCAGCACAGCGCGCCCCACCTCACCGCGACGCTCGGGCCGTTCCCCGAGCAGCCGCGCGCACGACGCACCTGGCAGCAAGCCGCGCGACGCATCGAGGGCTACCGCTTCGACCACGCCATCACCGACACAGACAACGCCCTTGGACCACCCCCGGCCGCGAGCCCCGCGCGCGCACACTGGCAGCGCACAGCACAAGACGTCCACCGAGCTCAGCGCGAACTCGGCCGCAATATCGACCGTGGCCACGGGCACGAACTTTGAGTGCCCAAAGGCGGCCCGGGCGATCGAAGCGCTCTGCCCGACCGAACCGCCTACCCGTCGAGAAGGAGGGATCGCGACCGCACCTTGCGCCGGTCGACTGCAGCATGCGGCGGCGATGGCGCAGACCGTCCGGGTCAACGCGAAAGAAGAAGCGATCGACAGTCGCGGAGCGCATCCTGCCTGCGGACGTGGGAGGGCTGCTGTACCTCGTTGCGCTACAGGACGTCTTTAGCCGCCGGATCGTCGGCTGGTCGATGGCCGACCACCTGCGGACCGAGCTCGTCACGGATGCGCTGCAGATGGCGCTCGCGCAGCGCCGCCCTGGGCACGGCCTGATCTAGCACTCCGATCAGGGCAGCCAGCCGGACTCAACCGGTCGTCGCAAGACCGGGTTATCGGTACCGGACCGCAGTGGGTCTCAGCAGCCGCCTTCCTGACTTCGCGGACCTCGCCCTCAAGCTCCTTCAAACGCGTGCGCTCGTCGCTGGTCAGCTGCTGCGGACGCTTGCCGGCATCGGCCTCGGCTTGGCGCACGCACGACCGCAGTGCCTCCGGGTGGACACCGAGATCACCCGGCCTCGACCGGCGTGGCCGCGACCGCGGCGACGCCCGCGCGGTCTATACGTCCGGGGATGGTCGACTCCCCACTGCAGCGGCGATGCTTGCCGAAGGGTCGACGAGGGAGGCACAGCCGTGCGCAGGACCGATGACCGCGGGGCCCGTCGGACGTGGACCGCAGCGACGCGCGCCGCGCTCGCGACGGTGCTCGGGCTTGGCCTGGCGGCGCCCGCGGCGCACGCCGCGTCGCTGCCGCAGCCGATCTACTTCTGGGCCAGCACCGCGGACTTCGTCAGCGCCCCGAAGGGCACGATCTCGAGCAACTCACGGGTCATTCAGCCCGCGTCGATCCTCATGTTCGCCGACGGCTCCTGGGACCTGGAGAGCCTGTCGTGGACCGGCTGGGGAACGCGCGTTGCCCGCGCGACGGGCATCAGCAGCGCGAGCAACGGCATCCCCGACCAGGCCACCGGCACGCGGATCAAGTCGCCGGTGACGGTCACGCTGTCGCAGCCGGGCCCCTTCCAGGGCCACGAGGTCTATCGCTGTTTCACGCTGAAGTCGCCCGCGCATCCGGCCTCGAACGAGCGGCTGTGCCTGAAGGACCAGGGACACGGCTACTACCTCCTCGCGTCGGCGCCGCTGACGAAGCCGCGGCCCTCGGTCGTGGACTTCTTCTCGGGCCCGCCGAACCGCAACGTCGGCTGCGAGCTGAGTGCCGCGCAGGGTTCCACGGCGCCGCACGTCCTGTGCGAGAGCTACGGCGCCGCAGTCAGCCAGAAGGTCACGATGAGCGCCGGCGGCAAGGTCCAGATATGCACCCAGCACGGCGGCGCGCAGAACACCTGCGACCAGGGCAACTTCGGCGAGGGCACGCCGACCTACAAGGTCGGCCGCCAGGTCACGGTCGGGCCGTTTCGCTGCAAGGTGCAGCGCAGCGGCATCCGCTGCGTCGTGATGAAGACCGGCAAGGGCTTCCTCATCGCCAAGACGAGGACGACCCGCGTCGGCTGACTCGGCCTTCAGCCCGGTGTCCTCGCGCTACGAGCGCGCGTCGCTGATCGTCACGTCTAACAAGCCCTTCTCAGCGTGGGGCGAGATCTTCGGCGACGACATGGCCGCTACCGCGATGATCGACCGGCACATCCACCACAGCGAGATCCTTCTCGCTCAAGGGCGACACCTGCCGCATGCGCGGCAAGGACCTCGACGCCCGCATCGGCGCCAAGCCCGCCGAGTTCGTCTGACGCAGAACGCCCCCTGGCCCCGGCGACGCAAGCGGATACGAAGCGGTGACCTTGCCGGCCGCGACGCCGAATGCTGCCCTCGCGGCGTGCAGCCGAAAGCGGCAGTTGAGGGCCCATCGGAAACGGCCCCCGTCCCGAGTGCCGGAACCACGCCGAAGGAGGAGCGCGACGCGTCGGCGACGTTGACTCTTGCTGGTCGTCCATTCCGGTCGTCCGGTCCTGTACTCGGGCGACGCTCGCAACCAGGCGAGGCTGTCGGGTAATTCGTCTGGCCGGGTCGGGAGTCTTGCGGCATGGGCGCGAGGTTCATTGGTTGTGATCGAGACCAGGTGTTCTTGCTGCCGCCGTCGCTGCGTGACTGGGTGCCGGAGGGGCATTTGGTGTGGACGGTGCTCGATGCGGTCGGCGAGCTGGATCTGTCGGCGATCTACGCGGATTACCGCGACGACGGGCGCGGTCGGCCGGCGTATGAGCCGTCGATGATGGCCTGAGCTCAACCGGTCGTCGCAACGCGGTGTGGCCGGTGACTCTAAAGCTTGGAAGTGACGAGCTGACCTTCTGGGTGACCGCGGCTGTCGTCGTGGAGGCTCGCCCGGAGGGCGGGCCGGAACGGCGATAGCCGCGCGCGGCCGCCGGCCATCCCCTTCTCCACGATCGGAGGGATGCCGTGAATCGGTAGTGACGCGGTGGTGTTTCGTGGCGGGACTCAGCCATCGGCGGCGAGGTGCTCGGCCAACACCTCGGCGGGTGTCCGCCACGCCAGTGTCTTTCGCGGCCGACCGTTGAGGGCGGCCGCGACGGCCTGGAGCTCTTCGGCGCTGTGACGGGCGAGGTCGGTGCCCTTGGGGAAATACTGGCGCAGCAGCCCGTTGGTGTTCTCGTTAGTCCCGCGCTGCCATGGGCTGCGTGGATCGCAGAAATAGATCTGCAGACCAGTGTCGAGCCGCAGCTGCACGTGCTGGGCCATCTCGATGCCCTGGTCCCAGGTCAAGGACCGCCGCAGCTGTTCAGGGAAGGTCGTGATCGTGCCGGCGATCGCGTCACGCACGGCCGCGGCACCGGCACCCGTGCGCGGCGGGCTGCTCCTCGTTCTCAGGCTCTCCACGCCTTCGAGCGGTGGGAGATGCAGCAGCATCGTGAACCGGCTTGACCGCTCGACCAGAGTGCCGATCGCCGACCGACCCGTCCCGAGGATCAGATCGCCCTCCCAATGACCCGGAACAGCCCGGTCAGCAACCTCAGCAGGTCGCTCACTGATCAACAGCTCGTCAGTCACGAAACTCCGGTTGCCGCTCGACGTCCTGGCCCTCGGCGCCCGCAACGCCCGGCCTGTCCGAAGGCACGCGGTCAGCTCTCGGCGCAGCGCTCCGCGGCCCTGCACATAGAGCGACTGATAGATCGCTTCGTGAGAGATCCGCATCGACTCATCATCGGGGAAGTCAACGCGAAGCCGACCGGCGATCTGCTCCGGACTCCATGACGTCCCCCAGCGCCGGTCCTTCCGCGGTCCATGACGCCGCCCCCGCCAGCCGACCTGCGGACCCGCAACGCTCCCCTCGGGCCGCTGCACAGCCCCGGCAAGGCGGTCCTGCACATAGCGACGCAATTCCGGATTGACCGCCAGCTTCGCCGGCTTTGGCCGCCGGGCGCGACGGTCGGCATGCATCTGCGCGGTGGAGGCCCGATACTGCGGCCGACCGGTGCGCACCGCAGCGTTGCGTTGCAGTTCCCTGGAAATAGTCGACGGCGCGCGACCCAGCTGACGCGCGATCTCTCGCACCCCACAACCACCAGCGAGCAGGACCGCGATCTCCTCCCGCTCCTCAAATGACAGATAACGCCCCGACACCGGCGCGAGGGTGAGAGGCGGCATCCCGCCAGCCTTCCGGAACCAGCGGACACCAACGCTCCACAAGACACCCGCCTCGGCAGACGCGTCAACAGTCGATGCCCCTCGGGCGATCGCTTCCCAGAACCGGACCCGGTGTTCCCGGCGCCCAGCCGGCGGACGCCCCTTGCCACGCGCCCCTGCAGCTGTGGCACGAACCAACGCAGCGTTTCTCCTCGGCATCGCAACTCCTCATCGTCCAGCGTTGCGACAACCGGTTGAATCCACCTGGTCGTGCTGTTGCTCTACGCCTACGCGCGCGGCAACCGTTCCTCGCGTGGGATCGAGCGGGCCTGCATCGAGGACATCGCCTACCGCATCGTGGCCGGCAACCTGGCTCCCGATCACTCGACGATCGCCGAGTTCCGCTGCCGTCACGAGCGGCCGCTCGGGGAGGTGTTCTCGGGCGTGCTGGGGCTGTGCGCCCAAGCTGGCCTGGCGACGGTTGGGGTGGTGGCGATCGACGGGACGAAGATGGCGGCCAACGCGTCGAGCGACGCCAATCGCGACTTCGGCCGGATCGCGCGCGAGATCCTCGCCGAGGCGGCCGAGATCGACCGCCGCGAGGACGAGCTCTACGGGTCGGACCGCGGCGACGAGCTGCCCGAGCAGCTGCGCACCCGCGAGGGCCGGCGCCAGGCGCTGCGCGAGGCCAAGGAACGCCTCGCGCGCGAGCGCGAGCAGATGTCCGAGACGCCGCCCGACGACGAGCAGCCGATGACGGTCGAGCTCGACCCGCGCGAGTTCGTGACCCGCCCACAGGGTCCGTCGGGCGTGGGTGCGCGAAGGGCGCCGCGCGTTGGACGGCGAGCGCGAGCGCGAGGCGCGCCCGATCCCCAAGGATCGCGGCGATCGGCTGTTTGAGGCGTGCCGGCGCCTGGAGGAAGAGCTTGACGTCGAGCACGCCTCGCACGTCGCCTATGACGCGTGGCGCGCGCGAGGCGTCGCGGCGGACGGGTCGCGGCGGATGGCGCCGGGGATGGTCAAGGCGCACGAGGCGGTGCTGGTGCCGAGCGGGTTGATGAACATCACCGACCTCGACTCGCGGCCGATGCGCACGCACGGCTACAAGCCGCTTCAGGGCTACAACGCCCAGTTGGCCGTCAACGAGCAGCAGGTCGTGATCGCCGCCGAGCTGACCTGCGACTCACCGGACTTCGGACACCTCGAGCCGATGGTCCGCGCCACCCAACGCGAGCTGCGCGGCGTCGACCTCGGCGACCCGCACGTCGTCCTCGCCGACGCCGGCTACTGGCATCAGCGCCAGATCGAGACCGTCGTCAGCAACGGCATCCAGGTCCTCGTCTCACCGGACTCCAGCCTGCGCCGCGGCCCTCGACCCGGATGGACCGGCGGGCTTTATGACTTCATGCGACGCGTGCTCGCCACCGACGACGGCCGCGCGCTCTACCGCCAGCGCCAAGCCACGATCGAGCCCGTCTTCGGACAGGTCAAGTTCAACCGCCAGATCCGCCGCTTCCAACGCCGCGGCAGAGCCGCCTGCCGCTCCGAATGGCGGCTCATCGCCGCGACCCACAACCTCCTGGGATGAAACTGCGCGGTGAGGGCTTCGGCGTTGGTGTCCGGGCGCGAAGTTAGCGTCGCGTGCACCGGGCCAGGGGCTCTGTGGGAGAACGCAGGCTGGGCAGGCCGAGCTTGAGATGGGCCGCGAGCCCGACATCACCTCTTTGGCCGCCCCTGCGACTCGCCCGGTTGTGCTGTGAGCACGAATCCGTTCTTGTCGTTTGCCCACCTGGTCTCCCGTCGTGAAATTGCGAGCGAAGGGAGAGCCGGTGCGGTTCATCGGGTTAGACGTGCATCTGGACTTCTGCGAGATCGCGATCTGCGAGGGAGGGCGCGTGCGTTCGGCGGGACGCGTCGTGACCAGCCCGGAGGGGCTGCAGATCCTGGCCAACAGCCTCGGCCCGGACGACCAGGTTGCGTTGGAGGCGACCGGCAACGCGCTGGCGATCGCGCGGCTGCTGGAGCCGCATGTGGCGCGGGTCGTGGTGGCTGCCACCAAGGAGCTGCGCGCGATCACCGAGGCCAAGGTCAAGACCGACCGCCATGACGCGCGCACGCTCGCGCGGCTGCTCGCCGCGGGCTTGTTGCATGGGTGTTGGCTGCCGGATGAGGTCACGCGGGCGTTGCGCCGGCGCCTGGCGCGCCGCGCGCAGCTCGTGCGTCAGCGCACCCGCGCTAAGAACGAGGTCCACGCGGTGCTGCTGCGCAACCTCAAGGGCCGCCCGCCGATGACCGACGCGTTCGGCAAGCGCGGCCGCGCATGGCTGACCGAGCTCGAGCTGCCCGGCGACGAGCGCCAGACCGTCGATGGCTGCCTGCGCCAGATCGACTTCGTCGACACCGAGATCGCGATCCTCGAGCGGGCGATCGCTGACCACGCGCTCGGCTCAGCAGACATCAAGCGGCTGATGACCGTGCCCGGGGTGAGCCTGATCACGGCGGCGACGTTCATCGCCGCCGTGGGCGACATCCGACGCTTCGGCGATCCGCGCAAGCTCGTCGGCTACCTCGGCCTGGACCCCAAGGTCCGCCAGTCCGGAAGCACGCCCGCACGCCACGGTCGCATCTCCAAACAGGGTGCCGCGCAGGTGCGTCAGATGCTGACCGAGGCCGCGTTCGTGGCGGTCAGCACGCCGGGCCCGATGCGCGCGTTCTACGAGCGCGTCCGCACGCGCCGCGGCAGCCAGATCGCGATCGTCGCTGTCGCGCGCAAGCTCGCGGTGCTGTTCTGGCACCTACTCACCCGCGAACAGGACTACGCCTTTGCGCGCCCGTCACTGACGCGCAAGAAGCTCCGCGCACTCGAACTACGCGCCGGCGCCGAACGGCACCCAGGAAGCCGCGACCTCGCGACCAAGAACACCTACAGCCAGCGCGCACACCGCGAACGCGAGCGCGAACTCTCAGAACAGGCCGAGCTCGCCTACGGCCGGCTCGTGGCCGACTGGCAAGCCAGCGGCCCAGCGAAGGTGGGTGCGGGCGCGACACCGGGGCGCGCATCTCGAGGGCCCTCGAAAGACCAAGCCGCGCGACAGACTCCGTGAAGCCCCAGACGTCTGCTCTTCGCTTCGTCAGTCACCCGCACCCAACCACCACGATCTCAAAGGAGCCATCCACCGTCCAGAGCACTTGACTTTCATCCGTCCTCAAGCTCCACCGCCACCGGATCGCCGCGATCCCGACCTAGGAGAACGGGGCGGCGCCGCAGTCGCGCGCCGGCATCGGACCCGCGCCGCACTCGCGCACGAGTGCTCCCCGCGGACTTTCCCGACAGCCTCACGCGAAAGGGGCAGCGCGTCCGGTAGCTCAATCCCGCCGCTCCAATCACGCGCGAGCGACAGCGACTCGCTTCCACCCTTCGCTGCTCGGTGCTGGTCTCGCTACGTTGCGGCGCGTCCCACGCCGAGACGTTGCCGCGCGGCCGCGCGATCGACGCCGAGCGCGGCGATCAGCTCGGCGGCGGGATCTGGCGGGTCGAGCTCGAGGACGGTTAGGAGCACCTGTTGCGGGCGGATGTGGTGACCACGGCGTCTCTCTTTGTACGATTCCTCTAGTGCTCTCTTAGCTGCGGGTGTCATTGGCAAACGGTCCCGCAGGACGGCTTTGAGCGTCGGCCTCGACGGACGATTGATCGGCTCGTCGATGGGTATCGGTGGTGCGTTGAACGCAGCGCCGATGCCAACTGCGGCGAGCGCATCGTGATCCATCGCATCGAGCGCGCCGCGGGCTGTCTGCAGATCGCATCCGAGGGCCTGCGCTAGGACTGGTTCCCTGAGCAGCCCGAGTATCAGGTGCTCGGTGCCGACCTTGCGGTCACCGCGGCGCCGTGCTTCCTCGCGAGCGTCGATGTACGTGCTCCAGGGGTTCCACGCGTCGGCTGGTTTCGAATGCTTGGTCATGGGAGTCGCTTTCCGTATTTGGCGTGGACTGATTGGCGGGTCACGCCGAGCGCGTCACCGATCTGCTGCCAAGACCACCCCTGCTGGCGGGCGGTCGCGACGTGGTCCGCCTCGACCCGTTCCGCCAGCCGGTGCAGAGCTAGAGCGGCGCGGAGCCCCAGCGACGGGTCGTTGGACGTGATCGCGGAGGCGATGTCTTCGGCGTTCACGGGCTGTCAGTCTAGATTGACAACAGGACGTTTGTCAACCCAAACTGACGCCGGGTGGCCGCGGGAGATCGGTATCCAGTCCCGTGCATCGCGTGTCGCTCTTGCAGGGGCGTGGACTGGACGCGTGCGCCCGCATCGAGTCCGGCGACACGCTCCCGGGGACGAGGCAGTGGTCCAATGTCGAACCCCGCGTTGCTGCATTTGCTCGTCCAGCGGGCGAAGCGGCAGCCGGGGGCGCCCGACGAGCCGACTGTCGCTTCGATCGAGTCTCGACCGTGGCGCGGGCGGTGTGACTGACCCGAGCCCCGCTGTCGCGTTGACAAGGGAGGAGTGAGCTCGGGGACAACGGGCTTGACTTTGTGCCGCAAAACGTAGTAGTGTTTGCGCCACAAAGTCTACGGAGCGAGGAGCGCGACATGAACGGCGCGCGCGACACGGACCACCCCACGGCAGCCGACGACGACGACGGGCTCGATCCCCGAGACGCGGCGAGGCTCTTGGAGCAGACCCAACGCGACGCGCGGCGCCAGTTCGACCTGAGCTCGCCGCTGCTGTCGGTCCTGGGGGCGGCGGTCGTGCTCGTGGCCCTCGGCGCGGTGTGGCTGTCCGTCCGCGGGCAGCACCCGTACCAAGGCCCGACCGCCGCGGGCCTGTTGGTCATGTACGGCATCCTGATTCCCTGGATCGCAGTGGCAGTCAGTTTCAACCGACGCGCGACGGCCGGCCTGAGCGGGCGCTCGATCCGCCAGCAGCGCGCCAACGCAGCGGCGGTGGTGACGGCCCTCGTCGGCGTGTCGGTGTTACAGGGGGTGCTGAAGCACGACGGGGTGAGCCTGGCGATCGCGTACGGGATCTACCCCGTGACAGCGCAGCTGATCGTGCTCGGCGCAGTCGGGGCCGTCATCGCGGCGGCCCGGGAAGAGTGGCCCGGGTTCGGCGTCGGCATCGCGGTCGCCCTCGTCGCCACCGCAAGCGCGTTCGCCGGACCACGCGGGGTGTGGCTGAGCGACGCCATCGGCTGCTGCGCGGTGGTCCTCGGATACGCCGCCGCCCAGGCCTGGCTGCGTCGCTCTTCTGCCAGCGCATGACGACCGACACGCTCGACCCGCTGATCCACGTCCCCTCGCGGCTACGGATCGTCGCGACGCTGGCCGCGCTGCCCGACGGCGACGCGCTCTCGTTCATGCGTCTGCAGGACATGATCGAGCTGACACCCGGCAACCTCATCACGCACCTGCGCAAGCTCGAACAAGCCGACTACGTGATCACCGAAAAGCGCGGCAACGGACCCGCCTCGCGAACCTCGGTCGCGCTGACCCACCGCGGCCGCGCCGCGCTAGAGGCCTACACCGCAGCGCTGCGCAACCTGCTCGACGGCCTTTAGGACCGCTCAGGCGCGCACCGTCGAGAGACCCCGCAGGCCCACGACCGCGCCCATTTCGCGCTACCGCTGCGAGGCAAGAGCAGTCGCGCGGACGACGATCCGCCGCGCTTTCGCATGGGACGAGCAGGGAGAGTCGCGGGCGCCGTAGGCTCGCGCCTGCTTCGGCGGCAAGGCGACAGCGGCGCGAAGCTGATCACTCGCCCCTGCTCACGCGTGGAAGGAGCCGTCTCGTCCGACGCACCGGCTCGTCGGCCGCTGCGACCTCGCCGCGACTCGCTCACCGACCGACCGAATCCAAAACAGCAAGCTTCCGAAGCGGCAGCGCGGCGACGCTAGGGCCCCGCGCACTATGTCGCTGCCGCGGCTCGTCCAACGCAGTAGCGCGCACCGAAGCCAAGGCGACTCTCGCACCCGGGCCAGTGGATCCCGGGGGTAGGCTCACCGAGGCCGTCCTGCTCTCGGTCGTGGCGCTGCAGCGGCATGGTCGGGGTATGCGGCCGCCAAGTGGTCGACCGAGTCGCGTGTGGAACTGGCCACGGCGTCGAGCCTGCGGATCGAGGCGAGCCGGGCAGATTCCGACGCGGGCGAGGTGCGCGACTTCGACTCGTCCACCTTCGAGTCCTGGTTCGCGGCGTACGCCGTGGGCAACACGACCGCCATGCGTCTGGCGGAGCACCGATTCCGGCCCGACTTCAAGGTCGCCTTCGACGCCTGGCGGGCGACGAAGCCGGAGACGAACCCCGGAGCGCCGCTGGGACCCACATACATGCCGCAGTACAAACGGCCCGGTGAGGTCGAGGCCCGGATCCGCGACCAGCGCGCCAAAGCAGCCTTCCTCGACGGCGAGAAGGACGGCTCGACCGCCGACAAGTACATCCGGCTCACGGTCGTCCTGGCCAGCATCCTCTTCCTGGTCGGCATCTCGACCCACTTCCCGTACCGGGGCGTCCGCTACGGCCTGATCGGCCTCGGCGTCGCCCTGCTCGTGCTGTCGCTCGTGCAGCTGTCAGGGCTGCCCCTGCCTCCGTCCTGAGCACACCTGCACGAGCCGACGGTCGCTAGAGAGTCGGGGACAAACAGCTCGGGCAGGATCTGCGTCGATTCGCTTCGCTGCTCCGCGTGACCGCCAAGCGACATGCCGAATCCCAAGCGCCCACCCTCCCGGTGACGCGACGCCAAAGGACGGGACACGTTGACCAACTCGCGCGCCGCTCGCCTCGATCAGCCGTCGCGTCGATCCAGCGCGGCGCGGTTTGCGGTGGGGTTACTCGCCGGCTGCCTCGAGCGCGTCGGCCAGGGCCCGGGCGGCCTCCGCGACCGCTGCATAGGCCGCCACGAGATCGGCCAAGCTGTCGCCGGCGCCAGCTTGGTTGAGACGCTCGACGGCGGCGTCGAAGCGCGCCCACAACTCTTCCGGGCCCCGTCGCCCGGTGCCGGGCCGCAGCTCGTACGGCGGCCGCGCGCGCTCAGACCCCTCCACCGGACGCCAGGCGAGCCCTGCCTCAAGCGCTCGCGCATGCGTCGCCCGCATCGCGTCGGCCGCCTCAGACAACGCGCGCAGACGACCTCGAAAGCCGGCGTCGGGCGGCGCGAGCTCATGCGAGCGCATCGCGCCCGCCCACGCGGACTGGGCCTCCCTGACCGCACCCCAGGCAGTGTCCTTCGTGCCGGCAGCACGGGCCTCACGGCGCGGCTCAGGAACCTCGCTCACCCCCGGTTCCTACCGCACCCAGCGGCAGTTCCGCTCTGCAATGCGCGCCGCAGCCCGCACCTTCCGCAAGAATCCGTCGGTCGCAAAGAACCACAGACGGACACATACGGCTCTACTGATGTAGCGTCAAGCCCCGGGAGCTCGATGATGAAGCCGAACGCAGACCCAGTGGACGACCCCGAGTTCCTCACCGTCGAGGAAGTCGCCGCGCGCCTCAAAGTCAAGGACAGGGCCGTCCGCGACTGGATCGGACGAAGCATGCTCGACGCCTACAAGACCGGCAAGGAATGGCGCATCCGCCGCGACCACCTCGACGCCGCCATGGAGGCTAGACGGGTCAGCGCCCAACCGGCTCGCACCGGCGGGCTTTGGGATCCGGACGGCGCCGCGTAGCGGAGCCGTCGTCCGCTGCGTGGGACCGATGGCGCGGAGGGCATGCTCCTGAGCGACGGCGAGGACGCCCCAGGTCTATTTATCGAGTCCGTTCAGTCGTTTGCAGCCGTTGAGGTACGAGTATAGTATTTTCCATCCGTTTATCGGTGGAGATCATGCTCGAGTCCAGATGCCACGTGGAGCGTCGAGTCTGGGAGGCGGCGGTCGCTCCCAGGCGCCGCGCGGGGCACCCGGCGGGCGCATCGGCCTCGGCGTGTCGATCCGATCGAAGCTCCTCGCGGTCCAGGGGAGGCGCGAGACAGTGATGCTCGACGACGAGGACATCGAGGCCATCGCTGATCGCGTCGCTGCCAAGCTGCGGCCGCGCACGGACGGACTGGTCGGCGTGCGCGACGTCGCCCGCGCTCTCGGCATGAGTCGCGCATGGGTCTACCGCAACGCTGATGAGCTCGGCGCCCAGCGCCTCGGCAATGGCCGCAAGCCCGCGCTGCGCTTCGATCTTGCGTTGACCGTCGAGCGCGCTCGCGGACTTGGCACGGACGCGCGAACACCGCTGGCCCGGTCACAGACGAGAGGGCCTGGCCGTCCCCGCAACGGATCGCTGCCCGGCGGCGTCGAGCTCATCGCGCCACGCGCAAGTCGCCGACCGTGACAAGCCCTACGATCCTTTCGTCGCTCAACGAATGCCCGCGCGGCACTAGCCGAGGCCAAGCCGCGCAATGGAGGGAAGCTCCGATGCAAGCCAAGCCCGCCCGCGCCGGGGACTCGTGATGGCGCGGCCAGCTATCGGCCAGGTCGTTCGCAGAACCACCAAGCGCGGCATCAGCTATGGGCTCAGAGTAAGTTGGCGCGATCCAGCCACTGGGGCCGCTGAGCGGGTCCCAGTCCACCTTGGCGGCGAGTGGGAGGGCTGGGACGAACAGCGCGTCGAGGAAGAGCGGGGGTATATTGCCAGGATGATCGCTCGCGGCGAGTGGATCCCGCCGGAGCGGAACACGCCCGCTCTCCCGCGACCGAAGGAAACGACGAGCTCCGCTGACTCCGTCCAGGTCGCTGCCTCGCGTCACTACGACCGTCGCGAGCGCCGAATGGGCAGCGAGAAGAGTCGGGTCGACCTGCACTGGCGGCTGGCCGTCGCCATCGAGCATCTCGGGGAGAAGCCTGTCGATGCTGTTACGGCAGGGGATGTCGACGACATGGTCGATGCGCTCCTGCGAGAGCGCGATGCCATCGAGCAAGCGGCCGCACAGGGCCACCCGCTCGTGGAGGACTACGTCGACACGCGAACCGGGCGGACACATCAGCGCCGGCGACGGGGGCTGTCCAACTCCTCGATCAACAAGGTCGTCCGGGCCGTGCGCGGGGTCCTGCAGGACGCGGTGCGCCATGGCGTCGTTGAACGCAACGTTGCCTCGGACCCGGAGACGCTCGTTCGTGAGCCCGGTCCCACGCGCAGCTTCCTCGAGCCCTTTCAAGTCTCGGCTCTGCTCGAGGCTGGCGCGGTGCTTGAGACCGAGCACCGCGGGCTGACGTGGGACGACATTCACGTCATCCGCGCGAGCTCCGCGTCGAACGTCGCCTTGACGCGCCGCTACCACGTGTCCGACGGCCTCATTTCCAAGATCCGCCGGCGCCAGGTGTGGGCCAACAAGGCGCCACGCAATCGCAATGACATCCCGCGTGTCGTCCTGCTCGCCACGCTGGTGGCCGCGGGGCTGCGGATCAGCGAGCTCTGTTTGCTCGACGGCGAGGACCTCGACTTTGCGGGCCGACGCATCTACGTCCCGCGCATGCGCAAGGATCGCGGACGGCTGGTCCGCGTGCAGGGCATCAAGACCGAGGCCGCGGAGCGCATCATCCCGATGCTGCCCGCGGTCTACGACCTCCTGCTCGAACACAAGGCCGAGTTCGACTTCGGTCCGCACGACCCCGTGTTCGCCAACCGCAACGGCCACCGCAACGCGGTCGACAACGTACGGCGCATTGTCGTGGAAACCGCCGTCGAGCGTGCCAACGAGCTGCTCGCCGCTCGCGGCCGGCGGGAGATCGGGCACTGCACGCCGCACACCTTGCGACGCACCTACGCCTCGATCCTCGCGGAGGTCAACCTGCCTCCGAGGCGCGCGATGTACCTGCTCGGACACACCGACCCGACGCTCACAATGCGCGTCTATCAGCAGGTCATCGATATGGGAGACGGCGGCGTCCAGACCCTCGAACAGACCATCGGCTGCACCATCGCCGAGGCCTTCACACTGCTTTCCGGCCGGGGCGTATTGGCACCCAATAGGCACCCGAGCGAGGAAAAGGCCTCCCAGCCCGGCATACGGAGCGAGCTGGAAGGCGCAGAAACGGCTCAGGCACGTGGACTTCCCGGAAGCGGCTGAAGGGACTCGAACCCTCGACCTTCTGCATGGCAAGCAGACGCTCTAGCCAACTGAGCTACAGCCGCGCGCGACCGGCAGTATAGCCCGGCCTTCCGTCCAGACGCGGTTCAAGCGAGGCGTTGGGCCGGCCGATGCGAACCGTCATGCGCCGTTCGCTCACGCTTCTCGCCGCCGTCATGGCGATGCTCGTTCTCGCCGCTCCGGCGGGCGCCTTCCGTCTCGGCCGGGCGCCTGCCCCGGTGGCCGACAACCCGGCCGATCACCTGGTCGACCTCGCGCCCGATCCCGAGGTCTATGACCCGGCGACGCACTGTACGACCAAGCCCAAGCCGGGGATGACGGTGTTCGTCTCCTGGCTGCAGCGCCACGCCGACGGCGTCTTCTGGGGCACGTACCGCTGCGAGATGTGGGGACCGCACGAGGCGTCGCTGCACGCCGAGGGCCGTGCGGTCGACTGGCACCTGGACGTGTCGAACCCGTCGGATCGCCACGCGGCGCGGCGGCTGATCGAGCTCTTCCTGGCGCCCGACAAGGTCGGCACGCCGCATGCTCTTGCGCGTCGGATGGGTGTCGAGGAGATCATCTGGGATTGCTCGTACTGGGGCGCCGGGATGCAGGACTTCATCCCGTATCGGGCGTGCGAGAACAAGCACGGCCAGATCCGCAGGCACGTGGATCCGACGACGGCCCATCGCAACCACATCCACTTCGGGCTCTCCACGGCCGGCGCCATGCGGCGCACGTCGTACTGGGAGCAGGGCTGACGGTGCCGGCGCGGTCGGCGTTTGCGCGCGCAACGAGCGGGCTAGTCTCGGGGGATGGCTTCCACGACGCACCTGACCCGCTCCCTCGCCGGTGTCGACATCCATCCGATAGGCCTGGGCGAGATGCCCATGTCGCTCGCCGGGCGTCCCGACGAGGAGCGCTCGATCCGTACCATCCACGCCGCGCTGGACGCCGGCGTCGGTCTCATCGACACCGCTGACGCCTACGCGCGCGACGACCGCGACATCGGCCACGGCGAGCGCCTGATCGCCAAGGCGCTCAAGGGTCGCCGCGACGAGGTCATCGTCGCCACCAAGGGCGGCCTCACGCGTAACCGCGAGCAGTCCTGGCCGCCCGACGGACGCCCAGAGCACCTGCGCGCGGCCTGCGAGGCGTCGCTGCGCGCGCTCGAGACCGACCGGATCGATCTCTACCAGCTCCACCGCCCCGATCCAAAGGTCCCGTACGCCGAGTCGATCGGGACGTTCAAGGAGCTCCAGGACGAGGGCAAGGTCCGCTGGGTCGGAATCTCCAACGCCACCGTGGGCCAGCTCGAGGAGGCGCTGGGGATCGTCGAGGTCGTGTCCGTGCAGAATCAGCTCTCGCTGGGCTACACCGGACCGATCGCCAAGGGCGAGGTGCAGGCGTGCACCGAGCGCGGCATCGCCTTCCTGGCGTGGTCGCCGCTGGGCGGCATCAGCTCGGCGGCCGAGGCGGCCGAGGGCGTCGACCCCGTGCGGGCCGCGGCCGAGGCGCACGGGGTCTCGCCCCAGCAGGTCGCGCTGGCGTGGCTGCTGTCACTGGGGCCGACGATGATCCCGATCCCCGGCTCGAGCCGCCCCGAGACCATCACCGATTCGCTGCACGCCGCCGAGCTCGAGCTCAGCGACGCTGAGCTTCAGGCGATCTCGGCGGCGGTCGGCGTCGCCTAGCCGGTGCGCCGGACCTCGCGCGTGATGACGAGCAGGAACGCGAGGAAGGCGAGCGGGCCGAGGATGAGGGCGAGGTCGAACGAGCTGCCGCCGGGGCCGCTGGTCGACGGGCGGCTGATCGACAGCTCGGCCCGCTCCGGCTTGCCCTGCGAGCCGCTGTCCTTGCTCGTGGCGCTCGACTGATGCTCGGCGAGGACGGCGCTGCCCTGGCCCGCGCCGCTGGCCGGCGGCACCGGGGTGCCGGTACCGGGGGCCGGCGTCACCGCGGTCGAAGTGGCGCCGGCGTCCTGGCACGCCCCTGCTCGGTTGAGGGCGCGCAGCCGGCTCAGGCCGCGGTGCTCGAGCGTGATGACGCGGGAGCGGCGCAGATGGGTGATGCGCGCGACCTCGCTGCGCGTGTGCGGGCGCAGCCGCCCGACGCCGGCGCGCAGGCTGAGCACGCGGCGCTCTGAGCGCGGCACGCGCGCCAGGCAGCCGTGGAAGCGCAGGACCGTGCGCCGCAGGGCGCGCTCGCGCTGGTGGATGCGCGCGGCGCGGCTCTTGGGCGTGCTGTTGGAGGAGCCGCTGCGCGGCGTCTGGCCATCGGCACCGGTCGTACCGGTGCCGGGTGCCGTTGCGCTGCCCGGGGCGGAGCTGGCCGGGGTGGTCCCGGCAGAGCCGGGGGCGCCGCCTCCGGAGCCGCCGGCGGCACCGCTGCCGGAGCCCGAGGCGCCTGATCCGGTCGCGCCGCCGGCGCGGGTTGTCGCGCTGCCCGGCGTGCGGACCGACGGCGTCGAGGCCGACGGCACCGTGCCGGCGGGCGTGGTGACCGAGGGCGTCTTGACCGCGGGCACCGTCACCGACGGCACGCGGACGGGCGCGGAGGGTGCCGGTGTCGGCGGTGGCTTGGGCGTCGGGATCGCAGGCGGGGCCGGCAGCGGCGGCGGCTTGGGCACCGGCGGCGGCGTCGGGATGGGGGGCGTCGGGACCGGCGGCAGCTTCGGCGGCGCGGGTACCGGCGGCGTGGGCACGGGCGGGGTGGTGACCGGCGGCGTCGGCACCGGGACCGGCAGCTGGGCGCCGGCTGGGAGCACCGTCATCCCCATGCAGATGACGAACACCACTGCCACCAACCACCACCGCTGACGCATCGTTCCCGCCTCCCCTGGATCTGGTGTAACAGACTGTTCCCGGTGGGGTCGGGACCAAACGTCGTGCTTAACGCGCCGTTGGGCGCTGGCGTGCTGCCGCTCAGCCGGCTACGACTCGAAAAACCAGTGCGACGCGGCCGAGCTGGATGACGTCACGGTCGCGCAACCGCGCGTCGGTGATGCGGACGCCGTTGACGAAGGTGCCGTTGGCGCTTCGGTCGTCGAGGATCCGCGCGCCCTCGCCGTCGTCGACGACGACCGCATGGCGGCGCGAGACGCTCTGGTCCTCGAGGCGCAGATCGGCGGAGAAGCCGCGCCCGACGTGGGTCACGGCCTGGTGCAACGCGACCAGCCGCGTGACCCCGCCGTCCTCGATCGCCAGGTAGCGGCCGGGCGCCGGGCGCGCGAAGGCCAGGCTCTCGCGGCGCGCGCTGTGCCCAAGGACGCCGTGGGGCTCGAGTTCCTCGGTCGGCGCGTGAACCTCCGTCGGTGTGCTGGACGCTGCGCTGGCCATGGTCGACACCTCATCGTGCGGGGCTGAGAGGAATCTCAAAGAAACCTAAGGGTCGGCGAAGAGACGTCAGCGCGCGGACCGTGCTTCATCACTTCTTCGGAAGCCTTGATGTTCTGGTTGGCATGGCGCCGTTGGGTGGGGACATGTCCGACACAACGCTCACACCGACCGCGACGTTGCGCTACGTGGGGGTGGCGGACTGGTGGGGCTTTCACGTCTGGATCGAGGAGGGCGGCAGCCGCCGGACGCTGCCCTACCGCGGAGAGGCCGCGCTGGCCAGCTTCGCGTGGGGGCGCCCTGGTCTGGGCTCGCGTGAGTTGGCGCGGTCGATCATCGAGCATGCCACTGGCTCGCCCGCGCTCGCCGAGCGCCACTGCCGCGCCATGACGCACGCCGTCATCGCCGAGTTGCCCGCGCTCGGCTTCGAGCTCAGGCGCGAGGACGTTGTCGCGTGGCTCGAGGGCGGCCCTATTCCTGAGGTTCGATGACGTCCATGCGCACGACCAGGCCGTCACGGAACGAGTACACGTGCGTGACCTCGCGATCGGCGAGCAGCGTCCAGTCGAGCGCGCGCACGCGCTGGTACACCGCGACGGCCACGCGCCCGTCGCCGGCATCGGTGAACCGGCGCGGCTCGACGCGCGGGTCGATCTGCTGGAACTGGCGGCGCCAGTAGGCGCGCACGTCGTCGCGGCCGCTGACCCGGTCGCCCTCGAAGGCGTTGGGCCAGTCGACTTCGGGATGCAGCGTGGCGATCACGGCGTCGACGTCGCGCGCGTTGAAGGCGGCGTAGACATCGCGCAGCAGCGCTTCGTGGTCCATCCCTGAGTGATAGCGCGGCGATCTACCCTGTGCGGTGATGAGCGTGACCGCTTACGAGGCGCTCGGAGGCCAGCGGCATCGCCATGGTGGCGGGATGGTCCACGAACACCCGCACGACGGGCCGCACGCGCACGACGACGGGCACGCGCACTCCCATGGCCACGGGCACTCGCACGGGCTCGTCCACGCCTCGATCAAGCGCTCGCGCGCCGGCCTGCGGGCGGTCTTCGCCTCGCTCGCCGTCCTCGGACTCGCCGCCGTGCTGCAGACGCTGATCTTCGTCCTCTCGGGCAGCGTCGCGCTGCTGGCCGACCTCATCCACAACTTCGGCGACGCCCTGACCGCCGTGCCGCTCGGCGCCGCGTTCCTGCTGCGCTCCGAGCGCGCCGAGCGAACGGCGGGGCTGTTCGTCGTCGCGGCGATCTTCGTCAGCGCCTGCGTCGCCGGAGTCGAGGCGGTCGCGCGACTGATCCATCCGGATGCCCCGAGCCATCTGTGGGCCCTCGCCCTGGCCGGCGCCATCGGGTACGCCGGCAACCTCGTCGCGGCCCGGATCCGCCTGCGCGCCGGGCGGCGCCTGGACAGCTCCGCCCTGATCGCCGACGGCCACCACGCGCGCGCCGACGCCTACGTGTCGCTGGCGGTCATCGCCTCGGCCGTGGTCGTCGCCCTCGGCATCCCGATCGCCGACCCGCTCATCGGCCTGGCGATCACGTTGGTCATCCTGCGCATCACGTGGCAGTCGTGGCGCACGGTGCGCGGCCACGAGCACACCCACTGATGGCGCCGATCACCGTCTACGGGGACGTGGACGCCCGCGCGGTCGAGCAGCTCGTGCGCTGTGCCGAGGCGGGCGATGCCGTGCGCGGCGTCCTCTGCGCCGACGGCCACGTCGGCTACTCGCAGCCCATCGGCGCGGCCGTCGCCTACCCAGATCACATCAGCCCCTCCGGAGTCGGCTACGACATCGCGTGCGGCAACAAGGCGTGCCGCACCAACGTCATCGCGGCGGATCTGGCGCCCGACCGCGCCCGCGTGATGGACGCGATCTTCGACGAGATCAGCTTCGGGGTCGGGCGCAAGAACGCCGGGCCCGTCGACCATCCCGTCCTCGACGCCATCCGCGACGCGGACTTCGCGCCCCAGCGCGGCCTGCTCGAGATGGCGGCGCAGCAGCTCGGCACGGTCGGCTCGGGCAACCACTACGTCGACCTGCTCGAGGACGACGACGGCTACGTCTGGGTCGGCGTGCACTTCGGCTCGCGCGGCTTCGGCCATCGGACCGCGAGCGGCTCCCTGGCGCTCGCGCAGGGCAAGGCGTTCGGCGATCACACGACGGAGGGAGAGATGGACAGCCCGCCGATCCTGTTCGACGTCGACAGCGAGCTCGGGCAGTCCTACATCGCCGCGATGCACCTGGCCGGCGAGTACGCCTACGCGGGCCGCGACACGGTCGTGGCGAAGGTGCTCGACATCCTGGGCGCCGAGTCCACCTACGAGGTCCACAACCACCACAACTTCGCCTGGCGCGAGAACCACGCCGGCGTCGACGTGTGGGTGGTCCGCAAGGGCTGCACGCCGGCGTTTCCCGGCCAGGAGGGCTTCGTCGGCGCGACGATGAGCGAGCCCTCGGTCATCCTGCGCGGAGTCGACTCCGACTCGTCGCGCGAGCTGCTCTACAGCACCGTGCACGGCGCCGGGCGGGTCATGTCGCGCACGCAGGCGGCGGGCAAGAGCCGCCGGCGGTGGGCGTGCCCCAGACGTAGGTGCGACTGGGTCCAGGGGCCGGGCGAGCACCCGCCCGCGCAGGGGCGCTGCCCGAAGTGCGGTAACCACAGGGTGGTCAAGCGCATGGTGCAGCTGACGCCGGGCGTCATCAACTGGCCCAGGGTGCAGGCGGCCATCAGCGGTCTGGGCATCGAGTTGCGCGGCGGTGGCGCCGACGAGGCGCCCAACGCCTACAAGCGCCTGGACGCCGTGCTCGCTGCCCACGGCGACACAATCGAGGTCCTGCACACTCTGCGGCCGATCGGCGTCGCGATGGCCGGCGCGGGGACCTTCGATCCGTACAAGGACTAGCGCGACGGCGGAGCGCCTCACGACGCCCCTTGCGCTCAAGGCGACGACCGGAATCGAACCGGTGTAAACGGCTTTGCAGACCTCGACGCGGCTGCGCTCGCAGCAGTTGACCTCGCGCACGCGACCGAGGCCGCGTGGCGACAGCAGCGCATCAACGTCGGAAGACCCAGCAGCCAATGGGAAGAGCTGCCGCGGGCCAGCGCTTGCGGTGCCGATTGGCACGCGATTTCCAGCGCCGGATCTGCCGTGGCGCGGTGGCGGACTCCCGCCGCCACCCGCTCAAAGAAACGTCAACGTCCGGGCGGACCCTTGTAGTTCGTGACCACTCGGTCACTCTCGCCGTGGCGCCGCTGGCTGAACAAGTTCGTATCGCTGCCGCGCTGCCCGTATGCACGCTGTACCTCGCGCTCGCGCTTGCGTGCTCGCGAATCAGCTCGTCGCTCGGGAAGGTTGAGCAGCCAGTCCGTGAAGCGGGACATTGCGTCTCCTTTCGTCCGGAGCGACCTTAAATTGCGGACGTACGCAAGTCAACGCGCGCGCGCGCTCCTCCCGCGGCCACCTTCTTCAAGACCGGCGATCTCGGGACACAGTGGGACACCTTGCGCGCGCAACCACGACGAATGTCCTGCTCATCACCAGAGGCGACGACCGGAATCGAACCGGTGTAAACGGCTTTGCAGGCCGCTGCGTAACCACTCCGCCACGTCGCCAGGCAGCGGCCAAGCGTAGCGAGCGCGTCACAGCATCGGACCGACAAGACAAGATCGCTATGGATGGCCCGCCAGCGCCTCGACGCCGATCACCTCGCCGCCGCCTATGAACGCGACGGGCGCCGGCTGCTGATCTTCTTCACGCGCCGCACCTACGACGCGCAGTTGGCGGTCGATCTGGTGGCGGAGACCTACGCCCGCGCCTTCGAGCAGCGCCGTCGCTTCGCCGCCGACCCATCCGACCGCGATGCGCTGGCGGGCTGGGTCTTCGGCATCGGGCGCAACGTGCTGCACGAGGCGCTGCGCCGGGGGCGGGCCGAGCGCCGCGCGCTGGCGCGCCTCGGTGTCGAGCCGCCGGCGCTCGAGGCCGAGGAGCAGATCCGCATCGAGGAGCTCGCGGCGTTGGGCGAGCTGCGCTCGGCGGTCCAGGGCGCGCTGGCCGAGCTCGGGCCCGAGCAGCGCGAGGCGGTGCGCCTGCGCGTGGTCGACGAGCTCGGCTACCCGGCGGTGGCGGCGCGCCTCGGCGTGTCCGAGCAGACCGCCCGGGCACGGGTCTCGCGCGGGCTGCGGGCATTGGCCGCCGCGGTCGACCGCCACGAGCTCGGACCGGCGGGGGCGGCGTGAGCGCGCGCGACCCCGAGGCCATCCTCGCCGAGCTCGGCCACGACCTGCGCGCGGCGTGGGCTCGCCCGCCACGCCGCGCGCTGGTGGCTCGCTGGCCGCGGGGGCTCATCCTGATCCTTGCGCTGCTGGCGCTCGTGCCGACCGCGGTCGCCACCCGCGACGCGATCTGGGCGCCCGACCCCGCCCCGCTGCCCGACGCCGCGCGACCGCCTGGGTCGGTGGCGCCGGAGCGGACCGGCGCGCAGGTCTACGTCGCGGCCGGCGTGGAGCGCGGGGTGGCGTGGCGGCTGACGGCCTCTGCGTGCGACTACGCCCGCGTCCGCGCCGTCGGCGTGTTCCTCACTGTGCCCGGGGGCGGGGGAGGGGCGCGCTGCGACGTCGCGTCGCGGCGCCCGGGGCTCGGCGTCAGCCCGTCCGTCCTCGCCCAGCGCCTCGTGCAGACGTACTTCGACCCGTTGTCCGGACGGACGTGGGCCTTCGGCGCGGTGCCCGCCGCGGCGCGCACCGTGGACGTGACGGGGGCGGCCGCGAGCACGCGCGTCGCCGCGACGCCAGCCGATGCGGACGCCGTGGCCAAGGGCGGGCTGCCCCCCGGGATGCGCGTCTTCGTGGCCGTGCTGGACGGCGCGCGCGACGTCCCGCTGGTCACCGTCCGCGATGGAGCAGGCGCCGCGCTGCTCGTCTGCCGTGAGGGGCGCTGCGCCCCGCCGAGTGCTGGAGGCACGCCATGAGGTTCAGGTCCGTCGCACCGCTCGTGCTCGTCGCGCTGATCGCGGGCGCGATCGCCGCACACGCCGACAGCAGCGCCTCTCCGCGTCGCGCGCGGACGCCGGCGCGCGTCGTGTCGGCGCCTGCGCGGCCCTTCGTCGCGGGAACCCCTCTGGCCATCGCGTGTGCCGTGCCGGTGCCCGTCGCCCCGGGTCGCAGGCCGTCGCAGCCGACACAGCCGACACGGCCGCCGAAGGCCGCCACGGCGGCGCCGCCCTCGCAGCAGCTGCTCGACGCCTTCGCGATCCTGCGCCGCCCGCGCAGCGCTCAGGACGCGCTGTCGCCCGAGGCGCTCGAGGCCCTGCGCGTGCGCGGCCTGTCGCCGGTCTCGCTCGACTCGTCGCGCCTGCTGCGCAGCACGGCGTCGAGCGGCAAGGCGTGGGTCGTCCCGGTGCCGAACGTCGTCCGCCGCCTCGGGGTCGCCTGCGGGCCGGTCCGCACGTCGGGCCCGCGCGAGGGCCTCGTCGTCGTCGCGGTCGGCGATGCCGCGAGCGGCGGGGGAGGGGCGCTCGACGACCTCGTCCGCGGTCGCGCGCCCGTCACCGTGGCCCCGTGCGCCGGCGCCGACCACTCGATGCTCTCGATCTCGGGGATGGTGCCCAACGGCGTGCCGGCCGTCTTCCTCACGGCGCCCGACGGCACTGCGGTGCGCGCCGACGTCAAGGACAACGCCTACGAATTCCTGCTCCCCAACCAGCGCTCCTACCAGCAGCGCTACGTCGTGTGGACCGGGGGAGACGGGACGCCGCACGTCCAGCCGATCGTCACCTTTGCCGCCGTGCGGGCGAGCGCGTGCAGGTCCTCCGCCAAGCTGACGCAGTCCGTGCCGCGCGTAGTTGCTGAACGACCACGCGGTCACGTACTCGGGTGGCTCGCCGACGGGAACCGAAGGCGAGGTTCCTGCGGAGATGGAATCGGAAGAGCACGCCGTGCACGAGGCGCTCGTCGAAGGCATCGTCGTCGGCGACGACGACCTGATGGAGCGCTACCTCGGCGACGAGCAGATCGAGATCGAGGAGCTTGCGAAGGCGTTGGCCGCCGGTATCGCGAAGCGCCACGGTGTTCCCCGTGCTGTGCGGCAGCGCGACGAAGCTCATCGGCATCGACCGGCTCGCGACGTTCCTCGTCGAGGAGGCGCCGGCGCCCACGGCCGCCGACGGCCCGACCGGCGCACTCGTGTTCAAGACGATCGTCGACCCCTACGTCGTTGACGTGAACCTGTTCAAGGTCGTGCAGGGCACGGTGAAACACGACGACGTGCTGTTGAACGCGGCCGAAGACCGACGAGCGGATGCATCAGCTCTTCTCGATCCGCGGCAAGGAGCAGGACACCGTCAACGAGGTGCCCGCAGGTGACATCGCCGCGGTGGCCAAGCTCGCCGACGTCGGCACCGGCGACGTGCTCGTGGCCAAGGGCACGACACTCGACGTCGACGTGCTGCCCGCTCCCGAGCCGCTGCTCGCGGTCGCGATCCACGCCAAGAGCAAGGGCGACGAGGACAAGCTCGCAAACGCGCTGCACCGCCTCCAGGAAGAAGACCCTGTGCTACGCATCGAGCGCAACGCCGAGACGCACCAGACCGTGCTCCGCGGCATGGGCGAGACGCACCTGTCGATCGCGACCGAGAAGCTCGCCCGCAAGTTCGGCGTCGAGGTCGAGACCGAAGAGGTGCGCGTCGCGTACCGCGAGACGATCGCCGGCGACGCCGAGGCCGAAGGCAAGTTCAAGAAGCAGAGCGGCGGGCACGGCCAGTTCGCGGTCGGCATGGCTGCGCGTCGAGCCGAAGGAGCGCGGCGACGGCAACGAGTTCGTCGACGCCATCGTCGGCGGCGTGATCCCCCGCAACTTCATCCCGGCGGTGGAGAAGGGCGTGCTCGACACCGAGGAGACCGGCGGCGCGCTCGGCTTCCCGGTCGTCGACGTGAAGGTCACGTGCTACGACGGCAAGCACCACCCCGTCGACAGCTCCGAGATGGCATTCAAGACCGCGGGCGGCGATCGGCCTCCGCGAGGCGCTCGGCAAGGCCGAACCCGATCCTGCTCGAGCCGGTCAGCGAGCTCGTCGTGACGGTCCCCGAAGCGTACCAGGGCGACATCATGGGCGACCTCAACAGCAAGCGCGGCCGGATCCAGGGCTCGGCGGCGGTCGGCGAGCGGCGAGGTCGAGATCGTCGCCCACGTGCCGACCTCAGAGGTGTTGCGCTACGCGATCGATCTCCGCTCGATGACGGGCGGCCGCGGCCGGTTCACCAGCGCGCACTCGCACTACGACCCCGTTCCGCGCACCTCACCGACAAGATCGTCGCCGCGGCGAAGGAAGCCAAGGCGTAAATCACCGCGCTTGGGTCACCGCGCTAGCACGCGGAGCAGATCGCGGATCTCGCGCAGCACGACGGTGTCTTCGCCGGGTTCCTCGGGCGTCGTCAATGCCGGGACGACGTGTCCGGTAGGCGTCGTACGCCTTCACGACGCGAACAGGGCGGCGCGGTGATGAGAAGTTCGACCACCGCGGTGAGGAATGCGCCGAACTCCACCACGCCCTTGCCGATCTTGAGCGTGTTCGTGAATTCCGGCCTACCCGACGATGGCGCCGATGATGGGCTGGATGATGTCGTCGGTGAACGACGTCACGACCTGCTTGATCGCCAAGGCGAGGATGAACGCACGGCAAGCATCAACACGTTGCCGGACATGACGAACTTCAAGAACTCCTGCCAGAGCTTCTTCATGCGTCCCCCTCGTTCGATCGAACCCGCGGAGCGTAGACAACGCTCAGCGGTAATGCGACCAATCAAAGATTGTTCGCGCAGGTGCCGCCGTCAACGTTGCTGTTCGTGCCGTCAGCGCAGGTCGTGTGGGACCAGATGACGCCGGTGAGTCGCGCGCCGGTGAGATCGGCGCCGGTCAGATTGGCACCTGTGAGATTGGCGTGGGTGAGCATGGCGTTGGAGAGGTCGGCCCCGGTGAGGTTGGCGCCGATCAGGTGCGCGTGGGCCATGCGGGCGCGCGTCAGCGACGCGCCGGTAAGGATGGCGCACCTCCAACTCGCGAATTACAACTGGGACCAATCCTCGGGATTGCGCTCGGTGTATTCACCGATGACATGGCCGTCGACGGCGTCGAGCTCGACGAGGCCGCGCGTCGTGGCGGTTCCTCGGCGCTGTAGAGCAGGATGCGCCACGTCGGACGCGACAACAGGCCTCGCCACCCCAGCTGCGCGGATGCGTGGCCGACGGGAAATCCGACCGCGCGGCTCGCGACCGCGAGTGCCTCCGTCTGGTCGATCTTCAGCGGCCAGCCTGCGGCGAAGTGATACGCCGCGATCGCCAGCAGCAAGATCGCGCCGAACAGCAGTCCACGATTGGAGCTTGCCAACGCGGCCCAGAGCACGCCGAGACCGAGGACGGCGTACAGCGTCCCGGCAATCCTGCGGCGGCGGATGTCGGGGAAGACGTACGGTCCGACATAGGCGGTGACGTCGAGATCTTCCGGGAGGTCGTCGCCGTCACTCACGCGGTTGGACGGTAGTCCTCGCCAAGCTGCTTTCAGCTTGTCGTAGCCGGCGCGGAGGCTCTCGGGCAGAACGCGGACGTCCGCGATCGCGGTCATGAAATTCGTATCGCCGTTCCAGCGGGGAAGCACGTGCACATGCAGGTGGCCGGGCACTCCCGCCCCGGCGGCCCGTCCGAGGTTGGCGCCGACGTTGGCGCCGTCCGGTGTGTACGCCGCGTGGATCGCTCGCAGCGCGCGCACCTGCGCACGCGCGAGCGCCACGTTCTCGTCGTCAGTGAGGTCGACGTAGCTCGCGACATGACGCACGGGAGCCACCATCAGGTGCCCCGACCCGTACGGGAACAGGTTCATCACGGTGATCGTCGCGTCGGTGCGCTCCAGCACCAGTGCTTCGGCGTCGTCGGTCGCGTGCACGAGGTTGCAGATCACACAACCATGCGGCTCTGTCAGTCCGCCGGCGTTCGCCACGTACTCCGCACGCCAGTCCGCCCACAGCCGCTCGAGACTCACTTGTGCTCGGCGACCTCGGCCGCGAGCTGCTCGACGAAGACGTCGACGTGGACGCCCTTGTCCGGTTGCTCGCTTCCCCGCTTGTTCACACCGACCGTGCCCGCGTCGACGTCGTCGTCACCGACCACGAGGATGTACGGCACCTTCTCGAGCTTCGACCGGCGGATGCGCGCACGCGAGCGCCCCGACCGAGCCGTCGAGCAGCTCGGCGCGGAAACCCTCGGCCTTCAGTCGGTCGACGATGCGGAACGCGTACGCGTCGTGCCGGTCGCTCACCGGCAGCACGACAGCTTGCACCGGCGCCAGCCAGGCGGGGAACGCGCCCGCATAGTGCTCGACGAGCACCGCGAAGAAGCGCTCGATCGAGCCGAACAACGCCCGGTGGATCATGATCGGCGTGTGCCGCTCGTTGTCGGCGCCGACGTAGTTGATGTCAAAGCGCTGCGGCGTCTGGAAGTCGAGCTGGATCGTCGACATCTGCCACGTACGACCGATCGCGTCGCGCGCCTGCACGCTGATCTTCGGCCCGTAGAACGCGCCGCCACCTTCGTCGAGCACGAGGTCGAGATCTTTGCCCGACGCGACCTTCCGCAACGCCTCGGTCGCCTCGTCCCACTCCTCGTCGGTATCCGACGGCCTTGCCGGGCGGCTTGGTCGACAGCTCGAGGTAGAAATCGTCGAGCCCGTAGTCGCGCAGCAGGTCGAGCACGAAGTCGAGCAGCGACGCGAGCTCGCCCGGCATCTGCTCCTTCGTGCAGAAGATGTGCGCGTCGTCCTGGGTCATGCCGCGCACGCGAGTGAGGCCGTGCACGACGCCCGATTTCTCGTACCGGTACACCGACGCCGAACTCGAACATCCGCAACGGCAGCTCGCGGTACGACCGTGTGCGGTGCCGGTAGATCAGCATGTGGAAGGGGCAGTTCATCGGCTTGAGGTAGTAGTTCGTTCCCTCGCCGCCCTGCCCGCCCTCGTCGAGGTGCATCGGCGGGAACATGCCGTCGGCGAACCAGTCGAGGTGACCCGACGTCTGGAACAGCCTTCCTTCGAGATGTGCGGCGAGTTCACGAACGAGTAGCCGGACGCCTCGTGCCGCTGCCGCGAGTACTCCTCCATGATGCGGCGCACGAGCGCGCCCTTCGGATGGAACACCGCGAGCCCCGAACCGATCTCCTCGGGGAACGAGAACAGGTCGAGCTCGACGCCGAGCTTGCGATGGTCGCGCTTCTCGGCTTCGACGAGCCGGTGCAGGTACTCGTCGAGCGCCGCCTTCGACTCCCACGCGGTGCCGTAGATGCGCTGCAGCATCGGGCCCTTCTCGTTGCCGCGCCAGTACGCGCCCGCGACCTTCGTGAGCTTGAAGGCGCCGAGCCGGCCGGTCGACGGCACGTGCGGGCCGCGGCACAGGTCGACGAACTCGCACCTGCCCGCTGGTCCACGTTGCGGTACACCGAGACACCCGCGCCGTCGCCCCACCGACCTCGCCCGCGTCCTCGCGCCGACGCATCGCCGGCGCGGACCTTCTCGATGATCTCGCGCTTGTACGGCTGGTCGGCGAACAGCGCGAGCGCGTCGTCGTAGCTCAACTCGTCGCGCACGAACCGCTCGTCGGCCTTCACGATCTTGCGCATCTCGTCCTCGATGCGGCCGAGGTCGTCGTCGGAGAACGTCTCACCGCCCGGGAGGTCGAAGTCGTAGTAGAAGCCGTCGGCGATCGCCGGACCGATCGCATACTTCGCGCCCGGGAAACAGGCGCGTCACCGCTTCGGCCATGACGTGCGCGGTCGAGTGGCGCAGCACTTCCCGGCCGTCCTCGCGAGTCGGGGACGACGATCTGCAGCTGCGTGTCGTGCGTCAGCGGCCGTCGACGAGGTCGACCCACTCGCCGTCGGCCTTGGCGGCGACCGCCGCCTTGGCGAGCCGGGGCCCGATCTACGCCGCGACGTCGGCCGGCGTCGTGCCCCGCGGGTACTCCCGGCTCGAGCCGTCGGGAAGCGTGACGTGATCTGCTCGCTCATCGGGATCTCAGTGGGGGATCTCAATCGGCCGGATGGATATCTGGTCGAGGCTACCAATGCGTCAACGCGCGGACGCGGAGGTTTTCGAGATCAGACCACCACGAGCGCGACGACGCACCAGACGATCACGACCGCGAAGACGAACCACTCCAGGAGGTTCGTTCGTCGATCCGTTGCGAACATGCTCCCGGAATACACAAGCCAGCGCGCTCGTCGCGCCAACCGCTGCCGGCCCGGCATATGGGACGGCGTGAACGAGACACCGCGGAAAATTCTCCGGCGGCCCGTTGTCGTCCTGGTTGACCCTGGATGTCAGTGCGCCGCGCCGATGCTGATCGGGCGTTCGAGGTCGATGCCGAGCAGTCGTCCGAGCTCGCACAACACCGTGTGCGCGTCCGGGTCATCGCCTCCGGAGAGGATCGCGCTGGCGAGATCGTCGAGCGCGTCGAGCGCGCGTGGTGTGTCGAGATCGTTGTCGATCGCGTCACGGACTCGCTTCGCGAACGGCCGCGGATCCGGGCCGCGATCGCGTTCGGCGGCGGCCAGCAATCGGTGGAGCAGCGCGGTGCCTTCTTCCAGGTCGGTGTCGTACCAGTCGAACCCGTGACGGTAGTGGTGACGCAACAGTGCGAGCCGGATCGCGCGCGAGTCCGCGCGCCTTCAACAGGTCGCTGACGAACACGAGGTTGCCGAGCGATTTCGACATCTTCTCGCCCTCGTAGTTCACCATCGCCGAGTGCAGCCAGTGCTTGACGAACGGCTTGCCGGTGATCGATTCGCTCTGCGCGATCTCGCACTCGTGGTGCGGGAAGATGAGGTCGGTGCCGCCACCGTGCAGGTCGAGGGTGGGGCCGTGCTCGTGCATCGACATCGCCGAGCACTCGATGTGCCAGCCGGGGCGGCCGACCCCGAACGGCGCGCGCCAGGCGGGCTCGTCCGCGAGCGACGGCTGCCACAGCACGAAGTCGAGCGGGCGCGCGGCGGTGCGGGTCGTCGGGATTGCCGCCCCGCTCGCGCGCCAGCCGCACCATCTGCTGCTCCGGGTAGTGCGAGAGCTCGCCGTAGGACGGGAAACGTCGAGACGTCGAAGTAGGCGGTGCCGTGGGTCAGGTACGCGTTTCCCGACTCGAGCAGCTGGGCGACGAGCTCGATGATCTGGTCGATCGATTCGGTCGCGCGGGGCTCGGCGATCGGCGGCCGCATCTCGAGCGCGGCCATGTCGTTGTGGAAACGCGCCATCTCGGCGTCCGCGAGCTCGAGGTAGGGAATCCCGAGCTCGCGGGCCTTGGGCAGTATGGAGTCGTCGACGTCGGTGATGTTGCGCACGATCCGCACTTCGTGGCCGAGCTCCTCGAGCCGGCGGATCAGCATGTCGTAGGTGAGGTAGGTCGCGGCGTGGCCGAGGTGCGTCGAGTCGTACGGCGTGATGCCGCACACGTACATACGCACAGTCGGCGGCGGTTCGAACGGCACGACGGCCCGATGGGCAGTCTCGTACAGCCGCATCACCACGGCGTCACCCTACTCGGGCCACGTCTTGCCGAAGCCCGATACGTCGAGGACCCGGCCGGTGAAATCGGTGTCGATCTGCGCGGCGAGTGCCGCGACCGGCGCGACCACCGCGTCGGGTGTCGTCCAGCTCGATCCAGTCGTAGTCCTCGCCGAGCTCGCGTGTCGCCATCTCGGTCTTCACCGCGCCGGGCCGCAGCGCGTTGACCGTGATCGCCGAGCGGACGCAGCTCCGGCGCGATCGCGCTCGTGAAACGCTCCATCGCGGCCTTGGCAACCGACGTAGAAGAGGTAGCCGGGCGGCATGTACGGCGTGCTCGCATGGTCGGCGCCACCCGAGGAGATGTTCACGATGCTTCCCGCCGCCGCTCGTCTGCCATGTGGGGAACCACGGCGCTGGCACAGCAGGTAGAGGCTGCGCACGTTGATGCGCATCGACGTCTCCCACTGCTCGACCGTTGACTCCGCGAAGGACGCGCGCGTCCCCGCCATTGCATTGTTGACGAGCACGTCGACACGTCCGAGCTCCCGCACGGTCGTCTCGACGAGATGCTTCGATGTCGCGCGGTTCCCCGATGTCGCACTTGACCGCGAGCGCGGTGCCGCCGGCGGCCTCGATCGCGTCGGCAGTCTCACGGGTGCGTGCCCGGCAGCGCGTCGGCGCCGGCACCGGACGCGTCGGTACGCGCCGCGCAGACGACCTTGGCGCCGCGCTCGGCGAGACCGAGCGCGAGTCCCTTCCCGATACCGCGCGATGCACCGGTGACGATGATCACCCGACCGCGGAGGTCCTTCATGCGTCAGACCGTTGTCAGCCGCAAGCTCGCGCGCATCTTGTGACGGATGTTGACCGTCAGCAGCACCGCGGCGAACGTCTCCATGCCGACGGCGTTGCGCAATGACCCGCCGTCGAGCGGACGAAGGTTGGGGATGCAGCTCGTGATGTCCATCAGCGTCACCTTGGCCTGGTCATCGTCGCCCAGGACGACAACGTCGCTCTCCATCTCACGGTCGATCGCTGCGAACTCGGCGGCGGGCACGAGGTGGAACGCGGTGCAGACGCGCGAACGCCACAACAAGGCCTGGATCTCGGCTGCAACCGAGCCGTGCGGCGGCAGTACCGCATTGAACTCGTTGCCGTTCTTCACGAGGTTGTTCGCCATCGACACCACGATCTTGCCGGGCAACCGCTCTGCATGCTCCTGCACGGTCGGGATCGCGGACTCGGCGTGCACGGCGAGGAGCACCACCGGCGCGTCGCACGCCCAGGCGTTGTCACACGCGATGAGGCGGCCCGCCACCCGGTCGCCCCACTCCTTCTCGAGCTCGTCAACCGACGTCCGCGCCTTGTCCACCGCGCGCGATCCGAACAACACTTCGTGCCCCACGCTCGCGAGCCGTGCCGCGAGCCCTCTTCCGGCTGGACCGGTTGCCCCCAAGATCCCGATTCGCATCCGTGGGAGGATACTCATCGATGAAATTCGGCCTCATGTTCGCCAACGCCGGCCCGTTCTCCGAACCCGAGAACGCGGTCGGGCTCGCGAAGCTCGCCGAAGAGCTCGATTTCGAATCGGTATGGACGGTCGAACATGTCGTGGTGCCGTCGGGCTACCAATCGGCGTATCCGTACTCCCCCGACGGACGGATGCCCGGCGGCGAAGACGTACCGATCCCCGACCCGTTGATCTGGCTCGCGTATGTCGGCGCGGCAACGACGCGCCTGCGCCTCGCGACCGGCATCCTGATCCTGCCGCAACGCAACCCGGTGATCCTCGCCAAGGAGCTCGCGACGCTCGACCGCCTCACGAGTGGGCGACTCGAGCTCGGCGTGGGTGTCGGATGGTTGCAAGAGGAGTTCGACGCGCTCGGCGTGCCGTTCGAGCATCGCGGCCCGCGCACCGACGAGTACATCGACGTGATGCGTCGCCTGTGGCGGGAGCCCGAGACCGCCTACGACGGCACGTTCACGCGCTTCGCAGCGTTGAAGTCGTTTCCGAAGCCTTCGTCTCCGGGCGGGCCGCCGATCCACATCGGCGGGCACTCCACCGCCGCCGCACGCCGCGCCGGCCGCATCGGCGACGGATTCTTCCCGGGCCGCGCCGGCGAGGAGCTCGAGGTGCTGCTCGAAGAGATGCGCGAGGCCGCGATCGACGCGGGCCGTTCGCCCGAGGAGATCGAGATCACGTCCGGCGGCGCCCTCGACCTCGACGCGATCAAGAAGGCGGCCGACCTGGGCGTCGCGCGCTACATCGTCCCGCCCCTCGGCTTCGATCTCGAGACCCTGCGCACCAACCTCGGCAAGTTCGCCGAGAACGTCATCGCGCACGTGTAGACGTCCGGGGGTTTGGACGCGTAGACCGCCACCCGCGGGCAGAACGTCCAATCAGATTGGACGCGTGGGCCGCTCCAGGCGGGCTGAGCGTCCAAACCCTCGGACGGTTAGCCGATGCAGTCGGCGCCGAAGAGGATGCGGAGGTCGGCGAAGAGGCCGTTGCGGGCGTCGCAGCGGAACTCGTCGCCGAGGCGAAGCACGGTCTCCTTGTCGGGACCGGAGAGGTGCACCAGCACGGGACTGTCACCCGGGTGCGCGGCGAGGATCGCCTTCAGCTTGGTGACCCGTTCGCCGTCGAGCGCGCCGACCTTCACCCGGACGCGTACCGGGGGCCCGCTGTCGACGTGTATCTCGGGCCGCGTGACCTCCATCGCGATCAGCTTCGGTGAGTCTTCGCGGCCGTCGAGCCGCCCCTTCACCGTGACGATCGCATCGGGGCCGAGCAGCTCGCCGTACTGCAGCATCGACTTCGGGAACACCATCACCTCGATCGCGGCGGCGAGGTCCTCGAGCACGAACGTCGCCATCAGGTCACCGCGCTTGGTGTACTTGCGCTGCAACGCGGTGACGACGCCCGCGACCGTTCGCATCGCGCCGTCGTCGAGGTCCGCGAGCTCGGCAACCGAGCAGTCGACGTGGCGGCGCAGGGCCCGTTCCGCGCCCATCAGCGGGTGGTCGCTCACGTAGAGCCCGAGCATCTCCTTCTCGGCGCGCAGCCGCTCGTTCTTGTCGAACTCGACCTCGGGGATCGGGAGCCGGTCGTCGAACACCGGCGCGTTGAGGTCGTCGCCCGCGCCGGCACTCTCGAAGAGGCTCATCGTGCCCGCGTCCCGTTCGCGCCGGCGTCGCAACGCGGCGTCGACGATCTGCTCGAACACCATCAGCAGGCCCTTGCGCGGATGGCCGAGGGAATCGAACGCGCCGCCGTTGATCAGCGACTCGATCGTGCGCTTGTTCAAGACGGACGGTTCGACGCGATCGCAGAAGTCGTGAAAGTCGGTGAACGCGCCTGCAGCATTGCGCTCTTCGATCAACAATCCTGCGACGCCCTCGCCGACGTTCCGCACCGCCGACAAGCCGAAACGGATGGAATGTGCCTCACAGGCGAAATCGCTCTGGGACGCGTTGACGTCCGGCACGAGCACCGGGATCTCGAGCTGGCGGCACTCGTTCAGATAGATGGCCGCGCGATCGAGGTTCGTCTTCACGCTCGTCAGCAGCGCCGCGAGGTACTGCACCGGGTAGTTGGCCTTCAGCCACGCGGTCTGGTACGTGATGTAGCCGTAGCCGACCGTGTGCGACTTGTTGAACGAGTAGTCGGCGAACGGCTCGATCTTGTCGAAGTAGCTCTCGGCGAACTCCTTGGAGTGGCCGTTGCGCACGCATCCGTCGACGAACTTCGCGCGTTCCTTCTTGATCAGCGCGCGAATCTTCTTGCCGGTCGCCTTGCGCAGGTTGTCGGCCTCTTCGAGTGTGTAGCCCGCAAGCTTCTGCGCCACGCGCATCAGTTGCTCTTGGTAGATCATCAGCCCGTAGGTGGGCGCGAGGATCTCCTCGAGATCGGGATGGTCGAAGCTGACCGGCCGCCGCCCGTTCTTGCGCTCGGCGTACTCGGTGTGCCAGTTCTGCGCCATCGGCCCCGGGCGGTACAACGCGAGGACGGCCGAGACGTGCTCGAAGCTCGTGGGCGCCATCGTGCGCAGCAGCGCGCGCATCGGCCCGCCTTCGAGCTGGAACACACCGATCGTGTCCGCGTGCCGGAGGAGCTCGAAGGTCTTGACGTCGTCGAGCGGCAGCTCGTCGATGTCGGGGCGGGTGCCCGTCGACGCCTCGATGAGATTGAGCGCGATCTCCATCGCGTCGAGGTTGCGCAGGCCGAGGAAGTCCATCTTCAGCAGCCCGAGATCCTCGACCCCGTGCATCTCGTACTGCGTGACGATCGGCGTGTCCTCTTTGGACGTGCCCGGCTCGGGTTTGCGCTGGATCGGCAGGTACTCGGTGAGCGGCTCGCGCGCGATGACGACGGCGGCCGCGTGGATCCCGTCCTGGCGACGCAGCCCTTCGAGACCGCGGGCGACGTCGATGACGCGCCGCGCGTCCGGATCGTCGTCGTACAGCTGGCGCAGCTCGGTCGCCATCTTGTAGCCGTCGCCATACTTCTCGTTCTTCTCGAAGCATGCGTGCAAGGGCGTGTCGCGACCCATGATGAGCGGCGGCATCAGCTTCGCGATCTTGTCGCCCATGAGGTACGGGTAGCCGAGCACACGGGCCGCGTCTCGTACCGCGGCCCGCGCCTTGATCGTGGAGAACGTGATCACCTGCGCGACGTGATCGTGCCCGTACTTCTGCGCCGCATAGCGAATCATCTCGCCCCGGTAGCGCGAGTCGAAGTCCATGTCGATGTCGGGCATCTGCTTGCGGCCCGGGTTGAGGAACCGCTCGAACAGCAGGTCGTACTTGATCGGGTCGATGTCGACGATCCGCAGGCAGTATGCGACGCACGATCCGGCCGCGCTCCCCGCCCGGGACCGACGCGGATGCCACGTGACTTCGCGTAGCGCACGAGGTCCCAGACGACGAGGAAGTACGCGGGGAAGCCCATCGACGTGATCACGCCGAGCTCGTACTCGATGCGCTCGAGCACGTGCTGCGGAGGCGAGCCGTCGTAGCGTTCCTTGGCGCCGTGGATCGTGAGCTCGCGCAGGTAAGAGTTCTCGTCGTAGCCCTCGGGCACGGGGAACGCGGGCAGCACCGCCTGGTTGAACTCGAGCTCGACTTCGGCCCGTTCCGCGATCAACAGCGTGTTGTCGCACGCTTCCGGTGCCTCGCGGAACACATGGCGCATCTCGGCGGCGCTCTTGATGTAGAAGTCGTTCCCGTGGAACTTGAGGCGGTTCGGCTCGCTCTGGAGCGCGCCGGTCTGCACGCACAGCAGCGCGTCGTGGGCCTCGGCATCTTCCTTGTGCGTGTAGTGGCTGTCGTTCGTCGCAAGCAACGGCGCGGCCAGCTTGCGCGCGATGTCGAGCAGCGGGCGCAGGACCGTGGCGTCCTCCTCCTGCCCGTGATCCTGTAGCTCGACGAAGAAGTGCTCGCGGCCGAAGATGTCCTGGAAGCGCGCCGCGGCTTCGAGCGCAGCCTGCTCCTCGCCCTTGAGGATCAGTTGCGAGACCAGCCCCCCGAGGCACCCGGTCGTCGCGGTGATCCCGGCGTGGTGCCGCTCGAGCAGCTCCCAGTCGCTGCGCGGCTTGTAGTAGTAGCCGTCGAGATAGGCGTCGCTCGCGACCTTGATGAGATTGCGGTAGCCCTCGTTGGTCTCGGCGACCATCGTGAGGTGGAAGATCTCGTGCTCGCTGCGCTTCGGCCGTTCGAAGCGCGACGTGTTCGTGAAATAGCCCTCCATGCCGATGACGGGCTTGATCCCGGCGTTGCGGGCGGCCTCGTACATCGGCAGCGCGCCGTACATGTTGCCGTGGTCGGTGATGCCGACGGCGGGCTGGCCGTCGGCCGCCGCCGCGGCGACGACCTCCCCGATCCGCGACGCACCGTCGAGCATCGAGTACTCGGTGTGCAGATGCAGATGTACGAACGAATTGCCCACAGCATCACTCCGCCTGTCCCCAGGTCCTGTGGATGAACCTGTGGAGAATCACACGCCTGTGATTCGAGGATATGCCGCGGAAGGAGTCGCGGCAAGCGACCCCCTCCGGGCGGCTTCAGTCCCCCGTGCGGCCGTCGATCTGCTCGCGCATCAGGTCGAGGTGCCCCGCGTGACGCGCGGTCTCCTCGATCATGTGGACCAGGATCCAACGCAGCTTGACGCGCCCCCGCAAGCGGTCCTCGGCGGCACTCAGCTCGTCGAGGGTGGCGGCGCCGGCGACAACGTCCCGGGAGTGCGCGCACGCCTGGGCATACTCCTCGACGACCGACGCGACGGTGTCGTCGTCGTGCAGCGCGAACTCACCGTGGTCGTCGAGATCCAGTCGTACCGGGTTGCCGAGGAAGGTCTCGTCGAACCAGCCGTACTCGACCGCGGCGAGATGCGCGACGACGGAAAGGGGGCTGAGCCCGGTCGGCGTCATCGCCCGCGTCGCGTCCTGGAGCGTGAGGTCTTCGACTTTGCGCGCCACGACGGCGCGTTGCCAGTCGAGGAAGCCATTGAGCATCTCACGCTCATCGACGCGCGCTCCGAGGTCGGCCACGACGCGCATCGTAATGAACGAGTGGGACGCGCTACGAGCCCCCGCGGCCGCGAGCATCGGCACGAGCATCTCGTCCGCGGTCAGCGACCCGTGGCCGGAGCGCAGCTTCGACTCGTTCGGGAGCGTGGGATCGACGAACGCGACCGCGTCCCGGGCCGCGAGCACGACGTCGCCGATGCGGCTCGGCACGGTGCCGGTCGCACCGTCCCCGAGCAATCCCTGGTCGAGCAGCTCGGCGCGTGACCACACCCACGCCCGGTCCGCGACCTCGTCGCGCGCGGCGGCGAGGAGCTCGCGGCTCCGCCCTTGTCGCGCGTAGCAGTACCGGAAGCGACCGTCCCCGGCCATCGCCGCGCACCGCGACGACACCTCGGGCAGCGTCAGCCATGCATCCCGCTCGAGATGCACCTGCCCGTGATCGGACGTCACGAGCAACGCCGTGTGCGACGGAAGCGCGTCGCGTAGTTCGCCGACGAGACGGTCCGCGTCGCCGAGCTCGCGGTGATAGACGCGATCGTGCAGACCGAACTCGTGCGCGACGGTGTCGACGCCCGGGTAGTACGCGTAGACCAGTCCCTCGCCTTCTTCGACGCACCGCACGGTGTGCTCGATCAACGTGGCGTTCGTGTGCCAGCCGACGAACCGCGAGCCACGGAGGTGGGCCTGGGTGAACCCGCTCGACCGGAACTCGGCACGGGTGACGACCGGCACCGGTCGCCCGAGGAACGCGGTGTGGCGCTGCACGTCGAACGGGTCGGGCGGACGGCTGCCGTCGTCCACCGACCACCGCAGCACGTTCAAGACGTGGTGCGCGACGAGCATTCGATAGCCGACGATGCCGTGCTGCGCGGGCGCGAGGCCGGTGGCGATCGACGTGAGGGCGGTCGCAGTGGTCGCAGGCAGCACTGTGGTGATCGGTCCGCCCTCCATCGCCGCGAGCGTCGGGCATTCGTTCTCGGTGCTCCTCGATCGCACGCCACCCGAGTCCGTCGAGGACCAGGAGCACGACCTGGTCGGCGTCGCGTACGACGGACGGGAGCCAGGATGCGTCGCGGGCGCCGAGCAGCGCCGGGACCAGACCCGCCACCGACGCTCCGTCGAGCGCCGGGACGACCGCGCCCGCCAGACCAGAAGTCATCCGAGCCAGCGTAGGGCTTGGGATGGGGAGCGGAACGCAGGCCGCGCGCCCGTAGGGAGCGCCCGAAGGGGCATCGTCGGACGTCACCCGATCGAACCGTGCGCGACGATGGGCGCATGAAGGTGTCGACGCGCGGTGACTACGCGGCTCGTGCACTGTTGTCCCTGGCGCTGCACGGCAGCGACCGGCCGACATCGGTGAAGGAGATCGCCGAGCGGACCCATCTCCCCCAGCCCTATCTCGAGCAGATCCTGCTCTCGGTGAAGGGGGCCGGACTCGTGCGCTCCAAGCGCGGGGTCGGCGGCGGTTACGTGCTCGCCCGCGATCCGGAAGAGATCACGCTCGCCGAGATCGTTGCTGCCGTCGAGGGCCCGCAGCTGCCGATGCAGGAGCACCCGGATCACTGCGAGGGGCACTGCGTGCTGCAAGAGGTCTGGGTTGGCGTCGACGAAGAGACGCGCCACGTGCTCGACCGCGTGACGCTGCGCGAGCTCGTCGACCGGACGCGCATCGGGCACCCCGAAGCCGTGCCGCCCGGCGTCCGCTGACCGTCACCTCGGTACGTCGGTCGCACCCAGACGATCGAGCACCGTTTGCAGGTCGGGCGGGAGTGCTTCGTCGAATCGCAATTGCTCGCCGGTCACGGGGTGCGCGAACGCCAGAACGGCCGCGTGGAGGAACGGGCGATCGAGCGGGAGCTGGTCGCGCGCGCCGCCGTAGGTTCTGTCGCCCGCCACCGGATGTCCGATCGCCGCGAGGTGCACGCGGATCTGATGGGTGCGCCCCGTCTCGAGACGGCATTCGAGCAGGGAGCAGACGGGTTCGTCGTACACGGCGCGCACGTCGTACTCCGTGCGCGCGGGCTTGCCGGCCTCGCGGACGGCCATGCGCGTGCGGCGTGACGCCGACCTTCCGATCGGCGCGTCGATGAGCCCGCGCGGCGACGCGAGGCGCCCCCACACGAGCGCGAGATACCGGCGCTCGATCTCGTGCGCGGCGAGTGCGGCAACCAGCGCGTCGTACGCGCGTGCCGAACGGGCCGCGAGGAGCAGGCCGCTCGTATCGCGATCGAGCCGGTGCACGATGCCGGGCCGCATCGGATCTCCGACGGCCGCGACCTCGGGAAAGCGGGCGAGCAAACCGTTGACGAGCGTGCCGCCCGTGTGGCCGGCGCCGGGATGCACGATGAGGTCGGCCGGCTTGTGGATGACGACCACGTCGTCGTCGGCGTAGCGGATGTCGAGCTGGACGGCCGGGTCCGGCTCGGGCGGCGCATCCGGCTCCGGCTCGGCGGTCAGCTCGATGACCGCGCCCTCGCGCAGGCGGTGACTCTTGGCGACCTCCCGCCCGTCGACGAGCACGCTTCCGTCTTCGAGCAAAGTCTGCACTTCAGCACGCGGCCAGCCCGTGAGCAGTGCCACCGCCCGGTCGATGCGCTCACCGTCGAGCGCGGCCGGCGCGACGAACGACTGCGTCACAGGTCGCGGACGAACATCGTCCGTATGACGAGCACGATCGCGCCGATTGTCACACAGGAGTCGGCGACATTGAACAAGGGCCACCATCCGACCGCGACGAAGTCGACCACGTACCCGCGGAGAAAGCCCGGCGACCGTGCGAATCGATCGGTGAGATTGCCCAGCGCGCCGCCGAGCACGAGCACGAGCCCGATGATGACCCAGCGGTCCGACGCGTGGCGCACGGCGCGGCGATGAGCGCGGTGATCCCGATCGCGAGGATCGCGAGGACGGGCGTGTACCCCTGAAAGCGACTGAACGCGCTCCCGGAGTTGCGCGCCAGCTCGAGCTTCACGGTGTCGCCGAACACCTGCCTGGGACCGTTGGCCAGCGCCGAGACCGCCCAGGCCTTGGTCAGCTGGTCGATCGCGACGATCGCGACGACCGCGGCGAACACCCAGACGGGCCGCGCGCGTACCTGGGAGGCGGTCGCGCTATCGCCGCCGTTCGCCACGAGCCTTGCACTTCACGCACTGCTCGGCCCACGGGATCACTTCGAGACGCGCGACCGGGATGCGGTCACCGCACGTCACGCACAACCCGTAGGTGCCCTTCGGCATCCTTTGCAGCGCGCGCTCGATGTCGTCAACGGTCTGGCGGGCGCTCGCCGAGAGCGCGAGGTCGCGCTCGCGCTCGACGCTGACCGTGTCGCCTTCGCCCGACTCCTCGTCGAACTGGGTGTCGCCCTGCTCGCGCTCACTGGCGAGCTGTTCGGCCTCGGCCTGCAGCTCCTCGGCCTGCCGGAGGTGCCGGCCGCGTTCTTCCTCGAGCCGCTCTTTCAGCTTCGCCAGCGTGCTCGGTGCAAGCGGCGGCGGCAGTTTCTTCGGGGGCGGCGGCTTCGGGGGCGGCGGGGCCTTCACGACCTTCGCCGGCTTGGCCGGCTTCGCGGCCTTGGCCGGGACGGTCTTTGCCGCTGCTTTCTTGGCGGTGGCCTTCCCAGCCGCTTTCTTCGCCACCGGCGCCTTGGCGGGCGCGGCCTTCTTCGGCGCGCCTGTCGACCCGGCCTTCTTCTTGGCCCCGTTCGGCTTGGCTGCGGTCCGCTTCGCGGGGACGGCCTTGGCCGCCTTCGCCCGGGCCGCGACCTTCGACGCCGCGGCCTTCTTCTTGGTGGCCACGGCCTTCTTGGCCGGTGTCGCCTGCTTGGAGGCTGATTTCGCGGTCTTCTTGGCCGGCGCCACCTTCTTGGTGGACGGCTTCCCCTTGGCCTTCCTTGTACTGGCCATGCTTCTCTCCGGCCCGGTGCCGGCGGGCTCGATCTGCGGACTCTGCCCGGTTGGCCAGATTGCCGATCCGGGGGCACTCCCGGGCACCGGCCCCGGAAGGCGCCGGATTGTAGCCCCGGCCCTCAAGCGTTTCGGTCATCCCCGCCGGCCCGCGGGCTCGCCAGGTGCCCGACGCGCGCGATTGCGTCGGCGGCGACCACGCCCTCGATCCGGAACCGTTTGAGCCGCGAAGACTCGCCGGTGACCAGGCTGACGGCCGCGGGCGCGACCCCGAGCGCCTCGGCAAGCGCGACACGCGCGGCCTCGGTCGCGCGTCCTTCGACGGGGGGCGCGGCCACACGAATCTTCAACGCGTCGCCGTGACGGCCGGTGAGCTCGGTGCGCCCCGCGCGGGCTGCACGTGCACGGCAACGATGACGCCACCGTCGACCTCGCGCACGATCGCGCTGTTCCATCTGTGCGGGTGGTTCACGGCGGTGATCCTTTGCACAGGATGCGGTGAGCGGAGGCGGGAGCCGGAGCGAACTCGCCGGAGCCGGCGAGCGACCGTGGGCCGGGTATCCCGGCCCACAGCGAGCGCGACCAGAAACTCGCTAGAGATACACCCAGACGGTCGTGCCGAGCGGCAGGGTGTTGCTGGCCCACAACCAGTTCATCGCGGTGTTCGAGACACGCACGCACCCGTGCGACGCGGGATACGGCGGCACGCTCGTGTAGCCGTGGATCGCGTGGCCCTGCCACGTGAAGTACTTGGGACGCCAGAGCGTGCCGAGCGGTCCGTGATCGGGTCCGTCCACCTGACGGATGAGCGTGAAGATGCCCTCAGGCGTGTGGGCATCACCGCTGTTGCTGCCCTCGACGTAAGGATGGTCCGAGCCCGACGAGATGTTGAAGATCCACGTCGCGCTGCCGTTTGTGCTGACCAGCATCACCTGACGCGTCTTGTCGATCTCGATGACATAGCCGCTCGTAGACCGTGGACGCGGGCGTTGGGCGTTCATGAACGCTGCTTGCGTCGGGCCGTCGACCGCTCCGGTGCGCGGGAGCCCCTGCCACTTCTGGAACGCGTACACCGCCTGCTGGGTGAGGTCGTCGTAGGAGCCGTTCACGCCCGGCAGCCAGTAGCCGAGTTGCAGCAGCCGGCTCTGGAGATTGCTCACGGCCGGGCCCGTCGCGCCCGGCCCGACCTGCTCGACGACCGGGACGTCGTCCACCGCGAGCATGCGATAGCCGTTGCCGTGGGGCATGCCGACGAGCTGGCTGATGTGGCGACCCGCCGGCACGAGCCCGTAGGCGCTGCCCTTGAACTTCGCAGAGCCGAACGAGAACACACCTCCGTCGGCGGCAGCGAGCCAGTACCCGTTGCCGCTGCCTTCGCGTGCCATGCCGACGACCGGCGCGTTCAGCGGGCGGCCCCCCATAGACCCCTTGAAGCTCGCGGCGCCGAAGGTGAACACACCGCCGTCGGACGCCACGAGCCAGTAGCCGCGGCCGCCGCGGTGGACGCCATGCCGACCACCGGCGCGTCCAGGCGCATTCCGCCCGTCGAGCCGTGGAACTTCGCAGAGCCGAACGAGAACACACCACCGTCGGCGGCGTACAGCCAGTACCCCTTGCTGCCCGGACCCCGGATGATCGACTTCACCGGCGCGGTCAGCGGGATGCCACCCATGCTGCCGTGGAACTTTGCGTCACCGAACGCGAACACTCCGCCGTCCGCAGCAACGAGCCAGTAGCCGTGGCCGGTCGACGTCGCGGTCATGCCGACGATCGGCGCGTTCAGCGGCATACCGCCGAGACTGCCGTGGAACTTCGCGTGGTAGCCGAAGACGCCGCCGTCCTCGGCGACGAGCCAGTAGCCCTTGCCGCTGGCCGTGCTCGCCATCGCGACGATCGGACGCACGAGCGGCAGGCCTTGGGTCGAGCCGCGGAAGGTCGCGGCACCGAACGCGTAGACGGTGTCGTCGTGCGTCGCGGCGGCGACCGCGGGCGCCGTGGAGGCACCGATCCCGACACATGTCGTTGCCGCGATGAGCAGCGCGTAGAGGGCCGCGCGCACCCGCCTCTGACTTCGGAGCATCCCGCCGAGACTAGCCGCAATGGGGCGCGTCTTTGCAGGTGGCCGCCGGTATCGTGGCTCGGCAATGGCTGCCCACAGGTTTCGCCCGGTCGACTCCTCGTTCGACCTCGTCGCGCTCGAGCACGACGTGCTCCTTCGTTGGCGCGAGCACGACGTGTTCGGCGAATCGTTGCGCCGCCGCCATGGCGCTCCGGAGTGGATCTTCTACGAGGGGCCACCCACCGCGAACAACCGACCGGGCATCCATCACGTCTGGGCCCGGATCTACAAGGACATCTACCCACGGTTCCAGACGATGCGGGGCAAGCACGTGGCGCGCAAGGGGGGCTGGGACTGTCACGGGCTGCCGGTCGAGGTCGAGATCGAAAAGGAGCTCGGCTTCTCCGGCAAGCACGAGATCGAGGACTACGGCATCGAGCGGTTCAACGCGCAATGCCGCGCATCGGTGCAGCGCTACGTCGAGGACTGGCAGTCGCTCACATCCCGTATCGGCATGTGGCTCGACACCGCGGGCGCGTACTGGACGATGTCCGACGAGTACATCGAGAGCGTGTGGTGGCTGTTCCGCCAGATGTGGGACGCGGACGCGATCTACGAAGGCTTCAAGGTCGTGCCGTATTGCGGACGCTGTGGTACCGCGTTGTCGTCGCACGAGCTCGGCCAGCCCGGCGCGTATCGCGATCTCACCGAGCCGTCGATCTACGTGCGGTTCCCGGTCGTCGGGCGCGACATCGATCTGCTGGTATGGACGACGACGCCGTGGACGTTGCCGTCGAACACGGGTGCGGCCGTGAACGCGCACATCGAGTACGTGCGCGTGAAGGCACCCGACGGCGGGCGCGACCTCGTCATGGCGCGCGACCGTGTGGAAGCGGTGTTGGGCGACGCTTCCGTCGTCGCGGCCGTGCCGGTCTCGGAATTGGTCGGATCCCGCTACGAGCCACCCTTCTCGCTCGTTGCGGTCGAGGGCGAGCGAGCGTTCACCGTCGTCGCCGACGACTTCGTCACCGTCGAGGACGGCTCGGGGATCGTGCACCTCGCGCCCGCGTTCGGTGAGGTCGACCGCGAGATCGGTGAGCGCGAAGCGCTGCCGATCGTCAACCCGGTGAACGACGCGGCGCGGTTCGTCGACGTGGTGGGGCCCCCGTACGCAGGCAAGTTCGTGAAAGACGCCGACCCAGCGTTGATCGACGCGCTGAGCGCGAGCGGCACGCTCGTGAAAGCCGTCGACTACACACACTCCTATCCGCACTGCTGGCGGTGCGACACGCCGCTGATCTACTGGGCCAAGCCCACATGGTTCGCGGCGACCTCGGCGCGCAAGCAGGAGCTGCTGCGCGAGAACGAGACGATCAATTGGTACCCGGACCACATCAAGCACGGCCGTTTCGGCGACTGGCTCGAGAACAACGTCGACTGGGCGCTCTCCCGTGATCGCTATTGGGGCACGCCGATCCCGGTGTGGCGCTGTCACGACTGCGGGCACGACACGTGTGTCGGATCGGTCGCCGAGCTCTCGGAGCTCTCGGATCGCGATCTCACCGGCATGGATCTGCACCGGCCGTTCGTCGACGACGTGGCGATCGGCTGCCCGGCGTGCGGTTCCGGTACCGCGTACCGGGTGGAGCCGGTGCTCGACGCGTGGTTCGACTCCGGCTCGATGCCGGCCGCGCAGTTGCACTACCCGTTCGAGAACGAGTCCGTGTTCAGCTCGCGGTTTCCCGCCGACTTCATCTGCGAGGCGATCGACCAGACGCGCGGCTGGTTCTACTCCCTGCTCGCGGTCAACACGCTCGTGTTCGGCAAGACGCCGTACCGCAACGTGGTCTGCTTGGCGCTGCTCGTCGACAAGAACGGCGCCAAGATGTCGAAGTCGCGCGGCAACGTGGTCGACCCCGTGCCTGTGCTCGCGTCGCGAGGCGCGGACGCGCTGCGCTGGTACATGTTCTCGTCGGGCTCGCCGTGGACTCCGAAGCGGTTCTCGGTCGAGGGCATCGACGAGTCGACGCGCCAGTTCCTGCTGACGCTGTGGAACTCGTACTCCTTCTTCGTGACGTACGCGAACATCGACGGCTGGCACGCGGTTGACAAGGCGACCGCGTCGGGCATCCCGGCGCCGAGCGAGCGCGACGAGACCCACGTGCTCGATCGCTGGATCACGTCCCGGCTCCATCGCACGGTGCGCACGGTGACGGCGTCACTGGAGCAGTTCGACGCGTTGGGCGGCGCCCAGGCGCTCGCCGCCCTCGTCGACGACCTCTCCAATTGGTATGTGCGGCGCTCGCGGCCGCGCTTTTGGAAATCGTCCGATCCCGCCGCGCACGCGACCCTGCACCACGTGCTGAGCGTGGTGTCGCAGCTGCTCGCGCCCTATTGCCCGTTCGTGACCGACGAGATGTACCGCAATCTCTCCGGCCGCGACGATTCGGTGCATCTCACCGACTGGCCCGTATACCACGAAGACGCGATCGACGACGCGCTCGAAGCGGAGATCACGCTCGCGCGCACCTTGGTATCGCTCGGACGCGCGGCGCGCGCCGACGCGCGTCTCGGTGTGCGGCAACCCTTGCCACGGGCGATCGCGCTGATGACCGCCGGCGAGCAACTACGCGAGGAAGTCGTGCGTGAGGTCGCCGACGAGCTCAATGTGAAGGACTTCGAGGTCGTTGCGTCGCTGGAAGGCCTGCTGTCGTATCGCGTGGTGCCGAACTTCAGCGCGCTCGGGCCGCGCCTCGGCAAGAGCGTGCCGCGCGTGAAGGCACTGCTCGAGCACGTCGACGGCTCGGACGTGCGGCGCGCGTTCGACGAGCACGGGAGCTACACGCTCGACGTCGACGGCACGGCGGTGACGCTCGCGCCCGGTGACGTCGAGATCCGTGCGGAGAAGCACGAGGACCTGACGCTCGCGCAAGACGGTCCGCACGCGGTCGCGCTCGATCTCACGTTGGACGACGACCTGCGCGCCGAAGGATTGGCACGCGAGCTGATCCGCGCACTCAACGACCTGCGCAAGACCAACGAGTTCGCGCTCGCCGACCGGATCACGGTCAAGCTCCGCGCGCCGGCGCGCATCGCGTCCGCGACCCGCACGCACCTCGACTGGATCAAGGGCGAGGTGCTGGCGACCGACTTCGAGCTCGACGAGGGCGAGCCGCCGGCGGGGAATGCGACGGTCGACGGTGAACCCGTCCACGCCGAGCTCCAACGGGCCTGACCAGCGACGATCCGCCCCTGCGGCCGGCCGGGGCCCCGGTTTCCAGGGCGGCGGGAAGTGCCCTCAGCGCCGACGGCGGAAGACGTCGCGGAAGGTGCCCCGATCGGCGTCCTGGTCCTGGTCGAAGAAGCGGTTGTCGCCGGTGGGATCGTCCTCGTCGCGCGGCCCGAGCGGCGCTTCGTCGTGCACCGCGTCGCGCAGCGTCGCGAAGAACGCGTCGTCGTCGAGCACGTCCGCGTCGCGACCGTCGTTGCCGAGCAAATCGATCGGACCGGGCGCGCCCTGTTGCGGCGGCTTCGGTATCTGTGTCACGGCGGGTCGCTCCGGCGGTGCCGGCATGGCCGCGTTCGGCGGGGCCGGCATGACCGAGTTGGGCGGCGCAGGTGCCGCGTTCCTCGACTGTTCGAACAACGTCCGCACATCGACTTCGTGTGTGCCCACGTTCGCACCCGTGCGCGCGGCCGGCGCGTTCGCGTTCGCGGCGATGTTGTTGTCGGTCATCGCGGGAGGTGCCGGCGGTGACGGCATGCCTGCCGGCACGGAGGGCGGTGCGGGTGTCGGTTCCGGTGCCGACGCGGCCGGAGGTGTCTCTCGACGCGCGGCCGACTCGTTCGCGTTCGGCAGCGCGACCTCCGAAGGCTCCGGACGTGTTCCCGGCGCGGTCGTCGGGCGCGAGCGCAGCGCGGAGAGATCGGCTTCGAGCGCACGCACCATTCGCTCGCGGTACTCCGCCTCGAACCGCGTGAGTGCCTCGACGTCGGCGAGCAACGAGTCACGCCGACCCGCGAGCTCGAGGATCTCCTCTTCGAGTCGCCGCCGTTCGGACTCGCCCTTGCGGCGGGCGTCTGACTCGCCTTCCGCGACGAGGCGCCGCGACTGGATGTCGGCGTCGTCGAGCAACTGGCGGGCCTTCGCCGTTGCCTCGGCCACGGCCTCGTCCGCGGCGCGTTGAGCCAGCAGGAGCGTCCGGTGCAAGACGTCTTCGGTCTCGCGCGTACGGCCCGCTTCGCTCTGCGCGGACGCGAGGCGTTCGGTCAACTGCTGGAGCCGCTCGGCGGTGGCCTCGATGGTGCCCGCCGCCCGCTCGAGGAGGTCGTTCACCTCATCGCGGTTGTAACCACGGAGCGACTCTCGGATCTCGACATCGCGAAGCTCGCGAGGGCTGATTTCCATCGCACCACTGTAGACCCGCCACTCGCCGTGGTGGAGCACCCTGGCGAGCAATTCTGCAATTCAGCTGCAGACCGCTGCGCGCAGGATCCCGAGCGCCAAGAACAACACGAGGAACGAGAGGTCGAACATGCCCGCGGGCGGAATGATGCGACGCAAGGGCGCCAGGACCGGCTCCGTCAGATCGAGCAGCACGCCGTACACCGATGCCCACGGCGTGCCGGGACGGACGGGAAACCACGACAGGATGGCGCGGGCGAACAACACGACCATGTAGGCCGTGACGATCGCGCAGACGATCGTCACGATCGTGACGCGCGGTACAGGCCGCGAGCCTGCAAGCGCTCCTTCTCCTCTTCGGAGACTTCTACGTTGGACGGCGTCAACAAGAACACTTGGTCGGCCGCCTTTGACATCGTGCCGTTGAGTGCGTACGCAAGACCGCTCGAGAAGTCGATGAGTCGCCGCTGCAGGTCGCGGTCGACGCCCTGCAGGTTGAGGATGACCGGCTGCCCGGCCTTGAGCCGATCGCCCACTTCCTGGGCGTCGTTGAAGCCCTTCGGCTCCATGACGTGCACGCGCGTGGCGGGCATCGGGATCGGCTTCACCGTGGCGGGGCGCGGCACGGCCGGGGCGGCGGCCGGATTCGCATCATCGTGTTCGCGACGGCTGCGAATCACTGTCAGCGGACTGGCCTCCGGCGGCGCCGGCGCGGTGACCGTGGCGGTCGCGCGCGCAGGCTGGCGTGCGGGTGCGGCAACCGGGTCGCCGTACTCGTCGACGTAGTATTCGTCGTCGCCGTAGTACTCCTCGTCATCGACGAGGCCCAGCCAGACCATCGTCTTGTGGAAGACCGACATGCCGGAGTCCCTTCTGATGTGTCCCAGTCACCTTGAATTGGGCTCGCAGGGAATGGTGCGTCGGAGGGTCAACGTCCTGCGAGAGATTATCGTCGCGCGTCCGAATCGGTCGGACGCGGACCGAAGATGGCACTACCAACTCGAACCATCGTCGCCCCGGCGCGGATCGCACGCTCGTAGTCGCCGCTCATGCCCATTGAGCAGGTCGCGAGACCGAGCGCATCCGTCAGGCGGCGGAGTGTCACAAAGCTCGGGGTGGGATCGCCCGCCTCGGGCGGCACGGTCATGAGGCCCTCCACCTCCAGCCCGTGCGCACGACAATGAGCGACGAGGCGGGGCGCATCCGCCGTCGCGCATCCCCCCTTCTGCTCCTCACCCGCCACGTTCACCTGCACGAGGACGCGCGCGCCCGGCGCGCGGTGCGCGATCTCCGTCGCCAGCTCGTCGCGATCGACCGACTGCCAGAGCGCGACGTACGGCGCGACGGTGCGCACCTTGTTGCGCTGCAACCGGCCGATGAAGTGCCAGCGCGGTCCGCCGTCGCGGTCGCTTTCCAGCTCGCGTGCCTTCGCAACGAGGTCCTGCGCGCGGTTCTCGCCGACATCGGTCGCGCCCGCCGCGAGCACGTCGCGTATCGTGTCGACTGCGACGGACTTGGTCACGACCACCAACGTGACCTCCCGCGGATCACGGCCGCCGTCCCGCGCCGCGGCGTTGATCCGTGCCCGCACCGCGCCGAGCGCCTCGGGAACGGTCATGACAGGACTGCAACCGTCACCTGACGACCGGTCGCACCGTCACGCCGGTGCGAGAAATACTCAGACGAGTCCGCGGTGCACACACCGCAGTCCTCGAAGTCCGTGACACCCGAGCGCGCGAGCGCCACGCCGACCGCGGCCGGGATGTCGAGCGCAGGTCGTCCGTCGAGGGTGCGACCCTTGACCTCGTCGCCGAGGTGCGCCGCGAGCGCTTCGAGCTCACGCGCACCGAACTCGTAGCGCGCGGGATGAATACAGGGGCCGAGAAACGCGCGGACGTTGTCATCGCCGTGCGCGCGGACACGCGTGACCGCGGCCTCGATCACACCGGCCGCAAGACCTCGATGCCCTGCGTGCACGACGCCGATCGCGTCGTTGCTCGCGAGCACAACCGGCGCGCAGTCCGCGGTGACGATCGCGAGAGGCAGGCCGTGTGTAGATGTGACGACGGCGTCGGCTTCGGGTGGCTCCTCCGGCGGCGTCGGCCCGTGCGCCTCGTGCACATCCGCACTGTGCACCTGGCGCAGCCACACCCAGTCGCTCGGTGCCGGGAGGCCGGCGGCGACCGCGACCTCGGCGCGGTGCTGCGCCACCGCCTGGGGATCGTCGCCGACATGATCGCCGACGTTGCCGTGCGCCCGGCCGCTGCACCAGACCGAAGCCGGCCCGACCCTGCGCGTCAGGATCACCGCAGGAATTCGGGTACGTCGAAGTCGTCGTCGCCGAGATCGAGCGCGTCCTCACCGGCGAGCGAGTCCTCGTCGTCGAGACCGAGCGAGATGCTGCGCTGGTTGCGCGAGTCACCTTCGAAGCGATCGAAGCCGGCGGCGATCACGGTGATGCGCACCTCGTCTCCGAGCGCGTCGTCGATCACTGCGCCGAAGATGACGTTGGCGTCGGCATGCCCAGCTTCACCAATGATCTGCGCCGCCTCGTGCAACTCGAACAAGCCGAGATCCGACGGGCCGCTCACGTTGAGCAGAATCCCCCGCGCGCCTTCGATGCTCGCTTCGAGCAACGGGCTCGAGATCGCAGCACGCGCGGCGGCGACGGCGCGGCCGTCACCCGATGCGTAGCCGACACCCATCAGCGCGGATCCCGCGTTGCTGAGGATCATCTTCACATCCGCGAAGTCGGTGTTGATGAGGCCGGGCGTCGTGATGAGGTCGGTGATGCCCTGCACGCCCTGGAGGAGGACCTCGTCCGCCATCTTGAACGCGTTCAGCATCGACGTGCGCTCGTCGCTCACCTGGAGCAGGCGCTCGTTCGGGATGATGATGATCGTGTCGACCTTCTCCTTCAGCTTCTGGATGCCGGTGTCGGCCTGGACCGAACGCCGACGTCCTTCGAAGCTGAACGGCCGGGTCACGACACCGACCGTCAGGGCGCCGATCTGCTTGGCGATCTCGGCGACCAACGGCGCGCCACCCGTACCGGTCCCGCCGCCCTTGCCGGCGGTGATGAACACCATGTCGGCGCCCTTCAGCACCTCTTCGATCTCTTGGCGGTGCTCCTCGGCCGCCTGGCGGCCGATCTCGGGATCGGAACCTGCGCCCAGCCCCCGGGTCAGCTGGCGGCCGATGTCGAGCTTGACGTCGGCGTCCGACAGCAGGAGCGACTGCGCGTCGGTGTTGATGGCGATGAACTCGACGCCCTTCAAGCCCGCGTCGATCATCCGGTTCACGGCGTTGCACCCGCCGCCACCGACGCCGACGACCTTGATGACTGCCAAGTAGTGCTGCGGAGCGCCGAGCATTACGCGACCTTCCCTCTTCTGACTTCGTCGCGAGACGAGTGGCCCGAGCACACGTCGAACCGTCGCTGCCGGCCATCCTGGCTGGCCGAATCCCCAAACCGTGAAGCTCAACTTCAGGTTGATGATTATGTCAACCTGTGCTGGGCGTCGAGACCTTACCGAAACGCGCGGCGGGGTTGCAATCAGTCGTGCAGCACAGGTGAGTCCGGTGTGGACACGTCGAGATACTCGAACGTCCTCGACCCGCGCTCGGCGAGCACCGCAAGCGCGGACGCCGCCTTTGCGCGGCAGGTCGTTCGCGTCACCGAGTCGGATCGCTCCCCGTCCGGTGAGGTTCAGTGCGATACCGGTACCACTGACGTCGACGGACGCGACCTGCCGGGCAAGGGTGCGCGGCAGGTGCGAGACGATGCGTGCAGCCTCGGGCGGCGAGAGCAACTCCCCGATCGTCGGCGCGCGCCGTACACCGACGATCTTCGCGGCACCCGCCGGCGGTGTGGGCACGCGCGCGACTGCACGGCCGTTCTCCGCGACCAGGACCACCTCTCGACCGTCCTGGACGTACGCGACGGGCGTGTACTCCTTGATCACGATGCGCACGGTTCCCGGGAAGTCGCGATGCACGGTCGCGCGCTCGACCCAGGGCAGCGCTTCGACGCGACGCGCCACGGCGGCGGTGTCGACGAAGAGCAGCGCGTCGTGCCGGGGGATACGCGAGGAGGCGCGCACGTCCTGTGGTGCGAGGTGATGCGCGCCGAGCACGCGCACGTGGTCGACGTCGAGGAACGGCGAGTTGATCGTCACGAAGGCCAGCCCGAGGGCAACGAACAGGCTGCCGATCACGATCAGCGCGCGGAGGCGGCGCCGTCCCACCGCGCGCTTCACCTCGATGCGCCGCTCGCGGATCCGCGGGTCCATCGGCACCGGCGGCGGCGCGGGCGGACCCGGGGGCGGTGGGGATGTGGGCGTGGTCGTGGTCATCGACCGACCTCCTCGTCGCTGTGGGCGAAGCCGACGAGCCGCAGCTCGGGCTCCAAGCGGACACCGGTCTCCATCTCCACCCTTCGTTGCACCTCGCGGACCAGCTCATACACGTCGTCGGCGCGCGCGCCGGGATCGGCGACGAAGAAATTCGCGTGCTTCTCGGACACGACCGCGCCGCCGATGCGCAGCCCCTTCAGGCCCGATACATCGATCAGCCTTCCCGCCGCGTCGCTCTTCGGGTTCGTGAACACGGATCCCGCGTTCTGCCCGCCGGGCTGGTGCTCCCGGCGCCAACGCACGATCTCGTCGATCCGTTGCGCACACGCGTCGGGCGCGTCCGGCCGGCCCGTGAACGACGCGGCAACCACGACCGCGCGTGGTCCGAGGGCGGAATGGCGATAGCCGAGGCCGAGCTCCTCGCGCGTCAGCTCACGCGTGGTGCCTTGGTCGAGATCGACGACGCGCGCCGAACGCAGGACGTCGGTGGTCTCCGCGCCGTGGCCGCCCGCGTTCATGCGTACCGCGCCGCCCACACTGCCGGGGATGCCGACGAAGAACTCGAGCGCCCCGATACCGGCCTTCGCCGCCTGCCGGGCAAGGACCGGCAGCGCGACCGCGGCACCGGCGTCGACGCGCGCCGCGCTCGGCTCGGTCGAGAGCTGTTCCAGCTCGCCCCGCAGGACCACGCCCACGCCGTCGAAGCCGGCGTCGCCGACGAGCAGGTTCGAGCCGCGCCCGATGACGAGCACTTCGACGTCCGGCTCGCGTGCGAGCGCGCGCGCAACGGCCGTGAGGTCGGACTCCCGGTCGATGCGCACGAGGAGGCGGATCGGGCCGCCGCATCGATACGTGGTGAGCGGCGCCGAGGGGGCGTCGCGCGTCACTCGCCCGCCGAGCTCGGCGTCCAGCTGCGCCGCGATCACATCGAGCGCGCTCATTCGCGATCCTCGCCCGTGGCGTCCAGGGACGCGCCGGGGTCGGCGCGGCCCAGCCATACGTCCGGCATCGTCGTGAGATCGCCGGCGCCCAGCGTCAGCACCACATCGCCTCGGCGCGCCATGCGCGCCGGTACCCCGTCGAGATCGGCGCGGCGCGGGAGGTAGGTCACCGGCAACGAGGGGTGCTTGTCGAGGACGGCGTGGAGGACGACCCGGCCCGAGACGCCCGGGATCGGTGTCTCGCCGGCGGGATACACGTCGGTCAGCACGACCGCGTCGGCGGCGGTGAAGGCATCGGCGAAGTCGCGTCCGATCGACGCGGTACGGGTGTAGCGATGCGGCTGGAACACCGTGATCACTCGCTGCCACGGCCCGCTGCGCGCCGTCGCGATCGCGGCGGCGACCTCGCTCGGGAGATGTGCGTAGTCGTCGACGAACGTGACCCCTGCGCGCTCGCCGCGGTACTGGAAGCGCCGCGCGACCCCGCCGAAACCTGCGAGCGCACGAGCGACCGCCTCGATGCCGACGCCGAGCTCCAGCGCGATCGCCGCGGCACCCGCGGCGTTGGTCGCCGCCTTCACGCCGATCGGCACCGCGAGCTCGCCGCGCGGCTCGCCGTCCACCTCGAGTGTGAAGCGGCAACCGTACGGGCCGGCCACCTCGTCCACGATCCGGTAGTCGGCACCGGGCGATGCGCCGTATGTCCGCACGCCGGGACGTGCCCGGGCCAGGCGCGCGGCAACCTCGTCGTCGGCGCAGCACACGACCGGGCCGCGCGCGCCGTCGATGAACCGTTCGAACGCGAGCACGAGTGCGTCGAAGTCGCCGTAGTAGTCGAGGTGGTCAGGCTCGACGTTGGTGACGAGTGCCGCGTCGGGCTGCAGCCGCAGGAACGTGCCGTCGCTCTCGTCGGCCTCGACGACGAGCCATTCACCCGTGCCGAACGCGGCGTTGGTGCCGACCTCGTTCACCTCGCCGCCGATGACGAAGCTCGGCGCCCAGCCCGCGCCGCGCAGGATCAGCGCGAGCATCGACGCGCTCGTGGTCTTGCCGTGCGAACCTGCGACCGCGATCGTCCGCCGGGTCGCCGCGATCGCCGCCAGCGCGAGCGACCGGTGCAGGACCAACGTGCCGTGCTCGTCGGCGGCGCGGAGCTCGACGTTCGTGCGCGGGACCGCGGTCGAGTACACGACGGCATCGGCACCGGCGGGCACGTGCTCGGCGCGATTGCCGAGATGCACGTCGATCCCGGCCGCCGACAAGCGGTCGAGCACTGCGGTGTGCTTGATGTCGGAGCCGCTGACCACGTGACCCATACGCGCCAGCAACAACGCGATCGCGCTCATGCCCGCGCCGCCCACGCCGACGATGTGCACGCGCCGGGGTTGCGTGAGGTCGAGCGCCGGCACCGTGACGTGCACGTCCGGGTCACGCGACACGAGCGTGCTCCTCCACGACGTCGGCCACCCGGGCAGCAGCATCCCGCCGGCCCAGGACGCGCGCGGCCTCGCCCATCTCGACGAGGCGTTCCGGTTCGGCCAACAAGCCCGAGACGACCGCGTCGAGGCGTACGGCGTCGCATTCCGCATCCGGCACGAGGACGGCGGCGCCCGCCGCTCGAGGGTCCGCGCATTGCGCGTCTGATGGTCGCTCGGGGCGCCCGGCAACGGCACCAGCACCGCGGGTACCCCCGCCGCGGTGAGCTCGGCGATGCTCCCGGCACCCGCCCGGCAGACCGCGAGCGTGGCCCACCGCGAGCAGCCGGTCCATGTGCTCGTCGTACGCGACGAGGTCGTACTGGACCTTGTCGTCGGGACGGCGCCGGGCGTCCAACGTGGCGCGACACTCGTCGAGGTTGCGCGGCCCGCACACGTGGTGGACAGCGAGATCGTGCCGCCCTCGCCAGCGGTCGTAACAGCCGAGCGCCGCCCGGTTGATCGTCCACGCGCCCTGGGCGCCGCCGTACACGGCGACGCACGCGGGATCGTGCGCGGGATCTCTCGAGATCGTCGCAATGCTCGCGCGCACCGGGTTGCCGGTGAGGGTCGCGTTGGGCAACGGCGTTCCCGGCAGCGAGACCGCGGGACGCGCGCCCATGCGCACACCGATGCGGTTCGCGAGGCCGGGTGCGACGTCCTGTTCGTGCACGACGACGGGCACGCGCAGCAATCGCGCCGCGGCGACGCAGGGAAGCGACGCGTAACCGCCGAACCCGACCACGACGCGCGGGCGGTATCGGCGCACGATCGCGATCGCGCGGACGACCGCGGTCAACGCGGCCCACAGCGCGGCCACGTTGGAGATCGTCAGGCGCCGCTGCAGCCCACGTCCGGGCAGGAGGTCGACGTCGAACCCGGCAGCCGCGACCGCTTCTCCGGCCATACCGCGACGGGCGACGACGAACCGGACGCGATGGCCTCGCGAGTGCAGCTCCTGGGCGACCGCGATCGCGGGGTAGGTGTGGCCGCCGGTGCCGCCTCCGGCGAGCAGCGCGAAGACCCGTTCTCCGTGTGCCGCGGGCTCACGACCGTTGGGCCGGCACCCGTACCGGAGTCTGCCGGGCGATGTTCGCGAGGACGCCCGCACCGAACATCGTGATCACGAGCGACGACCCGCCGACCGACAGGAACGGCAACGGGACGCCCGACACCGGGAGCACGCCGACGACCGCGCCGACGTTGATGACGGCCTCGCCGGTGATCCACGCGGTCACGCCGGCGGCGACGAGCATGCCGAAGCGGTCCGGCGTGCGACGCGCGATGTGGAAGCCGACCAGTCCGAACCCTGCGAACAGCCCGAGCACGAGCAACGATCCGACGAAGCCGAGCTCCTCGCCGACGATTGCGAAGATGAAGTCGGTGTGGGCGTTCGGAAGGAACAGCCACTTGGCACGTCCGGCGCCGAGCCCGACGCCGTTCAGGCCGCCGCTGCCCAACGCGATCAGGGACTGCCGGATCTGATACGTCGTGCGGGAGGGGTCGTGTGACGGGTGGAGGAAGGCGAGCATCCGCGAGCGCCGATACGGCTCCGCGTAGGCGAGCAGCATCGAGCCCGCGAACCCGTAGGCGGAGAGCTTGAGCAGGTTCCGGCTCGGGACGCCCGCGACGATGAGCAGCGCCAGCCCGATGATCGCGAGCACGAGGGTCGAGGTGAGGTCGGGCTCCAACATCACGAGCACCGCGAACAGCAGGACCAGCAGCACGACCGGCCGCCACGCACGCGTCTCGTGCAAGCGGTCGGCACGCGCGGTCAGGATCAGGGCCGCGCACAGGACCAGGCTGAGCTTCGCGAGCTCGCTGGGTTGCACACCGTAGGAGCCGATCCCGAGCCAACGGCGCGAACCGCTGACCGAGTCGCCCATCGCGAGGACCAGGACGAGGAGCGCGATGGTGACCACGAGCGTGCCGGGCGCGAACCGCTTCCAACGGCGGTAGTCGACACGAGCGGCGACGACGAACGCGACCAGCCCGATCGCGGCCCAGAGCACCTGCCGCTCGAAGAAGTACCACGCCGAGCCGTAGTCCGAGAGGGCCCGCACCGAGGACGCCGAGAGAATCATCACGAGGCCGACGATGTTGAGCACGCCGACGGTCGCACACACCACGAGGTATGCCGGCGTCCGCGGCAGCGTCTTGCGCTCCGCGACGAGACGTACCCCGAGCCGGGTGAGCGGATTGCGCCGTGCGAATCGTGCCAGCGGCACGCGCGGTGAGATCGCGGTCATCCGGCAGTTGCCTCCTGTGCGAGTTGGGCGCGGACCTGCGCGGCGAAATCGTCGCCGCGCTGCGCGTATCCCGCGTACGCATCGAACGATGCACATGCCGGCGACAGCAGGACGGCGTCGCCGTGTTGCGCGAGCTCGCGCGCGGCACGGACTGCATCGTGCATCGACGTCACGGTCACGACCGGCGTGTGCGGGGACGCGCTGAACGCGTCTGCGATCTCCGACCCGGCTTCGCCGAACGCGACCACTCCTCGCAGGCGCGAAGACTGCGCGACCAGCACGGACAGATCGAGACCCTTGTTCCGGCCACCGGCGAGCAGCACGACGTGGTCGAACGAGCTGACGGCGCGCAACGTCGCGTCAGGGTTCGTGGCCTTGGAATCGTCGTACCAACGCACCCCATTAGCTTCGCCGACGAGCGCGACGCGATGGGGCATGGTCGCGTATGACGCGAGCGCGGCGCGCACGCCATCCAGCGTCGCACCGAGGTCGAGCGCGGCGGCGGCCGACGCCAGCGCGTTTGTGCGATCGTGCAGCAGCGACCGTCGCATGTCACCCAGGGACGCGATGTCGCGACCGTCCGCGGTAATGAGACGATCGCCGGCCGTGTGATACATCCCGCGTGCGTCGGCGCCGAGCGACACACCAACCCGCCGTGCGTGAGCCTCCGCGGCCACGTCGCGGGCGCGCTGGTCGTCCGCGTCGTAGACGAGCAGGTCGTCGTCGTGCTGGTGTTCGGTGACACGCGCCTTTGCCTCGACGTACTGATCGAGAGAACCGTGCCAATCGAGGTGATCGGGCGTGATCGCGAGCAGCACCGCAACACGCGGTGCGAACGTGTCCGTGAACGCGAGCTGGAAGGACGACACCTCGGCGACGATCACGTCGACGTCGTCGTCGATTGCATCGATCAACGGCCGGCCGATGTTGCCGGCCGCGACCGCGCGCACATTGGAGCTGTGCAGCATCGCCGCGGTCATCGACGTCACCGTCGTCTTCCCGTTGGTACCGGTGACCGCGACGATCGGCACCGACGCCCGATCGGCCGCGAGATCGATCTCGCTGCGCACCGGCACGCCGGCGGCCCGCGCGGCCACGATCGCAGGGTGCTCGGCACGCACGAGCGGGCTGGGCACGACCAGATCGACCTGCGCCGCGAGCGCGCGCGTCGTGCCCCCGTCCGGGCCCTCGATGAGCTCGGCATCCGCCGCCCGGACTGCATCGACGCGCGCGCGGTAACGGTCGGTCGCCGCCGGCGCGTCCTCGATCACGATCACGTCCCAGCCCTCCGCGTCGAGACGCCGCGTCACCGAGACTCCCGTCTCGGCCAAACCAATCACGAGGGCCTTCACAGGTCTGCGCCCACGGTCACTCCAGCCCGAACCGGAGGAAGTCGGCGTAGAAGATGCCGATGCCGAGCGCCACGCAGATGCCGGCGAACAGCCAGAACCGCACGATGACCGTGAACTCCGACCAGCCCCCGACCTCGAAGTGGTGATGGATGGGCGCCATGCGCAGGACGCGCCGGCGAAAGCCGCGGTACGAGACGACCTGGGCGATCACCGAGAGCGCCTCGACCAGCGGCAGCCCGGCGAGGATAGGCAACAACAGATGGGTGCGCGTCATGATCGCGAGCCCGGCCATCGCGCCGCCGATCGCAAGCGATCCCGTATCGCCCATGAAGATGCGCGCGGGTGCCGCGTTCCACCACAGGAATCCCGCGCATGCCCCGAACATCGCGGCCGCAACGATCGCCTGGTCGAGCGCCTGTGCCGCTGACACGTTGTAGATGTCGGGATGACGGAACTCGGTGAAGGCGATGATCATGAACGCCGCGAACACGAAGGACGACGATCCGCTCGCCAATCCGTCGAGACCGTCGGTGAGGTTGACCGCGTTCGCCGTTGCGTAGATGACGAGCACGGCCCAGATGAAGAGCCCGGCCTTGCCGAGGTCGACGTCGAGCGGGCGGGTGAACGACAGGTGTGTGTCGGTGTGCACGAAGTTCACCGCGAGCCAGGCGAACGCCGACGCGATCGCGACGATCCCGAGCGTCTTGCCGCGCTTGCGCAGCCCGAGATTCCGGCGGGCACGCACGCCGAGGTAGTCGTCGATCCATCCGACGACACCGAGCCCGACGATGAGCGCGAGCAAGGACCAACCCGACCGCGCGAACGCGACGCTCTCGCGGCGCACGTGCGCGAAGAGATAGCCGAGCACCGTGGCACCGACGATCGCGAGCCCGCCCATCGTCGGTGTCCCGGCCTTCGCGACATGCGGATGTTCGATCGGGCCGTCGTCGCGGATCTGCTGGCCGATGGCGTTGGCGCGCAGCCACCGGATCAGCAGCGGTGTGCCGAAGATCGTCACCGTGAACGACAGCCCGGCGGCCATCAGCATCGCGATCACGCTGCACCGCTCCCGTCCGCAGCAGCCCGCCGTCTCGCCAGCAGCCCGTCCGCGACGACTTCGAGGCCCACCGCGCGACTCGCCTTGCACAACACCGCGTCGCCACGGGTGACGAGCGCATCGAGGTAGTCGAGCGCCGCAGTCGCATCGTCGACGATCTCGACACACGCACCGCGCGTGCGTGCCGTCTCCGCGATCAGCGCCCCACCCGTTCCGACGCCGACGATCACGTCGAGGCCGAGGCTCGCGGCCCGGACCCCGACGGCACGGTGGGCCTCGGCATGGTGCACACCGAGCTCGCGCATGTCGCCGAGCACCGCGACCCGGCGGCCGGCAAGCGGCAAGTGTGCGAGGGCGACCAGCGCCGCTTCCATCGAGGTGGGGTTCGCGTTGTACGCGTCGTTGAGGATGGTGATCGCGTCGTCGGTCTCGAGCAGCTCCATCCGCCACTTGCCGGTCGTCGCGCCCGCCAGGGCGACGGCGATCTCGTCGAACGGCATGGCGAAGACGTCGCGAGCGACCGCGGCGGCCATTGCCGCGTTCATCACCTGGTGGCCGCCGTGGAGCGGCACGCGCAGGCGCGCGCCTCGCAGCCGGAACGACGGGTGAAGCTCACCGTCGAGCTCGACGTCACTGATCCGGTAGTCGGCGTCCGGGCCCTGCCCGACGGTGACGACCCTCGCGTCGGTGCGTGCCGAGAGGTGGGCGGTCCACGGGTCATCGCCGTTCAAGACCGCGACGCCGCCCGCCGGGAGTGCGCCCAGCAGCTCGCCGCCGAGCGCGTTCGCGACTCCGTCGAAGCCGCCGAGATGCTCGGCATGCGCGAGTCCGACATTCGTGACCACTGCAACCTGCGGCCGGGCGATGTCGCGCAACAGCGCGAGGTCACCGGGGAGCCGCTCCCCCATCTCCGTGACGACCACGCGGGCCGACGTCGGGGCGTTGCACAACGTCAAAGGGAGCCCGAACTCGTTGTTGTGGGACTCGGCATTCGCGTGACATCCGAGCGGCGCGAGTGTGGCAGCCAGAAGATCCTTGGTCGACGTCTTTCCCGTCGATCCCGCGACGGCCACAACGCGCACGTCCGCCCGGTCGGCACGCACCGACCGGGCGATGTCCTGGAGCGCACGCAGCGTGTCGGCCACGCGCACGAGGGCGTGCCCGGGGCTCATCGCCCGCGAGGGTTGGAGCAGACGGTCGACGAGCGCGACGCGTGCGCCCGCGTCGAAGGCGTCGTAGACGAAGTCGTGGCCATCGCGGGCGTCGCGCAGTGCGACGAAGCACGCGCCCGGGTCCAGTGCACGCGAATCGAACGCCCAGGAGTCGACCTGTGCGTCGGGGTCGCCGATGACATGGCCTCCGCACCGGCGCGCGATCTCGGACGCGGTCATCACCATGGCCGTCACACTCGAGCCTCCAGCTCTTCCCGCGCGACGACGCGGTCGTCGAATGGCACGGTGACGCCGTTGGCCGTCTGACCGGACTCGTGGCCCTTCCCTGCGATGACGACGACATCACCCGGACGCGCGTCGCGGAGCGCGCGCCGGATCGCCTGGCGCCGGTCGAGCTCCAGGACTGGAGGGTTGCCGGTGCCGACACCGGCGAGCACCTCCTGCGCGATCGCTTCCGGATCCTCGGATCGGGGGTTGTCCGAGGTGAGATACGCGACGTCGCTCAGCTCGGTTGCGACCGCACCCATCACCGGCCGCTTTGTGCGATCGCGATCGCCGCCGCACCCGAAGACGACGAGCAATCGGCCGCCGGATTGTGCGAAGGGACGCGTCGCGCCCAACATCGAGGCGAGCGCGTCGGGAGTGTGCGCGTAGTCGACGAAGACGAGAAAGGGCTGGCCGGTCTCCACCGGCTCCAGCCGCCCGGGAACCACGGGCGAGTCCGCGAGCCCGGCGAGAATCGCCTCGGGCTCGAAGCCCGCGACCCGCGCGGTCGCGTAGGCGGCGATCGCGTTCGCGACGTTGAACCTGCCCACGAGCGGTGTCTGCACGCGATGCCGTTCCGGACCGTGCACGATCGTGAACGCAGACGATCGGGCATCGAGCACGACATCGCTGACGGAGACATCCGCGTCGCCGTCGACGGCGAACGTGGTGACGTCGAGGCCTTCCGACCGCGCGTGAGCTGCGAGCCGCCGGCCATGCCCGTCGCCGATGCCCACGACGGCGGAGCGAGTGAACGCCGGAGTGAACAACCGTTGCTTGGCGGCAAAGTACGCGTTCAACGTGCCGTGATAGTCGAGGTGATCGTGCGAGAGGTTCGTGAAGCACGCGGCGGCGAACCACGTGCCGTCGACGCGGTACTGGTCGAGGGAGTGTGACGACACCTCCATCGCGACGGTGTCGACGCCTGCATCCCGCATGCGCGCGAGCAAGGCTTGCAGCTCGGTCGCCTCGGGCGTCGTGTGCGCCACGGGAAGCACCGTGCCGTCGATGCGAGCGCCGGTCGTGCCGATGATGCCCGAGCGCGCTCCCGCGGCCGCGGTGATCCGCTCGAGCAGGTACGTCGTAGTAGTCTTCCCGTTCGTTCCGGTCACCCCGAGGACGCGCATCGCACGCGCGGGCTCGCCATGGAACCGCGCGCAGAGCGGGCCGAGCGCGGCACGCACCGAGCCGACACGCGCTTGGGGCACCTCGACATCGAGCCAGCGCTCGACGAGACACGCGGTCGCACCGGCCGCGACGGCGGCACCCGCGTGGTCGTGTCCGTCGGTGTGCGCTCCGGGGATACAGCAAAAGAGCGCACCGGGAACAACGTGTCGGCTGTCGTGCACGACGGCACGCACGACGGCGCCGTCGTCACCTCGAACCTCGACGCCTGTGTCGACGTTGGCGCCGACGAGCTCGAGGCCGTCGAGGAGGTCGTGCAAGCGCACGCGCCACCCCTAATTCCTTCGGGACGTATTGGCCCGAAGGCTATCGGGACCGTCGCTCGCATTCGGCGCCGCCCCCTCGGTGGTGTCGGCGCCTTGGTGCGCGAGGACGTTCGCCAGGTCGGTCCCGTGCGGCACGCTGCAGGACTGATTCTTCGAGACGGCACGCGCGTGGTGGAACTGCTCGCCGGTGGGATCGGTGGGCGGCACGCCGTACTGCAACAGTGCGAACTGCATGATCTCGGACCAGGCGGGCGCCGCGGACGCCCCGCCGAACTGGAACTCGGGCGCGGGCTGGTCGAGCACGACCATCGCGGCGAATCGCGGGTGGTCCGACGGCGCGAACCCGATGAACGACGCCATCGTCGCGCTCTCCGAGTATGCGCCGTTCAGCTGCTTCTTCGACGTGCCGGTCTTGCCCGCCACCGGATAGCCGGGAATCGCCGCGCACGCACCGGTGCCATCCGAGACGACGCCTTCCATCATGGTGGTCATCGTGCGCGCCGTCGTGTTCGACACGACGCGCCGGGCCGCGGGCACCGCGGCAGGGTGGCGGTCGCCCTTCGCGTCGATCGTCGCGCCGAGGAGGTGCGCGGGCCGCGTCATGCCGCCGTTCGCGATCGTCGTGAACGCGCCGAGCATCTGCATGCCGGTCACCGAGACGCCGTAGCCGATGGCCGTTGCGTACTTCCCGCAGCAGTAGTACTGCGACGGTGGCAGCATCAGGCCATCGGATTGACCGGGCCAGTCGATCGAGGTGCGCGTGCCGAGCCCGAACGCGCGCACGGCGTCGGCCATCTCTTGGTTGTGCATCAGCTGCGCGATCTTGATCGTGCCGACGTTCGACGACTGCCGCATGATGTCGGCGGTCGTCATCACCTGCTTCGGGTGCCACTCGGCGTCGTAGTACGGCTTCACGGCCGGATCGATCTTGACCGAGTACGGCACCGTGAAGGTCGTGTCCGGGGTGATCTGGCCGTGCTCGATCGCCCACGCGAGCGTGATCAGCTTGGTGGTGGAACCGGGCGCGAACAGCTCGGTGAGCGGCGCGTTGCGCTCCCCGGGCGTTGCGACGCCGGCCCGTTCGGTCGGCGTCGTGCCGTGCACCGTCGCCATCGCCAACACATCGCCATTGGTGACATCGACCACCGCGGCCATCCCACCTTTGGCTTGCGTCGCCTGCACCTGGTCCAGCAGTGCGTACTCGGCTTCCCATTGCAAGGTCTGATCGATCGTGAGCACCACGTCGGTGCCGCGCCGGGCGACGACGCGCGTCCGCTGGGTATTCGGGATGTCACGCCCGTCCGGGTCCTGTTCGACCACGAGCTCGCCGGGCTTGCCGGCGAGGGTCGAGTTGTAGAGGTACTCGATGCCGTCGAGCCCGCTGCCTTCCGCGCCGACCTGGCCGATCAGCGCGCCCGCGAGCGGGCTCGCCGGATAGCTCCGCTTGGACTCGGGCACGAATCCGATGCCGGGAAGGTTGAGGTGCTTCACCTTGGCCGCGACGTCGTCATCGACCGTGTGCGCGAGGTACGCGAAGCGGTTGGGCTTCGCCGAGAGCTGTTTCAGGAGGTACTGCTCGTCGACATGCAGCACCGGCGCGAGCTTCGCCCCGGTCGCGGCCGGATCCACCACGAGCGTCGGGTCGGCATAGACCGTCGAACGCCGTACCGACAACGCGAGGTCTCGACCGTTGCGGTCGAACACGCTCCCCCGTTCGGCGTTGATCGGGATCTTGTGCAGCGACTGCAACACGGCCTGACGCGTGTAGTAGTCGCCACTCATCAGCTGCAGCTGCACCACACGGACCGCGAGCACGCCGAACACGATGACGACGACGATGCTGCACGACGCGAGCCGCCGGCGGGGCCGCGGACCGGGCCGCCGACCGGCCGGCGGTCGGGGGGCGACCTTCCGCGTCGCAGCCGGTTCACGGGTTCTGGTCAAGGGCCTGCTTCGTGCGCTCGTAGCTCGTCGGCGCGAGCGGCTGCGGCGTCGCGGTCGGCGTCATGCCGCGCGACGCGGCCTTCGGGGCCCAGAGGAACTCCTGGCGGGGCGCGTCGATCATGCCGAGGCCGCGAGCGGCGGACATGATGGCGGCCGGCGACGACCGGCGGGCGACGTCCTCGCGGAGGCGTTCGTAGCGAAGCTGCTCGTTGGTGCGCTGCTTGGTGAGCCGATCCAACGTGAACGCGGACTGGGCCGCGACCACGCGGAACCCGACCAGCGTGAACAACGCAGCGACGGTCACGAGCGCGATACCGACCATCAACAGCCGGGCGCGCAGCCGCCGCCGTCGAGCATCGGGCGCGACCCGCAGGTGATCGCGCGGGAAGACCGTCTCGGGCGATCGCCGCCGTGGTGAAGGAAGTGCGGCCGCCGCAGGCGCGGCCGTCCCCGTATGGATGCTCATGCGACCGCGTCGGGGAAATCGGGGACGTCCGCGACGTCGAGCCGTTCGACCGCGCGCAGACGGGCGCTCTCGGCACGCGGGTTCGCGGCCACCTCGTCTGCGCGCGGGCGCAACGGTCTCCGAGTGAGCACTCGCACGAGCGCGTGCCGTTTCGTGGGTGGGACAGGAAGCTTGGGCGGTTCGTCGATGTCGCGGTCGGTGCCGGCCCACCGGGCGAAGGCGTTCTTGACCATGCGATCCTCGAGTGAGTGGTACGCGAGCACGAGGACGCGACCGCCGGGCCCGACGACGTGCACCGACTCCTGGAGCCCCTCGGCGAGGTTCGGCAGCTCCCGGTTGACCTCCATCCGGATGGCCTGGAACGTGCGCCGGGCGGGGTGCGGACCGCGCCGCACGCGTCGCGGCCGGGATCGCGTCGCGCGACGATGTCGGCCAGCTCTCGCGTGCTGTACAGCGGCCGGGCGGCAACGATCGCGTGCGCGACCCGGCGCGCGAACCGTTCCTCGCCGTACTGGGAGATCACCGCCGCGAGCTGGGCTTCGTCATACCGGTTGACGACGTCCGCGGCGGTGAGCGACTGCTTGGCATCCATTCTCATGTCGAGCGGCGCGTCGAAGCGGTAGGAGAAGCCTCGCTCGGGGCGGTCGAGCTGCGGGCTGCTCACCCCGAGATCCATGAGGATTCCCATCACTTGTTCTCCCTCGCCATGACGTTCGATGAGCTCGCCCAGCTGCTCGAAGCCGCCGTGCACCACCTGCGCCCGCGACCCGAAGGGCGCGAGCCGGGAACGTGCAGCGGCAACGGCGTCGGCGTCCCGGTCGAGGCCGAGCACGCGCACGTCGGGTCTCGCGTCGAGCAGCAGGGCCGCGTGGCCTGCGCCACCGACCGTGCCGTCGACGATCAACCCGGCAGGCACCGGCAAGAGAAGCTCCACCACCTCCCGTGCCATCACCGGGAGGTGCGAGAACTCCGCTTCCACGTTGTCTCCTCGCCGAATTTCGCCGGAACCGTGTCGCCACCGATCCCGTCTTCAGCCCCCCGGTCGACAGGCACCGCCCGGGATGTCTCCCCGGGTCGGCTACGGCTGAAAGCGGGCGGAGTAGGGGCCAACAACCGCGCCGGCCGGGGGGCTGAAGACGAGTCCGGAGCATCCGGCTTCGTCTCTATGTCAAAGTCTGAACGGCATGTATGTACGAGATGGCACGATCAACCAGGGTCAGAGGCCGTCGATCCCTTCGCCGGCAGCCATCGACGCGATGCCTTCGGCGTCTCGCTCGCGGAAGCGCTGCGCGTCCCAGATCTCGATGTGGTCGAACGCACCAGTGACCACGACCTCGCGTTCGAGGGCCGCGTACTCGCGCAGGTGCGGCGGGATCGCGACGCGTCCCTGGCCGTCGGGCACGGCCGGACCGGCGCCCGAGAAGAAGGAGCGGGCAGCCTGGCGCTCGCGGGGACCGCGCTTGCGGGCCTCGCTCACCTCCGAGGCGCGGCGCTGGAACTCGGCCGGCGGATACACGTCCAGGCAGCCGTCGAGACCCCTCGCCATCACTGCACCTCCCTCGAGCTGGTCACGAAAGCGGGCCGGGAGGATCACCCGACCCTTCGCGTCGAGGGAGTGCTGGTACTCCCCCAGGAACATCTGCGCCACCTACGTCTTGTGGGGCCCACCCCGATGTCGCTCGGGGCCCACCCCTTTCCACCACTGTGCACCACCCTATGACACAATCCTCCACGACGTCAACATTTCCCACGGCACTTCGCGCTCTTGACGCCGGCGCTTCCGTCCACTGCCGCCCGAAGGGAGGCTCGCCATGTCGATCTGGTTCGGATGGAGCCGATCTCAGGCGAACCCGCACGTGACCGATGATGAGGGCGTGGAGGACGGGTCGGCTGCCGCTCCTGACGCCGGTCGCCAAACGCCATCGTCGACGCAGGGTTCCGTCGACGCGCTCCGCGCCGCCGCGAAGCGCGCCGACATCGCGACACCGGAATCCGAAGCCGCGGCCCTCGAGATCTGGGCACTGCACCGACGTGTCGTCGAAAGTGAACGCAAGGCGAACCGCTTCCTCGCGACGAGTCGGCGCGCGTCGAGAACATCACGAGGCGCTCGTCGCGGAAGCCGGCGCATTGCACAAGCTCGGCTACCAGGACTTCGAATCCTTCGCGACCGCGCACCGCGCCGCGCCACGCGCCGCCGCGCCCACCGCGCCGGCCGGCGCCCGTCAAACCGTCGACCGTATCCGCGTCCTGCTCGGCGAGCTCGGTGTCGAGCCTGGTGACGACCCGCTCAACAGTGCCAAGCAATTTCTTTCGCGTGTCGAAGGTGACGACATCACCCCTGCGACGCACCGCGCCGTGCCGGTCGTGCACGATGTCGCGACATCGCCATCATCATCAGTTGAAAACGCACCACCGTTTCCGGAGCGCGTGGGTGCGGTAGAGGACGCACCCCCGTTCGAGGAGAAACCGCCGGTCGACGTGGTCGACGAGCCCGAATCCCCAGCGCCCGCGCCAGATGACACGACCGACGCGGATCATGAGCTCACCGGCGAGCGCGCTGACGCGCGCGCGGAACGCTGGCATGCCGAGCTCGAGCAGGTACGCGCGGAGCTGACCACGGTCTTGGAAGCTCGCGAGGCGGCGGAGCGCGACGCACAGGATGCACGCGCCCAACTGGACTCGGTTCGCGCCGACCTGGCGCGTGCCCAGGAGGCCGCGCAGGGTTCGGCGGCCGAGGTCGACCAGCGGGCGGCGGAGCGCGACGACGCCATTGCCCGGCGGGACCAGCTCGAAGGCGCGCTCGGGCACGCCAACGACGAGATCGAGGCGCTGCGTGCGAGTGTCGAGCTGCACGGCGCCGAGCGCAACGACGCGCGCGCCGAGCTGCAGCAGTTGCAGGGGCACGCGGCCGGCCTCGAGGCACGCCTCGCGGACGCGGACAGCACCCGCGCCGACATCGATCGCGAGCTGGCCACGGCCCGGGGGCGAATCGCCGAGCACGACGCGGCCCGCGCCGAGCTGACCGAGCAGATCGCCCATCTCGAGCAGTTGCTCGCCCAGCGCGCCGGCGACGCCGAGCGCGGGGAGCAGCGGGCATCGGACCTGGCCGGGCGCATCGCGGACCTCGAAACGATGCTCGGCGAGCTCGAGCACGGCATCAGCGAACGGGACCAGGCGCTGGCCACGGCCGCGACGCGAATCGAGACGTTGGAACGCACGGTCGCGGACCGGCTCGCGGAGCACCAGACCCTCGCCGAGCAGCTGGACGACGCCCGTCGCCGCGCGGCCGAGCTCCAGGAGCTGGGCGCGGATCGCGAAGGAGTGACCCGCGAGCTCGACGCCGAGCGCGCCCGCGTCGAGCGCGCTCGAGACCGAGCTCGCAGAGGTTGGTCGCGACCGCGACCACGTACGGTCCGAGCTCGACGACGCCCGCCGCCAAGAAGCGTCGGTGCAGGAGCAGCTCGCGCAAGCGGCAGCCGGGTTCAGCGAGATCACGAGCGCGCGGGAGCACGAGCGCGACGAGGCGGCCCGGGCTCGCGACGACGCCCGTGCCGCGCTGGCCGACCGCACTGCAGAACGCGACGACGCCCGGGCCGCACTCGCTCGCAGGACGACCGAACGCGAAGACGCGATCGCCGCGCTCGGGGACGGTGTGCGCGCCCGCGACGAGGCGGTGCGCAGACTCGAGGATGCCAGCGCCGAGATCGCACGGCTCGAGGCACAGATCGCGGCCCACGAGTCCGAGCACGCCACGACCCTCGTCGACCTCGGCGCCGCTCGCGAGCGACTCACCGAGCTCGAAGCAAGGCTCGAGAGCCATGCCGCCGAGCGTGACGCGGCCCGAGCCACGCTCGACGCAACCCGCGCCGACGTCGCGCGCCTCGAGGGAGACGTCCGCGATCGGACACAGGAGCGCGAGGATGCACTCGCGGAGCTCGACTCGGCGCGGGCGGAGATCGCGCGCATCGAAGTCGTGCTCAACGAGTCGGTTGCCGGGCACGATCACGCGGTCAACGAGCTGCGCGAGGCCCACGTCGAGATCACCCGTCTCGAAGGCGTGCTCGCCGCCTACGAAGCGGACCGCGACGAGCTGCGCACGGCCGCCACCGAGGCGCGTGCCGTCGCCGACGACTTGACGGAGCGGCTCGAGAACACACAGGGCACGCTCGACGCGCTCGGCGCGCACGCCGAGGAGCTGGAGACCGAGCTCGATCGGGCGCTCGCCGCGATCCCGTCGAAGGACGCACGCCTCGAGGCCGAGGAGCTCCTGTCGAAGGCCCAGACCGAAGCCGAGGACCTCCGGCGGCAGGCGTTGCAGGAAGCGGAGTCGATCCGGCGCGATGCGCTGACCACCGCCGAGGGGATCCGCCAGCTCGCGCAGGAGGACTCCCGGGAGCTGCGCACACGGGTGCAGGAGTCGGCGCTGGCGGATTCGCAGCGGGTGGACGCGATCGGGGATCTGTTCGAGCGGATCTCCGAGCTCGAACAGCGACTCAACAAGCAGCGCAAGCGCCTGGCGCGAACCGCGGATCGGATCGAGCAGTCACGCGACGCCGAGCTCGCGGGCCTGGACGCCGCAGAGATTCTCGAGAAGGCCGATCGGCAGGCCGCCAAGCTCCGCAGCGGAGCCGAGCAGTTCGCGGCCGAGCAGCGCGCGGCGGCCGAGCAGTACGCCGCTGAACAGCGCGACGCCGCCGACGAGTACGCGTCCCGCTCCCGGCAGGAGGCCGACGACGCCGTGGACCAGCTGCGACGTTCGGCCGAGCAGCACGCCGCCGACCTCCGGGTCGAGGCCGAACGCCACGCAGCGGAGATCCGCGATGCCGCGCGGCGCGAGCGGCAGCGGGCACGCGACGAGCTCGCGGTGCTCCTCGCGCGGCTCGCTCCGACGGCCGAGGACGAGCAGGCCTTCGAGGAATAGAAACGCCCGTCAGGCCGGGACGGCTTCCTCGTTGCCGAGATACTCGTGCCACGTCGGGTCGATCGGCCCGGCCGAGACGATCAGCGATCGTGTCGCGTGTGGCGCGACCGGAGGGCGGCGAAGCGTCATTCCGCACTCCCCCGGCAGCCGGTCCTCCTTGCGGGCGTTGCACGCCCGGCAGGATGCGACCACGTTCTCCCAGGTGTGCGGGCCACCGCGCGACCTCGGCAGCACGTGGTCGAGGTTCTCGGCCGTCCCGCCGCAGTACTGGCAGCGATGCGCATCCCGAGCGAACACGGCACGCCGGGAGAGCGGCGCGGTGGCTCGGAACGGGACGCGCACGAAGTGCACGAGACGGATCACCGCCGGCACCGGCACGGTGCGTCGCTCGGACCGGAACTCGGCACCGTTGCGGTGGACGATCTCGGCCTTCTCCTTGAGGACGAGCACCACGGCGCGCCGGGCCGGCACGACACACAACGGCTCAAAGCTGGCGTTGAGCAGGAGCGCCCGGGCCACGCGTGATCACCTCCGGTGCGGGCAGTGTACCGGCGCCGTCCGTCAGCGCCCGGCGGCAGCGGCGGGGTGTCGCGTGTTCACCTCCGCGACACCATTCGAGATAGGTGATCACGTCGGCCGCGTTCGGCACGCCGTGCGCGCCGTACGCGGTCTCCATGCGGTAGTGCACGTAGGTCGCGTCCGGAAGCGGAAGGAACGGCCGCCGAGACCACCACCGGGGTGCGATCATGCGCCGGAGCTGGCGGAACGCGGTCCACCACAGGCTCGGTCGCCGAACCAGATCGCGGGCGACATGGAACCAAAAGGTGGCGTCGTGCGTCATGGCTCCGTCACCGCGCCGAGCGCCCACGGCGGAGCACGGTAGCGTGGCGCCCGAAGAGCCGTTGTCCGGGGGCGGGCGGCGGTTCGACGTGGATGGGCCCGCGCCCCTCGGAGGTCGATCTCGTGCAAGCGGCGCCTCGCCCGGAGCAGTCGTTCAAGGACCTCTTCGACACGCTCGCGGCGCAGCTCGAAAGAGTCCTGCGCGGCAAGCGCCGCGCCGTGCACCTGTCGCTGGTGTGTCTGTTCTCCGAAGGTCATCTTCTCATCGAGGACGTTCCCGGAGTCGGCAAGACGTCACTCGCCAAGGCCATTGCGCGCTCGATCGGCGGCACGTGGCGCCGCGTGCAGTTCACCCCCGACCTCTTGCCATCGGACGTGACCGGTGTGTCGGTCTGGGACCGCACACGCGGCGACTTCGAATTCCGGCCCGGCGGCGTGTTCGCGAACGTCGTGCTCGCCGACGAGATCAACCGCGCGTCGCCCAAGACCCAGTCGGCGTTGTTGGAGTCGATGGAAGAACGACAGGTCACCGTCGATTCGCAGACCTACATGCTGCCGCGGCCCTTCCTGGTCATCGCGACGCAGAACCCGGTGGAGCTCGAGGGCACGTACCCGTTGCCGGAAGCGCAGCTCGACCGCTTCTTGTTGCGTCTGCGCATCGGTTACCCCGACCGTGACGCCGAGATCGCGATCCTCGACTCTCAAGGTGTCGACGCGATGACCGCGGAGGAGCTGGACCCCGTCACCGACGCCGAGACGATCGCGGGATGGACACGCGAGCTCGGTCGCATCCACGTCTCAGCCGAGCTGCAGGGTTACATCGTGGACATCGTCGAAGCGACGCGTCACCACCGGGACCTGATGCTCGGGGTCAGCCCGCGCGGGGCACTCGCGTTGCAGCGCGCATCGCGTGCGCTCGCCGCGAGCGTCGGCCGTGCCTACGTCGTTCCCGACGACCTCAAGGTGCTCGCGGCCTCGGTGCTCGAGCATCGCCTCATCCTGTCGCCCGAGGCGATGATGCGCGGGGTCGATCCATCCGATGTGCTCGCGTCGATCCTCGACACGGTTCCCGTCCCGGCGACCCGCGCCGATTAGCAGCGCCGCATGCTGACCCGCCGGGGGTGGTCGTTGATCGGAGCCGCGGCCGGCCTGTACGTCGGATCCCGGCTGCTCGGTCTCGTCCAGCTCGCGGTGCTCGGCATCGCGGCCGCGCTGCTCGTGGTCGTCGCGTACGTCTGGGTCCGCGCGCGCCGCCGGCACTGACCGCCCAACGCGACCTCAAGGAACGCCTTCAGGTCGGCGTCGACGGACGGGTCGACCTCGTCGTCCGTGCCGGGACGCGCCGCACCACAACGTTGGCCGTCGCCGATGCCTTCGACCGCGGCCGGCGAGCAGCGCGCTTCCTCCTGGCACCGCTCGGTCCGGGCGAAGAGGCCCGGGCCGCGTATCGCTTCCCCACCGACCGTCGGGGCCGCTACGAGGTGGGGCCGCTGCGCGCCACGCTGACCGATCCGTTCGGGCTGGTCGGCACCACCCGACGCGTCCTTGCCGCCGAGGAAGTGATCGTCTACCCGCGCGTGCACGACATCGTCGCGCCGCCCGAGATCGGCGGGCTCGACCTCGACCGCGATCATCCGCACGTCCGCAGTCGCGTCGAGCCCACCGGCGAGTTCATGACATTGCGCGAGTACGCGCCCGGCGACGACCTGCGCCACGTGCACTGGCGGTCGACGGCGCGGCGCGGGCACTTGATGATGCGCCAGAACGAGACCCGGCGCCGCGCACCGGTGCTGTTGCTCCTCGACGTGCGGCCCGGCGCGCACGACCGCGCGACGTTCGAACGCGCGGTCGAGGCGTGCGCGTCGATTGCGACCGCGCTGTCCCACGATGGGCCGGCCCTTCGACGTCGTCTGGAGCACCGGCACGCTGGTCGGCACACCGGGACGCCGTCACCTCGCGACCGTCATGGACGAGCTCGCGATCGTGCAGCCTCATGGTCCCGAGCGCATGGTCGTCGCCACCACGCGGCGCCGCTCGAGCGCATTGATCGCCGTCACCGGGAGCCTGCAGGCATACGACGCCGGCGCGCTCGGCGTGCTGGTGCGAGACGGCGGGACGCTCGTCACCGTCGTCACGAACCCGGCGCGTTCCACGGTCGTGCCGCGCTCGCGGCGCTTCCGCCTCTTCGTCGTCCGCGACGACCCCGACCGTCCCTTCCTCCAATCCTGGAACGAGGCCGTGCTGCGATGGCAGCGCAGCAGCAATCCCCTTTCGTCGCCGTCAGCCGCGCCGGCCTGACGCTCGCGGCCGCGCTCGGCCTCGCCCGCGTCTTGGCGGGCGGGTCGTGGGTCGGCGCGATCGTCCTGGCCGCCGTCGTCCCGGGGCTGATCTTCGCCCTCGCGCACCACCGGCGCTGGCATCCGCTTGCGGCCCCTGCCCTCTCGATCGTCGTCGGCACGTGGCTGGCAGTGCTCGTCGACGATCCGTCGGAGACCCTTGCCGGGATCCCCGGCCCGGCGGCCCTCTCGCAGTTCGGGCACGACCTGGCGCGGGCGCCGGACACCTTGCGCTCGGCGACGGTTCCCGTCGACCCGGTCGGCGCCGCGCTGCTGCTCTCGTTCGTTGCCGTGTTCGTCGCGGCGGCCGCGACCGAGATCATCGCGGCGGCAGGCTCGACGCGCCGGTCGGCGCCCTCGGCCCGAGCATCGCGTTGTACGTCGCGATCGCGGCGCTCGGTTCGGGCCGCTGGGCACCGACCACGGCGTGCTACGCGCTCGTCGCCGTCGCGTACCTCGTGTCGCTCCAGCACGCCGACGTGACGGCACGCCGCACCTGGTTCCAGGCGAGCCGCACTCGTCGATCGCAAGCCGCAGTGGGCGGGATCGCCGCGGGCGCGATCGTGGTCGCGTTCGCGATCGCCCTCGGCCCGGCGTTCCCGGGCGCGCGCGGCGGCGCCTGGATCAACTATCGCAAGCTCGGCGCCGGCACGGGATCGAGCGTGCTCTCCACACCGTCACCGCTGCTGACGATCAAATCGAAGCTCAACCAGCCAAAGAACAAGGAGATGTTCGTCGTCAAGACGGACGACGACCAGTCGTACTACTGGCGGCTCGTCGGGCTCGACGACGTGGATGCCGACGGCAACTGGGGATTCGCACGCAACCACGGCGACCAGCACTCGGCCGCGTCGCTCCCACCGCCCAGCTCCTCCGCCGGCGCCCACCAGGTGAGCCAGACGTTCCACATGACCGGGGCGGAGGACCCCGATTGGCTCCCGGCCGCGTACCGCCCGTTCTCGATCAATCTCCGCGACAGCGCCGTCCTGCCTGCGTCGATGAGCTTGATCCTGACGGACCGGTCGATCAAAGGCGTGCAGTACACGGTCAGGTCGGAGATCCGCACACCGTCGGAGGCGGAGTTCGCGCGCAGTCTCTTTCCGCGAGCTCACTGCGTTCGCCGACCGGATGACCCTTCCCCGCAGCTTCCCGAAGCCGATCCGCGACGCTGCGGAGAAAGTCACGCGCGACGCGCGCACCCCGTACGACAAGGCCGTTGCGCTCGAGACGTTCTTCCAGGGTCGCGACTTCACCTACGACCAAACCGTCGACTACGGCAGCTCGCCCGCACGCGCTCGAGGACTTCGTGCTCGAGGAGAAGCGGGGCTTCTGCGAGCAGTTCGCGCGCCGCGTTCGCGGAGATGGCGCGAGCCGTCGGACTGCCGGCGCGTGTCGCGGTCGGTTATCAGCGCGAGCGGGCGCGACCCGAAGGATGATCTGTTCCACGTGATGAGCGACGATGCGCACGCGTGGCCCGAGGTATGGCTCGGCGACGAGATCGGCTGGTACGCCTTCGAGCCCACCAAGAGCCGGTTCAACCCGACGACGGGGCGGGGCACCGAGGGACAAGCGCAGACGCAGGCACCGGGCGCGACGACACCGACCACGACGCAGTCGACCGCGACGACGGCGCCGGTGACGGGCAGCACCGTGGCGCCGTCGAGCCCGGACCGCATCCAAGTGGACCCGCCCGTGACGAAGTCCAGCGGCAAGAGGGGCGGCACGCGCGTCCTGCTCGCGATCATGGCGACCATCGGCATCGCGGTCCTCGTGATCGTCGGCGGAGTGATCGCCCTCGTGGTGACCGCGCTGCGGCGAACGCGACGTCGCCGTTACGCGGCCGACGCGCGCCGACGTGTCCTCGGCGCGTGGACCGAAGCGCTGGAACGCCTCGCCGCCGCGGGCGTGCAACCGCGTCCAGCCGCGACCTCGATCGAGTTCGCGTTGCGGCACGCGCCCGCGCACGGCGCGGGCGGCGCGGGCCCACCGTTGATGGATCTCGCGCGTCTCCACACCGCGGCGATGTTCGCGCCCGACCCGCCCTCCGAAGCCGACGCCGATACCGGCGTGGCAACACGTCGACGCGATCGATGCCGCGCTCCGTCAGAACGTCACACGCAGCGAGCGCTGGGTGACGCGGCTCCGTCTCCGCCGCCGCGATCGTCCCGACGCCGATCGCGACCGGGACGGCGACCGCGAGTTGGCCGCCGCCGACGCGTCCGGCTGACTACGGCGCCGGGCGTACGAGGCCGTCGACGAACGCGGCCTTCTCGGCCTGGAACGTCCGGATCTCGGTGTCGACGTCGGCGGCAACCCGGTCGACAGCGACGAACAGCGCAAGCTGCCCGTGTCGGAGGGCATCGAGGATCTGCCCGTCGTCCCGGCACGACCACACGGTCCGTCCGTCAGTGATCAGCCGCAGACCGGCGAGGTCGTCGTCGCCGAGGTTCCGCAGCGCCAACACCGCCGCGCGCACGCGGGCCGACGGAAGCCCCGCGTCGAGCAAAGAGCGCACGACGCGCAGCGACACGAGATCACGAAATCCGTACCGACCGCCGTCGAGGGATGCGACCACCAAACCCGACCGCGACCAATGACGCAGCTGCGACGCCGTGCAACCTGCAAGCCGCGCCGCTTGCGCGACGGTGTACGACACCTTTCAGGAGTCGTCGCGGCGGAAGCGCTCGCGCCACTGGCGCCCGCGTTCACCGAACACGCCGCGCAGCCCGCCACTCGCGCGCCAGCCGCCGGTCAGCGTCTCGAGCCCCGCGTGGCCGAGCTTGCGCACGTGGCGCTCGATGACGAGCGAGCACGCGAGCATCACTGCAAAACCGATCGCACCCACCCAGACGCTCGACGCGAACGTGAACACGAGCAACAACAAGCCGCCGAGCAGACCGACCGCGGCCCAACGGATCACGCGGGCCGAATGCCGGTAGAGCGTCGTCCGCGACACCTGCTCCACGAGACCAGGATCGGTCGCGTTGAGCTGTGCCTCGATCTCGCGGAGGATCTTCTGCTCTTCGTCCGAGAGCGGCATGAGTGACATTCTCGCGCAGCCGCGAGGGGCCGACCAACGCGGCCGTCCGTTTTGCGGCTCAGGAGGCCGGTAGCGGCAGGCCACCCGCTGCCGCAGATCGGTACGCAGCATCGACGAGGCGATGCGCGGCGAGGGCATCGGCCGCCGGCGGATACCCGGCCGGTGATCGGCCCTCGACCAGCGCGTCGAGGAACGCCTTCGACGGCTCGGCGTACTGCGCCAGCGCCTTGGCATAGACCTCGGGCACGGTCAACTGCGCGGTCCATGGCGGCGCCGGTGCCTCGACGGTCGTCGTGCCGTCGTCGGTCTGGATGTGGAGCGGCCCGAGATAGTCGTCGTCGGTCCACAGCAACGCCTTCTCGCAGAACACCTCGAGCCGTCGGCTCGACTCCCGCGACATCACCTGGTGCCACACGCTTGTCAGCTGCGCGACGGACCCGTCCGCATACACGAAATCTGACAGCGGCCGCGTCCTCGATGCCCGGATGCCCGAACCGGCATGCGGTGTGGGCGCTGACCGTCGCCGGATCGCCGAGCAACCACCGCAGCACGTCGATGTCGTGAATCGAGTGCTCGATGAGCGTCCCACCACCCGCATGCGCGACATCGCGTCGCCACGTCGATCCGTAAAGGCCCTGAATCGGGTAGTACTGGTCGTCTCGCATCGAGGTCGCGAGCACTCGCCCGAATTCTCCGGACGCGATGCGCGCCGCGAAGCCGCGAAACACCGGCGCCCAGCGCAGCACCAGACCGACCTGGTGCGGGACGCGTTCGAGCGCGCTCGTGGCTCGTTCGGCCGCGGCGAGATCGGGCGCGAGCGGCTTCTCGCAGAAGATCGGCAGGCTCCGAGCCGCCGCGGCCTCGACCGCCTCGAGGTGCGCCGCCGTCCACGTGCACACCCAGACCGCGTCGACGGCATCGAGCAGCGCGGCGAGCGTCGGCGCCGGCTCGCCGCCGTAGCGGTCGCGCGACCTTCTCCGCCCGGGCGCCGTCGTCGTCGAAGGTCTGCGTCAAGGCGGCGTCGACCAGCTTCGCGGCGGCGAGCTGTTGCAGCGCAACCGCGTGCACCGTGCCGATGTGGCCACAGCCGACCAGGCCGATCCGGATCATTCGCCACCCCGCGGGTCGGGCTCGACCAGGGTTGCCGGTCCGACCGCGCGACACCGAAGCGCTCGCGAACGACGTCGACCGCGCGCTCGACCGCGGCGCGTCGCTCCGTGCGCTCGTGATGGACGCTCGTGTCGTCGTCGAGCGCCAGCATCGATTGCGCCTCCGGCGCGCCCTCGTCGAGACGGGAGCAGGACACACCCAACAAGCGAATGCCGCGCCCCGGGTCGAATTCCTCGAGCAACTCCCGCGCCGTTTCGAGCAGCACGGTACTCACGTCCGTCGGTTCGCTCAGCGTGCGTGCACGCGTGCGCGTCTCGAAGTCGCCGAAGCGGATCTTCAGAGTGACCGTACGGGTAGTCAGGTGCGCCCGCCGCAGCCGCGTGCACATGCGGTCGGTGAGCCGCACGAGCTCGCGCTCGCATGCCTGACGCGTACGCAGATCGTTGTCGAACGTCTCCTCGGCGCCGATCGACTTCGCGTCACGCTCGGGAACGACCGCGCGGATCCTCGTTGCGCGCCAGGGCGTACAGGTGCGCGCCGAGCGACGGGCCGAGCGCGCGCTCCAGCACGTCGCCGTCGATCGCGGCGATCTCACCGATCGTCCGCAGCGCCATTCGGTCGAGCTTGCGGAGCGTCGCAGGACCGACACCCCACAGACGCGAGACCGGCAATGGCGCGAGAAATGCACGCTCCTCGCCGGCCGGCACCGCGAGCAAACCGTCGGGCTTGGCGAGCTCACTTGCCAGCTTGGCGAGGAACTTCGTGGACGCAACACCGACCGATGCGGTAAGCCCGGTCCCGTCGTGGATGCGCCTGCGAACCAGTGCCGCAACGTCCACCGGCGGACCGATGAGACGGCGCGCACCCGAGACGTCGAGGAAGGCCTCGTCCACCGAGAGCTGCTCGACCAGCGGAGTGATCTCGCCGAGGATCGCCATCACCTGCTGGCTCTTCTCGACATAGCGCGACATCCGAGGAGAGAGGAACACGGCGTGCGGGCATGCGCTCCGGGCCCGGGCCATCGGCATTGCCGAGTGCACCCCGTACGGTCGCGCCTCGTAGCTGGCGGTGCTCACTACCCCGCGGCTGCCGAGACCACCGACGACCACTGGCTTCCCCCGAAGACTCGGATCGTCGAGTTGCTCGACGGCGGCGAAGAACGCATCGAGATCGACGTGAAGGATCGGCGTCTCGGCGCGCACGTCAGGAGGCATTTCGGGTGTTGCTGCTCCGCACGACGCGCATGTCGTCGCGTGTCGTGCCGTGTACCTCGTAGTCGAACCCGATCCCCGAACCGGGAGCCCAGCGATCCTGCAACCACGCGGCCAGCGGTTCTCGCACCCATGGCGCGCACGACGCGAGGCGATCGTGACACTCGTCGTGCGGCACGAACACGGCCTCCACGACGATACCGTCGGGGTCGTCGACGGTGACGTCGCCCGTGAAGGCAATCGCGAGGTGCACCTCACAACGCATGCGCCAGCCCATGTCCGGCGCGTAGGCGCTCACCTCGTACAGCGGCCCGCTCCACTCGTGGACGCGCAGCCCCGTTTCCTCTTCGACCTCGCGCGTGAGCCCGGCGAGCAGATCGGCGTCGTCGTCGTCGATGACGCCGCCGGGGGTGCTCCAGTCCTCGAAACCGCCGCGCCGCTGGTTGCGGACGAGCAGCACGCCCTGCGGGGTTTCCAGCAACCCACCGGCGACCGTCCATTCACGCATCGTCATCGGCGCCCAGTTTCGCGTGCTTCGAGGTCGCGCTCGCCACGGGCCGGGACACGGGCGCCCGCCGGCCCCCGGCTCCGCTCATGGTGCCATGCGTCGGTACATTCCGAGCCGTGGTTTCGGAAACGCCCGAGCATCCCAATTTGCCGCGACGCGGTGCGCTGGGCCTCATGTTCCTCGGCATCGCGCTCTCGGGGATGCTCGGCGGCCTCATCGGCTACGGCCTCGTCGAGACGTCGTGCGCCGACACGCCCACCCGCGCCGAGCGCCTCCTCCGGGAGGTGCCCGGCTTCCACGCCGACGTCTCGTCCTGCGCGGGACCTGCGCTCGGCGCCGCGCTCATCGGTGCCGTGATCGCCGCGGTCGGCGCCGCGATCGTGGCCGCGCTGATGCTCCGCGCGCAGTCGGAATGGCGCGGCCACGCGCCACAACGACCCAAGCGATGACGTAACGGCGACCCAACCGGTGACCCATGACGCGGCGTCACCCGAGACGGATGCGACGAAAGGCCTCCGCGTAAGTGACCCCCGCCGTCCGGCCCGCGGCGACCGCGCTCTCTCGCAGGAAGTCGCGGAACCAGTCGCCGGTCTCGACCAACTGACTGCCGTGACAGAACAACGCTTCGATCTTGTGCTCGAGCGTGTCGCTGATGTCGATCCACACGTTCGGCTCGAGCGTCCCGGACAGGTACACCGCGCGCACGTGATGCACGTCGAGACCGTGGGCGCGCAGCTCGGGGAAATAGTGGGGGTTGCCGGCGGCCGGCGAGACCGCGTCGAGCGTGGCCCAACCGGTGATGCGGTGGTCACGATGGTTCACGTAGGCGTCGCCGAAGAACACCGCCGTGGGATCGGGGCACAACACGACGTCGGGTTGCAACGAGCGCACGAGCCGCACCAGCTCGCGGCGCAACGCACGGTCGTCCTCGATCTCGCCATCGGGATGGTCGAGGTGGTGATGACCGACAAGACCCAGCACCACCGCGGCGTCGTCCGTCTCACGCACGCGTAACCGCGCCAACGTGTCGGGATCCGCGTCGGGATCGGCCGTCCCCTTGTCGCCGCGCGTCGTGACGGCGACGTGCACTTCCGAGCCGGCCTGGGCCCAACGCGCGAGCGTGCCACCGGCGGAGATCTCGGCGTCGTCGGGGTGCGCGTAGATCGCCAGGGCCTTGGGCGGGACGTCGTCGCTGTCGGCCACCTCAGGCCGTCCGCAGCTCGTCGAACGCCGAGATCGTGCGCGCGATCGCTTCGTCGTCGACGTCCTTGTGCGTGACGAGTCGCACCGTACGCGGATCGATGGTGCCGGACCGAACACCGCGTTCGGCGAGTCGCTCGACGAAGTGATCCGGCAAGCGCGCCGCGGCCGCGCACACGATGTTCGTGCGCACGGTTTCGGTGTCGACACTCCCCGGCCAACGATCGGCGAGAGCGTCGGCGAGGGCGCGCGCCCGGAGGTGATCGTTCGCGAGCCGTTCGACCATGGTCTCGAGCGCGACGATCCCGGCGGCCGCGATGATCCCGGCCTGCCGCATTCCACCGCCGAGACGAGCCCGTTGTGCCCGCGCTTCGGCGAGCAATCCTGCCGGACCGCACAAGAGCGAGCCGACGGGTGCGCCGAGCCCCTTGGAGAGACAGAACATGACCGTGTCCGCGCTCGCGACGAGCTCGCGCGGCGCGGCGCCGAGCGCGATCGTGGCGTTCCATATCCGCGCCCCGTCGACGTGCACGCGCAACCCACCCGCGTGCGCGAGCTTGCACAGCGTGCCCATCTCGGCCGCGTCGATCGGCGCGCCGGACTCCGCCATGTAGGTGTTCTCGATCACGAGCAGCGACGGTGACGGAAGATGGTGCGCGCGACCCTCGATCGCGGCGGTAATCCCGTCCGGCACGTTCCACAACGGATGCATCTGCACGCCGCTGTTCACCGGTGCGGCCGCGCCCTCGTACCGGTACACGTGCGCGCGGTCCTGGCACAGCACCTCGGTGCCGCGGAGTGCGAGCACACGGATCGCGAGCTGGTTCGCCATGGTGCCCGACGGCACGTAGAGCGCGGCGTCCTTCCCCATGAGCGCCGCCGCGAGCGACTCCAGACGGTTGACCGTCGGGTCCTCGCCGTAGACGTCGTCGCCGACTTCGGCGTCGAACATCGCCCGCCGCATCTCCGGCGTCGGCGTCGTGACGGTGTCGCTGCGGAGGTCGATCAATCGCTGTCGCCCATCAGAGCTGTTCCCAGTTCGGCTGGACCGGACGGATCAGGCCCTCCTGGATCACCATCGTCGTGAGCGAGCCGTCCCGCCGGTAGATGAAGCCTTCGGCGAGCCCGCGCGCGCCGTATGCCGACGGGCTCTTCTGGTGATACAGGAGCCACTCGTCGGCGTGAAAAGGACGGTGGAACCACATCGCGTGGTCGAGGCTCGCCATCATGAACCGATCGTCGTCCCACGAGCGCGCGTGGGCCATCACCGCGGTGTCGAGCAGCGTGAAGTCGGACGCGTAGACGACGACACACGCGTGGAGCAACGGATCGTCCGGCAGCGATCCGTCGGCGCGGATCCACACGAGCTGCTCCGGTTCGCGTACACCGGGATCGGGGTCGAGCCAGCGCGGCAGCTGCGCAGAACGCGTGTCGATCGGACGGTCGCGACGGATCCAGTCGAGGAACGCGGGCGGGAACCGATCCGCATACGGCTCGAGGCGCTCCCGGATCGTCGGCAGCGAATCGGGGTCGGGCGCGTCGGGCATCGGGTACTGGTGCTCGGGGCCCGGCTCGCCGACCTGGAACGACGACTGCAGGTTGAAGATCGCCTTGCCGTGCTGGATCGCGACCACGCGGCGGGTCGTGAAGCTCCGGCCGTCGCGTATGCGGTCCACTTCGTACACGATCGGGACGAGCGGGTCGCCCGGGCGAAGGAAGTACGCATGCAGCGAGTGCACGCGCCGTTCGGGATCAACGGTGCGGCCCGCCGCGACCAACGCCTGCCCCACGACCTGCCCGCCGAACACGCGCTGGCGGTCCTCCTGGGGGCTCACCCCGCGAAAGAGGTTCACCTCGAGCTGTTCGAGCTCGAGAATGTCGATCAGATCGTCGAGCGCACGCCCCATGCCGCGCCGCAGGCTACCGGGCGTGTGTGAGGTGCGGTTTCCGCACCTCACACACGCCCGCCGCCCCGCGCTTACGCGAAGAAGACGGCGGCGGTCTCGAAGAGGCGGCCGTCGACCGTCTTGAGCTGGGAGACGCCGTCCTCGATCGGCACGCGGACGATGTCGGTGCCGCGGAGCGCGACCATCACCCCGAACTCACCTTCGTGTGCCGCGTCGATCGCCTCCACGCCGAATCGGGTCGCGATCACGCGGTCGTAAGCCGTCGGGCTGCCACCGCGCAGGACGTGCCCGAGCGAGGTCATCCGTGCCTCGTATCCGGTGCGACGTTCGATCTCGTCGGCGAGCCGCGCGCCGATCCCACCGAGGCGGACATGCCCGAACTCGTCCGCCTCGCCGGCCTGCAGCTCGATCGTGCCTTCCTTCGGCATCGCGCCCTCGGCGGTGACGACGATCGAGAAGTTCGCGCCCCGCTGGTGGCGGTGTCTCAGCGCGTCGCACACCTCTTCGATGTCGAACGGCTCCTCGGGGATGAGGATGAGATCCGCGCCGCCCGCCAGCCCCGAGTAGGTGGCAATCCATCCCGCGTGCCGGCCCATGACCTCCACGACCATGACGCGGTCATGGCTTTCGGCGGTCGTGTGCAGCCGGTCGATTGCGTCGGTCGCGATCTGCACCGCGGTGTGGAACCCGAACGTGAAGTCGGTCGCCGAGAGGTCGTTGTCGATGGTCTTGGGGACACCGACCACACGCACGCCGTCGTTCGCCAGCTTGTTCGCCACGCCGAGGGTGTCCTCGCCGCCGATCGCGATCAGCGCGTCGATGCGATCGCGCTTCAACGTCGAGAGCACGCGGCGCGGCCCGTCGTCGGTCTTGTACGGGTTCGTGCGCGACGTGCCGAGGATCGTCCCGCCGCGCGGCAGCAGCCCGCGCACCGAATTCTCCGAGAGATCCATTGACTGGCCCTCGAGCACCCCGCGCCACCCGTGGCGGTATCCCATGATGGTGTGCCCGTACTGGCCTTCGCCCCGGCGGACCACCGCACGGATCACCGCGTTCAGGCCCGGGCAATCGCCGCCGCCGGTCAGCATGCCGATTCGCATCGCACCTCCCCTATGGGCCGCCTGCTCTATCCTGCCCGCGTCGAGCCGCCGGACAGACCATGGACCAATCCGCACCGCACACATCCCCCGGGTCGCCCGTCGAGCGACGGCTGCGAGACGAGCTGCCGTCGGAATCGATCCTGGCGTGGGGGCGCGCATGGGTCTGGCGCGACGGACGCCTCGCCGGCGTGTTCGCCGCCCGAACGCTGGACTTCACGGTGCTCACCGAAGACCATTTCTACCTGTTCTCCATGGGCTTCTTCACTCGCCGGCCTCGACGGCGGGTCTACGCCATGTCCGTTCATCGGCTGTACGTCGTGGATTGCCCAGCGAAACGCCGCAGGCGGCTGCGGCTGGAGGCACACGAGCACCGGCCGCTGATGCTCGAGATGCGGGACACCGACCGCAACCGGGCCGTTGCCGACGAGCTGGTCGCGCGGACCCTCCCGGGCGACCCCGCCACCGCGTGAGCAGCGTCATCGCGATCGACGCCGGCACGACCGGCGTCCGGGCGTTCGCCGTCGGTGCCGACGGCCGCCCGCGCGCCCGGGCGTACCGCGAGTTTCCCCAGCACTTCCCGCAGCCGGGTTGGGTGGAGCACGACGCCGAGGACATCTGGCGGGTCACGCTCGAGACGGTCGGTGAGGTCGCAGCGCGTCTCCACGACGACGGCGAGGACATCGCGGCGATCGGCATCACGAACCAGCGCGAGACCGTCGTGGTGTGGGACCGCAGCACGGGACGGCCGTACGCGCCGGCGATCGTCTGGCAGGACCGTCGCACCGCCGAACGATGCGAGGCATTGCGCGACGCTGGCGTCGAACCGATGGTGCGGCGCGTCACCGGTCTCGTGCTCGACCCGTACTTCTCGGCGACCAAGCTCGAATGGCTGTTGCGCGAAGGCGTCATCGCCGCGTCGGACCCGAATCTCGCGTTCGGCACCGTCGACTCCTGGGTGTTGTGGAAGCTCACAGGAGGCCCGGCCGGCGGCGTGCACGCGACCGACCCGTCGAACGCGAGCCGCACGATGCTCTACGACATCGGGCGCGCCGCTTGGTCCGACGAGCTGTGCGCGCTGTTCGGCGTGCCGCGCGCGTGCCTCCCCGAGGTGATGCCGTCGTCGGGTCGCTTCGGCACGACCGTGCCCGCAGACGCGGCCGGCTTGCGCGTCCCCGTGAGCGGCATTGCCGGCGACCAGCAGGCGGCACTGTTCGGTCAGGCGTGTGTGGAACCGGGAATGACGAAGAACACCTACGGCACCGGCTCCTTCGTGCTGACCAACGTCGGCCCCGAGCTCCCCGACCCTGTCGACGGCTTGCTGACGACGATCGCGTGGTCGCTCGCGCCGGGTGAGGTGACGTACGCGATGGAAGGCGCGATCTTCGTGACCGGTGCGGCGGTCCAGTGGATGCGCGACGGGCTCGGCATCATCGGCGACGCGGCCGAGACCGAGCCGCTCGCCGCGTCGGTGCCGGACACCGGCGGGATCTTCGTCGTGCCCGCATTCACGGGTCTCGGCTCGCCGTGGTGGGACCCGTTCGCACGCGGCACGATCGTCGGCATCACGCGCGGCACGACCCGGGCCCATGTGGCTCGCGCGATCGTCGAGGCCATGGCACTCCAGACCGCGGACGTCGTCGATGCCGTGACCCGGGCGACGGGCACGTCGCCCACGGAGATGCGGATCGACGGTGGTGCGTCGGTGATGGACCTGCTGTGCCAGTTCCAGGCCGACGTCCTCGGCGTGCCGGTGCGCCGGGCCGCGATTCAGGAGACCACCGCCCTCGGCGCGGCGTTTCTCGCCGGGGTCGGGGAAGGCGTCTGGGCGTCGCCCGAGGAAGTCAACGCGCAATGGAGCGCCGACGCGTCGTTCACTCCGGCCATGGACGGCGACGAACGCGCGCGCCGGCTCACCCAATGGCGACGCGCCGTCGAACGCTCCCGCGACTGGGCGCGCGAGGAGCCGAGGAGCGACGGTTGAGGTCGTCGAAGGTGCAGGTGACGTTCGACTCCGCGAACCCCGCCACACTCGCGGCGTTCTGGTCGGAGGTCCTCTCCTCACCGCCGGCGATCCTCGACGCGGACCACGCGCGGATCGGCGATCCGCAGGATGCGCATCCCGCGCTCTTCTTCCAGCGCGTGCCCGAGGCAAAGGTGGTCAAGAACCGCGTCCACCTCGACGTGCACGTGGGAAGCGGGTCGGGGAACCGCCGGCCGCAGATCGACACCGAGGCGGCGCGCCTCGTGGACCTCGGCGCGCGTCGCTTGCATTCGGTCACCGACGAAAGCGGCTACTTCGTGGTCATGCAGGACCCGGAAGGCAACGAGTTCTGTCTCGACTGAGCCGGCGCGCGGGCTACGAAGCTGCGGCCGCGGGCGCGCGGGCGTCGGCGAAAGCGGCGACGCGCGCGACATCGCTGGGGATGTCCTCGGCGTGCTTGGTCGCGTAGCTGTCGACATACTCGTAGCCCGAGAGCTGGGAGATCTCATACATCACCTCGTCCGTGAGCTCCCGCAGCGCGAGACGGTCGTTCTCCATGCCGGCGTAACGCTGCGGCTCGACCGGCCGGCCGAAGCGGATCGTGACGCGCCGGAACAGCTTCGGCATCTTCGAATCGATGGGCTGCACCTCGTCGCTGCCGATCATGCCGATCGGCACGACCGCCGCGTTGCACCGCAGCGCGAGGCGAGCGACGCCCGTGTGCCCGCGGTGCAGCTTGCCGTCGCGCGTGCGGGTGCCCTCGGGATAGATCCCGAACACGTTGCCCTTGAGCAACACGTCGGTCGCCGACGCAAGCGCGCGCTCGCTTGCGCTCCCACCCTCACGGCGGATCGGGATCTGGCCGCAGCCACGGAAGAACCATGCGGTCTTGGGGTCGTCGAAGTACTCGGCCTTGGCCACGAATGTCACGCGGCGCCGCACGACCAGCGGAATGAAGATCGAGTCGAGGAACGACCGATGGTTGCAAGCCAGGATGACCGGCCCGCGCTTGGGCAGGTGTTCGCGACCTTCGACCTTCACGCGTACGAAGACGCGGATGATCGGGGTGAGGACAGCCTTGAGGACCCAGTACAGAGACCTGAAGCGTACGCGCCCCGGCGCAGGCGGGCGGAGCGGTCGACGCGATCATGCCGCGACCCGTCGCCGGGCCGCGTGGAGCGCCGCGAGCCGGGCCTCGAGCATCGCGATGCCCGCGTACGTCCGCGCGGCCTCGTCTTGCTCGCGACGGGCATTCTCCATCGCCCGGCCGGTGCCGAGCTCGTGCACGAGGCGCAGGAACCATCGAGCCATCGTGACCTCCTTCGTCTCGACCAGTGTCCGCGCCCGATGTGGCGCGCGCGATTGTCAGCGGATCACGACGCGACGAACAGCTGTTGACGGAAGGCTGACGTACCGAGTCGCGGCGCGATGGTTTGTTGACCGAGCGGTCAAGCAGACGGCTACGCTCGGTGAATGCGGCGCAAGCTCACGCCCCGGGGGAAGGAACGGCGTGAGCAGCTGATGACCTGCGCCGCCCGCCTGTTCGCGGAGCGCGGCTACCACCCGACGTCGGTGGCCGACATCGTGGCCGCGCTGGGCGTCGGCAAGGGGGTCTTCTATTGGTACTTCGCCTCGAAGGACGAGCTGTTGACCGAGCTCCTCAAGGCGTCGAACCACGACCTCCGCAAGCGTCAGCAGCACGCGATCGAAGGCGTCGACGATCCGGTCCACCGCATCGAGCTCGGCATCCGTGCCACCCTCGCCTGGTTCGAGAAGCACCGCGAGTACTTCGCGATCATCCAGTTCGCCGCGACCGACGAGACGTTCGCCCCCGTGCTCGCCCGCAACCGGGAGATCTCGATCGCAGACACGATCCGCCACCTGAAGGACGGCATCGTCGACGGCCGGATCGTCGACCGTGATCCCGAGCTGCTCGCCCACGCCATCCACGGTGTCGTCGCCGAGCTGACCCGGCATGCGCTGATCGACGGCAACGTGCCGATCGACGAGGTCGCGGAGCTCTGCGTCGCCTTCAGCCTCGGGGGCCTGCACGCCTGACGCCATTCGTGCGAACCCCGACAGCTCGCTGCCCGCCCGACCTGTGGCCGGCGCCGGTTCGTCGGGGGGCCGACAGGGTACGCCTCTCGAATGGATCAGAACGCGCTTGTCGCACTCCTCAACGAAGACCTCGCGCTCGAATACAAGTCGATCGTGCAGTACGTGCAGCACATCGCCTCGGTGAAAGGCGCCGAGTACCAGTCGACGCTCGACGAGCTCGGCGTGCACGTGAAGCAAGAGCTCGAGCACGCGATCACGCTGGCGCGTCAGATCGACTTCCTCGGCGGCGTGCCTGCCACCACGGTCCCGGCCGTCGAGAAGGCAACCGGCGCGCAAGCCGCGCTCCACGCCGACCTCGCCCTCGAAGAGGCGCAGCTCGACCGCTACCGCGAGCGCGTCGAGCAGGCGACCGAGCTCGGGCTCCCCGACGTCGCGGAGACACTGGCGCCGTTGTTGCAACAGACGCAGGAGCACGCCCGCGACCTGCGCGCCGCGCTCGGCTAACCGAGCGCCCGCGTCAGCCGAGCTTCGTCAGCCCCTTGCGGAGCTGACGGATGGCCTGCTGGATACGCTGCTCGTTCTCGACGAGCGCAAACCGGATGAACCCTTCGCCGCCCGGACCGAACCCGGACCCGGGTGAGACGGCGACTCTGGCCTCCTGCACGCACATCGTGGCGAATTCGAGGCTCGTCATCTCCGTGTACGGCTCGGGGATCGACGCCCACACGAACATCGTTCCCTTGGGCCGTTCGATCTGCCAGCCGATGCGGGCGAGCCCGTCGATCAACGCGTCGCGCCGGCCGCGGTAGATCGCGTTGACTTCCTTCGGATGGTCGGGCGCCTCGTTCATCGCGACCGTCGCCGCGATCTGGATCGGTTGGAACGAGCCGTAGTCGAGATACGACTTCAACTTCGCAAGTGCGGCGACGATCTCCGGATTGCCGACGCAGAACCCCATCCGCCACCCGGCCATCGAGAACGACTTCGTGAGCGTGTAGAGCTCGACCGCGACGTCCTTCGCACCGGGGACCTGGAGGATCGACGGCGGTTGGTACCCGTCGAAGCCGAGATCCGCGTACGCGAAGTCGTGCACGATGACGATCTGGCGCTCGCGCGCGAACTCGACGAGCTGTTCCATGAACGCGTAGTCGACGCACGCGGTCGTGGGGTTGTGCGGGAAGGACGTGACGATCACCCGCGGACGCGGCCACGCCTGCTCGTACGTGCCGCGCATGTTCTCGAAGAAGTTCTGCCCCGGTCCCATCCGCACGTAGTGCACGCCGGCACCGGCGAGGATCGGGCCCCAGATGTGGATCGGATACGAGGGCGACGGCACCAGCGCGGTGTCGCCCGGACCGACGAGCGCCAGCATCAGGTGCGAGAAGCCTTCCTTGGCGCCGATCGTCGCGCAGATCTCGGTATCGAAGTCGAGCGTGATCCCGAAGGTGCGCTCGTACAGATCGGCGACCGCGAGGCGAAGCTTCGGGATGCCCTTGCTCGTCGAGTACCGGTGGTTGCGCGGGTTGTGCACCGCGTCGGCGAGCTTCTCGACCGCGACAGTAGGCGAGGGCAGATCGGGGTTGCCGAACGCAAGGTCGATGACGTCCTCGCCGGCCCGCCGGAGCTGCACCTTCAGCGTGTCGATCTGCGCGAACGCATACGGCGGAAGGGCATCGAGGCGCCGGAACGTGATCACGTGAGGCAAGGATAGGTCACCGCGCTTTGCGCACACGCTGGTTATGCCGCGTCAGAAATGCGCGCCGCCGTGCCGCGGAGAGCCGGCGGCGGTGTCATTTGTCACACTCGACAGGCGAGTCTCGCCAACGACGGTGCGACACGGTTGAATGCGTACAACGGGCTGGGTGGCGGCCTCGGTGCGACGCAAGCGGGGGCAGGCCCGCGTCTGAGGCTGCCCCGCCCCAACACCGTCCGACCGCAGGCGGCTCCGCCCTCCTGCCGGCTCGCGTCTCCCAGTATCTGGGGTTGGACGTTGCGTGGCGCGTCGGGTACTGTACGCGACACGTGTCCCACCAGCCCGCTGCGGACGCGGCTCTGGCGACGCCCCCTGCGCCCCACCGTGGGGGCGTCGTCGCGTCGGGACCGAGTCATTGCGACGACCATCTTCGTGTCGTCTTTTCGTGGGCGGCGACACGTGTGCGTGAACTTCTTGCCACACAACGTGAGACGCGCGTTCAATAGCGGCACGGGTTGGGTGGCAGCCTTGGCGTGCAGCCGGGGAGCCGCGCCGAGGCTGCCACGCCCGAAGCGCGACGTCGGAGTGGGCTCGGAAAGAAGTGTCGCGAGCGGGCTTCGCGGGAACGTGCGCACCGGTGTAACGTCCGCGCCACGCGCCCTGAGCGGCCGCGACGTGGGGACCTAGACGGCGCCCCCGCCCAGCCCCCTACTCGGGGGCGTCGTCGCGTCAAGGGCGCGAACTGCCAGGTGGAAATCCGGCTGCCATTAGGTTTTCGGGATGCGGCGACCCGAAGCTGTGCTCCTCGACGTGGGGGGCGTGTTCCTCGTCCCCGAGCACGAACGCATCATCGGTGCGTTCGCGCGCGCCGGCTTCACACCCGCGGTCGAGATCTTGGATCGCGCGGACTACCAGGGCGCGCGGGACTTTCCGATGGCCGACGATCTCGACTGGCCGTCCGCGTGGCACGCATACCTCGACGGCTACATCACCGCGTGCGGGGTGCCCGACGACGAAGCGTTTCGGGAAGAGGTGCACCTGCATCTCGACAGCGAGTTCGCAGACGCCGCCCTCTGGCTGCGCGAGCTTCCCGGCGCGCGCGACGGCGTGCGCGCGTTGAAGGAGACCGGCGTCCGGCTCGGCATCATCTCGAACGCCGACGGGTTGATCGGCCAACGGCTCGCCGATCTCGAGATCCTGCAAGTGGGACCCGGCATCGGTGTCGACGTGGAGTGCGTGATCGATTCCGGCGTGGTCGGCGTGATGAAACCCGATCCCCGAATCTTCCATCTCGCACTTGACGCGATGGACCTCTCGCCGGAGAACGCCTGGTATGTGGGCGACATGCCGGGCATCGACGTCGTCGGCGCCCGCAAGGCCGGCATGCGACCGGTGCTGATGGATCCGTTCGAGCTGCACCTCGACGCCGATTACGACCGGGTCGGCTCGTTGGGCGATCTCGCGAGGCGCATCCAGGCGCCGGACTGATCCGCGCGGCGTAACCTGAGCGAAAGACGGGCGTGCAGCTCGCTGGGAAGGTCGTGCTGATCACCGGCGCGGCTCGTGGCATCGGCCTCGACGCCGCGCGCCGGCTCCACGCCCAGGGCGCTCGCGTCGTGATGGTCGACGTCGACGAGATCCTCGCCAAGTCCGAAGCCGAGCGGCTCGGCACCGATGCCCTCGGGCTCGGCGGCGACGTCACGCAGCGGCCGCAGCTCGACGCGGCCGGCGCCGAGACGCTGCGCACGTTCGGACAGCTCGACGTCGTGATCGCCAAGGCAGGAATCGCGCCGCCGGTCGAGAGCATCCGTACAGGTCGCGAGGATGCGTTCGACCGCGTGCTCGACATCAATCTCGGGGGCGTGGTGCACACCGTACGGGCCACGCTTCCCGCCCTCGTCGAGTTCGAGGGCTACGTCCTGTTGATCTCCTCGTTGTACGCCGTGCTCAATGGTGCGCTCTCGACGCCGTACGCGATGAGCAAGGCCGCGGTCGAGATGTTCGGACGGTCGCTGCGCGTGGAGCTCGCGGGTACTGGAGTCGATGTCGGCATCGCGTACTTCGGCTTCATCGACACCAAGCTCACGCGTGGCGCGTTCGTCAAACCCGGTATCACCGAGCTGCGGAGCGCGTTCCCGAAGTTCGTCGCGAAACCGGTGCCCGTCGAACGAGCAGGCGTCGCGATCGTCAAGGGCGTCGAACGTCGTGCGTCACGGATCACCGCGCCCGGCTGGGTGCGCGCCACGTTGCCACTCCGAGGATTGCTGCAATATCTCGACGGCCCGATGACGCGTGACGAAAAGGTGCGAGCCGCAGTCGTTGCCGTCGAGCGCGCCACTCCGTCCTGAACGTGCATCAGGACCGGAGCCGGTTCCGCACGACCAGGTAGCCGCCGATCGCGACGACACCCCAAGCGAGCAGCGCGCCCAGCTCCGCCGGCACGGGTGCCGTGCGCGGCAGCAAGAACCACGACGCCGCGCCGTACGCCGCGAGCCCGACGGCACCGAAGCACGCGCCCGCAGCATCGACCTTCGCCTTGTCCTCGCCGTCTTCTTCGGCGATCAACGTGAGGCTGGCGGGCAGGATCGCCGGGAACGCGAGGAACAATCCCGCGACCCGGTCTCCGGCCACCAGACCGATCGCGCCGACGATCACCGAGATCAGGAATCCGAACGCGAACCGGACGGCCAGGCCGTTGACGTCGAGGTCCCGGAGCCGAGACGGCGCGAGCGTGAGGCCCTCCTCCGCACTGTCGACCTTGAACATCGTCTTGTTCTGACGCAATGACGTCCGGACGTTCATCGGGTGAGCCCGGTCACCGCGCCGAATGCCAGCATCGCGACGACAAACCACGACACGAATGCCAGCGCGGAGCCGCGCAGCGCTCCGAAGCGATCCACCGTGACGACGGCCGTCAGGCAATACGCGACCATCGCGATCGCGGCGAAGATCATCGACAGCGACTGCACCCGCGCCGCGTGCTCCCCCTTGTCGGCGATCGTGACGAGCAGCGATGCGAGCGCGATCGATGGCGCCGTGCCGAACACGCCCGCGAAGCTCTTCGGGCCGAGCGTCTGCGACAGCACGGCGAACGCGGCGACGAGCGTGCCGCCAACCACGCCTCGTAGCAGTAACAACCAGACGTCGCGCACGCTGATGCGTTTACCCGTGCGTTAGGTCTCCGCAACGCCACGTTCGTGCTCGGCGGTGTCGCGGCGCAGCCTCAGCGACCCGGAACTCGATCCGTGCCCGGGCCGTCACGCCCCGTCAGCCCACCTTGGCGCAACCGCGCTCCGGCGTCACGAGATCGGCGGCGACATTCGCGCGCGCCTCGGTGTCCTCGTCCTCGGCGATCGTGCCGACCGCCATCTCGGTACGAGCTTTGCCGGCCCGCTTCGCGACGTATGTCGCGGTGTCCGCCCGACGCAGCAACGACGCCGCGTTCTCGCCGGGCCTCGACAACGCGATACCCACACTTGCGGTCACACCGATCGCCCGGTTCGCGTACTCGAACCCGTCCTGTATCGCGAGACGCAGCCGCTCACCGATGTCGAGCGCCTGTTGGGTGCTCGTAATGTCGCACGCGACGACGAACTCGTCGCCGCCGACGCGTGCCGCGACGTCGCCGGCTCGCAGGCTCTGCCGGATTCGATCCGCGACGTGCGCGAGAAGCTTGTCACCGGCGTCGTGCCCGAAGCCGTCGTTCACCGACTTGAAGTCGTCGAGGTCGACGAAGATGGCCGCCACCGGCACTGATGCCCGCCGGAGCAACGCGTGTTCGAGGTGCTGATCCAGCGAGGCTCGGTTGCGCAAACCGGTGAGCTCGTCGTGCGTCGCGTGCCGCTCGAGCTCGGCTTCGAGGTGCTTGCGGTCCGAGATGTCGGTCTGCAAGGTGATGATGTACGGGGGTTCGCTGCCGGGGCTCTCGATGAGCGATGCGTGGGACAGCACCGAGATGGCCTGGCCGGTGACGCTGAGGAGCCGGAACTCCACGGGCGCAGCGGCACCGTCGAGCTGCGCGGTGGTACGCGCGATCGCGTCGTCGCGGTCCTCGGGGTGCACGGTGAGCGCGGCCAGTGTCCCGAGAAGGTCGTCACGCGATCGAGCGAGCATGGCGCATCCCGCCGCGTTGATGTCGACGATGCGGCCGTCGAGGTCGATGATCGAGACGGCCAGCGGCGCATGATCGAACGCGACCCGGAAACGCTGCTCGGCCGCGCGGAGCCGGGCCTCGGCGTCCTTGCGCGCCGTGATGTCTCGGGCGGTGATGACCACTCCGCCGATGTGGGCTGCCGCTTCGAGATTTTGGCCGACGCATTCGAACTGGCGGTACGTGCCGTCGGCCGCCCGCAGCCGCAGCTCGATCGGCGCGTCGCCGGCACGTGTCCCGGCGAGGATGTCGGAGAGTGCGGCGGCCGCGGCGGGGACGTCGTCGGGGTGCACCAGAGACAGCACGCCGCCGGGCGGATCGAAGCCCTTGGGATAGCCGAGGAGCCGCGTGCCCTGATCGCTGGCTTCCCATTCTCCGTCGGGATAGAGCACCGCAATGATGTCGGGCGAGTTGTCGACCAACGCGCGAGCGCGGGCCTCACTCTTCTCGAGCGCTTCAGCCGCGTGTAGCTCCGCGCTGACGTCTTCGATCGTGATGGACAGGTACTCGAAGCGTCCGTCGAGGCCGCGCAGTATCGCCACGGCGACACGGCCGACGAACACTTGTCCGCCGCCGCGCACATACCGACGTTGCGTGATGTACCGGCCTACGTCGTCGGCTTCGAGACGCGCCTTGTCCTGCAACATCTGCGCTCGGTCCTCGGGATGTACGAGCATCTCTGGTGCAGTCGTGAGCAATGCTTCGCGCGAGATCTCGAAGAGCCTCGAGAACGCGGGGTTGGCGATCACACCCGTCGTCCCCGGCGCAACCAGCGCCTGTGCAACCGGTGACTGCTCGAACATCAAGCGAAAGCGACGGTGCACGTCGTCCTGGTAGGAGACGTCGCGGCAACGAAACACGATGCCCTGCACCTGCGGATGTGCGAGCAGATTCGTGGCGATCACCTCGAGGCGGCGCCAGCTGCCGTCCGCCGCCCGGAGCCGGAGCTCGATCGGCTCGCCGTGCAGTGTGGAGCTCGCGGCCGTGGTGGCCAGAGAGTTTGCCGCGTCTTGCATCTCCTCGGGATGGAGCAGATCGAACACCGAGGTGCCGACCATTGCGGCCGGGTCGTAGCCGAGCAGCAATCCCGCGGCCGGGTTGGCATAGCGCAGCACGCCGGATGCGTCAGTGATCACGAGAATGTCGGCCGCGGTCTCGACGATGGCGGCGGCGATGGCACCATCAGGCCCCGCGGCCTCACCCGCCTCCCCGATGACACTGGCCTCCCGCATCCGCATGGACGAACTATCGGCACTCCTTTGATGCCACTCAACGTGATCTGTGCGTCAAGGCGAGCCGTCGGGTACGTAGGCCGCCTCACAAGTGAGCCGCTCAAGGTACGGGTGTCAGATGACGATGTTCCTCGCCTGGACGTGAGGGTCCCCGTCGCGCGATCGAATCCGGTGCGGCGCGTCGGCTCGTTGGGGAGGCCGAATGGCGACGTTTGGGAACGACGGGATCGGCCAGCTGTCGCCGGGCACCGAGGTCGAGGTGCGGACCCGTTACCAGGGCGGGTGGGCCCCGGGTTTCGAGGTCGATGCAGTCCAGAGCGATCCCAGTCATCGCAACGAGCGCTATGTCCTGCGTCGGCGATCCGACGGAGCCGTGCTGCCCGTCGCCTTCAACCAGACCGAGGTCAGGCCTCGGCGTTAGGGCACGACATGCCCCGCCCGAGGTGACGTGTCATCGCGGCCGATTCCGGTGGATATGCTGACTCTGGTACCTATTGAGTCGCCGCTCGGCGCCGCATGTGCGTGGGTATGTGCGAGTGCCGACCTCGCTGCCAAAGCTTGCCGTGCGATTTCCCTCCCCAGACATCGGAAGCGAGATGGGATGAGGATCACAAATCCGGGGCTGTGGCCGGCCGGTCGAACGGAGCTCGAGCAGTTCCGCGACCGAAGTTCGATGCATGCGCACGCCGCGGCGGTGATCAAGCTCGCGACGGATCTCGCATCGCTCGCGCCGGGGCCCGAGCCGGCGTCAGCGGGCGCCGGTGCGGGGCGCGAGGAAGTCGGCGAGGAACCTGAGCAGCACGCGGCGGTCGGCCTCCGCCTGGTCGACTAGGCCGTCGGGCGCGCCCGGGACTCCTGCGGCACGCAACGCCGCGTCGAGATCGAGCTCGGCATCACCTTCGATGATCTTCGCTATGCAGTCCGCGATGTGCACGACCCGCACGAGTGGTGCTGCACTCGCGCTGACAACGTGATGGTCCTGCACTGCACTGGTGATCGTCGCCGGCAATCCTTGTTTCGCCAGCACCTGCGCGCCGAGTGTCGCGTGGTCGATCCCGAGGACCCGGCGCTCGATCTCCAAGCGACCTTCGACGGACTCGCCGGCGAGCGTCTGCGTCATCTCGTCGAAACGCTCCGGGTCCCGGCCGCGCAGGAGCTGTTCGCCGAAATCGTGGAGGAGCGCCGTCGTGAGCGCCTCGGCCGGATCGACCTTCAGGCGGCCGGCGACGCGAGCTGCCGCGACGGCGGCCGTGATCGAGTGGAGCCAGAACTCTTCCGGGACTTCGACGCGATCTGCCGCGAACAGGTGGAGCACCGCGGTGCTCGCGAGCGAGCGCACGGTCTGCGCGCCCAGGAGGGACACTGCACGCGGGAGCGCCGTGACCCCGCCGGCTTCGCGATAGAAGGGCACGTTCGCAAGGGCGAGGATCCGTATCGACAGGGCGGGATCCGCCGAGATCACCCGCGTGATCTCGTCCAGCGGTGCGTTGGGGTCGTCGAGCAGCCAGAGGAGCCTGAGCGCAACCCTTCGGTCCGTCGGGACCTCTTCGAGCTCGGGACTCTGCGCCGGGGCGTCAACGAACAGCATTGTCAGCCGTCTCCGTCGCACCGGTTCGCTCACTGCCCAAGACTTCCGGAGGGAACAAGCTCTCTCGGACTGCCTTGATCGTGGCGCCATCAGGAGCGCGGAAGCGACGCATCAACCCGCTACGCATCTCCCAAGCGGCGCCGCATGTATCGCAGGAGATGACGAACGATTCGCCGACGCAACGCACAGCGATCGGCGACATGTCGTAGGGACACTTCTCGAGCTTCACGCCTCTCACGTCGGCCGAACGGGAGCCCGGCTTGAGCGCATTTGCTCCCCGGGCCGGTGGCCGATCAGCGTGGAGCCCGGCGGAGCGACGATCGCCGGGATGCCAGTACGAGCGCGGAGGTTGACCCGAAGGTGAGCGCGAAAGCACCGATGATCGGCATCCGGTCTCCGCGCGGGACAAGGAGCACGGACGAGGACCTGCCAAGTCGTCCGCACCGCCCGAGGAGGCTTGTCGCCCGACGGCGCCAGCTCTGCGGCGGGCGGTGCGCCTTCTGGTTCGTCTCGCGCTTCGACGCCCAGTGTGCGAACCAGCGACGTCGGGTTGCCCTGGGAGAACCCAGCGCTGCTCGTAGCGATCCGACGGGTCCGCGCACCAGCCTTGAGCGACTCCCACCGTTGGGACCTCCGAGGCTTCGAGAATTGCAGACCGGGGCCTCGAGCTCGATGTGGCCGAGTTGAACTGTCGCTGAACGTTCTTGCTCGCGCGCCTCCGAATGGTGGTCGCCGTCGCTGCCTGCGGCACTGGCGAGAAACCATGGACCGCGCCGGCGGGAACGCCGAAAGACGGAGCGAAGGTTCCCAAAGCCTGGGCGGCGAGCCAGACCGCCGTGACGCTGGACTGCAAGGACGGCTCGGAACTTCACTACGTCGACGCCGGATCGTGGCGCAGCACCGATCGCATCTTTCACGCGGCCGCGCACCCACCATACGAACCCGATTTCGACGACGCCGTCATCGGGCGCTGCAAGGGCTACACAACGACGACCACCCGTCCCTCCGCGCCTCTGAACCAGAAGCAACGCAAAGCGCTCGTCCTGATCGTCCGGCGCGATGTCAAGGCCGCTGCGGTCGCGTTGCGATGCAAATCCTGCGATCCCTACAAGACGTACCTATGGCTCGTGAAGCATCGTCGCGGGTACGCGCCGCTCACCAAGAAGGAGCTCGTGCAGGAGACCAAGCGGGTTTGTGCATTGGCCAAGGCACGGCGCGAGAGCACCCGCACACGCATCGCCCTCTTCGCGATCGATGCGAGGTCCAACAAGAAAGCGCGATGCCCATAGCACGACCAAGGCAAGCGACTACTGCGGGCGCGCACGAACGGGAACGAGGTCCCCACACATCCAGCTGAGATCGAGTGCCAGGCGTGGACCGGCAGTCGTGGCGCGGCTTCAGTCCTCGCCAGGTCAGAATGTCCTGTACCTTGATTGGCGGTGAACGCATGACCCCGGAGCTATTGATCCTCGCGGTCATTCCGCTTGTGCTGCTGGGGTTCCTCTTGCCTCTCTGGGCGGCAATCGATGCCGCGGGGCGACCGGAGTGGGCCTTTGAACGGGCCGGAACGAACAAGACACTCTGGATTGTGCTGCCGATCGTCGGCATCTTCGCTTGCGGACTCGTCGGCCTTGTGTCCGCCATCCTGTGGTTCGCTTCATACCGACGCAAGGTTGTTGCTGCCGCGACCGCCGGTGGCACACCTGTCGTCTAGGTTCCGACTGAGACCGCCGCGGGCTGCATCGCTATGGCGCTCCACTTCCGGATCGGGCCTGATCGCCGATTGCCGCCTCGTAAGCGTCGAGGGCCTGCTTGTACTGACGTTTCTTCGTCTCCGGAAGGACCTGGAGGAACAGCACCACGACGACACCGGTCCAGAGCGCCCAACCGAGCGTGTAGAGCAGGTCTCCCACAAACTCAACGGGTTCCGTCGTCACGGACGATCTGAGCGCGTATCCACCGATGTACGTGGCCATGCCCACGACGAAGCCGGTCCCGAGGGTCCAGTACAGACTCCGCTGCCCGTACGCGGACCGCCGCACCCCGGTCAGGTTCTCGCCGACCCAGGCGAGAACTTCGTCACGTTCCTGCCCTCGGAGACCCCAGAGGTCTTGTCCTTGTCCGCGTTCGTCAGTAGCGCCCTTCGCTCCCGGTTCCTCGGTCATGGTCGAACCTCCCGGCAGCAGTTCAGCACCGCGGCTCCCAGGGCAACGCCTCGGGTGGCACGTGCGTGCGGGCCCGCTCCCTGAACGGGCATGATGCGTCTCACACGGCGGTACCTACCGCGGCGGGAGATTGGCCGTGAGCAGATCTGGATGCGGTGTCAGATCGCGTGAGCACTGGTCCGGTTGGCAGCTGCGCGGCGGCGTCGTTGTGAGCTCCGGCAAGATCGCGGCGAGAGCGAAGAGCTGATGTCTGTCGGTGCGGCGGCAACCCGGTATGCGAGGAGCGGTGAGCTCTCCATCGCGTATCGGGTCCACGGCGATGGTCCGATTGATCTGGTGTTCGTCCCGGGTTTCGTCACGCATCTCGACGTCGGGATGGAACTGCCCAACATCGCGGGTGTTTCGGCGCGGCTGAGCTCGTTCTCGCGCTGCATCACGTTCGACAAACGCGGGACGGGGCTTTCGGACCGTACATCTGGGCTCCCGACGCTCGCTGAGCGCATGGATGACATTCGAGCCGTCATGGACGCCGCCGAGTCGGAACGTGCCGCGATCGTCGGGATGTCGGAGGGTGGCGGCGCGGCTGCGCTGTTCGCCGCCACGTATCCAGAGCGCGTGTCGGCGTTGGTGCTCTGGGTCACGTGCCTCGGACCGCCGCTCGAACAGCGGCCGGAGATCACAAAGGCCACCTTCTCCGTGTTCGAAACCTATATCGGGGAGAACTGGGGTGACGGGACCGCGATGCGTTTCCTGATCGGTACCGGAGCACCTCACGAGCCCGCCGTCGATGAGCTGTTCGCACGCTACGAGCGCAACGCAGCAACTCCCGCAGCGGCACAAGCGGTCCTGCGACGAGGCTTCGAGGCAGACTGCCGTCCGATCATGGAAGCGATCGCGGTGCCGACCTTGGTTCTCGCACACGCGGATGATCCGATCATCCCGATCGAGCTCGCACGCCAAACAGCTCTCGGCATCGGTGGCGCACGGATGGCAGAGACGGACTCGCCCGCTCATTGGTCCTGGGACATCGCGGAACGGCTCGATCTCGATCTCATCGAGGAATTCGTCACCGGCTCCGTCGCCGATCGTCCCGGTGATCGCGTGCTCGCGACGGTGCTGTTCACCGACATCGTCGGTTCAACCGAGCTTGCGTTGCGGCTCGGCGACCAGCAATGGCGGCAACTGCTCGATGCACACGACAAGCTCACACGCCGCGAGCTGCGCCGGTTCCGGGGCCGCGAGGTGAACACAACCGGCGATGGGTTCGTCGCGACCTTCGACGGTCCTGCACGGGCGGTCCAATGCGCGGAAGCCATCATCCGCAAGGCCCTACCACTCGGCATCGAGGTCCGTGCCGGGCTCCACACCGGCGAATGCGAGGTGCGCGGCAGAGATCTTGCCGGGGTCACGATGCACATCTGCGCGCGCGTGTCCGACCTCGCAGCACCAGGCGAGGTACTCGCCTCCCGCATTGTGCGCGATCTGGTCGCCGGATCGGGGATCAAGTTCGAGTCGCGTGGTCAGTACACGCTCAAAGGAATCCCCCAGCCGGCCGAGCTCTACGCGGCCATGGCGTCCTCGGATCCCACCTCTGACGCTGCAGCGTGACGATGGCCTTCCGCTCCTTCGATGCCGAAACGAAAACGGCAGAGCGCGCGGAGCCTCCCGCGACCGCTGGGGGCGGACCGCTTGAGCAGTCTCCCACTCGATGACGTCGTCGCTGCGCTGGGTACGCCCATCTCGCGCGTGCTGCGCTCTGGACGCTCGTTGCAGCCGGGTCTGACGCGGTCGAAGCCGTACAGCGGGGGCTGCGAAGTCCCGATGCCGACGTTCGCCGCGGCTGTCCTTGACATGCATGGCGATATCGCAGCATCGCACGCGGCGCACGCTTTGCTGCAGGATCCTGACGGCACTGTCCGGTGGTGGGCGGGTCATGCGTTGACATGCGAGAGATGCACGGCGGAGAACAGCTGGATCAAGCGAGAGCAACAGCGTCGCGAGTGCACATGACCGGCCGCTCCGGACGGAGATGATGCAGCTCTCAGAGGTGCCGCGTGCAGTAGCCGCGGCCATGTCGACCGCCTCAGCCCTTGACCTGGACGTCGACGACGCGACGGTTCTTCACAACTCGAGCAAGCTCGCACTCCGCCTGCTGCCGTGTGATGTCTTTGCCCGAGTCGCACATGTAGGGCATGAGGTTGCACAGCTCGAGGTCGAGCTTGCTGTACGGCTCGCCGACGCGGACCGGAAGCTCCTCGACAACACGTTGCGATGGTCGCGTCGCCGCATGGCGCTGGAATCCAGGCGACCAACTCCCGAACGGGCAACGAGCAGCGCGCGACACCGCGACCCTTCTCGTTGACGTCCGCACCTGCCATCGCTTGCGGTGTGCCGTGGAACCCCCCGCGTGGTTGAGGCGTCCAGTTCATGTGAGGCGAATCACGTCGGCCGTTGCTCTCGTCGTCCTGGCCGCGGCTTGTAGCTCGTCTGATCGCTCGTCGTCGCCGGGCACTTCGATTCCTGGCAGCACGACTGTTCCGCGGACGACCGCTGCGGACCCTGACGGAACCGCCGACACATCCACTGCGGACTTTCCGGGCTTCCTTCCGGCGCCTGGTTGGGAGACCGTCAAAACGCCCGAGACCTTCTCGGCGACCGCAGCCAACATCGCGCTCGGTCCCGGCACCTTGGCGGGTGATATGCCGTGGGACACGGTGGAACGCCTCGAAGACGGTGACGTCGTCCTCTTTGCGATGTTCATCGCACCGCGCGAGAGCTCGGGGGACGATGTGTTCCCGCCCCGCTCACTCCCGCTCTCGCTCGACGATGCGCACACTGATATCAACTTCGAGGGGCAACCGGACCACATCTATGCCGATCGGCTCGGGGCCACGGTCAACGGATGGGCCATCGACGTGCTCATCTTCTACGGAGGCGGTGATCCGAAAGCCGTACCGCCGGTTCGGGCGCCGCCGAGCGCCGAGACCAGGGACGCCGTGCAAGACCAACTGGCACGTCTTCACGTACCGGCACGACGAACCGGCGGGTGACCGCGAAGATGCAGGTCAGGCGTCGACTTCGTACGGCTCCGCGTAGAACTGGCTGTACCACTTCCGGAACTTGAGGATCGGGCCGTCGGTGTCGGCCAGCGCAGGCTTCGGGTGGAAGGTCTTGTGCTCCCAGATCGGGCGGTCCTCGTTCACCTGCTTGTTGATCTCCTTGACGAACGCGTCGGCAACCGTGGAGGTCAGCTTCTCGTCGTCGAGCTTGCGCACGATGAAGTTGAAACGCACCTGGGTGCGTTCTTCGTCGATGGGCGTGGTCGTCGCGATGTTGATCGCGTCGACGATCCCGCTGAACCACACCTTCGAGAACCCGGGACCGTAGTTGTACACGTCGATGCGTCCTTCGGTGACGCCGCGTGGCGTCACGTAGGTCTGCTTCGACAGCATCACCGAGCACGGTCCGTCGGTGTCGTACTTCTCCATCTCGGCGACGGTGTCGGTGCCGTGCACGTAGCGAAAGTGTGCGGGGTCGGCGCCGTTCTCGCTCATCTCCTGCGGGATGGTGCGAATGACATACGACGACGAATAGAACTCACTCCACGCGGGGTCACCGATCTCGGAGATCACCGGGATCTCCCACTGCGGTTCCTCTTCGAACGGGTGATACCACGCGAGCACGAAGCCATTCCGTTCGATCACCGGATACGTACGCAGGCGCGCCTTGCGGTTCGTCCGCTGGCTGTACGGGATGTTCGTACAGGCGCCGCTGCCGTCGAACTTCCAGCCGTGGAACGGACACTGCAACGCGTCGCCGTCGACGGTGCCGCCGTACGCGAGGTGCGCGCCGAGGTGGGGACAGAACGCGTCCTGCAGGTGGAACCCGCCGGTCATGTCGCGCCACATCACGAGCTCGCGGTCCCAGTAGCTCAGCGGCGTCACCTCGCCGGGCGCGAGGTCGTCGGGGAACGCCACCTGGTACCAGCCGAACGGGATCGGGAACGGGAACCGCCGCGAGGCCATGGGGACCGATTTTAGAACACGTTTCAATCTTTCGGAAGTTCCCCGGGTCAGCCGGGGTCAGGACGCCTTCCGGCGGGTGCGCTTGGCGGGCCGGCGGGCCTTCGCACCCTTGGCCTTCGCATCGAGGCTGGCCTGCAGGGCCTGCACGAGGTCGAGGACCTCGCCCTTCTCCTCCTTGACCGCTTCGAGGGTGATCGTCTCCCCCTTGGCCTTGCGATCGATCACCTTCTGCACGGCGGCCCGATACGTGTCCTTGTACCGCTTCGGATCCCACTCCGACGTCAAGCTGTCGATGAGCTGGTTGGCGATCTTGAGCTCGCGCGTTCCGACGCTGACCCGCTTCGGGATCTTGAGCTCCTTCGGATCACGGATCTCGTCCGCGAAGTAGAGCGTCTCGAGCATCAGCACGTCGTCCTCCGCCGCGGATCACGGCGAGGTACTGCTTGGTGCGCATGACGAAGCGGCCGATCGCGGCACGACCGCTCTTGCGCATCGCCTCACGCAGCAGTGCGTACGCCTTGTCCGCGCCGGCGCCAGACCGTGGCGCGATGTAGTACGTGCTGTTGTAGTAGATCGGGTCGATGTCGGCGAGCTCGACGAAGTCTTCGATGTCGATCGTACGAGTCTGCTCCGGCGCGGCCGCGTCGAGCTCCTGCGGCTCGACGAGGACGACCTTCCCGCGGGTCTTCTCGTATCCCTTCACGAGGGCGTCGTAGTCGACTTCCTTGCCGGTCTTCTCGTCGACGCGCTTCTGGCGGATTCGGTGACCCGACTTCGTCATCTGGTGGAAACGGATCTGCTTCTCTTCGATGGCGCTGTACAGCCCGATGGGCACGTTGACGAGCCCGAAGCTGATCGTGCCATTCCATATCGCTCGCGGCATGGCGCTCCTATACCCAGAATGCCCTAGGGTCTCGCCGGTGGCCCGCGAGCTGGGTGGCGTCGGTACGAAGGTCGTGTTCGAGGACGACCGCGTGCGTGTGTGGGTGGTGAAGCTCGCGCCCGGCGAACGGGGAGCCGTACACCGGCACGACCTGGATCACCTGTTGATCCAGGTGAAGGGCGACCGTATCGCCGTCGAGCCCGAGGCCGACACGCAGAGCCCATACCGCGAGTATCTCGCCGCCGACGTCATCCCGGGAATGGTCACGTTCGTGCCCAAGGGCGGCGTCGAGAGCGCGGTCAACATCGGCGACGAGCCCTACTACGAGGTCATCGTCGAGCTGAAGCAATGAATCCAGTTCTAACGCACGCTTGTCGCGACCTTCTTCGCCCACGGGTAGTCGGGCTTGCCGCTCGGTGAGCGTTCGATCTTGTCGACGACGTGGAGCTCGCGTGGGACCTTGTACCCGGCGACGTGCGTGCGCACGTGGGTGTCGAGCTCGTCGAGCGTGACCGATCGACCGGGCCGTGTCTCGATCACCGCGGCGACCCGTTCACCCCAGCGCTCGTCGGGCACACCGACGACGACCGCGTCGAACACGGCGGGATGCGCCTTCAACGCGGCCTCGACCTCCTCGGGATAGATCTTCTCGCCGCCGGAGTTGATGCAGACCGAGCCGCGCCCGAGCAACGTCATCGTGCCGTCGGCTTCGACGAGCGCGGAGTCGCCCGACACCGAGAACCGCCGGCCGTGCACGGTGACGAACGTCGCCGCGGATTTCTCGGGATCCTTGTGATACCGCAGCGGCACGTTGCCACCGCGCGCCATGCGGCCGACCACTCCCGAACCCGGCTGCACGATGTTCATGTCGTCGTCGAGCACAACGGTGTCGGGCCCCATGCGCACGGTCGGCATACCGGCCTTCTCGTGGCCGCCCTTCACGATCACGTGCACGCCGTTGTATCCGGTCTCCGTCGATCCGACGGCGTCGGCGATGATCAGGTTCGGGAACCGCTCGAGATAGCGCTCCTTCACCGTCGCGCTCGAAGACCGCTGCCGTCGACGCCACCGTCACGAGCGACGACGCGTCGTAGCCGCCTTCGTCGAGTGCCTCGATCAGGGGTCGCCCCATCGCGTCACCCGTGATCGCGAGGGTCGTGATGCGATGCTTGTCGACGGCCTTCCACACCTCGTGGGCGTCGAATTTCGGCAGGAGCACCGTGCCGCGCCCGTTGAGCAGTGCGTTGAGCGTGCCCCATTGCGCGGCGCCGTGCATCAACGGCGCGATGACGATCCCGAGATTCCCCTCGGGCGTCTGCGCGGCGGCCTTGGCGAACTGCCATTCGTCCTCGACCCGCTTGCCCGACTCGAAGTCGACAAGACCGCCGAGCACGCACAGCACGTCTTCCTGACGCCATACGACACCCTTCGGCATCCCGGTCGTGCCGCCCGTGTACAGGATGTAGATGTCGTCGTCGGAACGATCGGGGAAATCGCGTGCAGGTGACGACGAGGCGAGCGTGTCGTCGTACCCCACCGAGCCGAGGGCGGAGCTCTCGGTGCCGGAGCCGTCGTCGACGACGATCAGGTGGCGCAGCATCGGCAACGCGTCCCGCACCGCAGCGATGCGTGGTGCGAACTGCGCGTCGTGCACGAGCGCGACGAGGTCCGCGTTGTCGAAGAGGTAACGCAACTCGGCCTCGACGTAGCGATAGTTGACGTTGATCGGCACCGCCCGCAGCTTGTAGGCCGCGAGGATCGTCTCCACGAACTCGTGACTGTTGAAGGCGTAGATGCCGACGTGGTCGCCGGGCCCGACGCCCTGCGCGGCGAGATGATGGGCGAGCCGGTTCGCGTTCGCTTCCAGCTCCCCGTACGTCTCTTCGCGGTCGCCGACGATGAGCGCGACCCGATCAGGGACAGTGTCCGCAACGTGCTCGATGAGGTCCGCGAGGTTCCAGGCCATGCAATTCTCCGGGCGATCGGAGCACGGCCGAGCGGGGTGCGTCAAACTGCAAGGCGTGGATGTCGATCTGCCCGCCGAAGACGATCCGCGCCGCCTCGAAGTGCGCGGTGGTTCACCGCGCATCCGGCGCCGTCACCGCGCGAGCTCGTCGATGCCGGGTTCGTGGTGCCGCACTGGCCGCGTCCGTACGGTCTCGACGCCGATCCCGCGTTGCAGCTCATCATCGAGGACGAGATGCGGCGCGGCGGGGGTGTCGAAGCCGGTCAACCCGATCGGCATCGGGCACTGCGGACCGATTCTCGTCGCGCTCGGCAATGACGAGCAGAAGCAGCGCTACCTGCTGCCGATGCTGGCCGCCGAAGAGGTGTGGTGCCAGCTGTTCAGCGAACCCGGCGCGGGATCGGACCTCGCGAGCCTCTCGACGTGTGTGGAGCGCGACGGTGACGTGTACCTCGTGAACGGCCAGAAGATCTGGACGTCACTTGCCCAGCAGGCCAAGTTCGGCATCCTCATCGCGCGCACCCGCGCCGACGTGTCGAAGCACCGAGGCATCTCGTATTTCATCGTGCCGATGGACCTCACGGGGATCGAGGTCCGCCCGATTCGCAGCATGACCGGCGAGGGTGGCTTCGGTTTCAACGAGGTCTTCTTCACCGACGTGCGCGTGCCCGCCGAGAACCTCATCGGCGAGGAGAATCTCGGCTGGGGCATGGCGAAGACGACACTGGCGAACGAGCGGGTGTCGCTGTCGACCGGTGGCGGTCTTCAATGGGGCTACGGACCGAGCGCGCGCGATCTCGTCGAACACTTCCGCGCCCATGGCGGCGTGCCCGATCCGGTGCGGCGCCAGCAGATCGTGGACGCATACATCGATGGCGAGATCCTCCGCTATCACCGGATGCGCATGATCTCGGCTGCGGTGAACAAGACACCCGGACCCGACGCGTCGTTGCGCAAGGCGCTCGCCGACCCGCACGGCCGGCGCGTGTTCACGCTCGCCAAGGACGTGATGGGCGCGCACGGCCTCCTGGAGACAAACGGCGTGCTCGGCGGCGAGTGGGACCGGGGCTTCCTCTTCTCCCCCGCGCTCACCATCGGCGGCGGCACCAGCGAGGTACTGCGCAACATCATCGGCGAACGCCTCTTGGGGCTCCCGCACGACCCGGAGGTTGGTTGACGCGTGGCGCCCGGCCGCTGACACCTATGCCGACGCGGCGGCCATGAACGTGCGGAGCTCGCGGCCGACGTCGGGACCCATCGGCGCGTAGAGGAGCTCGGTGGCCCCGGCCGCTTCCAGGCCGTCGATCCGCATGCGGATCTCCTCGGGCGCACCGGTCCATGTGAACGACTTCAGCAAGTCGCCGTTCAACAATGCACGGTCTCGCTCGGTCACACGCACGAGGTGGTCTTCGTGCACAGCAAGGTGCCGTTCGTGCTCCGGGATCTCCTCCAGCTGCTTGCGCCACTCGACGCCACCGGGCAGCGCGTCCACCGATGCCGGACCGCCTTCCCACATCGCGTGGTACACGACGGTGAGCGCAGGACCCGCAGCCGCCAGCGCGCGGTCCGAACCGGGTGACTCGCCGTCGTCCAGCACGGTGCCGAACGCGAGCACCGCGCACCAATCGAACGAAGGGTCGCCCGCGCCGATCGTCATCACACCGTCGCCGAGCTCGTGCGCGACCGCGAGTCCCTTCGGCCCGTTGGCCGCGATCACAATCGGCGTGCGGATCGGGAACGGTGGCGCGAACTCGTCGGCGTGCAACATCTGCACGGTTGCGCCGTCGACCTCGACCTTCTCACCTCGCAACAGCGCGCGGAGTTGCTCGATATAGCGCCGCGTGTACGCCCAGGTGAGCGGCTTCTTCCCCATCGCCGTCCGGCCGGTGAACCCGGTGCCGATCGCGGCAACCACCCGGCCCGGTGCGAGCTGTTCCAGGGTTGCGATCGCCGACGCCTGCGTGAGCGGGTGCCGGAGGTTGGGAACGAGCACGGCGGGCCCGAGCCCGATCCGCGATGTTCGAAGCGCCGCCAACGCCGCAACCATCCAGATGTCGCCGTACAGCGCGGGCGAGTCGAACAGCCACGCGCGCGCGTATCCGAGCTGCTCGGCTTCGACGATGTCGTCGACGACGTGCGGGCCCGCCGGAAACGCGCAGGAGATCTCCATCACGTGCCGGTCAGCTGCGCGACGAGCGGTGCGAAGTCACGTGCCTTCGCCCCGGGAATGACGGTGTACGAGTAGCCCCACCGTTCGCGGCGTTCCCGCAGGCGGTCGGCGCACTCCGCGGTCGACCCGATGAGCGCCAACGGCGAATTGAGCACGTCTTTGGGGTCGGCGCTGAACAACTGCCCCATCAGCTCGGCGACACCTGCAGTGTCGTCGGTGAGCTCGGCGGCCGCGAGCCACGCATTCAGCTCGAGCTCGTCGAAGCGCGCGCCCGCACCTTCACGAACCCAACCGACCTTCTCGTCGATGCGTTCGGGCAGCGCGTCGTGCGCAGCATCCGTGTCGACCTCGCCGGAATGGATCGACGCGTTGACCCCCACGATGTCGGCGGTCGCGCCCGCGAACCGCAGCACGCGCCGCGCTCCCCCACCGATGAGGATCGGCGGCCCGCCCGCGGTGTACGGGCGCGGCGTTCCCGGCAGGTCCGTGATCGAATAGTGCTCGCCCGCGAACGTCACGGGCTCCTCGGCGAACAGCGCCTTCACGATCCGCGTGTGCTCGATCATGCGGTCCACGCGGATCTTCGGCGACTCCATCGCGATGCCCGACCGGTCGTAGTCGAGCCGCTTCCAGCCCGCGCCGAGACCGACCTCCAGCCGACCTTCGGAAAGCAGGTCGATCGTCGCCAGCTCGCGCGCGAGCACGGCCGGGTGCCGGTAGTCGCAATCGAACACCAGCGAGCCGACGCGCAGGGTCGTCGTCACCGCCGCGGCGCTCGCCATCGCCGCGAGCGGGCCGAACCCCTCGTCGAAATGGTCGGGCACGAACATCGTCGAGTACCCGAGCGCTTCGAGCTCGCGTACCGAGTCGGTCCACGTGCGGCCTTCGAAGGGACCGTGCAACTCGACGCCGAACCGGAACAGGTGCGCCGTCACGATGACGTCGTGCTGCGCTTGCCGGCCGGATACTTCACCGGCATGTGCTTGATGCCGGCGATGAAGTTCGAGCGCAGCGGCTGCGCCTCACCGGTCCGCTCGATCGTCGGCACGCGCTTGGCCATCTCCTCGAGCAGCACGTAGATCTCCATGCGCGCGAGGTTCGCCCCGAGGCAGTGGTGCGGTCCGCCGCCACCGAAGCCGACGTGCTCGTTCGGCGAGCGGAGGATGTCGAACGTGAACGGCTCGTCGAACACGTCCTCGTCGCGGTTGGCGGAGATGTACCAGATGCTGACCTTGTCACCCTCTTCGAGCTTCTGACCACGCAGCTCGGTGTCGCGTGTGACGTTGCGACGGAAGTACATGACCGGTGAGGCCCACCGCACGATCTCCTCGGTCGCAGATTGCGCGCGCGTCGGATCGTCGACGAGCAGCTGGTACTGCTCGGGAAAGTCGCAGAACGCCTTGATGCCGTGGGAGATCGAGTTCCGCGTCGTCTCGTTGCCGGCAACCGCGATCAGCAAGAAGAACAGGTTGAAGTCCATCTCCGTGAGGCGGTCGCCGTCGATCTCGGCGTCGAGCAGCGCGGTGATGATGTCGTCGCGCGGCTCGCTGCGCCGCTGCGCCGCGAGCTCGTTGGCGTACACGAACATCTCGACCTGGGCGTTCATGACCTCCTCCTGGGAGACCATGTACTCCGGGTCCTCGGAGCCGATCATCCGGTTGCTCCACTCGAAGAGCTTGTGGCGGTCCTCCATCGGCACGCCGAGCATCTCGGCGATGACCTGCAGCGGCACCTCGGCGGCGACGTCGACCACGTAGTCGCACCCGCCCTGCTCGATCACGCCGTCGAGAATCTGCGACGTGAGCTCGCGGATGTGCGGCTCGAGCATGCGCATCTGCCGGGGAGTGAAGCCGCGGTTGACGAGCTTGCGGTAACGGGTGTGCTCGGGCGCATCCATCGTCAGCATGAGGTTGCCGCCCTGCTCGAAGCTCATCTCGACTTCCGGCTCCTCGAGCACGACCACGCCGCCGCGCTTCTGGTCCGACGAGTACGTGCCGCCGTCGCGTCCGACGGTCACGACGTCGTCGTACTTCGTCACCACCCAGAAGCCGGGACCGTTCGGCTCCGGATGCTTGTACACGGGCGCGTGCTGACGCAGGTACGTGAACCAGTCGTGCGGTACACCCTGCGCGAAGCGGTCGCGGTCCAGAAGGTCGATGTCGCTGAGGTCCATGTGGGCATGGTAACGATGGCGCCATGGAGGATCGAGTTGCCTTCGTGACCGGCGCCAGCCGGGGCATCGGCAAGGCCGTCGCGGTGCACCTCGCGCGCTCCGGCTACAACGTTGCGATCCTGGCGCGCACGCGCAACGAAGGCGAGGCGCGCGAGCACTCGTCGACGGTCGCGCGCTCCGACACGTCGCCGCTGCCCGGCAGCCTGGCGACGACCGCGTCGGCGATTCGCGGTGGAGGGTCGCGACGCGCTCGTCCTCACCGGCGACCTGCTCGACCGCGCGTCGCTGGGCGCGGCGGCGGCCATCGCGCTCGAACGATGGGGTCGCGTGGATGTGCTTGTGAACAACGCGCGCTACATCGGCCCCGGCCACATGGACCGCTTCCTCGACACTCCGCTCGACCTGCTCGACAAGCATCTCCACGCCAACGTGATGGCACCGCTCGTGCTCACCCGGGCGCTCGTCCCGCACATGGTCGAACGCGGGTCCGGACTGATCGCAAACGTCACCTCGGGCGTCGCGTGGATGGATCCCAAGGCGCCTGCCGGCGCCGGGGGTTGGGGGCTCGGATACGCGATCTCCAAGGGTGCGCTGCACCGGGTCGTGGGCGTGCTGCACGCGGAGCTGTTCGACCTCGGGATCGCCTGCGTGAACGTCGAGCCCGGTTACGTGGCGACCGAACGCATCGCCCAGGACATGGCGAGCTTCGGCTACGACGCGGCGGCCGGCGCGCCGCCCGACGCAATCGGTGCCGCGGTCGCGTGGCTCGCGACCGGCGACCGGGCGCGCGCCTGGAGCGGCACGGTCTTCCCGGCCCAGGACGTGTGCGCACGCGAGGGGCTGCTCCCGGGTTTCACGCCGGTACCGAATCCCGGCTAACGGCCGAGCCCGTCGAAGAAGTCGAGGATCGCGGGTGCTCGCGTCGTAGCGCGCGCCGGCAACGACCTTCGTGCCCTGGCTGGCCTGGAGACCACCCGGCCACGGGTGGCCGCCGCCGACGATCGTGAGCAGCCCGACCTGCGCGCCCGACGCGCAGCCGCGGTACCGCAGGCGTTCCACGCCGGGCGCGGGCCGATCCGCCGCCGGCGTCGCGTCGCACGACGCCCGCTTCGCGGTACTCGGCGATCGTCTCCTTGACCGGCGGGATCGCCACGCTCTGTCCCACGCCCTTGCCGCCGTCGTACAGGACGGCGGGATCGTCAGTCCCGTGGATACCGAGGACCGATTGCTTCCGGTCCGGGGGACACGTGGACGGCACCGTCGCGGACACCGTCGTGCTCGCGGCGAAGAGGTAGGGCTTCCTGCACACGAGGAAGCCGGTGAACGCGGCACCGGCCGAGTGTCCGCTGGCAAAGATCCGCGCGTGGTCGACACACAGCTCGCCTGCGACGTGCGCAACGAGCTTTTCGACGAAGCCGTAGTCGTCGCTCGCGGCGGGATCGAACAGATTCCACGACAAGGGGTTTCCGGATCCGTCGGGCGTCACCACGATGAAGCCGCGCGCGTGGCCGAGTCGATCGAAGCTCGTCTCGACGTCGAACGCTTTCGCATTCGATGCGAAGCCGTGGAACAACAGCACCATCGGGCGCGCGTGGACACCGTCGTAGTCGGGCGGCACCGCGAGCCGGTAGGTACGCCCCTGAAACGTGTACGACGTCCGTACGGGCGGCGCGGTACGGGCGGGCGTGCAGTCTGCCTTCGGAGCGCCGCTCGTCGTGGTCGTCGCAACGGGCGAGGCCGGCTTGGTCGAGGAGCTGCACGCCGCGAGCAGCAGCACGACGGCAACGAGCCCGGCGCGTCTCACGACGGCCGGAACGCCCGCACCACGACGCCGGCGTCGTAGTACTCCCGCCAGTTGGTCACCCGGCCCGCATCGTCGAAGGTGAAGAACGTGACGTAGCGATTCCGGTAGGCACGCCCGTTGTCGCCGACGACGCCGTCGCTGTGGTGCTCGGCGACGACGACCTTCGGATCACGGGTCTCATGGATCGCGTCGACCGCCATCGAGAACGTCGAGAAGCTGTCGCGTGCGAAGCGCTGGAAGCCGAGGATCGCCTCTTTGCCGGCGTAGCGCTTCTCCATGCGACCGGGAGCGAACGGCAGCTCCATCACCGCGTCGTCGGTGAAGTACTCGATCAGCTCGTCGACGCGCATCCCATCCGCGAGAGCGAGCATCTCGCGGACGCGCTCGACGTTGGTCACAGTGTCACGGCTTGTCGCGGCCGACCACCCACATGGAAAAGAACTGTGAGCCGCCGCCGTACGTGTGCCCGAGCGCCTTCCCCGTCTTCAGCTCGACCTGGTAGTCGCCGGCGCGTCCGCGCACCTGCTGCGCGGCCTCGCCGAAACGCACCATGCCGCTCGCGCCGATCGGGTTCGAGGAGAGCACACCGCCCGACGGGTTCCACGGGATGTCGCCGTCGGGTGCGGTCGCACCTTCCTCGGTGAGCTTCCAGCCCTCGCCCTCGGCGCAGAACCCGAGGTTCTCGAGCCACATCGGCTCGTACCAGGAGAACGGCACGTACACCTCGGCGCAGTCGAAGTCGCGACGCGGATCGACGATGCCGGCCTGCTCGTACACGTCCTTGGCGCAGTCCTTGCCCGCCTGGGGGCTGACTTGGTCCCGACGGGCGAACATTGTCGGCTCGCTGCGCATCGCCATGCCGTGGATCCACGCCGGCGGATTGGGTGCAGCATCCGCGACCTTCTCGCTGCCGACCACCATCGCCATCGCGCCGTCGGAGCTCGGGCACACATCCAGGTACCGGAGCGGATCCCACAAGAGAAACGACTCTTCAACGGTCTTCAGGTCGATGTCGGGGAGGTGCAGGTGCGCCTTCGGATTGCGCAACGCGGCGCGGCGATCCTTGACTGCCACGAGGTGACCGATGTGGCGGGGCGCGCCCGACCGGTACATGTACGCGTGGATGAGCGGCGCGAAGAAGCCCCCCGCGCCTGCGACGAGCGGTGCCGCGAACGGCATCGGGACCGACAGACCCCACGTCGCGTTGCTTTCCGACTGCTTCTCGTACGCGACGGTGAGCACGCGCTCGTGTATCCCGGCGCTCACGAGCTTGGCCGCCACGATGCTCGTCGACCCGCCGACCGATCCAGCGGTGTGGACACGCATCATCGGCTTGCCGACCGCGCCGAGTGCGTCCGCGAGGTAGAGCTCTGGCATCGCGACACCCTCGAACATGTCCGGCGCCTTGCCGATCACGACCGCGTCGATGTCGGCGTAGGTCATGCCCGCGTCGTCGAGTGCTTCCTGGGCCGCCTCGCGCACGAGGCCGGCCATCGACACGTCCTTCCGAGCGGTCCGGTGGGCGGTCTGACCGACACCAACAACTGCGACGCGATCACCAGCCACTACATGGCTCCTTCGCTGCGCCATCCCTGGCTCCGCTGTATCCGCACATCAGTCACCTTCCAGGACGCAGACGAGGTTCTGTTGCAGGCACGGGCCGCTCGCGGCGTGCCCGACGCCGCGACCTGCTTCGCCGTTCGTGATCCGGCGGGCGACCTCGCCGATGCGGATGAGTCCCGCGCTCATGACGGGATTCGATGCCAGCGGGCCGCCCGACGGGTTGATCAGTGTCTTGCCGTTCAACCCGAGCGCCTCCGCGAGCAGCAGCTCTTCGTGGCTGAACTGGGCGTGCAGCTCTGCGACGTCGACGCTGCCGTCCGCCACGCCGGCGGCTTGCCCGGCACCCCACGCGGACTCCGACGACGTCAGGTCGCGGACGCCGAGACCGTGCGCCTCGATGCGGTGCTCGATGCGGCGAATCCATGCCGGCCGTTCGCAGGCGCGCCGGTGCCAGGTCGCCGGCCGCGATCACGACTGCCGCGGCGCCGTCGGTGATCGGTGCGATGTCGGCATCGCGCAGCGGATGATGCGTGACCGGCTGGGCGAGCACGTCGTCCGCACTCACATCGCCCTTGCGGACCGCGTCGGGGTTCGACTGCGCGTTGCGCTGCGAACGGGCTGCGACATCGGCAAGGTCCTTCTCGGTATGGCCGGTCGCCTCGAGGTAGGCGCTGGCCTGCAGTGCCGCCATGTCGACCATCGAGGGCCACAACGGCAAGACGTAGTACGGATCGGCTTGCAACGACATGATCTCGTGCAGGTCACCGGGCGACGACTTGCCGAAGCCGTAGACGAGCGCGGCGTCGACCTCCCCGGTCTGGATGGCGACCCACGCCTCGTACAGCGCCCACGCCGCGTCCATCTCTACGTGGCTCTCGCGGAGCGGCGGCCAGGCGCCGACCGCATCGAGACCCCCGACGAACGCGAACGGGCCTCCTTGCAGATAGTCGAGGCTTCCCGAGCACACGAAGCCGATCTCGCTCTTGGGGAGCCCCGACTGCGCGAGCGTGTCGCGCACGACGGGCACGATCGTCTCGGTCTCGTTGTGCTCCCAGTCTTCGGCGACCGCGGTGGACGCAAACGAGATCACGGCAACATCGCGCATCACAGGTTGTCCTTGTAGTGCTCGTAGGGGGCATCGGGTTCGCCGGTGGGTTCGAACCATTCGATCGAGGTGTGATCGGGCTTCAGCTCGTCCGCCCATTTCGCCTTGACGCGCATCCCCATGTGCACGTCTTCGACCGGACATCCGCGGATCAGTCCGAAGAACGTGTTGTCCGCGCCGTCGAGCAGGATCTGCGCGGAGGCGTACGGGATCTCGGGCGCGAGCTCCGAGAGGCCGGGCACGTTCACGACACAGAACGTCGTGATGCATCCGGTGTCCGCGACTTCGACCTCGATCGACGTCGGTTCGCCGGTCTTCGGGTCGGTGCCGCGTGATCCGGCGTACACGTCGGTCGACGACGGCGCGCGCCCTCCGATGATCTTGCCCTCACCGAGTCCGACGAGATAGCGCGCGGTCGACGCGCCGGCGGTGTTGACGAACTTCAGCGCGATCGGCACCGTGATGCCGGTGACGGGTTGCTCGTCCTCGGCCGGGACCCGGAGCGGCGGGGGTGCCGGCTCCTCGCCGTCGCCGAGCGGTATCCACGCCTCGATGTCGGTGATGTAGCCGACGCGTTCGGCGCGCCACCGCGGCGCGACGCGTGTACCGATCGTGATCGCGTCCGGCGATCCGCAGTCGACAACGTGGACCATCGCGGTGTCGGCACCGTCGGGTCGGACCAGCGCGAACGCGAACGGCTTGCTGAGGGGATGCTTGCCGGCGCGCGGCTCGGCAACCCACGTGAACGCTTGCACGGTCCCCCGCGGCCCGACCTCGATCCAGTGGTCGCCCTCGGGGGCGACCTGCGCGCTCGTCGTCGGGTCGTACTCGGCCGGCGGCACGAGGACGCGGCCGTCGGCCAGCCGCACCGCGAGGATGCGCGCGTCGCGTAGCCCGGTGAGGAAACGGCCGATCACCGGCCCCACCGAACGGGTGTAGCCGCCCGGATACTCGAGGATGCGCTCGGCCGTGAACGTCTGCGTCATCGCTGTCTTCTCCGTGTTTCCTGGGTCGACTCCACGCTCCGCTCCCCTCCGGTCGTCTCGCTGTCGTCTCCCGTTCATCAGGTCAGATCGCGCGGTCGCGGCCTCGCCAGTACGGGTCGCGCAGCTTGCGCTTCAACAGCTTGCCGGTGGGCTCGCGCGGCAGCTCGTCCATGAAGTCGACGCTACGGGGCCACTTGTACTTCCCCAGCTTCTCGCGCACGTGCGCCATGATCGATTCGCGCAGCGTCTCGTCGGCCGCGACACCGGGCAGCGGCTGCACGACCGCCTTGATCTGCTCGCCCATGTCGGGATCGGGGACGCCGAACACCGCGACGTCGGCGACCCGCGGGTGCTCGTGGATGCAACCCTCGATCTCCGCCGGGTAGATGTTGACCCCGCCCGCGATGATCATGTCGCTCTTGCGGTCGCAGAGGAACAGGTAGCCGTCCTCGTTGAGGTAGCCGATGTCGCCGACCGTGAAGAAGCCTTCGGCGTCGTGCGACTCGTCGGTCTTCTTCTTGTCGCCCTTGTACTCGAACGTCGCAGCCATCTTCATCCACACGACACCCGGCTCGCCGACCGGTTGACGATTGCCCGCGTCGTCGGTGACCTTGAGCTCCGCACTCGGCCACACGCGACCAACTGTGCCGGGGTACTTCAGCCACTCGTCGGGAGGCGCGATCGTGCCGCCGCCCTCCGTTGCCGCGTAGTACTCCCAGATCACCGGTCCCCACCACTCGAGCATCCGCCGCTTCACGTCGACCGGGCACGGCGCGGCCGCGTGGATCGCGTACTTCATCGACGACACGTCGTATCGCTGCTTGACGTCGTCCGGAAGTTGCAGCATGCGGATGAACTGCGTCGGCACCATGTGCGTGTGCGTGCACTTGTACCGGTCGATGAGCCGCAGCGTCTCCTCCGCGTCCCATCGATCCATGCACACCACGGTGTGCTTCATCTGCAACGAGCTCCCCGCGAACGTCGTGACCGCGGTGTGGTAGTTCGGTGACGTCGACAGGTGCACGTTGCCGTCGTTCGGCGTGATGCCGAACATCAGCAACAAGCCGGTGAACAGCTCGGCGCTCGTGTCGGGGTCGAGGTCGTTGAGCGCCCGCCGTACGCCCTTGGGCTGGCCCGTCGTGCCCGAGGTGTAGTGCATGGAGGCGCCTGTCGAGCGATCCTCGGGCATTGCGGTGGACTGCGGGTCGACGACCTGGCCGTACGGCCGGAAGCCGGCGAACGAGCCGTGCGCGAGGCGGTGCGTCGACGGAATGCCGGCCTGGTCGGCGGCCGCGCTCGCCACGTCCGCGAAGCGCTCGTGGCTGATGAAGACCTTCGCTTCGGAGTCGCCGATGATGTAGGCGATCTCGGACGGGCTCAGCCGGTAGTTGATCGGCACGTAGTAGAAGCCCGCTTGCAGCGCCGCGAGGTAGAGGTGCATCGGGAGCGAGCCGTTCGGCAACACCGCTGCGACCGCGTCGCCGCGCTGCATGCCGAGGCTCCGCAACCCATGCACGAGCTGGTTCGCGCGCGCGAGCACGTCTCCGGCCGAGTGCTCGGTCCCGTCGGGATCGACGATCGCGAGGTATCCCGGGTCCTGTTGCGCGTGCTTCCAGAAGCCCATCGGCGTGTTCCCTTTCCGCGGACGACCGCGGCAGAGTAGAACACGTTCCACATTCTGAGCCAAGCGCTCCTAGCGCGACAGGATCTCGACGCCGGCGATGACAAACGCCCGCACGGCTGACGCGTCGGTCTCACGGAAGTGCACGAGCGTGCGCTTCCTTCCGCGCCGGCGCAACGAGAACCGGCCGTTCCGCACGTTGTGCCTCACGACGATCGCTTTCGGCTCGTGCAACTTGGTGCGATGCCAGAAGCCGAGCAGCACGCCGTCCGGGGAGACCTCGAAGCGTGACGGCGTCACGAATTTCGCGTCGAACCACCCGACGGCACCGGCGAGGAGCAGGCCGAGGGCGCCCGCGGTGAACGAGAGCGAGACGAACGCGATCACCGCCCAAGCCGCGACCAGCCCGGTCACCCCGGCGATCGCCCAGACGCCGGCCGGCAACCGGCGGACGTATCCCGATGTGGTGGCCGCTTCCGGCCGGACTGCGACGCTGGTCATCGCGTCACTCCCTTGTGACGATCCCATCCATGCGCGCCGGTGGACGCGGAGGTGCGGCGCGGCCGGAGGCCGGCACTCACACCTCGGTCGAGGCTATCCCTTCTGTCCGTTTTATGCCAATCGCGGAAGTTGATGTTTGCCGGGCGCCGACGCGGGTGAACGAGATGGGCATGAAAACGATGCCGCCGGCACCGGCCGATCTGGCGTCGCAGGGGCCGGGACCTGGCGTGCAGGACCTCGAACGGGCTTCCGTCGCGGTCGTCGCCCATGCCGGCAAGACCCTCGGCGGTGGCCTTTCGGCCCTCCGGGAGGCCCTCGCCGACGCCGGGTGCCCCGATCCGATGTGGTTCGAGGTGACCAAGAGCAAGCGGGCGCCCAAGATGGTCCGCCGGGCCTGCAAGGACGGCGCCGACCTCGTCTTCGTCTGGGGCGGCGACGGGATGGTCCAGCAGTGCATCAACGTGCTGGCGGGCGGCGCCGCGACGCTCGCGATCGTCCCGGCGGGGACCGCCAACCTCCTCGCGACGAACCTCGGCATTCCCACCGACGTCGAGGGCGCGGTCCACATCGGCTTGCACGGGGCCCGGCGCCGGATCGACACCGGGACGGTCAACGACGAGCACTTTGCGGTGATGGCCGGCGCGGGCTTCGACGCGCTGATGATCCGCGACGCGACCCGAAAGATGAAGGATCGTGTCGGCAAGCTCGCGTACATCTGGACCGGAGCGAGGAACCTCGGCGCCTCCCGCGTGAAGATGCGGATCAAGGTCGACGGCGTCAAGTGGTTCGACGGCAAGGCGAGCTGCGTCCTCGTCGGCAACGTCGGCAAGATCCTCGGGGGCGTGACCGCGTTCGAAGACGCCGAGCCCGACGACGGCATCCTGGAGCTCGGCGTCGTGACCGCCAGTGGCGTCTGGCAATGGACGCGCGCGCTGGCACGTACCGCTGCCGGGAATGCCGAGCGCTCGCCATTCGTCTCGACGACGCGCGGTACCAAGTTCGACATTCGCATCCGCGATCCGTGGCCCTACGAGCTCGACGGCGGCGCGCGCAAGCCGGTGAAACGATTGCGGGTCCAGGCGGTTCCCGCGTCCATCACGGTTGCAGTTCCCGACCCGACGACCGCGTGAGCACCGCGTCGCCTGTCCCCGAGACATGGGAACTGACGGGGGACGACGCACGCGACACCCTGCGCAACTGCGGTCGCGGGCAGCTCGTGCGGGACGCCTTCATGCGACTGCGCGTCGCCGATGGCTTCAGCCACGCGCGTTCGCTCGCGTACACGACGTCGCTCGTGCTCGTGCAGGCGATCATCGCGGTCGTCGGCCTTGCCGCCGCACTCGGGAGCCGCGGCACGAACGGCATCATCGTCCGGACGCTGCAGGCCGCGGTGCCGGGGCCCGGTGGCGAGCTCCTGACCAATGCCGTGACGCAAGCACATGACGCCGGCGTCGCGCATCGCTACTTCGGGCTCACGTTCGGGCTCATCGGCTCGCTCGTCACCGGTGCCACCACGATGGGACAGCTCGAGCGTGGTTTCAATCGGATCTACGGCGTGGAGCAGGACCGCCCCTCGCTCCACAAGTACGGCCTCGCCCTTCTGCTCGTGATCACTGCCGGCGCGCTCGTGTGCGTCGCCTTCGCCGCGCTCGCATTCGGCAACAGCATCGGCGATTCCATCGACAATGACGCCGCCAACGCCGTGTGGGCGATCGCCCGTTGGCCGCTGGCGTTGGTGCTCATCACGATCGCGATCACGCTGTTGTTGCGCTACTCACCGCGGCGTCATCAACCCTCGTTGTCATGGCTCGCGTTCGGCGCCGTGGTGTCCGCGCTGCTCTGGGTCGCCTGCACGCTCGGCCTTGGATTGTTCTTCACAGCCAGCACGGCCTTCGGCCAGACGTACGGGCCGCTCGCCGGCATCGTCGCCCTCCTCCTCTGGGCACTCCTGTCGTCGATCTCGTTGCTCTACGGCGGCGCGGTCGCAGCCCAGCTCGAGGCCGTGCGCGCCGGTGTCACCGAACCGCAGGACGTCGCGAAGGTCGAGCACTCCGAACCGAGCCCCGATCCGACGCTCGAGCGCGCAGCCTTGCGATGACCGCTGCAGATCGTGGCGACGATGCCGACCGCGAAGATGCCGCGACGCGTCTGCGGCGCACGTTGGAGGGCGTGATCGGAGTCCCGGCCACGGAAGGCAATCGCATCGACGTGCTCCGCAACGGTGACGCGATCTTCCCCGCAATGCTCGACGCCATCGACCACGCACGTCACACGATCGACTTCCTGACGTTCGTGTACTGGCAAGGTGAGATCGGCACCGAGTTCGCACAAAAGCTCGCCGGGCGCGCCCGGGACGGCGTGCGGGTCCGGGTGCTGCTCGACGCGTGGGGCGCGCGTCCGATGGAGCACGCCCTCATCGAGTTGATGCGTAACAACGGCGTGCACCTCCGCTGGTTCCGTCCCCTCCGGCCGCTCCGCCTCGGGCGCGTCAACCATCGCACGCATCGCAAGGTGATGATCGTCGACGAGTCGGTCGCCTTCACCGGTGGCGTGGGCATCGCCGACGAGTGGCGAGGCGACGCGCGCAACGAGCACGAATGGCGGGACACGCACTTTCGCATCGCCGGTCCGTGCGTCGACGGGCTGCGCGCCGCGTTCCTCGACAACTGGGCCGAGACCGACTCGGACCTCTTCGCGGCCGACGTGGATCGCTTCCCCGATCAACCCAAGCCGGGCTCGTCGGTCGCGCAATGCGTGCGCGGCGCGTCGGAGACGGGATCGAGCGACGTCGAGACCCTCTTTCGCACGTTGTTGCAAGTCGCGACACGACGGGTGCGGATCACCACTGCATATTTCGTGCCCGACGGCGAGCTCATGCGCCGCCTGCGCGACGCGACGGAGCGGGGCGTCGAGGTGGAGATCCTCCTCCCCGGGCCAAATGCCGACAAACGCTTCGTACAGCTCGCGGGCGAGGCCGTGTACGACACGCTCCTCGAGCACGGTGTCCGGCTGTGGTCGTTCCAGCCGTCGATGCTGCACGCGAAGGTCATGACGGTCGACGGCGTCGTCGCGAACATCGGGTCCGCGAACCTCAATGCCCGCTCGACCCATCTCGACGAGGAGATCAATGTCGTCGTGCTGGACGGCGACGTCGTGCGAGCGCTCGATGCGCACTTCGACGACGACGTCGAACGCAGCGTCGCAATCGAGAACGGCCGCTGGCGCACTCGCTCGATCGCGCAGCGCGTCGCGGAGAGGGCGGCGGCGCCGTTCCGTCGACTGTTCTGAACGTCGAGCCGCCCGGCGTCAGGGCGATGCGGCGCCGGCTTCCCGGGAGGCGGCGCGCACTGCCCACATCGCCGCAACCACGCACCCCACGCCGAGCACGACCCCCGCGACGACGTCGGTGGGATGGTGGAGACCTCGGTAGACGCGCCCCACTGCGACTGCGACGATCGCGAGCACGGCGCCCACCCACGTCACGATGCGAACGGTCCGATGCGCCGTCCGCCACGTGACGATGACCGCCAGCGTGGTAAACAGCACGGTCGCGGCTGCCGTGTGCCCGGACGGAAAGCTCGACGTCGCGGGTGTCTCATTCAGGCGGGGCACGCCCGGCCGGGGCCGTGCGACCACGAACGTCGTCGACAGGAACACGGTGATCTCCAGTGTCATCGCGATCGCGACGACACTGGCCTCCCGCCACCATCGGAACAGCGCAAAGCCCGCAACGAGCAGCACGACCGCGACGACAACGGGTTCCGTGTTCAAGGCCGACGTCGCAACCTTCGTCACGTCGTTCCACGTCCCGGTGCGTTGGTGCACGAACGCCCGGTTGACGTGCTCGTCCCACCTCCCGACCGAGCCGTCCAGCGCGTCCGTCAACAAGAACCCGACCGCGAGCATCGTCGCCGTGAGCACCGCGTACGCGATCGCCATCACGGTGAGCGCACGGTGGACGGGATGGCGATCCACCGGGAGTGCGGGAACGTCACGAACGGAGGCCTGCCGAGGCTCCTCCGCGACGTCCGTCATGTGTCCACCTCTTGGCGAATTGCGTCAAGGCGAGTTTCCCCACCCTGCTCCCGGGACACACCTCATCTTGTGCCGGTGGTTGCAGTGATGGTCGCGTTCGCCCTGGTCGGCGGGCTCGCGGGCGCGGGCGCGGCGTGGCACTGGCCCGCGGCCGACCCCGCGGCACCGCGGACCACGACCGGCGAGATCGAACACGTCGTGCGCGCGCGTCCGTTGCTCGCGCGCTGGCTCCGCTCGCACGCGGACCCGGAGGTATCGACCCGGGTCGTGCTGGCGGGTGCGCTGCTCGTGCTCGCCGCAGGCGCCGCGGCCGTCGGCGTGCTGCTCGTGATGGTGCACAACAATTCCGGGCTCGCGCACTACGACCTGAGCGCGGCGCGCTGGGGCGCGTCCCACGCGACGCACACCTCGACGCGCGTGCTCCGAGACGTGAGCCTCCTCGGAGGCACGCCGGCGATGATTCTCGTTGCGGTCGCGGTGAGCACGTACGAGTACGTGCGCACGCGACGACCGGCCGTGTTCGCGTTCGTCGCCCTCGTCCTCGTCGGCGAGGTCGTGGTCGTCAACCTCACGAAATTCGCGGTCGACCGGGCCCGTCCGACGATCTCGCAACTCACCGGCTTCTCCGGCACGTCCTTCCCGTCCGGCCACGCCGCGACCGCGGCCGCGACCTTCGGGGCCGCGGCGCTCCTGCTCGGGCGCGGCCGGAGCCGGTCCGTGCGAGTGATGCTGGCCGGCGGCGTCGCTGCCATCGCGTTCGCGGTCGCGACCACGCGCGTCCTGCTCGGCGTGCACTGGCTCACCGACGTCGTCGCCGGTCTCATCGTCGGCTGGTCCTGGTTCGCGCTCTGCTCGGTTGCGTTCGGTGGCCGGATGCTGCGGTTCGGCGAGCCGGTCCGCGTCGCGGAGGAGGCGGCGGATGCCCTCGATCAAGCGCCGGCGTAGGCGCGCGACCTGGAACGTGTTCTAGCCTCCGGCGCGTGACCGACCGACTCGACATCTCCACCAAGCACTGCACGATCGAGCGCGACGGCCCGGTCGTGATCCTGACGATGAACCGGCCCGAGAAGAAGAACGCGCTCTCGCCGGACATGCTCGCCGGTCTCGTGCTGGGCTACGAGTACGTCGACGACCATGCCGACGTCCGCTGCGCGATTCTCACCGGCGCGGGTGGCAATTTCAGCTCGGGCATGGATCTCACGTCGATGGGCCAGACCTCCGACGATCCCAAGGTCCAGGAGGTCATGGGCCGCGGCAACAACCCGCACTGGAAGGCATTGCTGCGCGACTACCGGTTGACCAAGCCGTTGATCGCGGCGGTCGAGGGCTACGCGGTTGCCGGCGGCAGCGAGATCCTGCAGGGCGCGGACATCCGCGTCGCGGGCGAGAGCGCGATCTTCGGCGTGTGGGAAGCCAAGCGCGGATTGTTCCCGCTCGGCGGTTCCGCGTGCCGGTTGCCGCGCCAGATTCCGTACACGATCGCGATGGACATCTTGTTGCGGTGTCCGCCGGTCCCGGCCCGAGAGGCACGAGAGATCGGGCTCATCGGTCACGTCGTGCCCGAGGGCCAGGCGCTGACGCCGCGCCAAGGAGCTCGCCGCCGAGGTCGCGGAGTGTGCGCCGCTGTCCACGATGGCGATCCTGCGCGCGTGGCGCGAGACCGAGGACATGAACGACGGCGACGCGATGCAGCATCAGGACAAGATCGGCTGGGAAGTGTTCGCGAGCGAGGACGCCCAAGAAGGTCCGAAGGCCTTCGCCGAGAAGCGCCCACCCGAGTTCAAGGGCAAATGAGCGCGTGAGCGAGGCCGCGCCGGGCTTACCCGACTCGCAGGCGTTTGCGACCCGTGAGCGCGCCGAGCTCGCGGCCTCGATTCGGGATCTCATCGACGTCGCGATGTCGGTCGAGGACGTCGACGACGACACGATGCGCGACGTCACCCGGGAGATCGAACAGCTCGCGTTCCGACTCGGGCGGGGCCGGAGCGAAGGTGCCGGATACCGGCCCCGCCACCACGGCGACTACCTCCCCCGGTCCCCGATCGTCGGCGAAGCGTCACCGCTCTCGCCGCGGCTCGATTGGGAGGCGGTCGACGAAGACGGCCTCGTCGTCGTCATCGGGCACGGCACGTTCGGCGCGCCGTACGAAGGTCCGCCGAGCTTCGTGCACGGCGGTTGGATCGCGTGCGCATTCGACGAGATGCTCGGCATCGCGAACATCGCTTCCGGCCATCCGGGCATGACCGCGCGGCTCACCGTGCACTACCGGCGGCCGACGCCGCTGTTTCGCGAGCTGCGCTTCCGCGCTTGGGTCGACCGGGTGGAGGGGCGACGGATCATGTCCCGGGCCGAGGTGTGGGACGGCGACACGATGACGGCCGAAGCCGACGGCATCTTCGTGCAACCCCGTCCCGAGCTCGCCGAGAAGTACTTCGGCCCGCCGGACGAGACGGCGCTGTCGTAGCTGGCGGCTTCAGCAACCACGCCGATCCTGCCGATATCGAGGCCGGGGAGGCGGAGCGAGCCCGTGAACCGATGCCCGAGCTGCCGCACTCTTGTCCCCGCGAGCTGGATCGCGTGCCGACGCTGCGGCGCGGCGCTGCCGGTCCTTCGTGCCCACGCCGGGAGCCAGGGCGCGCCGGAGGCGCGGGCGGGCGCGGTTCGGCTGAGGCTTCCCGCCGCACCCGACACGCTGCTCCCCGGCCGGACGCCCGACAACCTGCTGCCCGGCCGGACCCGCGACACCCTGCTGCCGCGCCGCCACACGGATCCGGGCCGGAGGCAGACGCTCATCGTCGCCGCGATCGTCGTGGTCATGCTGGCGGTCAGCGGATGGACCGCGGCACGCGTGGTGTTCACCAGCGGCGAGAACGCGCTGGTGTCGCCCACCGCACGTGATCGGCGCGCCGAAGCACTCCTGCGCGACGCCGCGGACGCAGCGCGCACAGTGTTCATGCAGCTGGGAACGTACGAGAAGATCACACCCGCGGCCGTCGAGGACCGGGCGCGCGCCATCCCGATCGTGGGCGCCGGCGTCGTCGCGCATCCCGGTGAGGTATCGATCCGGGCGTCGGACGACGACACGCTGGTCCTCGCCACCCCGGGCGCAGCCGACACGTGCGTCTTCGCCCACGACGAGCCGACGACGTCCCAGCTCGCGTTCGCGGTCGCGAGCGGCAAGCCGTGTGCCGCAGGCAAGAAACCGCGCGCGGGGTGGTCGTCATGAAGACCTGCCCGCGCTGTGCCACGGTCGCGGTCGGTGCCTCGATGAAGTGCCGCCAATGCGGCGCGCTCCTGGTCGCTCCGCCGATGCCGGCGCCGGCGACGGTGCCTTCGCCGGCGGCTGCGGCGACCGGTCCCGCGGCCGAGGAGCGATTCTTCGCGCCGGCGACCTTCACACCGGTCGTCACGTCAGGGCGTGCACACGGCGCGGAGAAGCGGCGCGTGCCGGTCGTCCCGATCGTCGCCGGGTTGGTCGTCGTCGCGTGCGCGGTCGCCGCGTACGCGACCGTCGGTTCCGGTTCCGGCGGTCACCCGTCGAAGGCACCCACGGCACTTCCGTCGATCGATGAGTCTCAGGGGCTTCCGAACCTCGCCGACGCCGTCCGCATACAGGCCGAGGCCGCCCGCCAGCGCGCGTTCTCCGTCGTCGGCCAGGCATCGGCCGGCGCGAGCGGCGCGCCGCTCGACGCGCAAACGCTGCGAAGCCTGGACCCGAGCCTCGAATGGGTGCACGGCGAGGATTCGTCGACCGGGCCCGGCGTGGTGTCGTTCTCGCAGTCGGCGGACGGCGTGATCGTCGCGGTCAGCACGAGACGCGGCAACGTCTGCGCCTTCGGCTGGTGGTCGCCCGAAGCGGCCGGTCGCTTCGTGACGCTCGGCAACGTCAGCGCGTGCCGAGCGGTCGACGCGCCGGCCACCGGCTGGGCCGAACGCAGCGAGGCCGGCGGCGGATCGCGGTATGCGCCACCCGACGGGTACTGACCGGCGTCAACACCTCTAACATCCGTCGCGATGGCCCTCCCCGAGCACGGGATGAACGACGACGAGATCCTCGCGGTGCTGCACGGCAAGCGCGAGCGCGACGCACGCTGGCAGGACGGCCGCACGTTCGGGATGGTGTTCGACGGCGGGCCGGAGGTGCGCGACATCGCCGAAGCGGTCGCGGCGATCTTCCTGCACGAGAATGCCCTGAACACCGCGGCGTTCCCGAGCCTCGGCGAGATCCAGTCCGAGGTCGTCGGCGCGTGCGCGCATCTGTTCCACGGAGGTCCCGAGGCGGCAGGCTTCATGACGTCCGGTGGGACGGAGAGCATCCTCATGGCCGTGAAGGCCGCGCGCGAGCGCGCCCGTCACGAGCGCGGGATCACCGCACCCGAGATGGTTGTCGCCGACAGTGCACACGCGGCGTTTCACAAGGCCGCGCACGACTTCGGGCTCGAGGTGCACACCGTGCCGGTGCGCGCCGACCTCCGCGCCGACGTCGACGCCATGGGGCTCTTCGTCAACGAGCAGACCGCGCTTGTGGTCGGCTCGGCGCCGCAGTATCCGCAGGGTGTCATCGACCCCATTCCGGAGCTCGCCGATCTCGCGGCGACGGTCGGCGCGTCGATGCATGTCGACGCGTGCATGGGCGGATTCGTGCTCCCGTTCATGGAGCTCAACGGCGAGACCGTGCGGCCATGGGACTTCCGCGTCCCCGGCGTGACGACGCTCTCGGCCGACCTGCACAAGCTGGGCTACGCGCCGAAGGGCGCGTCGGTCATCGTGCACCGCAGCAAGGAGCTGCGCCGCTACCAGACCTTCGTGTTCGACGGCTGGCTCGGTGGCTTGTACGCGTCCCCGAACATGCAGGGCTCACGGGCCGGCCTGCCGATGGCGACGGCCTGGGCGGTCATGCACAAGCTCGGCATCGACGGCTACCGCCGCCTCACCGCGGCCGTGATCGACGCCACCCGCCGCATCACGGCGGGCGTGCGCGACATCCCGGGAATCCGGGTGGTCGGCGAGCCCGAGGCGCACCTGCTCGCACTCACGGGCGACGGGGCCGACGTGTTCGCGGTCGGCGATGCCATGCACGCCCGCGGCTGGCACCTCGATCGCCAGCAACCACCCGACTCTCTGCACATGACGGTGAGCGCGGGCAACGCCCCGGTCGTCGACGAGTTCCTTCGCGACCTCGCCGCGAGCGTCGACGAGGTCGGCGCCGCGCACACCGAGGACCGCACCACCAACTACGCCACGCTCGAGTAGGGGGCGTGTAGGCGTGTGTGAGGTGCGTTTTTCGCACCTCACACACGCCTGCCTACGAGCTGTTGACCTGGTCGAGGCGTTCGACCGCTTCGATGTACTCCTCGACGAGCTGCTGCATCACGTCGCGTACCGGTCGCACGTTGTTCATCATCCCGACCACCTGGCCGACGGGGAAGCCGGTCATCTCCCGGTTCTGCGACCGGTAAATACGCGAGAAGGCGTCCGCCACCAGCATGAACTGCAGGGGCATCGGCAGATAGCCCGGCGACTCCGGGCCTTCCCACGCATCCGTCCACGCGGTGCGCAGCTGGCGCGCCGGCTTGCCGGTGAGCACGCGGGAGCGCACGGTCTGGGTCGAATCGGCGCCGAGCAGCTTCTCGAGGATCAGCGGGGTCGCGTCGCTCTCGGCGACCGTCAGCCAGATCGATCCCGTCCACACGCCCTGGGCACCCATCGCGATCGCGGCCGCGATCTGGGAGCCGTGCGCGATCCCGCCCGCCGCGAGCACCGGCGCCGGCTTCACGTTCTCGATCACCTGCGGCCACAACACCACGGAGCTGATCTCGCCGGTGTGTCCCCCGGCCTCGGTGCCTTGTGCCACCACGATGTCGACACCGATCTCGCGGTGTTTCTGCACGTGGCGCGGGCTGCTGGCCAGGGCGGCCACCAACATGCCGTGCTCGTGCGCAGTGTCGACGACGTCTTGGGGCGGGGGCCCGAGTGCATTGACCAGCAGCGACGGCGAGTGCTGCAACGCGATGTCGATCTGAGGACGCGCGGTCGCGTCGGTCCATCCGAGCAGGTGGTGGCCGCGCTCGACGTCGTCGGGCAGCGGCGGGATGCCGTGGTCGGCGAGCACCTTCTCGACGAACTCGCGGTGCTCGGGCGTGATCATCTGCTCGAGCTGCGACTCGAGATCCTCGGGACTCACTCCTTCCGGGAGCTCGACCTTGGCGGGCATCACGAGATCGACGCCGTACGGCTTGCCGTCGACATGCTCTTCGATCCATTTCAACTCGATCTCGAGCTCGTCGGGCGTGAAGTACAACGCGCCGAGCACGCCCATGCCGCCGGCGCGGCTCACCGCGGCGACGACATCGCGGCAATGACTGAACGCGAAGATCGGAAATTCGAGACCGAGGTCGCGGGCAAGTTGCGTGCGCATGACGTTGGATCGTAGAGAGCACGAACCACACCTGCAACACGTTCTAGGTTCGCGCTATCTTCCAGCCGTGCGGACGCCGCCGAAACACGCTGAAGGGCACATCCCGACGAGGGAGCCATAGTCGACGTGCCGGCCACGACGCGAGCGATCGAGACGGCGGAACGGAAGAAGCGCTGCATCGACACTGCGATCACGCTTGCCGCGGAGGGCGGCTACGACGCCGTGCAAATGCGCGATGTCGCGTCGCGCGCCGAAGTCGCGCTCGGCACGCTGTACCGGCACTACACCTCCAAGGATCAACTGCTCCTCGCGGCCATGGCCCAACAAGCGGGAACGCTGCGTGAGCGACTGGTGCAGCGGCCACCGCGCGGCGACACACCCTCGGCGCGCCTCTCCGAGGTGCTGGAGCGGGCGTCACGCGCGCTCGAGCGCCAGCCGCAGGTGACCCGGGCGATGGTCACCGCGATGTCATCGCTCGGCGCGGACACGGTTGCCGTCAAGCACGAGATCTACACGACGCTGCGGGCGATCATCAGCGACGCGATGGACGGCACGAGCGTCCGCCACCTGGACGACATCGTCCGCGTGCTCGGCTCGGTGTGGTTCGCAGAGCTCACCTATTGGTGTGCCGGCCTTTCGGAGAAATCGCCGATGGGCCAGAACCTTGCCCGCGCCGCGTCACTGTTGCTCCCGTAGCCGTTCCCGCACCTCGCCGAGCAGCGTGGCGTTCCCCGGATTGCTCGAATCGATCGGTCCCACGATCAGCCATTCGGTGCCGCACGCCATGTAGGCACGCAGCCGCGCGGTCAGCCCGTCGACGCCTTCTTCGGTGGGTCGCGCGAGGCCGCCCCATGTGATGACGGCATCGGGTGCGACCTCGCGCACGAGCGCGACCTGGGCGGCGAACGGCTCTGGCTCGGCCCCCCACGCGTTCCACCCGTCGGCGACCGTGACGACCTCGCGCACCTGCGCCGCCCGGCCGCCCACCCACACCGGGAAGCCGTTGCCCCGCGTCGAGCGCACCGCGTCGTGCAAGGCGTTGATGCGATCGACCATCGTGCCGAACTCGAGGCCGAATGCCTCGTTCTCGGCGCGGCTCTGCGTGTCGCCCGCGCCGATCCCGGCGATCACCCGCCCACCGCTTATCCGGTCGGCGGTTGCGAACGCCTGCGCGAGCGTGGCGGGGGGCCGCAGGGTTGCGCGCGCGACGAGCGTCCCGACCTTCACCTGCGTGGTCTCGGCCGCAACGGCGCCGAGCATGCCGAAGCACTCGAGCGCGGGGCGCCGGTTCGCCAGGTCGCCGCGCCACAAGTGGTCGTAGACGAACACGCCGTCGAGGTGTGCATCCTCGGCGGCACGCGCAACGGTGATCGCAATCTCGGGATCCTCGACGAACGACGGCAGCGTGAGCCCGACGTTGATCACGGCAGGAGATCGCGCGCGAGCACGGCCGCGCCGACCGCACCGGCGCGCTCGCCGAGCTCGGCGGGCACGATCGCGATCGGTGGCCGGTAGTGCGAACCTTCGATGTGCCGGCGGAACGCGTCGTGCAACGGGCCGAAGAGCAAAGTGCCCAGCTCGACGAGCCCACCCGCGATCACGATCCGCTCGGGATCGAGAATGTTCGCGAGTGCGGCCAGACCGAGCGCGACGTTGTCGGCGTAGTGCGCGAGCAATGCCGAGCGCGTCGCCGTCGCCGTTCGCGGCCGCCGTACCCACCGCGATTCCCGTGACTGCGTCGCGATCACCGCCCGCCGCGGCAACGATGCTCGGTCCCCCACCGCGCGAGACGAGCTCGCGCGCCATCCGGCCCAGCGCCGAGCCCGACGCGATTGCCTCCCAGTGGCCGCGCTCGCCGCACACGCACATCGGACCGTCGACGTCGACGGTGAAGTGCCCGAACTCGGCGCCGAAGTTGTGCGCGCCGCGGTACATGCGACCGTCGAGCAGCATGCCGCCGCCGATGCCGGTGCCGAGCGTCACGAGCAGCGCGTGACGCACACCACGTGCCGCGCCGTATGTCGCCTCGCCGAGTGTCGCGACGTTGGCGTCGTTGTCGACGACGACGCGGTGGCCGGTGGCGTCCACGAGCGCGTCCCGCAGTGGCGCCTGGCGCACATAGGGCAGATTCGGCGAATACAGCACGTGGCCACGCGTGTCGACGAGGCCGGCCACGCCGACGCCGATCGGTTCGTCCGCGCTTCCCAACGCCTCGACGATCGCCGAGCTGGTCGCGACCAGCGCATCGACCCCGGCGTGGGGAGAGGCCTGGCGCAGCTCGCGCACGACGACGCCCTCGGTGTCCACGACGACGCCGAGCACCTTCGTGCCGCCGATGTCGAGGCCGATCGTCGGCGGGTGCACGTCAGGGCCAGCCGGCGTCGGTATCGCTGTCGGTGTCGATGTCGATGCGGTGCAGCCGCGATTCGGCGTCGGCGTCGCGCGACCGCGGCCGCTGTTGCTGCTGGTCGACGAACTCTTCGGCCGCATCGACCACCTTGCGCATCGCCCGCAGGAGCTCATGGGCCGCGTTCCAGAGATGCTCGACCGGGTCGTCCCTCGGCACGTCCTCGCTGTTCACCACATGGCTCCCTCGCGGCGCCATCCCTGGCTTCGCTGCGTCCGCACTACAAAAATTCGACCGCGAGGCGGTCGCCGACGAAGCGCGCGCTGCCGACTTCCCGGCGGGCGAGGCTGTCGGGCAAGAGCAGGGCGCGGCGATGCGGCCCGACGGTGACCACGAGCTCGTCTCCGGTGCGGCCCAGCTCGACCTCGGCACGCGTGACGAACGGCAGATGGAGCGAGAGCAGCAACTGGTCACCGTGGGCCTCGACGCGGAAGGGCGAGGCCTCCGAGAGCCGGTCGGCGACGTCGAGATCGTCGTAGCAAGCCTTTCCGAACATCGAGAGCTGCGAGAGCCCGATGATCTCCTCGTTGGCGAGCTCCGACGTGAGCAGCGGGAGCGGGGCGAACGCCTCGGCGATGACGCCGAGGTGGGCCGCCTGGGTCGTCCTCCACTGCGCGAACCACGGGTGTTCGACGTCGGCAGGGAGAAGACGGTTCACGATCACTGCGTCGACGTGATAGCCGAAGAGCGAGAGGTACGTGTAGGTGCGCCGCGCCTCGGCAACGACCAGCCGCTCGGGGTTCACCACGAGCCGCGCGCTCGTGATGTCGCCGTCGGTGAGGAGCTCGCGCACCCCGTCGAGCCGATCGTAGAAACGGTGGAGCGCGGCGAACACGTTGTCGCCCGCAATCGGCACGTTCGCCATGCGTTGCATGATCGGTCGTGCCAGCCGTGTCAGGCGGCGTTGCGTCTCGAAGACGCGGTCCATGTACCAGCCGAGGACATCGGGCAGCGAGAGCAACCGGATCGTCTCGGCGGTCGGGGCACAATCGACGACAACGAGGTCGTACGCGTCACTCGTCGCGAACGCTTTGATGTCGGCGAGCGCGAACACCTCGTCGAGGCCGGGAATCACCGCGAGCTCCTCGGCTTCTACGCTGCCGGCGCCGGCCCAGTCGAGCACGTCGACGAGATAGCGCCGCACGTCGTTCCAGGCTTCCTCGAAGCGGATCCGCGCGTTGAGCTGTTGTCCCCACAGGTGCTCGGCAATCGGCGTCGGGCGATCACCGAGCGGGGCGTCGAACGCGTCGGCGAGAGAATGCGCGGGATCAGTCGAGCACACGACGGTGCGCAACCCCGCTTCCGCCGCGCGCACCGCAGTCGCAGCCGCGACCGTCGTCTTGCCGACGCCACCTTTCCCCGTGAACAGAAGGATTCGCATCGGCCGGGGACGTTACTGCCGCGACGGGCAATTCGGCGCAAGGGCGGCACCGTCTTCGGTGGCTGCTTTCTCGGCGGAAGCTCGACAATGAGGTCGGTGGTGGCAGCGGTGACGCGCCGAACTGCGCGTTCGAACGCGTCGTGCGTACGCTCCGACGGGACGGTCACCCCGCTGATCTTGCGCACGTACTGCCGCGCCGCGGCCTCGATCTCTTCGGATGTGGCGTCGGGCTCGAGCCCACGCAGGGTTGTGATGTTGCGACACATGAGCGCCACGCTACCGGCGACGGCGATCCGCACGTGGTTCGCGGACCGGACCTGTGCCAGCATCTGCGCATGACGACGGATATCCAGCGCTGGAAGGTCGGAAACGCAACGATCACGAGCGTTGTGGAGGACGAGACCCACCACATCCCGCCCGAGTTCTTCTTTCCGGCCGCGACGGCAGCTGAGGTCGCCGAGCATCCCCGGCTCGTGCCGGACTACGCGGACGACCAGGGCAACATCGCGCTCCGCGTGCAGGCGTTCGTCATCGAGATCGGCCTCCGCCGAGTGCTCGTCGATCCCTGCGTGGGCAATGCGAAGAAGCGGCCGATCCCGTTCTGGAACGAGATGACGTGGCCCTTCTTCGAGCGCTTCACGGAGTCCGGGTTCGACGCGGGCGGCATCGACACCGTCGTGCACACGCATCTGCATGCCGATCACGTGGGTTGGGACACGCACTTGGTCGACGGCGAGTGGGTCCCGACGTTCACGAAAGCGCGGCACCTCTACACCGAGCGTGAGCTCGCATACTGCAAGGCGGGCGGCAATCCCGGGATCGACGGCGTGTACGACGACACGGTGGCGCCGATCCTCGCGGCGGGCCTCGCGGACATCGTCGCGGAGGATGCCGACCTCGGCGACGGCCTCGTGCTCGAACCGTCAACCGGACACACGCCGGGTCATGTCTCGATGTGGATCGAATCGTCCGGCGAACGCGCCCTTGTCACGGGCGACTTCCTCCACCATCCCGTGCAGTGCGAGATCCCGGCGTGGGCGGAGATCGGCGATCACGATGCCGACGTCGCGCGCGACACCCGCCGACGCATGCTGGCGCGTGCCGCCGAGACCGGCGCGCTCGTGCTCGGCACCCACTTCAGCACCCGTCCGGCCGGTCGCGTCGTCGAGCACGGCGACGCGTGGCGCTTCGTACCCGAGTAACCGTGGGGGGAGTCAGGCGACGGCTTCGACCTGCTTCTTCAGCTCTTTCAGCGCGCTCCCCATGATGAGGCCGGCCGCGCGGCGCTTCACGAGGCCGGGCAGTGGGACCGCGAGATCGACGATCAAGTCGTAGTGCACGCGGTCGACGCGTCGCCCTCGGGCTCGAACCGGTACGAGCCGTCGAGGCGGCGCACGAGGTCACCCTCTACGAGCTTCCACGAGAACGCCGCGGGCGCTTCGGAGTAGTCGTACTCGAGCAGATATCGGACGCTCTTTCCGAGCGCGGCGACCCGGTACTCGACGCGCTTGCCACGGCCTTCGGGGTCGTGCTCGACGATCTTGACTTCCTTCACGTCCGCCCACTCGGGATAGGACTCGAAGTCGACAGCCACGTCCCAGCAGCGGTCGGCCGGCGCTTCGACACGGATGCGCTCGTGTGCGGTCTCGGTCATCGACGTCCTCCTTTCGCAAGCCCCACAGGCCTACCCGCCTGCGGGGCTCGGCGGGGCGGGAACGTACCGTGCCGCGCGCCCCACAGCGCGGCGAGCCCGAGTGGCAGCATCGGAACGAGGACCCCGAACGCGTTCTCGTACGCGGTGGCGAGACCGACGACGATCGACGCCGCGGTCGCAAGCATCAGGTGACGCCGCACGTCGGCCGGCGCGGAGCCGGTGAGGAACACCCACGACGACACGACGATGTCGTCGCCCCGCGCCGAGCGCGCCACCGCCACGCCGAACGCGTAGATCCAGATGACCAGCGACGCGCCGAACAGGATCAGGCTCACCGCGGTCGTCGTCGCGTCGAGGACGTGGAGACCGAGCGCGTTGGGCACTGCGACGACCGTGAACACCGCGAGCGACGCCCACGACGCGATCACGATGCCCTTGCCGGTCACGACGGCAATCTACCGGGGCAACTCCCCGACGCCCGCAAGGTCTCCGCGGGCGAGCGGGGAGCAGGCGCGCGACGAGACGGTCGTACGCGAATTCCTCGCCGGCCCGGCGGCGGGCAGCCGCGCCCATGCGCAACCGGAGGGCGGGATCGGCGACGAGCTCGTGCAACCGGGCGCGTACCGCGGACACGTCTCGCGGCGGCACTACGAAGCCGGTCGCACCGTCGACCACCGCCTCGTGCGCGCCGCCGCTGCGACCCGCGACCGAGGGCACACCGCACGCGGCCGCCTCCAGGAACACGATGCCGAAGCCTTCGGCCTCCAGGCCGGCCCAACGCTCTCGACAGCACATCGCGAACACGTCCGCGCGACGCGTAGAGCGCGGGCAGGTCGGCATCGGGCACGCGCCCGAGGAACGTCGTATTGGCGGCCGCGCGGTCGCTCGAGTCGAGCCCGGTCGCGGCCGGCGCCCCCGATCACGAGCTGCACGTCGGGCAGAGCGCCCGCCGCGTCGAGCACGACGTCGAAGCCCTTCCTCGGCACCAGGCGGGAGAGCCCGAGCACGAGGGGCCGAGTTGCATCGAGACCGAATCGCTTCCGGGCCGCGGCGCGCTCCCCGTCGTCGAGCGGCCGGAACCGCTCGACGTCGACCCCGGGCGGCACGATCACGCCGCGCACACCGCGCCCGACGAGGTGCGTCACCTCTGCGGCCGGGTACCCGCCGGCCGCGACGACCGCGGCTGCACCGCGCAGCACCCGGCGGCCCAGCCCGCGCGTGACCGGGAGCCGCCCGCACACCGTGATCTCCGCGCCGTGTGTCACCACGACGTACGGTGCGGCACGCAACCGCGGCCCGATGAGCCCGAGCGGGAGCATCGGATCGACGAACACCACGTCGGCGCGCACTTCGCGGGCGAGCGCGTCCACGTCGCGAACGAGTGCACGGGTCGGGAGCAGCACCTTCTGCTTGGTGCGCACGATGCGGAACGCCTGTTGCGCGTCCCAGGCGGCCGCGCCTTCGTACGGCGTCGTGAGCACGGTCGTGTCCGCGGGTGGCAGGCGCCGCCACAGCTCGTAGAGGTAGGACTGGATGCCCCCGAGCTTGGGCGGAAAGTCGTTGGTGACGAGCAGCGACGGCATCGGCTACGTCTGCACTCGCGCCGCAACCGAGTTGCGGAGCAACAGGAGCCCCGCAAGGCATGTGCCACCGGCGACGGCGAACGCGCCCCGATAGCCGGCGAACTCCGCGATCACACCGGCAATTACTGCACCGAAGCCCGCGGAGAGATCGAAGAACGAAGAGAACGTCCCGACGACCGATGCCCGCTCGGAGTCCTTGATCCCGTCGAGCGCGAGCGTCAAGAGCGCGGATACAGCAACGACATGCCGGACGCGAACACGATCGTGCCGAGCACGAGGCCGGCGATCGACGGCCACGCCGCGATGACTGTGATCCCCGTCCCCGAGAACGCGAGCGCGAGCGCACCGGCGCTGCGGGGACCGAGGCGATCCGGGAGACGCGCGCCACGATCCGCACGAACAGGATCAAGATCCCGTAGAGCAGGAAGATCGCGCCTGCGGAAGCCTCGACATCGCTGTCCACGTACAAGGGCAGCAGCGGCGTGAATGCCGACAACGGCATGAGCCCGAGGAACAACACGAGTCCGGGCCGCAGCGCGGCCGGATGCAGGAGCGGTGCGCCGGCCGCGGCCTCGTGCTCGCGCGGGACGTCGCGTGTGAAGAAGCCCAACCCGGCGGCGAGCAGGGCGAGCAGGAAGGACACGACGAACGTGAGCAGATAACGGTCGTGCCCGCGCAGGACGTCACCGAGCGCGGGTCCGAACGCCAAGCCGCCGTACACCGCCACCGACCAGTAGCTCACGGCCTCGCCCCGACGCTCCGCGGGTGCGAGATCGGTGACCATTGTCGCGGCGCCTACGAAGAAGGCGGCCTCACCGAACCCCGTGACGACCCGCATCGCAATGAGCCACCACAGCGCGTGCACCACTCCGTACAGGATCGTGGACCCCGCGACGATCAACGCACCCCAGATGATCAACGCACGCCGACCGACCGTGTCGCCGATTCGACCGGCGTACGTACGCAACACCACGGCACCGACCGCGAACGCACCGACGGCCACGCCGACAGCCGCGTCTCCGAAGTGCAACTGATCCTTGACGTAGTGCGGGAGCACCGGCGTCAGCATCGTCAGCGCCATGAAGTAGGCGAGCCCGCACGTCACGACGAGCAGGAACCGTGGGGTCACGAGCTTTGCGCGGGCGTCAGGCATTGGCGAGTTTCAACGCGTCGTCCCACGAGCCGCGCTCGGCGATCAGCTTGCGGTACTGCATGACGTTGCGCGGGCGATTGAACCCGAGCGCGCCGGTGATGCGGCCGTCCTTGCCGAACAACGCGACGAACTGACGCTCGTCGAGGGTGCCGTGCGCGACGTGCACCACCGCGTCGGCGGACACGACACCGACGATCTGGATCTTGCGGTCGTACTGGTCCGACCACACGAACGGCACCGGCGCGAACGGGCTCTCGTCGCCGAGCAGTCTGCGCGCGGCGTGGACGCCCTGCTCGGTCGCGTTCGTCCAATGCTCCAGCCGCATGGATGCACCGTCGAACAACGGGTTCGGCCACCGGGCGACATCACCGGCGGCGACGATGTCGGGCGCCGCGCAACACGTCACGTCGCACACCACACCGTTGTCGAGCGTCAGGCCGGAGCCCTCGAGCCAACCGGTCTCGGGAAACACCCCGACGCCCACGACCACCACATCGGCGTCGACGAGTGCTCCGTCGCCCAGCCGCACGCCGGCGACCTGGCCTTCACCATCGCCTTCGATGCCCTCGACCTGCACACCGGTACGCAGGTCGACGCCGTGGTCGCGGTGCACACCGCCGATTGCGGCGCCGATCTCGGCGCCGAGCCCGCGCACCATCGGCTGGGGCAGCATCTCGAGCAGCGTCACCTCCAGCCCGCGTGTGCGGCACGTGGCGGCAACTTCGGCGCCGATGAACCCCGCGCCGATCACGACGACTTTCGGGCGCGCGTCGAGCAGCTCGCGGAGTGCCAGCGCGTCGTCGAGGGTCCGCAGCGTCAACACGCCGGCGAGATTCGGCTGACCTGCGAGCTGTCGAGGTGTGGAGCCGGTGGCGATCACCAACCCGTCGAATGCAATCCGCTCACCGTCGTGCAGCTCGACCTCGTGGGCCGCGACATCGAGCGCGACTGCGCGCGCCTCGAGCCGCCAATCGAGCTCGAGGTCGTCGACGCCCTGCTTGCGCAAGACGATCTGCTCCGGATCCCAGTCGCCGCGGAGCAGCTCCTTCGACAGCGGCGGGCGGTCGTAGGGAAGGTGTGGTTCGGCCCCGATCGCGACGATCCGCGCGTCGAACCCCTCGCGCCGCAGCGTCTCGGCCGCGCGCAGCCCCGCAAGCGACGTGCCCACAATCGCGATCGTCCGCATCATTCTGGGTCGCGCTCGCTGCGGGCCGGGATACCCGGCCCGCGGACGCTCACCGCTCCGGCGAGCTCGCTACGGTCCTTCGGCCCTTCGCTCACCGCGCCGTGCGACTTGGTGACGCGCCCCTTGCCGACATGCGTCGTGACGCTACCAAGTTGGCCGTGAACCTGACGCGGCCGTCATACTGGACGGCCCATGCCGCCCGACACCGCTCCACTCGACGTTTCCCGTCGCCCGTTGCGCCTGCGCGACGTCGACGTCGACGCGTTCTTGCACCCGAAGACGATCGCGGTGATCGGCGCGTCGGAGCAGTCGGCAAAACCGAACACGGCGATGACGCGCAAGTTCGATGTCTGGGCGAGGCAGCACGGCGCGACGTTCTACCCGGTGCATCCCGAGTACGAGACGGTGCTCGGGCATCGGTGCTATCGCTCGGTCTTCGACATTCCCGGCGACATCGACCTTGCAATCATCCTCACGGGCCGCGCCGAGCAGACGTTCGAGGAAGTGCTGAAGCGCAAGGCGCGGTTTGCCGTGATCTTCGCGGCCGGGTTCTCCGAGACCGGCGCCGAAGGCAAGAAGCGCGAGCGCCACCTGGAACAGCTGGTGCAGAGCGGCGACGTGCGGCTGCTCGGACCCAACACGAACCTCAACGCGTTCGAGGAATTCCGCGCCGATCTCGAAGGCCCGTCGATTGCGCTCATCACGCAGTCGGGGCATCAGGGCCGCCCGGTGTTCCAGGGCCAGGAGATCGGGATCCGCCTCACGCACTGGGCGCCGACGGGCAACGAGGTCGACCTGGAGTTCGCCGACTTCGCGCGCTACTTCGCCGACCAGCCCGAAGTCGGCGTGATCGCGTGTTACATCGAGGGCTTCAAGGACGGTCGCACGCTGATGCTCGCCGCGGACCACGCGGCCGCGTTGCGGAAGCCGATCGTGATGGTCAAGGTCGGCAAGACGGCCGCCGGCCAGTCGATGGCGCAATCTCACACCGGTCACCTCACGGGCTCCGACGCAGTCACCTCGGCGGTGTTCCGGCAGTTCGGCGTGACGCGTGTCGACGGCCTCGACGACCTCCTGGAAGTCTCGATGGCACTCGCGCGCACGCGACCCGACAAGCTCCCCGCGTGGGCGTGCCGCCGTGAGCGGAGCAGCCCGGAGGGTGCGAAGCGAACTGGCGGGAGCGGCGAGCGCAGCGAGCGCGACCCGGGAATATGCGTGTACGCGATCTCCGGTGGGACGGGTGCGCACATGGCCGACGTCCTCGCCGACGCGGGGCTGTCACTCCCGGATCTCACCAAGAGCTCGCAGCGGCAGCTGCACGACGGACTCATTCCCGCGTACCTCCGCGTCTCCAATCCGGTCGACTGCGGTGGCCCGCCCGTCGCCGATTCGCGCGGACGGAAGATCCTCGACGTGATCCTCGCGGACAAGAACGCGGACATCGTGGTCATCCCGATCACCGGCGCGGTCGTCCAGTTCAGCGAGCCGTTCACGCGCGACATCATCGAAGCGGCGAAATCGTCGACCAAGCCGGTCTTCGTCGTGTGGGGCGCCCCCGCCGGCACCGACGACACGTACTACAAGCGATTGCTCGACGGCGGCCTCCCGGTGTTCCGCAACTTCGCGAACTGTGTCAAGGCCGTCAAGGCGTACGCCGACTACTGGTCCTTCGTGGCGCGTCATCGCTCGCCGTTCGCGGACGCGCCCGTGGTGCCGTCGGCCGCGGCGAAGAAGGCGCGCAAGCTGCTCGAGGGTCTCGCGCCGGGCGAGGCGCTGTCGGAGTGGTACGCCAAGCAGCTGATCCGCGCGTATGGCATCAAGACGTCGAAGGACGTGCTGTGCGCGTCGGCGGCCGAAGCCGCAAAGGCAGCCAAGGAGCTCGGCTTCCCCGTCGTGATGAAGGTGTCGTCCCCCGACCTGCTGCACAAGACCGACGTCGGCGTCGTCAAGGTCGGTGTGGGCTCGCCGAAGGAGGCGCGCGCGGCATACGAAGAGCTGCTCCGGAGCGCGGCGCAAGGCCGACCGGCAAGCCCGGATCGACGGCGTGATGGTGTGCGAGATGGTCGACGGCGTCGACACGCTGATCGGTGTGTCGACCGACGAGCTGTTCGGGCCGGTGGTCACGTTCGGCCTGGGCGGCATCTTCGTCGAGGTGTTCGGCGACGTCACGTTCCGCGTCCCGCCGTTCGACCAGGACGAGGCCCGGCGCACGCTCGAAGAGCTGAAGGGCATCGCGCTGTTGCGGGGCGCGCGCGGCCAGAAGCCCGGAGACGTCGACGCGCTCGTCGACACCATCATGAAGGTGCAGCAGCTCGCCATGGACCTGGCGGCGGACGTGCGCGAGCTCGACATCAATCCGTTGCGTGTGCGGGCACGCGGCGCCCTGGCCCTCGACGCGTTGGTGGTGAAGAAGTGAGCGAAGAAGCATCCGATGCCGAAGACCTGCTGACACGCCTCGAGAACGGCGTGCTGTGGCTGACTATCAACCGTGCGGACAAGGGCAACGCGATCCCCTTCTACGTGCGCGACCGGCTGATCGCGGCATTCCGCGACGCGCACGTCGATCTTGCCGTGCGCGCCGTCGTGCTGACCGCCGCCGGCGAGCGACACTTCTGCACGGGCGCGGACCTCACGGTCCCCCAACCCGCGCGCGCCAACCCCGAGATTGCACCCGATCGCGTGGTCGGTGCGGCCGTGAACATGATGCGCAAGGGCTTCCAGCAGCTGATGCTCGCGATCCAGGATTGCGAGAAGCCGGTCATCGTGGCCCTGAACGGCACGGCCGCCGGCGGCGGCTCGATGCTCGTGCTGGCGGCGGATCTCGTGATCGCGGCCGACAACGCGAAGCTCATCCAGGTCTTCGTGCGGCGTGGGCTCATTCCGGACGCGGGTGTCGCGTACCTGCTCCCCCGCGTCGTCGGGATGCACAAGGCCAAGGAGCTCGTGTTCTTCGGTGACGATCTCTCGGCGGCGGACGCGGCGGCGCTGGGCATCGTGAACAAGGTTGTCCCCGCCGCGGAGCTGCAAGGCGCCGCCAAGGAGTGGGCGGAACGGCTCGCGAGCGGCCCGACCAAGGCAATCGGCTGGTCGAAGAAGTTGCTGCACGACGCGTCCGAGCTGTCGCGACGTGATCTGCTCGAAGAAGAAGCGATGATGGTCGAGATGAACAGTTCGACCGAGGACTCGAAAGAGGGCGTGGCTGCCTTCCGGGAACGCCGCCAACCGGAATGGAACGGTTGGTGATCAAGAACAAGACGGCGGTCGCCGGCATCGGGCAGACCGCGTTCGGGAAGGGCTTGTCCGACACCGAGCTGTCGCTCGCGTGCCAGGCGATCTCGATGGCGCTCGACGACGCGGGCGTCCCCGCGTCGGACGTCGACGGTCTCGCGTCGTTCACGATGGAGCCGAACCGCGAAGTCGATGTCGCGCGTTCCGTCGGTCTGGGCGACATCACGTTCTTCTCCCAGGTCGGCTTCGGCGGTGGCGCCGGCTGCGGGGTCGTCGGCCAGGCGGCGATGGCGGTCGCAACGGGACAGTGCAACGTTGCCGTCGCGTGGCGGGCGCGCAAGCGCGCCGACAAGGGCTCGCGGCCGTGGGCGCAGGCCGGTGCCCGCATCGCCGACAACTGGCAATGGACACGGCCCTTCGGCATCATCCGCCCGGTCGACGAGATCGCGATGCTGACGCGTCGATACATGCACGAGTACGGCGGCACGCGCGATCACCTGGCGAACATCGCGCTGGCATTCCGTAAGCACGCGGCGCGCAACCCGGCCTCGACGATGGGTCACAAGCCGTTGACGCGCGAGGACTACATGAGTGCCCGGTGGATCTCCGAGCCGCTGTGCCTGTACGACAACTGCCTGGAGACCGACGGCGCGCTCGCGGTGGTGATCGCGTCCGCCGAACGGGCCCGCGATCTGAAGCAGCCGCCCGCGTACATCCATTCGTTCGCGCAAGGGCTGCCCCCGCAGCACCAGACGATGACGAACTATTTCACCGATGATCCGTTGCGCGGCCCGGCGTGGACCGCGGCCCGCCGCATGTGGGAGATGGCCGACGTCACGCCCGCCGACGTGAAGGTCGCGCAGCTCTACGACGCCTTCAGCCCGCTGATTCCGTTGTCGCTGGAGGGCTACGGCTTCTGCAAGCGGGGCGAAGGCGGACCGTTCACCGACGACGGCAACATCGAGTGGCCGCACGGTCGTCTGCCGGTGAACACCGCGGGCGGCGGGATGTCCGAGGCGTATGTGCACGGGTTCAACTTGGTGCTCGAAGCCGTTCGCCAGATCAGGGGATCCTCGACCGCGCAGGTGGAAGGCGCCGACGTCTCGCTCGTGACGTCGGGCGAGGGCGTGCCGACATCGGCGATGCTGTTCGTGAAGGACGGCCGATGAGTCCCGCGTCCATGGAAGCACGGTGGTTGCTCCCCGATCTCGAGGAACCGACCGCAAACGAGTTCTGGTTCGGGTGCGCGGCGCGGAGAGTTGCTGGTGCAGGCGTGCGGCGCGTGCGGCAAGTGGCGCATGCCCCCGCGGCCGATGTGTCCCTCCTGCCGCTCGACCGACGTGAAGTGGGATCGCACGTCCGGGCGCGGGCGCATATGGTCGTTCATCGTCCCGCATCCCCCGCTGCTGCCCGCGTATGCCGAGAAGGCGCCGTACAACGCGATCATCGTCGAGCTCGAGGAGGATCCGACGATCCGCTACGCAGGCAACCTCGTCGTCGAGCGCGGAGGGCGACATCAACGAGATCGATCCCGCGACGATCACCATCGGCGAGCCGGTCGAGGTCGTCTTCCACCAGATCGACGACGTCAGCCTCCCGAGGTGGGTCAGGCCGTAGGCGTCGGATACGTTGCGGTCTGGTGTTGGTATCGCCGCGCTATGAGGGACCGCCGATCATTTCGATTGCGGGACGCCCGGATGATCAGTTCGCGCCGGTGGTGCGACAGCGTCGACGTCTGGCCGGGATGCTCGCGGATCTTCGCGACGACGATTGGCGCTCGGCGAGCCGCTGTGATGGTTGGACGGTGCAGGACGTCGTTGCACACCTCGTTGGTGTCAACGTCTTCTGGCGCACTTCGCTGCTCGCAGGTCTGTCCGGGACGCCGACGCGCATGCTGGCCGGGTTCGATCCCGCGACGACTCCGGCGTTGATGGTCGCGCCGATGCGGGAACTGAGCACGACCGAGGTGCTCGACCAGTTCGTCGCGTCGAACGACGCGTTCTTGGCGGTCCTCGCCGACCTCGACGACGCGGGTTGGGGAATGCTGGCCGAGTCACCCGCCGGTCATGTCCCGATCCGGTTGATCGGGTTCCACGCGTTGTGGGATAGCTGGATCCACGAGCGTGACATCGCACTCCCCCTCGGCGTGGCCCTGCCGACCGAGCCCGACGAGGTCGGGTCCTGCGTGCGGTACGCCGCCGCGTTGAGCCCCGCGTTGGCGATGGGTACCGGGCACACGATCGCCGGACGCTTTGCCGTCGAGGCCACCGACCCGCGGTTGTGTTGCGTGCTCGATGTCGGTGAATCCGTCGCGGTGAGCGACGGCACCGCCCCATCCGAGGTGCCGTGCCTGCGCGGCGACGGTGTCGAACTCGTCGAAGCTTTGAGCATCCGGCGCCCGTTGCCCGCTTCCGCGCCGTCCGCGTGGAGAGGACTGCTCCAAGGTCTTGCGACGGCGTTCGACGCCGAGCTGCAAACCAGTTAGCGAGCGCCACGCGGCGACGGCGTCACGGCGTCGGCGGTTCGGCGCGGAGCTTTGTCGCGGTGGTCACCGCGGTGTACTGGATGACGCGGATGGTGGCCCGCGTGAGCGGGACGAGATGGGCGCGGTCGATCTTGTCGATGGTGTCGACGGAGTCGAACAGGTACCACGGGGCAGTGAGGAAGTGGACGATCGGAACACCGGCGAGGAAGTACGCATTGCCGTCGGTGGGCGGCGCGGCGCCGAAGGCATTGGGCGCCATCACCATCGAACGGGTCAGCCGCTCACCCGAGAGCGCCTTGGAGACGGCTTTTTCGAGTGACGCGTGACGGCTCGTGAAGAACCACCGCGGCACTGGCCGGTCGGTCGTGACCAGCTCGCCCTGGCTGTCCTCTTCGGCTTCGAGTGCGGCGTGTTCGAGATGGACCTCGAGCACCACGTTCTCGAGCTCCGTCCGGTGCGCGTTGACGTAGGCGATCAGCCCGGCTCCTCCGCACATGTGGCCCGCCTGGAGGATGAAGCGCAGCCGGTGCGGTCGCTCGGCGGCGGGACGCCGGGACCAGTAGTGGGCTTGCGCGAGGACGAGCGAGGTGCCGCTGCCGTCCTCGACGGCCGACGCCCAGGGACCGTCGTGGTGCGACGCGATGATCACGATCTCGTCGTCGGCACCGGGGAGGTCTCCGACGATGTTGTACGAGGTGTGGTCGGTGACGGTGGACTCGACGGTGAGCCGGATCCGGACGGGTCCCTTCGCCAGCTGATCATGGAGCCACGTGCCGCTGCTCTCGCTGATCCACACGCCCGGGATCGGGATGTCGCCGCTGGTGTAGGGGACGTAGTAGTCGTAGGTGTCCCCGGGACTTCCGGTCAGCGTCCCGATGAACGCCGCGGCGCTTGCCTTCATCGAAGGACCGACGACGTCTTGGAACTCCGGCGCGAACGGCACCGTGTGCTGACCCTTCGCGAGCGAATCCGCGGCGTCGTCGATGATCCGCCCGGTCATGTCCTTCGGCACGCTGCCGCTCATCGCCAGCGAGGTTGCAGGCAGCGTGATGAGGTTCACCGTGTACAGCGACGCTTTGGCCGCGACCGCGGACTGGTCGGCGGCGTCGTACGCGACGAGCTCGATGTCGAGGTCGCGCACCGGCTTGGCGTAGGGAACCGGGAAGTGCTTGATGTCGCGCGTCTCACCGGTGGCCGTCGTGACCCGCAGCGACGACGTTCCGGGCTTCCAGGAGCGCAGCGGGACCTCCTCGCGGTGCACGTTCTCGAGGCCCATGTCGCGGAACTGTTGTTGGATCCAACCCTCGGCCCAGACGTCGGCGGGGTAGCCGGGACGGCGGATGCCGTGACTCACCACCTCCTCGATCCAGCCGAACACCTGCTCCTCCGGCGGCAGGTCGCCGACCACGATCCCGGCCGAGTCGGGCTTGGCGGGAACCGTGGTGGCGGAGGTCGACCGCGGGACCGGCTTGCCGCGCTGCACCATCGGAGCCACTGCACGCCGCGCCGAGTCCCCCGAGGAGGCCCGCAGCCGCCACGCCGGAGCCTGCGAGGAACCGGCGGCGGGTCCAGCTCGCAATCCACGGTTGCTGGTCACTCGGTCGCGGGTCGGGCTCCACACCGGACACTCTTCCAGAACCGGCGACAGACTGGGCTGGTGCACGGATCGGAAGTCCCGGAAGTTTCGGCGCTCGAGGTCACGCCGCGCTGGCGGGGCGTCTCGCACGAGGTCGCCGCGTTCGTCTTCGCGGTACTCGGCCTCGGCCTCGTGGCCGTTGCTCACACGACGGCAGCGCGCTGGGCGGCACTCGTGTACACCGTCGGTATCACCGCGATGTACGCGACGAGCGCGTGCTACCACCGCGGCCACTGGAGCCCGCCCGTCCGGCGACGTCTCCGCCGGCTCGACCATTCGATGATCTTGGTCGGCATCGCCGCGACCTACACCCCGGTCGCGGTTGTAGGACTCGACACACGCAGCGCGCGCATCCTGCTCGGCGTCGTATGGCCTCTCGCGGTGGCCGGGATCGTCGTGCAGATGTTCTGGCTCAACGCGCCGCGCTGGCTCGTCGCCGGCCTCTACGTCGTCATCGGTTGGACGGCCGTCGCGTTCGTCCCGGTCCTCTGGCACGAGCTCGGTGTGGTCACGTTCTCGCTCATCGTCTGCGGCGGTGTCGTGTATTCGCTCGGGGCGAGTGTCTACTCGGCGCGCCGGCCCGACCCCGTGCCCGCCGGGTTCGGGTTCCATGAGGTGTTTCACGCGCTCGTGATCGCGGCCGGCTTGCTCTTCTACGTCGCGATCGCACGCGTGATCGTCGCGGCCTGACGCTCGACCTTTACGGAGATTTGCGGCGACGGGATGCGGAGCCTCGCGCCGCGTACGCTTTGGCGGCGTTCCGCGAGATGACGGCGGTCGGTGTCCGTACGTGTATCTCGCGCCAAATGGGTGGTTACGAAACGGGAATGCGCACGTACCGCTCGCACGATCGTCGGGTGCGGAGCGGCTTGCACAGTCGGGTGAGGACACCAGAATGGGGAGGCCCCCCGCCACGGCGGGTAGCGCAGTGACGTTTCGCCGCAGTTCATTACTAGGAAGGTGATGTGGCAGGGGAAGATCTGGACGATCTTGTCCTCGCGGCGCGGACTCGCGACCCGGGGGCATGGACGGAGATCTACCGAAACGCGTACCCACGCCTGTACGCGTACGCGCGGCGGCGCCTGCCGAACCCGGAGACGGCTGAGGACGCCGTGAGCGAGACGATGAGCAGGGCGGTGGCAGGTATCGGCCGGTATCGCGGCGAAGGTGGCGGCCTCATCGCGTGGCTGCACGGAATCCTTCGCAATGTCGTGCTCGACGCGCAACGCGCGGGCCGGCGATTCTCGCATGACATGGCGCCCGACATCGTCGCGGACGGCGCCGATCCCGTCGATCATCTGCTGCGGGACGAAGACGCCGTTCGCGTACGCCGGGCGTTCGCGACGCTGAGTCCGGCCGAACAGGAAATCGTCGAACTCCGCGTGGTGAGCGGGTTGCGCGCGGATGCCGTCGGCAGCATCGTCGGTCGGCGGAGCGGTGCGATACGCATGGTGCAGAACCGTGCGCTGGCCAAGATGCGCACTCTTCTCGACGGCGAGGTGCACCGTGCGGGATGACCTCGAGCTCGCCGAGGCGCTGCGCCGGGCGCTCGAGCCCGAGCCGCGTCAGCCGTCTCCCGAACGCATCGCCGTGTTGCAACGACACGTCCGGCGCCAGCGACTGCGGCGACCGCTCCGTCGCGCCGCCATTGCCGCCGCCGCCGCATTGATCGCGCTCGTCGGCACGGCGGTTGCCGTCCGGGCCGACCGTCAGAACGATCAACAATCTGCCCATGCGGTCGCGATCACCAACACCCGTGCGGCGATCGCGCAGGTTCGTTTCGCGATCGCGGCCGGCAACCCCGTGGAGATCGCGCAGTCGGCAAACGCGTTGGAGTCGCAGTTGCGTCGTCTCGAGCCCGCCGAGCAGGCCGCGGTCGATGACGATGCGCACGACGTGCTCGACGAGGCCCATCGCGTCCTCGCGCCGGGAAAGGCGTCGACGCCGACCGTTCCGGCGACCACGTCGTCGTCGACGTCCTCGACAACGACATCCTCGTCGACCACGACGTCCACCTCGACGTCCACGACGACGACGATCCCGGAGACGGCGACGACGGTCCCGGAAACGGCGACGACGACGCCGGAGCCCTAGGGCCCGTACTCACATCGCGCGTGTCCGTCACGACCGATGGTCCCGCGCGAAACGGAGAAGCGCCCCGAACCGGCGCGGCGGGGAAACCACGGACAACAGCGCGTCCGACCGGTGTGACATTCGGCGGTGTCGTCCTACAAGAAGAGAAATCAGCGCGTCTGCATGGCGCCTCCTTCCCCAGTTCCAGGGCGGGCACGGGCGGCGGCACGGAGGCGACGGTGGTGATCGACGATGAGGTGTCTCGGGGCGTGCGTACGATCGGTGGGGTTCGTACGCTCGATTCGTTGACGATTCGCAATGCTGCGATCGCGGGCTACATCGGCGTGTCACCATCGTCGCCTTCGCTGTCGCAAGATCCTCTGGGCGTTCAGGCGCGGCCGGCGAAGTACTTGGCGTAGCCGTCGGCAAGGGCTCGCAGCTCCGGGTCGGCCTGGAACGCGGGTTCGAACTTCTCCATCGCCTGCTCGCGCTTGGCCGGGAAGTACTCCGTCGGCCAGTAGCCATCGTGCGGACGGTATGCCTTGAGGACGTTGCGGGCGACGGTCGCCTTGTGCACCTCGTCGACGCCGTCGGCGATGCCCATCGTGGGTGCCCCCGCGTACATGGCCTGTAGCGGCGTGAGGTTGGTCGTGCCGAGCGAGCCGAGGATGTGCAGGGCGTTGAACGACACGTCGCGTAGCACCTTCGCCATCGTGTACTTCACGGCGGCGATGTCCGTTCGGGTCTCCTGGGTGCTGGTGTTGTCGATCTTCCATGCCGTCTCGAGGACGAACAAGCGCAGCATCCGGATCGCCGCGTAGGAGTCGGCGATCTTCTCTTGCACCATCTGGTGCTCGGCGATGATCTTGCCGTGCGACTCGCGGCTCAGGGCTCGCTCGCACATCATGTCGAAGGCCAGCTTGCACTGGGCGATGGTGCGCATCGCGTGGTGGATGCGCCCGCCGCCCAGCCGGCGCTGCGCGAGCACTTTGGCGCCGTTCTCGGGACCGAGCAGGTGGTCGAGGGGAACCCGGACGTCGTTGTAGATGATGTGGTTGTGGTTGCGCGGTTCGGGTTGGATCTCGACGCCCGGAGTTTTGCGGGGCACGACATACATGCCGTTCGTGCACATGACGAAGAGGATGTCTGCCACACGTCCTGCGCTGGTGAACCACTTCTCGCCGCTGATCACCCACTCGTCGCCGTCACGTTCCGCATGGGTCCGGAACAAGTTCGGGTCTGATCCGCCCTGCGGCTCGGTCATCGAGTACGCCGACCACAGCTCCTGGTTCATCATCGGCTCGAGCCAGCGCTTCTTCTGCTCGTCGGTGCCGTAGGCGGCGAGCATCTCCATGTTGCCGGTGTCGGGAGCGGCGGCACCGAACATCTGCGGCGCCGACGGGTAGCGACCGAGGATCTCGTTCAACAAGCCGAGCTTGAGTTGGCCGTAGCCGGGGCCGCCGAGATCCTCGTCGAGGAAGATCGCCCACAGGCCCTGGGACTTGATCTGGTCTTGCAGGCCTTTGACCAAGCCTTTGATCTTCGGGTCCCGCGACCTCACGGCATACGGAAAGACGTACTCGAGTGGCTCCACCTCTTCCCGGCAGAACCGCTCGACCCAATCGAGCTTCTCCTGGAATTCGGGCTCGGTAGAGAAGTCCCAACTCATCGCATGACTCCCGCGCTCGACCGCGTGCTTGATCGCCCGGGACCGTACCGCCCACGTTCGGGACACGCTCTGCGCAGTTTCCCGGATCTGCACGATGAGGGGGGCAGCACCCCTGGTCAGGTGACGCTGCCAACCTTGTCGACAGGCCATTGCGAATCGACGACGAGACTCTCGGCAAGGGGGTGTGTCGTGAGGAGATTTGTCGCTCTGAGCACGGTTCTGTACGTGATGTTCGTGGGCTTGGCGAGGTTTCCCGGTCCGGTGAGCGCGAGCGCGCCGCCGCCAGCCGCGGTGCAGAGGATCTCATGGGGCGCCTGCTCCGATGCGGCGCTGATCGCGGCGCATGCGCAGTGCGGCTTCCTGAGTGTGCCGCTCGACTACGCACACCCGAACGGAGCGAACATCCGGCTTGCGGTGGCCGGGTGCAGCACACGTCGGCCGCATCGCAATACCAAGGGGTGATGCTCACCAACCCCGGCGGTCCGGGGGCCTCTGGTTTGCAGCTCGCGACGCTCGGAGCGTCCGTGCCCGATCACCTCGGCGAACGGTACGACTGGATCGGGTTCGATCCGCGCGGCGTCGGCTCGAGCGAGCCCGCGCTCTCGTGCCAACCGAACTATGGGGCGTGATCGCGGCCTACACAGTCTTCGACCTCCCGGGCGACGACAACGCATACGCGGTGTGGAACGCCGTGGTGTGCACCGGCGCCCACTGGCCGCAGCGCTGGCGCACCTGGGCCCACGACTATTGGCGTGCGTATCGGAAGGCTGCTCGTCAGCGAGACCCTCGACGCCGCCGAGCCCTTCAAGGACAGCCTGGCAGTGCGCAAGCTGTTCCCGAGCTCGCGCCTCCTCGCCGAGCCGGTCGGCACGACCCGCGCCGGCACGCTGCTCGGCAACGACTGCGTCGATGGGGCACATCGCCGACTACCTCGCGACCGGCGCGTTGCCACCTCGCAAGCCCCGGGCGTCGCGCCGACGCCACATGCAAGCCGCTCCCGCAACCAGTCCCTGCGGGCGCGGGACAGACGCAAGCATTGTCGAGCGCGGAGCCGGCACTTCTCCCGTCTGTGTTCGTTCATCGCCGAAACGGTGTCCGGCCAAGCGTTGTACCGTCGTGACTCCTTCAGCGAGGAGGCGTAGCGATGTTCGAATCATCGATTGGGATCACGGTCGATTGCGCCGAGGCCGAGGTCGCCGTCCTCGCCGACTTCTGGGCCGCGGCGCTCGGCTACGAGAAATCACTGCCCTTCTTGCTCGTCGACCCGGGCGGCGTCCGACCGCGTCTGGTCTTCCAACCGCTCCCGGAACCCAAGGTCGGCAAGAACCGCTGGCACCTCGACCTCTACGTCGAACATCTCGACGGGCTCGACACCGAGGTCGCGCGGCTCCGCGCTCGGAGCGTCCGAGGTTCTCCACGTTGACGAGGAAGTGTTCGGGTTCACCAACACCTTCACCGCCATGCTGGATCCGTGCGGCAATGAGCTCTGCGTGTGTGCCCCGCACGTTCCGGTCGCTTCCGCAGCCGGCTGAGGCCGGCGCAGGAGAGATGCGTTGACCGACACGTTGCCGCTGCATCCGTGGAATCGCGGCTTCACGTGGGCGACACCGCGCGGGCCGTTCCGCGGTGTGACCGAGGAGCAGGCCGCCCACTTCGACGAACACGGTTTCGTCGTGCTCGAGGACCTGCTCGATCCCGCGCTCGTAGCCCAGGTGACCGACGAGCTCGACACGTACGAGACCCGTGTCGACGCGTTTCTACGCACCCAGGCCGACGAACGCGTGATGATCGCGGAATCGGGTGCGATCACCTTCACCACGCATCTCGTCGCGCAGTCCGAGCTCGCGCGCACCTTTGCGACACACGACGTGTTCGTCGACCTGTGCGCCGACCTCCTGGGCCCCGACGTCGACATGTACTGGGATCAAGCCGTCTACAAGAAGCCGGAGAAACCGCGCCGCTTCCCGTGGCACCAGGACAACGGTTACACGTTCATCGAACCGCAGCAGTACCTGACGTGTTGGGTGGCGCTCACGGACGCGACCGTCGACAGCGGATGCCCGTGGGTCGCGCCCGGCATCCACCGGATGGGCACACTCGCCCACCGGTACGTGGACCCGCTCGGCTACGAGTGCTTCGAGGAACCACCCGCCGAGGTGGCCGCACCCGTGCGCGCCGGGGGCATCGTCGTGTTCTCGTCGCTGACGCCACACATGACCGGACCGAACGTCACCGACGCGGTCCGCAAGGCGTACATCCTCCAGTACGCGCACGCGGGATCGGAAGTGCTGCGCGGCGACCCCGACGCCGGCCCGCCGACGCGTCGCGAGCCGTGCAACGATCCCGAGCGTCAGTTTCCGATCCTGCGGGAGAGCAGAAGGGTCGTGCCGTAGCCCCGGCCGGCACCCCGTCCGAACGTGTCATGGTGAATTTCCGCTGCGGCGAGATGCGAGGATCTTTTTGCGAGGAGCTGTCGATTTCGTCGTGCTCCGTTCGTTTCATGGGCGACCAATCCCCAAGTGGAGGAAGCCATGAAGTACATGATCATGATCCATCAGGGCACCAGCCCCACGCCCCAGACGCCCGAGGCGTGGGTGACGCTCTCGGCCGACGAACAGCAGGCTGTCTATGCGGCGTACAAGGCGATCAACGAGACCCCGGGCGTGACTCCCGGCGTCGGGCTCCAGCTGCCGGAGACCGCGACCACCGTCCGGGTCCAGGACGGCAAGACGCTGACCACCGACGGCCCGTTCGTCGAGACCAAGGAGGCGCTGGGCGGGTACCTGTTGTACGAGGCCGACGACCTCGACGCGGCGATCGAGCTCGCGGCTCGGATCCCGGCGGCCCGGCTCGGGGGCGCGATCGAGGTGCGCCCGATCATGGAGTGGTAACGATCCTCGACCAGACCTTCCGCGAGCAGTGGGGACGCGTCCTCGCGATCGCCGCCGAGCGCTCGCAGCACGACAGCACTCCCGTGACGATCGGCTGGTTGGTGACGACGGCGCGCAACCGGGCCATCGACCGCATTCGTCGTGATCGCACGTTGGCCGCAAAGACCCACCTGCTCCGGATGCCGGAGACCGCGGAGAACAGCGTGGACGCCACGAGATTTCCGGACGAGCGACTCGAGCTCATCTTCATGTGCTGCCACCCGGCGCTCGCGACCGACGCGCAAGTCGCGCTCACGCTGCGGACGCTCGGCGGTCTCACCACCGAAGAGATCGCCCGCGCCTTCCTGGTCCCCGAGCCGACGATGGCGCAGCGACTGGTGCGGGCGAAGCGCAAGATCAAAGCCGCGGCACTCCCGTTTCGTGTGCCTCCCGAACACCTCCTGCCCGATCGGCTCGCCGCGGTGCTCGCGGTCGTCTACCTGATCTTCAACGAGGGCTACAGCGGCCGCGGCGACCTGGCGGGAGAGGCACTCTGGCTCGGCCGGACGCTCACCGAGCTGATGCCCGACGAGCGGGAGACACACGGCCTGCTCGCGATGATGCTCTTCCACGACTCCCGCCGTGACGCGCGGTTCCGCGACGGCGACCTGGTGCTGCTCGCCGATCAGGACCGCTCGCTCTGGGACAACACGCAGATCGCCGAGGGACGAGCGGCGCTGGGCCGGGCACTTGCGCTGCGTGGACGCGGCCCGTATGTCGTGCAAGCCGCGATCGTGGCGCTGCACGCGGACGAGCCACGCGACTGGCTGCAGATCGCCGCGCTCTACGGGCAGCTCACCCGGCTGACCGACTCGCCCGTGGTCGAGCTCAACCGGGCCGTTGCCATCGCCGAGGTGGATGGTCCCGAGGCGGGGCTCGCGATCGTCGATCGCCTCGCGTTGCGGGATTATCGATACCTGCATTCGACGCGCCGCGAGCTGCTCGACGACTCGGTCGCACCGAAGAAGCACGCGACGCCTACCGCCGCGCGCTCGCGCTGGTGCACGACGATGCGGAGCGGCGTTTGCTCGAGCGGCGGCTGACGGAGCTCGGCGCGCCCCCGCCCATGCAATGATCGCCGCCTCGGCCTCGGCGTCAATGACGAAGCAATCGGACCGCGGGCTCTGGCAGGCTGCCGGGCGTGGTCGATCGCTTGTTCTCCGAGCCCGATCTCGCCGCGCTGTATGACCTGTTCTGCCCGTGGGAGCCAAGGGGGGACTTCAGCTTCTACCTGCCACTGGTGATGTCCGCGGGAGCGGTGCTCGATGTCGGCTGCGGCACGGGTGCGCTCCTGCGGGGGGCCCGGGAGGACGGTCATACCGGCCGGCTGTGCGGGCTCGATCCTGCCGAAGCGATGCTCGACGTCGCTCGCGCGCGTACGGACGTTGCGTGGATACTCGGCGACCCCGCGTCGTTCGGGCGGCCCGAAGTGTTCGACCTCGTGGTCATGACTGGTCATGCGTTCCAGGTGTTCATCGAAGACGACCAGTTGCGGGAGTCGCTGGCCGCGATTCGGTCGGTGCTCGCCGAGGACGGCCGCTTCGCATTCGAAACGCGCAATCCGCCGGCTCGGGCCTGGGAGTGCTGGACGCCGGAGAACGCCGTCGAGGTCGTGTGCGCCGACGGATCCATGGTGCGGATGTCGCACGAGGTGGACACACCGGTAGCCGGGAACCTCGTCTCGTTCACCATCACATTCACCAGTGACCGCTGGGAACGGCCGCAGGTCAGTCGGAGCACGCTGCGCTTCCTGGACGACGAGCGGCTGTCCGCCTTCCTGTCCGATGCCGGCTTGGCGATCGAGGAGCAGTTCGGGGATTGGGGCCGGCAACCACTGACCGAGACGAGCCCCGAGATCATCACGATCGCACGGGCGCGGTGAGACATCCCGAACTGGCCGCCATGCTGGAATTGGACGACGATATGAGGGTGTGCGGGACCGGAATCCGGTGAGCGATCGCGATCTCGAGCAGGTGGGGTGGTGGCTCCCACCCGACGACGACTCGCGCGGCTACCTGCTGCACGTCGACGGCGCGAAACCGGAGACACTGCCGTGGCAGCCCGTCTACCTCGTCCGGGAACGACGCGAACGGTCGGTGATCCGGTGGGCCATGCTCGGCGTCATCATCCCGCTCATCGGCGGCCTGGCCGTCGGCGTCGCGATCGTCGCGCTGCTGCACACGTAGTCAGGCCGCGGGCGTGTGTCACGCAGCGACCGCGCCGCGCGACGCGATTCTTCCGGCGCAGGAAAGGTTGCTCGACCAAGTAGTACGACGCAGTCGCGATGACGATCGCGGCGCCTACGCCGACGACGAATCGGATCGGCCCCGGCCAGTCCGGGTCCTTGCGCTGAATGGTCCAGAACAACGGATAGTGCCAGAGATACAACGAGTACGAGATCCGTCCCAGGAACACGAGCGGCGTCACGGCGAGGGCGCGGGTGTACCAGCCCGCCCTCCCGCACACGGCACCGACGATCGCGACCGCGGCGCAGAACGCAAGCGCCGTATATCCCCACTGCGGCAGCACCGAAGACGTCCAGTCGACCGTGAACGCGGCAACGATGAAGATCCCGAGTGCGATGGCGCCGAACGCCGCCCACACTCGGGTCGGTACTCGCGTCGTCCAACCCGCGGCGAACACGATCGCAGCGACCGCGCCCATCAACGGCGCATCCATCCGCGCCGACGTGCTGAGGTAGATCGGCAGCCAGTTGTTGCCGTCGAAGCGCGCGGCGCGCCAGAGGAGCACCGCCGCGACGCCCGCGACCGCGAGCATCAACTGCGCGCGGCGGGACCAGCCCGCACGCACGGTCGCCCACAGTGCCAGCGACCAGAGGATGTAGAAGTGCACTTCGATCGCGAGCGACCACGTCTGGATGAACTCGGTCGAGAGGTGCAGGTGGGGGCCGAGCACGCGGCCGACAGGATTGTCGGCGCCCTTCATGACCCAGTTCGTCGTGAAGGTCAGGACCGGTACCGCGCTGTCGACGGCCCAGTGGGCTCCCGGCCCCCCGCGTAGCGCGGCGATGACGAACAGCACGGTCACGAACGCGATCGCAGCCGGCAGCAGCCGCAACGCTCTCCGCCATGCGAACTGCAGGAGGTCGATGCCACCGGTCCGCTCCTGTTCCGCGAGCAACAGCGCGGTGATCAAGAACCCACTCAACACGAAGAAGAGATGCACACCGAGCGCACCGTTCTTTGCCAGCCACGCGTCCGCGCTCGGCCACAGCGCGTTGCCCGAATGGACGAGCAGCACGAGCACGATCGCGATGCCGCGTACTCCGTCGAGCGTGCGTCGATGGCCGAGGCCGGGCCGACGAGTACCGGCGCCTGGAGCGGGAGACGTCATGCACCACCTCTCGCGACCCGATGCAGCGCCTCGAGGAACGCGGGCGTGTCGTTGTACGAGTCGTAGCGGATGACCTTGCCCTCGCGTAGCTCCCACAGGTGGACGATCGCGACGTCGAATTGGGCGCCGTTCGCGAGCACCTTGCCGCGGGTGCGTCCGGACAACACGACGTGATCACCCGCTGCGAACAGCTTCTCCGTCACCACCTGGGATTCGACGTGCTCGATCAGTTTCAGCAAGTACGAGAACAGGCCGTGGTGACCCTGGTAGTTCCCGCCCCACGGCAGCTCGGGCGTCAGCGTGACCTCGACGTCGTCCGCGAAGTACTCCTGGATGAGCTTCATGTCACGAACGCCGAAGGCGTCGTACACGCGCCGGATCGTCTCGAGGTTGTCATCTGTCATTGGTCGCTCCCAAGGCATCGCGCACCCGGTCGACTGCGGCCGGGAGATCCGAACCAAGCTCGCGAAGCGCGGGCTGCACGTCGTCGAGACCCGCCTCCGCGAGCATCTCCTTCTCCGGCAGGTACCAGCAGCCGGCTTCGCACAGCCGCGCGTGCGCCTCGCCGAGCGCGGCCACTGCGAGGTTGCCCGCGCACGCGACCGCATCGTCTCGCAGCGCGTGCGCCGCCGCGAACTTCAAGCCGCCGGTCACGACGCGCCGCCACCACGGCGGCGCGGCATCGCGCAACGCGCTCGGAAACGCGGGCACCGGCAACGATCCGACCAGCACGCGCTGCAACGCCAGCTCGGCCGGCGCGACATACGTCGGGATGCCGGCGACATAGCCGACTTCGCGGTACACGCGGAAGCGGCCGTGCTCGGCGTCATGCGTCCATTCTTCGACCTGGTCGAGGTCGCGGTAGATCAGATCGACGCGCCGGCCGTCAATGACGAGCCATGCACCGCCGTTCACGACGCGACCCCACTCCCCCGGTCCGAAGACCGTGCCCTCGAACCCGAGCGCACGCACGTCGGCAGGGTCGATGCTGTCGCGGTAGTACAGGCCGAAGTCCCAGTCCGAGTGCGGACGCGCCCGGCCCGTTGCACGGGAACCGCCGAGCGCGACGGCGACGACCCCGGGGATCTGGGCGAGGCGCGTCGCGAGATGCTCCACGCCGGGAACGTAGACGCGGGTCGGCCCCGGCCGGGAGGCCGGGGCCGATCTCTGTCGCGTCGGTGCGTGGTGCGGGGGGACTACCGCGCCCAACGCGCAGCAGGTAGGTCAGGCGGCTCGACAGTCGCTCTCGACCACCTCATCGTTTCGCAACACCCGAAGGGTGCGTTCCCATTCCAACTGCGAGGCCAGCCACGAAAGAGCCTGGCGCCTCGCCTCGGTACGGGTCCCGCCCGCGACTGTCCCGGTCGAACGCATCATCACTCCTACGTTGTCCATACGGACCTCTATTCGACTGCTACCTTCACCGGAGCTCGGTGAACAGATGCTCCTGGTGCAACGACACTGTGAGTATATGCTCTCAGTGTCATTGCTGTCAATGCGTGCAACCGTGAGGAGCCGGGGTGGACGAGACCCGGTGGCGGATCGACGAATTAGCCCAAAAGTCCGGTATCACCGTCGACACCATCCGGTACTACTGCCGGGAAGACCTGCTGATGCCACCCGAGCGCTCGGGCCGGCACAAGCTCTACGGGCCCGCCCACCTCGAGCGCCTGGCCGGCATCCGGCGGCTCCAGGAGCAACGGTTCTCGCTCGCGGCGATCCGGGCCATCCTCACCTCCGACCGTCCCGGGCTCGAGGGCCTGTTCGCGACCCACGGCGGCAGCTACTCCTTCGACGAGCTGGTCGAGCTCTCGGGCGTCGAGCGCGCGCTCGTCGAGCGACTGCGCGAGGTCGCGCTGCTCGCCGACCCGGCATCGCTCGGTCGGGAGAGCTATGACGACAGCGACCTCTCGTTGCTCCGTGCCGTCGTCGAGCTGAGCGAGATCGGCATGACCGAGGACATCCTCGTCGCGCTCGGCTCGATCTATGTGCGCCACTTCCGCGCCCTGCAGGCCGACGTGCACGCGATGCTCGCCGGCCACAACCGGGAATGGGATCAGGACGAGCTGGTCGCGATTCAGCGCAAGCTCACCGCGAACTCGCGGCGCATGATCCCCGCGGTCGATCGCGTCCTCAACTACGTACATCAGACGACGATTCAGCGGCTCACCCTCGAAGCGGTGCGGACCGGTCAGGAGACCGGCACCGGGGTCGGCGGAATACGCGTCGCGTCGAAGGATGAGACGCTCACTTAGTCGCGCGTACACTCCTGCCCTCGTGTCGGAACGGCTCCTCGAAGGCCTGTGCGTCGTCGACCTCGGCGGTGATCCTTCCGCGCGCGGGGCGCGTGCTCGGCGACCTCGGTGCGCGCGTGACGCGCGTCGTGCCTCCGGAAGGTGACGTGCTGCACGGCAACGTCGCCCGCGCATGGAACGCCGGCAAGTCCGTGCGGGTGCTCGCGGCCGGCGATCCCGCGCTCGACACGCTGCTCGCCGACGCCGACGTCGTCTTCGACATGCCGGGCCTGTCCGGGACCCACCAGCTCGACCCGGCGCGCGTGCCCGCCGCGGTCTGGGTCAGCATCACACCGTTCGGGCTCGACGGGCCGCGGGCGTCGTGGCGCGCGACCGATCTGGGTGTGATGGCCGCGAGCGGCAACATGTACTGCACCGGCGACCCCGACCGCGCGCCCGTGCGTTGCACCGAGCCGACGGCGTACGCCCACACCGGCGGCGAAGCGGCGTTCGCGGCGCTCACCGCGCTGTGGTCCGGGCGGCCGCAACGCGTGGACCTCTCGATGCAAGAGGTCGTCCTCATCGCGAACATGGCGAACCCCGCTCGCTTCCCGCAGACGCAGTTCCGGGGCTCCCGCCGCGGGGCCAACATCGGACGCACACGCGAGATCTGGCCGACCAAGGACGGCTTCGTGTCGTTCGGGTTGCGCGGGGGCAAGGCACGCGTCCCGAGCTTGGAGCTGATCGCGGAGCGGGCCGGCCTTCCCGCGCGGGACTGGACCGATTTCAGCCCGAACACGGCCTCCGACGAAGAGCTGAAGGAGATCGAGGACGCGGTCGCCGAGTATTTCGCGGAGCACACGATGCAGGAGCTGTACGAGCTCGCGTGCGAGACGAACGTGATGCTCGCCCCGATCAACTCCCCTCGTGAGATCTACGCATCGGGCCAGCTCGCGGCGCGGCGAGTTCTTCGGCCCGGTGGACGACGTCGAGCAGTTCCCGCGCTCCTTCGTCGTCGTCCGTGCCGCCGACGGCGAAGCCGCCCCCGCCCGCCCGGAAAATGCTCCTTGGACGCGGAGCCCGCCTGTGGCGGGCTCCGGGTCCAAACAGTTGGAGCAGAAGGCGTGGGCGGGCGTGAACATCTTGGAGTTCGGATCGGGCGCCGCCGGGCCGATCGCGACCCGCTACTTCGTCGAGCACGGCGCGACCGTCCTGCGCATCGAGTCCAAGTCCCGGCCCGATTTCCTGCGCGTGTACGCCCTCGGACCCGACAACCCGCACGGCCTCGAAGGCTCGGTCATGTACGACGGCTTGAACGTCGGGAAGCGCAACCTCACCCTCAACCTGAAGGCGCCGGAAGCGGTGGCGCTCGTGCGGAGGCTCATCACCGAGTGGGCGGACGCGGTCGCCGAGAACTTCGCGCCGCGAGCGATGAAGGCCTTCGGCCTCGACTACGACGCGCTCGTCGAGCACAAGCCCGACCTGGTGATGATCAGCGTGTGCTTGAACGGTCAGACCGGCCCGCACAAGGACTACCCGGGGTTCGGCGGCCAGGGCGCCGCGCTCTCGGGCTACAACGCGCTCACCGGCTGGCCGGATCGCGAGCCGGTCGGACCGTACGGCACCATCACCGATTCCCTCGCGCCGCGTTATGTCGCGACCGCGCTCGCGGCCGGACTCCACTCTCGCCGCCGTACCGGCCGCGGCGTCTATCTCGACGTCTCACAGGTGGAGACCGGCATCTGGTCGCTCGCGCCGTGGCTGCTCGACTACGAGTGCGACGGCGTGATCCGGTTGCGGGACGGCAACAACCACGCAGATGCCGCGCTCCATGGCGCTTTTCCGTGCGCCGAAGAAGATGGCGTCGACGATCGGTGGGTCGCGATCGCCTGCTGGACCGACGACGAGGTTGATCGCCTCCGCGCGATCGTGGGCGAGGACATCGCGGACTGGACGTGTGCTCGCACACGTGCCGCGGTCGCGACGCAGCTCCAGGCCGCGGGAATCGAGGCCGTACCCGTACACGACTTCGGCGATCTGCACCTCGATCCGCAGCTCGCGCACCGGGGGCATTTCGAGCCGCACCACCATCCGTTCCTCGGTGACGGCTTGTACGAGCGGAACGGGTTCCGCCTCGCGGCGTTCGACGGCGGCTACGAGCGCGCCGGTCCGACGCTTGGCCAGGACAACGACTGGGTGCTCGGCGACGTCCTCGGGCTCACCAGGCCGCAGATCGAGGCATTGCGGGACACCGGTGCCTTGGAGTGAGATCGCAGCGTGAACGTCCGGCGCGCGACCGGGGACGACCGACCGTGGATGGCAGACGCGATCTCAGGCGCGTTCGCATCGACGCGGGTGGTGTCCCGCGGACGCGTGCACGACGATGCGTCGGCACTCGACGGCTTCGTCGTCGAGAGCGACGGCCGTCCAATCGGATGTGCGTTGTGGTGCGAGGTCGAGGGCGACGCCGAGCTCGTGGTGCTCGTCACCACGAACCGGGGCGTCGGCGCCGGTGGCGCGTTGCTCGACGCGGTCGTCGACCACGCGTGTCAGGCCGGCTGGACCCGCCTCTGGCTGATCACGACCAACGACAACACCGATGCGATTCGCCTGTATCAGCGCGACGGCTGGGAGTGGTGTGACTTCCACCGCGACGCAGTTGCCGACTCACGCCCGCTCAAGCCCGAGCTCCCGGAGACCGGCAATCACGGCATCCCGATCAAGCACGAGATCGAGTTCGAATATCCGCTCTAGCAGTGTCACGGGTACTGCTGGTAGTACGCGCGCTCGGGTCGGCGCACCTTCTCGACAAGGATGAGCACGTTCTGCCACGGATCGGCGAACCACGTCGTGCGGAGTCCCGCGACGTCGGCAACCTCCGCGACGAGAAACCGCACACCTCTGCCTTCGAGGTCCGAACGGGTCGCGACCACGTCGTCGCACAGCAACGCGACGTGCGTGAACCCGAAGCGGGTGATGCCGGCAGGCGCGGGCGCGCCCGTGCGGACTTCGGGATACTCGATGACTTCGATCACGCGATCGGACCCGTCGTCGACGCCGACGATCGCGGCTTTGACAACGACCGGAGCGGGCAAGAGCTCGCCCATGTCGCGTGTGATCGCGTCGCCTTCCATGCGGTACGGCGGAGAGAGGACGGTGAGACCGAGCACGTCGCGGTACCACGCGACCGCGGCGTCGGCGTCCGCCACGTGAAGGGCCGTGTGTGCGAGGCCCGTGATCACGAGAACGCGCGCAGCATGCCGCGCACCCAGCCGTCGTTGTCGCTCGTGTTCCAGCCCGTCAGCATTCCTTCGCTGAGCGGATCGCAGCCGTAGCGCAGCGGACCGTCGTCGTCGCAGATTGCGTCGACGATGCGGCGGGCCGCGTCGGGCGCCGGGGTGTACGAGCTGCGGACGCCCTGGCGGCCCTCCCACATCTTCTCCGCGAGCGATCGGTACTGCTCGTGCTCGATCGCCGCGGCCGGCCGATCCGAGTTCGCGAGCATGTCGGTCTCGATCGGTCCGGGCATGATCTCGACGACCCGGATGCCGAACTGCGCGACCTCGGCCGCGAGCGATTCCCCGATCGCGGTCACCGCGGCCTTCGAGGCGCGGTACCCGGCCGAGGAACGGCACCGGCGCGAGCGTCGACGACGACGTGATGTTGCAGATCACTCCCCCGCCGGTTGCCCGCATGAGCCGGATCGCTTGCTTGGTCACCTCGACCAGCCCGAACACGTTGGTTTCGAACATGCGTGCGCCATGAGCCGGTGGACATCACTTCGACGGGCAGGTTCTCGCTCTCGACGCCCGCGTTGTTCACGAGCACGCGCAGCCCGTCGGGCAGGTCGATCGACGAGGGGTCGGTGACGTCGAGTCGCTGCACGCGCAGACCGAGGTCGGCCAGGTCCGCACCCGCGGCGGGGTTGCGCATCGTCGCCACCGTGTCGAAGCCGCGTTGCCGCGAGCTCGATCGCGACCGCGCGCCCGATGCCCCGGCTCGCGCCCGTCACCACGGCAATGCCCTGTGGTTCCATGCTCGCTAGGTTGCCGCGTCTCCCGATGGACCTGCACTTCACCCCCGACCAAGAACGTTTTCGTGCCGACGCGCGGGCGTGGCTCACCGACCGTCTCGACGGCCGCTTCGCCAAAGTGCGCGGCCGCGGCGGCCCCGGCGACGAGCACGAGCTGTTCGACGAGCGCTGGGAGTGGGAGCAGGAGCTCGGCCGCGACAACTGGATCGGTCTCGGGTGGCCGGCCGAGTACGGCGGTCGCGGCGCGACGCTCGTCGAGCAGGTCATCTTCTACGAGGAGTACGCGCGCGCCGGCGGACCCGGGCGGGTCGGCATCATCGGCGAAGGCCTGCTCGGGCCGACGATCGTGCACTTCGGCGACGACGCGCAGAAGCACCGCTTCCTCCCGGGCATCCTGCGCGGGCACCGAGATCTGGTGCCAGGGCTACTCGGAACCCAACGCCGGCTCCGACCTCGCGAACGTGCAGACCCGCGCCGATCTCGACGGCGACGAGTGGGTCATCACCGGCCAGAAGGTGTGGACGTCGCTCGCGCACTGGGCGCAGTGGATCTTCGTGCTCGCGCGCACCGACCGCACCGCGCCGAAGCACAAGGGCCTGTCGTACCTGCTCGTGCCGATGGACCAGCCGCGGAAGATCGAGATCCGGCCGATCGTGCAGATCACCGGGCACAGCGAGTTCAACGAGACGTTCTTCGACGGCGCCCGCACCGCGGCCGAGAACGTCGTCGGCGAGGTGAACGGCGGCTGGCGCGTCGCGATGGGCACGCTCGCGTTCGAGCGGGGCGCGTCGACGCTCGGCCAGCAGCTGTCGTTCGAGAACGAGCTGCAGGACGATCACCGACTCGCACGCGCGAACGGGCTCGCGACGACCCCGTGTTCCGCCAGCGGCTCGCCGACGCGTGGATCACGCTGCGGGTGATGCGCTACCACGCGCTGCGCACGCTGCCGATGCTGGAGCACGGCACGGTCGGACCCGCGCCACGTCGATCCACAAGCTGCTTCTGGGCGTCGTTCCACCGCGGGCTCGGCGAGCTGGCGGTCGACGTGCTCGGCGCGCGACCGCGCGATCGACGCGCGACCGACGACCGGCTGGACGCGGTCTGTTCCTCTACTCACGCGCCGACACGATCTACGGCGGGTCGAACCAGATCCAGCGCAACGTGATCGGCGAGCAGGCCCTCGGACTGCCGAAGGAGCCGCGATGACAACGTCCACGCCTACCCGAGCCGGACGGCCTCCTCGAGGGCAAGACGGTGCTGGTCACGGCCGCGGCCGGGACCGGTATCGGGTTCGCGACCGCGAAGCGCTGCGTGGAAGAAGGCGCGCGCGTCGTCATCAGCGACATCCACGAACGGCGGCTGCGCGAGTCCGCTCGAGCAACTCGGCGATGTGCCCGCAGTGCTCGGCAACGTCACGTCCGAAGACGACGTGCAACGGCTCGTCGCGGAGACGGTCGAGGTGTCTGGCGGGCACTCGACGTGCTCGTGAACAACGCCGGCCTCGGCGGCACCGCGCCGCTCACCGACATGACCGACGAGCAGTGGTTCTCGGTCCTCGACGTCACGCTCACCGGCACCATGCGCATGACCCGCGCGACGCTGCGCCACATGTGCGAACGGGGTTCGGGCGCGATCGTGAACAACGCGTCGGTCGTCGGCTGGCGCGCGCAGGAGGGCCAGGCGCACTACGCGGCGGCCAAGGCCGGGCGTGCATGGCGCTCACCCGCTGCGCCGCGATCGAGGCAGCGCCGCACAACGTGCGCGTCGAACGCCGTCGCGCCGTCGCTCGCGATGCACCCGTTCCTCGCCAAGGTCACGACCGAGGAGCTGCTCGCCGAGCTCGACGACGCGCGAGGCGTTCGGCCGCGCGGCCGAGCCGTGGGAGGTCGCCAACGTCATCGTCTTCCTCGCCAGCGACCTCGCGTCGTACATGACCGGCGAGGTCGTCTCGGTCAGCAGCCAGCACCCCTGACAGCACGGTCAGAGGCGGGCGAGGAGGTCCTCGGGGTGACGCTGCCGGGCGGCGTGTGGCGACGGGCGGCGTCGTTCGCGAGTCGTTGCAGCATCGCGTTGACCGGGCGTCGTCGACGCCGTGCTCGCGGCCGAGCAGCACGATCTCGCCGTTCAGGTAGTCGGTCTCGATCGTTCCTGTCCCCCGCCGCAGGCTCTGCCACGACGAGCCGCCACCGCGCATCGCACCGGCGATCGGCTTGATCTGCATGCGATCGGCCCGCCGCTCCTGGTCCTCTTCGAGCGAGGCCGACGTCGATGCCGGCGGCGTCGCAGCACGGCTGCGCCCTCGGAGCGCGCCCGCCGCGCGAGCTCGCCCGACGCCGTCGCCGGGCCCGCACAAGGCCTCGGCCGCGTTCGCCAGGTTCATCAAGAGCTTGCGGTACTTCCAGCGCATGACGTCGGCGCGCGGGATGGACTCGAAGGTCGACCGCTCGAGCGCGGCGGCGATCGCACCGGCGCGCGTCGTCGAGCCCGTCGGGTAGCGCCCGAGGTCGAGCAGCCCGGTGATCGGCGCCGACGACGCCGGACGACCCCCGGCTCGAGGTGCGTCGCCGGGCAGCATCACGCACATCGCGTAGACGTGCGCGAAGTGGCGCAGCGCGAGGCGCTCGTTCTCGACGCCGTTCTGCGCGCACACGACGGCGATCTCCGGCGGCGCCGCTGCGGCGAGCGCGTGCAACGCCCCGCTGCGTGTCCTGCGTCTTCATCGTCGAGCACGACCACGTCGTCGGCGCGCCAGCTCGATCGTGCGACGGGTGGTCGACGACCGGGATCGGCAACGTCGTGTCCGCATCGGGATCGACGAGCCGCAACCCCCGGTCGCGCAGAGCTTCGTAGTGGGCGCCGCGCGCGATCAGCGACGACGTCGTGGCCGTGCTCGAACAAGCGGCCGCCGATCGCACCGCCGACCGCACCCGCGCCGAAGACGACGAAACGCATCAGGTCGCGCCGTGTGCCTTTGGCGGCGTCCATGTACGCGGTCGCTCACCACCGCCGTGCACGAGCACCTCGGCGCCGGTCACGTAGCGCGCCAGCGGCGACGCGAGGAACAGGCACACGTCGGCGACGTCGGTAGGGATCGGCCATGCGCCCGAGCGGCACGGTCGCGCCGACCGACGCGATGCCTTCGTCGTCGCCGTAGAAGAGGTGCGCCTGCTCGGTCACGACCAGCCCGACGACGACCGCGTTCACGCGCACCTTTGGCGCGAACTCGACGGCCATCGTCTTCGTCGCGTTGAGCAAGCCCGCCTTCGCGGCGCCGTACGCGAGCGGTGTCGGGCGACGGCCGCACACCGCTCACGCTCGCGATGTTGATGATCGGCGCCGCCGCCGTCCTGGTCCTGCATCACGGCGTTCGCCCGTTGCGCGAACACGATCGGCGCGGTGAGGTTCAACGCGATGATCCCGGCCGTGAACCGCGGCGACGCGGTCGCCGAGTCGGCGGGCGGTGAACCACCGGCGTTGTTGACCAGCACGTCGAGCCGGCCGAAGCGCTCGCTGCGTCGCGGCGATCACGGTGTCGACCTGGTCGGGCTCGCGGACGTCGGCGGCGACGAACAGCCACGCCGTCGGGCAGCGACTCCGGCTCGTGGCGGCAACAGATCGCGACGTGCGCGCCGGCATCGGCGAATCGCTGCGCGATCCCCCGCCCGATGCCGCGGCAACCCCCGGTGACGATCACGACCTGGCCGTCGAAGCCGAGCTCCACGAGGGCGGAGTGTACGATCTGACGCTCCGCCACGGTCGGGACGAGGCATGTTGCTGCGCGTTCCGGACAAGCGCGTCACCATCGACGACATCGTCGCCGAGGTGCACGACGGCATGACCGTCGGCATCGGCGGCTGGGGGTCGCGGCGCAAGCCGATGGCCCTCGTGCGCGCTCTGTGCCGCTCGTCGGTGAAGGACCTCCGCGTCGTCTCGTACGGCGGCCCCGACGTCGGGCTGCTGTGCCGCGCGGGAAAGGTCCGCGAGGTCGTCTACGCGTTCGTGTCGCTCGACTCGATCGCGCTCGAGCCGCACTTCCGCAACGCCCGGCAATCGGGCGCGGTCACCACGATGGAGCTCGACGAGGGCATGTTCCTGCTCGGCCTGCAGGCGGCGGCGTGGCGGGTGCCGTTCCTGCCGACCCGGGTCGGCCTCGGTTCCGACGTGATGCGGCTAACCCGGCGCTGCGCACGGTCCGCTCGCCGTACGCCGACGGCGAGGAGCTCGTCGCGATGCCCGCGCTGCACCTCGACGTCGCGCTCATCCACATGCACCGCGGCGATCAGGGCGGCACCGGCCAGTATCCTGAACGTCGACCCCTACTTCGACGACCTGATGTGCATGGCGGCGACGCGCCGCTTCATGAGCGTCGAGCGCATCGTCGACACCGAGCGACCTGCTCGAGGCGGGCCCGGTGCAGTCGATCCGCATCAACCGGCTGATGACCGACGGCGTGGTCGAGACGCCCCACGGCGCGCACTTCACCGAATGCGTGCCCGACTATCCGCGCGACGAGGCGTTCCAGCAGGCGTACACCGCGTCGGCGAAGTCGGACGAGGCGTGGGACGAGTTCCGCGCCCGGTACATCGACGTCGACCGAGGACGAGTACCAGCAGGCGGTTGCCACGTGACCGGGACGGCCCCCGACCCGGGCCGAGGTGTGCGCGGCCGCGATCGCCGACTGCTTCGCGCGCGACGGCGAGATCCTCGCCAACCCGATCGGCACGCTGCCGATGATCGGCGGCCGCCTTGCCAAGGCGACGGTCGCGCCCGAGCTCGTGATGACCGACGGTGAGGCGCTGCTCGTCGAGAACATCGTGCCGGTCGGCGTCGACGACCCCGAGAAGGTCGTCGCGGGCTGGAACCCGTACCGCACGATGTTCGACGTCGTGTGGTCGGGGCGCCGCCACGTGATGATGGGCGGCAGCCAGCTCGACAAGTGGGGCAACCAGAACTTCGCGTTCATCGGCGAGCACGACGCGCCGCGCACGCAGCTGCTCGGCATGCGCGGCGCGCCCGGCAACACGATCAACGACAAGACGTCGTACTGGATCCCGAGCGCACACGACGCGGGTTTTCGTGCCCGGCGGTCGACGTCGTGAGCGGCGTCGGCTACGACCGCGCGCGCGCGACCTCGGGCGGGTCGCGGTCGCTTCCACCAGCTCGGCCACGTCGTGACGAACCTCTGCGTGCTCGACTTCGAGACGCCCGACCACCGCATGCGCCTGCGTTCGGTGCACCCGGGCGTGACCGTCGACGAGGTGGTCGCGGCGACGGGCTTCGAGCTCGCCATCGACGCTCGCGTGCCGGTGTCCCGGCTGCCGACCGACGACGAGCTCGCGTGGATCCGCGACGTCATCGACCCGAACGGCCTCGGCGAAGAAGAAGTGCCGAACCCGTGACCGGCCTGAGGACGCCGATCTGCGACCTGTTCGGCGTCGACGTCCCGATCGTGCAGACCGGGATGGGATGGGTCGCGGGCGCGCGGCTGGTGTCGGCCACCGCGAACGCGGGCGCGCTCGGCATCCTCGCGTCGGCGACGATGACCTACGACCAGCTCGAGGCCGCGATCCGCGAGGTGAAGGCACGCACCGACCGCCCGTTCGGCGTGAACCTGCGCGCCGACGCCGAAGACGCCGACGCAACGCGTCGACCTCCTCGTACGCGAAGGTGCAAGGTCGCGTCGTTCGCGCTCGCGCCGAACGAACGGCAGATCAAGACGTTGAAGGACGCGGGCGTGCGGGTCGTGCCGTCGATCGGCGCGCGCCGCCACGCCGAGAAGGTCGCCGCGTGGGGCGTCGACGCGGTGATCGTGCAGGGCGGCGAGGGCGGCGGGCACACCGGCTCGGTCGCGACGACGTTGCTGCTGCCGCAGGTCGTCGACGCGGTCGACCTCCCGGTGATCGCGGCCGGCGGCTTCTTCGACGGTCGCGGGCCTCGTCGCCGCGCTCGCGTACGGCGCGGCCGGCATCGCGATGGGCACGCGCTTCCTGCTCACGCGCGAGAGCACCGTGCCCGACAGCGGTGAAGCAGTACTACCTCGAGCGCACGGTCGCCGACACGGTCGTGACCGACGCGGATCGACGGCGTGCCGCACCGCGTGCTGCGCACCGAGTTCGTCGACGAGCTGGAACACACGAACGCGGTCACCTCGCTCCCCCGCGCGCGTCCGCAACGCGTTCGCGTTCAAGAAGATGTCGGGCACGTCGTGGCGGGGGATGCTGCGCGAGGGCCGGGCGATGAAGCGCGAGAGCCGACCTGAAATGGACGCAGGTCGATCCTCGCCGCCAACACGCCGATGCTGTTGCGGGCCGGCCTCGTCGAGGGCCGGCTCGACGCGGGCGTACTCTCGAGCGGGCAGGTCGCGGGCGTGATCGACGACCTCCCGAGCGTCGCCGAGCTGATCGCGCGCATCATGAGCGAAGCCGAAGCGACGTTGAAGCGGTTGGGAGAGCTGTCATGAAGACGCGAGTGCCGGCCGTCGAGGGCTGGTTCACGACCGACGAGCCGCGCCCGCGCTGCTCGGCGGCCGCGGGCGTCGATTCGGGCTCGTACTACTGGCCGACGGCGGTCGCGGTGTCGGGGAACCCGAGCGCGCCGGGCGAGGAGCGAACACCGTCGAGCTTCGCGCACCGGGAAGCTGTGGTCGTGGACGACGAACCACTACGCGCCGCCCGAGCCGTACGTCGCGCCGCGACCCGTTCGTGCCGTACACGGTGTGCGCAGTCGAGCTGGCCGACGAGCGATGGTGGTGCTCGGCGCAGCTCGCGACCGGCGCCGACCCCGCCGAGCTCGAAGTCGGCATGGAGATGGAGCTGGTGCTCGGCCCGCTCTACGAGGACGACGACCACGAGTACGTGGTCTGGCAGTGGGCGCCGTTGAGGAGCCACGCGATGACCGGCGACCGCGACATCGCGGTGCTCGGCGCGGGCATGCACCCGTGGGGCAAGTGGGGACGCAACTTCGTCGAGTACGGCGTCGTCGCGGCGCAGGCCGCGCTCGCCGACGCGGGCGTCGAGTGGCGCGACATCCAGTTCGTGTCCGGCGCCGACACGATGCGCAACGGCTACCCCGGCTACGTCTCGGGCGCGACGTTCGCGCAGGCGCTCGGATGGAACGGCGCGCAGGTCGCGTCGTCGTACGCGGCGTGCGCGTCGGGCGTCACCGCGCTTGTCGACCGCTCGCGCCCAGATCCTCGCCGGCTTCTGCGACGTCGCGCTCGTCGTCGGCGCCGACACCACGCCCAAGGGCTTCCTCGCGCCGAACAAGGGCGAGCGCGGCGACGACCCCGACTGGCTGCGCTTCCGGCTGCTCGGCGCGACCAACCCGACCTACTTCGGGCTGTACGCCCGCCGCCGCATGGAGCTGTTCGGCGCGACCCGCGACGACTTCGCACAGGTGAAGGTGAAGAACGCGCGCCACGGGCTCGCGCAACCCCTACGCCCGCTACCGCAAGGAAGTCGACCGTCGACGACGTGCTCAACGTCGCCGATCGTCTCCGACCCGCTCGGCCTGCTCGACATCTGCGCGACGAGCGACGGGCGGCGCCGCGATCGTCGTGTCGTCGATCGAGTACGCGCCGCGCACGGCGTGCCCGACCCGGTACGGGTCGCGCGGATCTCGACCGTGACGCCGAGCTACCCGCAGACGACGATCGAGCTCCCGAACTTCGCGACCGACAGCGCCGCCGGCACCGGCAGCACCCGCGGCACGGGTTCAAGGAATCGATCGCGGCTGCGCGCCTACGAAGAAGCCGGGCTCGGGCCCGACGATCTCGACTGCGCCGAGGTCTACGACCTCTCCACCGCGATGGAGCTCGACTGGTACGAGCAGATCGGTCTCTGCGCGACCGGCGAAGCCGAGAAGCTGCTGCGCGACGGCGCCACGACGATCGGCGGCCGCGTCCCGGTCAACGCGAGCGGCGGTCTCGCATGCTTCGGCGAGGCCGTGCCCGCGCAGGCGATCGCGCAGGTCTGCGAGCTCACCTGGCAGGTCCAAGGCGCGCGCGGAGGCCGCCAGGTCGAGGGCGCACGCGTCGGCCTCTCGATCAACCAAGGCCTCTTCGGCCACGGCTCCGCGGTGATCGTCACACACTGAGGGAACGCGACCGCCCACGCGGGATTGTTTGTCGGGTGGTCCTTGCCCGGTGCCGGTCGGGTCCGATGTGGGGGTGTGGCAGCTGAGGCCGTGACCCAGCCCCGCGCGACGTCGCGGGTGGCGCCGACGGCGGGAGAGGCGGCGGTCCGTGCGGTGGCGCGGGGCCGCGGCCGGTGGGACCGGCGTGACGGCGGCCTCGTCGCCCTCGCCGCGTTGACCGCACTCGCATTGCGTCCGCTCTCGACGATCTTCGACCGTTCGCTGTGGACCGACGAGACATGGGTCACGGTGCTCACGCGAGTGCCGCCGGCACGCATGTGGGGTTCCACCGCGAGCAGCCCGATTGGATGGCTCGCGCTCCTGCGCCTTGTGCCGGGTTCGAGCCCGGAACGCTTCCGTGTCGTCACCGTGGCGTGCGCGGTCGGGGCGGTAATTGCTCTTACGTGTTGGTGCGCGCGCTCGCGTGGTCGTCCAGTGCGCAGGCGCGGCTGGCGGCAACCGCCGCCGCGTTCGTCGTCGCGTGTGTGCCCGCCATGCTGATACGCGGTGATGTCAAGCAGTACACGAGCGACGCGTTCATCGCCCTCGTGGTCCTCGTTGGGGTTCGTTGGATCGATGGTGATCCTCGCGATTGGCTGGTCGTGTGGCTCGGAGGTCTCGGCGCGATCGCCGTGCCCTTCAGCACGACGTCGGCGTTCGTGGTCGTCGCCGGGTTCGGCGCGTTGCTCGTGTCCGCCCTCCTCCGGCGCGCCACTCGGAAAGCAGCCGCGACGGTGGTCGTGGGCACGGGAGTCGCCGCCGTCTACGCGGCCTTCTTCGGCGTCGTGGTCGTCCCGGCGCTGAACGCCAACCTGCGCGACTACTGGCAAAACGCATACCTCACCGGCTCGCCGATACACGTGCTCGCCGAGTCATGGCATCGTCTGAACGATCTCGCGGTCTTCCTCGCCATGCCGGGGGTGGTCGCGGTCGTCTTGTTCGCGACGGGGATCGTGGTACTCGCGCGGCAAGGTCAGACGGCGCTCGCGGTGACGTTGCCGTTGCTGTGGCTCGAGATGTTCGTGCTCGGGCGGGCGCGCGTGTTCCCGTTCCTCGAATTGCGGACGAACCTCTTTCTGATCGTCCCTTCCCTCGTCATCGTCGCGATGGGCGCCGCGGACATGTGTGCGGCGATCTTCCGGCGGCGACGATTGCTGGGCGTCGCAGCCGCCGCCGGTCTGGCAATGCTCTTCGCGATCGGTGTCGCGCCGTCGGTGCGCTTCTTCGGCGTACCCAACGAAGACATTCGCGGGCAGACGCGCTACGTCGCCGCGCATCTCGGTCCCGGCGACGCCGTCGTCGTGAACGCGCTCGCCAGCTGGGGCTTCGCGTACTACTGGCCCCACGGCCACATCGACATCGTGAGATCCGACGCCGTCGCGCCCGGCTTCCTCGCAGAACCGTCGGGGATCAATGCGCACTACGCGACTGGAATCACCTACGAGGCCGTCCTTGCGACGTTACGCGACGCACTCCGGGAACGCTCCAGTGGGCCGCCGACGCGACTCTTCGTCGTGCGCACACACATGAACGATCACGAACGCGACGCGTGGACCCGTGCCTTCGCAACGCTGCACGTCCAGCCCCAGGAGATCGACACCGGCGTCGAACCGCTCGCAGTCGTCACCGAGTCATGAGCGTCGGCTTCACAACTTGTCGGCGTACATCGCCGCGAGCCGCTCGAGCGCCTTGGGCGGCGCCTTGTCGATGGATCCCGCGTCGAACGGGGGCTGCGGGTCGTACTCGATACCGAGCTGGATCGCCTGCGCGAACTCGTCGCCGGCGATCCGCGCGGCCAAGGTCAAACCCATGTCGATACCGGACGACACGCCGGCCGCGGTGATGACCTTGCCCTGCTCGACGACGCGCCGACCGGTCGGGATCGCGCCGTATTCCTTCAAACGTTCGAGCGACGCCCAGTGCGATGTCGCCTCCTTGCCCTCGAGCAACCCGGCGGCGGCGAGGAGCAACGAGCCGGTGCACACCGATGTCGTCCACGTCGTCGTCGTGTCGATCGCGCGGATCCACTCGAGCAGCTTCTCGTCCTTCTCGAGCGCGGTGGTCGCGAACCCGCCGGGGACGACGAGGACGTCCGCGCTCGTGACCTCGTCGAGCGAGTAGTCGGCGACCAATGCGAGGAACCCGTTGTCGGTGCGCACGGGCCCCTTCTCCCGAGCGACGAACTTCACGTTCGCTTCGGGGAGGCGTTGCAAGGTCTCGTAGGGCCCGATGATGTCGAGCGCGGTGATGCCGTCGAACAACAAGCAAACGATGTCCACCAGGGGACTCCTTAGGCAGATCGGAGGGAACGGAAACGATCTCGGTACTCGGTCGGGCTGGCGCCCACCCGCCGTGCGAACGCTCGGCGCAGGGTCTCGACGGTGCCGAACCCGCACGCGCGTGCGATCTCCTCGACGGACAGTGACGTCGTTTCGAGGAGGCGGCGCGCGACCTCGAGGCGGACGCGCTCCACGTACGCGGCCGGAGTGCAGCCCACCTCGGCGCGGAAGACGCGCGCGAAGTGACGCGGGCTCATCGCCACCCGCGCCGCGAGTCGCTCGACGGCGTGGTCGGCCTCGGGATGCTCGGCGATCCACGCTTGGAGCTCGCGCAGCGGATCGCGCTCGGCGGACTGGGCGCCGAGCTGCGCGCTGAACTGCGCCTGACCACCCGGTCGCTGCACGTACATCACGAGGTGGCGGGCGACACGCAACGCGACGTCGCGGCCCTGGTCTTCGGCCACGAGCGCCAGCGCGAGGTCCATCCCCGCAGTGACGCCGGCCGACGTCCACACGTCGCCGTCCCGCACGAAGATCGGGTCCTCCTCGACGATGGTCTCGGGGTGGCGGCGGGCGAGGTACTCGCATGCGACCCAATGTGTCGTGGCCCGCTTGCCGTCGAGCAGGCCGGCAGCCGCGAGCACGAACGTCCCGGTGCACACCGATGCGACGCGCCGGCTGCGACCGGCGAGGCGGCGCACCGCCTGCACCAGGTGCAGATCGTCGGCCGCGTCGAACGCGCCTTCACCACCGACGACGATCAGGGTGTCGATCGCGCCCCGTACCGAGGACAACGCCCGATCGGCCACGATGCCGGGCCCGCGTGTCGAGCGCACGACGCCTGCCTCCGCGCGCCGCGACCACGATGTCGTAGCCGCCCGCCGCGCCCAGCACCTCGTGCGGCCCGACCAGGTCGAGGGCCGTGATGCCGGGATACGTGACGAAGACGATCTTGGGAGCCACCAGGCCATTCTGGGCCGTACCGGCGTCTGGCAGCAATGCCGCTGACCGGACGATTTCTGCCACGGTACGCTCCCGCCCGACCTATGGACCTCGCGTTCGGCCCCGCCGAGGAACGGTTTCGCGCCGAGTGCCGCGCGTGGCTCGAGGCGCACGTCCCCCGTCCGCCGCTTGCCGTCGGGCGACACACGTCGCGGCTTCGCGGCCCATCTCGCCTGGGAGCGCACGCTGTTCGACGCGCGCTATGCCGTCGTGTCGTGGCCGGCGCAGTACGGCGGCCGCGACGCGAGCCTGTGGGAGTGGCTCCTCTTCGAGGAGGAGTACTACCGCGCGGGTGCGCCCCAGCGCGTCACGCAGAACGGCATCTTCCTGCTCGCCCCGACGATCTTCGAGTTCGGCACCGAGGAGCAGAAGGACCGCATCCTGGCGAAGATGGCGTCGGGCGAGCAGACGTGGTGCCAGGGCTGGTCCGAGCCGAACGCGGGCAGCGATCTCGCCGGCATCCAGAGCAAGGCGGTACGCGACGACGCGGCCGGCGGTTGGCGATTGTTCGGACAGAAGACGTGGACGACGCGCGGCGCGTTCTGCACGCACCTCTTCGGGCTCTTCCGCAGCGATCCGGACGCCGAGCGCCACCGCGGCCTCACCTACTTTCTCGTCGACCTCGCGTCGCCGGGCGTCACTGTGCGCGGCGTCGAGCGTCTCGACGGCGACGAGGGCTTCGCCGAGGTGTTCTTCGACGATGTGTTCGTGCCCGATACCGACGTGCTCGGCGACGGTCAACGAGGGGTGGGGCGTCGCGATGGCGACGACAGGGTCAGAACGCGGGCTCACCCTCCGTTCCCCGGGCCGGTTCCTCGCGACCGCGCAACGGTTGATCGACCTGTACCACGCGTGCTGCGACGACGCCGAGCTGCGCGACCGCGTGGTCGCGGCGTACATCGACGCCGAGGCCTACCGCTGGCAGACGTTCTGGACGGTGACCCGCATCGTCGAAGGCGGCCGGACCGGGCCCGAGTCTTCGATGGTGAAGGTGTTCTGGTCGGAGCTCGACGTGAGACTGCACGAGCTCGCGCTCGAGCTCCTCGGCACGCACGCAGAGCTCGTCGACGGCGCCGACGGCGGATGGATGAAGGGCTATGAGTTCGCGCTCGCGGGGCCGATCTATGCCGGCACCAACGAGATCCAACGGAACGTCATCGCCGAGCGCGTGCTCGGATTGCCGAGGCGATAGATGCGCTTCGCGTTCACCGACGACCAGCTCGCGTTCCGCGACGCGGTGCGCGACCTCCTCGAGAAGGAGTGCACGCCGGCCCACGTGCGCGCGGCATGGACCAACGAGACCGGCCGGGTTCCCGGCCTGTGGGAGCAACTGCGGGAGATGGGCGTCGTCGGCATGCTGGCGCCCGAAGCAAAGGGCGGGCTCGGCCTGACAATGGTCGACCTCGTGCTGATCCTCGAGGAAACCGGCCGCCACGCGGTGCCCGAACCGATCGTCGAGACTGCCGCGTCAGGTGTGCCGGTGTTGGATCGCACGGATCTGACGATGACGATCGGGCACGCCTTGGTGCCCTGGGCCGACACCGCCGACGTCATCATCACTGCCGAGGGCAGGTTCGACCCGGCGAAGGCGACGCTGGTGCCGCGCGTCTCGGTCGACGGCGCCCGGCGCCTCTTCGAGGTGCGCGGGCCGGCCGTGCCGGCGAGCGACGGCGCCGTGGACGCGTACGTGCGCCTCGTCTGCGGGACTGCGGCGCAGCTGTGCGGGCTCACCGATCGCATGCTCGACATGACGGCCGCATACGTGAAGGAACGTAAGCAATTCGGCGTGCCCGTCGGATCGTTCCAGGCCGTGAAGCATCACCTCGCGGACGCGCGCATCGCACTCGAGTTCGCGCGACCGCTCGTGTACCGGGCGGCGGCGACCCTCGACGCCACGCACGTCAGCATGGCAATGGCGAAAGCGGCCGACACTGCATTGATCACCGCGCGGGCCGCGCTCCAGTGCCACGGCGCGATCGGCTACACGACCGAGTACGACCTGCACCTCTACATGAAGCGGGCGTGGGCCCTCGCTCGATCGCGCGGCGACGCCCGCTTCCACCGGAATCCTGTCGCGTGGCGAGCCAGTCGCCCGATCCTCTCAGCCCTGTCGCTCGAGAGTGAACGAGCGCATTGACTATTGTCGACGCCGTGCGCTCGCCGGTCGGGAGGCGCAGCGGTGGGCTGGCGAACGTGCATCCCGCCGATCTCGGTGCCCACTCGATCCGCGCGTTGATCGACCGCATCGACGTCGATCCCGCGGCCGTCGACGACGTCGTCTTCGGGTGCGTCGACACGATCGGCCCCCAGGCGGGCGACATCGCGCGCACGTGCTGGCTCGTCGCGGGCTACTCCGACGAAGTGCCGGGCACCACGGTCGACCGGCAATGCGGGTCGTCACAGCAGGCGGTGCACTTCGCCGCGCAGGCCGTCATGTCCGGGACCGCCGACCTCGTCGTCGCGGGCGGCGTGCAGAACATGAGCGCGATCCCGATCAGCGCCGCGATGCTCGCGGGTGAGCAGTACGGCTTCGCAGAACCCGTTCGTCGGGTCACCGGGGTGGGAAGCGCGCTACGGCACGCAAGAGGTCTCGCAGTTCCGCAGCGCGGAGATGATCGCCGAGAAGTGGAACATCACACGCGACGATATGGAGGAGTTCGCGGTCGAGTCACACCAACGGGCGCTGCGGGCGCGCGCCGAGGGGCGATTCGAGCGGGAGATCGTACCGCTGGAAGGCGTGACCCACGACGAAGGCCCGCGCGAACCGGACCTCGACAAGATCCGCTCGCTGCCGACGCTCGTCGACGGTGGTCGCCTGACGGCCGCGGTGTCGTCACAGATCTCGGACGCGTCGGCGGCATTGCTGATCGCGAGCGAGGACGCGGTGCGCGACGCACGGCTTGACGCCGCGGGCGCGCATCCACCATCTCTCGGTGCGCGGCGCCGACCCGGTATGGATGCTCACCGCGCCCATCCCCGCGACCGCGTACGCGCTGAAGAAGGCCGGCATGGCGCTCGACGACATCGATCTCGTCGAGATCAACGAGGCGTTCGCCTCGGTTGTGCTCGCGTGGCAGAAGGAAACCGGCGCCGATCTCGCCAAGGTGAACGTCAACGGCGGCGCGATCGCGCTCGGACATCCGCTCGGCGCCACCGGCGCGCGCCTCATGACCACGCTGCTGCACGAGCTCGAACGTACGGGCGGTCGCTACGGATTGCAGACGATGTGCGAGGGCGGCGGCCAGGCCAACGTCACCATCATCGAACGGCTGTAGGCGGCAAGCGGCGGAGCTGGCGGCCACCGAGCACCGCGAACACCGGGCCGCCGATCAACAGCTTGAGGGCGACGATCGCGAGCGTGATGTCGCGGCCGAACGTGCTCGCGTCGAGCACGACGTGCTGCGGATTGGCCGGGTCGTAACGCACGTCGACGGTCGGACCCGTCTTGGTTCCTTCGCCGTGCTGCCGGGGCTCGGAGACAACGACGTGCTTTCCGTCTCTGGTGTCGAACGCGATCTCGCCGTTCTCGACGCGCTGCGCAGCCACCGGCACGAAGCGCGCCTTCTCGCTCGCGTCGCGGTCGTGCAGATACCACGTGACGTAGGACGCACCGACGCCGAGCACGGTCACCACGATGCCGCCGATCAGGGCGATCCACGCCCGCTTGCGGGTCCAGCGGGTGGTCCACGGTGCGGTCGGCTCCGGCACGGGGTGCACGACGACCGGCACCGAGCTGTCCGCACGCACGCTGTCGTAGTCGCGGCGGATGCGTCGGTTCGAGAGCACCGCGTACGCCGCAGCGAGATCCTTGAACTGCTCGGCGGCCTCCGGGTCGCTGGTCGCGTCCGGGTGCGACTGCTTGGCCGCGGCGCGGAACGCGCGTGCGATGTCGTCCGGGGACGCGTCGGGCGGGACGCCGAGCAGCCCGTAGTAGTCGATCGTCGCCCAGTCGCGCACCCTCGTGGCCACGCCGCGAAGATACCTGCGACTTAGTCCTTGAGCGCCACCGCGTTGGGGGTCACGTTCATCTTCGGCTCGTACTCGGCACCTTCGACCTCGCGCGCCGTGCCCTGGAACTTCTCGTGCAACTCGGCGGCGCACGCCGCGCAGGGTCCCGCGAAACGCATCATCGTCTCGGCGCCACAACGCAGACAGGGCATCGTGACCGGCGGATAGGCGTCAGCATCGACGCGGATGCAACCGAGGGGCATGGGCGCATCCTCGCGCGCGAATCGTCAGAGGTGGGCGATGCCGGCACCCAGCGCCGCGCCCAAGCCGGCGAGAAGCGCCGGAACGATGAAGAGGGACGAGCGATACTGCGCTTGCACGCGGATGCCCGCTTGGCGCTTCCGAAGATCGAGGCGCCCGACGTAGATCGACAGCGCGAGACCAACCAGCAATCCGATGATGGCGCCCACGAGCACGGGGAAATTGTAACGGTGGTGGTCACTCCAACCGTGACATCACCGCCCGGACGAGTGCATCCGTGGCCGCGGGCGGGGCGAGATCGAGGAAGAGGCTCGGTTCGGTGACCTCCACCTCGAGGACGTGCCAGAGGCCGCCGGTACGCAACATGTCGACACACGGTACAGGGGCGGTTCCGGCAGCACCGAACAGACCCGGACCGCCAGCTCGGTGGCGGCACCTGTCGCGTCGACGGCCTCGGTGCGCCCGCCCCATTCCTCCTGCACACGGTAGTCCCCCGCATCCGGTGCTTTGCGGACCGCGTGACTCGGCACGCCGTCGAAGAGCACCACCGAGATCTCACCCTCGGTCCCGACCGACGGCATGAAGGGTTGGACGAGTGCGTCGCCGCGCACGAGCAGGGCGTCGAGATGCTCCTGCGCGTTCGGGTCGCCGACGTCGAAGCGGCCCGCGCCATGCCCGCCGATACCGACCGCGGGCTTCACGACCACCGTGTTCCATCCGCGCGCGTCACAAATGCCGTCGAGGGACGCGGCGGTGTCGTACAGCAGGACGACGGTCGGAACGACCGGCGCGCCCCGGGTGGCGAGATCGAGCAGGTACGACTTGTGCACGTTCCATTCGACGAGGGCGGGCGGGTTCCACAGCTGCGTCACCGCGCCGGTCTCGAGTATCCAGGCCCGGAAATTGTCGATGGCGTCGACGTAGTCCCACGGTGAGCGGAGCACGGTCAGTCGCGCCGCGGACCAATCGATCGCGGGGTCACGCCAACCGGCAAGCTCCACCGTTGCGCCCGCGTCGCGCAGCGCGGCCGTGAGCAGTGGCGTGTCGGGATCCTCGCCGGGAAGCTGCGCGCACGTGACCAACCGGACGTCGACCGAGATCATCGATCAGAACGGAACGAGCTCGAACTCGGTTGCGTAGCGCACGCCGTGCGTCGCACCGGCGTCTGCCGCGATCCCGGTGAGGAAGGTCCGCGCGTCGGTACCGACGTGAGCGAGGTACCGCGCGTGCGCGGCGAGAGACGCGACCCCGCGGTCGAGATGGTCGGAGATGTCGACAAAGTGTGTCGGACGCGACGAACCGGCGACGAGCGCGAAGCGAACGCCCGACCACGGTTTCGGCCCGCGTGTTCCTCCGAAGATCCACTTGTTGCCTGCGTCGCGTATCGCGTCGAGGACAGCGAGCCCGACGTGGCGGTGGTCGGCCATGTTCAACGCGCCTCCAAACCACCGCTCGTCGTAGTTCAGTGTGACGACGGCCTCCGGCCGGTACCGGCGGATCGCGAGCGCGAGGTCGCGCCGCAGAGGGGTTCCATACTCGACGAGCCCGTCGGAGTGCTCGAGGAACTCGACGGCCGAGACACCGACGGCCGCCGCGCCGCGAGCTCCTCGGCCTCGCGGACGCGGGCGCACTCCTCGGGTTCCAGCGCGTCGATCCCGGCCTCACCCCGCGTCGCGAGGACGTACGTCACCGTCTTTCCCTGATCCCTCCAGCGCGCGACCGCCGACGCTGCCCCGTATTCCATGTCGTCGGGGTGGGCGACGATCGCCAGCGCGCGTTCCCAATCCTCGGACAGCGGCTCCATCTATCTTGCTTCCTCCGCTCATGAACGCGATCGGAACCGTGAGGCCGCACGCCTTGTGGCGCAAGGTCGCGATGCGCCGGCCGGGCTGCACCGCGTCCTTGATGGCTCCGAGGCGGTCACCGAACCGCGCCGCGCACGCGTCGATATCCGCGACCGTGAACGCGAGACCCCAGAAGCGCTCACCGTCGACATCTGGTATCGGTCCGACCAGTTCGATGATCACTTCACCGGCGCGGAAGAACGTCTGCGTCCTCCCGTTGCCGACATCAGCCGTACCGGCGCACGTCGAGGCCGACCCGGGCGTAGGAGGCAGTCGTCCGCGCCGGGTCGTCGGTGAACACGACCAGATGATCGAGAAGCACCACACCGTTTGGGTGGACCGCGGGCGTCACGTCCGGCGGCTCGTCGCTGAGGTACCACGCCGCGATCCCGCGTTCGCCCACGCCGGTCTGCATGCGAACATGTCCCACGGTGATGCAAGCGTCGGCGTCAACGGAGAAACCGGCGTCCTTCCAGGCGTACGGCGTCCCCCGCGACCTCGAGGGCGGCGAAGTACAGCGTTCACACGCGCCGACCAGCTCGGCGTACTCGTCGAGCAGCGGAACCACTCGTTCCGGTCCGTCCGCCGGCAGGCGCAGCACGATCTCGTCGACGCCGATCGATGCGTAGTACTCGATCTTGCCCGCGTCGGGCACGGTCCCGAACGGCACGATACGCAGCGTCTTCGGGTCACGACCGCGCGCTTCGCACGCGCGTCGAGGTCCGGCAACGCGGCGCGCACGCCGGCACCGCCGATCGGGATCCATCCGTCGGCGTACTCCGCGACGTGCGCGAACAGCTTCGGACCGGCGCGCACCGCCGATCAGGACCGGCGGGCCGCCGGGTTGCACGGGCTTCGGCCACGACCACGACGGCGGGAGTTGCACGAACTCGCCGTCGAACGACGCGACGTCGTCGCGCCACAGCGCCTGCATCGCGAGCACGTGCTCGCGTGCGATGTCGCGGCGGCGCTTCATCTCGACGCCGTGGTCTGCGGCCTCGTCCTCGTTCCAGCCGAAGCCGACCCCGAACACGAAGCGGCCACCCGAGAGCACGTCGAGCGTCGCGACCGCCTTGGCGGTCACGATCGGATCGCGCTGGGCGACGAGGCAGATGCCGGTGCCGACCCGCACGGTGCTCGGTCGCGGCCGCGGCCATCGTCGAGCGCGACCAATGGGTCGAGCGTGCGCTTGTACTCGTCCGCTGAGCTCGGCGTCTCCGGTCGGCGGTGGCGTCTTGCGGCTGGTCGGGATGTGGGTGTGCTCGGGCACATACAAGCGAGTGGAGCCCGCGCTCCTCGACCGCACGAGCGAGCTCGACCGGGCCCATCGTCTGGTCGGTCGTGAACATCGTGACGCCGAAATGCACGTTGCACCTTCCAGTCGTTGCGCTCACCCGGACGCTACGGCCAGGGACAAGCCCTCGAGCTCGGTCGGTAGGGTACGCATCCGTGCCGGGTATCTGCGAAGGACGCATCGTGATCGTCACCGGGGCGGGGCGCGGGTATCGGCCGCGAGCACGCGCTCGAGTTCGCCCGCGAAGGCGCGCGCGTCGTCGTGAACGACCTCGGCGTCGCGCTCGACGGCACCGGTGGCGACGCGGGACCGGCACAGCAGGTCGTCGACGAGATCACCGCGCTCGGGCGGCGACGGCGGTCGCGAACACCGACGACATCGCCGACTGGAGCGGCGCGCGAACGCTCGTGCGAGACGGCGATCGACACGTTCGGCGGGCCTCGACGTGCTCGTCAACAACGCCGGATTCGTGCGCGACCGCATGCTGTTCACGACGACCGAAGAGGAGTGGGACGCGGTCATCCGCGTCCACCTGAAGGGTCACTTCGCCGACGGCCCGCCACGCGCGCCGAGTACTGGCGCGCGCCGCTCGAAGGCCGGCGAACCCGTCGACGCGCGCATCGTCAACACGTCGTCGGGCGCGGGGCTCATGGGCAGCGTCGGCCAGGGCGCGTACTCGGCGGCCAAGGCGCGGCATCGCCGCGTTGACGCTCGTCGAGGCGGCGGAGATGGGTCGCTACGGCGTCACCGCGAACGCCATCGCTGCCCGCGGCCCGCACGCGCATGACCGAAGAAGTCTTCGCTGACCGCATGCAAGCGCCGACGTCGGGCTTCGACGTCAACGACCCGGCGAACATCTCGCCGCTCGTCGTGTGGCTCGGCAGCACCGAGTCGCGCGACGTCACCGGCCGCGTGTTCGAGGTCGAAGGCGGGTCTGCTCTCGGTCGCCGACGGCTGGCAGCACGGGCCCGCGCTCGACAAGGCGCGCGCTGGGAGCCGGCCGGAGTCGGTGGCGCCGTGCGGAAGCTGCTCGCGCAGGCACCGCCGCCCGCGCCGGTGTACGGCGCGCAATAGCGGTGCGCCCGCGCCATCCGGCACCGCCCGATGTGCAGGAACGGTGGCGAGCGCGCGGCATCTGGACCGACGAGACACTGCTCGATCGGCTCGCGTCCGCCGACGGCTCGCACCTCGCGATCGTCGACGGCGACGTGCGCCTCACGATCGACCAACTGCGCGAGGGTTCGGCGCGCGTTGCGGCCGCGTTGCACGAGCGCGGCGTCCGGCCGGGTGACGTCGTGTGCTGGCAGCTGCCGAACTGGTGGGAAGCCGTCGTACTGCTGGGCGATCTGGCGATGCGGCGCGATCGCGAGCCCGATCACGCCGACGTTGCGCGCCCGCGAGGTCGGGCTTCATCCTCGGCGCGACCGCGGCGCGGCTGGTCGCCGTGCCATCGGCGTTCCGCGGCACCGACCATGTCGCGCTCCTGCGCGACGCCGGCTACGCGGGCGACGTCCTCGTGGTGCGGGGCGGCGAGCCGCTGTCTGCATCGGCGGCCGAGCCGCCCCGTGTCGACGCGCACGTCGACGACGCGGCGGTCATCCTGTGGACGTCGGGCACGACGTCGGACCCGAAAGGCGTCGTGCACACGCACCAGTCGCTGCGCGTCGAAGCCGACACGATCGCGGCCGCCCACGACATGCGCCCCGGTGAGGCGTTGCTGCTGCCGATGCCGGTCACGCATGTCGCCGGCCTCACCTACGGCCTGCTGCTCCCGGTGACGAGCGGGATCACGGCGGTGCTGATGGACACCTGGGATCCGGGCGCGCGCGCTCGAGCTGCTCGAACGCGAGGGCATCGCGGTCATGATCTCGACGCCGGTATTCATGCGCACGATGATCGACCACCCGTCGTTCGCAGGCCGCGACCGGTCACACATGCGCTTGTTCTCGCTCGGCGGCGCGGGGGTCGCGCCGGCGATGGTCCGTGAAGGACGCACGCGACTTCGAGCGTTGCTGGTGCAAGCGCACCTATGGCTCGACCGAGTACCCGACGCTGACCACCGGCCGCCTCGGCGACGACCCCGAACGCGACGCCACGACCGACGGGCCGCTCATCGGCGATGCCGAGCTGCGCATCGTCGACCCGCACACCGTGCTCGACGTGCCGCCCGGCACTCCCGGCGAGGTGCTCGCGCGCGGGCCGGAGATGTTCACGGGCTACCTCGACGCGTCGCTCGATAGCGACGCGTTCGTGGCGGACGGCTGGTTCCGCACCGGCGACCTCGGCGTCTACGACGGCGAGTACCTCACGATCGTCGACCGCTTGAAGGACGTCATCATCCGCGGCGGTGAGAACATCTCGGCACTCGAGGTCGAGTCGCTGCTCGTCACGCACGCCGACGTCGCCGACGTCGCGTGCGTCGCGTTCCCCGACCCGGGCATGGGCGAGAAGGTGTGCGCGTATGTCGTGCCGCGCGACGGTGCGGCACCCTCGCTCGACGATGTGCGTGCCTATCTGCTCGCGCAAGGCCTCGCCCGTTTCAAGCTGCCGGAGCGACTGGAGGTGCGCGCCACGCTGCCCCGGACGGCGAGCGGCAAGGTGCAGAAGTCACCGCTCCGAGAAGAGCTCCGCGATGGATGACTACCGGTCGTGGGTTCGCGGTGAGCTCTCGAAGCGACTCGCGCCCCGGCGCCAGGGCGCGTCGACATCAGTGCTCGGGGCCGGCAACGACGACCTCGAGGCGGGACGCCGCTACCTCGGGACGCTGGCGGACACGGGCCTCGCGGTACCGATGTGGCCTCGCGAGTACGGCGGCTTGGACGCGACCCCCGAACAGATCGGTGTCGTCCGCGCCGAGCTGGCGGCATTCGACGTCCCCGACCTCTATCCCTACCTCGTCGGCGTCGAGCTGGTCGGCCCGACCCTGCTCGCGCACGGCACCCCCGCGCAGTGCGCACGCTGGCTCCCGAAGATCGCCACCGGTGAGGAGATCTGGTGCCAGCTCTTCTCCGAGCCGGGGGCGGGCTCCGACCTGGCCGGGCTCGCCGCGCGTGTGACCCCGCACGGAGATGCATGGCACGCCCGGGGCCAGAAGGTCTGGACGAGCCGCGGCGCGTACTCGCAGTGGGGTCTGCTGCTCGCCCGGCACGACCCGACGGTACGCAAGCACGAAGGCATCACGGCGTTCGGGATCGACATGCACGCAGCAGGCGTCGACGTGCGGCCACTCCGGCAGATGAACGGCGACGCCCATTTCAGTGAGGTCTTTCTCGACGATGCTTTCGTCGCGGACGCGGATCGCATCGGCGCGATCGGCGAGGGCTGGCGGGTCGCGCTGACCTGCCTATCGTACGAGCGAGGCGCGGTCGACGGCCGGCGGCACGAGCGGATTGCTCGATGTCGAGCGCCTGATCGCGCTGGCGCGGGCACGCGGCGTCGCCGACTCGCCGGTGGTACGCGACCGCGCTGGCGCGGCTCGTGATCGAGGTTCGCGTGATGTCGTACACCGCGCGGCGGGCGCGCGACTCGGCGCGGGCCGGTCGGCCCGGGCCCGAGGGCTCGGGCATGAAGTTGCGCGGCAGCAAGATGTTCCGCGACTACACCGAGCTCGCGCTGCGCATCCTCGGCGCCGATGCCACGTTGGATCCGCGCGGCGACCTCCAGACGTTGTTCCTCACCGCGCCGTCGCTGTCGATCCGCGGCGGTACCGACGAGATCCAGCGCAATATCGTCGGCGAGCGGGTGCTGGGTCTGCCCTCGGAGCCACGGGTCGATCGCGACCAGCCCTTCGACCAGCTCCCGCGCTGACTACTCGAGCGCCTTGTACGCGGCGCGCACGAGAGCCTCGCTCCGGGGGTCGCCCTTGGGGTCGAAGCGGAGATCGTTCATCACGTAGCCGAATGTGAGCTTCCGGTCGGGATCGGCGAACGCGAGCGATCCGCCCGCGCCGGCATGGCCGACGGCGTTCGGCGGGTTCGCGTTGCCGAACGACCGCCCGAGCATGAAGCCGAGACCGAAGGACGTGTCGATCATCAGCACCTCGTCCTTGCCGCACGCGCGCTCGACGGTTGCGTTCGTCAACGTGTCGTCGCGGAGCACCCGCGCGACCTCGCCGCCGTCGACCTCACCGATGACCGAGGCGTAGAGGCGGGCCAGCGAGCGTGCGTCGCCGATGCCGTTCGACGACGGCATCTCGGCGGCGTGCAGGGCGCGCGTGTTCCACATGTCGTCGTAGTTGAAGTGGCCGCCCGGGTTCGAGAACACGCGCGCGAGGAGGAGGTCGTCGCCGAAGGCCTGCAACACTTCGCGCAGATCAGTGGTCGGCGGCACGAGCCGCGCAACTCTCGGTTCGAGTGGTTCGGGAAGTCCGATCCAGAAGTCGAGTCCGAGCGGCTCTCCGATCTCGTCGCGGAACCAGCGGCCGATCGTCCGGTGCTGCGGGTCGGCGCGGCGCACCAGCTCACCCACGAGCCAGCCGAATGTGCGCATGTGGTAGCCGTGCGTCGTCCCGGGCTCCCAGATCGGGGCCTGCGCGGCGAGCGCTTCCGCGGCGGGGTGCCACGCGAGAGCCTCCTCGAGCGTCAGGTCCTTGTCGATGTAGGGGAGGCCCGCCTGATGGCTGAGCACGTGCCCGATGGTGATCCGTTCCTTGCCGTGCTGCGCGAACTCCGGCCAGACGCTCGCGACCGTGGCGTCGGGATCAAGCAGGCCGCGCTCGATCATGAGGTTCGCGCAGACCGACGTCACCCCTTTCGTGGAGGAGAACACGAGCACGATCGTGTCCTCGCGCCACGGTCGGCGCTCTTCGAAGTTGCGGGTGAACGTGTCGAGCACCGGTTCGAACTCGGTCGCGACAACGCCGTCGATCGTCACCGCCCGTACGTTACGCCGCGCGTGCGCGATCATGCCGGGCATGACGTACACCCACGGGCATCACGAGAGCGTCCTGCGGTCGCACAAGTGGCGGACGGTCGACAACTCGGCTGCGTATCTCGCGCCATCCCTGGCGACAGGCGCGCACGTGCTCGATGTCGGATGCGGCCCGGGGACCATCACCGTCGACATCGCCCGGCGGGTGACGCCGGGGCGGGTGACGGGCATCGACGCGTCCGCCGCGGTGATCGAGGACGCGCGTGGCCAGGCCGCCGGCGTCGACAACGTCGAGTTCCGGAAAGGTGACGTCTACGCGCTCGACTTCGACGCCGGAACCTTCGACGTCGTGCACGCGCATCAGGTGCTGCAGCACCTACCTGAACCGGTGAAGGCGCTGCGAGAGATGAAGCGGGTGTGCAAGCCGGGCGGCGCGGTCGCCGTGAGAGATGGCGACTACGCGGCATTCACCTGGTATCCCGACGAGCCCGCGCTCGACGCGTGGCTCGCGCTCTACCGGAAGATCGCGCGCGCCAACCAGGGCGAGCCCGATGCCGGGCGGTACCTGCTCGCCTGGGCACACGCGGCAGGCTTCGAGGACGTGCAACCGGGTGCGTCGGTGTGGTGCTTCGCGACGCCCGAGGATCGGCACTGGTGGGGAAGCCTCTGGGCCGACCGCATGACCGACTCCGCCATCGCGCAGCAAGCCGCGAACGACGGGTTCGCGACGCGCGAAGAGCTCGACGCGATGGTCGACGGCTGGCGGCGCTGGGCAGCTCACCCCGACGGTTGGTTCGCCGTGCCCCACGGCGAAGTGCTCTGCCGGGTCTGATTCGCGAGGTGCGCGTACGCGAGGCCGATGTCTTGGCAATCGGTTTTCGGCGCGCGCTACGGTGACGCCCACGTCAGTTTTCTAATCGCCAGGGGGAACGCGGAAATGGGCATGCTCGACGGCAAGGTCGCGATTGTCACGGGTGCCGGCAACGGTGTCGGTCGCGGCGAAGCGATCATGCTCGCCGACCACGGCGCCCAGGTCGTCGTCAACGACCTGGGCGGATCGGTCACCGGAGAGGGCGCCGACAAGCGCGCCGCCGACGAGGTCGTCGACGTCATCAAGAAGCGTGGCGGCGACGCGGCCGCCAACTACGACAGTGTCGCCGACTTCGAGGGGGCACGGAACATCATCGGCACCGCGCTCGACGCGTTCGGCCGGCTCGACATCCTCGTCAACAACGCGGGCGTGTTGCGCGACCGCATGATGTTCTCGATGACACCCGAGGACTTCGACACCGTCGTCAAGGTGCACATGTACGGGAGCTTCAACACGATGCACCATGCGTCGGCGCACTGGCGCAACGAGTCCAAAGAGGACCGCCAGCCCCGCGCGTCGATCATCAACACCGTCTCCAGCGCCGGCCTCCAGGGCCAGGCCAGCCAGATCAACTACGGCGCGGCCAAGGCCGGCGTGGCGGCGATGACGATCATCGCGAGCCTGGAGCTGAAGCGCTACGGCGTCCGCGCCAACTGCATCGGGCCCGGCGGCGCGACGCGGATGGTCGCCCAGGCGATGAAGATCGAAGTGAAGAACCCCGAGGACTACACCGAGTTCGAGGCCATGAACCCCGGGAACTCCGCACCCGGCGTGGTGTGGCTCGCCTCGGACGAGGCCTTGCACGTGACCGGTCAGGTGTTCCGGCTCGTCGGGAACAACCTCGCGCTGTACAAGCCGTGGGAGATGGGCGAGCAGTTCCTCGCGACCGACAAGGAAGGCAACCCGAAGCAGTGGGACCCGGCGGACATCGGCCGGATCGTCAACCGGTACGTCTTCCAGAGCGAGAACCCGGGGATCGACGCGCAACGCCGGACATGACGAAGAAAGTCGCGCTGGTCGGCGCTGCGCTCTCGGACATCGGACGCGTCGACACGAAGACGCCGTACGAGCTGCACTACCAGGCCGCGTCGCGGGCGATCGCGGATGCCGGTCTCACCAAGGACGACATCGACGGCTTCGCGTCGAGCGGCATGGGGCTGCTCGCACCGGTGGAGATCGCGGAGTATCTCGGCCTGCGACCGACGTGGGCCGACGGCACGGGCGTAGGCGGCTCCACATGGGAGTTCATGGTCGAGCACGCGACCGCGGCCATCCTCGCCGGCCACGTCGAGGTCGTCGTGATCGTGTACGGGTCCACCACTCGCGCCGACCTCAAGGCGCGTCGCCGCGGCGCGAACCTCAGCTTCGGTGGGCGAGGTCCCGTGCAGTTCGACGCGCCGTTCGGCCACAGCTTGATCGCCAAGTACGCGATGGCGACGCGCCGCCACATGCACGAGTTCGGCACCACGATCGAACAGCTCGCCGAGATCGCGGTGAGCACCCGGGACAACGCGTCGCACAACCCCGAAGCCTTCTATCACGACCCGATCACGATCGACGACGTGCTGAATTCGCGCATGATCGCCGACCCGTTGACAAAGCTCCATTGCTGCATCCGCAGCGACGGCGGCGGCGCGGTCGTGCTCACCACCGAGGAACGCGCACGCGACTGTGCCAAGCAGCCCGTGTGGGTGCTCGGCACCGGTGAGACGACGAGTCACACGACCATGAGCGAATGGGAGGACTTCACCGAATCTCCCGCCTCGCGCAGCGGCAAGCTCGCGTTCGAACGCGCGGGCGTGCGACCCGATGACATCGACGTGTGCGAAATCTACGACGCGTTCACGTCGATGGTGCTCGAGACGTTCGAGGCGCTCGGCTTCTGCAAGCGCGGTGAAGGCGGCCCGTTCGTCGAGGACGGGAAGATGCGCATCGGCGGCGCCTTGCCGACGAACACCGACGGCGGCGGCCTCTCGCACTGCCACCCCGGGATGCGAGGGATGTTCCTGCTCGTCGAGGCGGCCCGTCAGCTACGCGGCGAGGCGCACGGGCGGCAGGTCGAGAACGCAAGGCTCGCGTGCGTGAACGGCACCGGCGGATGGTTCTCGACCGCGAGCACGGTCATCCTCGGCGTCTGACGCGGCGCCGGCGGGCGCGGCGCGGCGCGGGCTGGGCCGCGAGCACCTCGGCGACCTCCTCGGGACCGATCTCGCTGAGGATCGCGACGAAGTAGACCGCGCCGAGCACGAACAGCAACGCGCCCGAAAGCCCATAGAGCTCCAGACCGCCGAACGCGGCGAGCACGATCACGAAGCTGCCGACGTCGACGGTCCGTCGCTCGAGCCAGCGGTTGACGAGCCAGTCGGCGACGCCGATCGCGACGAACGCGACGGCCACCGTCACGGCCCGGGTTGTCGAGAGCGCGCCCGCGAACACGACGATGGGGAGCGCGCCGATGAGCACGCCCGCGACGGGCAGCAAGCTCCACAGGGCAACCCATACGCCGAGCGCGGCCGGCCCGGGCACATTCGCCAACCGGGCGATCGAGTACGCGAGCAGACCTTCGACGACTGCCTCCCAGAGCTTCACCCGGGCGAAGAACAACGCCCGATGCGAGCCGCGCCGGAACACCTCCTCGGTGCGCCGGCGCGCCGCAGGATTCTCGATGACCCCCAGGCCGCCCTCGATGAGGCGTGGACCGTAGAGCACGAAGAAGATCGTGAGGATGAGCCCGGCAACGAACGCGACCCCGCGGGTTGCGTTCGTCCTCAACACCTCGGTCGGCTCGCCGCCGGCGAGGCGAGTGGGAATCTCGTCGACGAGCTTCGTGACGCGCTGCTCGAGCTTGATCTCGCGGAAGAAGTCGGAGTCCCGCTCCAGCTCGGCCGCCCGCTTCGGCGCCGCATCCTGGAGCGAGCTCATCGCGTCCGCCACGTCGTTGACGATGCGGTAGCCCAGGAAGCCCACACTGCCCAGCCCGAGGACGACGGTGATGAGCACTGCGAGGCCGCGCGGAATGTAACGAAATCGCGCGAGCCACTCCACCGCCGGATAGACGAGCGCCGCGATCGCCACCGCGCACAGAACCCACACGATGACGCGCTCGGAGCTGTGCAGTATGCGCAACAGCAGGACGGTCGCTGCGAGGCCGAAGACCAGCGCCGAGCGCGGAGCGCACCGACAGCCGCACCTTGAGCGTGCGCGCGCCGTCTGCCATTGGCTCGTACGATACCGACGTGTCGCCGAACGAACCCGGACCCTCAGCGCCCACCGACGGTGCCGCAACGGCGATCGATTTCGACCCGCGGTCGGCGATCCCGCTCGCCATCGCGTTCGCGATTCTCGCGATCTCGGTGTGGTTCGTCCGTTCGATCCCGCGGACGCTGTCGTCGCTCGCGATCGCTTCATTGTTCGCGCTCGCGCTGAATCCGCTCGTCGACCGGCTCAAGCGTCGCACCGGCTGGCATCGCCGGACGGCCGCCGCCGCCGTGCTGACGGTTTTCGGGATCGTCGCCGTGACGGTCCTCGCGCTCATCACCGTGCCGACGATTCGCGAGGTCCGCGACTTCAACGAGCAGATCCCGCAGACCGTGAAGGACCTCGGGAAGTTGCCGATCGTCGGGCAGCGTCTCCGCGACGCCAACGCGTCGGAGAAGGTGCAGGAGTGGCTCGACGACGTGCCCGAGCGGCTCAGCGTCGATGCCAAACCGATCGAGAACGCCGCCGGCGCGGTCGCCGACGGTGTCGCGGCCGCCCTGTTCACCATCCTGCTCGCGATCACGTTGCTGCTCGACGGCGAGCACATCGTCAACGGCGTTCGCCGGCTCGTGCCCGAACGCCGACGACCCGACGCCGACCGTCTCGGCCGCCTCGTCTACGACATCATCGGTCGGTACATCGCGGGCACCTTGCTCGTCGCCGCGCTCGCGGGCGTGGTCATGCTCACGGGCGCGCTCGCGCTCGACGTCCCGCTCGCGCCGCTGATCGCGGTGTGGGTGGCGATCACGAACCCGATCCCCCAGGTCGGCGGATTCCTCGGCGGCGCCGTGTTCGTGCTGCTCGGCGTCACGCAGGGCGCGTTCATCGGGCTTGCGTGCCTCGCGATCTTCCTCGTGTACCAGCATCTCGAGAACCACGTGCTGCAGCCGCTGATCATCGGCCGCGCGGTGCGCCTCTCGCCGCCGGCGACGATGGTCGCCGCGCTCGTCGGCGTATCGGCCGGAGGGTTGGTCGGCGGACTGTTCGCGATCCCGCTGCTCGGCGCCACGAAGGCGATCTACCTCTCGGCGCGGCACCCGGACAGCGAGCTCGCGCCGAACCCGTGTGACTCCGGGCCGAGACGTCGCTCGACCGAGCGCGCCGGCTCGGGCCACACACACCTCGAAGTCACCGTTTCGCGATCGCTGCAAAAACAGCAATCGCGCAGAGGGGCCGGCCAAGGGACCGGGCCGGCGTGGGCGGGAGCGTGCGTCGGCGAAGAGTGAGCGGCCAGCGTCGGCTCCCGCGATTGCTGAAGATGCAGCGATCGCGACATGCGCGCCTTTGAGGATCGTGCCTCGCGGGTCGCAAACTCCGGGCGGCCTATGCGACGACCGTCGCGCCGAAGAAGCCCCGATGGACGACATGCGTCACGGTGTCCAGCAGCGTGTCGGCGTCGAACTCGAGCCGCCTGGAGACGAGGAAGTACGCACTGCGTTCGAGCAGCGCCATCAGCGCCGGGATGCTCGCGGGATCGCCCGGAGCTCCCGCGTCGCGCATCCTCCGGCCCGAGCGCGGTCGCGATGTCGGTGAACGCGTGCACGCCGAGGTGGGTCACCTCTCGATCGGCGACATGGCCCTCCATCCACGCGCGTATCACCGGTCCGTAGCGGCGGTATGTCGTGAAGAACCCCGCGAGGAAGCGTCGCAGCTCGTCGGCGCCGGCCGCGTCGGGAGTGACCGGGCCGATCCCACCGGCAAGGGCGTCCATCTCGTGCGCGCACTCGACCGCGAGCGCGCGCGCAGCAAGTCTTCCTTGTTCGCGAAGTACAAGTAGAAGGTGCCGTGCGACGTGCGAGCGGCGCGCACGATGTCGTCGACCCGGGCCGCATGGAAGCCGCGCTCGCCGAACACGCGCATGCCGGCGTCGAGCAGCCTGCGCATCGTCTTGCGACCCTGGGCGCGGAGCTCGCGCGCCTGCGCAGGCGTGCCGGGCGCGTCGGGAGGGTCGCGTCGGGATCCGGCACGTCGCGACGACTTGTAAGGTTCGCTCATATCGCCCACGCTGCCCCTGACGATTGCCGAAGCGGCCCGCCGATTCGGGGATCGTACTGCGTACGTCACACCGGCCGGCTGGTCGCTCTCGTACGCGGACCTCGACCGCATCTCCGACGAAGCGGCGGTCGGGCTCGCGCAACGCGGCGTACGCGCCGGCGACGTCGTTGCGCTGGTGCTGCCACCCGGCCCGGAGTACCTGCTCGCATACTGCGCCGCTGCCAAGCTCGGCGCGATCACGGCCGGGGTCAACGATCGGCTGTCGGCAGCGTGAGCGCGTCGCAGTGCTCGACGTCGCCGATCCGCGCATCGTCCTCGATGCCGACGAGTTCCCGGCGGCCGGCGGCGCCGAGAAGGTGCTGCACGACGCTGCGAGCGCACGGCGAGTCGCCACCGGTCATCGTCGGACGATCCCGACCGTCCCGTCGCGATCATCTTCACGTCGGGCACGACCGGGATCGCCGAAGGGCGCGCTGTACTGCAACCGCCAGCTCGCGTTCATCACCCAGACCGACGTCGGCGACCGATGGGACGGCGGCGGACGTTCGTTCAGCGGCACGTCGTTCGCGCACCTCGGCTTCATGACGAAGCTCCCGGGCGCGCTCCGCCGCGGCGGCACGACCTTCATCATGGAGCGGTGGCGAGCACGCGCCGCGCTCGAGCTGCTGGCCCGCGAGCGCATGACGATCGTCGCCGGCGTACCGACGCAGCTCGCGCTGATGCTGCGCGATCCCGAGTTCGATCGCTTCGACCTGTCGTCGGTGCAGTACATCGTCGCGGGCGGCGGACCGGTCACGCCCGGTCTCGCCGAGGAGGCACGCCGTCGCTTCGGCGCCACGCTCTCGACGCGCTACTCGTGCACGGAAGCCGGCATCGGTCTCGGCACCGCATTCGACGATCCCGAGGAGGACGCGATCGTCAGCGTCGGGCGGCCGCACCCGAGCGTCGATCTCGCAGTCCGCGACGCGGAGGGCCGCGACGTCGCCGCGGACGAGATCGGCGAGGTCTGCCTGCGCTCCCCCGCAGTGATGTCGGGCTACTGGCGCGACCCCGAGCAGACGCGGGCCGCGTTCACTGCCGACGGCTTCGTCCGCACCGGCGACCTCGGCTGGGTCGACGACCGCGGCCGCCTGCGCCTCGTCGGTCGCAGCAAGGAGATGTACGTACGCGGCGGCTACAACGTCTACCCGGTCGAGGTCGAGAGCGTGCTCTCGACCCATCCCGACGTCGCGGCGATCGCGATCGTGCCCCGGCCCGACGACGTGATGGGCGAGATCGGTGTCGCGGTCGTCGTCGCGAGGGACCCGAACCGTCCGCCGGCGCTCGCCGACCTCCGCGACTTCGCGGCGCCGCGACTCGCCGCGTACAAGCTCCCGGAAGGCGTACAGGTCGTCGATGCATTGCCGCTGACCGCGGGCGAGAAGGTCGATCGGCACGCGCTCGCCGAGAACGATCGCCGAGCAGCCTCCCCGCTAGCCTCGGCCGGCCGATGGAGCTCGAATTCACGACCGATCAGGACGAGCTGCGCGACTCGATCCGCGCCGTGCTCACGCGGAGAGCCCGGTTGCCCTCGCGCGCAAGGTCGTCGAGTCCGACGAGCGTCCGACCGCGCTCTGGAAGACGATGACCGAGCTGGGCTGGCCGGCGCTCACCGTCCCCGAGGACGACGGCGGCATCGGGCTCGGCATGATCGAAGCCGGCATCCTCGCCGAAGAGCTCGGGCGGGTCATCGCGCCCGGACCGCTGTTGCCGACGGTGACGCAGTTCGTGCCGGCGGTGCGCGAAGCGGGAACCCGCGAGCAGCGAGCACGGTTCCTCGGCGCGGTCGCCGCCGGCGAGATGCAGGGCTCGCTCGCAATCGCCGAGCAGACCGGCTCGTTCGATCCCGCGGCCACGCGCACGACCGTCGCCTTCGAGAACGACGGGGCGGTACTGCACGGCGAGAAGCGCTTCGTCATCGAGGGCGACGCGGTCGACGAGCTCGTCGTCGTCGCGCGCGTCGAGGGAACGAGGGGCGACGACGGCGTGTGCGCGGTCGTTGTCCCGGTCGCCGCGACGCCACACGACCCCGCTCCGTGCCTTCGACGAGAGCCGGCGCATTGCGCACGTCGACTCGACGGCGTGCGCGTCGACAGCGACCGCGTGCTCGGCGGCGCCCGGCACGACGTCGGTCGCCTCCGGGCTCCGGCGGGCGATCGAAGAGGCGACGGTCGCGCTCGCGCTCGAGATCGTCGGCACCGCGCAGACGATCTTCGACGTCACGCTCGACTACGCGAAGCAGCGCGAGCAGTTCGGTGTGCCGATCGGCTCGTTCCAGGCGATCAAGCACAAGTTCGCCGACATGATCATCTCGCTCGAACGGGCACGCTCGACCGGCTACTTCGCCGCGCTCACGATCGCCGAGGACGACCCCCGGCGCATCGACGGCGACGTCGGTCGCCAAGGCCGCGGCCGGCGACTGCCAGCGCCTGCTCGCCAAGGAGGGCATCCAGATCCACGGCGGCATCGGCTACACGTGGGAGCACGACATGCACCTCTACGTGAAGCGCATGAAGTCGGGCGAGCCGCTGTTCGGCACGAGCAATGCCCACCGCGCCCGCATCGCCGAACAGCTCGGCGTCTGAGAACCGAACGTCAGTGCGCGGAGAGATGATCTCCGCGAGGATGTAGATCACGACGATGATGCCGAACCCGGCGTACATCGCGTTCTTGTGGGTCTCGTAGATCACGTTCAGCCCTGTGTTGCCGCGCCCGCTGATCTTGCCCAGCGCGTTCAGCTCGAGCACCGCGAGCACCACGAGCCCGATGAGCAAGTACATGACGGTCTTGCCGGTGCCGATGTACGCGTTGAAGTTCGGCGGGAGCAAGAAGAAGTGGCCGGCGCCCACCATGAAGAACAGCACCGGGAACGAGAAGATCGTGTTCTGGCGTGACGCCATCGCACCGGCCCGCGCCGCCGCGGCGGCATTCGGGTTCGCCTCGCCGCCCGCCAGCAGGTTCCGGGCGTTGCCGATGACGACCTGTTGCTGCGGCCAGATCACGAGCCACACGTTGAGGAACATCGCGATGCCCATGAGGATGCCGATTGCGAGCGTCGGTCCGGCCGCGCTGTGCAGCCAGTAGTCCTTGCGGTAGAAGCCGAGCTGTCCTTGGCCATCGTGCCGACCATGAGCAGCAACAGACCGAAGACGACGGTTGCGGCGGCCGCCCAGCGGAACCACCACAGCGCGCGCCATGTGAGCTTGTCGAACGCCTCGTTGCGCGCGGCGGGATCCAGCTCCGCGTAGGCGGGTGTCTGGATGAAGTTGAAGAACCAGAGCAGGCCCATCCACATCACGGCCACGATGACGTGGGCCCAGCGGAAAATGCCGAAGAGGCCGTAGGAATGGAAGATCTGCATCGGAGCGCTCCCGTCGTCTGCAATGGCGGCGGGAACGTACCAGGCCTTGGGACAATCCGTCAGCTATCCGAAAATGTTGATGGGTCGACTCCACGCTCCGCTCCCCTTCGGTCGCTGCGCTGTCGCCTCCCTAAAGGTCGGGGACGTGCGGCGTCGGCGCCGTCGCCGGCGGGACGCATCGGCTGCCGCAACGGGACGATCATCCCGGCAAAATCGGCGAACGCGATGAGGTTGTCGAGATCGTCGGCGACCCGGCACTCCACCACGATGAGCTGACGGCCGGCACGCATGACCCGCGCCTCGGCGCGCACGACCGTGCCCTTGGGCCGTCCGAGATAGCGGACGTGCAGGTCAGCGGTGACGAGTGTGTTCTCGCCGGGACGGAACGTGCCGGCGCGCGCCGCGGCCGACCCCGACGCCACGTCGACCAGGGTCGCGATCGCGCCGCCGTGGAGGTTGCCGGAACCGTTGAACGCACCGGGCGCCACTGGCATCTCGACCGTGACGACCGAGGGGTCGGCGCTCGGCACGAATTGCAGCCCGAGCACCTGGTGCAGCGGTGTCGACGAGTGTGCGTGCCGCAGCTTCTCGATGATGTCGGGCGAGAAGCTGCCGTACGGGTGGTCGAGCGTCTCGTCGTCGGGCATGAGCATCCACGCTGTCACCCGTTGCGATGCGCGCGCCACCAGACAAACAGGCGTGCGAGGTCGTGATCGCCGGCGACCGCGTGGGCGACCACGCCGTGCTCGTCGGTCCACCAGATCGCGGCGGCACCGCCTTCGATGCGGCAGCGATAGCGCCCGGCCACGACGAGCGGCGTCTCCGGCCGTGACCAGGCGCGCTCGTCCGCGTCGACCCCGCGCACATGCGGGCGGCCCCTGCCGGGGCGCGATGCGAGCACCCGAGGACGAGACGTAGGAGCGTCTCGCCTGGGCGATGGCGAGGAGGCGGGCATCGAGGTGGACGCCGGCGATGTCACACTGCACGGCCGGCACCGGCTCGACGAGGTCCGCGCAGGCTCCGGCGTCGGCCAACAACGCGCGGAGGGCGGCGGTATCGGCCCGCGGCGGGGGTACGGCCGGCACCGCGCTCGCCGGCGTTCGCGGTGCGACCGCGAACCGTCCGGCGTTCGTCGACCCGCGTTGTCGCACGAGCAGCCACCCGGCGGCGAGTGATGCGACCAGCAACCCCGCGACGACTGGCCTCGCGCGTGATTGCTGCGTGCGCCGACCGCCCCGGGACGCGGTGAGGGAGCCTCCGCCGGCTCCGCCGGCGGCGACGACCCGGCCCGTCCGGCCGACGCATCGAGCCGAGCCTGGGAAGGGCGTCCCGCGGCGACTTCGGGGCTGTGCACGAGCGCCAATGTAAGCCCTCTCAGACATCTTGACAATACTTGACGCACTCTCAGACGCGCTCCTAGGGTCGCCGGCGTGACGCCCGCGAACGCCCGTCTGCACCTGCGCGTGGTCATCGGGGCCGCGGCGTTGACGCTTGCGGCACTCCTCGGCGCGCGCCCGCGCCCGAGCGGTCCCGTCGGGTCGTGGACCGGCGACGAGCTCGCAGTTGCGACCGCGTGGGCGGTGGCGGTGCTGTCGACGCGCGTGGCTGCTCGGGGTGTCCGCCGTCTGCGAGCTGGGACTGCACGGCCGGACGCGTCGCGTCGCCCGCACCGGCGCGCGACTCGCTCCGGTGTTCGTGCGCCGGCTCGTCGAAGCGGCGATCGTCGGATCGTTCGTCGCCGGATCGGTCGTGCCTGCCGGCGCCTCCGCCCGCCGCGCCGCCACGTCCAACGCCGCCAGGACGAGCCCGTGGTGCGGGCCCCCGCGCCCATCGCCCACGAGCACCGCGCGCCCGAAACCCGCTCCATCGCCGCCGGTGTCGTCGCGCACGTACGCGGTCCGCACCGGCGACAACCTCTGGCGAATCGCGCGCGCCGAGCTCGTGATGCGGGGAACGCGCTGCCCGACGACGCGACGATCGCGCGCTACTGGCAGGCAGTGATCGCCGCCAACCGCACCACTCTCCGATCGGGCGATCCCAACCTGATCTTCCCCGGCGAGCTCGTCACCTTGCCGCCGCCCGGTTGAGCCGGAGAAACTCCACCTTCGTGGGCATCCTCGAGGGCAAGGTCGCGATCGTCACGGGCACGGCCCGCGGCATCGGGCGCGGCCACGCGCGACTTCTCGCGGCGGAGGGCGCCCGGGTCGTCGTCAACGACGTCGAACGCGAGGGCGCGGACGGAGTGGTCGCCGAGATCGCCGCCGACGGCGGTGCTGCCGTGGCGAACACCGACAACGTCGCCACATGGGACGGTGGCGCCGCGGTCGTCCGACAGGCGATCGACGCGTTCGGTGGCATGGACATCCTGGTGAACAACGCGGGCATCCTGCGCGACGCAATGAGCTTCAACATCTCCGAGGAGCTGTGGGACGCCGTGCTCGACGTGCACCTCAAGGGGCACATGTCGACCTGCCATGCCGCGGCGAAGCATTGGCGCGACCGCAGCAAGGCCGGCGAGGAAGTGCGGGGCCGCATCGTCAACACCGCCAGCGAGTCGGGGTTGTTCGGCCAGGCCGGGCAGGTGAACTACTCGACGGCGAAGGCGGGCATCATCTCGATGACGATCGTGCTCGCCCGCGAGCTGAAGAAGTACGGCGTCACCGCGAACGTCGTGTGCCCCCGCGCCCTGACCCGGATGACCGAGTCGATGCCGGGTGCGGCGGACTACATGCAGGGGCCGGAATGGTCGCCGGACAACATCGCACCGATGGTGTGCTTCCTCGCGAGCGACACCGCCGATGACGTCTCGGGCCAGGTGTTCGTCGTGTGGGGGACGAAGATCCACCTCATGCAAGGATGGTCGAAGGCGCACACGCTCGATCGCAGTGACGGCCGCTGGACCGCCGAGGAGCTGATCGCGCGCAAGGACGACATCTTCGCCGGCCGCCGCAGCAAGGTGCCCCCGATGGGATTCGGCGAGTAAATGGACGACGACAGTCCGGACGCGCCCGACGGGCCGATGCTCGTCGACCAGATGCGATTCATGGCTCGCCGCTTCCCCGACGAGCCCGCATACCGTGATCTCGATGCCGGGACGATGCTGACGTTCCGCCAGTGGCACGAGCGGTCGAACCAGCTTGCCCGCTGGCTCATCGACCACGGCGTCGAGAAGCAGGACCGCGTCGCACTCTACATGGACAGCGACCACTGCCTGCAATGGATCACGACGTACGCGGCGGTGCACAAGGCGGGCGCGGTGATGGTGCCCGTGAACACTCGGTTGTCCGTCGACGAGGTGCTCACGATCCTGCGGCACTCCGAGCCCCGCGTCATCGTCACGAACGATCGGCTGCGCGAGCACGCACGCGCCGTCGAGCAGGCGCTGCCTCTCACGGGCACGCTGACAACGAGTGAGTGGTCGGCGATCGATGCCTATGACGCAAGCGACGTGCAGGTGCCGGTCGATGCCGACGACATGGCCGACATCATGTACACCTCGGGCACTACCGGATTGCCGAAGGGTGTGCTCGTCCGCCATCGCAACGTGGCGATGATCCCGAACGGCGTGCCGCATTGGACGGGCCTCGGCTGGCTGCACGGCGCCCCCCTGTTCACGTTCGCGGGCATGAGCTTCGTCTATAACCCGATGAAGCTCGGGCTGTCCGGCCTGTACATGCCGAAGTTCGATGTCGACCACTGGTTCGATGTCGTCGAGCGCGAGCGCCCGATGATGATCTTCCTCGTTCCGGCCATGGCAGAGCTGATCACCGCGAGCCCGCGCTTCGCATCTGCCGACCTGTCCGGCCCGCTCTCGGTGTCGATCGGCAGCGCGCCCCTCGCGCCCGCGACGTTGAAGAAGCTGCAGGACGCGATGCCACAGGCGTCGGTGATCAACTCGTACGGGCTCACCGAGGCGGGGCCCGCGTACATCACGATGCCGGGCGACGAGGCGGACAAGCGGGTCGGGTCGGTCGGCAAGCCGATGCACCCGATGGAGGTACGGATCGTCGATCCCGACACCGAAGGCGAGCGCGAGCCCGGAGAGGTCGGTGAGCTGCACGTGCGTCTGCCCGGCAAGCGGCGCGAGTACTACAAGGACGATGCCGCGAGCGCAGCGACATGGACCGACGACGGCTGGCTGCGAACCGGCGACCTCGCGTACCTCGACGAAGACGGGTTCGTGTACATCTCGGGTCGCATCAAGGACATGATCATCCGCGGCGGCAACAACATCTACGCGACGGACGTCGAGGCGGTCATCCTCGAGCATCCCGGTGTGCGGGAAGCGGCAGTCGTCGGTGTCCCGCACGACGTGCTCGGCGAGGACGTCGGCGCCTTCGTCGTCTCGAAGCCCGATGCAACGGTCGGCGCGGACGAGCTCCTGGCGTTCTGTGCCGAGCGCCTGGCCGACTACAAGCGGCCCCGCACGCTCTGGTTCGTCGACGAGCTCCCGCGCAACGCCACCGGCAAGGTGATGAAACACAAGCTGCGCGAGCAAGCCTCGAACACATAGCGCCGTACCACTTCCCCGCGAACTCGGGACTCCCTCATGTTGTTGCGGAAACGGCCGATAGGAGGAAGACCCCTGAGAGGGGACGCTGGTTGAGACACGGCATCGACTGATCGCCGCGTCACCGAGGCTCGACGGACCTCTCCCGCAATGAAAGGGAAGAGGCGGAGTCATGCGAGGCAACCGCGCAAACCGTTCGCACGCGCAATCAGGATGTTGCGCAGCCGACGGACGGTCGTGTGCACGGCACCACTCGCGATCATCGTGAGCGTCGCGATGCTGATTCCCGTCCTCCGCGGCGCAGCGGCCGAACCGCTCAGCTTCGGCACCGCGGCAAGCTTCGCGGTCCTCGCCGGCACCGGCATCACGAACGATGGCGCCACCACGATCATCGGCGACGTCGGCACCTTCCCCCTTCCTGCCGAGACGGGATTTGAAACTGTCACCCAGACCGGGATCAACCACGGCAATGACTCGACGGCAACGCAGGCCAAGACGGATCTCGGCGCCACTTACGCCGTCGCCGCCGGCAGCATGCCGACCGCGACGATCGCTTCCGAGCTCGGAGGTACGACGTTGACACCTGGCGTGTACAACTCCGCGGACGGCACCTTCGCGATCACCGGCACATTGACATTCGACAGTCAAGGTGACCCGAACGCCGTATTCATCTTTCAGACCGCCACCACGCTCGACACCGCCGCGGCGAGGCGCAGTCACCTTCGCGGGCGTCGGCAGCGCGTGCAACGTCATTTGGCAAGTAGGCAGCTCCGCCACACTCGGAGCGAACACGCAGCTCCTCGGGAGCATCCTTGCGTTCACCTCGATCACCTCCGGTGCCGGCTCGAACATCGCCGGTCGCTTGCTGGCCGAGGGCGGTGCGGTGACCATCGACAGCAACGACATCACCGTTCCAGTCGTGCACGGCGCCGACCACGACGACGGATCCGGCAGCAACGACCACGACCATCACAACGGCGCCGACCACCACCACGACCGCGGCCCCGACAACCACTACCTCGACGGTCCCACCGACAACGACGAGCACCACGGCTGATCCAACGACGACAACCAGCAGCACCCTGCCGGTGACGACACCGACCACCGATCCCACGCCGAGCAGCACCAATCCTGGCGCCACGTCGACCACGACGGCGGGAGCGAGAACACCCCGGACCGCAGCGGGCCGCGACCACCGCGACGACCGCGCCGACCGGCTCGGCATCGGCGGATGCTGCTGCCCTGGCGCTGACCGGGTCAGACCGGCGCGCACCAATTCTCGGTGGCGTGATCCTCGCCTGCGGGCTCCTCCTCCTGATCGTCGTGTCCGGCCGGCGCGGCCGCGACCGACGCGATCCCACTGACTGAGCGATGTAAATGTTTGGTCGTCTTCCGGCTGCAACTACTGCGGCGCGCATTGATTGCGAAACGCTGTGCGCGCGTACGCGTCGATGCGCGGGGAACGGTGCTCCGCGCATGACAACGACCGTGGGACCTGGCGCGCAGTCTCGGTTTCGGGTTCATGCCAAGAGCATGATCCGGTGAGATGGAGACTGAGTGTGGTTGCGCGCGCCGCGCGCCGCTGAAAGCGAAACGCTACGGACGCACAACGCCGGACAGTGTCTGACGAGTGCATCCCGGGAGGGTCATATGGTGGTCGCGCATGCACACTCCGTTGCGCAGTCGCAGAGATGCGACCATCGACACGGCGGATGCGCGGTTCGGTTCGCTCCTCGACGCGGCGCCCGACGCGATGGTCGCAGCCGCGCCCGACGGAAACATCGTGTGGGTGAACCTCCAGGTCGAGCAGCTCTTCGGATACTCGCGCGAGGAACTCCTCGGCCAGCCGGTCGACATGTTGCTCCCCGAGGGGGTGCGCGCCGGGCACGCCGAGCACCGGCAGCGGTATTTGCAGGATCCCCGCGACCGACCGATGGGCGAGGGCAGGCAGTTCGCGGCCTGCCGCAAGGACGGCAGCGAGTTTCCTGTCGAGGTCTCCTTGTCGGCGCTTTCCGATGACGAGGGCGCGCTTGTGTGCGCCGCGATTCGCGATGTCACCGACCGCGTCGAGGGGGAAGTCGAGCGCGAGAGTCTTCGCGCCGAGGCGGCGCGGGCACGCCGTGACACGCAATTGCAGCACGCGCAACGACTGGAAAGCCTTGGTCAGTTGGCGGGCGGGGTCGCGCATGACTTCAACAACCTGCTCGCAGTGATCATGAATTACGCATCGTTCGTGGGCGAGGAGATCGAGCGCGCGGCATCCGAATTTGGCGGCGAGAAGTGGGTTGCGGTGCAACGCGATATCGACCAGGTGACGCGGGCCGCGGAACGCGCCTCGCAACTGACGCACCAGCTCCTCGCGTTCGCTCGCCGTGAAGTCGTGCAGCCGCGTGTGCTCAACCTCAACACCGTGGTCGCCGAGACCGAAGAGCTGCTGCGGAACACGATTGGCAAGAATGTCGAGCTCGTTACCGAGCTCGATCCGGACCCCTGGTTGGTCGTCGCCGATCCCGGTCGGATCGAGCAGGTCATCGTGAACCTTGCGGTAAACGCCGCGACACGATGGTTGACGGCGGGACGCTCACCATCGCCACACGCAATATCACCGTCGACGTCGAGTACGCGTCGTCGCATCCAGGGATCGAGCCCGGCCGGTACGTCAGTTTGCGTGTGAGTGATAGCGGCATCGGGATGGATGCGACCACGCAGGGCCAGGCATTCGAGCCGTTCTTCAGCACCAAGCCCAAGGGTGAGGGCACAGGGCTCGGCCTCGCGACGGTATACGGCATCATCATCCAAGCGGGCGGGCAGTCAACGCTCGAGTCCGAACCGGGCGTCGGCACCACCTTCTCTGCGTTGCTCCCCGCGACCGCGTCGGCGATCAGCCCGACCCACGGTGACGAGTCCACAACAGTCGACCTTGGTGGAAGAACGATCTTGGTTGCCGACGACGAGGAAGCGATCCGCGACATCGCTCAGCGCATTCTGACGCGCCACGGCCATGAGGTTTTGATCGCCGAGGACGGTCCGCGAGCGCTCGAGATCCTTGACGCGTTCGATGGCGAGATCGACCTGCTCCTGACCGACGTCGTCATGCCCGGAATGCAGGGGCCGGCACTCGCCGCTGAGGCGCGCCGCCGTCGTCCGACGTTGCGCGTCCTCTACATGTCGGGATACGCGCAACCCAGCTTCGGGTCTCGGAGCACACTCCCTCCCGGCGTAGTCCTCGTCGAAAAGCCATTCACCGAACGATCAATCCTCGCGTGTATCCGCGAGGTGCTCGACTCGTGACGAGGTCGCACGGCAATTGAAAAAGGGACGAGGCGGAGTCATGCGAGGCAACCGCGCAAACCGTTCGCCGCGCAATCAGGATGTTGCGCAGCCGACGGACGGTCGTGTGCACGGCACCACCGCGATCATCGTGAGCGTCGCGATGCTGATTCCCGTCCTCCGCGGCGCAGCGGCCGAACCGCTCAGCTTCGGCACCGCGGCAAGCTTCGCGGTCCTCGCCGGCACCGGCATCACGAACGATGGCGCCACCACGATCGTCGGCGACGTCGGCACGTTTCCGCTTCCCGCCGAAACGGGATTTGGAACGGTCGCCCTCACCGGAACGAACCACGGCAATGACCCCACCGCAGCGCAGGCCAAGGCGGATCTCGGCGCCACTTACGCCGTCGCCGCCGGGAGCGCGCCGACCGCCACGATCGGTTCCGAGCTCGGGGGTACGACGTTGACACCTGGCGTCTACAACTCTGCGTCCGGCACCTTCGCGATCACCGGGACATTGACATTGGACAGTCAAGGCGACCCGAACGCCGTGTTCATCTTTCAGGCTGCCACCACGCTCGTCACCGCGGCGGCGAGCGCGGTCACGTTCTCCGGTGTGGGCAGCGCGTGCAACGTCATTTGGCAGGTAGGCAGCTCCGCCACCCTCGGAGCGAACACGCGGCTGCTCGGGAGCATCCTGGCGTTCACCTCGATCACCTCCGGTGCCGGCTCGAACATCGCCGGTCGCTTGCTGGCCGAGGGCGGTGCGGTGACCATCGACAGCAACGACATCACGGTTCCGTCGTGTACGGCGGCGACCACGACGACACTCCCGGCGACAACAACTACCACCGAGCCGACGACCACCACCACCACCACCACGACAACGGCTCCGACGACCACCACGACGACCACGACCACGACGACGACGACCACGACGGTGCCGACGACGACGACGGTGCCGACGACCACGACGACATCGACAACCGATCCGACGCCGAGCATCACCAACCCGGGAGCGACCTCGACCACGACCGCGGGAGCGACAACGCCGGGGACCTCAGTGGGCCGCACCACTACGACGACCGCGCCGCTTGGCTCGGCATCCGACGAAGCTTCTGCCCTGGCTCTGACCGGATCTGACCGGCGCGCGCCAATTCTCGGTGGCGTGATTCTTGCCGGCGGGCTCCTCCTGATCGTCGTATCCAGCCGGCGCGGCCGCGACCGACGCGAACCCACCGAGTGAGGCCCTCACCCGAGTTGGAGGCCGTAGCGCGGCTGGCGGCGATCGTCGAGTCGTCTGACGACGCGATGATCGGCAAGACACTCGACGGCACGATCACGAGTTGGAACTCGGGTGCGGAGCGAATGTACGGCTACGCCGCAGAGGAAATCATCGGGCACAACATCGTTGCGCTGATCCCTTCAAACCGGCCGGACGAGTTATCCACGATATTGCAGCGCGTCGCCAGTGGGGAACGCGTCGAGCACTACGAGACGGAGCGGATTCGCCAGAACGGCACCGTCTTCGACGTGTCGGTAACGATCTCACCCATCCGCGACAGAGCCGGTGCGATCATCGGCGCTTCGACAGTCGCGCGAGACATCAGTGACCGCAAGCGTACGGAAGTCGAACTTCGCGATCTGCAGGAGCGATTTCACCAGGCCCAGCGGTTGGAGAGCGTCGCGCAACTCGCGGGTGGGATCGCTCATGATTTCAACAACCTGCTGGCCGGCATCATGAACTATTGCACCCTCATTTCCGGCGGTCTCGCGGAGCTGACCAGCCGCCTCGGGCTCGGCGGGGACGAAACCGTGGTCACCCTGAACCAAGACGTTGCCGAAATCGCCGACGTCGGCGTTCGAGCCGCGCGCGGCTGACTCATCAGCTGTTGATCTTCAGTCGCAGCGAGGTGATCAATCCCGAGGTCTTGGACCTCAACGCCATCGTGATCGACATGGAGAAGCTGCTGCGCCGGACCATCGGCGAGAACGTGCACCTGGAGACACGACTCGCGCCGGACCTGCCCTGCACGACTGGCGACGAGGGACAGATCGAGCAAATCCTGATGAACCTGGCCGTCAACGCAAGAGACGCGATGAGCGACGGCGGCACACTGCGCATCAAGACAGCAAGTTACGAAGCGGACGCGGACGACGCCCGTCAACACGGCATCAGCGTTGGACAGCACGTGCGCCTGACCGTCTCGGACACCGGTTGCGGCATGCCCCCGGACGTCGCGGTACGAGCCTTCGAACCGTTCTTCACGACAAAGGCCAAAGGCGAGGGCACCGGGTTGGGCCTCGCGACCGTGTACGGCATCGTGACCCACGCCGGTGGAAGCGTGGTCATCTCGTCGCAACCCGTGCACGGCACGACCGTCGAGGTCATCCTGCCGGCCACACACGACATCGCGGCCGGGCTTCCAGACGCGCCGCTCGGAAGACCGCTCGCTTCGGGTCGCCGGACCATCCTGTTGGTCGAGGACGAAGAGGTAGTGCGCGAAACGACACGACGCATACTCGTCGGCTCCGGCTACGCGGTAATGGCCGCGTCGAGCGCGGAGGAGGCGCTCTGCATCGCTGACGAGCATGTCGGCGAACTCGCACTGCTGCTGACTGATGTCGTCATGCCCGGGCGGTCAGGGCGGGAGCTCGCCTCAGACCTGAGCCGAATGCGCCCGCGAACGAAGGTCCTCTACATGAGTGGTTTCACCTCGGATGTGGCCGGTCTCCACGCGGCCTCTGCACACGGTCTGAACCTGATCGAGAAGCCCTTCGAGTCCGATGCCTTGCTGCGACGAGTGCACGCGGTGCTCGACAGCGGATAGCGGAGTCGACTGTGCAGGAGCTCGCAGCAGATCAGCCGGTCACCGTGGTGCCCATCAAGGTCCTGATCGTGGATGATGACGCCACGTTCTTGCGGAGCATTGGACGCGTCCTCACGAACGCGGGCTATGACTGCCGTGTCGCCGCGACGGGTGCGGATGCTCGGGAGCGATTGAACGACGAGGACGACATCGCAGCCGTACTGTGCGACCTTCGGATGCCGGGCGAGTCAGGACTCGACCTCGTCGCGACCCTCGCCGCCGACTTCTCCGAAGCGGTCGTGGTGATGACCACCGGCGTAGACGATCCGCCAACCGCGGCGCTCGCCTTCGAGATGGGCGCGTACGGGTACCTGATCAAGCCGTTCACCGCCAACGAGATACTCATCACTCTCGCTGGTGCCCTGCGCCGGCGTGAGCTCGAGACTGCGAGGCAGAGCCAGATCGATGGTCTGGAGCAGACCGTCGCCCGGCTCAAGACACTGCACGCTGTCGTCGACGACATCGGGACTGCCGCGCCTGGCTCGTCGAGCAGAGACGAGTCGGAGATCATCGATCGGCTGTCCCGCGCCGTATCCCCACGAGCTGCCGAGTCCGCCGGGCACATCCAACGCATGAGCCGTTACGCGGTGATGCTGGCCGAAGAGGTCGGCTATCGCGAGCTTTCACGCGACGAACTACGGCTCGCCAACGCCCTTCACGATGTGGGCAAGATCGGTGTTCCCGACGCCACCTTGTTGAAACCGGGACCGCTTTCTCCCGCGGAAAACGTCGCGATGCAACGTCACGCCCAGATCGGCTACCAGTTGCTCTCGGGGACGACGTCCCCGCTCTTGGAGATCGCGGCGCGGATTGCACTGTGCCACCACGAATGGTGGAACGGCGGCGGCTACCCGCGCGGCCTGCAGGACGCGGAAACTCCTCTCGAGGCACGCATCGCGGGTGTTGCCGATGCGTTCGAAGCCCTCACCGGCAACCGGGCCCAACTTCCAGGTGTCTCCGCCGACGACGCCATCGCGACGATGATCGAGTTGCGCGGGCGTCAGTTCGAACCTCGACTCCTCGACGCGTTCGTCGGCGCGGTCGAAGAGATCACGGCGATCCGGTCCGCGTATCCAGACCAAGACGACACGCCCCGCGTCCGCGTTCTCGTCGTCGACAACCATGAGCCGTTCGTGCGAAGGCTCGACGCGCTCTGTGCGCGCACAGCCGACCATCAACCTCGTCGGCTGTGCCGCCACCGCGCGCGAGGCCGAGAAGGCAACAGTCGCGCACGAACCCGACGTTGTCCTCATGGACATCGATTTGCCGGACAGCGACGCCGCCAAGGCGACCGAGACCATCAAGGCCCTCGTCCCGAAGGCGAAGGTCGTCATGCTTACGGGACACACCGATCCACAGGCGCTCGTCCGAGCCATCGGCGCGGGCTGTGCAGGGTTCGTCACCAAGACCGACCCTGTCGAGAAGCTCGTGGGCGCCATCCACTCGGCACACGAAGGCGAATCACCGACCGCCGACGCCGCCTTGCCGCGTCTCCTTGCTCAGCTGCGCCCTACCAATCGAGGACTCGGATCTGACCTCGGGCCTCGGGAGCTGGAGGTGCTACGCCTCATGGCGACCGGCGTCCCCAACAAGACGGTCGCCCGGCAGCTGCACCTCAGCCTCAACACCGTCCGAAATCACGTCCAACACGTGTTGTACAAGCTCGGCGCACACTCCAAGCTCGAAGCGGTCGCAACGGCAGTTCGCGAGGGCGTGATCGAGCGCGACTCTCCGGAGCTCTGGCAGGGGCGGGCGTGAACGCAGGAACGCGCGAACGCGCCATCGTCCACCGAGATCCGACGGTCGACCTTCAGGGCATGAGGATGAAAAACCAAGGCCTGCTCGTCGCCACCATCGGGATGCTCGCGCTCGGTATCGCCTCGCCCGCTTCGGCGGCCCCGGGGGTTACCACTGCCACGATCACTGTGACGGGTGGCTCCCTGTCGATCACGGTCCCGACCGACGCCGGCAACCTCGGCACCGCGGTCAACAGCGTGAGCGGGGAAGTCGTCTCCGGCTCGCTCGGCCAGGTGCAGGTCGACGACGCGCGCAGCGCGGCCGCGGGCTCGGGCTGGGTTGCAAGCGTCATCTCCAGTGCCTTCACCCCTCCGGCGGGGCCGGCGATAGCAGCGAGCCTGGTCAGCTATTCCTCCGGAACGATCACAAAGGTCGGCACCGCGACGTACACCGCGAACAATCCCGGCAACCTCACCGGCGTCGTCGTCGCGGTCACCACGACGGGGATCACGGGCGACAACTCCGCGACCTGGAGTCCGACGATAAACGTCGCCGTGCCGGGCGGCATGGCTGCAGGCGTCTACTCCGCGACGATCACCCACTCGGTCGTCTGAGCTCGTGCACACGGCCGGCTCCGTCCCGCGTTGGGCTACCAGACGCCACCGCGCGAGGCCGTTGACGCGAAGCGCTGTGCTCGGACTCGGTCTCGCTTTCATGGTCCTCGCGGCGACGCCCGCGAGCACGTCCGTCCGGCGAGCTCCGGTCGGTCACCCGGAAGCCATGGCGAGCATTGGGTTGCGCCTCGTCGACGTCCCGGTCGCCGATCGCGACGATCCTCGAGCGCGGGTCTACATCGTGGATCACCTCGCCCCGGGCGCGATCATCCACCGCCGCATCGAGATCTCCAACAGCTCGCCGTCGAGGCTGCACGTCGCCCTGTATTCCGCGGCCACGACCATCGCACCGGGATCCTTCATAGGTGCCTCAGGCCACACTCGCAACGAGCTGTCGACCTGGACATCCGTCAGCCCGAGCGCGTCGGAGGTTCCTGCCAACGGGCACGTGACCGCCACGGTGACCGTCGCCATTCCACGCGATGCCGCACCGGGCGAGCGCTACGGCGTCGTCTGGGCCGAAGCGCGTTCGACCCCGGTCGACGGGGGTACGGGCATCACGCAGATCAACCGCGTCGGCATGCGCCTCTACCTGTCCGTCGGGCAAGGCGGCACGCCGCCGTCCAATTTCGCGATCGAATCATTGACCGCCGAACGTTCACCCAACGGTCGACCAATGGTGCTCGCGGCTGTGCACAACACCGGCGGCCGCGCCCTCGATCTGAGCGGCACGCTGCAGCTGTCGAATGTCCCCGGCCGTCTGCACGCCGGCCCGTTTCCGGCGACGCTCGGCGTCACACTCGCGATCGGCGCCACCGAGCCCGTCACGATCCCGCTCGACATGCGCCTGCCCGCCGGCCCGTGGGATGCACATATCGCCCTGCACAGCGGACTGGTCGAACGCACCGCCCGGGCGTCCATCACCTTTCCGAACTCGGGGGCATCGGCGCCCGTCAGAGCCACATCCCACGGCAGCGGGACGCCTTTGCTCGCAACAGCAGGACTCGTTGCCCTGCCGCTGACAGCAATCGCCGCCCTCCTCGACATCTTCAGGCGACGTCGACGTCGACTTTCAACGGTCGGCGCGTTCATGCCGCGGGCGTGGACGTAATGCGTACCTCGAAGCGTCAGCATCGCGTGTGGACCGCGGTCGCACTGCTCGTGCTGGTCGGGGGCGTTGTCGGCGCGTACTTCGCGGCCGACGCCGAAGTCAGAGGTGATGCCGATCGCTCGCACCGCGCGTTCGTCGCGTCATCTACTGCGATCGCTTCGAGGCTGAAGCTCGCGATCCAACACGACGACGACCTGATCGTGAGCGGAGCCGCCTATCTCGCAGGCAACCCAAACGGATCCAACGCCGAGTTCCTGAGATGGGCGAACTCGGTGCAAGCCTTGGAGCGCTATCCAGAGTTGCAGGACTTCGGCAATGCGGTGATCGTCCACCACTCGGACCTGAAGGCGTTCGCGGGCCCGCGTCGCAACCGATCCATCGGGTGCGTTGGGCCCGAACGGAACACTCGCCGTCGTACCTCCCGGCAAGCGCGCGTGTACTACTGCCTCGCGACAGTCGGGCAAGTGCGGAATACGGATGTCGGGACGCCTGCGGGCTATGACTTCTGTGGCACTGGCCTCGGCCCGGCGCTCCTGGCAGTTCGCGATTCTGGGAAGGGCTCGTACCAGCCGTTCACCGTCGGCAAGAACCCGGAGCTCGCCGTGTCGACGCCGATCTATCGCGGCGGTCTCGTCCCGGCAACGGTCGCCGGACGTCGGAGCGCATTCTTGGGATGGTTCGGCACGTCGATTCTTCCCAAGGTTCTCTTGGAGCGAGCGTTGGAAGGCCATCCCGACGTGGGGGTCAGGTTCGCCTATCACGCTGATGGCTCGAACGCGGTGTTCCGCATCGGAACAATACCCAGCCACACGGACGCTGTCGCGATCGATCTGCACAACGGCTGGACGGTCACGACTTACACAACAGCTTCGATGGCAGGCGTGTTCACCATCGGGACCGCGCTGGGCTTGCTCCTCGCCGGCATCGCCCTGAGCGTGCTGCTCGGCCGCGCTCGATATTCGTACTGGCGACTGCTCGAGCACGCGCGCTGCGTGTCATCCGCGAACAGACCGGCGAGCTACGGCACCAGGCACTCCACGACACCCTCACCGGCCTGTCGAACCGCGCACTGATCATGGACCGCATCGAACAGCTCTTCGCACGCAATCGCCGGAACCACACCACCGGCGCAGCGCTGTTCGTCGATCTCGACGAGTTCAAGAGCGTCAACGACACTCTCGGCCATGACGCCGGCGACCAACTCCTTCAGGCCGTTGCTGCACGGCTCACGACACTCTGCGCGACGCCGACACGATCGGCCGCATGGGCGGCGACGAGTTCGTCGTGCTCGTCGACGGCGCGACCGTGCGAAGTCGCGCCGGAGCTCATCGCCGAACGCATCCTGGACGTCATGCGTCAACCCTTCGAGCTCGAGGGCGTGCCCATGCCGCATGGTCGTCAACGACCAGCGTCGGCATCGCCGTCGGCGACCGCGAGACCGCAGGTGAGCTACTACGGGACGCCGATGTCGCGCTCTACCAAGCCAAAGCAGCCGGCAAGAACTGCTACGAGACTGTTCTGGCCGGCGATGCAACACCGACGCCAAGCACCGCGTCGAGCTCGAATTCGACCTCCGTTCCGCGCTCGAAGGTCAACAGTTCCGCCTCGTGTACCAGCCGATCTACAACCTCGACGACCTCGCTTTGATCGGCGTCGAAGTCGCTCCTTCGCTGGGACCACCCCACCCTCGGAGAGCTCTCAACCCGACGAGTTCATCCCCCTCCTCGAGTCAGAACGGCCAGATCCGTCGACGTCGGCCGCTGGGTGCTCCGCGAGGCCTGCAAACAGATGGCGGCCTGGCTGAACGCGGGAAGCGACCTGAGCGTCTCCGTCAACGTCTCCGGCCGCCAACTCGACCGCGACGCCATCGTCGACGACGTCCGTGCAGCGCTCGAGACCAGCGGCCTCGACCCGGCCGCGCTCACCATCGAGGTCACCGAAACCGCGCTCATGCGCAACGCCGACACCACCGCGCGGCGTCTCCGAGCAATCAAAGACCTCGGCGTCAAAGTCGCGATCGACGACTTCGGCACCGGTTACTCCAGCCTCGCCTACCTCCAACGGTTCCCGGTCGACTGCCTCAAGATCGACCGCGCGTTCACCGACGCCATCACCCGATCACCCGAATCCAACGCACTCATCCACACCCTCGTCCAACTCGGCAAGGATCTCGGACTCAAAACCATCGCCGAAGGCGTCGAGACCACCGGCCAACTCGACTACCTGCGCAGGGAGCACGTCAACGAAGCGCAGGGCTTCTTGCTCGCCCGACCCATCGACCCCGAAACGCTCGAAACTCAACTCCTCGCGCCCACCCGGCCCCTTGCCGCGCCGCTCACCACACGAACCAAGCACTCCTGAGCCCCAAGGTCGCGGCGCACCCCGGAATACGTCACACAGCAAGTCACGTTCGCGCACGGGAGCGGTCGACGAACTTGGCGAGGAGAGGCGCCGCAATCGCGGTGATCAGGACGAAGCCCGCCGCCATTGCCTTGAGGTCATCGGAGTTCGCTGTTGTGGCTCCCAGGCTTGCGACGACGATCGAGAACTCACCACGCGGCGACGAGCGACGCGCCCGTGCGCTGCCGGCCGACTCGTCCGATGCCGAGCGGCCGGCATGCAATCCATCCGCTCGCGAACTTCGCGCCGGTGGCAACGATGGCGAGCGCAGTGGCCGGCAACGCGACGTCGAGCAGCGTCGACGGGTGGACCTGGAACGAGAAGAACAGAAAGAACGTCGCGGCGAAGAGGTCGCGCAGCGGGTCGATGAGCGCGGCGGCGCGCTGCTGCACGGGACCGGAGAGGGCAAGACCCACGAGGAACGCGCCAATTGCGGCCGAGACTTCGACCTGCTCGGCGAGCCCGCCCACGAGAAGGGTGACACCGAACACGGCGAGGAGCAGCGATTCGTCCGATGCGCCGGCCAGGAGCCTGCTCAACGAATGGCCGTAGCGCAGCGCGAGCGTCATGATCACCGCGACCGCGAGCATCGCGGCGGCGACCGATATCGCGGTCTCGCCGAATGCCCGTCCGGCGACGAGCGCGCCGATCACCGGCAGGTAGATCGCCATCGCGAGATCCTCGAAGACGAGGAGATTGAGCACCGCCGGGGTCTCGCGATTGGCCATCCAGCCGAGGTCGTCCATGATCTTTGCGACCACGGCCGACGAGCTGATCCAACAGACTCCTCCCAACAGCAACGAGGGAATCAGGTCCCAGCCGAGGAGCAGGCCGCACGCCAAGCCGGGCACGAAGTTCAACGGGGCGTCCGCGAGCCCGGCCGGACCGCCGGTGCGCAATCCGGCACGCAGCTCGTCGCCGGTGTATTCGAGACCGAGTGCCAACAACAACAGCAAGACGCCGATCTGTGCCGCCAAGGAGATGAAGTCCGCGCTCACGTCCAGCGGCGCGATCCCGCCCTCGCCGACTGCGAGCCCGGCAACGAGGTAGAACGGGATTGCAGGGATGCCGAGACGTCCGGCGAGCCGGGCCAATGCCGCCAGCACGATCGCGACCGCGCCGAGCTCGATGAACGCGACCGGCGCGTTGCCGGCTGTCGCCCCGAGAAGCGTCACCCTTGCAGGAGGGCTCGCAGTTGCGCGATGCCGTCTGTCGTCCCGACCGCGACCCGCGATGTCCCCGGCCGCGAGGGTGAACTCGGGGCCGGGCGCCGGATGAGTCGCGTCGCCCCGAATCACCGCGACGATCGACGCACCGGTACGTGTCCGGTACTCACCGGATCCGATGGTCGAGCCCGAGGGTGGCGAGGTACCGGCGACCGTGAGCCAATCGATGCCGAGGCCTTCGAGGCGTTGCATCGCGGTCAACGTGGCGGCGATGTGCGGTGCACCGAGCACAGTGCCGAGAGCCGCCGCGTCATCGGCATCGAGGTCGAGGACGTTGACGCATGCGTCCGGGTCGTCGCGGCGGTATACCGCGATCTCACGGCGTCCGCTTCGATGCGTCACCACCGCGACCCGTTGGCCGTTGGCCGTCGTGAACTCGTGTCGAACACCGACACCGGGGAGCGGAACCTCGATGATGTCGGGCATGGGAAACCTCCGAGCGTCATCAGGCGACAAAGAGCACGGTGAAGAGCACGACAAGGGCGATGAAAACGGTAGCCGCGCCGAACAACAACACGAAGTTGCGCCGCGCGATCTTGGCTTCGGACCGTGTGAGTGGACGTTCTTGCATTTTGATCCTGTCCTCCAAGGCGCGTTTGACCGCGACGCACCGGTTCTCGGCCGCGTCGCGCGGTGCTACGAGCCGGCGAGTGGAGGAGCGCGAAGCCGGCGCGCAAGGCCGGCGCGTGCAATGAGCGACCGGGACGAGACGCCACCTGCTGTCCAAGACGCAACGGCGAACGCGGCCAACAGCGTGGCGGCGAGGTAGCCAATGGATCCCGCGTCGAGGAGGTTGGCGCGCGGCGGTGCAACGGACGTGAACGTCGCGTGTGAGATGCCATCGGCCGCCGGCACCGCAACGTCGGTTGTCGACCGATGACTGCGGTCTTGCCCGCCGCCGGTGTGCGCGGCAACGGCGGCGAGCACCAGCAGGCCCACCACGAGAGTGAGCGTTGCCGGCGTAACGGGGCCGCGACGCTGCCGCATCCCTGAACCCTACTGGGGGCGCCCGTCCGGGAAGCGCGCTGGAGGCGCGTCGGTTACCGTGTGCGCGATGCACCGACGCGGCATGTTCATGTTTTGGACTGCCGTGGTGGGGTTGTGCTTCGCCATCGGTGCCTTTGGTGGTGGGCCACGGTCGTACGGGTCGGCCACCGCTGATGGTGAGCGGGCGATCGTCGAGGACGCGACCGGTGCACCTCTCGTCGAGGTCATAGCCGCACCGGGCGTAAGGCCGCTGCGCGAGTTCGCGCACGATGTCGACAGCTCGGCGTGGCTGGCCGGGTCCTTCGTGCTGTTCAGTGCGATGGCCCTCGGGAATGTCGCGATCGCCGCGATGTCGGGACGCCACCGACGCACCCGCGCGTGGCTTCGTACCCGCGCACCACCTCTCTTCTAGCTCCGACGTTTTCGTTGTGAACGTGCGCCCTGAGGGGCGTCGGAGAAGGAGAGATTCGATGTTCGCGCGAGCTTTCTTTTTGGGTGGGCGACCGTGGGGAGTTCGAGGATTCGCTTGTCTCGCCGCGGTCGGAACCTGCGGGTGTGTCATGGAGAGTGAACCCGGTTCGGGTGCCGAACGGTTGCAGCGTCCGATCGGTGGAATGGTCAGCAACGCGCGGTCGCCCCGACCGCGGGGAACGCTCACCCGCGATGCCCCATCGCGGTCTGGGGCACGCGCTCGGCGCCGCGCTGGTTGCCGTAGGGCTGCGGCGTCGGCGGAATGCCTCGGGGGGGTTGGAACCGCGCGCGTGGGGTCGTCTCGCAGTGTTCGTCGGTTCGGTGGTGGCGGCGGACGCGGTGTGGACCTCGCTGCACATCGTCGCGCCGGGCACCGTCGGGGTGCGAACGTGAACGCAACCGTCTTGTACCGCCTCGATCGCAAGAGTGCGACCGACGTGTACCGGAAGCTCGGCACCAACTACGTCAGCCAGATCGTTCGGCCGACTGCACGAACGTGCATCCGCACGCAGTTCACGCTCTACAGCATCGTCGAGGCCGCAACGACGGCGTGGCGACGGCTCGAGCGCGAGGTCGCCCAGTGCATGAAGGCGAGAATCGAGCCGAGCGGCCTCCTGCTCCAGGAGTTCCAGCTACGCGAGGTTGCGATGAGCCCCGGCCTCCAGAGCGCGGTCAACAACAAGGTCGCGTCGCAGCAGAACGCACAGCAGCAGCGATTCGAGCTCCTGACTGCCCAGCAGGCCGCGGACATCACCAGGACGCAAGCGCTCGCGACGGCTGACGGGCAACAGATCCTTGCCTGTGGCGGCAAGGCGACAACCAAGACGCGCAACGGCCAAGTGGTGCAGACGGTTGTTCCGAATCCGATCACCGCGTGTTCGCAAGCGCAGGTGACGCCCGCATACCTGCAGTTCAGCTACATCCAGGCGCAGCTCGTCAACTCACCGAACAACACCAGCATCATCCTGCCGTTCGACAAGAACCTCACACCGCTCATCAACGTCCCTTCCAAATGAGACCCAACGAGAGACCGACGCAACCAGGGAGGTCCATTGACGCCTCGCACCGAACACCAGCCGACCGCACCACCGCGGACGCCGACCGTCCGCATTCAGTGGTGGTGGGCGCTCGTCGCAGTCGCCGCCATCGCGGCCTTCTTTGTGATCTCGCACCTCGCGACGACCTCACCTTCGACGATCCCGCGGCTCACCGTCGCGAACAACACCGTCTACGACATCGACATCAACGCGACGGACGGCACCCGCGACGGCGTGACGGGAGTCGGCACCGCCAAAGCGCACAGCACCAAGGAGTTCAACGACGTCATCGACCAAGGCGACACGTGGATCTTCCTGTTCGTCGGCGCAAGGCAAGGACGGTGGTGAGCTCGAGATCAGTCAGACCGAGCTCGCCCGCAACGACTGGCACCTCGAGATTCCCGCGACGGTCGCGCAACAGATTCGCCTCGCCGGCGCATCACCGAGCCCCACCGTGCCGGCCAACCGTTGAATCGGATACGCCGTGACCGGAGGGATCGTCGACCACAGCGGAACCTTCCCGGTGCCGGCGGTGTATATGTCGACGACGGTCCGTACGTCGAGAGGGCTCAGACCTGATGAGCGCGGCGAGACGATTAGTGATCCCTGTCGCGCTCCTCGCGCTCGGTCGCGCCGGTCGTGGCGGGCGGATGCTCGAGCGACAGCGGATACGGACGGACGTGTGCGACGAACGGCACCTCGACGTCTTCGATGGCGGCGCCCGTACCGCCGCCGGCTCCGGGAGCCGGCGATCGCGTCGTCGTGCGCGGCAGTGCCACCGTCGATGGCAAAGCATTCGACAGCCGATGGGTCGGAGCCGTCGTCATCAGGGCCGGCCTGGTCACGCCGTGCCAGCACACGCTCCCGCCGGTTGCGAACGGCGTGTACGAGGTGACCGTCCTCGCGGCCACCGAGTCGGCCGGTTGCGGAGCACCGGGCGCGCGGATCGTCCTGTGGACGTATTCGCACGACAAGATCGTGTTCAGCACCGAGTCGGTGCCCTGGCCGGGGAACGGGCGCACCACGAAGTTCACGGCGCACTATTCGAAGTCGACCCCGGCCGGCGCCGCACCGGTGACCGCACAGTTCAACGGCGGCGTCTTCGGCGCCGACCGCCACCTGCTGCCGGCCGGCACCCGCGTCGAGGCATACGTGCACGGCACGCGGTGCGGCGTCGCCTCGGTGCGGAGCTCCGACAGCTTCACCGGGTACGTCCTCGCCGTCGTCGGGCCCGATTCGATTCCTACATGCACACGTGGAGCAGAGCTGACCTTCCGCGTCGACGGCCGGCCCGCGGCGTCGAAAAAGGTCGTCAATACTCCTCCCGGACAGCGAGACTCGCTCGACCTGACGCTGCCATGACCGGCACAATGACCCGCGTTGCCGAGTAGACGAGCTCGACCCTGCTCGACAAGCTGACGCGATGTACGTCGCCCGGCGCAACCCGCTCCCCACCGCCGTCGACGACGCGGTCGTCGTCGTGCCGCGGCGGGGGTGGCGGGGCCTGATCGTCGAGCGCAACGTGGCGCTGCTGGGGATGACCAGCCTCGTCACCGATATCTCGAGCGAGATGGTGGCGGTGGTGCTGCCGCTGTACTTGACCGGCCGTTTGGGTTTCAACGCGTTGCAGTTCGGCGCGGCCGACGGGCGCGGACCGGGTTCGACCCCGCGACCTGGCGGCTCCACGTGCTCGACCTGGCCACGCTGACCGATCATCCTCTCGCCGAGACGCGCAACGTCGACGACCAAGCGGCCTGGCTCGACAACACCCATGTTGCGTACGGCGTCGCGCAACGCGACGGCACGGTCGACACCTGGAGCGCGCGTAGCGACGGCACCGGCTACCCCGCGCTCCTCATCCCGACCGGCGAGTCGCCGGTCCCGGTCCCCGTTTCGCTCCCGGCGGCTTCGGCGGCGCGCGGCTGACCGCGCCGGTCGACGTGCCGTCGGCGCCCTCGCTAGCCTCCGGCGCCATGGCTCTCACCGAACTCTCCGGCCGTCCGCTCGGCACGCAGAAGGTCATCATCGAGCGCGGACCGGTCCGTGTGTTCGCGCAGGCGTTGATGGACGACGACGCCGCGTACTCGTCCGACAACGCACCCGTGCCGCCGACGTTCCCGTTCTCGATGCCCTACTGGGGTTCCATGGGTGTCGGCGGCGCCGCGGGCCTCCCGATCGAGAACCTCCGGGGCAAGGGACGCGCCATCCTGCACGGCGAGCAGGAGTTCGTGTACCACGGCGGCGCGTGGCCCCACGTCGGCGACGTGCTCGTCGGCGAGGGTTCGATCTCGGACGTGTACGAGAAGCAGAAGTCCGATGGCGGCAAGCTCGAGTTCTACGTGACCGAGACGACGTGGAAGAACGAGCGCACGGGCGAACCGGTCGTCACGACCAAGTTCACGCTCGCGATCAACTGCAAGCCCGGCGCCGACGAGGCGAAGCCGCTCGCGTCGTGACGACCGAGGAGCTCTCCGATCGCGCCGAGATCCACGACGTGATCGTGCGCTACGGCTGGGCGATCGACACCAAGGACTGGGCGCTCCTCGACACGTGCTTCACCGAGGACGCGCACGTCGACTACTCGTCGAACCCGGGCGGCAAGGTCGGGCCGTACCGCGAGGTGCGGGGCTGGCTCGAGAAGGTGATGTCCGCGTTCCCGGTGACCCAGCACCTGATGTCGAACATCGACGTGACGCTCGACGGCGACACCGCACGCGTGCGCACGATGGTCGCGAACCCGCAGGGCGCTGCGACCCGGGACGGCCCACTGCACTTCTTCTTCGTCGGCGCGCGCTACGACGACGAGTTCAAGCGCACCGCCGCCGGTTGGAGGATCGCCCGCCGGGTCGAGACGACGCTCTGGTTCCAGGGCTCACTCCCGCCGGAGCTCCTCATCCAACGCTGAAGTGTCCAATCACATTGGACCGTGAGCCCGCCTCTGGCGGGCTGAGCGTCCAATCAGTTTGGACAGGTCACGCGAGGAGCAGCGAGACGTTGTCGCGGAACAGGCCGGGTGCGTCGTCGGGTACCAGCGGCAGCGCGGAGGTGCGGTAGTCCGACATCGGCGTCGCGGTTCCCTCCGAGTGCGGGAAGTCGGAGCAGCACATGTAGAGGTCGCCCGTCTGACGGATCAGCTTGGCCGGCAGCTCGTACGAGAACGACGACACCCGCACCTGCCGCCGGAAGAACTCGCTGGGCTTCATCGAGAGCTCGACGACGGGTCGCCCGTTCAGCTTCGCGGTGAACTGGGAACCGCCGTCCAGCATCATCAGGAACATCGGCACCCAGATCGCGCTGAGCTCGACGATGCCGATGCGAAGATCGGGATGGCGGTCGAGCGCACCGTTGAGAATCATGTCCGTGCACGCCAGCGCGGCCGACGTCCACAAGAAGACGGACTCCAGCGGCGGCAAGGAAGACTCGTCGGGCGCCGTGTACCAGGCGTCATCGAACGGACGGCGCTGGTCGGCAACATGGAACAACGGCGTGACACCGTGCGCGACGAACGCGCGCCACAGCCCGTCGTGATCGGGATGTGAAAGCGGCCGGCCGTCGACGAGCGTGGGCGCGATCATCGCGAGCCGGATGCCGTCGCGCTCGAGCCGGGCCAGCTCCGCAAGAAGCCACTCGCGGTCGCGCAACGTGCAATGCGCGACGGGATGCACCTGGCCGCGGCCGTCGCGCGCGACCGATGCGCACCATCGGTTCCACGCGGTCATGTTCGCAGTCAACGACGGAAGATCGCTGTCGAGCCTCCGTTCCCACAACAAGCCGAAGTTGGGGAAGACGACGCATTCGTCGACGCCCATCTCGGCGAGCCGGCCCGCACGCGCCGACGCGTCCCAGTACTCGCGCGGCAGCTCGTCGTCGTAGCGGGTCTCCGCGCGGCAACCCGGCGCGGATGCGCTCTCGCCGGTCGCCGAGCTCCGAGGTCTTTCCCGGGAGCTGCACATCGACCGGCCCGAGCCTGCGGTCGCCCCACGTGAGCCACGGATACCCGAGCTCGTCGTCGGCGATCCGAAGCGCGTCCTCGCGATGCGTGGGATCGATGTGATCGAGCCACGTCGTGCGCGTCTCGTACAGGTGCTGATCGGAGTCGATCACAGGTACGGTCACCGGGACATTGTTGCCCTACCCTGACGCGGGTGTCATCCTCCGGGCCCGCATTCGACCTCGACGGCGACGTCTACCGTCGCCGGATCGTGATCACGACGGTCGAGCCGGGCGTCGTCGTCAGCGACCTCGAGGACGACTTCCATCATTTCGTGATCACGCTTCGCCACAACGGCCGGCAGGTGGAAACGATGCACGCCGAGTCGGAACGGTGGCCGTGGTCGACATGCCCGGCCGCGGCCGAACCGCTGCGCAAGCTGGCGAACATGCCCCTCGAGCGGCGTTTCACCGCAGCCGGCCGTTGGACCGATCCCAAGCAGAACTGCACGCACCAGTTCGACGCCGCGTGCTACGCGATCACACACGCGGCCGCGGGACGCGACCGGCGCGTGTACGACATCGAGGTGCCGTTGCGCGACCCGGCGACCGGCGCGACGCGTGTCCGCCTGTGGGTCGACGGCGCGCTCGACCTCGTCTGGGACATCGACTGGCAGGGACTCGTCGCGCCCGAAGCAAGGCTCGCTTCCGCGCCCTGGAAGGGCGGCTTCATGCGCTGGGCCGACAGCACGCTCGAACCCGACGAGGCCGAGCGCGCGATCACGTTGCGGCGCGGCTGCGACATCGGTATGGGCCGCGCGATGGACCTCGACGCGGTGCCGGTCGCCGACCAGCTCCCCGGCGGCATGACCGGCGTGTGCCACACGATGCAGCCGGCTTTCGTCGGCGTCGCGTTTCGCAATGTCGGCTCGATCCGCGACTTCGCCGCCCACCCCGAACGCCTACCGAGCACGAGGCCGTGAGCGCACGAGCACGAGGCCGTGAGCGAAGCGCCGGCGGCGCGCAGCGAACTGGCGGGAGCGGCGAACGCCCGCGGGCCGGGTATCCCGGCCTGCAGTGAGTGCGACCCAAACTTACGTCGCGAAGGCGGCGATCCCGATGATCGGCGCGGAGAGCGCTTGCCCACCCAGGCTGCCGGAGAACGGCTTGGTCGAGAAGTCGAACACGCCGCCGTCGGAAGCGACCATAAGGTAGCCGTTGCCGAACGCGACGAGTCCGTTCATCGGTTTCGCGAGCGGCTTGCCGCCCATCGACCCTCGGAAGTTGGCGTCGCCGAACGCGAACACGCCACCGTCCTCGCCCACGAGCCAATACCCATGACCCTTCGGCGTCGGCGCAATCCCGACGATGCGGCCGTCGAGCCGCTTGCCGCCCATCGATCCATGGAACTTCGCGCTCCCGAAGGCGAAGATCCCGCCGTCGGAACCGACCATGTAGTAGCCGTTGCCGTCCCGTGTCGCCACCGACGCGATGATCGGACCGGTCAGCGCGACGTTGCTCAGGTCGCCGTGCTTCTTCGCGTCGCCGAACTTGAACACGCGACCGAGGTTCGTGAAGAGCCAGTAGCCCCGCGCCGACGGCGTCGCCGAGATCGTGGTGACGAACTCTCCCGATCGCAACGCGGGATGACCGCCCTGGTAGGTCGCATGCCCGTACGTGTGGACGTTGCCGAAGAAATCGGTCACCCATACGCCGGTGCCGTTGCGCCGAGCCGTCATCGCCGCCGCGAACGGCTGCGCGAACTTGAAGTGTGACGCATTGCCGAAGTTGTAAAGCTTCCCGTCGCCGCCGAGCATCCAGTACCCGGTGCGAGACTCCGGCGTCGGCGCCGAGACCGCGCCGTTGGGCGCGAAGTCCTTCACAACGGAAGCGCCACCGCCCGGGTCGTAGTCCATCTCCGCGCTCCATTGATAACTCCGAAGACGCGGACAGCTCGTGCTGGTGAAGCTTGCCTTGTACCTCACACCGTCGTAGTTCGCACTGCCCTTACAGACGAGCTTGAGCTGCGCGTCGATCATCACGGCCTGAACCTTGTCGTTGAGGCGGAACATCGACGCGATGTAGTCATTCCTGCCGTTGTAGTTCGTGTCGATCTTCCAGATGGCGCCAGTGGCACCGTCGTTGTCCCAACCGGAGGGATCGGTTGGGTCCTGGACGCTGAGTGTGAAGACTGAGCTGTGCGAGTCTGCGCCCGACGAGGCGGACACGATGTCGGCGTGCATGTCCGTGACGTCACCGGTGGGGTCCGTCACCGTGACCGAGGGGCTGGCGGCGACGGCTGCCTGAGCGGTCAGACCGAAGACAAGGGCACACGCGCTGGCAACGACGAACAATCGACCCGGTTTCACACCGTGCTCCCTCGTCCAACCCCGAAAATGCTCGAAAGGGACAATAGTTGCTGAGAGGGCCTCCTGGGAAGGCGGCGGCGATGCCCCCTGGGACGCCCCCGGGCGCCCCGGACCGTGCCGTGACGTCAAAGTACCGTGTCCGCGAAGCGCTGCAGGCCGTCGATCGCGTCCGGCGACCGCCGCCAGGGCGAGACGATCATCCGGGTGACACCGAGGCCCTCCCAGCGGCGGACGTCGTCGCGGGACGCGACCGGGCCGCCGAGCACGACCTCGAAGCTCGACCGGTCACGCCCGTGCTCGACGAGCAGCGCGTCCAGGGCTTCGACCTGTCCTGCCGCCGACTCCGGGGTGTGCGCCATGCCGATCCAGCCGTCGCCGAGGCGCGCGGCGCGACGCAGCGCAGCCCGCGATTCACCACCGACCAGGATCGGGGGCCACGGCTTCTGGACCGGCTTGGGCTCGAACACCACGTCGTCGAACGTGAAGAACTCGCCGCGATGGCTGACGGTCTCCTCGGTCCAGAGTCGCTTGCAGACGTCGACCGCTTCGTCGACGCGCCGCGCGCGCGTCGAGAAGTCGAGCTGGGCCGCGTCCCACTCCTCTTCGAGCCACGATGCGCCGATGCCGAACTCGAACCGGCCGTTCGACAACAGGTCGACGGTTTGCACGCCTCGCGCCGTCGTGAACGGATGCCGCAACCCGATGTTGAACACGTGTGTGCCGAGCCGGACGTGCTCGGTCCGCGCCGCGAGGTATGCGAGGTACGCGAACGCGTCGTAGATCGGTGCGGTCGGCGGGACGGGCGGCACGTCCTGTCCGGGGTGCGGCGACCGTGACATGGTGCGCGTGAACACGAGGTGCTCGGGCAGCCACACCGACTCGTAGCCGAGACGGTCGGCCTCGAGCGTGGCGTCGAGATGGAAGTTGGGGTTGAGCGCGCCCAACGCCACTCCGAACTTCACGAGCCGAGCTCCTCGCCGGCGGTCACCCAGCTGCGGTCGGCCGCGCGGCCCCACCCGCCGGCCGCGAGGTTGCCGCCGTCGACGTGAATCGTCGTCCCCGTGACGAAGCGGCTGAGGTCCGACACGAGGTAGATCACCGCGCCCGCGATGTCGTCGACGTGGCCGGACACGGGCAGGGGCGTCTTCACCGGAACGTCGCCGCCGATGCCGGGTGTCGGGATGACGTCGGGCGCGATGCAGTTGACACGGATGCGCCGATCGCCGAGCTCCAGCGCGAGCGTCATCGAGAGGTTCACGAGCGCCGCCTTCATCGCGCTGTAGATCGCGAAGCCGGGCGCGCCGCGGTGCGCCTCGATGGAGGTCAGGTTGACGATCGACGCCCGGCCGTTCGCCGGCATCTTCGGGACGCACGCGCGCACCATGTGCGTCACGCTGACGAAGTTCTCGCGGATGAGCGTGTCCTGGCCCTTGTCGTTCACGTCGAGGAACGGGGCGCGGAACCCGCCACCCACGTTGTTGACGAGCGCGTCGATCTCCGGCAACGACGCGACCCATTCCCGGACCGCATCGCCGTCGCGCACGTCGAGAGTCGTCGAGTGCGCGCGCCGGCCCGTCGCCTCGATCTCCGCGAGGATGCGCCCGAGCCCGTCGACGTCGCGATCGCACACCGCGACGTCCGCACCGAAGCGTGCGCAGGCGGTCGCGACGGCCGCACCGATCCCCGCGGCGGCACCGGTGACCACGACCAACCGGTCGGTGAGCAACACGGCATCGGGCGTGAGTGACATGCGGCCGCGGACGCTAGTCGCACGGCCCGGTGAGCGAGCGCGACCGGAATTCGAGCGGCTAGCTTCGCTCCATGGCGTACGATCTGAGCGGGAAGCACGTGTTGGTGACGGGCGCGTCGGGGGGCATCGGCGCTGCGCTCGCGGAGGGCTTTGCCAAGCGCGGCGCGATCGTGGGGATCTGCGCGCGCGACGCGCCGACCGGCTCGAGCACGTGCTCGAGAAGTGCCGCGTGCATTCGCCGGAATCGCGAGCATGGACGATCGATCTCGCAGATCTCGACGGCATCGCCCCGTTCGCGCAGCGCGTCTCGTCCGAGCTCGGCGGTATCGACGTGCTCGTCAACAACGCGGGCATCCCCAAGCGCAAGAAGGTCTTCGCGCTCACGCCCGAGATCGTCGAGTCGGTGATGCACATCAACTACGCCTCACCGGTACGTCTCACGCTGGCGTTGCTCGACGAGCTCGTCGCGCGTGCGGGTCGCCTCGTCTACGTCTCGTCGGTCGCGGCACGGCTGTCGCCCCCGGCTGAGTCGGCGTACGCCGCGAGCAAGGCCGCGATCTCGGCCTGGGCCGAGTGCCTGCAGGTCGACCTGCGGGACACGGACGTCAAAGTGCACGTCGTGTACCCCGGCGTGATCGACACCGAGCTGTTCCACCTTCCTGACAACGACCCGCTGGGTGTGACCGGCGTCGAGATGTTGCCCGTGGACGCGATGGTCGAGCCCGTGCTCACGACCATCGAACAGGACCGGCTCGAGGTTGCAGTCCCGGAGTGGTTCGGCGAGGTGTTCGCGGGCAAGTACCGCGACGTCGGCGGGTTCATCGAGGGCACGATCGCGTTTCGCGCGTGCACAGCCGAGCTGAAAAAATTCGCGCCCTTGTGGCAACCAAACCGGCGGCGCGGACGTCTATGACTCCGAATGCCGCCTTCCCCTTGGCGGTCGCACAGCCCGGGCGGCGCTTTCGGCCCGTCCGGGCTGCTGCGCGCAGGGAGACGACAGCGAAGCGACCGGAGGGGAGCGGAGCGCGGAGTCGACCCATGAAGAAGGAGACAGCAGTCGGGCGGGTTGTCTCAGCGTTGTGATTGGTGCGCGCTTCAGCTGGCCGGGAGCCCGACGGTCTTGGTCTCGAGGTACTCCTCGAAGCCCGCAACACCGTGCTCGCGTCCGAGGCCGCTTTCCTTGTAGCCGCCGAACGGGGAGTCGGGCCCGAACCACTGGCCGCCGTTCACCGAGATCGTGCCCGTGCGAATGCGTCGCGCGACCGCGAGCGCACGTTCCAGCGAGCTGCTGTTCACGGAGCCGGACAGGCCGTAACGGGAGTTGTTCGCGATACGCACCGCGTCGTCGTCGTCCTCGTAGGGGATCACCGACAGGACCGGACCGAAGATCTCCTCCTCCGCGATCGTCGATCCGGGGTCGACGTCGACGAACAACGTCGGCTGCACGAAGTAGCCCTTGTCGAACTGCGTCGCGGCGCCACCACCGACGATGCAGCGCGCACCTTCGGCCTTGCCCTTCTCGATGTAAGCGAGCACCCGCTCGCGTTGACGGGCGTTGATCAGCGGGCCCGCCATGTTGTTGAAGTCCATCGGGTCGCCGTACGGGAAGCTCTCGAACGCGGCCTTCACCATCTCCACGCCTTCGTCGTAGCACGAGCGCGGGAGGAGCAAGCGGGTCGTGATCGCACAGCCCTGGCCCGAGTGCATGCACACCATGCCGGTCGACGGCAGCACCGCCGCGAGATCGGCATCGTCGAGCACGATGTTGGCCGACTTGCCACCGAGCTCGAGGAACACGCGCTTCAGGGTGTCGGCGCCCCGTGCCGCAATCCGCTTGCCGACGGCCGTCGAGCCCGTGAACGAGATCATGTCGACCGCAGGGCTCGCCGTGAGCGCCTCCCCCACCGCGGCGGGATCGGCCGAGGTCACGACGTTGAACACGCCGGCGGGGATGTCGGTCTCCTCGGCGACGAGCTTGCCGATCCAGGTCGCCGCGTACGGCGTGTCGGGCGCGGGCTTCAGTACTGCGGTGCAGCCCGCGGCGAGCGCCGGCGTCAGCTTCGACAGGTTCAGCATGAACGGGAAGTTCCACGGCGTGATCAGCCCGGTGACGCCGATCGGCTCCCGGAGAACCAGCCGGTTCGACTGCATCCCGAAGAACTCGTGCACACCGAGCTCTCGTTCCCATTCGTAGCGGTCGATCAGGTCGATGTCCCACTGCATGTCGTCGATGCAGCTGTCTTGTTGGATCGCGAAGGTGAGGCCGATCGGCGTACCGACCTCGGCGACGATCTGCGGTCGCAGCTCTTCCTTGTGCTTGTCGAGCGCTTCTCGCAGTTGCCGCAGGCACGCCTTGCGGAACGCACGGTCGGTGGCCCACGTGGTCTCGTCGAAGGCGCGCCGGGCGGCGGTGACCGCCCGCTCCATGTCGGCGGGTGATCCGTCGGCGACCGGACCGATGACGTCCTCGGTCGCGGGGTTGAGGTTCTCGTACGTGTTGCCGCCCTCGGCCTCGACGAGCTTGCCGTCGATCAACATGCGAGGTTCGAACGCCAGCGACATTGGGGATCTCCTTGATGGACCGGTGGCGGCAGGCTACGCCGTTATTGTCGGCAGGGCATGCGGCGTGAGGACGAAGCGGTGCCGGGGAACGCCGAGCTCGGGAGCGATCCTTCGTGAGAATGGCTGCGCTCGATCTCGGCTCGAACTCGTTCCATCTGCTCGTCGCCGACGTGCACTCCGACGGCACGTTCACCGCGGTGGCGCGCGAGAAGGAGATGTTGCGCCTCGGCGACGATGTCGCGCGCCACGGGCGCATCCCGCCCGCAACCGTCGAGCGCGCGATCGGCGCGGTCCGCCGTCTCGTCCGCCTCGCCGACGCGCTCGGTGCCGCGAGGTCATCGCCAAAGCGACCAGCGCGATCCGGACCGCGGCGAACGGCAGCGAGATGGTCGACCGTATCGAGGCCGAGACGGGTGTCGACGTCGAGGTCATCAGCGGCCTCGAGGAAGCGCGACTGATCTTCGCCGCGGTGCGCGCCAGCATCGTCATCGAGCCCGCGCCCGCGCTCGGCATCGATATCGGCGGCGGCAGCGTCGAGGTGATGATCGGTGATCCCTCGGGCCTACGGTGGGCGACGAGCCTGCCGCTCGGCGTCGGCCGCCTCACCGCGGACTGCGTGCGGGACGACCCGCCGTCCAAGGGCGACCGCAAACGGCTCGAGGAACGAATCCGCGCCGGACTCGAGCCGTTGGTCGACGATGTGCAGGCTCGCGGCCCGCGCATGGCGGTCGGGACGAGCGGCACCCTGAACGATCTCGTACGGATGGCAGTCGCGCTCGAGACCGGCGACGACGAGCTGCCGTCGAGCACGAACGCACTGCGCGCCACCCGCGCCGAGCTCGACGCGCTGCACGACCGCATCATGAAAGCGAAGAGCGCCGACCGGCGGCGGATGCCGGGCCTCGAGGAACAACGTCGCGCCGAGCTCCTGCCCGCGGGCTCGACCTTGCTGGTCACCGCGCTGGACCTCTTCGGGCTCGACGGCCTGACGGTCAGCGACTGGGCGTTGCGGGAGGGCATCGTGCTCGATGCGGTCCGGACCCATGATCCGGCCGACTTCGGCGACGATCCGCGGGCCCTCCGCCGGGCCGCGGTTGCCGGCCTCGCCCGCCGGTGCAGCTCCGACGAGGCGCATACCGCCCAGGTGGCGCGGCTGGCGCTCCGCCTCTTCGACCAGCTCGGGCCCTTGCACGGGCTCGGTGATCGCGACCGCGAGATGCTCGAGTTCGCGGCGTTGCTGCACGACGTCGGCCAGCACGTCTCCCGCAAGGGCCATCATCGCCATGCCGGGTATCTCGTCGAGAACGGCGAGCTGCGTGGTTTCGACCCGGGCGAGGTCGCATTCCTCGCGGCGCTCGTCCGGCATCATCGGCGGGGCGATCCCAAGCCCTCGGAGTCACGCTTCGCCGCCCTGGACGCCACCGACCGCGACCGCCTGAGGAAGCTCGCGGCGATCCTGCGGGTCGCCGACGGCCTCGACCGGAGCCGCCGAGCGGTTGTCGAGGACGTGCGCGTCGATTTGGGTACGGACCTCGTAATGCTGCGTGTCACAGCGCTCGATGACGCGGAGCTGGAGCTGTGGGGAGCTCGCAGACGCCGCGAACTGTTCGAAAAGGTATATGCACGCGAGCTCGAAGTCGTCGCCACCGCGCTCCGATCCACGTCCGACCTCTGAACCATGGGCCGTGCCACAATGAATAACCAAATTCTGCAAATTCGGCCCGGTGCACGCGAGGATCGACTGCGACCTGAGAGCGGTCGGCCGCTGGGTTGGGAGATCGCCATATGAGTCCGACGCGTCGGGAGCTGGTCCGAGCGACCCGGGCACGCATCGTCGAAGCGGCGGGGCGCCTCACTCGCGAGCGCGGACCGAACGGTTTCAGCATGGACGTGCTTGCGAAGGAAGCTGGTGTCGCCCGGGCCACCGTCTATGAGCACTTCCGGTCGAAACGCGCGGTGCTCGACGAGCTCGCGTCGTCCATCTCACGCACGATCGTGCTCGACGAGCAGCGCACGGGCATGGCGGATCCGCTCCTCGCGCTGCGCGACATGCTCGGCGACGTGTGCCGGCACTGGTCGGAGCACGACGAGCGGATGCGCGGCCTTCGCACGTTGAACGCGCTCACGGGCGCCGACCACGCGAGCGACGGCGTCGACGAGAAGCAGCTGCGCCGCCTCGTCGAGGCGCTCGCGTCTGCCGGCCAGCTCCGGTCGCACTGGTCGACCGACGAGGCCGTCGACGCGCTCGCAGCGTTGACGTCCTACTCGACCTACGAGCGGCTTCGGCGCGCACCGCGGACGCCCGACCAGGTCGAGGCCGTGCTCGCCAAGCTCGCGGTGTCGATCGTGACGCCGGGCGCGGTGGCCGCGGCGGCGACGAGCTGAAGATCTGAGACCTCCCGACCGCCCTATCCGGCGGGCGTGAAGTCGACGAAACCGTAGTCGTCGGTTGCGGGCCGGAACTCCGCGCGCACCCGCATGCCGATCCGCGCGGCATCGGGTGCGCAGTCCGGCATGGCCGCGATCATGCGCGCGCCGGGCTCGTCGAGATCGACACACGCGACGACGAAAGGCAGTCGTTCGTTGAACGGCGGGACCCCGTTCTGGCGGACGACGGTGAAGGAGTACACGGTCCCGGCACCCGACGCCGTCACCCATTCGAGCGTCTGCGCGCCGCAGTGGCTGCACAACATGCGTGCGTAGTGCTGGTGCTGGCCACACGTCGTGCAGCGCTGGATGCGCAGCTCGCCGCGGCGTGCGCCCTCCCAGAACTCGGCGTCCTCGGGTGTGGGTCGCGGCACCAGCCACTTCGGCGTCTCTTCCCATCCCATTACGCCGCCTCGGTGCCGAGCACGACGGTTCCCTGGGTCGACAGCCAGCCGCCGCTGCCGTGCGCGACCGCGATCTCGGCGCCGGCAACCTGGCTCTCGCCGGCCTCGCCGCGGAGTTGGCGCGTCGCCTCGCACAACAGGAACAGGCCGCGCATGCCGGGATGCGTGCAGGAGAGCCCGCCGCCATCGGTGTTGGTGGGCAGCGCGCCGCCGAGACGGAGGTTGCCGCCGTTGTCGGTGACGAACGCGCCGCCTTCGCCCTTGGGCGCGAATCCGAGGTCTTCGAGCACGACGAGGACCGTGTAGGTGAACGAGTCGTACATCGCGAACATGTCGACGTCGGTGGGCGTGATGCCGGCTTCTGCAAACGCCTTCGGCCCGCTCGTCGCGGCCGCGGTACGCGTCATGTCGGCCATCGCGGTGATCGAGTGGTGCGTGGAGCCGCCGGCAGCGCCCCGCACGAATACCGGCTTGCGGGCCATGTCGCGTGCCCGCTCCTCGGTGGTGAGGATGATGCAGCAGCCGCCGTCGGAGATCACACAGCAGTCGAGCTTGTGCAGCGGGTCGGCGACGAGCTTCGAGGAGAGCACGTCGTCGACGGTGATCGGATCCCGGTACATCGCGCGAGGATTGCGCGTTGCGTGCTCGCGTGTTTGCACCGCGATCGACGCCAGTTGCTCCGGTTTTGTCCCGTACTCGTGCATGTGTCGCTGGGCCGCCATCGCGTACGCGCCGACGAGCGTCAGCCCGGTCGGGAACTCGTAGGCCATCGGCAGCGGCATCGCCATGCCCCCCCGGCCTCCCCCGCCGCCCGTGCCGAGCGTGCGCCCGGATGCCGACAGCTGGTTGTTGCCGTAGACGATCGCCACCGTGTCGACGTCGCCGTTCTGGATGGCGCGATAGGCGTGCATCGTGTGGAACTCGAAGCTCGATCCGCCGACACTGGTCGACTCCATCCACCGGGGCGTGAGGCCCAGATACTCGGCGAGCATCACCTCGTGCATGCCGCCATATCCCGCGCTCGCGAGCCCGTCGATGTCGCGCTTTTCGCGTCCCGCATCGTCGAGCGCCCGGCGGAACGACTGCGCCTCGAGCATCGTGGCGCTCATGTCCGGCCTCTTCGGCCCGTCCGACAGCCCCACTCCCACGACACACACCCGGCGCTGCATGGCCCGGGAAGCTAGCCCAACCGGTTCTTGCGACGTTTGGCGACACTATGTGTCGCCGCCAGTCGCCAAAACTCATACTCGTCAGGGGTGCTGCGGTGTCGTGTCGACCTGTTGCCACGTCAGGCCGGCGTCGGTGGTCCGCATGACGCGATCGCCGAGGAGCGCCCATCCGACGTCCGTGCTCGGGAACGCGATCGAGACCACGGGACTCGGCTGCTCCAGAAGTTGGCGCGAGATCCACGTGCGCCCACTGTCTTCGGTGAGCCAGAGCATCGTCCCGGCGCTGATCCGCCAATGGTCGGCGTCGACAACCGCAAGGTCGATGCCGAGCCTCAGGACGAACTGCGCGGGACCGTTGCGACGCTCCCAGCTCCGTCCGCCATCGGCGCTGACGTCGAAGAACGGCGTGTAGAAATCGCCCGTCGGGGCACCTCCCGCTGCAACGACGGTCGAGCCCTCGACCGCGAGGCCGTTGAAGAACTTGCCGGGCTCGGTCACGCGTGGAGGTGGCGCCGGCAATGCGACAGGCTGCCACGTCGCGCCTCCGTCGGTCGTCTGCTCGAGTTGCCCGCCGTCGATGCCCCACCCGTTGTCTGCGTCCGCGAACTGCACCTGCCCCCTCGGCGCGTCCCGCGAGATGGTGGAGAACCCGATGCCGTTCGTGGTGCGATACAGCGCGCCGCGACTCGCACCTCTTGGCACTGCGAGCACCCAACCGTGCTGCTCGTCGACGTACGTGACACTCATTGACGCGCCGTCGGGGACCCTCTCGGGCAACGCGAAGGCACCGACGACGTCCGTGTCACCCTGCAGCGGCACGACGACTGCTCCCGCCACGATCCACGCGTGGTCGCCCGTAGCTGTGCAGGCGTGAAACGTGCCCAGGCTCGGAAGCTGTCGAGTATCGACCGCTCGCCAGCTTCCACCGCCGTCGGCGGTGTGGAGCAGCGTGTCGGCGCACACCCATCCCTCGTCGGACGACGTGAAGATGATCTCGTCCGCGGACACCGAGACGCCGGGGCCGGGCGGCGGCGACGCCGTTGTCCGCGTGGTGGCCGGCGTTGTCACCGGCACCGTCGGTCCCGGCGGCGTGATGACGACGCCCTTTCGGTGGTCGTCATCGTCGTGTCCCACGACGGCGACCACCGTCGCGACGACCACCACCGCGGTTACCGCGAGCGCGCGACGCAACAGGAGCCGCCGCCGTCCTGACCGGGCCGCATCGTCCGCGTGTCCGTCGGGCGCCTCGCCGGCGTGCACGATCTCGGCGAGCCCACGACGCAGCTCATCGATGCGCATCGGGTTGCACCTCCACGACGTCGTCGAGCTCGACGTGAAGTCGCGGAGCGCGGTGTGCAGGGTCGACTTCACCGTGCCGAGCGCGCAGCCCATCGCGGCGGCAATGTCGGTCAACGGCAGATCCGCGAAGTAGCGCAACACGATCGCCGTGCGCTGGCGCTCGGGCAGCGCCTCGATTGCCGCACGCAGCATCTCCCTGGCGACGACCGCGTCCACGAAGTTCCCGTCGGGAGCATCCACGTCTTCACCGACCGCGGCTCGACCGCGGCGCCGGAGCGCAACGCGAGTCGCGACCACGTACACCCAGCCGGCCGGCCGGTCCATCCGTGCGACTCTTCGCCAGTAGACGTACGCACGGATGAAGGCCTCCTGGGTCGCTTCTTCGGCGAGCTGGGGATCCTGGAGCGCGAGCGACAGCCCGCGGCAGACCGACGCGTAGTTCGCGTCGTAGAACACCTCGAACGTCGTCGCGCGCCGGCCCACTCCCTCTATTGAAGCCTCGGCGGCGGGAAAAGGTTCAGACTGTCGGTTCGTGAACGCGTTCGAATCCGGGATCGAGCTGAACCGGCGCTTCTACGACGACGTCGTGGGTCCGATCCTGGCGCCGTGGGCGCACAGCGCCGGGCTGCTCGGATGGGGCTCGGACGTGCTCGGCTATGACACCGAGCGCTCGACCGATCACGGATGGGGTCCGCGCCTCGAGGTGTTCGTGGAACCGCACGACGTCGAGGCCGCGCACGCGACCGTGGATGCCGCCCTTCCCGCATCGTTCGCGGGCCGGCCGGTGCGATACGGGTGGGACGACTGGCCGGTGCGGCACTACGTCGACATCGTGCCTCTCGGTACATGGCTCGGCAGGCAACTCGGGCTCGACGCGGGCGCCGGTGTGTCGACCGTGGACTGGCTCGTCATGCCGCAACAGAAGCTGCTCGAGGTCGTGCGCGGCGCCGTGTACCACGACGGGCTCGGCGCGCTGGAACCGTTGCGCGCGCGGCTCGCGTACTTCCCCGATGACGTGTGGACATGGATGCTCGCGTGCCAGTGGCAACGCGTCTCACAGGAGGAGCCGTTCACCGGCCGCACGGCGGAGGTCGGCGACGAGATCGGGTCGCGCCTGCTCGCGGGCCGGCTCGCACGAGAGGTCATGCGACTGCACTTCCTCTACGCACGCGAGTATTGGCCGTATTCGAAGTGGTTCGGCACTGCATACGCACGACTTCCGGGCGCGTCCGAGCTGCTCCCCTCCTTCAACGACGCGGTCGCAGCCACCGACTTCCCGACGCGCGAGAAGGCACTGACGCGCGTGTACGAGACGCTGGCGCGGATGCACAACGACAGCGGCCTGCAGGCCGTCGACGAGCCCACCGTTCGCCCGTTCCACGGCCGTCCGTTCCTCGTGCCGGCGTCCGACCGTTTCGTCGCGGCGTGCCTCGCGGCCGTGACCGACGAGAGGTTGCGTACGCTCCCGCTCGTCGGGTCTGTCGACCAGTTCGTCGACAGCACCGACGTCCTCTCGCGTCCGGATTACGCCACCCGCCTGCGGGCGATGTACGAGGCCGGATCACCCCGCCGGCTCTGAGACTTGACGAGGGCGCGCCGTGGCAGAACGCTGCCACCCATGCCCGATGACGTGCTGGTCGTGGATGCGGACGGTCACCTGTGCGAACCGCCCGACCTGTGGGAGCGCAACCTGCCCAACGGACTGCGCGATCGCGGCATCCGGCTGCGATGGAACGAGTCGACCGGCTACGACGAGTGCTGGGTCGAGGACCGCATCGCCACCGACCGGGGGCTGGTGGGTCTCGGCAACGCGGGCGAGTCGTTCGACGAGTTCGGGCGGGGCCGGCACTACGAGGACCTCAACCCCGCGGGCTTCGACGCACGCGAGCGGGTCAAGGTGCTCGACGCCGAAGGCATCGACATCTCGGTGATGTATCCCGGCCTCGGCCTGAAGCTGGGTGCCGTGCAGGATCCCGACCTCGCGGTCGAGTCGTGCAAGGTCTACAACGATTGGATCGCGGAGTGGTGCGCGCAGGCACCCGACCGCATCATCGGCGTGGGCGCGCTGCCGTTGCAGGACCCGGCGCGCGCCGCGGACGAGGCGCGGCGCATCGCGCGGCTGGGATTGAAGGCCGGCTTCGCGCGTCCGAACGCGTACAACAACCGGCCCCTGCACCATCGTTCGTACACGCCCGTGTGGGAAGCGCTCGCGGAGACCGGTCTGCCGATCGCGTTCCATCCCGCCGGGCTCGCCGACATGCCCGGGGCGTCGCGCGCCCTCGGCGGCCTGATGGCGCCGGGCACGCACCACGCGCTGATCCTGCTGTTCGATCAGCAGATGACGCTCTCGAACCTCGTCTACGGCGGCGTGCTCGAACGGTTCCCGGAGCTCGAGGTCATCGTGCTCGAGTGCGGCGGCGGTTGGATCGCGCACTGGTTCGACCGTCTCGGCGAGTTCCTCGAGAGCTACGGGTGGGCCACTCCCCCACTGTCGTTGACGCCGAAGGAGTACTTCCAGCGGCAGTGCTGGATCAGCTTCGATCCCGGCGAGACGACTGCGCCGCTGTTGTGGCCGATCATCGGCAAGGACCGCCTCGTGTGGGCGTCCGACTTCCCGCACAGCGATGCGAAGTATCCCGGTGTCGTCGACGAGCTCCGCGAATACACCGAGGGCATGGATCCTGACGCGCGGGCCCGGCTGTTCGGGTTGAACGCGAAGGCGATGTACGCACTGTGAGCGGAGCGCCCGCATGACCCGGCTCTTGCTCCGCGGCGGCACGGTCGTCGACGGCACCGGCGCGCCCGCGCGCACCGCCGATGTCGCAATCGACGACGGCCGGATCGTCGACGTCGGCCGGATCGACCCGAGCGATGCCCACGAGACCATCGACGCCGACGGCTTGTTGGTGACACCGGGCTTCGTCGACATTCACACGCACTACGACGCGCAGCTGCACTGGGATCCCACTGCCGGCGCCGGCATCGTGGCACGGCGTGACGACCTTGATGACCGGCAACTGCGGGTTCACGCTCGCGCCGAGCACCCCACAGGACCTCGAGTGGCTGATGCTCATGCTCTCGCGCGTCGAAGGCATGAGTGCCGACGCGCTCGCGGCGGGTGTGACCTTCCGCGGCGGCTCGCTCGCGGACTTCCTCGCGGGGTTCGACGGCCGGCTCGGCGTGAACATGGGCGCGAACGTCGGCCATTGCGCGGTGCGCCGCATGGTGATGGGCGACGAGGCGTCCGAGCGTGCCGCAACCGACGACGAGATCGCGAAGATGCGTGCGCTCGTGCGCGACAGCGTTCGACGAAGGCGCGATCGGCTTCACGTCGAGCCAGCTGGACATCCATGTCGCGCACGACGGGCGCGGCGTGCCGAGCAACTACGCGGCACCCGAGGAGCTGGTCGCGCTGGCCTCGGTGCTCGCCGAGGTCGGCAAGGGGTGCATCGAGTTCATCCCCCGCACGTTCCTCAATGGCTACGACGACGCCGATCGTGCGCTGGTGCTCAGGATGGCGGAGGTCTCGGGCCGTCCGGTGCACCTCAACACGCTCACGCTGCTCCCTCACGCGCCCGAGGGATGGTCACGAAGCCTCGAGTTCGCACAAGCGGCGCACGACGCGGGCCTCGAGATCCACCCGATGTTCGCGACCAACCGGCAAGGCGCGCACTTCGCACTCGGCTCCACGTTCCTCTTCGACGAGATGCCGTCGTTCCGCGACACCCTGACCCTCCCCGAGCCGCGGCGATCAGAGCGACTCCGCGATCCGGCGCTGCGGGACCAGATGCGCAAGGAGATCGCAGACACCCGCGGTCGCGCGTTCGTGTTCGTGTGGCAGGTCGTGAGCGTCGAGACGGTCGAGCGCGCCGAGCACGAGCCGCTCATCGGGCGGAGCGTGTGGGAGATCGCGGAGGAGCAGGAGAAGGATCCCCTCGACGTCTTCCTCGATCTCTCGATCGCCGAAGACCTGCGCATGCAGTTCGTGCTCGCGGCACCGCCGAACCGCCGTCAACGCGCGGTCACCGAGGCGTGCATCCGCTCACCGTTCACCATGCCCGGCAGCTCCGACGGTGGTGCGCACCTGCTGTCGTTCTGCGGTGCCGACTACAGCACCCGGCTGCTCGCGGAGTGGGTGCCCGACGTGCTGACGATCGAGGAGGCCGTCGCGCGCCTCACGTCGATCCCGGCCCGGGCGTACGGGCTCGACGGCCGGGGCGCGCTCGTGCCCGGCGCCGCCGCGGACGTGCTGTGCATCGACCGCTCGCAGCTCGGTGCGTCCGAGACTCCTCGCTACGTCCGCGATTTCCCGGCCGACAGTGGCCGGTACGTCGTGGACGCCACCGGCTACCGCGCCGTGATCGTGAACGGCGAGGTCCTGCTCCGCGACGGCGTCGACACCGGCGCCCGGCCTGGCGTCGTGCTGCGGTCATCGTCGTAAGCTCTCGGACATGCGCCTCGAGGACATGATCCTGGTCAGCGTCGACGACCATGTCGTCGAACCACCTGACGTGTTCGAGCACCATGTGCCGGCGAAGTACAAGGACATCGCGCCGAGGATCGAGCGCCAAGCCGACGGCACCGACCGGTGGAAGTTCCTCGACTTCGACATTCCGAACGTGGGATTGAACGCGGTCGCGGGACGCCCGCCCGAGGAATTCGGGATGGATCCGACGAGCTTCGAAGAGCTGCGGCCGGGCACCTACGACGTGCACCAGCGCGTGCTCGACATGTCGGCGAACGGTCTGCTCGGCTCGCTGAACTTCCCGTCGCTCCCCGGCTTCGCGGGCCGCCTGTTCGCGGCACTGGACGACAAGGACGCCGCGCTCGCGCTGTGCCGCGCGTACAACGACTGGCACATCGAGGAGTGGTGCGGCGCCGCGCCCGACCGCTTCATCCCGCTCGCGATCCCGCCGATCTGGGACGCCGACGCGATCGCCGCCGAGGTGCGGCGCGTCGCGAAGAGGGGCTGCCACGCGATCACGTTTCCGGAGAACCCCGTGCCGCTCGGTCTGCCGAGCTTGCACTCCGACTCGTGGGATCCGTTCTGGCAGGCGTGCGACGACGAGCGCACGATCGTGTGCATGCACATCGGCTCCTCGTCGAAGCTGGCGATCACCGCGATGGACGCGCCGGTCGACGTGATGATCACCCTGCAGCCGATGAACATCGTGCAGGCGGCCGCCGACCTGATCTTCTCGCCGGTGATCCGCAAGTTCCCGAACGTCACGTTCGCGCTCTCCGAAGGCGGGATCGGCTGGATCCCGTACTTCCTGGAACGCCTCGACCACACGTATCTGACGCATCGGGCGTGGACGTACGCCGACTTCGGCGACCGGCTCCCGAGCGAGGTGTTCCTCGAGCGCGTGATCCTCTGCTACATCGAGGACGACTTCGGCGCCCGGCATGCACGCGAGATCGGTACCAGCCGCATCTGTATCGAGACCGACTACCCGCACAGCGATGCGATCTGGCCCGATGCTCCCGAACGGCTGATGCAGGGCTTCGCGCCGACCGACCTCACCGACCACGAGATCGACGAGATCACGCACCTCAACGCGATGCGTTTCTTCCAGTTCGATCCGTTCGCGATCCGCCCACGCGAGAACTGCACGGTCGGCGCGTTGCGCGCCGAGGCCGCGGGGCACGACGTGTCGATCGTCGCCAAGGGCCGCCGCGTCGAGCACGATCACCCCATGACGCTGGCCGGGTTCACCGCCACGGCGTGACACCTGATCACGTCTCGCACAACCGAGAGTTCTGGGACGCGGATGCCGACGCGTATCAGGACGTGCACGGCGCCGGCCTGGCGCACGCGCCGCTCGCCTGGGGGGCGTACCGCGTGCCCGAGGCGGATCTCCAGGTGCTCGGCGACGTGTCCGGCCTCGACGTGCTCGAGCTGGGTTGTGGCGCCGCCCAGTGGTCGATCGCGCTGGCCCGGCTCGGCGCGCGTGTCGTCGGGCTCGACCTGTCAGGCGCGCAGCTCGCTCACGCGCGCGATGCGTCACCGACACTGCCGCTGGTCCTCGCGAACGGCGAGCAGCTGCCGTTCGCGGATGCCGGCTTCGACCTCGTCTTCTGCGATCACGGCGCACTGAGCTTCTGCGAGCCAGCCGTCATCGTCCCCGAGTGCGCGCGCGTGCTGCGGAGCGGCGGGACGCTGGCGTTCTCCGCGACCCACCCCCTGCTGTACCTCACGTGGGACGAGAAGCGGCAGCGACAGACCCGGAAGCTGCGCATGCCGTTCCGCGACCTCGGTCGCAGGACGTCCCATGAAGGCACGATCGACTGGTCGTTGCCGGCAAGTGTGTGGATTCGTCTGCTGCGCGAGCACGCCTTCGAGATCGAGGATCTCGTCGAGCTGTGCGCGTCGCCGGGCGCGACCACCACGTACGGGGACTTCGCGCCCGCCGAGTGGGCGCGCCGCTGGCCCGCCGAGTGGATCTGGAAGGCGCGCCGCCGATGACCGCGGGCGCGGGGGCAACGCCCGAGATCATCGAGCAGGGCGGCCCGAGCCACGAGCGTTCGCCGGTGTACGCGCTCTCGGCGGCCCTCGCGGCGCTGGTGCTGTTGGTATGCATCGCCGGCGCGCAGTTCGATCGCGAGGCGCTCCTCGGATTCGAGACCGACCTGTTGGCGTTCTTCCACGAGCTGCCCGATCCATTCGAGCGCGTGCTCGTCGGCCTGTCGCAGTTCGTCGCAGTGCTCTATCCGGTGATGCTCGTCGTCGCGTTCATCGTCCTGCGTCGCGTCCGCGCCGCGCTCGTGGCTATGGCCGCGGGCGTGCTCGCGGCCGCGGCGGTCTGGGGGCTCGAGTCGGTGCTCGACACGGACCATCCGCCCGCGCTGGCTGCCGCGCAGCGTGTTGATTCGTGGATACTCCGCAGTGGTTTTCCCGATCACGTGTACGTCGGCGTCGCGTCTGCGTTGGCGGTCGTCGCCGGCGCGTACGTCGGGCGCCGCTGGCGGCGCGTCGCGTGGTCGTTCGTCGGGGCCGTCATCGCGTTCCGCATCCTCTCGGGCACCGAGGTGCCGATCGACCTCGGTGTCGCCGTCGCGACGGGGTGGGCGTGCGGCGACCTCGCGTTGCTGGGCTTCGGGTCGCCGATCCACCGGTCGACGGGACGGGACATCGTGAACGCGCTTGGTCGGAGTGGTCTTTCGATTCGGCGTCTCGCGCCGGCCGCAGTCGACGCGCGCGGCTCGACACCATGGTTCGCGACGACGACCAACGGCGACGGCGTGTTCGTCAAGGTGCTCGGTCGCGACGAGCGTGACGCGGACTTGCTGTTTCGCGCGTACCGCAAGATCCGGCTCCGCAACGTCGGTGACCAGCGACCGTTCTCCTCATTGCGCCGTACCGTCGAGCACGAGGCACTCCTCGCGCTCAAGGCGCGCGACGCGGGAGTGCGCACTCCGCACCTGCGCACGATCGCCGAGGTCGACCCCGACAGCATGCTTCTCGCGTACGAGATGATCGAAGGGGCATCCCTCGACTCGATCGCCGCGCCGTGGCCCGACGACCTGCTGCGCAGCGTGTGGGAACAGGTGCGCATCTTGCGGCGCGAACGGATCGCACACCGTGACCTTCGTCGCGCGAACGTGTTCCTGGCTCCCGACGACCGCGTGTGGATCATCGATTTCGGCTTCAGCGAGCTCGCGGCGAGTGACGCGATGCTCGACCAGGACGCCGCGCAACTGCTCGCGTCGACCGCGATCGTCGTGGGCTGCGAACGTGCGGTCGCGGTCGCGATCGAAGTAGTGGGTGCCGAGGTAATCGGTCGTTCGCTTCGCTATCTCCAGATGCCGGCGTTTGCAGGCGCGACGCGCGCGGCTCTGCACCAGGAGAAAGGATTGCTCGATCAGCTGCGCAAGGAGGTCATGCGGGCGACCAAGACGGACGAGATCTCGTACGAGAAGGTGACGCGCTTCTCGGGCCGCACGGTCGTGATGCTCGTATGCAGTCTGATCGCCATCTACGTCCTGATCCCGCAGTTGACCGACGTGGCCGGGATGGTCGAGCAGCTGAAGGACGCGAACTGGGGTCTCGTGTTCGCGGTGTTCGTCTTCTCGCTGATCACGTACATGGGCGCAGCGGTCAGTCTCCTCGCCGCCTGCCCCGTTCCGGTCGCGTACGGCAACGCGTTGGAAGTGAGCCTTGGGGGTTCGTTTGTGAACCGCATCACGCCCGCAGGCATCGGCGGGATCGGGCTCAACGTGCGCTTCATGCAGAAGGCCGGTGCCGAGACGACCGAAGCCGCGTCTCGGTGGGGCGTCAACGCGCTCGCCGGCGGCGTGGTGCACATCACGCTGACCGTGCTGTTCGTGCTGTGGGCCGGCCAGAGCGGCGCGTTCGACTTCCGGGTTCCGAAGGTGCCCGCGTTGGTGGCGGTGGGTGTCGTCTGCATCGGCGCCGGCGTGATCTTCCTGCTCCCCTACGGGCGCCACACGCTGCTCGCGCCGGTTCGTCGCGTCGCGAAGCACGCATGGACCGGCGTGCGCAGCATCGCCCGTGAACCGGCGCGGATCGCCGGCATGTTCGCGGGCGGCACGATGGTCACGGTCGGGTATCTCTCTGGTCTCTTCTGCGCGGTGCGCGCGTTCGGCGGCACGTCGTCGTTCGCAGCGGTCGGCGCGGTATATCTCGCCGGGTCTGCGGTCGGTCAGGCCGCGCCAACGCCGGGTGGCCTCGGCGCGGTCGAGGCGGTGCTGATCGCGGGCCTCACCGGCACGGGTCTCGACAAGGAGATCGCGGTGCCGGCCGTGTTGTTGTTCCGGCTCGCGACGTTCTGGGCGCCGATCCTGCCCGGCTGGTTGTCGTTCACATCACTGAGCCACCGCGAGGACATCTGACGAAATAGGACTAGCGCCGTTCGAACGTCACGCCCGCGGCCTCCCGGTCCCACGTCGTTGCCGTCGCGCCCTCGGCGCGCAGCTGGTACTTGAGGACCCGGCCGACCGGGTTGCGGGGCAGATCGTCGCGGAACTCGACGTAGCGCGGGATGGCGAAGAACGGCACCCGCTCCGCCACCCAGCGGCACAGGTCCTCCTCGGTGACCCGGGCGCCGTCTTGCAACACGACGGTGATCTTGACGTCGTCCTCCCCGAGCGGGCTCGGCACCGCGTGGACCGCCGCGTCGCGGATCGCCCCGTGCCCGTACAGCACCTTCTCCATCTCGAAGCTGGAGATGTTCTCACCGCGCCGGCGGAGCGCGTCCTTCTTGCGGTCGACGAAGTACAGGTAGCCGTCGGCGTCCAGGCGGCCGAGGTCGCCGGTGTGGAACCACAGGTTGCGCGTCGCCTCGACAGTTGCGTCGGGTCGATTCCAGTAGCCGGCGAACATCAGGTTCGGGCCTGTCGGCCGGCACACGATCTCGCCGACCTCGCCGGTCGGCACCTCGACGTCGTCGTCGTCGACGAGCTTCATCTCGAACTCGTGGCGGTTGGGCTTGCCCGAGGCACCGGGCTTGTTCGCCTCGCCCGCGTCGAGCATCGAGATGAGCGATGCCTCGGTCAGGCCGTAGCCGGCGCTGAAGGTCTTGCAGCCGAATCGTTCCTGCCACGCTGCGGTCGGTGTCGGGCGGCATCGGCGCAGCGGCACACAACCGCAGCCGGTGCCCTTGCTGATCGGGGTGGTCGTCGGCGTTCGCGACCAGGATCGCCAGGGAACCGAGCATGCTCACCATGGTTGCGCCGGTGCGGTGCACCTCCGGCCAGAAGTTGCTCACCGAGAACCGGCGCCCGATCGCCGCGCTGCCACCTGTCAGCAACGAGCCGACGACGCACACCGTGATCGCGTTGAAGTGGAACAGCGGCAGCGGAGAGATGACGATGTCGTCCGGTTTTTCTGTCCACGCGCGCGCGATCTGGTCGGCGAGGCTGACGATGTAGTTGTGCGAGAGCATGCAACCCTTCGACGGGCCAGTCGTGCCCGCGGTGTAGATGAAGCACGCCAGGTCGCCGGGACGCACCTTCGCGGTGTCGATGTCCCGGTCGCTCCCGGGCGCCAACGCGTCATCCCACGAGACGACGGGTACTGCATCGATGATGGCGTCGGGCGGGTCCACGACGATGGCGTGCGTGAGCTCGGGCGTGGCCGTGTCGTCGACGACCTCCGCCGCACGCGACGCGAAGTCGCCCTCCACGATGAAGACGCGCGCACCGGAATCGGCAAGTTGGTGGCGGAGGAACTCACCCTTGTACGCGTTGTTGATCGGGACTTGCACGGCACCCAGCTTGAGCGCGGCGAAGAAGCTGACGACCTGCTCGGCGCGGTTGCCGAGCAGTGTGGCGACGCGCTCGCCGTGCCCGACACCCATCTCCGCGAGCGTGCGGGCGAGACGCGTCGACTCCTCGTCCATCCGCCTCGCCGTGTACTGCTCCCCCTCGAAATCCAGGTACAGCGAGTCGGGCTCGATCCCGAGCCGGTCCGCGAGCGCGTCGAGCACCGTGGTCTGCGGCCTGGTCATGACGTGATCGCGGCGGCGACCAACTCCGCGTGCCGTTCGGCGGTATCGAAGTGCGTATCGAGGACCCACGCCCGTTTCAGGAACAGATGCACATCGACCTCCCATGTGAACCCCATGCCGCCGAACACCTGTGTCGCAGCCTTCCCGTTCGCGATCGCGGCCTCGCCCGCCACGATCTTCGCGCCGGAGATCAGCCGGTCGAAGCCCGCACGGTCGGCTCCTTCGTCGAGCTTGGCGCCCGCCGCGTACACCGCGGCACGCGCCACCTCGGTCCGCGTCAGCATGTCCGCGCAGATGTGCTTGACGGCTTGGAACGATCCGATCGGCCGGTCGAACTGCACGCGCTCCTTCGCGTAGGCGACCGCCAACTCCACGAGACGGTCCGCGAGCCCCACCTGCAGCGCGGCCGTGAGGGTCGCGCCCGCGAGGCGCCACTCACCGACGTCGATATCGAGGGGCTCGCACAGTGGGAGCCCCTCGGCGCACGACACCGGCGTGAGCGGATCAAGCGGCCAGGGCGACGGCTCGGCGCGCGACTGCCTTCGCGATCCGCGATCTGCGCCGGGCGCTCGTCCACCACCAGGACGTCGAGCGTGTCGAGATGCTCGATCCAGATCCTCGCCGGGGAAGCCGAGGCGGTGCCGGCGATCCGGCCGTCGCCGAGCAGCAGTGACGGCACGAGCGGCCCGGGGATGCCGCAGCGCCCCAGCTGCTCCATCACGACGACGCAGTCCGCCCACGAGAACCCATCGGTGCGGAGGGAGAACACCCCACCGCCGGCGAGCTCGTCGAACATGGCGCGGTCGAAGCCGGCGCGGACTCGTTCCATCGGGAAACGGGCCGCGAGGAGCGACGCGATCCCGTCCCGCAATGCGACCTGGTCGTCGGAGAGCTCGAGGTCCATGACTACCTCGGCTCCCGCGGCAGGCCCAGCACCCGCTCGCCGATGATGTTGCGCTGAATCTGTGACGCGCCCGCGGCGATTGTCGAGCGCGAGACGCGCAGACGCTCCTCGACGAGCTCGTTGTCGTCGATGTGCAGCGCGTCGCGGCCGAGGACACGCATGCACAGCTCACCGAAACGCTGCCGCGCCTCGGAATACGCGAGCTTCATCACCATCGCTCCCGGGCCGGTCGTGCCGCGTGCGGCCTGCGACACGTTGCGCTTCGTGAGCGACCACAGCGCGTCGAACTCGGCGATGCAGCGGCCGAGCTCGGGCTCGTGGCGCGCGTGACATCGAGCGCGCGCGAGACCCTCGCAGAGTCGCATCGAGTCGACGAGCTCGCTGACGAACGCCGTGCCGCGCTCGTACTTCAGCGTGACGTTCGTGACCCGCCAGCCGTCGTTCTCGGCACCGACCCGGTTCTCGACCGGCACGCGCACGTCGTTCAGGAACACCTCGCAGAACTCCGAGCTCCCGAGCACGGTCTTGATCGGGCGCACCTCGATTCCGGGGAGGTGCATCGGCAGCATCAGCCACGAGATGCCCTTGTGCTTGGGCGCGTCGGGGTCGGTGCGCACGAGGAACTCGCCGATGTCGGCGATGTTGCCGAACGAGCACCAGATCTTCTGGCCGTTGCACACGTAGTCGTCGCCGTCGCGGACGGCGCGTGTGCGCAGCGACGCGAGGTCGGAGCCCGCGTTCGGCTCCGAGAAGCCCTGGCACCACACCTCGTCGCCCCGCAGGATCTTCGGCAGGTGCGCCGCCTTCTGCGCGTCGGTGCCTTCCTCGATCAGCGTGGGCCCGGCGTGCAGCGTGCCCACGAAGTTCACCCCGACGTACGGCGCCCGCGCCCGGGCGGTCTCCTCGTAGAAGATCAGCTGCTCGGACGGTGACGCGCCCCGCCCGCCGTACTCCTTGGGCCAGTGCAGCCCCGCGTAGCCGGCGTCGAACAACCGGCGCTGCCAGTCGGTGTCCCACTTCCGTCGCTCGTCCCACGCATCGCGCGGCGGCTGGGGCGCGAGCGTGGGCAGCGTCGATCGAGCCACGAGCGCAGGCCCGCGCGAAACGCTTCGTCGGCATCCGAGTAACGCAGCTCCACGAGGCCGGAAGCTTACGGGTGCGCCGAGGTGTCCCACGGTCCGGCGCGTACAGTGCGTCACACCGCGCAGTCCCGGATTCGCAACCCGCAGCCTCTCCACCTGGGAGCCCCATGCAGGCCGACCTGCCGAAGATCATCAGCGTCGACGACCACGTCGTCGAGCCGCCGCACGTCTGGGAAACGTGGCTGCCGGCCCGCTTCAAGGAACGGGGTCCGCGTGTCGAGCGGCGCGGCATCGGCACGATGCGCCACGTCGGGGGCGGCGCGTACGAGCAGACGTTCGACCCCGACGGCCCGCTCGCCGACTGTTGGGTGTACGAGGACCTCGTCTACATCAACAAGCGTCATGTCGCGGCCGTGGGATTCGACCGCGACAACATGACGATGTCGCCGATCACCTACGACGAGATGCGTCCGGGCTGCTACGAGCCCAAGGCGCGCGTCGACGACATGGAGATGAACTGGGTCGAGGCGTCGCTCTCGTTCCCCACCTTCCCACGCTTCTGCGGTCAGACGTTCCTCGACGCGAAGGACCGCGAGCTCGCGTACGTGTGCGTCCTGGCGTACAACGACTGGATGATCGAGGAATGGTGCGGCGACAGCGACGGCCGCCTCGTCCCGCTGCCGATCATGCCGCTGTGGGACGCGCGAGCTCGCCGCCGACGAGGTGCAGCGGAATGCCGCGCGGGGCGTGCACGCGGTGTGCTTCAGCGAGATCCCGTCCAAGTTGGGCCTGCCTTCGATCCATTCGGGTGAGTGGGATCCGTTCTTCGCCGTGTGCCAGGAGACCAACACGGTCGTGTGCATGCACATCGGATCGTCGTCACAGATGCCGGCGACATCGGCCGACGCACCGGTTGCGGTCGCGGCGACCTTGAGCTTCAACAACGCGATGGCGTCGCTGTCGGACTTCTTGTTCTCGGGCGTGCTCGTGCGATTCGAGCGTTTGAAGCTCGCGTACTCCGAAGGCCAGATCGGCTGGCTGCCCTACGTGCTCGAGCGCGCCGACGACGTGTGGCGCGAGCACCGCGCGTGGGGTGGCGTGAAGGACATCGTGCCGAACCCGCCGTCGACCTACTACTACGACCACGTGTACGGCTGCTTCTTCCGCGACCGGCACGGCTTGGAATCGCTCGAACGGGTCGGCGTCGACAACATCACCTTCGAGACCGACTACCCGCACACCGACTCGACGTGGCCCGACACGAAGAAGGTTGCGATGGACATGATGGGCCACCTCCCCGACGACGTCGTCTACAAGATCGTGCGCGGCAACGCGATCAAGATGCTCTCGCTCGAGTTGACCTGACCCGGCGTCACGGGGCCGGGCAGCGCATGCCTTCGGGCGGGAGCTTCTCGGCGAGCAAGTAGCCATCGACCGCGTCGTCCACGCACGAGCTGCCGCGCGCGTACGCGGTATGACCGTCAGCCTCGAAGGTGAGGAGACGACCCGAGCGCAGCTGGCCCGCGAGCGACTGGGCCCAGGCGTAGGGCGTCGCCGGATCATGGACCGTGCCGAGGACGAGCACCGGCGGCGCGCCGTCGGCATGCACCGGGGCGGGCTTGTCGACGGCGGCCACGGGCCAGAGCGTGCACGGCAGACCCAGCCAGGTCGTCGGCGCGCCGAAGTGTGGTGCGACCCGAGCCGCCCGGTCGGCGAGGCGCTGCACGGCCGCGACCGTGCGGGCCGCCGGGCCGTCGAGGCAGCTGGTCGCGTAGAACGCTGCGGTTTGATTCGAGTACTTGCCGCCCGGTTGCCGTTCCGTGTACTCGTCGGCGAGCACGAGCATCTGATCTCCCGAGCCCTGCGCCGTCGCCACCAGCGCGCCGGCGAGCGTCGGGAAGCCCGCCCGGCCGGCGTACAACCCGCTCGCGACGCCGATGTCGAATTCGCCGGGCCCGAGCGTGCGGTCCTCACCGTTCACGGTGCCCGGCGTCGGTTCGGCGGTGACCGCGCGCTCGAGCCGATCAAAGGCCTCCGCGGGATTGCCGCCGCGGCGAAGCCGCAGCGGGTGTCCTGCCGGCACCACACGAAGAACGCGTCGAGCACGCCCTCGAAACCCTTCGCCTGCGCGATCGTCGCGGCCGAATACGACAGTGACGGGTCGATCGCGCCGTCGAGCACCATCGCGCGGACGTGCTGCGGATAGGCCTCCGCGTATCGTGCGCCGAGGAACGTGCCGTAGGAGAAGCCGAGATAACTGATGCGTGTCTCGCCGATCGCGGCGCGGATCGCCTCCATGTCGCGCACGCTCGCCGAGGTCGGGACGTACCCGAGCTCCCGACCGCTGCGCCGCTTGCACGACGCGGCGAATTCGCGGGCGACCGCGACGTTCCGTGCCACGGTTGCAGCGTTCTCGGGTGTCCGGTCGACGGCGTAGAACGCGTCGAGATCGTCGAGGCAGCGAACCGGCGCGCTCTGTCCGACACCACGGGGATCCCACGACACGATGTCGAACCGCCGGAGGATGTCGGGCTGGAACACGCCGGACGCGTCCTCGAGGAATTGGATCCCGGATGCGCCCGGGCCGCCGGGATTCGTCATCAGCACACCGATGCGCTTGCCCGACGCCGGTCGCCGCGCCAGCGCCAAGGAGATGCGGTCACCGTCGGGATGGGCAGCGTCGAGCGGCACCTGCAACGTCGCGCATTGCACGGTGCCGTCCCGGCACGGCGTCCACGTCAGCGCACCGGTGCGCTCGACCCGGAGCTTCTTCGTGGCGGTCGCGCTGCATCCTGCGAACAACGCGGCCGCGCACACCGCCGCCACCGCCGCCCGACCCGCCCTCCGCATCACGTCACCCTATTTCCGTCCGGACCGCGCCACGTGCCGCTCCGTTGGAACGCTCCCTTCGGTCGCTGCGCTGTCGTCAACCTAGGCTGCACGGGTGTTTCGTCTGAGCGCGCGTGCCGATCCGGCGTTCCTCGCCGAGATGCTGTACGAGGCCGTCAACTGGTTCGACGACGGCGCCGAGGAGCGTCCGCCGCTCGACGTCGTCGTCGCACGGCCGGAGAACGCGCGCTACATCACGGGCTGGGGACGGAACGGCGACGCCGTGCTGTGCGCGCTCGACCGCCGCGACGAGCCGGTCGGCGCCGCGTGGTACCGGCACTTCTCCGCCGCCGAACCCGGCTACGGCTACGTCGCCGACGATGTGCCCGAGCTCGCGATCGCGGTCTACCCGGAGTTCCGCAGCCAGCGGGTCGGCAGCTTGCTCCTCGGCGCGCTCCTGGCGCGAGCGTGCCGGGACAGCGAGCGGGCGATCAGCTTGAGCGTCAACACACAGAACGTGGCGAAGCATCTGTACGCGCGTCACGGCTTCGAGGTCGTCACGAAGCAAGGTGACACGCTGACGATGGTGCTGGACCTCGCTCGATGACCGGAGTCGACCAACCGGGCGCGAACACCGTCGGCGCTCCGGAGCGCGCCGGCGCGGGCCGGTCGCGCGCCCCGTGGGAGTTCAAGGTGCTGTTGTCCTTCGTCGGCGTGCTCGCGGTCGGCATCGTCCTCGCGTGGACGCTCGTCGGCTCTCGCTCGCCCGAGCGCCTCGAACCGGCGGCTGCCGCGGGGCTCTCCGCGGCGTGCAACGACGCGCAGGCGCAACTCGAGGCCCTGCCGAACCCCTTCCCGCGCACCGGCCCCGACCGCCTGGCGCGCATCCGCGCCGAGAACGACGTGCTGCGCGCCATGGTTCGCCGGTTCGCCGACGTGCGTCCCGACGCGGCCACCCCGGCCGCCGCGGTGCGCGGGTGGAGCGACGACTGGACGAAGGTCCTCGACGCGCGCGACCGCTACGCGAGCGACCTCGAGACGAAGAGATCCGCGGCAGCTCGTCCTGCCGGCGACGCAGGGGCTCAAGCCCGTCACGAAGAACATGGACGACTTCGTGCGCGAGAACCACCCGAACCTCGATGCGTGCTTCGTCGATGCGCTCGCGCTGGAGACGGTCGAGGGAAAGCGTGAATACAAGGCGGTGACCGGATGACGGACCGGCTCGTCGGCAAGGTCGCGCTCGATCACGGGCGCCGGGAGCGGCATGGGCCGGGCCGCGGCCGAGCTGTTCGCCCGGGAAGGCGCACGCGTCGTGGTGAGCGATCTCCTCGACGACGCCGGCAACGCGACGGTCGACGCGGTGCGCGCCGCGGGCGGCGAGGCGATCTTCGTCCGGGCCGACGTCTCGCAATGGGACGACTGCGTGACCATGGTGCGCGGCGCGGTCGATGCCTACGGCGTTTTGCACGTGCTCTACAACAACGCGGGTATCTTCCCGGCCGACGACGGCGGTGTTCTCGACACGCCCGAGTCGACGTGGGAGCGCGTCATGGACGTCAACCTCAAGGGCGTGTGGCTCGGGTGCAAGGCCGCGATCCCCGCGCTGCGGGACGCCGGCGGCGGCTCGATCGTGAACGTCGCCTCGTTCGTCGCGCTCATGGGCGCGGCGACCGCCCAGATCGCGTACACCGCGAGCAAGGGCGGCGTGCTCGCGATGACGCGCGAGCTCGCCGTCGAATACGCCCGCCAGGGCATTCGTGCCAACGCGTTGTGCCCGGGCCCGATCGAGACGCCTCTCCTCCAGGAGCTGCTCGCCGACCCCGTGCGGCGCGCGCGGCGCATGGTGCACATCCCGATGGGCCGGCTCGGACGCGCCGAGGAGCTCGCCAAGGCCGCCCTGTTCCTCGCGTCCGACGACTCGTCGTTCATGACCGGCGCCGCGCTCGTCGTCGACGGCGGCATCACCGCGGCGTACGTCACCCCGGAGTAACGGGGTTTCCGAGGCGCGCGATCGAGGCCACGGTCCAGCCGTGGTGCGCGAAATCCCAGCCGCCTTGTTCCACGCGGAGCAACGCGTGCGTGCGATCCGCGACGCGTCCGTCGGTCGACATGTCGCGCACGAACGTCCAGTCCTCGTCCCAGTCGTGGTACTCGTCGTCACCGGCGACGATGTTGTATGCATCGTCGGCGTAATACTCCCTGCCGACGAGTTGCATGCGCACGACGAGCCACATCCCCTGGTCGCCGACCGTCGCGCTCGTGATGATCGCGCGTACGGATCTCGATGCCGGGCAGGAGATGACGACGTTGCGCCGCGGCGTCGGCCGCGACCGTCTCCTGCAGCGCGGCCATCATCTGGGGCGTGCACAGGCCCACCGCCATGGACGCGTTACGGCGCTCCCACGCGTCGCGCATCTTGAAGTAGCTCTCCCGCGCGATCGCGAGGAACGCATGTCCGTCGAACGCGGGGTCCGCGGCGGTCACCGGTGCGAGATCGACCCCGGCCGCGCTCGCCGGCGGCCGGTCGGCGAGCATCGCTCCCCACGCGTCGTCGAGGCGGTCGCCGATCCGGTCGAGCTCCGCGAACTTGGCGGCGATGCGCTCGGCGCGCCGCTTCCCCCACCCGAACATCGGTGCCCTTCCTGATGCCGCCCCGGCAGTTGCCGCAGAGCCCACCAGTCTACGCGATTTGCCGAAACCGGACAATGGTACCGATACCCATTGTGGACCTCGGCTTAGGCTCTCGCCCATGGCCCGGGGGATGTTGCACGCGTCGAAGCTGGAAGAGGCGATCGGCCAGGGCGAGGTCGACACCGTGCTGGTCGCGTTCCCGGACCTGCAAGGTCGGCTGGTCGGCAAGCGCGTCACGGGTTCCTACTGGGTCGACCACATGCAGGGCGGCGCCGAGCCGCTGCACGTGTGCAACTACCTGCTGGCGGTCGACAGCGAGATGAACGTCCTGCCCGGCTACACGTTCGCGAGCTGGGAACAGGGCTACGGGGACATGGCGACCCAGCCCGATCTCGCGACGATTCGTTGGATCCCGTGGCTCGAGAAGACCGCGCTCGTGCTCTGCGATCTCGTCGACGAGGAGCGCAGCGAGCCGGTCGAGGTGTCGCCCCGACGCATCCTGCAACGTCAGGTCGAGCGCGCCAACGCGGCCGGCTACTCGTTGATGTTCGCGAGCGAGCTCGAGTTCTTCCTCTTCCGCGAGTCGCTCGAAGAAGCCGCCGCGAAGGACTACACGAACCTGACCCCGCACTCGCTGGTCGTCGAGGACTACCACATCCTCCAGACGACACGCGACGAGTACCTCATCCGTGCCATCCGCAACGGGATCGAGGGCGCGGGGGTCCCGGTCGAGTTCTCGAAGGGCGAAGCGGGCCGGGGCCAACACGAGATCAACCTGGTGTTCACGTCACCGGTGGAGATGGCCGACCGGCACGTCATCTACAAGAACGGCGCCAAGGAGATCGCATCGCAGCACGAGCGCGCGCTCACGTTCATGGCGAAGTACTCCGCCGAGGAAGTCGGATCGTCGTGCCACGTGCACTCGAGCGTGTGGTCCCGGGACGGCGAGCAGCCTTTGATGTGGGACGACGGCGCGCCCGACCACCTCTCGTCGACGTTCCGCGGCTGGCTGGGCGGTCAGCTTGCGTGCGGGCGCGAGCTGGCGTGGATGTACGCGCCCACCGTCAACTCCTACAAGCGCTACCAACCGGAATCGTGGGCGCCGACCGCGCTCGCATGGAGCCTCGACAACCGCACCTGCGGGTTCCGGATCGTGGGACACGGCTCGTCGTTCCGGTTGGAGTCGCGCATCCCCGGCGCCGACGTCAACCCGTACCTCGCGTACGCGGCCACGATCGCGGCCGGCCTGTACGGCATCGAGCAGGGCCTCGACCCGGGCCCACGGTTCGACGGGAACGCATACGCCGCGCCGGAGCTCGCGCGCGTGCCGACGAGTCTCGCCGAGGCGGTGGACGCGTTCGCCACGTCGAAGGTCGCGCCCGACGGGTTCGGCGCCGATGTGCACGATCATCTGCTGAACACCGCCCGCCAGGAGCTGGTCTACTTCAACCGCGCGGTCACCGACTGGGAACGGCGCCGCAACTTCGATCAGTGGTAGTCGCGACATGGTGATCGTGGCCCTGACCGGGCGCCGGCTCGGCCGCACCGATCGCTGGCCGTACTCGGGCGCGCCCGCGCTGCCCCGTGCGTACTTCGACGCGGTCGAGCGCGCGGGCGCACAGCCGGTGCTCGTCGACGACGCCCGCGACCCGAAGGCGTTGCTCGCACGTGTCGACGCGCTCGTGCTCACCGGCGGCCCCGACGTCGACCCTGCGTTGTACGGCGAAGCGCCGCACCCGGCCGTGTACGGCGTCGATCGCCGGGCCGACGACTTCGAATCCGCGCTCGCGGACGTCGCCGTCGCACGCGGTCTGCCGCTCCTCGCCATCTGCCGCGGCTTCCAGGTGCTGAACGTCGCTCGCGGCGGCTCGCTGCACCAGCACCTCGTCGACGATCCCGGCGTCCCGCCTCACGGCCGCCCGGGTGAGGCCGGCGGCGCCCACTTGCACGCCGTGCAGCTCGACACGGACTCGGTGCTCGCCGACGTCATGGACGCGACGCGTTCTCACGGTCTCCTGTCATCACCACCAGGCGATCGCGCGGCTGGGCGACGGCCTGCGCGTCGTCGGCCGCGCGTCGGACGGCATCGTCGAAGCAATGGAGCTCGACGGCTGCTTCGTCCTCGCCGTGCAGTGGCATCCCGAGGACACCGCCGGGGACGACCCCGCCCAGCAGCGACTCTTCGACGCGCTGGTGCGACGCGCCAGCGCTTAGGTGATTCGCCGCGGAGCTGGTGCTTGGGAACCTTGCCGCTCGGGTTGCGCGGCATCGTGTCGATGATCTCGATCCGCTCGGGGATCTTCTGGGTCATCAGGCCCACGGACTTGCAGTGCTCACGCACGTCGAGCATCGCGGGCGGATCGTTCGAATCCTTCGGCACGACGAACGCGACCACCAGCTCACCGCGCTCCTTGTCGGGGATGCCCAGCACTGCGACGTCGCCGACCTTCGGGTGGGTGTAGAGCACGTCTTCGACCTCCTTGGCCGAGACGTTCTCTCCCTTGCGGATGATGATGTCCTTGATCCGGCCGGTGATCTCGACTGCGCCGTGCTCGTCGAAGCGCGCCGTGTCGCCGGTGTGCAACCAGCCGTCGGCGGTGAACGCATCCTTGTCGAGTGAGCTGTCGACGTAGCCGCGCATCATCTGCGGGCCCTTCACCGCGAGCTCGCCGTTCTCGAGCACCTTCATCGTGACGCCACGGGTCGGCGTGCCTTCACCGGTGCGTTTCGACGAATCCGGTGCTTCGATGTCGGTCTGGCTGACGATCGGTGCCTCAGTCATGCCATAACCCGACGTGATGCCGGCACAGCCCGGCACCGCCTCCATCAGCTCGTCGTGCAGCTGGGGCGGCTTGGTCGATCCGCCGGACGGGAACGCACGGATCGACGTATAGGCGTCGGGGTCGGCGCGCGCTTCGGCCAGCAACGCCGCATGGATCGCGGGTGCGCCGTTGCCGAGCGTGATGCGGTGCTTGCGGATCAATTCGGTCGATGCCGCGGCCGTCCACGCTTCCATGAGCACCGCGGCCGACCCGGTGAGCAGCGGCGTGAACACGCCGATGATGATCCCGCCGATGTGCGTGAACGGGAACGCCACCAACGCGATGTCATCGGGCCCGACGTGGGTCTTCTCGGCGTAGCCGATCGCACCGGCGAGCGCGGAACGGTCGGTGTGCTTCGCGCCCTTGGGGTCGGCGGTCGTCCCAGACGTGTAGAAGATCCACCGCACCGGATCCTGCGCGCCCGACGGCGGCGGCAGTGTCGCGGGATCGCCGTCGGGGTTCCAATGGTCCGCGACCAACGTGTGCATGCCGTCGTTCTCGCCCGCGACCTGATCCGCGAGTGCCGCGTAGTCGAACTTGTTCCACGTCGACGGTGTGATCAACAGCTTGCATCCGGTTTGCTTCGCGATGAACGAGACTTCGCGGTACCGGTAGATCGGCAACATCGGGTTCTGGATCGCGCCGAGACGGCAGAGCGCGCCGACGAGCGCCGCGGACTCCGTCCACGTCGGCAGCTGCCAGGAGACGTGATCGTCCGCACCGATCCCGAGCGCGTGCAGCCCGGCCGCGGCGCGTTCGACCAGCGTCTTGTACTGCGCGAACGTCGTGACGCGGTCGCCGTCGTGCAGCATGACGCGGTCCGGCGTCACCGCGGCCCGCTGCTCGATCAGGTCCCAGACGCTGCGGACGTCGTCGAGCATCGGCGCAGGGCTCATACCGTCAGCCCGCCGTCGATCGAGACGATCGAGCCCGTCATGTACCGGCAATCATCGGACGCGACGAACGCGACGACCTTGGCGATCTCCTCCGGCGTGGAGTTGCCGAGCGGCGTCATGACCTTGCGGAACTGCTTCCAGTCGACGCCTTCGGGGAACTCCATGAACGCCTCCTGCAGCGGTGTTTCCATGCCGCCGGGCGCGACGACAATTCACCCGCACACCGCGCTTGAGGTACTCGTCGGCCAGGCACCGGGTGAGGTGGACGACGCCGGCCTTGGACGCGCAGTACGCGGCGGAGTACGGCTGGGCCTTGATCCCGGCGTTCGATGCGATGTTGATGATCACCCCGCCACCGTCGAGGAGGTGGGGCAGCGCCGCCTGGGACACCAGGAACGTGCCGGTGAGGTTCACGCCGAGGATGCGCTGCCAGTCCTCGAACGGCAGCTCGTGGGTGTGGGCGAAGCGGCCGATGCCGGCACAGTTGACGACGATCCGGGGGTGGCCGAGATCGCGCCACGCACTCCCGACCGCGGCGTGCACCGAGGCCGGATCCGACACGTCGACCCGGTAGGCCCGAGCGACCCCGCCGTGCTCGGCGATCTCGCCCGCGGTCTTCTCGGCCGCGTCGACGGCGATGTCGAAGCACGCGACCGGCGCGCCCTCTTCGGCGAGCAGCTTGGCGGTCGCGCGCCCGAGCCCGGACCCCGCGCCCGTCACGAGCGAAACCCGACCCTCGAACCGTCTCATGTCGCTGGCTCCCTCGCTGCGCGTTCCTGACGCCGCCGGCTGCGGGGCGGCGCCCGAAGCTAACGTGTTCGGAAGAAAAACGGCCCGCCGGGAGACTTCACCGGCGGGCCGTCGTTGCGCTTGCCGCCCCTGGGGGGAGGAGGCTGGAAGCGGTTCCTGCGATGTCATCGGCCGCAACTCGGCGCGATGAAGGAAACCGGAGAATCAGATCATGACCGTGAACGCCACCCGGTCGACGAGCTCGGCGTCGATGGCGACCTGCCACTCATAGCGGCCGCTCGGCAAGGGCAGCCCGGCAATGTTCACGGCGAACGGCGCGTCGAGCTCACTCCCCGGAGCCAGACCGGCAGGGCGGCCCGCTTCGAAGCGTCCCTGGAACTCGATCGGGGTCGGCACCGCCACGCCCTCGGCGGTCGTGAGCACCGGGTCGCCGCCATCCTCGGTGAGGAGCCGGGCCGAGAATTCGTGGGGAACATTGGCCGCGTCCCACGGCACCAGGATCTTCACGGCCAGCGCCATGGTCACCGGCGAGCCCCGGTAGATGCTCCACCCGCCGCCCAGCACGTAGAGCTTGCCGCCCACCTCTTGCGCGTGATCGCACAACAACACGGTCGTCTTCATTGCACCCGGCCCCCTCGCTGCGGCCGCACGCTACAGCTCCTCGGAGAAGGCGTCCGTGCCGGGGACCGTCGCGAGGAACGGGCTCGCGAAACCGACGCGGGCGGCAGGGTGATGCCGGAGAACGCCCGCAACGGGTCTTCGGTGCAGTACGCAAGCACCAGCAGGTGCGGCGGCGGGTCGGCGGACGAGACGATCGTCCGCTCGAGCTCGAGCAGGACGTGGGTCGGTGCCTCGACGGTCGGGGCGTCACGTGTGGTTGCGATCGCAATCACGCCCGCGAAGCGCTCGGCGAGCACATCGCCGTGCGCCGCCGCGCACCGGTAGACCGCCGTGTGCACGTGCTCGCGGTGCGGGAACAGCCGTCCCTCGGCGGTGATCGTCTCCATCTCGCGCACGACCCACTCGTCCCACTCGGGCTGTCTCCCGGGCGCCACGAATGCGACGCCGAGGTAGGAGCCGCGCGCCGGGTCGCCGAAGAGTGTCGCGTCGGCAGGCCGCAATGCCTTGCAGGAATGCGTCGCCACGAACCGCGCGCCGCCGAGGACGCCGGGGCCGCCGAGCACGGCGGAGGGAAAGTGGTCGCGCTCGTACCACCGGTTGAAGTCGCGTGCGTGGCCGGGAGAAGGCTCGATGTACGACACGATCGCGGTCCCGATCGTGCTCACGGCGCGACGTGCTCGAGCGCGCCCCACAGCGCCCGCTTGGTCGCCGAGAGCCGGGCGGGATCGTTGCGGGCGATCTTCTCGCCGAGCTCCTGCGCCGCCGCGCGCAACCGCTCGGGCGGATCGACGACCTGGCTCACGATGCCGAGCTCGTACGCACGCGCAGCCGGCGATCCGTTCGTGCCTGCCGACGAGGGCCAGGCGCAGCACCGACTCCATCGGTGATTTCTTCGCGAGCGCGATCGTCTCGTACACGCTCGCCTGGCCGACCGACACGTGCGGATCGACGAACGTCGCGTGCGAGGACGCGATCACGATGTCGGCGTCGGCGACGAAGTGCAGGCCGCCGCCGGCGCACACACCGTTCACCGCCGCCACGACCGGCTTCCATACCTCGTTGTGCCACGCCGTGAATCGCAGCTCGAACCGCTTCGTGCGGCGCGACTGCTCGCGGAGCGCTTCCGGATCGCGGGCGAGCTGCGCCATGTCGAGCCCGGTCTGGAACACGTCTCCTTCGCCGGTGTTCACGATCACCCGCACGTCCGGATCGGCGTCGAGCTCGCGCCACGCGTCCTCGAGCTCGTGCATCATGCGGGCGTCCATCGCGTTTCCCACGTCGGGCCGGTCGAACACCAGCCACCCGACGGGGCCGTTCCGTTCCACACGAAGCGTGTCGTACGCCTTCATGCGCGTTGCGCCCCGGACGTGGCAAGTTGCGGAACCCATGAGTGCCGAGCATCTTCCCGAGACGATACCGGGCCTCGTCGCCCGCGCCGCCGAGCGATTCGGAGACCAAGAGGCGCTGGTCGACGAGGACGCGCGACTCATCGTTCGCGGAGCTTGCCGCGCAGACCGACCGCGCCCGTCGCGCCCTCGTGGCGAGCGGCATCGTCAAGGGCGACCGCGTGGCGATCTGGGCGCCGAACTGTCACGAGTGGGTGATCGCGGCGCTCGGCATCTTCGCGGCGGGCGGCGTGCTCGTGCCGATCAACACCCGCTTCAAAGGTGCCGAAGCTCGCTACGCCCTCGAGCGCGCCGACGTCGCAACTGCTCTTCACGGTCACCGACTTCCTCGATACCGACTACGCCGCGCTACTGCGCGCGGAACCTGACGTACCAACGCTGCGCGAAGTCATCGACCTGCGCGGCGCCCCGTTCACCGCGTTCCTCGAACGAGCCGACGGTGCCGACGGCGCGCCGCCGGTGCTCACCGGCGACGATCTGTGCAGCATCCTGTTCACGTCCGGCACGACCGGGCGGCCCAAGGGCGCGATGCTGACGCACGGCGCGACCGTGCGCGCGTACTGACGCGTGGTCGACGGTCATCGGGTTGCGGGCAGGCGACCGCTACCTGGTCGTCAACCCGTTCTTCCACTCGTTCGGCCTCAACGCCGGGATCGTCGCCTGCCTCATCAAGGGATCGACGATCATTCCGCATCCCGTGTTCGACGTCGACGCGGTGATGACCCGTGCGGCCCAGGAGCACGTGTCGATGCTGCCGGGACCGCCGACCGTGTACCAGTCGATCCTCGACCACCCCCGCATCGGCGAGTTCGACATGTCGTCGTTGCGGCTCGCGGTGACGGGCGCGGCCCCCGTGCCGGTCGAGTTGATCCGGCGCATGCGCGCCGAGTTGGGCTTCGAGACGATCGTGACGGGATACGGCCTCACCGAAGCGACCGGCATCGCGACGATGTGCCGGCACGACGACGACCCGGAGACGATCTCGACGACTTCGGGACGCGCGATCCCCGACGTCGAGGTACAGGTGGTCGACGAGAAGCGCACCGAAGTGCCGCGCGGTGAGCCCGGCGAGATCGTGATCCGCGGTTACAACATCATGCGCGGGTACATCCACGACCCCGAAGGGACGGCGGAAGCGATCGACGCCGACGGCTGGCTGCGCACCGGCGACGTGGGCGTGATGGACGAGCGGGGGTACGTCCGCATCACGGACCGGACGAAGGACATGTTCATCGTCGGCGGTTTCAACGCGTATCCGGCCGAGATCGAGAACATGATCAACGAGCACCCGGCGGTCGGGCAGGTCGCGGTCGTCGGCGTGCCGGACGCCCGCATGGGCGAGGTCGGGTACGCGTTCGTCATCCCCCGCCGCAACGCGGTGATCACGCCGGACGCGCTCATCGCGTGGTGTCGCGACAAGATGGCGAACTACAAGGTGCCCCGCTACGTCGAGATCGTCGACGCGGTACCGCTGAACGCGAGCGGGAAAGTCCTCCGGGACGAGCTCCGCGCCCGCGCCCAATCCCAACTTGCGTGACAAGCGGCCCGATAAGGGCCGTCGGCCACGCATGTTCGATCAGATGTCGTCCAGCGGGCGGCGGTCTTCGATCTGGGGCTGGCGTCCGGCGCGCATCGGGCTGAGCGGTGCGTCGACCATCAGCGTGCGGCGGATGTCGGCGCCCATCGCGTGAGGCGCGCGCGCCAGGGCGCGAGGCCCGCACCGTCCCACGCTCGTTCGAAATGCGCCCACGCTTCCCACGACGGGAACGCCCAGATGACGATCGCCTCGGAGTCGTTGATCATCACGACACGGAACGCGCCGACACAGCGGGCACCGAGCGCTTCGACCGCGGGAACGCCGGCCTCAACGAGCGTGTCGAGGAACGAGCGCACACCCCCGACCGGCACCGTGACCAGCTCGTGCGCGTAGACCGCGCCCTTCACGCCCGCGCCGTGAGCTCTTCGATCGTCGGGCTCCACGGTTCGGGCACCACGATGCGGTCCAACCCGCCGCGTCGCAGCTCCGCGGCCAGCGCCCACCACTCGGCGAGCGCGGGATCCTGCAAGGACGGCGACCCGAGCTCGTGCGAGAAGTTTGCGACGAGGCCGTCCCAGCCCGGCAGCTCCCACAGGTTGACCACCTCGGGCCACCGTCCGGTCGACCCGACCGTGCCCCACACGCCGAAGCACAACATGTTGCGCTCGGCGCGGGCCGTCGGGCACCAGTTCGCGGTCATGTGATGCATGTACGCGCGCGGTTGTGCCCGATGATGTCGATGAATTCGTGGATGTAGATCTTGTCGTTCATCCGCGCAGCCTCGGGACGACCGCTTCGCCGAACTCACCGAGGCGGGCCGGGGGCACGTGGAACGCCAGCCAGGTCACGCCCAGGCGCGCGAGCTCGTTGGCCTCTTCGACCAGCGCATCAGGGTCGACCACGTCCTTGTGGGCCGGGTGGCTGAAGGGCGTGAAGCAGATGTCGAGCGGCTCGGCCCGGCCCGCGTCGGCCGCGAGCTTGCGGAATCGCTCGATCGCGCGGCCGAGCGCGTCGACGTCGGAGATGTCGGCGGTGCTGGTCGCGGCCGCGACGCGCGGCGTTGCCGGGAACGGTGCCCAGCCCGTGCCGTGCGCGATCGCGCGTCGCATCGCCGCGGTGGAGTTGCCACCGACCCAGATCGGTGGGTACGGCTGCGCGTGCGGCTTCGGCAGCACGACGTGGCCGTCGACGTCGCCGGTCCACGACGCCTTCATCACCTGCATGCGTCATCGAGGAGCTGCGCTCGCTCGCCGAACGGCACACCGAGCGCGGTGAACTCGTCTTCGAGGTAGCCGACCGCGACGCCGAGGATGACCCGCCCGTGCGAGAGCACGTCGAGGGTCGCGACCGCCTTGGCCGTCATGAGCGGATGGCGGTAGGCGGGAATCAAGCAGTGCGTGTGCAAGCGCAATGTCGACGTGACGGCGGCCGCCGTACCAAGCGCACCGAACGGATCCATCGTCGCATGCCCGCCGTGCTCGAGCCACCCGCGGGGGCGCCGGATGATCCGTGACGAAGCACGCGTCGAACCCCGCCGCCTCGATCGCTCGAGCACACGACGCGATGTTGCCCGGGTCCGCGACCGGCAGCTCGATCGACAGCTTCACAACGGCTCCCGACACGCGCGTCCCGCTTCTCGGCGAACGCCCGCGGGCCCTCTTCCTGATCCGGGTGGCCCCACATCGACACCAGGTCCTGGCGCGCCCGCCTTGCACGCGTCGGTGAGGCCGAGCTCGAGCGCACGCCAAAGCGCGCGCTTCGTCGCCGCCATTGCGGCCGGCGAGTTCCGCGCGATCTTCTCGGCGAGCTCCTGGGCGGCGTCGCGCAACCGGCTCCGGCGGATCGACGACCTCGCTCACCATGCCGAGCTGGTACGCACGCTCGGCGGGCATGCGCTCGTACCGGCCGACGAACGCCATCCGCATGACCGCCTCGACCGGCATCTTCTTCATCAGCCCGATCGCTTCGACCGATACGACCTGGCCGATCGACACGTGCGGGTCGAAGAACTGGGCGTCGGAGGCCGCGATCACGATGTCGGCGTCGGCGACCCAGTGGAACCCGCCACCCGCGCAGATGCCGTTCACGGCGGTGATCACCGGCTTCCACACGTCGTTGTGCCACGACGTGAAATGGAAGTCGAAGTCCTCCACTGACTCCCGGTAGCGCTCCATCCCGACACCGTCGCTCGCGATCTCGCTCACGTCGACGCCGGTCTGGAACGCGCGCCCTTCACCGGTGTGGACGATCACCCGGACGTCGGGATCGGCGGCGAGCGCGCGCCACGCGACCTCGAACTCGTCGCGCATCGTCGAGTTCATCGCGTTCAACTGCTCCGGCCGGTTGTTGATCAACCAGCCGACTGCGCCGCGCCGTTCCAGGATCAACGTCTCGAGGTCGGGATACTCCACGCTCAACGCTTCCTCGCCACGCTCACTCAGGTCTTCCGCTCTTGGCGGCTCCGCCGCCGGGCCGCTCGGGCCCCGTTCGCTGCTCGGCGGGATACCCGCCTCGCCACGCTCACTCAGCTCCGCGGGATGTCGCGCCAGGGCGCACCCTGCCACGGATCGGGCTCGCGCGGCAGACCGAGCACCCGCTCGCCGACGATGTTCTTGTTGACCTCGGTCGTCCCGCCCTCGATCGTGTTCGCACGGCTGCGCAGCATCCCTCGCACCTCGGCGGGCGCATCGCCTTCCCAAGCCGTCGCGCCCGCGCCGAGCAACGCGGTCGCGCACAGTTGGATGCGCTGGTTCAGCCCCCCCTGGTGCACCTTGCCGACCGAGCTCTCCGGCCCGGGCGCACGTCCGGCTTTCACCTGGGCGCGCACGCGCTGGTTGGTCCAGTCGCGAATGCGCTCCTCGCTGTACACGCGCATCAGCTCTTGGCGCACGACGGCGTCACGCGCTGCGCCGCTCGTTCGTGCCAGCGCGAGCACATGCTCGACACCGCGGCCGCCGATGCGGTCGACGCCACCGGAACCGGCACCCGACACCATCTGGCGCTCGCCGGACAACGTCGCGCCCGCGACCTTCCAACCGTCACCGACCTCGCCGACGCGCATCTCGTCGGGCACGAGCGCGCCGTCGAGGAAGACTTCGTTGAAGTCGACCTCGCCGCCGATGTGGCGCAAGCGGCCGCACCTCGACACCGGGCTGGTGGAGGTCGAGGAGGAAGTACGTGATGCCCTGGCGCTTGGGGACGTCCGGTCGGTGCGCGCGAGCAGCACGGCGAAGTCGGAGAAGTGCGCCCAGGTCGTCCAGACCTTCTGGCCGGTCACGATCCACGTCTCGCCGTCGCGCTGGGCCCGGCACGCGAGCGACGCGAGATCGGAGCCCGCGCCGGGCTCGCTGAACAGCTGGCACCACTTCTCCTCGTTGCGCACCATCGGCGGCAGGAACCGCAGCTGTTGCTCCTCGGTGCCATAGGCGAACAGCGCGGGCGCGGTGTTGTTCAGCCCCAGCGGGTTCAGGCGGCCGAGGTTGTACGGCCGGAGCTCGGTCTCGATCGCGCGCGCGCGTCGCGGCGGTCAGGTCGAGGCCGCCGTACGCCACCGGCCAGGTCGGCACGACGAGCCCGGACGCCGCGAAGACCGGGTACCACTCCTCGTACGCGGCGCGTGGGCGGACCGCGCGCACCGCCGCGGCACCGCCGCGCCGGCCGGCGTCGATCCACGACCGCGGCACGTTCGCCTCGACCCATGCCCGCACTGCGGCGATCGCCGCGTCGACCGGCGTCTCGCGGTGATGTTCATCGTCCTTCGAAGCGGGGCGCGCGCTTCTCGCCGAACGCCGCGAGCCCCTCGCGGAAGTCCTCGGTGCGCGACGAGAGCTCGAGCGCGAACGCCTCGTTCGCGAGCTGCTGCTCGAGCGAGATACCGGCGCCCGCGTGCAGCAGCCACTTCGTGAGCCCGAGCGCGACCGTGGGACCGCTCGCGAGGCGTCCCACCACCTCGTCGACTGTCTCGTCCAACGCGTCGCGCGGCGACCGCGCGGTGGATCGCGCCCCACGCCGCCGCCTCGTCGCCGGTGAGCGCGCGCCCGAGCAACAACAGCTCCCGCGCCCGCACGTCGCCGACCCGCCGGGGCAGCAACCATGTCGCGCCGCTGTCGGGGGTGAAGCCGCGTTCTGCGAACGGCTGCCAGAACCGCGCGTCGCCGGCGGCGATCGTGAAGTCGGCCGCGAGCGCGAGCTGGAAACCGATGCCGGCCGCCCAACCGCGCACCTTGGCGACGACCGGTACCTGGATGGCACAGACCTGCGGGATCAACCGGTGCGCCTGGGTGGGCAACCGGCGTTGAATGCTCCCGGCGCGCGGCCGGCGATCGGCCTTGTTCGCGTTGCGGGCGACGATGTCGGCGCCGCCGCAGAAGTGCTCGCCCGCGCCTTCGAGGACGATCACGCGCACCCGGTCGTCGGTTGCGGCTGTGTCGAAGGCGTCGACGAGTGCCAGCATCATCTCGTCGTCGACGGCGTTGCGCTTCTCGGGCCGGTCGAGCCGGAGCGTCAACACGCCCCGCTCGTCGTGCGTCACGTCAAGGGTCATCGGCGCGAGAACTCCTTCGAGATCGCGTGCAAGGCCCCCTGGAGATCGCCGGCCGCGCTCGGGCGGATCCGGCAACCGCACCGCACCGTGCACCCGGCTCGGCAGCAGCATCGTCGCCCCGCCCGGTGTCGTGACCTCGCCCCGCTGGTTCACGGCCGTGAGCTCGACGTCGATCGCCGGACGGTTCCCGGCCGCGAGGTACTTGCGCGTGACGCGACCCCGCAACCATTGCGTGTCGCCGACGTAGTTGAAGCGGCGGAACTCGCAGTCCAGCTTCCACAGCCACGCGTCGTCGCCCATCCAATCGGTGCACAGGTGGATGAGCCACGTCTCGCGCATCCGTCCGTAGTCGAAGGTCGTTGGGTTTCCCGATCGCTGTGCGAACCCCTGGTCCCAGTGCACCCGCTGCATCACGTCCGGCACGTTGAGCTCGTCACGATGGAAGAACCTCGGGATGCGCTGCCGGTTCCCGTACGCGAGTCGCAATGGCTTCACGCCGTACAGACCCATGCCCATCCCCGCGTGCCAGCAGACCATGTCGGTGATGGTCAGCGGGCCCTTCACCATCGGCCCGACCTCGTCGCCCTCCTGCACGTCCTCGAACCATCGCGGCTCGGCGCCACGAGGCCGCTCGCGCGCGTACTGGGCTTCGATCTCGTCGATCTGCTCGTCCGTGTACGGCTCGACGGTGACGGAGTCGTACTTCTTGTTCTCTCGCGCTTTCTCGCGCTCGGTGCGCACCATCAGACGGTACTGGCCGGAGAGCAGGCTGCCGGTGTCGTCGCGGAACACCTGCGCCGTCCATTCGTGAATCGCACGCCCGGCGAACTCGCTCGGCTTGTCGAGGACCGCAACGAGCGCGTTCCGCCGGAACACACGACGCATCGGCAGCAACGGTGCCCACCACTCGCGCGCGCTCGCCGCGTAGAACGCGTGCACACCGCGCAGCGGGTCGCCTTTCATCGTCTCGGCATGCTCCGGCGCGACTGCGGTGATCTCGTCCTCGCCGATCAGCGTGTCGCCCCCGACGAGCACGGGCGGCGCGATCGGATGCTTCCATCGGGTCTTTGGCCCGTACTCCGGGTCGCACCACAACGGGTTGTCGTCGCCGTAGGCGATCGCGACGTTGCGGAACGTATCGACCGTCGGCACCGTGTAGTACGGCGGCATCGGGTGAGGCTCCGGGATGCCGATGCGGGCCCGGAGACGTTCGACGCCATCGTCGGTGATGCGGCCCGTCGGACCCATGAATGCGGACGATACACAGTGATCCGGCACTCGGCGGCAGCGGACATAGCATCGACGCCGTGGGCCGGGTTCTCGACGAGCAGATGCCTGACGCGCGCGCTGACGCCGACGACATCTCGCGATCTTCCACGGCACTCCTCGCGACGAGCGCGGTCGTGCTCATCGGGGCCGGCATCGCGTGTGCGTTCTGGATGTATCACCCGGAGCCCCCACCCCCGTTGCGGCGTTGGGATCTCGGAGATCTCGCGGTGTACCGGGCGGCCGGGCGGGCGATCACCCACGGCCACTCCGTGTACGGCGCATACGTCGCCGACCAGCTGCGGGTGCCGCTCCCGTTCATCTATCCGCCGATCGCAGCACTGCTTGCAACGCCGTTCACGTACCTCGGCGAGACGCCGGCCAACCTGCTGTGGACGGCCGTCACCGTGGGACTGCTCGTGGTCGTCGTGCGGGTGTGCTTCGCGCCGCTGCTCGAACGTTTCGGCCGGCACGCCCCGATCGCGCTCGTGCTGGCGGTGGGAGCGATGGCCGCGCTCGCGCCGGTCGAGGAACACCTGCGGTTCGGACAGGTCGGGATCCCGCTGCTGGCGTGTTGCGTCCTCGACTGCATGCTTCCCCGCACCCGATGGCCGCGCGGCCTGCTCGTCGGTGTCGCCGCCGCGTTCAAGCTCGTGCCCGGGATCTTCATCCCGTATCTCGCCCTCACGCGACGCTGGCGCGCCGCCGGTACCGCCGCAGCGACCTTCGTCGGGTTCTCGCTCCTCGGTGTCGCGGTCGCGCCCGCAGACTCGTGGCGGTTCTGGACCGACAAGATGTTCGAGCCGACGAGTCCGACGTTCTTCACGAACCAGTCGCTCGAGGGAATTCTCCAGCGCGCGATCAGTGGCCCATGGCGGCTCGTGTGGGTCGCGTCGGTCGCGGTGATCATCGTCTTCGGACTATGGAGAGCGGTCGTGTCGAGCCTGGCCGGTGACGAGCTGCGCGGTGTCGCGATCACCGGTCTCGTCGGCGTGCTCGTGTCACCGATCTCGTGGATCCATCACCTCGTGTGGATCATTCCCGCGCTCGCGGTGATCGTGGGGCGCGGCAACGACAAGCGCCGCGTCGCGTTCGCGTTCGTGCTCGCTGCGCTCTTCGTCGCACGTCTGCCGTATGTCGGCCACAACCAGTTGCACAGTGAGGGAACACTCGCGGCCTGGCTCGAGGATTCCTACGGCCTGTTGTGCCTCGGCGTGCTGGTGTACCTCACCGATCCGTTGCCGTTGGCGCGCCGGATGTTGGCAAGGCGGGCAACGAGAAGTCGCGCCACGCCAGCGGCGGCTCGCCACTGAGCTGGCGCACGAATTCGCTCAGGAACCAGACCCAGAACGCGCGGACGTCTTCGGGCGGCGACAGCGTGAGCAAGTCGCCGTTCCGGCAGTACTCGTCGACCTCGAGCAGCACGGGCGCAAGATCGACGGTGTCCTGCTTGATCTGGTCCGGCACGCCGACGACGAAGTCGATGAATTCCTCGCCTCGCTTGATCGCGGCATCGACGGCGTCGTCGGCCTCGGGGTTCAGGCCCGAATAGCGCTCGTCGTGCAGCTGCGCGATCTCGAGCAGCCGCTTCGGCACATCGGCCTTCTGGCCGCCACCGATCGCGATGATGGCGAACTCCCGCAGGAGCGATTCCCGGTGCTGGCGCGCCCGCACTCCCACCTTCAACGGGAAGTCGAGCATCGTCACCTGGCGCATCACGCGCAAGGGTAGTGCCACGGAGCGCAGGGCCCAACCGCCGGTAGGTTTGCCGCGTGAACGTCGTCGTCGTGCTGCTCGACTCGCTGAACCGTCATCACCTCGGCTGCTACGGCGGCACCGAGTTCGACACGCCGAACCTCGACCGTTTTGCGCGCCGATCGGTGCGCTTCACCCAGCACTACAGCGGCGCGCTGCCGTGCATGCCGGCGCGTCACGACCTTCTCGTCGGCGCGCTGGACTTCCTGTGGCGCCCGTGGGGATCGATCGAGCTGTGGGAGGAGGCGATCACCGTGGCGTTGCGCCGGGCGGGCGTCGTCACCAAGCTCGTCACCGACCACCCGCACCTGTTCGAGACGGGTGGCGAGAATTACCACGTCGACTTCACCGCCTGGGACTACGAGCGCGGGCACGAAGGTGACCTCTGGCGCACACGGCCCGATCCCTCCTGGATCGGTGCACCGGCGTTCGGCCGGGGCCACACGCCGTACGACATCTCCCGGGGCTGGTTCCGCGCCGAGGACGACTTTCCCGGGCCGCGCGTGATGCGGGAAGCGACGCGGTGGTTGACCGAAGAGGCGCCCGCGCACGAACGCTTCTTGATGTTCGTCGACGAGTTCGATCCCCACGAGCCGTTCGACACGCCCGAGCCGTACGCGTCGATGTACGACGCGTCGTGGCGCGAGGCCCAACACCTGATCTGGCCGCCGTACACGGTCGGCGCGATTCGCAAGGGCGTGATCTCCGAACGCGAGGCACACCAGGTGCGCGCGCAGTACGGCGGCAAGCTCACGATGATCGACGCGTGGTTCGGGCGCCTGCTCGACGCGTTGGCGCTCGACGACACGGCCGTCATCGTGTGCACCGACCACGGCCACTTCCTCGGTGAGAAGGACATCTTCGGCAAGCCCGGGTGCCCGATCTACGAGCCGCTCGGGCACACACCGTTGCTGATCGCGTGGCCGGGAATCGCCGGTGGGACCACATGCGACGCGCTGACGACGAACGTCGACCTGCACGCGACGCTCTGTGACGTGTTCGGCGTCGTGCCCGACCACCGGACGCACGGCCGATCACTCCTGCCGTTGCTGCGAGGTGAGGCGACGTCGGTGCGGGACGGGGCGCTGTCGGGCGTGTGGGGACGCGAAGTGCACCTCATCGCCGATCACGCGCAAGGCATGAGCAAGTACGTGCGCGCCCCCGAAGGCGCAAACGAGCCCCTGTCGATGTGGTCGAACCGCTGGTCGACGATGCCGGTGCACTCCCATCCCGACCTGCGACTCCCGCGCCCCGACGATCGTGCGGTGCTCGACCGCATGCCGGGATCGACCGTGCCGGTCATCCGCCAGCCGTTCACGGCTGCCGACCACCTCCCGTTCTGGGCGTACACCGACTTCGTCGGGACGCTCGCGTTCGATCTGGGCGAAGACGCGAACGAGGAGCGCAACCTCGCCGGCGACGCGCTCGGACGCGAGCTCGCGGACATGCTGCACGCGGCGCTGCGCGAGGTCGAAGCCCCCGCCGACCAGTTCGTCCGGCTGGGATACACGTGATGGGTTCTTGCGACCTACGGCGACAATATTGTCGCCGGGAGTCGCAAGAACCTCTCAGCGTTGGGTGATGCGGTAGGCGCAGCGACGGTCGCCGCTCAAGAGGTGCTGGGTGCGCTCGACACGCACGCTCGGCCCCATCACCTCGCGAAAGAGGTCGAGCTCGGAGGTGCACAATCCTGCGCACGCCGACGCGGCCGTGCAGATCGGGCAGTGGTGCTCGACGAGCAGCACGCCCTTGCCGTCGGGCTCGTCGACGACCTCGGCCAGGTACCCCTCATCGGTACGCACACGAGCAAGTGCTTCCGCACGCGTCCGCAACGACCCGCGCTTCGGCACCGCCCGGTTGTACGCCGTGCGTTGCTGCTCGGCGCGGGCGTCGATGACGCGTTGCAAACCCTCGTCGCCGAGCGCGGCCCGCACCGCGGAGATCAAGTCCACGGTGAGATCGTCGTGACGATCGGGGAACAGGTCCTGGGCGAGATCGGTGAGTGTCCAGACGGTCGGCGGCCGGCCGCGCCCCACGCTCGGGCGCGTGCGGGAGACGACGAGCCCGTGGTCGGCCAGCGCGTCGAGGTGCTGGCGCACCCCGGCTTCGGTCATCTCCAACGCGCGGGCGAGATCGGCGACCGTGGCGTCGGCGCGCTTCAGTCGCTCGACGATCTGGCGCTTGGTCACGCCGAGGTTCGCCGCACGCACCGCTTCCGTCTTGACGTCCTCCATCGACCAGTACATTATCGCAAGGAGTTTCTTTCGGAAAGGATCGACGCATGGTCGCCACCGCCACCGAGATCCGCGCCGGATCGCTGGCCCAGCTCCGTACGGACGGCCGGCTGCTCACCAAGGTCGGCTCCCTGCCGGTCGTGGTGTTCTGGCACGACGACCGGGCGTACGCGATCGAGGATCGCTGCCCCCACCTCGGCTTTCCCCTCCACCAGGGCACCGTCGAGGCCGGGCTCGTCACCTGCCACTGGCACCATGCCCGTTTCGACCTCGTGTCGGGGTGCACGCTCGATCTGTGGGCCGACGACGCCCGCGGGTTCGACACCGACGTCCGCGACGGCGACGTGTTCGTCCGCGCCCGCACCGACGCCGATCCGGTCGGGCACATGCAAGCGCGGCTGCGGGAGGGCTTGGAGGACGACATCACGCTCGTGATCGCGAAGTCGGTGCTCGGGCTGCTCGAAGCCGGCGTCAGCCCGGCCGAGATCGTGCGCACCGGCGTCGAGTTCGGCGCCACGTACCGCAACACCGGTTGGGGTGCCGGCCTCACGGTGCTCGTCGCGATGGCGAACCTTCTCCCCCACCTCCGCCGCGACGACGCCACGCTCGCGCTCACGCACGGCCTCGCGTTCGTGTCGCGCGACACGCGGAACCATGCGCCCCGTTTTCCGGTCAGCGCGCTCCCGACGCGCGACGTGCCGATCAAGCGGCTTGCGTCGTGGTACCGCCGATTCGTCGACACACGATCGTCGGACTCCGCGGAACGCACGCTCGAGACGGCGCTCACCGAACCGGCGTTGCACGATGTCGAGGCTATGATGTTCGCGGCGGTCACCGATCATGTGTTCATCGACGGCGGGCACACGATCGACTTCACGAACAAGGCGTTCGAAGCGCTCGACCATCTCGGCGTCGACGCCGCATCACGCGTGTTGCCGACGCTCGTCCTCCAGACGACCGCCGCGCAGCGCTCCGAGGAGTTCTCCGAGTGGCGCCATCCGCACGATCTCGTGAAGCTCGCGGCCGAGACGTGCCGTCGCATGGAAGCCGCGCCGGCGGCGAAGGGCACCGTCGATGTCGGCGCCGTCGCGTGGGAGTTGCTTGCCGATGACCCCGTCGAGGTTGCCGACGCGCTGGTTCGCGCTCACGACACGGGCGCGAACGACGAACAGCTCGGACGCGCGCTCGCGTATGCGGCCGCGCTGCGGATCCTGCGCTTCCACGTCCAGAACGACCACGGCGACTGGGACACCGTGCACCACTCGTTCACCGCCACCAACGCGTTGCATCAGGCCCTCAGCCGCAATCCCACCCCCGAGCTCCGGCGCGGCTGCGTGCACGCCGCGCTGCGCGTCTACCTCGACCGCTTCCTCAATGTGCCCGCGGCGCGTCTGCCGACGGCGACGGCCGGGTCCCTCGACGCGCTCGCACACTGCTTCGACGTGCAGGGCATGGTCGACGAAGCGGGCAACGAGGCGTACGGGTTCCTCCACGCTGGTGGTTCGCGCGCGGACGCTCATCGCGGCCCTCGGCCACGCCCTGCTCGTCGAGGATGCGGAGTTCCACTGGTTCCAGACGGTCGAGGCCGGCGTGCGGCAGGCGTGCGCCTGGCCGGAAGGCTCCGAGGAGTCCGCGCTGGTGCTCGTCGGCGTCGCCCGGTTCCTCGCCGCCCATACCCCGACGCGCCGCGAGCTCCCGACGGTCGTCCGTATCGCGTCCCGCCTACGGCGCGGCGACGCCCTGTACGAGGAAGAGCCTCAGCCGCCGCCGATGTCCACGGCGTAGGCCTCGTAGACGAGGTCGGCGCCGCGCTGGCGGTGCTTGGCGAGCGCGACGAGCAGTGCGGTCAGATCGGCGCGCATCTCGTCGACCCAGCGTTCGTAGTCGGGTTCGTCCGCGGGCGAGGTCGAGAGACGCTTCTCGGCACGCGTGATCGTCGCGAGGATCTCGCTGTGCTCCCGGCGCAACCGGGACGCGGGCGTGGCGAGCCGGGGCGCCTCGGCGACGAGCTCGTCGAGGAACGCGCCCGGCGCCTCGGTCTCGACGATGTGGCGGGTCCACACCTCGTGCAGGCCGCGCAGCGCGTCGCGCACGCCGGCCACCCACGTCGCCCGCTGCTGCGCGGGCGCGGCCAGCGCGATCTCGAGCGCGCTCAACGCCGCCTTCAGGCCGGCCCGGCGCAAGCGCACGTCGTCGAGCTCGGGCGCCGGCGTCGTCGCAGTCGATCCGGCTGCGCCGATGTCGTCGAAACGGCGGTAACGGGCCATCGTCGACCTCCGTTTGAGGGGATGCCCGACGGTACGCCGAAATGCGGCAGCTGACCAGAGGTGCCGGCCGCTACCTGAGCCGGGGCAGCACCTTGGCGGCGAACAGCTCGAGGCTCGGCCAGGCGAGCGCAGGCGGCAGCCCGCCCGCGAGCGGGTTGAACACGACGCCCGCCATCGGCGGGCAGCGTCCTGCAACCGTGTCGAGGACCTCGGTCGGGCGTTCCGACGACGTACTGCGGGGATCGTCTTCAGGTCGTCGACCGCCTCGGCGTGGACGCCCGGCGTCGAGTGCTGGCCCGGCGTCTGGAACGACGCGTAGGTCTGCGCCTCGTACAGCACGTACGGGCCGATCTCGGCCCACGCCTGTTCGGGATCGTCGGCGACGTGCACGAACGTCGGGCCGACCGGCTGCGACGACGAAGCCGCCGTCGAAGCCGATCCGCTTCGCCTCGTCGAAGTACGCGTCGCGCACGGCCGGGTCGGTGTTCATCGGGAACATCGGGAGCCGCAGCCGCGCGGCCCGGCGCGCCGCGGCCGGTACGCCGCCGCCCGACGAACAGCATGCGGCGCGGGTCGCGTCACCGGCTTCGGCGTCACGCGCGACCGTGCGGCCCCGCCATTCGAACGGCGTCGCCTTCCAGCGCCTCGAGCACCGCGTCGCGACGTGCTCTTCGAGCACGCGGCCGCGCGCCGCGTGCTCGAGCGCCGGCCATCTCGAACTCCTCGACGCGGTAGCCCGCGCCGAACACGACCCACAGCCGGCCCGGGAACGCGTTGTCGAGCACGGCGATCTGCTCGGCGATGCGGATCGGGTCGTGCAGCGGCAAGATCGACGCGCTCGACCATCACACGTGCGCGCTCGGTGCGCGCCGAGCACGGCCGCGGCCATCGTGAGCGGCGCCGGGCATCCAGCCGTCGTCGACGCCGTGGTGCTCCGAGAGCACGAGCGTGTCGAAGCCGATGCTCGTCGGCCCACGCGAACTGCTCCAGCGCCGCGGCGTAGATCTCCTGCGTCGACGCGGGGCCGAACGCCGGGGCGCGGAAGTCCTGCCGCATCGTGAGGAACGCCATGAGCTACAGAGTCGCTCGGCGCGTCGAGGTGCGGGCCGACCTCGGCGCCGAACGCGGCGATCTGGTCGCACAGCTCGTCGCAGCGACCGCGCCATCAGCCGGACCTGCAGGTGCGAGACGCCGATCGCGCCGAGCCGCATGTTCGCGAAGTCGACGATGCGCGTCGCGCGACCCGTGATCACGCCCTTCGGGAGGTCCCACGACGGGCTCGCCGACGTGGGCGACGAGGTGGTAGCCGATCTCGGGCACGCGCGCCGGGCGCACACGGTCGCGCTCGCGCAGGATCCAGCGCGATGTCGTCGGCCGAGCCGGTCGAGGCGGCGTCGCCTGCGGGATCCATCCGTCGCCGAGCGTGCGCGACGCGCCGGAGCGCGGGCTTGCCCGATCCGCCGATCCAGATCGGCGGGTGCGGTTGCTGCACCGGACGCGGGCGCTGGCCGACTCACCGTCCGCCGTCGTCCATTCGTTCGTCGAGCGCGTCCTTGATCGTCGTCGAGCGCGTGCGTCGGTGGTCTCGCCCCGCTCCCTTGAACGGACACGCCGAGCGCGTCGAACTCGCCCTCGACGTGACCGGCGCCGATCCCGACGATCGTGCGCCCGTTCGACAGCCGGTCGAGCGTCGCGAACGCCTTCGCGGTCGCGAGCGGGTGCTGGTACGCGGCGACGAACACGTTGCGTCATCAGGCGCGTGCGCGTCGTGTTGGCGGCGAGGTAGCCGAGCGTGGCGATCGGGTCGAACCACTGCGTCGACATCATCTCCGCGGGCTCGCGCGGGATCGCGACGTGGTGGCACACGGCGACGTACAGGAAGCCGGCGGCGTCGCACGCCTGCGCGGCGCGCACCATGTCGTCGACGGTGCCTTCCTGCTCCCACGGCGTCGACACGCGCACCGACAGCGCCTGCACCGGGCAGCTGCATCCCGTACCCGAGCACGCCGTCGGGAACGATCGACACGGTCTCGCTCGTCATGTCGGCGTCAACCGGGCCAGACGACCGACTGCAGCTCGGTGTACGCGTGCAGACCGAAGACCCCGCCGTCGCGGCCGACGCCGCTGAACTTGGTGCCGCCGAACGGCGTGTTGTGGTTGCGCTGCGTCGTGTTGATGCCGACGTTGCCGGCGCGCAGCCGCTTGCTGACACGGAACGCGCTCGCTGGTGTCGGCGCTGAACACGTAGTCGTACAGCCCGAAGTCGGTGCCGTTCGCGAGCGCGATACCCTCGTCCTCGTCGTCGAACGGCAACACGACGATCACCGGCCCGAAGATCTCCTCCTGCACGACCCGCATGTCGGCGCGACAGCCGGCGATCAGGGTGGGGGCGACGTAGAAGCCCCGGTCGGGCTTCTCCGGTCGCCGGCCGCCCGCCACGATCTCGCCGCCTTCGGCGCGTCCGGCATCGATGTAGCCCTCGACCCGGTCGCGGTGCGCGGCGGTGATCAACGGTCCGATCACGGTGTCGGGCTCGTAGGGGTCGCCGACCTTCAGGTGCCCGGCCATCTTGGCGAGACCGTCGACCACCTGGTCGTACATGCCGCGCTGCACGATCGCGCGCGTCGGCGCGGTGCAGATCTGTCCCGAGTGGAACGTCCACGTCGAGCCGATCATCCCGACCGCGGTCTTCAGGTTCGCGTCGTCGAACACGAGGGCGGCGCCCTTGCCGCCGAGCTCGAGGAGCAGTCGCTTCATCGTGCGGCCGCCGGTCTCGCCGATACGGACGCCGACGCCGGTCGAGCCCGTGAACGACACCATGTTGATGTCGTTCGTCTCCACCAGCGCCTCACCGGTGTCGGGCGTCGAGCCGGTGACGACGTTGACGACGCCGGGCGGGAAGCCGACGTCGTGCATGATCCGGACGAGCTCGATCACGGCGAGGGGGTTCTGCGACGCGGGCCGCACGACCACGGTGTTGCCCATCGCCAACGCCGGACCGAGCTTGCCGGCCATGTTGACGATCGGGAAGTTGTACGGCGTGATGCACGCGACGGCGCCCACCGGTTGGCGGCGGGCGATCGCACCCATCAGGCCGCCGGGCGCGAGCGCGGTCTGCGGCATCTCCATCGGCGGCAGCGGGATCACACCGATCCCCGTCGATTCGGCCTCGTGGGCGAGACGGGCGTACGTCTCGAACCGCACGCGTGCTTGCGGCACCTGCATCTGCTTGCCGACGGTCGCGGTGCAGCCGGTCTCCGCGATGACGAGCGGGAGCAGGTCGTCGAAGCGCTCCTTCATCGCGTCGGCAGTGCGTTGCAACAGCTCGGCGCGCCGGCCGGGCGGGGTCTGCGACCACGCCGGGAACGCCTCTTGCGCGGCACGCGCCGCGTCGCGTGCCTGCGCGACCGATGCCTCGGGCGCGATCCCGACGACCTCCTCGGTCGCCGGGTTGATGACGTCGTAGCCCGCGGCGGTGTCGACCCACTCCCCGCCGATCAAGACCTGGGTGTTCATGCGCGGGAGTGTAACGCGTTCTATTTTCGTGACGGTAGCCTCCGGCGATGCTCGGTCGCATCGGTCTTTGGACCGTTCACCTCGACCAAGTGCCGTGGTCGCGCGGGCGCGAAATCGTGCAGGAAGTCGAGTCACTCGGCTACGGCGCGTTGTGGTTCCCCGAGGCCGTCGGGCGCGACGCGCTGGTCGCGTCGACGTTGGCCCTGAGTGCGTCGCAACACCTGGTCGCGGCGACCGGGATCGTGTCGATCTACGGACGCGACGCGTTCACCATGAGCTCCGCGTGGCGGACGATCAGCGAGGCGTATCCCGATCGCTTCGTTCTCGGGTTGGGCGTGAGCCACCGGCCCATGGTCGAAGGTCTGCGCGGCGCGACGTACGGGCCGCCGATCGCAGCGATGACCGCCTATCTGGACCAGATGGACGGCGCGCCGTATTTCGGCGTGCAGCCTTCACAGCCCCAGCGCGTGCTCGCCGCGCTCGGGCCGCGCATGCTCGCACTCGCCGCCGAGCGAGCTGACGGCGCGCACCCCTACAACGTGACCCCGGAGCACACGAAGATCGCACGCGACGCCTTGGGTCCCGGCAAGCTGCTCGCCGTCGAGCAGAAGGCGGTGTTGACCACAGATGCGACGGCGGCGCGCGAGATGGCGCGTCAGACGCTGGCGATCTACCTGAACTTGCCCAACTACGTGAACAACTGGAAGCGACTCGGCTTCACCGAGCTCACGAGCGACCAGTTCCTCGACGCGATGGTCGTGTGGGGCGACGAGGCCGCGATCAAACGCCGCGTCGAGGCGCATCTCGACGCCGGCGCGGACCATGTGTGCGTGCAGGTGCTCGGCGACCCGCTCCCGGCGTGGCGACGCCTCGCCCGCGCTTGCGTGAAGAAACTTCTCCGCCGCCCGTCGGAGGCCGGGGTGCTCGAACGATGAACGGGTCGTGAGCAGCGCGGAACTTGCCGACCCCGGGGCCCGGCTGCTCGGGCTGTACGACCGGGCACTGCCCCAGGTATACGGCTACCTACGCGCCCGGGTGCCCGGCGACGCGCTGGCCGAGGACCTCACGGCCGAGACGTTCCTCGCCGCGGTGCAGGCCGTCCGCAAGGAGCCTGTACCCGACCTCTCGATCGGCTGGCTCGTGACGGTCGCGCGCAACAAGCTCGTCGACCACTGGCGCCGCACGGCACGCGAGGAACGCGGCCTGCAGCTCGCGGCCGACGCCGAGGAGGACGTCGCCGCCGAGGACGAACGCTTCGAGCGGATGCGCGCCCGGGAAGTGCTCGCCGAGCTGGGCGCGCATCACCGTGCCGCGTTGACGTTGCGCTATCTCGATGGTCTGCCGGTCGCCGAAGTCGCCGAGCACCTCGGTCGCACGCTGCACGCGACCGAAGCCCTGCTGGTACGCGCGCGTCGCGCGTTCCGTGCCCTCTACGCCGAAGGGAGCTGTGATGACTGATCCCTTCGAGGCGCTCCGGGTGCCGCTCGTGCCGCTCGCACCCCGGCCCGAAATTCGCACGACAGCTGCGCCGGCGACTCGCCGCGGAGCTCACGCCAGAACAGGAGCAAGCCATGCCGACGCTCGAGATCCGTGAGTACACCCCCGCCCGCCTGCACTCGCTGACGCCGTACCTCGCGGTCGCTGATCCGGCCCGTGCGATCGAGTGGTACGTCGAGGTGTTCGACGCAACGCTGATGGGCGAGCCGATCGTCATGCCCGACGGCCGGATCGGCCACGCCGAGCTGCGCGTCGGTGACACCGTGTTCATGCTCGCCGGCGAGTTCCCCGAAGAGCGTCATCTCAGCCCGACGACGCTCGGCGGCAGCAGCGTCGGACTGATGCTGCACGTGCCGGATTCCGACGCGACGTACGCGAAGGCCGTCGACCTGGGCGCAACCCCGCTCCGGCCGATCGCCGAGGAGTACGGCGCGCGCGGGGGGACGATCCACGACCCCTTCGGCCACCGGTGGTTCATCCAGACGAACATCGAGGTCGAAGACGTGCCGGTGGAAGACGCGCCCGGCCGCCGCTTCGGCGACATCGGGTACCTGACCCTCGAGGTCCCCGACGGCGAGCGCGCGGCGCGCTTCTACCGCGAGCTGTTCGGATGGCAGCTCAACGCCGGTGGCCAACCGGGCTCGTTCCACGTCTCGTCGATCACGCCGCCGTCCGGCATCCACGGCCGGCCGGGTGATCCGGAGCTGAAGATCTACTTCCGCGTCGACGACATCGAAGCAGTCGCGGCACGCGTCCGCGAGCTCGGCGGTCAGGTGCTCTCGGTTGCCAACTACGAATCCGGCGGCAACGCAGAGTGCGTCGACGACCAAGGCCTGCGCTTCGACCTCTTCCGCCCGCGGCCGGGGTATTGATCAGCCGAGGCGGGCCTCCGGCAGCAACGGCTCGAACAGTTCGATGAGGTTGCCGGACGGGTCCTCGACGAGTACTTGTTTCCCGCCGACGCCCGTGACGATGTCGTTGCGAAAGCGCGCGCCACGCTGTCGCAACGCGTCGACGGTGGCCTCGAGATCGGAGACCTCGAGCTGGATCCGGTTCCAGCCTCCGGGCTCGGGCGCGGTGCCGTCGGGCATCGTGGAGCCGCCACCCGGTCCGCCCCCCGGCGCGCTGAGCAACAGACGCAGGTCGCCACGGCTGAGCATCGCGAACGCGGGCGCCGGATGCATCTCTTCGTGGAACCCCAGCTGCTCACAGTAGAAGGCGAGGGCGCGATCCACGTCGTCGACGATGTATCGGACGCTGACGGTCGCCACGCGTGTCCTCCCGGGCCGAGGATCCCCTACCCACAACGACAGCTGGTCGATACTTCGGAGGTAGTGGCTCTCGACCCGCCGCCGCGCCCATGCTTGCACCCATGACGGATCACCTTCGCTGGACTGGAAGCCGGAGTTGTGTACGAGCAACGGACTGCTCCACGGCGGCGTGATCATGGCACTCGCCGATTCGGCGGGCGGCGCGTGCCGCGTTCTCGAACCTGCCCGACGGCGCGATCGCGACGTCGACGATCGAGTCCAAGACGAACTTCCTCGGCGCAGTGAAAGGCGGCGCGGTCACCGCCACCGCGACCGTCCTGCACCGCGGCTCGACCACGATCGTCGTCGAGACCTCGGTGCGGGACGACACGGACCGGCTCATCGCCAAGGTCACCCAGACCCAGGCCGTGCTCCACCCGCGCGCGTAACTGCTCAGGGACCACGGCGCTGCGCATCGTGCTTGTGGGCTTCGTGATGGTGGTGCCAACACAGGAGCCGCAGGTTTTCGACGCTGGTTGGCCCACCGTCCTCCCAATGCCACACGTGGTGGCCTTCGCAACGGCCCGGCGGCCGGTCGCACCCGGGAGCCGTGCAATGTCGGTCGCGCACGACCAGCGCCCGCCACACAGCCGGCGGATGGTGCGAGTCGCGCGGCCGACGTCCAGGATCTCGCTCTTCCCGGCCGTGAGGACTCTGTTGATGTTGCAGTCGCACGTGAGGCGCCGCACGGTGTTCGGTGATACATAACCAGTGTGCGCCGTCGAGATAGAGGCGACAGATGTTGACGAGCGCATCGGCGCGTCGTTGTTCGGGCGTGCGCGTCTCGTTCTGCCGGCGATCACATTGCATCTCGGCCACGGTCGCGGTCAGGTACACCGCTCCGCCTTCCGGATCCAACAGCACCTCGCTCGCAACCATGCGGTCGATCCGCTTGGCCGCGCGCATGGCGCGCCGGGCGCGCAATGCTCATCACTTGCCGCGCCACCATCGCCGTCCAGAACGTCGGTGGCATGCGCCACAACGGAGCTCAACTCGCGCGGGTGCATCCGTGTCGCTGCCGCGACCAATGTCGGCAACACCTCGGTCATCGCCGCCGACCGCTCCGTGGTACACGCCTTCGCGATGACTGACGCATGCTGTCGCGACACGTCACCGGCCGCGAATGCGTCCGCGACCACAGGTATCTCCTCGAGCCTGCGGCGAGCTCGACGTGCGTGCGCGCCGCGCCTTCGGTCATGTGGCACGCGGCAGCGAGCGCTGCGCCCGCCGAGGCGTAGCCATCCGCACGCCAGTCACCGGACCGGTCGTAGGCGGCGACTATCGCGAGCCATGCAGATTCGGCCGCGTCGATCTCGCGTCGCCGTTCGGCGATGACGCCGAGTGTCAGTTCGCCGCTGCCCCCCACGGAAGCGAACATACGTTCGAGTATAACCCACATCGACGGGAGCGCAAGGGGAAGCGTCCTGGAACTCGAGCGTCGAAGGCGGTGTCCTAGACGCGTGCGGGGAATCGCGTGGTTCAGCGCGTTGCTCCTGAGCGTTGCGGGATGTAGCGCGTCGCATCGCGGGGCACCGCCGCAGACAGCGACGATCGGCCGGAGCCCGACGACGATCACGCCCACTCGCCCAAGGTGCGCGATGCCGACACGATTCGGTGTCGCTGGTGCGGCGAACGAGATCCATGTTGTGCGTCGCGATTCCCAGCTCTGGGGACTTGCGCTCGGGCCGGGCCACGTTCCGCCACGTGCAGGTGACGAGTTGAAGATCGTCTGGCGCATGACCGGCAAGGGACCAATGCATGTTGCCTTCACTGCACCCGACGGCGGCCGGCAGCCCTTGGTGTTCGAGCCCGAGGCTCATTCGCAGAGCAGCTATCAGCGCCCGGGCGACGAATGGGGAACGGGGTTTCGATTCGTCACGCACGGGTGCTGGCACATTCACCTTGCTCGCATCGGCTCCTCCGCCGACGTGTGGCTGAACGTCTGACCGGGCGCATCGGCGCCGTTCTGCCGCGCGCCGAAGATCGTCACTCCTCCCAGTAGACCTCGACCTCGTAGCCGTCGGGATCGGTGACTCGGAACCACACGAAGTCGGGATCGTCGCCGGAGGCGCGCACCGGCGCACACGTCGCCTGCAATGCGCGCACGTCATCCGCCGACGGCATTCGGAAGCCGATGTGGAACCACTCCGGCATCGCGGCGCGGCCGTGCGGACCGAGGGCGAGGTCGAAGCCATCGTCGTTGCGCAGGAAGAGCGCGCCGCCGTGCCACACATCCTTGCGAAACCCGAACCGTTCGTAGAACACGGCCGATTCGTCGACGTCGTCGACGCCGAGATGCACGTGGTTGAGGTCCATGTCGCGAACGATACGCGGGCTACGCAGGCAGGTCGAGGTGCAGGAGCTTGATCGCGTTCGTGCGACACACCTTGTTGACCTGCTCCTGAGTGAGATCCTTCATGATCTCCTCCGCGACCTTCTTGGTGTGCGGCCACGTCGAGTCGCTGTGCGGATAGTCGGTCTCGAACGTCACATTGTTCTCACCGACCGCGTCGATGTTCTTCAAGCCGTGCGGGTCGTCGAAGAAGCAGCCGTACACGTGATCGAAGTAGTACTCGCTCGGCGGCCGCTTCACCTTGTCGGCAACCCCGCCCCAGCCGCGGTTGTCCTCCCACACCTTGTCGGCCCGCTCGAGCACGTACGGGATCCAGCCGATCTGGCCTTCGCTGTACGCAATCGTCAGACGGGGGAACCGCTCGAAGATGCCGGACATCAACCAGTCGGTCAGCGACATCGCCGCGTTCATGTACGTCATCGTGCTTCCGACCGCGGCCGGCGCATCCGCGGACGTGGACGGCATCTTCGACGACGAGCCGATGTGCATGCACACCGCGGTCTCGGTCTCCTCGCACGCCGTGAGGAACGGATCCCACCAGCCGTCCTTGTCGTGCATCGACGGCAACCCGAGGAATGCCGGGATCTCCGAGAACGTCACCGCATGGTTTCCGCGCGCCGCGTTCCGGCGCACTTCCGCAGCGGCCAGCACCGGGTCCCACAGTTGCACGATGATCAACGGGATCAACCGGCCGTCGGAACCCGCACACCACTCCTCGACCATCCAGTCGTTGTATGCCTTCACGCAGAGATCGCCGAGCTCGCGGTCCTTGCGCTCGCTGAATGTCTGTCCGCAGAAACGCGGGAACGACGGAAACGCCAACGATGCGTCGACATGGTTGACGTCCATGTCTTCGAGGCGCGCCTTCTGGTCCCAGCAACCCTTGCGCATGTCGTCCATCGTGATCGGGCTCACCGTGATCTCGTCACGCGGATAGCCCGCGGCCGCGCTCAGACGCGTGAGCGGGTACTGGAGATCTTCGACGAGCCACCAGTCGCACCACGTGCCGTCCTCCTGCTCTCCCGCCCCCTCGTAGGAGAACACGCCGCCGACGAACTTCATGTTCTTGATCTTGCGACGCTCGACGCGGGGTCCCACGGCCTTGAACTTCTCCGGGAGACGGTCCTGCCACACGTTCGGCGGCTCGATCACGTGGTCGTCGACCGAGATGATGCGGGGAATTTGGGGCGCCATGAGCATGCAGGCTACATCTGACGACTCATTGCCTCCGGGGAGCACGCGGCCTTCGCGCGCCCGGATGATCGTCAAAGCGACCACCACGACGATTGCCGCCGCGCCCGCGCCGGCGAACAGCGCGACCGGAACCCCGTCCTCGCTCGTCGACGGCTTCGCGGTCGCCGCGACCGTTCCCGCTTGGGCCGAAACCCGCACCGGCTCGGGTACGCCGATCGCAACAAGCATTCGCCAGTGTCATGGCTCTCGTCGAGAAGCGCGACGCCGAGCCCAGCTCGATGGGCGTCGCAAGACCGGGTCCCGTAATCGTGACCTGCCCCGGGCCCTTTGCGTACGCGGTCGACGGCACGAGCGTGAGCACGAGCGCGCCCAGCATGCCGATGAGGTAGCGCAGTTTCATCGCGAGCTCCTTCGTCCCCCTGAGTACCGCGCCGAGCCCCAAAGGGGTTCCCGGAAATCATCACCGGCTGTTCACCCCCGCATCACGAGCCTCTGACGTCGACCCGCTGGAGTGGAGCGCAGGCAGTCACCAGAGGAGGTGCGCCGCGATTCCGATCCGTTCGACGACCGGCGTGACCACACTCCTCGGTGTCTTCGCGGCCGTGGTGATCGCCGCCAGTGCGTGCTCGGCGCCATCACCGCCGACTTCCGACTTCTCGCCGCGTTGGGCCCGGACATTGTCGGGTCCCACCAACGAAGACGAGATCGACGGCGTGGCGACGTCGCCCGACCGCTCGGTCTACGTGACCGGCAAGTTCGAGGGCACCGCGACTTTCGGCGGCGTCACACTCACGAGCGCGGGTGCCGCCGACATTCCGATCGCGCGGTTCGATGCCCTCGGACGGCTGCTGTGGGCGAAGCGCTTCGGGGCCCCGGGCGAGGACAATCTCTTCGACATCGACGCGAGCGCCGACGGTGCCGTCGCGACCGGCTGGTTCTCCGGCACGGTCGCGTTCGGTTCCACCACGCTCACGAGCGCAGGTCCGTCCGACTGCGTCGTCGTGGCGCTGCGTCCCGACGGAACGACACGGTGGGCCCGTCGGCTCGGTGGCCCGGCTCGCGATGGCTGCAACGAGGTCACGGTCGACGCGACCGGCGCGGTGACCACGTCGATCGACACCCAGGGATCGTGGACACCGCTCGGCGGGCAACCCCTCCCGCGTGTCAGAGCGTCGGACACCGTCTTGATACGACTCGCGCCGGACGGGTCTCCGACGTGGATGCGTGCGGTGCGCGGCGCGGGCGCTCAGCGAGGCAAGGCACTCGCGGTCGCACCGGATGGATCCGTCTCCTTCGGCGGAGACACTGTCGGTCCGTTGACCATCGCGGGCAAGACTGTCGTGCCGCCCGCGTCCGGCGGGTCTCGCGATGCGTGGCTGTCGCGCTGGACGCCGGCGGGCACTCTGCAATGGGCCGACGCGTGGGGCGGGCCCGGCGACGACCTCGCGAAAGGAGTGGCCGACGACGGCCGGAGGGTTTCGTGCGTCGGCCCGTTCACCGGCACGATCACCGTCGGCGCGACCACACTGGCGGCCGGTGAAGGTGCTGACATGCTCGTGGCGCAACGCTCGGTCACGGGCGCGGTGCGTTGGGCAACTTCGGTGAGCGCGGGGTCGCCGCTCGACGGCGCCGAGGTGGTCGCGGCCTCCGACGGCGGGATCCTTTTCGGGGGCCGGCACCTGCCCGGGATGCGGTTCGGTGCAGCCGAGGGGTCGGGGATCGCGCTCGACGAGTCCCGCGGCGGCACCGCGTGGCTGGCGCACTATCGGACGGATGGCACCCCCGAATTCGCGCGCACCGTCGCCGGCACCGCGTACGGACGCATCGGTGAGATCGCCCGCGCCGGATCACGCGTCTATGTCGACGTGACGCTGCGCGGCACGGGGAACGCGATCAACGGGCAGCCGATCGCAGTCGTCGGGAAGGACGCGTCGGTCTGGGCGCTCGACCTCGGCGGCTGACCCGCGTTCGGCCCCGCGACGACTCGTCAGATCCCCTGCTCGAGGACTTTCGTTCGGTCCGCCGTTGCCGATAGGGACGCGTGACCTCAGACGCCTGGACGGACGTGCTCGGGTACCTCGGCCGGCTCGGCGCGCACGACGTGATCCTCGCGACCGAGTTGCTCGACCGCGCGATCGATCGAGACGGGATCGACGCGATCAACGACGCCCTCGGCGACGCGTGCCGATCGTCGATGGATCGTGTCGTCTTCCCGGCCGGCACCGTGGACATTCACGCCGTCGTCGACACGATCGCGCTACGCATCGTCGAGACGAGCGGCGACGCGCGACCGGTCGCCCTCGACCGGCAACGCTCGCTGCTCGTGTTCCTCGGAAGCGTCGGGCTGCCGTGCGCGGCGCGCAACGAGGTTGCGACCTGGTCGGCCGAGGACCGCCTGCACGACTCGATCGTGTGCCTGATCGGGCTCGTCGGCATCGTGGCGAGCGACGCGCACATCTCGGTCGCGGACGCCGTCGCTCGCATCGCACCGCCCGGACCGGTCGAGACTCCCGAAGGTACCTTCGGGCTCGCGTGGCGCGGCCCGAGCGACGCCGAACCGTTCGCGGGAGTGGTGCCGCACGGCTATACCGCGCACATCACGTTCCTCGGTGCCGAGCAGTGCTCGCTGCGATCGATCTTCGCCGGCGTCGCGATGTTGCGCGACGTCAAGGTGCCGATCGACCTGCCGGTCGACCTCCCGATCGAGGAACACGTCGACGTCGATCGGTGATCACGGCCGCCACGCCGCGAGGATCTCCTCGGTCGTGGTGATCGTGGCGATGAGGGCGAGCGTGTTGTCGATCACCGCGTCCGCGTAGTCCGCCGGCACGCCCGCGATCGCGTCGCGCGGCATCACGATCTGGTAGCCACGGTTCACCGCGTCGAGTGCGAGGTTCGTCATCCCGATGTTGACCGACACGCCGACGCCGACGATCGTCGTCGTGCCGAGATTGCGGAGGATCGAGTCGAGCTGCGTGCCCGTCATCGGGCCGAGGCCGTGGTAGCGCGGCAACACGATGTCCGTGGGGTCGACACCGATCTCCTGCGGTGGTTGCACCGCGGCGCTCCCCGGCGACAGCCGCACTGCGGACCGCTTCACCCCCATGAACAAGCGCGCGTTGGTGTTCGCGCCGCGGCCGTCGTCACGCGTCTCGGCGGTGCAATGCAACACGGGGACGCCGGCGGTGCGAGCCGCGCGCGCCAAACGCGCACAGTTCCCGATGAGACCGACCGACGCTGCGGCCTCGGCCAACGCCGGCAGCACTGACGGCGTCCCGACGACGCCGTTCTGCACTTCCTGGAGGACGAGCGCGCTGTGCGCCGGCGCAACGAGACCCGCGACATCCATCGTGGTCAGGCTAACCGGGGAATCACGACGTGCAGGAGGTCCGCGATCTCTCGCGCGGACTCGACGAACACATCGAGGTCACCACCGGCGGGATCCACCACGTCTTCCCACGACTCGAGCTGTACTTCCTGCACGCGCATGCGCGCCAACCGCTCGAACAACGGGCCGGCGTCGGACGCGGGCAGGTCGCGCGCCAACCGCTTCAAGGTGGCGGTGCGCGGCGCGGCCGTGGGGTGCACGCGCCGCATCCACATCACGTGCTCGCGCGCGAGCGCGATCACGAGGTCGGCGTTGTCGAGCTCTTGCGTCGTGGCCTGGCGGCTGCGGTGATCGGGCACCGGGAGTCCGAGCGACGTGATCGCGTCGCGCGTCCGCCAGCTCATCGGCATGCCCTCGATCACGTGCGTGCCGGAGGTCGTGACGCGCAAGCCCGGGACGTGCTCACGCAGGATCGCGCCGGCCATCACCGAGCGCGGGCGTTGCCGGTGCACAGGGTCACGACGTGGAGCTCGGTCACGGCGGCCGACACTATCCATCGGGCAGAATGAGCTCGTGCCGTACACCCTCGTCTTGTTGCGCCACGGGCAGAGCACTTGGAACCTCGAGAACCTGTTCACCGGCTGGATCGACGTCGACCTCACGGACCTGGGCCGCGAAGAAGCGCGCCGCGGCGGCGAGGACCTCGCGCGCGTCGATCTTCGACCGGACATCGTGCACTCGTCCTTGCAAGTGCGCGCCATCCGGACGGCTGAGCTCGCGCTCGACGCATGCCGGCGCACGTGGATCCCGGTGCGCCGGTCCTGGCGGCTCAACGAACGGCACTACGGCGATCTCCAGGGCAAGAACAAGAAGGAGACCGCCGCGCAGTTCGGTGCGGAGCAATTCAAGCTCTGGCGTCGCTCCTACGACGTCCCCCCGCCGCCGCTCGATCCGATGAGCGACAAGGAACGCTGGGGATACGACGATCGCTATGCCGCGCTCCCCCGCGATCTCTTGCCCGGATCCGAGTGCTTGAAGGACGTGCTCGAACGAATGTTGCCCTGGTGGTACGACGCGATCGTCCCCGATGTGCGCGCGGGGCGGACGGTGCTCGTCGCCGCGCACGGCAATTCGCTGCGGGCACTCGTCAAGCACCTCGACGGCATGACTCCCGAGCAGGTCGTGGACCTCAACCTCCCGACCGGCGAGCCGCTCGTCTACGAGCTCGACGAGGAACTGCAACCCATCGGCGCGCCCGGACCGGGTGGCGTGAAGGGCCGGTATCTCGAACCGGACCGCGCGCTCGCAGGCGCGCAGGCCGTTTCCAAGCAAGCCGGTTGAGCTGTCGGGAAATTTCTCTCGCACAGATTTCTCCTTGCATGAGGGTGCAGCTCCTGATACAATCGAACATGTGTTCGCCTCTGTCATGGGGGACAAAGACGAACTGAAGCTCGGGGTCATCGTCGAACGGCGACGCGAGATCGACGCGGCCGAAGCGGAATGGCTCGCGATGGTCGCCGCGTACGAACGGTCCGGTGACTGGCGCGGCGACGGGTATGGATCTACAGCGGCGGCGCTGGCGGCGGAATGTCACATGACGGAGGGTGCGGCGCGGACCCACGTCGAGCTGGCGCGCACCCTCGAGGACCTGCCGATTGTCGCGGACGCGTTTGCCGCCGGCGAAGTGTCGCGCCAGCACGCCTCGGTCATCGCCAAGGTCGTTACGCCGGAACGGGCCGAGGCGATGGCGCAGCTTGTGCCGACACTGGTTGCAGCCGCGACGCGAATGCATCCCCGTGAGCTCGGGTCCTTCGTGCAGCATGCCGTCGACCGCCTCGATGGCGACGGTGGCGTAGCTGCTGACGAGGCAGTGCGACAGCGGCGCGCGGTGCACGCGTCTCGTCGGGTCGACCGGATGGTTGCGGGCCAGGTGTTGCTCGATCCGGAGGCGGGCGAGGTCTGGCTCACTGCGCTCGGTGCAGAGATGCAACGCGATCGCCGGAACCAGGAGACGCGTACACCAGTGCAGCGGCGCGCCGATGCGCTCGTCAACATCTGCCGACGGTCACTCGACGAAGGCAGCGCCGGGGGTACTCGCAAGGCGCGTCCGCACATCACGGTCGTCGTCGATCTGGAGAAGGTCGGCCCTACGGGGTTGCTCGACGACGCACGAGCCGAGGCCGCTCACACCGGCCACGTCTCGACGAACACGCTGCGGCGACTCACCTGCGACTGCAACGTCAGCAGGGTCGTCACAACGGGCAAGAGCGAGATCCTGGACGCCGGGCGCGCGACGCGCAGCATTCCACCCGCGATCTGGCGGGCGCTCATCGTCCGCGACCGACATTGTCAAGCGCCCGGGTGCGACCGGCCGCCCGGCCGTTGCGAAGGTCACCACATCATCCATTGGGAAGACGGCGGACCGACCAGCCTCGAAAACCTCAAACTCCTGTGCTGGTACCACCACCACGAAGCGCACGCGCACGATCGACCGAGTCGCGCGCCGTGAGCGCGGCTTCGGCGCGGCGCGCGAGGTCGCGGAGCTCGGGACGCCATCGACGCGTGCATGTACAGGAACAACGCGGGCTTGATCCATCGCATCGCGGACGGCAATCCGTAGTGCTCGTAGTGCACGATGCGGCTGGTGGTCGCGTCGAGGGGCTCGACCTTGAACCCGCCCGAGACGTCCCACCCGCGGCCGACGGGGGCGGTGCTCTCGCTGTGGAATCCGTGCGGTGACAGCTGGTAGCGGAACGTTGCGCGCCACGGGACGACGCGCGCGACATGACCGGTAATCCGGTACGTGCCGGTCGTCTCCGTCTCGGGGAGGAGCTCGCAGGTGTCGGCCTTGCGCTCGGTGAGATGGATCGACGCGATGTCGTTCACCACCGCCACCGTCACGTCGGCCGGCGCGCGCACCACGATCGTGCGTACGGCTTCGACCCGGCGCGAGATCACGTCGCGAGCGTCTCGGCGGCCGAGACGGCGCGGACGATCGGTATCGGCTCCGCGATGCCGCGCACGAACACCGGTCCGAGCGGCTCGAACACGATGCCACCCATGTCGCCCGCCTCGTTGACGGTTGCCTCGGAGCAGAGCACGTCGCCGGGACCCGCCAGCTCGACGATCCGCGCCGCGAGATTCACGTCGCGGCCCACGATGTCGTCACCGCGACGGCGTGGGCAGCCCCAGTGCATCCCGATCCGCACCCACAACGGCACGTCATCTTCGCCCGAGTGGTCGAAAGCTCGCTGCAACCGCAGACACGTGTCGATCGCCTCGCGCGGCGAGTCGAACCACAGCAGCAACCCGTCGCCCAGCTCCTTCACCACGCGCGAGCAGTCCGGGAGCGCGGCGCGCACCATCCGCTCCTGGCGCTCGAGGAGCGCCAGCGCAACGTCGTCACCACGCTCGTCGGTGAGCTGCGTGAAACCGACGATGTCAGTGAAGACGATCGCGCCCGTGGTCGCCGTCGTCACTGACACGAAACCCGTATTGCTCCGCTCACGCTCTTCACTGCGATCTCGCCGTCGCCGCCCTCTTGGCACTCGCAGCGCACCCGTCCACTGATCGACCGCAGCCGGGTCGCGGGCTGCACGTCGCGCGGCACGAGGATCTCGACCTTTCCCGAGACGGTGTGCACCGAGATCTTGCCGCCGCCGGTCGAGCCGACCAGGACCTTGCCGCTCACGGTCTTGATCTCGGCGCCCTCCACGCCCTCGGCGAGCACGACACCCGACACCCCCGCGATCGCGGCGCGCTGCGCCTTGCCGATGCGCACCTTCGAGCTCGTGACCACGACCCGGCACTCGCCCGCGCAGGTCCCGATGTCGACCGAGCCGGATTTGGCGCGCACGTCGACACGGGCGGCTTCGGCGACGTGCACCTTCCCGCTCACGGTCGCGATGCGCACGCCCCCGAGCAACCCCTCGGTGTCGATCGAGCCCGACACCGTCCCGATCGTGACGTCGCTTCCCGTCGGGCAGTGCACGACGATCGTCGATGCGCCGTCCGACCGCCGGATCTCGAGCGCACCATCGTGCTCACTCACGACCGCGCCGCCCTCGACCCGGAGCTCGATCCCGGGCTCGGCCTCCACGCGCACCTTGCCGCTCCGGGTGGACACGTTCAACCGCAACGTCTCGGTCACGAGCTCAGCCTACGCCCGGAGTGCGAGAGGAAGGTCCTGGGCATGCGCCAGCGCGAGGTGCTGCACTGCCCGTGTGAGCGCGACGAACAGCAGGCGGGCACCGTGCGCTTCGGCGGTCGCGATCTCGGCCGGTTCGACGACGATCACCGCGTCGAACTCGAGACCCTTCGCGAGTCGCGCCGGGATGACGACGACGGGTCGGTCGGGCGCGACCTCGCCCGGTTCGGCGCACACGATGCCTCGATCCTCCACCGCGCGGCGGATCTCGTCGACACGGGCGTCGGCCGCGATCAACGCGACGGTCGCGAACTCTTTCGCGAGCACGGCCGCGTGCTCGGCCACGAGCGCGACGAGCTCGTCCGCCCGGCACGGATGCACGTCGGGCGGGTCGCCGTCCGCTCGCACCGAACGCGACGGCGCGACGCCCGGCGCCGCGATCGGCAACAGCCGGTTCGCGAGCTCGAGGAAGGCACCGGGCAGGCGGTAGCCCATCGTCAGCTCCGCTTCCTGCGCGTTCGCGGGGCGACCGAGGTGCACGAGCGTCTCCGGCCAGCTCTGCGTCGCGGCCGGACCCGTCGCCTGGGCGAGATCGCCGAGCACGGTCATCGAATGATGACGGCTGCGGCGCGCGAGCATCCGCAACTGCATCGGCGCGAGATCTTGGGCTTCGTCGACGACGACGTGCCCGTACCGTCGCGGCGCGCCTTTCACCAACGCCTCCGCCTCGTCGAGCAGCGGGAGGTCGTACGCCGTCCACGCGTCGCCCACGGCGCGCGGACGCAGCAACGCGGCCTGCTCCTCGGGCTCGAGCACGCCGTTCGCGGCGCGGGCGAGCGCGCTGCGCTGCGTCAGCAGGGCGCGCACGAGACCGACCGCGTTGACGCTCTTCCAGACCCCGTCGACCGCCTTGCGAGAAGCCGCGTCGGCGAGGAGCTCGGAGGTGAAATCGCGCTCGTCGAGCTCGAGCGCCACCCCACCCGTGTACCGGTTGTACGCCCGCAGGAACAACGCCTTGCGGAATCGTTCGCGTTGGGTGCTCAGCGGCGCGCGCCGCCGGCGGGCGTCGGCCACGAGCTCGTGTATCTCTTCGGTCGAGAACGTGAGCCGGCGCGTGCGGTAGCGCACGGTCAGCCCGTCGTCCGGAATCCGGACCGCGGCGGCGCACGCCCGTTCGAGCACGGTCGCCATCCGCGCGTCGCCCTTGATCGCGGCGACGCTCGTCGGGTCGTCGGCGACCACGCGGAAGCGCAGCCCGAGCAGACCGCCGACGGTGGTCTGCGTAGCGGACGTCTCGCCGAGCGACGGCAGCACTTGGGAGATGTATCGCAGGAACACGGGGTTGGGCCCGACCACGAGCACGCCCTCGCGACCGAGCAGCGCCCGGTGCTCGTACAACAAGAACGCGGCGCGGTGCAGGCCGACGGCCGTCTTTCCCGTACCGGGGCCGCCCTGCACGACGAGGCACGTCTCGAGCGGCGCCCGGATGATCGCATCCTGCTCGGCCTGGATCGTTGCGACGATGTCGCGCATCGCCCCCGTGCGCGCCCGACCGAGCTCGGCGAGCAGCGGGTCTGGGACTCCGCCCGAACCCACGAGCGTGTCGGGATCGTCGAAGTCCTCCTCGAAGACGTCCTGCAGCTCGCGCGCCGCGAACACGAAGCGACGCCGGCACTTGAGCCCGAACGGGTCCGCGAGGGTCGCCCGATAGAAGGGTGTCGCGACACCGGCGCGCCAGTCGACCACCACCGGCGTGCCACCTTCGTCTTCCACATGGCGGCGGCCGATGTACCAGCGGTCGCCCGACTCCTCGTCGATGCGCCCGAAGCAGAGGACCGCGGCGTCGTCGTCGAGCGACGCCAAGCGCCGCTGCAAGTGCCACTTGACCGCATCGGCGTCGGCCTTGTTGGCGCCGAGGATGTCCTCGTCGGCGACCTTGGCGGCGGTTCGGCGCCGCATCAACTCGAGGCAATCTTCCGCGAACCGGAGGCGCGCGCGTTCAGACGCGAGATCCGGGTGGGGCATTGCCCAAAGGGTACGCGACCGAGTTCTCGCCACCGGAGGTTTTTCGCTAGCCCCCCACCGATATTGCACAGGCAGTGCAGTGATACGTACATTGCGCGCTCGTGACGTCCGGGAGACGACAGCGCCGCGACCGAAGGGGAGCAGAGCGTGGAGTCGACCCAATGAACGGGAGACGACAGCGCCGCGACCGAAGGGGAGCAGAGCGTGGAGTCGACCCAATGAACGGGAGACGACAGCGCCGCGACCGAAGGGGAGCAGAGCGTGGAGTCGACCCAATGAACGGGAGACGACAGCGCCGCGACAGCGACAGCGTGGTGTCGAGCCTGTGAGCGTCGCTCCCGTCGCCGACGGCCGCGCGGCCCGGAAGGCCGCCACCCGCGACGCCATCGCCGACGCGCTGCTCGATCTGGTCACCGAAGGCGCCCTGCGGCCGACCGCCAAGGAGATCGCGGCCCGGGCCGGGATCTCTCTCCGCTCGGTCTACGTGCACTTCGACGACCTCGAGGATCTGTTCTGCGTTGCCGCGCGCCGCCAGTTCGACCGGGTAACGCCGGTCCTCGCGCCTCCCGTCATCGCCGGGGCGCTGCGTCCACGCGCCGAGGCCGCGGTCCGGCGCCGCATCCAGCTGTTCGACCGGTTCGGCCCTATCCGGCGAGCCACCGAGTTGCAGGCACCGTTCTCTCCGACGTTGCAACGCCTCGTACGGGGCGCGCACGCGCGCGGCCGAGAAGAGCTCGCCCGGGTGTTCGCGCGCGAGCTCGACGCGCTCCCGCGTGATCAGCGCGCACGTTCGCTCGCCACGCTCGACACGCTCATGACGGGCGCGACCTGGGATCTCCTGCGCGAGCAGCACACGCTGTCGGTTCGCGATGCCGAACGCACGATCGTCGACGCGGTCGTCGCCTGCCTCGAGGCGCAGAAGTGAACCGCGACCTCCGGGCGACCGCTCGGTCCATCGGCATGGCCGTCCTGCCGCTCGCTCTCATGCTCGCGGGCGTGAAGGTGTTCTGGTCGGGCGTCCCGGTGGACATCTACCTCGTCGGCACGATCGAAGGGTTGATGACCGCGCTGATCGCGCTGGGTTTCGTGATCGTGTATCGCGCGAACCGCATCGTGAACTTCGCGGCCGCGGACCTGGGGAGTGTCCCGGCCGCGTTCGCGCTGCTGATCTTCGGGTCCCTGGGCTGGAACATCTACGTGGCGGCCTTTCTCGGCCTGGGGAGCGCCGTCCTGCTCGGTGTCGTCGTCGAATTCGTGTTCCTCCGGCGTTTCTTCAAGGCTCCCCGGCTGATCCTCACCGTTGCGACGATCGGTGTCACCGAGCTCCTCGCGGCCCTGGCGTTCTTCCTGCCCGTCTGGCTCGGGAGCCCCGACATCGTGTCGTACGAGCCGTTCTTCAACCTGAACTTCCACGTCGGCAAGCTCACGCCGTTCAACGGGAACGACGTGCTGGTGCTGGTCACGGTGCCACTGGTGCTCATCGCGCTCGCGTGCTTCCTGCGCTTCAGCGCGATCGGCACCGCGTTGCGCGCCACCGCGGAGAACGCGGATCGCGCGTCGCTGCTCGGCATCCCGGTGCGCCGGCTCCAGAGCGTGGTGTGGGGGCTGGCCGCGGTGCTCGCGTACATCGCGTTGTTCCTGCGCATCGGTGTCGGAGGCCAGGTGCTCGGGCGCGTGCTCGATCCCGCGGTGCTGCTCACCGCGCTCGGCGCGGCCGTGATCGGGCGCATGGAGCGCATGCCGACCGTCGTCCTCGCCGCGATCGGCCTCGGCATCGTCGATCAGGCCGCGGTCTTCCACTACCAGGACTTCCAGAACATGAGCATCGCGCTGCGCGCCGGGATCATCCTCCTCGCGTTGCTCCTCCAACGATCGGACACCACCACCCGGCTCGCGAGCGCCGCGACCTCGACCTGGCAGGCGACACGAGAGATCAAACGCATCCCCGCCGAGCTGCGCGACCTCCGGCCGGTGCGAGCCGTGTACCTCGCGCTCGGGGGCCTGGTGCTCGCCGGCCTCGTCGCGATCCCGCTCTACCTTCCCGACGACAAGATCAAGCTCGCGGCGACGATCGGCATCTTCGCGATCATCTCCGTCTCCCTGGTGGTGCTCACGGGCTGGGCCGGACAAGTGAGCCTCGGGCAGATGGGATTCGTCGGGATCGCCGGTGCGTTCGCCGGCACGCTGACCACGCGCTGGCACTGGGACACCGCACTCGCGCTGCTGGGCGCCGGCGCGATCGGCGCGATCACGACCATGGCGGTCGGCATACCGTCGTTGCGTGCGCGCGGGCTCGCGTTCGCCGTGGCGACGCTCGCGTTCTCCCTCGCGACCAGCTCGTACCTGCTCGGCAGCGGGGGCTCCCCCATCCATAGCTTCGTGCCCCACGGCGCGATTGCGCGCACACACGTGCTCGGCATATTGAGCGTCGACACCGAGACGAAGTTCTACGTGCTCGTGCTCGTCGTGCTCGGTCTCACGATCCTCATGCTCCGCAGTCTGCGATCGAGTCGCATCGGACGCGTGCTGATCGGCGTGCGCGACAACGAGCGGGCGGCGCAGGCACTCTCGGTGGGAACGCGGCCCGCGCTCATGATCGCGTTCGCGACGTCGGGCTTCTTCGCCGGCATGGCCGGCGCACTCTTCGTGCTGCAACAGCGCGCGCTCGACCCGGCCAACTTCGAGCCCGGTGCCGGCCTACAGGTGTTCTCGATGGTCGTCGTGGGCGGGCTGGGCTCGATCGGCGGCGCGGTGCTCGGCGCGATGTACGTGAAGGGCATCCAGTACTACCTCACGCAGCCGCAATGGGCCTTCCTGTCAACGGGGTTCGGCCTGCTGATCGTGCTCATGTTGATGCCGGGTGGCCTCGGGGCCGCGCTCGGCGACCTGCGGGACGGCATCCTGCGTTGGTACGCCAGACGACGAAACATCCGCGTGCCGAGCCTCCTCGCGGATACACGCGTCGACGCACCATCCGAACCGGAGACCAACCTCGTCGACGCGCTCGCCGCGACCGAACAGAGTGCGTTGACCGCCGATGAGCTCGCCGAGGTACACGAGTGAGCACCACGCCTGCTCCGCCGCCGCGCCGCGTGCTGTTCCGGATCTTCGGCGTGGACGCGCACATGCCGCGCCGGCCGCGCCGGTTCTTCAACGAGATCAGTGGCGGCCAGGCGCTGTACCCGCTGCTCGTGCTCGTCGGTCTCCGCGCGGTGGAACAACTGGACCAGACGGCGTTCGGCATCCTCGGCCCCGAGATCCGCGACCACTTCAACTTGTCGGACGGCGGTTTCCTCGCAATGGTCGGCGTGTCGGCGGCCGGCGGGCTGCTGTTGACAGTGCCATTCGCCTACTTCGCCGACCGCAAGTCACGCGTTCGCGATGGCACTACTGGGCGGCGCGGTGTGGTCCATCTTCGGGCTGTTCACCGCGTTCGCAGTCTCGGTGCTGATGCTCGTGATCGTGCGGGAGGGCGCGGGCATCGGGCGGGCGGTGATCACGCCGACGCACAACTCGCTGCTGTCCGACTACTACCCACCCACCGTGCGTGCCGAGGTCTTCGGCTTCCACGCGATCGGGCTGGCCATCGGTGCATTCATCGGGCCCGTGGTCGGCGGCTTCCTCGGTCACTGGTTCGGGTGGCGGGTGCCGTTCATCGTCTTCTTCTTCCCGAGCATCTTCTTCGTGCTCTGGGGTCTCCGGATGCGCGAACCGGGACGCGGCCACTGGGAACGGGCCGCGATGGGCGCCGAGGACGCGGTCGTGCACACCGACGAGATACCGCCGTCGTTCGCAGAGACTGTGCGGATCCTGTGGCAGATCGGCACGCTGCGTCGCATCTGGTACGCGCTGCCCTTCCTCGCCGCGGCCTTCATCGGTCTCGTCACGTTGACGTCGCTCTACTACGACGACGTCTTCCATCTCGACGACTACCAGCGCGGGTTGGTCGCCGGCCTCGCCGAACCCGCGCAGGTCGTGGCGATCCTGCTGGGGATCCCGCTCGCCGCCCGGCTCATGCTGCGCGACCCCGGCTCGGGGCTGCGCATGCTCGCGGTGGTCGGCACCGTGATGGGTGCCGCATGGATGGTGTTCGCGCTTTCGCCGTGGCTGTGGCTCGCAATCACGATGCACGTGCTCATCACCGGCATGTCCGCGCTGCTCGTGCCCGGCATCTTTGCGGCGCTCTCGCTCGCGATCCCGCCCAAGGTGCGGTCGATGGGCTACTCGATGGCATCGCTGTTCATCCTGCCGGGATTGCTCTCGCTCTACATCGTCGGCGCGATCGCAAACAGCTACGGCATCCGGGCCGGGCTCATGGTGATGGTGCCGATCTTCCTCATCGGCGCGTTCCTGCTGGCGTCGGGCTCGATGTACGTGAAGGGCGACATCAACCGGGTGTGGACGTCCGCGGCGGCCCAGGCGGAGGTGATGCTGAAACGCCAGAAGGGTGAGGTGAAGCTGCTGCTCGTACGCAACGTCGACGTGCACTACGACAGCGTGCAGGTCCTGTTCGGCATCAACTTCGAAGTCGACGAGGGCGAGATCGTCGCACTGCTGGGCACGAACGGGGCGGGCAAGTCCACGCTGTTGAAATCGATCGCCGGGCTCGTCGAGGCGACAAACGGCGCCATCGTGTTCGACGGACGCGACATGACCTACGCGCCACCGAACGAGGTCGCGGGCCGGGGCGTCGTGCTGTTCCCGGGCGGGCAGGGCGTGTTCCCCACGCTCACCCTCGCCGAGCATCTCCGCCTGGCGAGCTGGCTGCACCGGCGTGACAAGGAGCATGTGAACGCCGCGACCGAGCGCGTGCTCCAGCTGTTCCCGATCCTGCGAGAACGACTCGACGAGCCGGCAGGCAACCTGTCGGGCGGGCAGCAACAGATGCTCGCGCTCGGCATGGCGTTCATCGAACGCCCGCGCCTGTTGATGATCGACGAGCTGTCGCTCGGGCTCGCGCCCGCGATCGTCGAGCAGCTCCTCCCGATCGTGCGCGACATCGCGGCGCAGGGCACGACGATCATCCTCGTCGAGCAGTCGGTGAACCTCGCGCTCACCATCGCGCACACCGCCTATTTCATGGAGAAGGGCGAGATCCGGTTCCACGGCCCGACCGAAGAGCTGCTCCAACGCCCCGACGTGCTCCGATCGGTGTTCCTCGAAGGCGCGGCCAAGGGCATCTCCGGCGCCGAGGGCTCCGCGATCGTCGCGGCGACGACCGCGCTCGTCGACGCGCCGCACGACAACGGCAGGAGCGACGCGCCCGTCCGCTTGTCGCTCGCCGGTGTGTCGAAGCGATTCGGGGGGCTCGCCGCGCTGTACGACGTCTCGCTCGAGGCCTCCGCCGGCGAGATCCTCGGCTTCATCGGCCCGAACGGCGCCGGCAAGACGACGCTGTTCGACGTCGTGTCGGGATTCCTCGTGCCCGATCAGGGCACGATCACCTTCGGCGAGGGCGGCGACGCCCTCGACGTGACCCGCCTCTCACCCGCGCACCGCTCGAAACTGGGGCTCGGCCGGTCGTTCCAGGACGGGCGTCTCTTCCCGAGCCTCACCGTGGCGGAGACGGTCTCGATCGCGTTCGAACGCCACCTCGAGACACGCGATCCGATCGCCTCGGCACTGGGGCTCCCGTGGGTCGAGGACACTGAACGCGACGTCGAGTTCAACGTCGAGCAGCTCCTCGAGCTCCTCGGGATCACCGATTACCGCGACAAGCTCGTGCGTGAGCTCTCGACCGGGAGCCGCCGGATCGTCGACCTCGCGTGCGTGATCGCGCACGGACCCTCGGTGCTGTTGCTCGACGAGCCGTCATCGGGAATCGCCCAACGTGAAGCCGAGGCGCTCGGCCCGCTGTTGCGACGCGTCCGCGAGCAAACCGGCGCGACGCTGCTCGTCATCGAGCACGACGTGCCGCTGCTCCTCAGCATCGCCGACCGCATCATCGCGCTCGACCTCGGGGAGATCGTCGCCGAGGGGACGCCCGACGACGTCGTGAACGACCCCGCGGTCGTGAGCTCGTATCTCGGCACCACCGAGGCGGCAATCGCACGTAGCGGCAGCCGTGGGCCAGAGTAGTCACAAGATGAGACCCACCAACACACATCAACACTGATCAGAGGGGGACACGGGATGGGCATGCAACAGGCACCGCGCCCGCGACGCTCGCCGTGGGTGCGCTACGCGCCGTTCATCGCGATCGTTGCGATCGCCGCGGTCGTCGCCGTCGCCCTCGCGACGCGCAGCAGCGACGACAAGAAGGACACGGTCGCGATCGGCGCCGCGCCCGGCGCGTCCGGGAAGAACGGCGTGCCGCTGTTCTACAACGACGCCAAGGCCGCCGGTCAGCTCGACAAGTACACCTGGCAGGATCACTGCGACACCGCGACCGGCGACGTCGCGATCCCGATCCTCGATCCCGCGCCATGCGTGCCCAAGGTGACGGGCGACAACGGCGGTGCAACCACGCCGGGCGTCACCGCCGACACGATTCGCCTCGGCTACTACGTCGCCAAGGCCGACCCGATCGGTGACGCACTGTTGAAGATGGCGGGCGCGTACGACACGCCCGCGGCGACGAGCCAGGCGTACAAGAATTACGCCGAGATCTTCGCCAGCCAGTACGAGCTGTACGGCCGCAAGGTCCAGATGGTGCCGATCGAAGGCACCGGCTCGCTCAGCGACCCGGTCGCCGCACGCGCCGACGCCGACCGGGCGGCGGCCAAGAACGTCTTCGCGGTGATGGGCGGACCCGCGCAGGCGAGGGAGTTCGCCGACGAGCTCGCGGAGAAGAAGATCCTCTGCGTCGGCTCGTGCATCATCGCCCAGCCGCAGAAGGCCGTGCTCGACAACGCGCCGTATCTCTGGCCGGGAGGGCCGACGCCGGACCAGACCTCGACGATGGTGGCCGAGCTCGTCAAGAACCAATTGGTCGGCAAGCCGGCTCAGTGGGCGGGCCCCGGCCTCGAGGGCAAGGACCGGTCGTTCACACTGCTCACGTACAACACCCCCGACGGTCAGTTCACGTCGGCATGGGACGACCTCGAGAAGAAGATCAAGGCCACCGGTGCGAATGTCGTCGACCACGTCGACTACTACCTGAACCTGCCGACGTTGCAGGCCGACGGCCGCACGATCGCCGCCAAGCTGAAGCAGAAGGCCGCAACGAGCATCATCTTCACCGGCGACCCGATCTTCCCGCAGTACCTGACGACGGAGATGACGAAGGCGAAGTACTTCCCCGAGTGGGTGATGTCCGGCACGGTGTTCGCCGACACGAACGTGTTCGCGGCGCAAGTTCGACCAGCAGCAATGGCAGCACGCATTCGGGTTGCAGCTGATCCCGGCCCGCTTGCCGCAGGACAAGCAGGATTCGTGGACGCTGCACAAGTGGTGGTTCGGCACGCCGCCGCCGACCGAGAACAACTACGCGATCATCCAGGGCAACATCGAGCTGGTGATGGCCGGCTTGCAGCTGGCAGGCCCTCGACTGACGCCGGAAGCGTTCAAGGCCGGGATCGATGCTGCGCCACCCGTCGTGCCGGGTGACCCGCCGACCAAGCGCACGATCAGCTCGTACGGCGCCCACGACCTCTGGCCGGACACGCCCGACGACCCGGGCGGCCTCGACAATGCGGGGGTCCTGTACTGGGACCCGAACACCGAAGGCAAGGACGAGACCGGCGCCCAAGGCAAGGGCATGTACCGGCTGATGGACGGCGGGTTGCGGTACCTCGCCGGCCACTGGCCCACGGCACCGCTGAAGCTGTTCGACGCCACGAACACGGTCACGATCTACGGCGAGGACAACGTGCCGCCCGAGCTGCTGCCGAAGGACTATCCCGTACCGGCGGGGGCGCCCGCCAACAAGTAGCCGGGTTACGAGTCCCGGGGGACGGAGACCCAACCGTCTCCCGGGACGTACCGGCGCACGACGCGCGCGGGCACACCGGCAACGACCGCGAAGTCCGGCACGTCGAGACCGGCGACGACCGCGCCCGCCGCGACGACGACGTTCTTGCCGAGACGCGTGCCGGGCAGCACGACCGCGCCGTGGCCGAGCCAACAACCGTCACCGATCGACACCGGCTCGTTCTTCCACATCTGCGTGCCGACCGGCTGCGAGACGTCCTCGTATCCGTGGTTCTGGTCGGTGACGTAGACGTAGTGGCCGGTCCAGATGTCGTTGCCGATCTCGATGCGCTCGTGCCCGACGATGCCGATGCCCTTGCCGAGCATGCACCGGTCGCCGATCGTGATGACCGGGTCACCCCGGAGGTTCGCCTGCGTCGGCATGCCGGCGCTCAGGCTCGCGAGCGGACCGATGATGCTTCCTTCGCCGACGGCAATGCGGCCCTCGCCGAAGATGACCGACGGCGGGAACGCGATCAGGCTCCCGTTCCCGAACCGCTGCGAAATTTCGAGCGCGCCGATGCCGCGGACCGAGCGCGCCGAAGCGGACGACGACATCCACGTCGCGTGGACCGCGTTCCCTGCGAGTCGCCCGACCTCGTCGCGGAGCATCGTGTCAGGATACGGGCATGGCGTCGACGAGTGCCCTCCCTGTGCGTATCGGATTGCTCTACGACTTCCCCCAGGGCGACGATCTGTTCGCCAAGGCGTTGCGGCTCGGCATCGATGACGTCGCCGCGACGGGCCGGCTCGACCGCGACGTGGAACTGGTGGAACGCCAGGCGCGGGGACTGCCGTCGGGCACGGAGGCCGACGTCGTACGCGCCTTCCGCGAGCTCTGCGCCGAGGATGTGCTCGCGATCGCGGGACCATCGATCTCCGACAACGCGCTGATCGCCGCACCGTTGTGCGACGACGCGAGCGTTCCTGCGATCAACTACTCGGGCGGAGAGCGCACCCGTTCGCAATGGATGTTCCACTACCAGGTCGGTTCGCTCGAGGAGGAGCCGCCCGTGCTCGCGGCGCGCATGGCCGAGCGCGGGATGCGCCGGGCCGCGGTCGTGTTCGACCAGTCGCCGGTCGGCCGGCGCTATGCCGAGTGCTTCGAGGCCGCGCGCGCCCGGCTCGGCCTCGAGGTCACCGGCACCGCGAGCATCTCGCCGCTGGCGGCCGATGCGGAAGCGCTGCTCGACCGGCTGCGCCAAGCCCAACCGGACGTGCTCGTGTACTTCGGTCTCGGCCTGGCTTCGCGCGCGGTTGCGGTCGCCCGTCTCGCGCTCGCGTGGGATGTCCCCGTGCTCGCGAACTCCGCGTTGATGTTCGGCTACGCGTGCCCGACTGGCGCGACGGGTACGCCGGCTGGGAGTACATCGACACCGTCGCCGACGACAACGCGATGCGTGCGTCATTGCGCGAACGGTTCGCGTACGCGGCGGCCGGCCCCATCGGGTGTGCGGCGTACGACATCGGTCGCTTGCTCGGCGAGGGCATCGCCGCGTCCGAGCACCTCACGCGCGCCGGCATCGCGGACGGCTTGCGCCGCGCCAAGCAGCTTCCGGCGAGCAGCGGTCACGCCGGCACGCTCATGGGCTTCGGCGTGTGGGATCACGCGGCGCTGAAGGGCCACTACCTCGTGCTACGGACCTGGCGCGACGGTCACTCGGTGCAGGTCTGAAGCGTTTCACTGTCGCAGGGTCCTGTCATGATGCAAGGCATGGACACGATGCACACGAACGACCTGGTCAGCGCCCTGTACGAGCCGTGCGCCGGCTTCGCGAGCGACACATCACCGGTGTGCGAGCACTGCGGCTGGCTCGGCGACGAGCACGCCGCCACGGTGCCGCCGCTTACGCCGATCGCTTCTTCGCCGCGGGTTTCGCGGCCGGCTTCGAAGCCTTCACGCTCTTCTTCGCGGGCTGCTTGACCGCCTTCTTGGCCGGTGCCTTCTGCGCAGGCACCGTGGCCGGACCCGACGTGCTCGGGTGCCGGTCCTTGGCGGTCTGGGCCTTCTCGAGCGACGCCTCGAGCGCGGCGACGAGGTCGAGCACCTTCGCGGGGGCCTCGACGACGGGCTCGGCAACGATCTCTTCCCCCGCAGCCTTGCGCTCGATCAGGTCGAGCACCTGCATGCGGTACTGGTCGTGGAACTTCTCCGGCTGGAACTCGTCGGCCGCGAGCGACTCGACGAGTTGGCGCGCCATCGCGCGGCTCGCGATCCGTGAGCTCGACGTCATCCTCGGGCAGGAGCTCGTCGCGCGGGAGCACCTCGTCGGCGTAGCGCATCGTCTCGATGACCAGCATGCCGTCCAGGGGCCGGATCGCGACCAGTCGTTCCTTGCTGCGCACGATGATGCGCCCCAGCGCGACCTTGTTGAGCTCGGTCATCGCGTCGGCCAACAGCTTGTACGGCTTCACGCCGCGCGCGTCCGGCACCAAGTAGTAGGGCTGTTCGAAGTACACGGGATCGATCTCGTCGAGGTCGACGAACTCTTCGATGTCGATCGCGTGGCTCGCCCGCGGCCGCAACGCGTCGAGCTCGTCCGGCTCGATCATCACGTAACGGCCCTTGGAGATCTCGTAGCCGCGCTTGATGCGGTCCTGGGTGACCTCTTCGCCGGTCTGCTCGGACACCTTCTTGTAACGGATGCGCGAGCCGGTGCCCTCTTCGAGCTGGTTGAAGCTCACGTCCTTGCTCTTGGTCGCGCCGACAAGGCGGACGGGCACCTGTACGAGGCCGAAACTGATCGAGCCGGTCCAAATGGCACTGGGCATAGCATCGATTCTAGATATGGCGACGAAAGGCCAGGTCATCGAGATCGATGGCCGGGAGCTCACGCTCTCGAACCTCGACAAGGTCCTGTATCCGGCGACCGGCTTTCGCAAGGCCGAGGTCATCGACTACTTCCACCGCATCGCACCGTGGCAACTCCCCCACCTTGCGGGACGACCGCCGACGTTGGTGCGGGCACCGGACGGCCCGGGCGGACCTCGCTTCTTCGAGAAGAACTGCCCGTCGCACCATCCGGCGTGGGTCGCGGAGTTCGCCGGTCACGAGGCGACCGGCGGCACGAAGGGGTGTCTGGTCGAGGAGGCTCCGACCCTGGTGTGGCTCGCCAACCTCGCCGCGCTCGAGCTGCACACGCACCAATGGCGGATCGAGGACCCCGAGCACCCCACTGCGATGGTGATCGATCTCGATCCGGGCGAGCCGGCGACGATCGTCGACTGTTGTCGCGTGGCGCTGGACCTGCACGACACGCTGGCGAAGCTCGATCTGCACGCGGTCGTGAAGACATCCGGCGGCAAGGGCCTGCACCTGTCGGTACCCGTCGTGGGATCGAAGGCCACCGACGAGCACACGAAGAAGTTCGCGCTCGCGCTCGGCCAGTTGCTCGAGTCACGCGACGCCAAGCGTGTGCTCGTCGACATGACGAGGGCGAAGCGTGCGGGCAAGGTGTTCATCGACTGGAGCCAGAACGACCGGCACAAGACGACAGTGTGTGCGTACTCGCTGCGGCTGCAGGACCGGCCGACGGTATCGACACCGCTGTCATGGGACGAGATCGCGAGCGCCGATGATCCCGACGGCCTCGTGTTCGAAGCGCCCGACGTGCTCGCGCGAGTAGAAAAGCTCGGCGACCTGTACGCCGACTCCCTCATGCTGCAACAGGAGCTTCCCCAGCTGTGAATCTCGACGGCAAGGTTGCGATCGTCACCGGCGCGTCGCGTGGGGTCGGGGCCGCGACCGCCAAGCTGCTCGCGCAACGAGGCTGCAGCGTCGCGTGCGCGGCCCGTGCCACCGCGGCGTCACCCCTCCCGATTCCCGGAACGATCGACGAAACGGTCCGCAGTATCGAAGAGGCAGGCGGCCGCGCGATCGGCGTGCCCGCCAACTTGGCGCGCGACGAAGAGGTGACGCGCATGATCGCGTCGACCGTCGACCACTTCGGCGGCGTCGACGTGCTCGTGAACAATGCCGCGATCACCTTCCCGGGCGACCTCGACATGGAGATGAAGCGCTTCGACCTCGTGATGCAGGTCGACCTGCGCGCACCGCTGCTGGCGATCAAGGCCGCGGCGCAGTCGATGAAGGAACGGGGTGGTGGCGCGATCGTGAACGTCTCGTCGGTCGCGGGCCTCAACTACATCCCCGCGCTCATGGCGTACGGCATGGCCAAGGCCGCACTCGAGCACCTGACGCTGTCGGCCGCGCATCAGCTACGGCCGTTCGGCATCGCCGTCAACACCTTCCGGATCGACGTGCCGGTCGCTTCGGAGGGCTTCGTGTTCAACATGCCCGACGCGGACCATTCCGACTGGGAGCCGTCGGAGGTCGCGGCCGAAGGCATCGTCTGGATGCTCGAACAACCTCCGAGCTACACCGGGCACAACGCCGGCATCGCGCGTCTGCGCGCCGAGCACGGGATCATGCCGTCACGCGCGTCGCGTCTCCATCGCCAGCAGTCGAGCCTCGTCACCGAGACGCACCTGCGCCCGCTCTGACGCGCGGGACCGGTTTTTGCGAGCGTAGGCGACACATAGTGTCGCCGCCGCTCGCAAAAACCCCTACGAGAGGCGTTCGATGATCATTGCCATGCCCTGGCCGCCGCCGACGCACATGGTCTCGAGGCCGTAGCGCTTGTTCTCGGTCTCGAGGCCGTTGATCAACGTCGTCATGATGCGCGCACCGGTCATCCCGAAGGGATGTCCGAGCGCGATCGCGCCGCCGTGGACGTTGAGCTTCTCCCACGGGATGCCGAGGTGCTTGGCCGAAGGGATCACCTGGGCGGCGAACGCCTCGTTGATCTCCACCAGGTCCATGTCGTCGATCGTCATGTTGGCGCGCTTCAGCGCCTGACGGGACGCCTCGATCGGTCCGAGGCCCATGATCTCGGGGTTCAACGCGCTCACGCCGGAGGCGACGATGCGCGCCAGCGGCTTCAACCCGAGCTGGCTCGCCTTCGCCTCGCTCATCACGATGACCGCGGCGGCACCGTCGTTGAGCGGGCAGGCGTTCCCCGCGGTGACCGAGCCGTCGGGCCGGAACACCGGCTTCAGCGTCGCGAGCTTCTCCACGGTGGTCCCGGCGCGCGGGCCGTCGTCCTTGGTGATCACCGTGCCGTCGGGGGTCGTGACCGGCGTGATCTCCCGTTCGAAGAAGCCGTTCTCCTGGTGCTCGACCGCGAGCTGCTGCGAGCGCGCGGCGAACTCGTCCATCTCCTCGCGCCCTACACCCTCGGCCTCGACGACGTTCTCAGCGGTCTGGCCCATCGCGATGTAGACGTCGGCGAGCCCGGTCGCCGGCGTCCACTTGGACTGGCCACCCTCACTGCGCTGCTTGCTGCGCTCGCGTGCCTCGCGGAACTTCTCGTTCGGCGGCCCGCCGTCGGCCATGCCGTTCATGAAGCGGCTGACGGTCTCGACGCCACCGGCCAAGAACACGTCACCCTCACCGGCCTTGATTGCGTGGGCGGCCATGCGGATCGTCTGGAGCGACGACGAGCAGTACCGGTTCACGGTCACGCCGGGCACCTCCACGCCCGCGAGCAGCGCCGAGACGCGCGCCACGTTCGTGCCGGCCTCGCCCGCCGGCTGCCCGCAGCCCCAGATGACGTCTTCGACCTGGGCGGGATCCAGCTGCGGCACCTTGGCCAGGACCGCGTCGACGATCAGCGACGAGAGGTCGTCGGGACGGCATTCGACGAGCGACCCCTTGTTCGCGCGCCCGATCGGCGTGCGAGCGGTGGCGACGATCACGGCTTCGGGCATGTTCCCCTCCGGGTCGGCGAGCAGAGGGTCAAGCTACCTCAGGGCTGCGGCTGCCAACCTTGGGACACCAGGACCGCCGCGAGATCGCCGACGCGATCCAGTGAGACATCCGCCGAGTCGTCGAGGTCGACATCGCTGTCACCAGCTTCGACGAGCAACGTGACGATCATCTCGACGATCTCGATCGAGTCGACGCCGAGTTCTGCGATCGGCGTCGTGAGGTCGATATCGGTCTTCGTCCCGAACTCGCGGTGCAGGTACACCGTGATCGCGCTGCAGGCCTCGCGCAAGAGCGCGGGATCGACTGCCGGATCGGTGCGATCAGTCACGAGCGAGTCCTCCGAGCATCTCGAGCTCCCCGCGCGCCATGCCCTCGGCGGCGCGCCAGCGCTGCTTCTTGCCGCTCGGCGTCTTCGGGAGTGTGCCGCGTTTCACGAACATGAGCGCGCGCGGCGCGACTCCCACGTCGCGCACGACTGCGGCGCGGATCTCGCTCGCCGCCTCCCGGAGATCGCCCGACACGCAGTCGGCGCGTGCAGGCTCCATCAGCACCGCGTACTTGCCGTCGTCGGTCGGCACCGCGATGCAGCTGCCGAGGCGGACGGCGACGTGCGCGTCGACGACGCGCTCCACGTCACTGGCGTTGATGTTGCGACCGCCGATGACGAGCACGTCGTCCATGCGACCGATGACCGCAAGCTGGTCTCCCTCGACGAAGCCCAGGTCGGCGGTGGCGAACCAGCCGTCGTCGGTGAGCTCGAGCTCCCGTCCGATGTACCGGCGCAGTAACGACGCGCTCGAGATCTCGATACGCCCGATGTCCTGGCTCGCATCCCCGCGCACGCGCACCTCGACGCCGGGAAGCGTCGATCCGTTCATCACGATCTCACGGCCACTGTCATCTCCGTCGGCACACGGCGCCCAGGTCCCGCGGGCGAGCGCGTCACCGTCGACGCGCGTCGACGACCACGGTCGGTCGGGCGGGAGCAACGTGACGGCGAGCGTCGCCTCCGCGAGCCCGTACGCGGGGCACAGTGCCGTCGTCGAGAGCCCGTGCTCCGCGTACGCCGATTCGAAACGACGAAACGCCTCGGCCCGGTTCACCTCACCGCCGAGGATGCACGTGCGCAGACGGGAGAGGTCGAGACGTGACGACGGCATGCGCCGGCTCACGAGCTCCAGGGCGAACAGCGGCGCGGCGGTGACCTCGGCGCCGAACTCGGAGCAGGCTTGGAGCCAGACGCGTGGGTCGCGCAGGAAGTCCTCGGGGCGCAACAGGACGGCATGAGCGTTCAGCCGCGTCGCGCTCGCGGCGACCAAGCTCGACAGGAACATGCCGATGAGGCCCATGTCGTGACTCAGCGGCAGCCACGACACCGATGTCGTGTGGTCGCGCGGCGCGATCGTCGGACAGGATCGCCAAGGTGTGCGATGCGATGCCCTCGAGCGACAGCTCGACGCCCGCCGCCTGGGCGGTCGTGCCCGAGGTGAACTGGACGAACCGCGACTGTGTGCCGACGTCCGGCCGCGACGGATCGCCGGTCATCGACTCGTCGTACGTGAAGACCGGGACCGGGAGCTCGAGCTCCTTGATCATCGAGAGATAGACGGCGTCGACCAGCAGGCACGCGGGCTGCAACTGTTCGCACGCCCATTGGAGCTGCTCCCGGTAACGCTCGACCGAGACGCCTCTTCCCGGTGTCTGCAGCGAGCCGACGGTCGCACCCGCGCGCCACGCGCCGATCAGCGCGCTCGCAAAGCCGAAGCACGTCGACGCGACGACGGCCACCGTGCCGTCCGCTCCCGCGTGGTCCTGCACCCAGCCCGACGAGCGCGCCGACGCGTCCCACACATCGGCGATCGGCCGTGCCTGACGGTCCTCGGGGAGGAATTGGACCGTGCCGCCGCCACCCGCGGATTCCTCGATGAGGTCGAGAACGCTGACCACGGTGGTCACCAGATCAACGGCATCGCGGCGGCGCTGAATCCGGCGGCGCCGCCCACGAGCAGCACCCGATCCGAACGACGGATGCGCCCCTCTTGCACTGCGAGGCTGAGCGCGATCGGGATGCTCGCCGCCGCAGTGTTGCCGACGAACGGGAGCGTGAGCTCGCAACGCTCGAAGGGGATGCGCGTCAGCTCCGCGATCCGTCGGATCGCGCGGGCCGAGACCTGGTGGGGCACGACACGATCGACGTCTTCGGGTTGCCACTCCATTCGCTTCAGCACGCGCGCCATCACCTGCGGCACGACGTCGACCCCTACCTCTTCGAGCGCGCGACTCTCGCACTCGAAGTACCGACCGTCGGGCGCATCCCACAACAAGGTGCCGCCGCCGAGCACGGTGGACAGCCGCCAGAACCGGCCCGACGACTCGAACTCCGCCGGGCCGAAGACGCCACCCGCGCCATCGTCGTGGGCCCGTTCGACGACCGCGGCGCCGCCACCGTCGCCGAGCGTGAACGCGGCCCCGCGGCGACGCAGCGCAGACGCATCCTCGATGTGCCATTTCACGGTGCCGCTCAACACTTCACCGGCCGCCACGAGGACGCAGTCCGCGCGGTCGGTCTGTATCAGCGCCTGCGCGACGTCCAAGCCGTTCAGAAAGCTGTTGCACGCGTTCTTGACGTCGAAGACCGAGGCGCGATCGCATCCAAGCTTTTCTTGCAGCACGTTCGCGGTTGCCGGCTCGGCGATGTCCTGCGACGCGGACGCGAAGATCACCGTGTCGACGTCGGCGACCTCACGACCCGCCATCGCGAGCGCGCGCTCCGCTGCTGCGGCGGCAAGATCCGAGGAGACCTGCCCGTCCTTCACATAGCGCCGGGTGCGCACACCGGACAGCGTCTCGAGCACGACCGCGGGCAGACGCACACCTGACGCCGCCGATCGAACTCGTTCTTCGATGTCAGCCGAGGTGATCACGGTGTCGGGAAGGTAATGCCCGATCCCCGCGAGCCTGACTGGCGAGAGCTCCCGCATGCGTTCCGCTTTCTCCCGCCGCCCTTTACCTGCGGCTGGACGATACCTACTCTCTGCGCGAGCTGCCAAGGGAGAGCGGACATGCAACCGAGTCGGACATTCCGCTTTCCGGAGATCGCCATGAGCGTTGGGTGGCGAAGACTTCTCCCGCTGCTGTTGTCATCACGGGCGGTACGAGCGTTGGCCCGCCCCCACCTGGTGCTCGACGCGCTCCTCGGGCTGGCGCGCGCGGGAGTCATCGAGGCAACACCTACCGGTTTGCGCGTCACGAGCTCCCAGGTCGACGATCGCGCGGCTGCCGCGCTGCGCTATCTCTCCCAGGTCGGCGTGCTGCACCACGGACGACGCGGCTACCGGGTCGCGCGCCGGTGGCAGCCCGGACTCGCGGCCGCGTTCTACGCGGCGTCTGCATACGCCGACGTCGCGTACGGTTATGCGACCGGCAATCCTCCCGCGACGACCGAAGAACGCGACGAGCTCCATGACGCGGTCGCGAGCGGCATGCTCGCCAGCCCGGTCGCCCTGGCCGCGGCCGAGAAGCTGCTGCCGCAGCACGCGCTCGAGCGCTTCGACACGTTCGTCGATCTCGGATGCGGCTCGGGCGAGTTCCTCTTGTGGCTCGGCGCGCGCGTGCCGCACGCCCGCCTCGTCGGTGTCGATCACGATCTCCGTGCGGTGCGTTCGCGCGACGGACTGCGCGGCAGAGCGCAGCTCGTCGAAGCCGACGTGCGTGATGCCGCCGCGATCGCCGCCGCGGTGCAGGGAGCCCAACGCGTCCTGGTCTCGGGGATGTTCGTGTTTCACGAGATCGGCGACACCGACGTCGTCGACTTGTGGCAGCAGATCCTGCGATCGTTCCCCGACCCGACGATTCTCGTCACCGAGCTGGTCCCGCGGCCGGCGTGGACAGCGGCACTTCGACCGCCACTTCCCCATCGCCGAGGTCGAGCTCGTGCACGCGTTGACCGGCCAGGAAGTGCGGCCGGTCCACGAGTGGGAAGCGCTCGCGGGAAAGGCGGGAGGCATCGTCACCGAGAGCCTGCTGCAGCCGATGACCGGCTACTACGCCGCGCTGCTACGCCCGACGCCGTAGCCGTCGGCACTACGCTTCGCGTGTGTCCATGTCGGCGCACGTGCTCGAACAGCACAAGAGTCACCGCATTCCGTGGCTGCGGGCTGCCGTGCTGGGGGCCAACGACGGGATCGTCTCGACCGCGAGCCTCGTCATCGGTGTCGCTGCGGCCAACAGCCCGCGTTCGGCCGTGGTGACCGCGGGCATCGCGGGGTTGATCGCGGGCGCGATGTCCATGGCCGCGGGCGAGTACATCTCGGTGAGCTCACAGCGCGACGCCGAACAGGCCGACCTTGCCATCGAAGCCGAGTCATTGCGCGAGAACCCGCGCGGCGAGCTCCGCGAGCTCGGGAAGATCTACGAGGATCGCGGCGTCGAGCCGGGCCTGGCGCGCCTCGTCGCCGAGCAGCTGATGGCCCACGACGAGCTGGGCGCGCACATGCGCGACGAGCTCGGCATCACCGAGATTGCGAAAGCGCGGCCATTGCAGGCCGCGTGGACTTCCGCGCTCGCGTTCACGAGTGGCGCGATCTTCCCGCTGGTGGCGGTCAGCGTGGCACCGAGGAGTGCGCGCATCGCGGCGTGCGCCGTCGTCTCACTGTTGGCATTGTTGCTGCTCGGCGTGGTCGGCGCTCGCGTCGGCGGCGCGCCGTGGAAGCGTGCCGCCTTGCGCGTCGTGACGTGGTCGTCACTTGCGATGCTCATCACCTATGGAATCGGGCGGATCGTCGGCGCGGCCGTGTGAGGTGACGCCTCACGATGCCCCGGCCTCGACCGACTCCTCGCGTGGTCCCTTCTCGGTGAAGGTGATGACGCGACCCGCCATGCGCACCCGGTCGTCGGCGTAGGCGCGCTGCACCAATGCGAGGTCGTCGGACGCGCAGGTCTCGGCGAGCTCGTCTGCGAACGCGTTGTCGATCGCTCCGTCCGGCCCGGGCATGCTCCCCCATGCGTCCCACGGCAGCATCTCGACCTTGTTCAACGCGGCGAGGTCGCGGACGAGATTGGCATACACGAACCACCGGCCCCAGTACTCGAGGATGCCGAACAGCTCCGGGTCGGCGTCGCCCTTGCGAATCAACTGCCACGCCTCACCACCGGTGAGGAACGCGCCCGGCGGGAGATCATCGGGATCGAACTGTGCGTTGATCGCGTTGCGCTGCAGGTCGTCGAGCTGAAAGTCGCGCTGCACCCAGCGCGTGCCGTCGTGCTCCTCGACGATCCAATGATCGATGTACTTGCCGGGCTCGAAGTACGTGGCGAAGCCGCAGCGCGCCCGCGCCGGCACGCGAGCGCGCTGCCGCAGCGCGACGCCGAGCGTCGAGAAGTGCCGGCACACGACACCGGCGCGCTGCGCCGGCTCCCGGGCCGCGGTGAGCGGACGCTCGTCGATCTTCTGCACCGCGTCGAGCATCGCCGCCGCGGCTCGCGTCTGGCGTTCGTCGGCGACCTTGGACGCGCCGTACTGCGGCGCCCAGAACATGTGCACGAAGAGGTTCTGGACGAACGAAACGTCGTTGGCGACAACCGGCACGTCCGCGGGGAGGTGCGTCATCGGCCCGGACGCGGCGTAGTACTCCGATGCATCAGTCGACACGACGTAGCTCCTTGCGGTAGCGCTCCCAGTTGCGCACGTACTCCTGCGCCGGGTACGTGATCTGGTCGGGCCTCACCGCACCCTCGCGGAATTTGGCGGGGACGCCAAGGGCCATCGCGCCGCTCGGCACCTCCATGCCGTTCGGCACCAGCGCGGCGGCGCCCACGAGCGCTCCACTGCGCACGACCGCCCGGTGCAGCACGATCGATCCGGTCCCGACCAGCGCGCCGTCCTCCACGGTGCATCCCTCGAGGTGTGCGAGGTGACCGATCACGCAATCGGCGCCGACGATGGTTTCGAGCTCGCGCGTGCAATGGATCACGGACCCGTCCTGCACCGATGTCCGCGCGCCGATGACGATCCGACTCTGGTCTCCGCGCAACACCGCCTGCGGCCAGATCGTCGCGCCCGCGCCGATCACCACATTGCCGATGATCGTGCAATCGGGGTGCACGAACGCATCGGGGTCGATCTGCGGGGCGACGTCACCGAGAGCATAAAGAGCCATGCCGCGTAGTCTGGCGGGTATGGACGTCGAGCTGCACGTGAAGGAAGTGGCCGAGCAGGGCTACACGATCGTGCCGGACGCGATCGAGCCCGAGCTCGTCGACGCGCTCAACGACACCCTCGACCGGCTCGAGCGGTACCTCGAGGCCGTGCCGTCGCCGAACTCGTTCGAGGGCCACAAGACGTTGCGCGTCTACAACCTGCTCGCGTTCGACGACATCTGGCAGCGCGTCCCGGTGCACGAGCGCGTGCTCCCGGTCGTCGAAGGAGTGCTCGACCCGGGGTGCCTGATCTCCTCGCTGTCGTCGATCGACATCCTGCCCGGCGAGGACGCCCAACCGATCCACGCCGACGATCAGCTGATCCCGATCCCGAAGCCCCACCCGCCGACGGTGTGCAACTCGATGTGGGCGCTCACCGATTTCACCGAGGCGAACGGCGCGACCCGCCTCATCCCCGGTTCGCACCTGCGCGATCACAGTCCGGAGTACGGCAAGCCGCATGCCTCGATCGCGGCCGAGATGCCGAAGGGATCCGTGCTCATCTGGCACGGCAGCCTCTGGCACGGCGGCGGCGCGAACGCGACCGACGAGCGCCGCATCGGCATCGCGATGAACTACTGCGCCGGCTACGTGCGCCAGCAGGAGAACCAGCAGTTGGGCTTGCCCCGCGAGAAGGTTGCGACGTTCGAACCACGGCTGCGTGAGCTCGTCGGCTACGGCATCTACAACTTCTTGATCGGACACATCAACAAGCACTCCCCGGACGAGCTGCTCGTCGGCGACACCAACCAGAAGATCGTCTGGGACGGCATTTGATGCTCGACGTCGTCGACGAGGCACGGGTGCGCCTTCTCCGGTTGAACCGTCCGCAAGCGTTGAACGCGTTCAACGACGAGCTGTACCACACCGCGGGTCGTGCGCTCGAGGAAGCCGCCGAACGCGACGACATCGCGTGCGTGGTGATCACCGGCACCGGCCGCGCGTTCTCGGCCGGCCAAGACCTCGGCGAGATGGGCCGCCTCAGTGCGAATGCCGACCGATCGAGCTTCGGTGCAGAGGGGCCCGGGTTCCCGCACTTCCTCGACACGCTCGCAGCGTTTCCGAAACCGGTGATCGCCGCGGTCAACGGCATCGGTGTGGGCATCGGCATGACGATGCTGTTGCACGTCGACATCGCGTTCATCGCCACGGACGCGCGACTTCGTGCGCCGTTCGTGCCGCTCGGCGTCGTGCCCGAAGCGGCCGGCAGTCTGCTGATGCCGCTCGTGATGGGCAGCCAACGCGCGGCGGTCAAGCTCTACACCGGCGACTGGATCAGTGCGGACGAGGCCGTCGCATGCGGTCTCGCATTCCAGGCGGTCGAGCCCGACGCGCTGATGGAGATCTCCATGACGCTCGCCCGGCGAATCGCCGCCATGCCGGTGGCGTCGCTGCGCGCCACGAAGCGGCTCGTCGTCGAAGGGCGCATCGACGCGGTGCGGGCCGCGCGGGGCCGCGAGGATGCCGAGTTCACGAAGATGATCGGGCAGCCCGCCAACATGGAGGCGATCAGCGCATTCTTGGAGAAACGCGATCCTGACTTCACCAACCTGTAGAGATAAGTATCCTGCCCGAACATGACGATCGTCGATACCCGCAGCGGCAAGATCGAGGGTTTCGAAAGCGACGGCGTGCACATGTTCCGGGGCATTCCGTATGCGGTGCCGCCGGTCGGCGCGCGGCGCTGGCAGCCCCCGCAGAAGGAAGATCCGTGGGAAGGTGTGCGCGACGCGACCGAGTTCTCCGCGCAGTCGGCGCAGAGCCCGTTCGCGCTGACACAGCTCTTCGGTGGCTCGGAGACGGTGGTCAGCGAGGACAGCCTGTATCTGAACGTGTACACCCCGGCGTGTGACGATGCGCGCCGGCCGGTGATGGTCTGGATCCACGGCGGCGCGTTCGTGTGGGGCTCGGGTGACACGCCGTGGTACGACGGGACCAACTTCGCATTGCACGGCGACGTGGTGGTCGTCACGATCAATTACCGGCTCGGCCCGTTCGGCTTCCTGCACCTCGCCGACCTCTTCGATGGCGCATTCGCGGGCTCGGGAAACCTCGGTATCGCCGATCAGGTCGCCGCGCTCGAATGGGTGCGCGACTGCATCGCGGCGTTCGGTGGCGACCCCCGCCACGTCACGGTGTTCGGTGAGTCGGCCGGCGGCGGCAGTATCGGCACGTTGCTGGGTACGCCGGCCGCGCAGGGACTGTTCACCGGTGCCATTCCGCAGAGTGGCGCCGCGTCGTGGGTCACCACCGCGGACCGCGCCACCGCCGTCGCAGCTCGTCTCGTCGAGCGATTGGGCGTGGAACCCGGCGACGTCGACGCGCTCCTCGCCACGTCGATGGACGCGGTGATCGACGCGATGCCGAGCTTCGTCGAGGACGGCGTGAGCGCGCTGCCGTTCCAACCCGTCGTCGACGGTGTCGTGCTGCCCCAGCCTCCGCTCGACGCGATCGCCGGCGGCAATGCCGCGGGCGTGCACGTGCTCACGGGCAGCAATCGTCACGAGATGACCCTGTTCCACCTCGCCGACCCGACGCTCGCAACCCTCGATGAGGCCACTGTGCGGTCGCGTGTCCGCGCGTGGTTCGGCGCCGCCGGCGACGCGGTTGTCGACAGCTACCGGGCGCGCCGGCCCCACGCCAGCGTGCAGGAGCTCTGGCTCGATCTCTCGACCGACGCGGTGTTCCGCGTCCCCGCGATCCGAATGCTGGAAGCGCAGCTCCCACATGCGCCCGTGTGGACGTACCTCTTCACATGGGAGACACCCGTGTTCGGCGGGATCTTGAAGTCGACGCACGCGCTCGAGATCCCGTTCGTGTGGGACACGCTCGGTCGCCACGGCGCAGAGATGTTCACCGGCACGGGCGAGGACCGCCGGCCGATCGCCGACGCAATGCACCGAGCGTGGACGGCCTTCGCGCGCACAGGCGACCCCAACCACGCCGGGCTACCGGCGTGGCCCGGGTACGACCTCGACCGCCGGGCGACGATGCGCTTCGACGTCACGTGCGAGGTCCTCGACGACCCGGCCGGCGAGGATCGAGCCGCCGTCGAGGCCGCCCTCTCCTGATCTGCTTGAGGCGCCCCGGGTCCGTGCCGATGAGGACCCAATGGGGAACATCGTGGCGCTCCTGCTCGACGACGCAATGCCGCCCGGAAGGCTGGGCGAGCTGCTGCGGGCTGCCCGCAAACGCCGCGGGTGGAAGCGCAAGCAGGCTGCCGCGCGCGCCGGCACGACCGCGGAGAAGCTCCGGGCCTACGAACGGGGAACGCGCCGGATCCCCGCCGAGGTCTGCGCCCGCCTCGCGGACTGCTACGGCGAGCATCTGATCGCGCACATCACGCCACGCGAGCCCCTGGATGTGAGCGCAGTCACCGCCGCGGGCGGCGAGGACGACACCCTTGCCGACTTCGTGTACCTCGTGCGCCGGCTGCGGCGCGCGAAGGCGGGTGAGCCACTGCCGTTGCGTGCCGCCGATGTTGCCGCGCTCGCGTCCGCGCTCGATGCCGATCCCGAGACGATCGAGCTCCGGATCATGGACGTCCTGGGATGCTCACCCGAGGAAGCGAGCTCGTTGCATCGCGAGCTCCTGCGCCGGAGGATCGTGCTTCCCGTCGCGGGACTTGCCGCCAGCGTCGTCGCGATTGCCGGCGTGCAGGCCGCGCAGGCCGCGACCGATCGGCCCGTACGGCTCGCGGTCACATCGGCGGAGGTGACGGCGCCACCGACGACCGGCATCACGCTGGCGCCCCCGACGACGATCGCGGTACCGCCACGCACGACTTCGACGACCCGCGCCGCACCTCGTCCCGTCCCGGACGAGTCCACGCCGCGCGCCGTGCACCTGGTCCCGCCGCCGCCCCTGCCGGCGGGCAGCCCACTTCCCGGTGGCTGGTATCCACTCCCCGAGCAGCCGCCTACTGACGTCACGCCGCCGTCGATCGACCCGAACGACAACACGCCCGTCGGGATCCTGCCGGGCGAGACACCGATCACCAACATCGGCACCGCGATCTCCACGGTCCCCGAAGACGGCGACGACTGACTCCGAGACGGTCCCGCTCAGGGTCGCGGTTGCTCGTGCCAGGCCTTCTCGCGCACGAACGTCCTGATGCCGGCTTCGGACATCGACACGCCGTTGCCCGAGTGGCGGCGACCGGCCCACGGCAATCGCACGCTCGACCGGTCGGACGTGTTCCAGTAGGCATTGCCCACGTCGAGGCGCGCCAGGATCTTCTCGGCGCGGGCGCGGTCGTTCGTGAACACGGACGCACCCAAGCCGAACTCCGTGTCGTCCATCCGCGCCCGACGCGTCGTCGTCGTTGCGCACCCGTGAAACCGGCACGACCGGACCGAAGCTCTCCTCCCGCATGATCGCCATGCGGTCGTCGACATCGACGAGCACCGTCGGCTCGAACCAGTTTCCCTCGCGCGCGATCCTCTCGCCGCCGCACAGCAGGCGCGCGCCCTTGGCGATCGCGTCACCGATCTGGCTCTGGAGGACGTCGAGCTGCGCGGCGCGTGCGAGCGGCCCGATGTCGGTTGCCTCGTCGTCGGGATCGCCGACGCGATACGCCGCCACGACCTGGACGAGCGCGTCGACGAATCGGTCGAAGATGGCGTCGTGCACGTACACGCGCTCGAGCGCGGCGCACGACTGCCCGCCGTTGTAACACGCGCCCTCGGCCACGGAGAACGCCGCGCTCTCGGCGTCGACATCGTCACAGACGTACGCGGCGTCCTTGCCGCCGAGCTCGAGCTGGATGCGTAGCAGCCGGTCGACCGCGGTCGCGGCAACCTTGCGGCCGGTCGCGTAGGACCCGGTGAAGCACACCATGTCGACGTCGGCGTCGACGAGCGCAGACCCTGTCGCACCGCCGCCGACCACGGCTTGCACGACATCGACCGGGACACCCGCGCGGTGAAAGAGGTCGACGAGCCGCAACCCAGTGAGCGTCGCGTGCTCCGACGGCTTGTACAGCACCGCGTTGCCGGCGAGCAGCGCAGGCACGATCGAATTCAACGCGACGAAGTACGGGTAGTTCCATGCGCTGAGGTGCGCAACGATGCCGACCGCCTCGTACGTGACCCGCTCGCCGACCTTCTCGTCCTCCCGGGCCGGGGGCAGGACACACGGCGCGATCACCTCGCCGACGTGCGCGGCGTTCCAGATGATCCGCTCGTGGACGGCCTTGATCTCGTTGCGCGACTGGCGGATGGGCTTGCCGACCTCGCTCGTCGTCAGCCGCGCGCACTCCTCCGCCTCGGCGTCGAGCATCGCGGCGAACCGGTGCAGCAGCTCGGCGCGCTCCTCGTACGGGCGCGCCGCCCACGCCGCGCTGCGCCCGGCGCGCCCGATCGGTCTTCTGCGCGATCTCCCGCTCCTCGGTGACCGCGACGTCGCGCAGCATCGCACCGGTGGCCGGATTGCGGACCGGCAACGACCGCTCCTCGCGGGGTACCGCTGCGGCCGTGGGCACCGGCACGGCCTCGGGAGTCTCGTCCACCTGCGTGTCGACCTGGACGGCCGTCGCGTCGGTCTCGTCGGTCGACACGATCAAGGTCAGCCAGCGCGCTTCCTTCTGCCCGGGCCGTCGCTCGAGCTGGCGAGCGAACCCGCGGCCGGCGAGTCGTTGCAGCGTCGCCTCGAGGTCGTCGAGCGAACGGAACGTGTGCCAGCGCTCGGTCCGCTGCTTCAACTCCCCGGGAGTCTGCGGCCCCCGCAGGAGCAGGACGCCGAGGATGGCGAACTCGGGCACATGAAGCTGCAGTGCCTCCTCCACGACGTGCCGGTGCTTCACGACTCGCTGACCGGTCGCCATGACGCGGCGGGCGAGACCCTTCGTGCGCAACGACTCCAGGGCGCGCTCGACGGTCGCTTCGTCGTACGCGACCACGGGGTCGCGGTTGGTCGCCTGATTGCAGGCATTGAGCAACGCGTTCACCGAGAGCGGATAGTTGTCGGGTGTCGTGGCCGATTTCTCCATGAGACAGCCGAGGACACGCGCCTCCTCGGCCGTCAGCACCACTTCACTCATGCACGAGCTCCGCGATCTCGCGCAGTTGCGCGGTCGCCCCCGACACGATCATCGTGGTCACCGCGGACTCCCGCCACATCGCGAGGTCGTCGCGGATCTTCTCGCGCGGACCGATCAGCGCGACGTCCTGGACGAGTTGCGTCGGCACCGCGGCCGCGGCGTCATTCTTCTTGCCGTCGAGATACAGGTCCTGAATGAGCTTCGCCTCGCCTTCGTAGCCCATCCGCGCGAAGACGTTGTTGTGGAAGTTGACCTCGCGTGCGCCCATCCCGCCGATGTAGAGCGCGAGCACGGGTCGGTACATGTCGGCCGCGGCCTCGACGTCGTCGGCCATGATCACGGGAACCAGGCAGGCGACCTCGAAGTTGTCGGGGACACGCCGCGCACCGGCACGGGCGAAGCCCTCCGCCAACGCGTCCCGGTAGAAGCCGTCGTTGCGTGGCGCGTAGAACATCGGGAGCCAGCCGTCGCCGATCTCGGCCGCGAGCGCGACGTTCTTGGGCCCTTCCGCGGCGAGGAAGATCGGGAGATCTGCCCGCAGGGGATGCGTGATCGACTTGAGCGGCTTGCCGAAACCGCTGCCCCCCGGGCGCGGCAGTTGGTACCGCTCGCCGTGGAACTCGACCGGCGCTTCGCGCGCGAGGACCTGGCGAACGATCTCGACGTACTCGCGTGTGCGGGCGAGGGGCCTGCGGTAGTCGTCGCCGTACCAGCCCTCCGCGACCTGTGGTCCCGACGCACCGAGCCCGAGCACGAAGCGCCCACCCGACAGGTGGTCGAGCGTGAGCGCCGCCATCGCCATGGCAGTCGGCGTGCGCGCGGACAGCTGGCAGATCGCGGTGCCGAGCTTGATGCGCGAGGTCGCCGCACCCCACCACGCGAGCGGCGTGAGCGCATCCGAGCCGTACGCCTCCGCGGTCCACACCGAGTCGAACTCGAGACGTTCCGCTTCTGCGAGTGCTGCGGGCACGTCGCGCGGCGGCTGCGCGCCCCAATAGCCGAGCATCAATCCAAGTTTCATGGCGTCGATGCTACGAGCATTGACGCGCGCACGTCGCCGCCGACGCACAGCCAGCAGGCGAAGCCGTCGGGCCGATCCGCGACCGCGAGGTCGACGTCGTCTCCCTCGTCGAGCCCGGCCCGGAACTCGATCTCCGCCCGGCCCACTCGCGGCCGGCCGCGACGCGCCAGCTCCTGTTCGACCGGCGCCCAGTACGCGGCGTTGTTGACGTGACCGACGACGTCGAGATCCGTCGAGCGGAGCGGCCACGGTCCGGACTGCGCGCTCGCCGGCGGCGGGTCGTGTCGCAAGCGAGCAGAGACTCGTCGATTCCCTGCGCTCTTCCCCCAGACCGCGTGGAACCCCGCGGGGAGCGGCGCGGGCGCGCCGCGTTCGGCGTCGACGTGCACCCACAGTCCCGTCGCCTCGATGCACAGCAGCTCGCCGGCACACACGTCCGTTCGCCGCTCCGCCCAACGGGCGCCGAAACCACTGCACCACGTGCGGGCGGTGAGCTCGGCACGAAAACGTGGCGTGTGCGCGATCGCGAGGTCGAGCCGGCGCAGGATCCAAATTCCCATTCCCTCCACGGCCGCGTCGACCGCGTCGGCATCCGCGACGTCCTGGACCACACGGGCAACCGCGTCGAGCCGCATCGTCGCGTCGGGCCGCACGTCGCCGAGCGTCACCTGGCGCGTGATCGTGACGGCCCGACCGTTCATGGAAGCGCCAAGCTAGTGACTAGGTTCCGTGCCCGTGACGAGCGCCACGCCGCCGGAAGGCTTCCGCCAACACCGCTTCACTCCCCCGCCGGGCGCGACCACCCTGCTGCTCGTGCGGCATGGCGAGTCCGCACCCGCCCACCCCGATCGCCCGTTTCCGCTGGTCGACGGCCACGGTGACCCCGCGCTCGACCCCGTCGGCGTGGAGCAGGCCGAGCTCCTCGCCGATCGCCTGCAGCACGAAGGGCTCGACGCGATCTACGTCACCACCCTCGGGCGGACGCACGAGACCGCGGCGCCGATCGCCGAACGTCTCGGCCTGACACCGATCGTCGAGCCCGACCTGCGCGAGGTGTTTCTCGGCGAATGGGAAGGCGGCGAATTCCGCGCCCGGGCCGTGGCCGCTGATCCCCTCTTCCAGCAGATCTTCACCGAGGAGCGGTGGGACGTGATCCCCGGTGCGGAACCCCACGACTCGTTCGACGAACGCGTGTGGCGCGGCTTCCAGCGGATCGTCGCCACGCATGCCGACCAACGCGTCATGGTCGTGTCGCACGGTGGGGTGATCGGGCAGCTGTTGCATCGCGTCACCGGCTCGCGCCGATTCGCGTTCTCCGGTGCCGACAACGCATCGATCAGCGAAGTGGTCGCGAGCCCGGAGCGCATCGTGCTGCGACGCTACAACGACGTCGCGCACCTGCTTCCGCTCCTGACGTCGTGACGCGCTAACCCGCAACCGAGGCGAGCGCCCCGACAAGTGCATTGAAGTCTTCGCCCGGCTGTCGTACGTGTGGCGGCAGCTCGAGCTGCACGCCCGCGTGCGCGGCCCGGTTCACAGGATTCTGCGGATGCATGCCCCGCAGATGCGCGGGCATGACGTCGAGGTCGGTGACCCAGCGGTAGGCGGGCAGCGCCGCGGTGAGCGCGTCGCCGAGCTCGCGGGCGAGCGACCGGTTGGTGCCGCCCAGGAGCGCGGTCGTCCAGCGATCGTCGGCGTCCCGGATCCCGCCGAAGCCGTGCACGGAGACGACCACGTCGACGTGGGCGACGAACGCGCCCAGCGCCTCCGAGCAGGTCGGGTCGTAGCGGTGCGACGGTACGTGCCAGCGCAGGTTGTCGGGTTGGACGACGGCGTACAGCGAAGCGCCGGCCGTCGATGCGGCGGCCTCCGCGATCTCCGCCGTGCCCTGCTCGAGGCCGCCGTGCAAGGCGCAGAAACCGAAGCGCGAGCCCGTCACGAGGAGTTCTGCCACTCCCGGCGCGGCAAGCAACTGGTCGAGCATCGAACCCGACGATACGCGACATACCGGCTCGACGCGACGAGGGGACCCCTCGCGGAGCCCCCTCGACCGCCACGTCGTCCGTAACGCGATGAGACGGCTGTACATCCCCGGGACAGCCGTCGTGGCATGTTCTACCGATGTTCGGCACGGGCTACCCGCACGACCACATCGTCGAGAGATGTTTCCGCCGGGCATCGGCACGGCGCTTGACAGTGGCTTGATTCGAAAGCCTTACTGGTCGCCCCGCCGCGTACCCGTCGTCGGTCCGAGGACACCCAATTGCATCTCGATCTCTACAAGTCCCTCGCCGGCGTGATTGTCGGGTTCGTGATCGGTCTCACCGGAATGGGCGGTGGCGCACTGATGACGCCTGTGCTGGTGCTCGTGTTCGGGGTCAATCCCGGCACTGCGGTCTCCGCCGACGTCGTGACGTCCCTCGTCCTCAAGCCATTCGGCGGGGGCATCCACGTGATGCGCCGTACGGTGAACTGGCGGCTCGTGCATTGGCTGATGCTGGGATCGGTACCGAGCGCATTCCTCGGTGCGTACCTGCTCGACGACATCATCGGGACCGACAACGCACAGTCTGTGAAGAAGATCCTCGGTTGGGTGTTGCTGGTCGCGGCGGGCGCGATCCTCGCCAAGCTCATCCTCGCGGCGAGAAGCAACCGAGCGCCGGTGACCGAGATGATGGACCCTCGACTCGTCCGGCCGATCCCGACGCTGATCATCGGCGCGTTCGGCGGGCTCATCGTCGGCATGACGTCGGTGGGATCGGGCTCCCTGATCATCGTCACGCTGATGCTGCTGTACCCGAAGCTCTCGTCGAAGGAGATGGTCGGCACCGACCTCGTACAAGCCATCCCGCTCGTCGGTGCCGCAGCGATCGGCCACTATCTGTTCGGCGAGCTCGACGTCTCGATCATCACGAGCGTCCTGATCGGCGCGATTCCCGCGGTCATGGTCGGCGCGGACTTCTCGTCGACAAAGGCCGACCGCTACATCCGGCCGGTGCTCGTCGCCGTGCTCACGATCTCGTCGCTCGGGCTGCTCGGCGTGTCCAACGCCTGGCTGCTCACCACTGCAATCGCGGCGATCGTCGTCCTCGCCGTGGTCTTTACGCGCATGCGGCGCAACGAGAAGCTCGCACTCGCCACGGCCGACCTCACGCCCACGCGATGACGCGCCCAGTCGCGCGACATCGCGCCGTTTCGATCCGAACTACTTCCTGTAGTCGTTGCGCTTGAAGCTGAACGTCCCTTCGCCGCGCAGGTGTGGGTCGTTGGCGGCACCTCGGGTGGTGAAGAGGTTCGCGACCTGGGTGAGGCCGCGAGCGGGCAGACCACGCGTCGTGTGACCTCGCCTGGGCACGACGATGTTGCCCCGGATGACCGTCGCGGCATGTGAGCCGCGATCGATTGCGATCCCGTAGTCCCAGGTGTTCACGATCGTGTTCTTCTCGATCGTGTCGTTCTTCAGGCCGGAGCCCCTTCTCGCGTGCCAGTACTGGATCCCGTCGCGCGTGTTGACGATGGTGTTGTTGCGAATGACGTTGTTCGAGGCACGTGCAGTGACCTCGTCGGCGAGACCTATGCCACGTGCGAGCAGCCGGTACGACTCGTTTCGGCCTATCGGCACGTACTGTCGTTCGGATTCGTAGAGGAAGTTGTTCTCGACGGTGGCGTGTCGTGCGCTGTTGAGGTAGATCTCGACACCGAAGTTGTCGTGCATGACATTGCTGACGAACCGGTCGTAGTCCATGGCCGTCGTGCCTTCGCCGCCGTTGTCGTGCACGCGGTTGGAGACGTACGAATTGTGTCCCGCCGGTCTCGTGCCGCTGCTGTAGTTGTTGATCGCGGATTCCCAGCCACCAGTGGCCCGGCAGGGATCTCGAAGAGTGTGGCAATCGTTTCCGCGGACGGTGAACGAGATCTCGTTCGAGACATACTCGTTGTCGACGGCGGCTCCGCCCCAGTTCGTCGTCAGCAGTCCCGCGTTGCGGATGTTGCTGATCGTGTTGGCGACGATGTGATTGTGCGAACCGTCGTTGATGAGGCCGCGTCCCGATGAGTTGCGGATGGTGAAGCCCCGTACGGTCACTCGGTCGACGCCACCCGCGATGTTCCAGAGCCCGTCGTGGGCCCCGATCGCCAGACCCGAACCGTCGACGACCGGGTGTTCGCCGGGCACGTTTCGCACGGTGACGCCTGACCGGCTCATCGTCACCTTCTCGCGGTAGATACCTCCATGCACACAGATGACGTCGCCGGCCTTGGCGCTCGCGAGCGCTTTCGTGATCCGCTGAGACCGCGAGACCTTCCTGTCGCAGTGCACCGGCGAGGCGTGCTGCACCGCAGGACGCATAGGCCCGGCGCACGATCCGACCACGAGCGCGACGGCAATGGCAACGACCGCGCGACCTGCGGCAGGTGCACGCGTCACTGTCGGTGCACTCACGGTGTTGCGCATATCTTCGTCCCTCGGTCGCTTTGACGGACATGGGCGGCACTGACGGCGCCTGCCCGACGCGCGATTCGTCGAAGCAACGCGCAATCTAAGGGACCTACCCGCGACGAGGGAATCGTGCACTCGCAGAATTCACCGAACCGTGTCCGCAACCGGTGACAAGGCGCGGACTTGTCACGGTTCGGCGAGTTTCGGAGCAATCGCGTCGTGCGAGTCGAGTGTGCGAACTCGGATGAGCTTGTTGCCTTTGCCTGCTCTCGGTCTCGACCACCTCGTCACGGGGTATTGACGCGCTCGACCACGGTCATGCTCGATGAGCGCCCTGGCCGACCCGATAAGCCTCCCGGACTCGCTTCGCGAACCGCTTGTCGAATTGCGCCGGCGTCTCGACGACGAAGCGATGCACCCAAAGCTTCGACGTGTAGGGGGTGACGCGCGTGAACGGCGGCTCGTGGACTTCCTCGGTCAAGTCCAGGAAACCGGCGAGAGACTTCGAGCGAGGCGTCGCTCCTGCGAATCCTCTGGTGGTGCCCTTGAACGAGATGGCCGTCTTCGTGACCGCCGTGTCATACGGTCCGCACGCCGTGATCAATCGCTCGAATGCTTCGTAGAGCGCGCGGACGTTGGCCGCTTTCCCACGCAGGTGATCTTCGACCGTCCAGACCACAGTGGCACCCTACTGAGCCGTCGCGGGCGCAGCACTCAGTGCGTCGAGTACGCGCACTCGGATGCGCTTGTTGCCCTTGCCTTTGCTCTCGGTCTTCACGACCTCGAATGCACCGATCTCGCCCGTGCTGCGCACGTGGGTTCCGCCGTCGGCCTGCTTGTCGAGGCCGACGATGTCGACGACGCGGATCTCGTGCACCGTTGCCGGAATGAGGTTGACTTTGGTACGGATCAGGTCTTCGTCCTCGACGGCCGTGTCCCGCGGCAAGAACGTGATCGCAATCGGGCGGTCCTGCGCGATCTCGGCGTTCACCAGATCCTGCACGCGCGCCGCGAAACCCTCAGGAAGCGGGTCGAAGGCGAAATCCATGCGCGCTTCGAGGGGCTCCATGTTGCCGCCCGTCACGGCGTTGCCCCACTCGTTCCAGATCACGCCGCACAGCACGTGCATCGCCGAGTGCGTGCGCATCAACCGGTGCCGGCGCTCCCAGTCGAGGGTGCCGCGCACGGGCTGCCCGAGCACCGGCAACTCGCCGGCGACGACGTGCCACACCACGTCGCCTTCCTTGCGCACATCGACGACGCGTGCGTCGCCGAGCATCCCGATGTCGTGCGGTTGCCCGCCGCCCGTCGGATAGAACGCGGTGCGGTCGAGCGCGACGCGCGCCGCGCCCGCGTCGACCTCGGTCACCGTCGCGTCGAACGCTCGCAGGTACGCGTCGCGCAGGTAGAGGAGCTCCGTCACGGGTGCACGTTAGGGGGAGAGCCCGAGATCAGCTCACTCGTGCATTTGCGAGATCGCCCAGGCGGCGTTCACCAGGCCGATGTGGCTGAAGGCTTGCGGGAAGTTGCCCAGGAGCTCGCCGGTCCGCCCGTCGACCTCTTCGGCGAGCAGTCCCACGTCGTTGACGAACGCGGATCGCGTGCTCGAAGGTCTCGCGGGCCCGCTCCTCGTTGCCGGCAAGCGCGAGCGCGTGCGCCAGCCAGAATGTGCACAGCAGGAACGAGCCTTCCTCGCCTTCGAGGCCATCGTCCGCGAGGTAGCGGTACACGAGACCGTGCGCATCGGTGAGGCGGTCGGCGATCGCGTCGATTGTCGCCTTCATGCGCGGATCGTCAGAAGGGATGATTCCCACGATCGGCATCATCAGGTTGGATGCGTCGAGCTCTTCGGAGCCGAACGACTGTGTGAACGCGCCGGCCTTCTCGTTCCAGCCCCGAAGGAGGATCGCGTCGCGCAATCTCCTCGCGGGCGTGCTTCCAGCCCTCGACACGATCGTTGGCATCCAGCACATCGGCCAGCGTGATCGCACGGTCGACCGCGACCCAGCACATCAGCTTCGAGTAGAGGAAGTCGCGCGGTTCACCGCGGATCTCCCAGATGCCTTGGTCCTGGTCCTGCCAGCGCGCAGCAGCTGCGTCGGCGAGGTCGGCAAGGAACGCACGGTTCGCCGGGTTCAGCCGCGCGACCTGCTCGGGCAGCCGCGCCGCGGCGTCCAGCAGCTCTCCGTAGACGTCGAGCTGACGTTGGTTCCATGCAGCGTTGCCGACGCGTACCGGCGCGCTGTTGCGCCAGCCACTCAGGTGCGGCAGCTCGCGCTCGGTGAGATCGCGTTCGCCCCCGATGCCGAACATGATCTGGAGGTCACACCCACTCTGCACCTGCGACGCAGCCGCCGACGAGATGTAGTCGAAGAACCTGTCCGCCTCGTCGGGGCACGCGGCAACCCATAGCGCCTGGAGCGTGAATGATGCGTCCCGCACCCATGCGAAGCGGTAGTCCCAGTTCCGGGAGCCGCCCGGGGATTCGGGAAGCGAGGTGGTAGGCGCCGCGCACATCGCGCCAGTCGGGTAGTAGGTCAACGCGTACAACACGCGGCCGCTGTGGTGCACGAGGTCTTTCCACGGCCCGTCGTAGGACTGGTGGAGCGCCGACCACGTACGCCATGCCTCCGCGGTGTCGGCGAGACGCGTCTCGATCTCGTCCTGCGACAACAGCTCCGGCGCCGGCTGCGAGCTCGTGCGATGCTGCACTGCGAACGCGATCCGTTCTTGGTCGCCGACGAGGAACCGCGCGCGCGCCGTTGCGCCGTCGACGTCGAGCGGGATCGGGCTCGAAAGTGCGAGCCGGTCGGCCCCGCCCATCGTCCGCAACCCGCCGTCGACCGGTTGCATCAGCGGTGCGATCATGCCGTACTCGGGTCGAGGTGCGTAGTCGAGATCGAACTCGACCTGACCGCGCACACCCTCGACGACGCGCACGAGCTTCGACGCGGCCCTCGCGCCGAGCGCGTGGCCACGCTCATTGCGACCGACGGCGAGCGCGTCCATCACGCGCGCGGTGCCGCGTGCGGTGCGGAACGTCGTCTCCATCACCAGGGTCTCGGGCAGGTAACGACGAGTGATCTCGGCGTCGTCAACGGGCCGGATCGACCAGTGTCCGGCATCGAGGTCGAGGATGCGACCGAACGTCGACGGACTGTCGAATCGAGGAAAGCACAGCCAGTCGATCGAGCCATCGCGGCTGAGCAGCGCGGCCGAGTGACAGTCGGACAGGAGGGCGTACTCGGCGATCGGGAGATGGGTCATGACCTCGTCCGTCGACAGGGCTCCTACGCTACGCCCGTGAGAGACGCGTCGTGACTGCCGCCTCGAAGACCGCGACGTCCGCGGCGAACGGGTCATCGGCGCGCGGCCAGTGCACGACGAAATCGGTGACACCCACCTCTTCATAGCGGCCGACCGTGTCGACGAATGCTTCTACCGATGCGAGGCCGGGATCGAGCTGCGCGCCCGAGACGACGAGCCGCCGCAACGAGGGCGCCTCCCTCCCCAACGCCGCGCACGCGTCATCGACGCGCTGCATCTGCTCGCGCACAACCTCCGCACCTTCGGCGGCCGCCAGCGGTCCTTGGGGCGTGCGGTCTCCGGTCGTCACCCACGTCTCGCCGAGCGCGGCGGCGAGTCGCATCGCGCGCGGGCCGGCCGCGGCGATCGCGAACGGCACCCGCGGGAGCTGCACACAGCCGGGATACGTGCGCGCCTCGTCGGCCGAGTAGTACCGACCGCGGTAGGACGCGGCCGGCTCTCGCAACAGCAGGTCGGTGCACTCGACGAACTCGACGAACCGGTCGCTGCGTTCCCGTCTCGACCAGAGCGGCGCTCCGAGCGTCGTCGCGTCCCAGCCTTCGCTGCCCGCACCGATGCCGGCCGTCAGCCGGCCGGCGGACACATCGTCGAGCGTCAACAGCTCCTTGGCGAACGGCACCGGATGCCGGAAGTTCGGCGACGCGACCAGCGTGCCGAGCCGAATGCGCGTCGTCACGCACGCGGCCGCCGTCAGCGTGGGTATCGCGCCGAACCACGTTGCATCGCGCAGGGAACGCCACGCCAGATGGTCGTACGTCCACGCATGGTCGAAGCCCAGCTCCTCGGCGCGGCGCCACAACGCCTGCGCGTGCGGCCAACGGTGTTCGGGAAGGATGATCACGCCCAGGCGCACCCGGCGAGATGAGTGATCGGTGGCGCCGCTCGCGCGTGCCTTGATCTCGGCGATCAGCGGACCTTTGGCGTCGGCGTACGCCTGCATGTCGTGCCAGTCACGCGGCGCGAGCTCGCGCTTCAGCAACTCGTAACGTCGCCGGTCTTCGGCGTTCGCGCGCAGCCAGTCCCGGAACACGAGCACCTCGTCGATCTCCGGATCGCCGGTGCCGTAGAGGTGTACGTGCACGTCGCGTTCGGGCGTCCGGAACATGAGATGGCCTGTCTCGCGGACGCGGAGCACGTAGCCCGCGGCGACCAGCGACGGCGCGTATGAGTGTTCGTCGTCGATGTCGGCCACGACGACGAGCACGTCGATGATCGGCTTGGCCGCGAGACCCGGCACCGATGTGGAGCCGATGTGCTCGATGCGCTGCGCGTGCGCGCCGAGGGCGCCGGTGATGCACGTGCGTTCTCGTTCGAAACGGCGCGGCCACCCATCGGAGTACTCGGCGATCGTGAGCGGTCCCGGATCGCGCGGCCCGAAGACCTCGAAGGTCATCGGTTGACGAGCAGCTCGCGATACGGAGTTTCCTTGGCGGGCCCCGGCTCCTTCGGGAGGCCGAGCACGCGCTCGCCGATGATGTTGCGCTGCACCTGGTCGGTGCCGCCGTAGATCGACGGGCCGGGCGAGAACAGCGTGACCTCCTGTACGAGCCCGGCGCCGGGCGTGTCCTTGCCGAGGATCATGCCGTTGGCGCCGATGATCTCGTTGCCGACCTCGCGCTGCAAACGCAGCAGGTCGCTCATCATCAGCTTCGCAATGTTCGGCTCGGCTCCGGTGCGCTGGCTCGGCGATTTCGCCCGCAGCGCCGAGTACCGACCGAGCTGTTGGACGGTGTAGAGCCGGGCCAGCTTCTGACGCACATTGGGGTCTTCGTTCTTGCCGACCTCCTGCGCGAGCTTGATCAGGCGAGGCGCGGCGAAGAGACCGCCTCCCCCCGTGCCTCCGGTACGGATCTGGCCGACGTAGTCACCGACGCGGTCGCGCAGCTGTCCGGCGAGCGGACCGGGGAAGGCGTTGCCGGCCGCACCGGAACCGCCCGTTCCGAGACCGGCGCGCTCGGCCATCAGCGTGGTGTTGGCCGCCGCCCATCCGTTGTTCAGACCGCCGATGATGTCGTCGTCGTGCACGCGCGCGCCGTCGATGAACACCTCGTTGAAGAGCGCGCGTCCCGTCATCTCGCGCAGCGGCCGGATCTCGACACCGGGCTGGCGCATGTCGAACTTGAAGTACGTGATGCCCTTGTGCTTGGGCAGTTCGGGATCCGTGCGCGCGAGCAGCATGCCGAGGTTCGTCAGCTGCGCGGTGGACGTCCACACCTTCTGACCGGTGATGATCCATTCGTCGCCGTCCTTCTCGGCCTTCGTGGAGAGACTCGCGAGGTCGGAGCCGGCTCCCGGCTCTGAGAACAGCTGACACCACGCGTCTTGACCGTTGAGGATCCCCAGGAGCTCCTCGCGCTTCTGACGCTCGTTGCCGTGCGCGACGATCGTCGGAGCTGCGAGCAGGTAGCCGAGCCCGGCGGGTGGACCGATCGCGCCGTGCTCCTTGATCGCGTCGCTCACCGCCATCGCAAGGTCGCGTGGCCAGCCCTTCCCCCAGCAGTCCTCCGGGAACGTCGGCGCGGCGTAGCCGGAGCGGGCGAGGACGTCCCACCATTCCTCGACGGTGAGGTCGGGGTTCCAGTTCTCCTCGAGCCACGTCTTGACCTCGGTGCGGACATCTTCAGCAGTCGGCATCGGCATGCGCGGGAGCGTACCCTCGCTTCGCCGTGCGGACGCAGCGAAGCCAGGGACGGCGAAGCAAGGGAGCCATAGTTGCGTGCGGAAGCAGCGAAGCCAGGGACGGCGAAGCGAGGGAGCCATAGACATATGTCCGTCAACATGTCCGACGAGGAGCGGCGGGCGTTCCTCATGTACGGCACACGTACCGCGAAGCTCGCCGTCGTCCGGGCGAACGGCGCGCCGCATGTCGCCCCGATCTGGTTCGTGCTCGACGGCGACGACATGATCTTCACGACCGGTGCGGCCACCATCAAGGGCAAGGCGCTGCAACGGGAAGGCCGCGCCGCGCTGTGCATCGACGACGAGCGCCCCCCGTTCGCGTTCGTCACGGTCGAGGGTCCCGCCGAGATCAGCCGAGACCTCGAAGCAATGTTGCGATGGGCGACGATGATCGGCGGGCGCTACATGGGCGCGGACCGTGCCGAGCAGTTCGGGCGTCGCAATGCGGTGCCCGAAGAGCTGCTGGTGCGGGTGACACCCGCGAAGGTCGTCGCCCAGGCCCGCATCGCCGATTAGCGCTTCGCAACCGCGCCGAGGCCCGCACACCCGGATACGCGTCCTCAGTCGAGGAGGTCCAGCACCTTCTCGGAGGGACGCGCAATCACCGCGCGGTCGCCGACGAAGACGACGGGGCGCTCCATCACCTCCGGATGCTTCAGGAGGACGTCGATGACCTGGTCGCGGGTTTTCACGTCGGCTTTGGTGAGCCCCGTCGCCTTGAACTTGTCGTCACCGGTGCGTACGAGCGCGCTCGGTTCGTCGGGGATCGAATCGAGGATGCGCTCGAGCGTCGGCCGGTCGGGAGGCGCGTCGAGATACCGCACGACGTCGGCGTCGACACCGCGCTCTTCGAGGATCTGCAACGCGCCCCGCGACTTCGAACACGATGGATTGTGGAAGATCTGCACATTCATCACGATGGCTCCCTCGCTTCGCCATCCCTGGCTCCGCTGCGTCCGCACTCAACGGCCGACGCTAGCAACGAGAGGTACTCCTCGCGTGAGACGTCGATCGCCCCCAGGGACGCCAAATGCGGGGTCGTCCACTGCACGTCGAAGAGGGTCGCGCCGTCGAGGCTCAACAGATCGATGGTTGCCCACAGCGCGACCTTCGACGCGTCGGTGACGCGGTGGAACATCGACTCACCGGCGAAGAACCGGCCGATGCGTATGCCGTAGACGCCGCCGACCAGCACCCCGTCGACCCATGCCTCGACACAGTGCGCCCAGCCGAGGCCGTGCAGGCGCGTGTACACCGGCGATGAACGATTCGTCGATCCAGCCGTGCGACCGGTCGGGCGCGGCGCAGGCGCGCATCACGGCTTCGAACGCCGAGTCGACGCGGATCTCGAAGCGCGGGCGCCTCCGCCGCAGCGACCGGCTCGCGTGGAAGCCGTCGAGCGGCATGATCCCGCGCGGCTCGGGCGACCACCACGCGAGCTCCTGCCGCACACGCATCGGGAACAGTCCCTGGCGGTAGGCGGCGATCAACGTGCCGGGCTCGAGGTCCCCGCCGACGGCGACGATCTCGTCGCGACCGGCCGAGCGGGCGTCGGGAAAGCCCCACTGGTTCGGCGGTGGCTCGAGTGTCACGCCGCTAGGCTTTCACGCGATGGCGCGCCTCTCGCACTATTGATTCACGCTCGCCGCCCGGTTGCCGAGCCGCGCTGATCGTCGCGCTGGTGGGCGCGCGCACGGCGGACGAGTGTGCAGGATTCCTCACCCCCGGCGCGTTCGCGTCGTTTCATCGGGAGCTCGGCCTCTCGTATTCGAGCGCGAGCCTCGTGCTGGTGCTCGCGGCGCCGGGTGCGATCGTCGGCAACGTGTTCACGATCCTCGGCGACCACCGCAGCCGGCGGGCGATCGGGGCCGGCGGCGCGCTCGGCTACGCCGCCGCGCTGCTCGCGTTCGGCACCGGCCAGTCGTTCGCGGTGCTCGCCATCGCATCGTTCGCGCTCGGCATGTCGGCCACCGCGCTCGTCCACGGCACCGAGCTGGCACTCGTCGACGTCGCGGGTGACGAGGTCACCGCCTACCTCGCGCGCGGGATGGTGTTCGGCGCTGTGGGCGGCGTGCTCGGGCCGGCGCTGCTCGTTCTCGCCGCGGCAACGGGCTTCGGGTGGCGTGCCGCATTCCTCGCGTGCGCGCCGGCGATGGCGGCCTACGGCGTGTGGCTCAGCCGTTTGCCGCTGCCGCCGCCATCCCATCCGGAGCCGAGCCGCCCCCTTCGCGCGCTCCGCCCGATCCTGGGGACGCGCGCGTCTGGTACTGCGGGCTCCTTGCGATGATCCTCGGCCCGTTGCAGCACCCGTTCACCGCCTTTCTGATCGCGTATCTCGAACGGGACCGCGGCGCCCCGGCCACCCTCGCGACCGCAGTGCCGGTCACGTGGGTGGCGGGCTCGGTCATCGCCGCGATCGCAGCGAGCCGGCGCGGGACCCGACCGCGCGGGCGCGCAATGCGTGTGAACGCGCTGCTGCTGCTCGCCGCGACGTTGGGCGCCACCACGGTCCCGTCCATTCCCGTGATCGTCGTGTGCGTGTTCGTCAACGGCTTCGCGCTGACCCGGTTCATGCTCGCTTTGAAGACGCGCGTCGTCCGACTGCACCCGACCCGCGTCGGCAGTGTGAGCGCGGTCGTGACGACCATCGAGTTCGTCGGCTTCATGCTGCCGATCCTCGCGGGTGCACTCGCCGATGCCTACGGCATCGCCGCCGGCTTCGGCTTCTACGCCGCGGTCGCCGCCGTCCTCTTGGTGACGGTCGTCGCCGGCGATCGCTACCTCAGCAGCTCCACGCGCGATCTGACCGACCTGGATCTCGTCGGTGCCGGCATAGATCTGCAGCACCTTGGCGTCGCGCGCCAGCTGCTCGACCTCGTACTCGGCCATGTAGCCGTTGCCGCCGAACAGCTGCACGGCTTCGAGCGCGACCTCCGTTGCCGCGCCCGCGGCGTACAACTTCATCGCCGAGGCTTCGGAGAGGCTCATCGTCTTGCCTGCCTGCCCCAACTCGAGCACGCGGAACACGAGGTTCTCGACGTTCAGCCGGGCGACCTCCATGCGGGCGAGCTTGAGTTGAATGAGCTGGAACTCGCCGATCGGACGGCCGAACTGCACACGTTCCTTCGCGTACTTCACCGACAGCTCCAGGCACCGCTCGATCATGCCGAGCGCCATCGCCGCCACCCCCGACCGCTCGATCACGAAGGTTGCCTTGCTGGCTTCACGACCGCCGGTTCCCTTGAACGCGTCCTCGCTCTCACCGAGCAGCCGATCGCGTCCCGCACGCACGTCGTCGAGGAACAGCATGCCGGTCGGTGACGAGTGCAGACCCATCTTGCGCAACGGCTTCGACTGCTCGAGCCCCGGCATGCCCGTGTCGAGCACGAACTGCAACACCGTGCGCTCGGCGGGCGGGTTGCCCTCGTCGAGCTTGCAGATGAAGACGATCGTGTCCGCGTAGGGCCCGTTGGTGATGAACGTCTTCGAGCCGTTGAGGATGTACTCGTCGCCGTCGCGGCGCGCCGTGGACTGCATCTGCCCGAACGCGTCCGAGCCGGAGTTTGGCTCGGTGATCGCCCACGCGCCGATCTTGTCGAGCGTGAGGAGGTCCCGGGCCCACCGCTTCTTCTGGGCGATCGTGCCCTTCGACATGATCGCGGCCGACGTGAGGCTCATCGACACCCCGAGGGCGGTCACGATGCCCGGCGAGCAGCGACAGAGCTCGATGATCGGCAGGAGCGACGCGCCCCCGCCGCCCCCCTCGTTTCGCGGACGCTCGTCGCCGGCCTCTTCGGCGGCGATCCGCGCGTCGAAGCTGTCGGCGGACATCTGGTCGATGCCGAACGTCTTGTAGAACTTCCGCAGCAGGTCGTACGGCGGCAAATCGCCGAACTCGAGCTCCTCGCGGTGCGGACGGATCTCGTTGTCGACGAACTGGCGGACGGCGTCGCGCATCATTCGGAGCTCTTCAGGCCATTCGAACATGCCCGAATGGTACGGGAAGTCCGGGGACCGGCTCTCGGACGCCGTCCGGGGCCTCAGTGGGGGTTCAGCCGGACCTCGCGGAAGCCGATCATCTGGCCGGAACGACGGAATGTTTCGGGGGAGGCGGGATGGATCCCGGCAGGCTCAGCGTCACACGGACGCTGCCGATCGATGGTGCGCTCCTCGGCGACGTGCTGCTGCGCCTGCGCCGCGACGCGGCCGGCGCCGTCCTGCGCTGGACCCTCGGCGGCCGCGGGTCGGCCGAGATCGACGCGAGCTTCACGTCCGACGGTGATTGCTGGTGCGCGACCGGCCGGATCTGGGACCCGACGGGCTGCGCGCTCGCCGGCTTCGTGCTCCGGCTCGAGCCGGCCGCGGACGACGCGGTGCAGCTGACCCTCCACCCCGGTCGGGCGTTGCCCCGCTGGTGGCAGAGCCGGCCCGTCGCGCTCGCCGATCTCACCCGGGCGGTCGTCGACGAGCTCGCCGAGGAGCTGCTCTGGCACGCGGCGCGCGCGGGCGTCGCGCCACGCGGTTAGCAGCGTTCATCGTCGGTTCAAACTGGCGCGGCGAATCGGAAACGTGCCGACGCGACGATGCGGATGGTTCTTCTCGGGCCGTCCGCAACATTCCCCCTTTGCGGGCGGCCCGAGTCGCGGCCACGAGCAACCGCGGGCGCGTCAGCGCATCGGGACGGCGTCGGCGGTGATCGGCGCAGGCAAGCAGCGTGTCGCCCATCAGGAACTGGTCGACCGCCGCCGCGCACGACCGGCCCTCGGCGATCGCCCACACGATCAGGCTCTGGCCGCGGCCCATGTCGCCGCACACGAACACGTTGTCGAGGTTCGTGCGGAACTCCTCGTTGCGGGCGACGTTGCCGCGTTCGTTGATGTCGACGCCGAGGCTGTCGAGCAGACCCGCGCGTTGGGGGCCGACGAAGCCCATCGCGAGCAACACCAGCTCGCACGGAAGGTCGAAGTCGGTGCCATCGACCTTCTCGAACGTCATGCGACCGTCGACGAACGTCTGCTCGACCTGGTGCGCGCGCAGCGCGCCGACCTTGCCGTCGTCTCCGGGGAGGAAACACTCGGTGTTCACCGCGTAGACGCGCTCGCATCCCTCCTCGTGCGCGGACGACACGCGGAACATCATCGGGTACGTCGGCCACGGCATCGCGTCGGTCCGCTCGTCGGGCGGGCGGGGCAGGATCTCGAACTGGTGCACGCTCGCCGCGCCCTGACGAATCGAGGTGCCGAGGCAGTCGGCGCCCGTGTCGCCGCCGCCGATGATCACGACGTGCTTGTCCTTGGCGGTGATGGGCGGATCGTCGAGGTCACCCTCCTGCACGCGGTTGCCCCACGGCAGGTACTCCATCGCCTGATAGATGCCTTCGAGCTCCCGGCCGGGCACCGGCAGGTCGCGCCACGCAGTCGCGCCCCCCGACAGCACGACCGCGTCGAACTGCTGGAGATCCTGGACCGGGACGTTCTCGCCGACGTTGGCGTTCGTGCGGAACGTGGTGCCCTCGGCTTCCATCTGCAGGATGCGGCGGTCGAGGTGTCGCTTCTCCATCTTGAACTCGGGGATGCCGTAGCGCAGCAGCCCTCCGATGCGATCGGCGCGCTCGAACACGGTGACGTCGTGACCGGCACGCGTCAGCTGTTGTGCCGCGGCGAGGCCGGCCGGCCCGGAGCCGACGACCGCGACCCGCTTGCCGGTCTTCACCTCGGCCAGGATCGGACGTGACGAACCCGTCTTCCCATGCCCGGTCGGAGATCTCGACCTCGATCTGCTTGATCGTGACCGCCGGCTCGTTGATGCCGAGCACGCACGCGGCTTCGCACGGCGCCGGGCACAGCCTGCCGGTGAACTCGGGGAAGTTGTTCGTCGCGTGCAGCCGTTCGCTCGCGGCCTGCCAGCGATCGCGGAACACGAGGTCGTTCCATTCCGGGATCAGGTTCCCGAGCGGGCAGCCGGTGTGGCAGAAGGGGATGCCGCAATCCATGCAACGCGCGCCTTGGGTGCGCACCTTCTCGGGCGGGAAGTCCTCGTAGACCTCTTGCCAGTCCTGCACGCGCAACGGGATCGGCCTGCGCCTCGGCAGCTCCCGGTCGTACTTCATGAACCCCGTGGTCTCGCCCATGTTCCTTTGTCGCCTTCACTCGACGCCGGGATACCCGGCGCCGCCCTTCGGTCGTTCAGGACTCCGGCGAGCTCTCTCCGCTCCTCCGTCGCTTCGATCACCGCATCGGGAGGTGTCATCGCCGGGTTCATCCTCGTGCCGCGGCCATGACCGCTTCGTCGACGTCCACACCGCGCTCGATCGCGTCGCGCTGGGCTTCCAGCACGCGCTTGTAGTCCTTGGGGAAGATCTTCGTGAACCGCTCGACGTTGGTCCACCAGCTCGACAGAATGCGCTCCGCGACGGGCGAGCCGGTCAGCTCCATGTGCATCGTCACGACCCCCCGCAGCCACTCGACGTCCTCGTCCTCCAACGTGTCGATGTCCACCATCTCGTGGTTCATGCGCCGGTACAGCGAGTGATCGGCGTCCCACACGTACGCGAACCCGCCGCTCATGCCCGCCGCGAAGTTGCGGCCGGTCGCGCCGAGGATCACCGCGCGCCCGCCGGTCATGTACTCGCAGGCGTGGTCGCCGACGCCCTCGACCACGGCGGTCGCGCCCGAGTTCCGCACACAGAACCGTTCGCCGACGATGCCGCGGATGAACACGTTGCCCGCGGTCGCCCCGTAGAGGATGACGTTGCCGGCGATGACGTTCTCCTCGGCAACGAAGCTCGCCGTGCGCGGCGGCCGCAACACCAACGTGCCACCCGAGAGCCCCTTGCCGAAGTAGTCGTTCGCGTCACCTTCGAGACGCAACATGATCCGCGCGGGACGAACGCGCCGAAGCTCTGCCCGGCCGACCCCGCGAGGGTGATGTCGATCGTGCCCTCGGGCAGGCCCTCGCCGCCCCACCGGCGCGTGAGCTCGGCGCCGAGCATGGTGCCGACCGTGCGGTTCGTGTTCCGGATCGGGAACGACAGCTTCACCGCGCTGCCACCGTCCAGCGCGGGCAGCGCGCCGGCGATCAACGCGTTGTCGAGCGCCTTGTCGAGCCCGTGGTCCTGCGCGCGCGAGTTGTAGAACGTCTGCTCGTACTTGTTGACCGGCGTGGCGAGGATCGGCGAGAGGTCGAGGCCGCGTGCCTTCCAGTGGTCGAGCGCGGCGCGGGTGTCCAGCACGTCGACGTGCCCGATTGCCTCGGCCAACGTGCTGAAACCCAGTGCGGCGAGGTACTCGCGCACCTCCTCGGCGATGTACTCGAAGAAGTTGACGACGAACTCCGGCTTGCCCGAGAACTTCCTGCGAAGCTCCGGGTTCTGCGTCGCGACGCCCACCGGACAGGTGTCGAGGTGGCAGACGCGCATCATGATGCAGCCGCTCACCACCAACGGGGCGGTCGCGAAGCCGAACTCCTCGGCACCGAGCAGCGCCGCGATCATCACATCGCGGCCCGTCTTCAGCTGCCCGTCGACCTGCACCACGATGCGGTCGCGTAAGCCGTTGAGCAACAGCGTCTGTTGCGTCTCGGCGAGACCCAGCTCCCACGGCGCACCCGCGTGCTTGATCGAGGTCAAGCGGGCCGCGCCGGTACCGCCGTCGTGCCCACTTATCAACACCACGTCGGCGTGCGCCTTCGACACGCCGGCCGCGACCGTGCCGACCCCGACCTCGGCGACGAGCTTGACGTGGATCCGCGCCCGGTTGTTCGCGTTCTTCAGGTCGTGGATGAGCTGCTTCAGGTCCTCGATGGAATAGATGTCGTGGTGCGGGGGCGGCGAGATCAGCCCGACACCCGGCGTCGAGTGCCGGGTCTTGGCGATCCACGGGTACACCTTGTGGCCGGGCAGCTCCCCACCCTCACCGGGCTTTGCGCCCTGCGCCATCTTGATCTGGAGGTCGTCGGCGTTGACGAGGTACTCGCTCGTCACACCGAACCGTCCCGACGCCACCTGCTTGATCGCGCTGCGCCGCCAGTCACCGCTCGGGTCGCGCACGAAGCGATCCGGATCCTCGCCGCCCTCACCGGTGTTGGAGCGCGCACCGAGACGGTTCATCGCGGATCGCGAGGTTCTCGTGCGCCTCCTTGCTGATCGAGCCGTAGCTCATCGCCCCGGTCGAGAACCGCTTGACGATCTCGCTGACCGGCTCGACGTCCTCGATCGGGATCGCTTCCCGATCGCCCGTCTTCATCTCGAACAGCCCGCGCAAGGTCGCGAGCCGCCGCGCCTGGTTGTCGACGAGCTGCGTGTACTGCTTGAAGACGTCGTAGCGACCCGCACGCGTCGAGTGCTGCAGCTTGTAGACCGTGTCGGGATTGAACAAATGGAACTCGCCCTCACGCCGCCACTGGTACTCACCGCCCACGGGCAGCTCGCGGTGCGCGAGCTCCTCGGGACGCGCCGGGTAGGCGATGTCGTGACGCGCGGCCACCTCTTCGGCGATCACGTCGAGGTCGATGCCCTCGATACGGGACGCGGTGCCGGTGAAGTACTCGTCGACGAGGGGCTTCTGCAGCCCGACGGCTTCGAAGATCTGCGCGCCGGTATACGACGCGACCGTCGAGATGCCCATCTTCGACATGACCTTCAAGATGCCCTTGCCGGCCGCCTTCACGTAGCTCTTCGCGGCCTTGCGCTCGGTGACGCCGGTGATCACCTGCTCGCGCACGAGGTCGCGGATCGTGTCGAACGCGAGGTACGGATTGATCGCGCCTGCGCCGTAGCCGAGCAATAGGCAGAAGTGGTGCACCTCGCGCGCCTCACCGGTCTCGACGATGAGACCGACGCGGTCCGCGTCTTCTCCCTGACGAGATGGTGGTGCACCGCCGCGGTCATCAGCAGCGCCGGAATCGGCGCGTTCTCCGCGTCGGCGTATCGATCCGAGAGGATGATCAGATTCGCGCCGGCGGCAATCGCCTCGCTCACCTGCGTGCGAACGTTGTCGATGGCCATGCGCAGACCGTCGCCGCCCTCGGCCACCGGATAGTGGCAGTAGACGGTGAACGGCGTGAACCCCGGGACCGCGGTCTCGCCGTCGTCGATGTAGCGCAGCTTGGCGAGCTCCTCGTTGGTGAGGATCGGGGTCGGGCACACGATCTGACGGCACGATTCGGCGCCCGGGTCGAGCACGTTGCCCTCGGGGCCGAGCGTCGAGTTCAGCGACGTGACGAGTGCTTCGAAGTTCGCGTCGAGCGGCGGGTTCGTGACCTGCGCGAACAGCTGCTTGAAGTACTCGTACAGCATCCGCGGCCGATCGGAGATCACCGGCACCGGCGTGTCGGTGCCCATCGAGCCGAGTGACTCGACGGCATTGCGCGCCATCGGGGCGATGATCAGGCGCAGGTCTTCTTGCGTGTAGCCGAACATGCGCTGCTGTTGCACCGCGCTGCTGTGCTGCGGCACCAGCGGGAACTGCGGTGGCAGGTCGTCGAGGTACACGGTCCCGGCATGCAGCCACTCGGCGTACGGCTGCTGCGCGGCGAGATCGGCCTTGATCTCGTCATCGGGGATGATGCGGCCCTGCGTCGTGTCGACAAGGAAGATCTTGCCCGGCTCGAGACGACCCTTCTTCACGATGTGCGCGGGATCGACGTCGAGCACGCCGACCTCGCTCGCCATGATCACGCGGTCGTCGTCGGTGACCCAATAGCGGCTGGGACGGAGGCCGTTGCGGTCGAGCACCGCGCCGATCACGGTGCCGTCGGTGAACGCGATCGAGGCCGGACCGTCCCACGGCTCCATGAGCGACGCGTGGTAACGGTAGAAGGCCTTGCGCGGCGCGTCCATGCTCTCGTGGTTCTCCCACGCTTCCGGGATCATCATCAAGATCGCGTGGTGCAGTGGCCGCCCGGCCATGTTGAGCAGCTCGAGGCACTCGTCGAATCGTGCGGTGTCGCTTGCGCCCGGCGTGCAGATCGGGAACGCGCGGTCGAGATCGCCCGGCAGTAGATCCGAGCGCATCACGCCTTCGCGCGGCGCGCATCCAGTTCTCGTTGCCCTGCACGGTGTTGATCTCACCGTTGTGGGCGAGCATGCGATACGGGTGCGCCAGCGGCCAGCTCGGGAACGTGTTGGTGCTGAAGCGGGAGTGCACCAGCGCGAGCGCGCTCTCGAGCCGCTCGTCGCCGAGGTCGGGATAGAACTCGCGCAGCTGCTCGGGCGTGAGCATGCCCTTGTAGACGACGACCCGCACGCTCAGCGACGCGAAGTAGGCGTCGGTCTCGTGCTCGATGCGCTTGCGCGTGAGATAGACGTGGCGCTCGAGCTCGTCGCCGGTGAGACCGTTCTTGGCGACGAACACCTGCGCGAAGGCGGGCATCTGTTCGCGGGCCGACGCTCCCGGCTGCGTCGCGTCGACCGGCACCTCCCGCCAACCGAGCACGTCGAATCCCTCGTCGGCGAGCACCTTGGCGACGTCGTCCTGCGTGCGCTGCGCCTTGTCGGGCGGCAGGAACCCGATCCCCGTTGCGTACGAACCGGGTGCCGGGAGCTCGAAGCCCACGGTCTCGCGGTAGAAGCGATCGGGCGTCTGGACGAGGATGCCCGCGCCGTCACCCGTGTCCGGCTCGGCGCCGGCCGCGCCGCGGTGGCTCAGGCAGCAGACGGCGGTGAGCGCCTGGTCGACGATCGTGTGGCTCTTGCGACCCTTCATGTCCACGACGAAGCCCACGCCACACGCGTCGTGTTCGAACCGAGGGTCGTACAGCGGCGGCAGCTCGCGTTCGGCCATTGGCAGTCGTCCTGATCTCTGGGCGGTCAGCACCGGTTGCGGAACTGGCCGCCGGGACAACACTGGCCCGTCGGCGTGAGCGCGCAGTGTAGCCGCGGACTCCTGGCGACGAACCGTATTCGCGGCCGATCAGGGGCGTGGGCACCCTTCCCGACACATGTGTCGGAATTCGTGCCCACGGCCGGGCGAGCGCGCCCTCAGTCCGCGGCGTCGGTCAACACCTTCGGGCCGGAGATGTCGAAGCGATCACGGAAGTCGCGCAAGCCGTAGCCGGTCAGGACCGAGGGCTTCGCGGCGCACGTGCCGACGCAGAACGCTGCAGGCCGAACATCGGCGCCAGCTCGCCGAAGTAGTTCCCCGCTTCGACCGTGGCCACCGTCTCCTCGCTGTGGTCGTCGCGCGTGCGGAAGATCTCGATCTCGCCCTCTTCGATGACGAACACGAGGTCGCCGGGATCGCCCTGGCGGAACACGAGATCGCCCGTCTCGAGCTCGAGCCGCACGGGCGTGTGCCGTCGGCTCGGCGCGCGGCGTCAGGCTGACGACGCGGTTGGCGAGCGGGATCAGCCGCTCGTCGTGGGTGGCGACGACGATCAGCCGGCCGTCGTCGGCGAGCTCACGGATCAGCTTGAGGACCCCTTCGACCTGGATGTAATCGAGGTGTGCCGTCGGCTCGTCGGCGAGCACGACCGGGGGGTTGTGCGCGAGCGCCCGCGCGATCGCGACGCGCTGCTGCTGTCCGCGGACATATCGCCCGGGCGGTGGGTCAGACGGTCGGAGAGGTCGACGCGGTCGAGCAGCTCGCTGCACGGTCCTTCGCGGTCTTGCGCGCGACACCCGCGCCGCGCAACGGCATCCTGACGTTCTCGAGTGCGTTCAGCGACGGCACCAGGTTGAACGCTTGGAACACCACGCCGACCGTGGAGCGCCGGTAGTCGGTGAGCGCGCTGCCGCGCAGCCCGACGACTTCCACCCCCGCGACGTTCACCGAGCCCGACGTCGGCGTGAGGATCGCCGCGAGCACGGACAGCAGCGTCGTCTTGCCGCAGCCACTCGCGCCGAGCAGCAACACGAGCTCGCCCGCCGACGCGTCCAATGAGAGGCCGTCGATCGGCCGTACCGGGTAGCCGCCCGACGAGTACTCGATCACGAGATCTCGCACCTTCAGGTTCGCGTCGAGCACTGCAGTCGGCATCATGCACCACCAAACGCGAGAGCCGGGTCGACCGAGACGGCGCGCCGCAAACCGAACAGCGACGCCAGCACGCCGATCACCACCGAGACCACGATCAGCAGGACGAATCCCGACACGGGCGTCTCGACCGGCATCGGCATCAAGGGCGCGAGCACGAACGACAAGCCGATCGCCACGATCGCCGCGAGGATCGCGAGGACGATCGCTTGGAACGCGAGACCCACCGCAAGCGCGCGCCCGCCGACGCCCGTGGCCTTGAACACGGCGAAGTCGCGGGTGCGTTCGATCGCCTGCACGTACAGGATCGAGCCGATGATCCCGGCTGCCACGATCCACAGTAGGACGCGGAGGATGTTGATGGTGCCCGACGCGGCCTTCAAGGGACGCTTGAGGTCCTTGATCACGTCGGGGTTCGACAGCGCGTGCGTGCCGGGCAGCGGCCGGGTCACGTGCCCGTGTACGACGATTGCGCTGGCGAGCGGCTGGCCGGCAACGGTGAGCCTCTGCGCGTCGTCGAGCGTCAGGAACACCGTCGGCTGGCCCGCGAAGTAGCTGACACCCTTCGTGCGTCCGACGATGCGGAATTCCACGCCGCCGATGCTGAAGGTCTTGCCGACGCCGCGGTGCATCGACCGGTCGGCGAGGGCCTCGCCGCTCCGCTCGATCGTGCGCCCGTCGACGACCTCGGGCACGCCGAGGCCGTCCGGCACCACACCGATCACGCCGGAGTCACGCAGTGAGTCCCCCAGCACCGGGAAACGTGTGATCAACACGGGTGAGGCCGCGGTCACGCCGGGATCCTTGCGCACCTCGTCCGCGAGCTGTGAGGGCAGCATCGTCGTGGCGGTGAACGGTCCGAGCGCCTTCTCGGAGACGATCCACTGGTCGGCTTCGAACGCGTTGGTCGTGCGAGAGACCTCGTTGATGAAGCTCTGGCTGATGCCGGTGAGCACGACCGCGAGCGCGAAGACCAGGCCCGTGGCGACCACACCAATCAGAAACCGGCGCCGGCGCCACTCCAGGTCGCGCAGGCTGACGAACAGCACGCCGTACGGCAATCCGACCGCGCTACGAAAGGGACGGCGCGCGATCCGTGCCGCGCGTCTGTCAGTTCGTTCCACCTCCTCGACGAGCGCGCGAGCCCGTGGCCCGATCAATCGTCTCGCACCGCGATGCCGAGGGCTTGTGCAAGCGCGGGCGCGAACCCGATGAGCTGATCGGTACCGATCGTCGCGCCCGACAGCGACGCAACGCCTCGCAGACCGTCGAGGCGCGCACCGCGGAGATCGACCTCCACGCAGCGCGTGTTCGTCAGGTCCGCGCCGGCGAGGTCGCTCAGAGGGAACGCAACCTTCTCGAGCTGCGCGCCGATGAGCTCGGCCCCGGTGAGCACGCACGTCGTGAAGCGCACGCGCTGCAGCTTGGTGAGCCGAAGGTTCGCATCGTCGAGCCTGCAGTCTGCGAACGTGACGTCCCGAAGCGTCGCCTGCCCCAGCTCGATGCTGCTGCAGCGGCAATCGGTGAGGGTGACGCGGTGCCAGACCGTCTCGGCGAACTCGCATCCCGACAGATCACAGCGCACGAGCTCGACGTCGACGAGTCTCGCCTTTTCGAATGCGTCGCCGGCGTGGCGAGCCCCCGCGACGCGCACACCCTTCGCCTCGCCGTCGTCGAGCTCGAGGCGAGACGGTTCTTGCGACATCCGGCGACGATATATGTCGCCGGATGTCGCAAGAAGCGCTGGTAGCCTGGTTGGCGATGTCGTGATCCGGCGCCTCCATGTTCCCGTCCTCGTCACTGGGTCGATCGCAGGTGCTGCCGTGTCGCCTTCCTCTTCTTCTACTTCGCTTCTTGCTCGTGACATCACCAAGTCGTTCGGGCCGCGCGTCGTGCTCGATCGCGTGTCCTGCACGGTCGGACCCCAGCACCGCATCGGTGTCGTCGCGCCGAACGGCACGGGCAAATCGACCTTGCTCAAGATCCTCGCCGGGTTGGAACGGGCCGACAGCGGCACGTTGACCCGCACGCCACCGACCGCGACCGTCGGCTACCTCCCGCAGGAGCCGGAGCGGCGCGCCGGCGAGACCGTGCGTGCGTACCTCGCGCGCCGCACCGGCGTCGCCGGCGCCGAGGCCGGGCTCGATCACGCGGCCCAGGCCCTCGCCGGCGAGCGCGCGGGCGCCGACGACGTGTACACCCACGCGCTCGAGCAGTTCCTCTCGCTCGGTGCCGCCGACTTCGACGCCGCGCGTCGCCCAGGTCTGCGCCGATCTCGGTCTGCCGGAACGCGCGCTCGACCTGGAGATGCGTGCGCTCTCGGGCGGTCAGGCCGCTCGCGCCGGCCTGGCGGCGATCTTGCTCGCCCGGTTCGACGTGTTCCTGCTCGACGAGCCGACGAACGACCTCGACTTCGCCGGCCTCGCGCGCCTCGAGCGCTTCCTCACCGCCGAGATCACCGGCGGCGCGATGATCGTGTCGCACGACCGCGCGTTCCTCGATCGGACGATCACGAGCGTGCTGGAGCTCGACGACCACACGCACACCGCGACGGACTATTCGGGCGGTTGGCAGGCGTACCTCGACGAGCGGGCGACCGCGCGCCGCCACGCCGAAGAGGCGTTCGACGAGTACCGCGCGCAACGCCGCGAGCTGACCGACCGGGCCCAACGACAGCGCCAGTGGTCCGTGCAAGGAACCGCCAAGGTGAAGAAGTCCGGCGAGAACGACAAGCACATCCGGCAATTCCGGCGGAACAGCAGCGAGCACGTGGCGGCCAAGGCCAAGATCACTGATCGGGCACTCGCGCGCCTGGAATCCAGCCCGATCGACAAGCCGTGGGAAGGGTGGGATCTCCGCATGGAGATCGCGGCGGCACCCCGCGGCGGCGCGGTCGTGGCGAGGCTGGCGGGCGCGGTCGTGCAGCTCGGCGACTTCGTGCTCGGGCCGATCGACCTCCAGGTGGACTACGGCGAACGGGTCGCGATCCTCGGCGCGAACGGCAGCGGCAAGACGACGCTGCTCCGCACGCTGCTCGGGCAGCGCCGGGCCGATGCCGGCGAGGTGTGGATCGGGCCAGGGGTCGTGTTCGGCGCCCTCGACCAGGCGCGAGCCGAGTTTGCCGGGGGCACGCCGCTCCTCGAGCGCTTCGAGACGAGCAGTGGACTGCCGGCGCCGGATGTCCGGTCGTTGCTGGCCAAGTTCGGTCTCGGCGCCGAACACGTGCAGCGGGCGGCCGACTCGTTGTCGCCCGGCGAACGGACGCGCGGCGTCGCTCGCGCTGCTCTCGGCGCGAGGTGTCAACTGCCTCGTCCTCGACGAGCCGACGAACCACCTGGACCTGCCGGCGATCGAGCAGCTCGAATCGGCACTCGCGAGCTTCTCGGGCACATTGCTCGTCGTCACCCACGACCGGACCTTGCTCGAGGACCTGGCGCTCACCCGCCGGATCGAGCTGGTCGACGGCCGGATCACCGCAGACGTGCCCGGCTGACGTGGAAGGCGATCGCGGCCGCGGTCGCGACGTTCAGCGAGTCGGCACCCGGAGCCATCGGGATGCGTACGCGCATGTCGGCGGCGCGGAGCCAGCCCTCGGAGAGCCCCGGCCCCTCCGGCGCCGAGCAGCAGGGCGACGCGCGCCGGCCAGGCAAGGTCGTCGATCGCCGTGGCCTCGGGATGCGGGGTGAGCGCCACCGTGGTGAATCCGGCGGTGCGGAGCTGCTCGAGCGAGCCGAGCCTCGTCCACGGCAGGGTGACGGCGTGGCCGATGGACACGCGCACGCACCGTCGGTAGAGCGGGTCGGCGCACTCGTCGTCCAGTAACACGGCGTCGAGACCGAGCGCGGCGGCGCTCCGGAACACCACGCCGAGATTCTCGTGGTCGTTGATGCGCTCGCAGACCGCGACCCGGCGCGCCCCGCCCACGACGTCGGCCACCGGCGGCAGCGGCCACCGGTCCGCCGACGCGACCGCGCCCCGGTGCAGCTCGAAGCCGACGACTCGTCGCAACACCGCGGGCGTTGCGACGTACACCGGCACCGCGACCGTGGCCAGCGCGTCCTCGGAGCACCGCGCGCTGGTCGGCGGTGACGAGCACCGATCTGACGCGACGGCCCGACCCGAGCAGCCGGCGCACGACCAGTGGCGACTCGGCGATGAAGAACCCCGCCTCGCTCTCGACGCGGCGCCGCAGCTCCGGGTCGGCGAGGTCGACGTAGTCGGCGAGTCGAGGGTCGGCGGGATCGTCAACGGCCACTGGCTGCGCCACCGCGGCAGATTGTCACGCGCCACTCCGCGCGTGGTCACACGTGGGGCGACGCGAAACGGCCCGCATCACCGTTTCCGGCGTGCGGGCCGTCATCGCGTTCGGCGGCGCTCCCCCAGCGGAGCCCGGTACTCCCCCACCTCCCGACCACCTCGGACGCACGCGCCGCGTGCCCCGAATGCGACCTTTGAGTACCGGACCGTCGCCGCCGAACCGACCACTTCGTCTTCGGGTCCTCGACCTGAGTCCTGTGCTGTGCGCCGGGAGGGCGCTGGCATTCGGTGGCTGCCAGCACGATCCAGGCGTTCGCCACGGTACGAAGTGGACAGGCAGCAAACAAGAGACATAGTGTATCGTTTTAGACCGATTCACGGGGCCGGGACGACCCGACAAAATGACCGAGTACACCGCGAAGCGCGCGCGAACCCGTGGGCAGCTCCTCGCGGCCGGTCAGGAGCTCCTCCCCGGCGCGGTACGACGGGGCCTCGAGCACGCGTTCGGGCCCGGGACCGGTCACGCAGCGGGCGGAAGTCTCGCGCCAGACGTGGTATCGCTACTGGCGGGCGGACGACTCGGCCTATCTCGACGAGCTGCTCGGCGTCGCGCTCGACACCGTCACCTTCTTGCTCGGACCAAGGCTCGACGTGCTCGCGGCGAGTGGCGGCGACGGCCCGGAAGCGGCCACTGCCCTCGCGCGCGCGCATTTCACGTTGGTGACCCAGCGCCGCATCGCCATCCCGCACCTGGTCGGCGTCATGCTCGCGCTCGAGGACCGTTTCCTCGAGGACGAGGGCGGCATCCGGCCCACGTCGGCGCCCGAGATCGTGCGCGACTACCAAGCGCGCGTACACGGCGCGTTGGCGGACGCGTACGGCGCGGTTCTCGAACGGTGGCAGAGGCGACCACGGGCCGATACCGACTTGGCTCGGATCGTCGATCTTCTCGCCGCGCTCGCCGACGGGTTCGCGCTGCGTCAGGTCGTCGATCCCGACGGCCCGAACGAGGACGAATTCGCGGAGACCGCGGTGCATCTCCTCGAGGTACTCACCGTGTCCGACGGCCCCGCCGAATCGCACTGAACGCGACCGCGAACCTCAACAACCCCCGGCACCCCGCCGATATCGATAGGAGGCGCACCTCCGCCGCATGACGCGGCCGGGGCGGGACGCGGAGGAGGGACGACGCGGATGCCGCACGCGGAAGTCGCGGAGGCGGGCATGCCGGTTTCGATCGAAGCCGCGCTGCGTCGCGTCCGCTATCTCGCCTGCGTGCTCGTTGCGGTCCGCCTCGTGACTGCCAGCGATCTCGACCTGCTGATCGTCGCGGTGCTGGTCTGCGGATTCGCGTCGATCAACCTCCTGTCGCTCTGGGCGCAGCGTGCACCCGAACCCACGCGTCGGGTCCTCGGCGTCGCGCAGCTGGTCGCGGACACGGCAATCGTGCTCGTCGTCGTCGGCGTGCAGCACGGCCCCACTGACTCCGCGGACTGGGCGGTGCTCGTCCTGCCGGTCATCGAGGGCGCGATCCGGTTCCAGATCTCGGGCGCGGTCTTGAGCTGGCTCGCGCTCGCGGGCCGCGTACGGACTGTGGAACTACGAGAGTGCAGAGCCCCTCGCGGTCTCGACGCTCGCGGAGCGCCTCACCGTCGTGTTCCTCGTCGCGCTGCCGAGCGGGTTCCTCGCCGAGCACCTCGTCGCGGAGATCGCCGCCCACCGGCAAGGGCGGGACGAGGCGGTACGGCGCAGCGCCCTCCTGCGCGCCGCTGCCCTCGGCGGTCAGCGCAGCACCCGTCTGGAGGTCGACGAGATCCTGGAAGTGCTGCGCGACACCGTCGCCGAGATGGGCTTCGCCGAGCCCCAGGTCTTCGAGCTGTTCGGCGCGGAGGGCCCCGAGCTCACCGCGCGCCCGGTTCGTCAGTCGCGCGATGTCCTCTCGATCCCGCCCGGCGACCCCCGCCTGCTTGCCGCCGCCGCGGCGCAGGCCGCAGGCGAGGCGACCGTCTGGCCCCCCGGCGCGACGTCCGAACCCGCGCCCCGGCGAGGCCGCCGTCAGGCGAATCGCCCGCCCACCCAGTACTCGACGCTGTTTGCGCTGCCGATCACGACCGTCGAGGACGCGCTCGTGGTCGTGACCGCGCGCTGGCCCGCGTCCGGCGCGCCCCCCGGGTCCTACGCCGAGAGCCTCGAGCTGTTCGCGGCGCAGGCCGGCGCATCCCTGCGCAACGCCCAGGTGCACCGTGAGCTCGGCGCCCTCAAGGACCGATTGGCGCACGAGGCGTCGCACGACGCGCTCACCGAGCTGCCCAACCGTCGGCGCTTCACCGAGAGCCTCGAGGAGCGCAGCGGGCGGGGCCGACCGGGTGACCTCATCGCGGTGCTGTTCCTCGACCTCGACGGCTTCAAGGACGTGAACGACCGCTTCGGTCACGATGCCGGCAACGACCTGCTCGTGGGAGTGGCGGCGAGATTGCCGAGGTGCGTGCGAGCGGGTGACATCGTGGCGCGCATGGGCGGCGACGAGTTCACGATCCTGCTCACGCGTCTCGAGAGCGCGGCGCCGGCCGTCGAGGTGGCCGAGCGCATCGGCGAGATGCTCGCGGAACCGATCCGTCTCGGTCAGCACGAAGTGCGGATCTCGACGAGCATCGGCATCGCGGTCGCGGCCGCCGACCGCGCCGACCCGGGCGACCTGCTCCGGCGCGCCGACGTCGCGATGTATCGCGCGAAATCACAAGGAAAAGCCGGTTGGGCGATGGACCCCGGCTCGCTCGAGCCGGCCGGAAACGGCACCGAGAGCTAGCCCGCGGCACAGAAAATATAGAAAAAACCCCGAAATTTGCGGCAGGATCCGCCCATCGCCTCGTTGATCGTGCAACGATGCTCGCTGCACTGCCACTGTGGTCGATGGAGGTCAAGTGAATCGCAGCCAGCTGCTCAACGAACTCGCCGAGCGCAACGACTGGAGCCGCAAGCAGGCGGACGACGTCTTGACGTCGCTCACCGATTTGATCACCTCGACGGTGGCAACCGGTGAAGACGTTGCCATCTCGGGCTTCGCGAAGTTCCGGCGTATCGACCGGCCCGCGCGGATGGCTCGCAACCCTGCCACCGGCGAGCAGGTGAGAGTCGCCGCCAAGCGTGTCGCACGCATCACGCCGTTGAAGGCATTCAAGGACGCCGTCCTCTCGGGCAAGGGCGCACGCAAGGCCCCCGCCAAGAAGAAGGCAACCGCGAAGAAGACGACGAAGAAGGCAACCGCGCGCAAGGCAGCACCGGCGCGCAAGACGACGAAGAAGAAGGCGACGGCCAAGCGCCGCTGACGTTCTCATCCCGTACGGTCATCACGCGTGCGAGCCCGGGCCGCAAGCCCGGGCTCGTTCGCGCGTACGCTCGCACGCATCCTCCACGAAGCCGAGCTCTTCCGCGTCCGCATGCCACTCGTCGAGCCCTTTCGCACGGCGGCCGGCGAGACCGCGACCAAAGAAGCGTTGCTCGTGTGCATACGCGGCGAGACCGGCGAGGGCTGGGGTGAGTGCGCGGCGTTCGCCACTCCGACCTACGCCCCCGACACGATCGACACGGCGCGGCTCGTCCTGCGCGACTACCTCCTCCCTCCGCTCCTCGCGCGCGCGCCACTTCCTGCCGTCCGCGGCCACGACGCGGCGCGTGCCGCGCTCGAAAGCGCGTTGCTCGACGGCCGCCTGCGCCGCGACGGCGTCTCGCTCGCCGCGCATCTCGGCGCGGTACGCCCGCAGGTCGACGCAGGCGTCGCGATCGGGTTCTGCGACGACGCGCGCTTCGGCGAGCTCCTGCGGCACTACATCGAGGTCGGGTACCGGCGCGTGAAGTGCAAGATCGAACCGGGCCGCGATACCGCGGTGCTGCACGCGGCACGGCGCGCCGTCGGTGATCGATTCCCGCTCGCCGCGGATGCAAACGGCAGCTACACACTCGCCCATGCAACGACGCTCGCCGGCCTCGACCAGTTCGATCTCCAGTGCCTCGAGCAGCCGCTGGCCGCCGACGCCCTCGCCGACCACGCGTCGCTCGCCGCGCACGTGCACACGCCCGTGTGCCTGGACGAGACCGTGACGAGCGCGACCGTCACCGCGGTACGCGATCGCGTCGGGCGCAGCGCGTGTCGTGAGCATCAAGCCCGCTCGTCTCGGGATCGGCGAGGCACGCGCGGTCCACGATGTGTGCGTCGCGGCCGGTGTCCCGGCGGTCGCGGGCGGGATGCTCGAAACCGGGATCGGCCGGTCCGTACTCGTGGCGCTGGCGGCCCTGCCGGGTTTCACGATGACCGGCGATTGCTCGGCATCAGACCGCTATTTCGGCCCCGACGGCGACCTCACCGAGCCATTCGTGCTCGATGACGGCCGGCTCCGCGTGCCCGATGGGCCGGGCCTCGGCGTCACCGTGCGTCCCGACCAGCTCGAGCGTTTCACCGTGGCGCGTGAGCGGATCCTCGCGAAGGACGTGTGATGGAGCGTCTGCGCATCGGCATGATCGGCGGCGGTTTCGCCTCGCGTCTCCACACCGACGCGTGGCAGCGTGTGCACGGGATCGACGTCGAGATCGTCGCGGTCGCGACGACGCGCTCCGACACCAGCGCGGCCGAGGTGCTCGCCGATCCCGACGTCGACGTCATCGACCTGTGTGTCCCGAACCACCTGCACGCGCCGCTGGCGCGCGAGGCGCTTTCGGCAGGGAAGCACGTGGTCGTGGAGAAGCCGCTCACCGGTTGCTTCGTTGCGCGCCGGGAGCTCGATGCCCGCGCCATGCTCGATCACGCGGTCGCCGAGGCCGACACCATCGTCGCGGCTGCGCGTGCGGCCGGTCGGTGGTGCTGCTACGCGGAGAATTGGGTCTACGCACCGCCGGTGACGAAGGCGGCGGCGCTCCTGGACACGGCCGGCGGCGCGATCCTGCGCATCCAGGGCGAGGAGTCGCACAGCGGCACGCACTCCGAGCCGAACAAGCACTGGGTCACCGCCGGCGGCGGCGCGCTGCTCGGCAAGGGCTGTCATCCGCTGGGTGCCGCACTGCACCTGAAGCAACGAGAAGGCGCGCGCCCGGCCACGGTGACGGCCGAGACCCGATCGCTGACGAAGGCTGCTGCATTCGAAGGGCCGCCCACCGCGATCCGGTCGGGCTACGAGGACGTCGAGGACTTCGGCCTGCTCGTGTGCACGTTCGACGACGGCACGGTCGCAGAGATCGTCGGCGCGGACACGACGCTCGGCGGGGTGAAGAACCAGATGACGGTCTACGCGACCAACACGGTCGTCGAAGCGAACCTCAATCCGAACAACGCGGTGCGCGCCTACGCGCCCGATGCCCGCGTGCTCGAGGACGCGTACCTGAGCGAGAAGCTGGAGACGCACGGCGGTTGGTCACAACCGTCACCCGACGAGGACTGGATGCAGGGATATCCGCAGGAGATCCAGGACTTCGCGGAGGCAGTCGTGCACGACCGTCCGCCGCGCGCCGACGCGCGCCTCGGGCGTGACGTCGTCGCAGTCGTGTACGGCGCGTACGTCGCGGCCGAGGAAGGCCGGCGCGTCGATCTCAGTCCGTGGTTTCCGACGCCTTCTTGAGCCACGGCCGGATCATCACGATCGAATCCTCGGGGTTCTCCGGGTCGAGCCGCATCACGTACGGGTCGTCGAAGGGCTCACCGCCCGCCCAGTCCTCGACGATCGCCGGCGTCTCGTCCTTGGGCGGCTCGAGGACATCGCGGAGACCGAACATGCCGGCCGCGAGCATCGTGCCCACCGACGAGCGGTGGAAACGCTCGATCGGCGCTGGCGTCGCGTGGCCGGTGAGCGCCGCGTCCTCGTCGTCGTCCGATTCGTCCGGCTCGTCCGTGTAACCCTCGTCCTCGTCGAGCACATGGCCACCGTACCGCTGCGACCGCGGCTTCCCGTCGTCGCAGGGCGGGGGGAACCCGGCGACGAGATTCGGTATGTTGCTCGCATGGCGAACACCCGTTCGCTGCTGTGGCAGCCGTCGTTGCTCGACGCGGAGGACGAACCGCGATTCGATGCAGGGTTCGCGTCGGCGCGGCGCATCGACCTCGACGACTCGGCGTGGGTGGAGCAGGTGCCGGGATGGGTCCACGGCGCCGACGCGTTGTTCGCCACGATCGTCGACTGTGCGCCGTGGGCGCAGCGCCGCGTGCACATGTACGACCGTACGGTCGACGAGCCGCGTCTGATCGCGTGGTACGGAGTCGCGCTCGACGACGCGTCGGTCCCCGACGTCATCGCGCCGATGGCGGCCGCGCTGTCGGCACGATACGGCAGAGTCTTCGACGGGGTCGGCGCCGCGCTCTACCGGGACGGCCGCGACAGCGTGGCCTGGCACGGCGACCGCATCCCGGCCGAGATCGTCGACCCGGTCGTCGCGCTGATCTCACTCGGGTCGCCCCGCAAACTCCGCATGCGGTGTAGGGAGACGACAGCGGAGCGACCGGAGGGGAGCGGAGCGCGGAGTCGACCCATGAAGACGCAGGAACACCACGACACCAGGGCGTTCAGGCTCCTCCCCGGCGACTTGTTCGTGATGGGCGGCACGTCACAGCGAACGTGGGAGCACTCGGTGCCGAAGGTGGCACGGGCCGGTCCCCGGCTCAGCCTGCAGTTCCGTCACTCGCGCTAGGTCCTCGGACGGCGAGCGCGCCGACGAAGCCGTCCGCTGCAGGGAATCGCTCGACGGACCAGCCCGGTGGCTGCTCGGGCACGTCGGACAGCCGGACCGTGATCCCGGTGCCGACCGCCTTGAGATACGCCTCCTTGGCCGTCCACACGTACAGGAACCGGATGAGCTGCTCGCCTTGCGGCGCGGCGCGCCAGGCGGCGAGCGCGTCGGGGCCGAGGGTCCGCGCCGCGAGCCCGGCGAGGTGGCTGCGGGGCCGCACCTGCTCGATGTCCACGCCGACACTCACACCGTCGACCGCGACCGCGATCACACCGATGGTGCCCGAGCGGCTGACGCTGAACGACACGTCGGGCGCGTCGGGGAGCGTCGGCTTGCCGTGCGTGGGGTGCCCGCAGTGGCGGCAGACGCGACTCACCACGAGGGAGTGCGGGGCGACGCCCAGCCGTGCGCCGAGCACTTCGCGCGTCGTCGCCCGCAGCACCCGGACCGCGGGTCGGCCGGCATGCTCCGCGGCCGGGAGCAGCGCGTCGAGTCGGGCGACGACGGCCGCCGGCAGGTCGAGGTCGACTCCCACGACCTCCACGCTGGTCATCGGCAACAAGCGTATCGAGGGTTTTTTACTTGGCCGCCGCAAGCGTCGATGCTGTGCGGGTGGCACTTCTCGGTCGTCGTCGTCAGTGGATGCGCCACCAGGGCCGGACGAATGCCGCCCTCCTGCTGCTCGCGCGGGAGATGACCGCGGAGTTCCTGCCGCCGGCACGCGAGACCGACTTCGGGGCGGTGCGGGGCCGCGCCCGGGGCTGCGCGTTCGAGCTGCGCGTCTCCGAGCGCAAAGCACGCGCGTCGGTGCTCGAGCTGACCGTCCGGCATTACACGGCACAGACCATGCTGCGGCTCGACGGTCCGGGCTGCATCGTGCCGGAGCTCGACCCCGCGCTGTTGCGCGACGCGATCGAACAGGCGTGCCACAGCTTCGCCAGCGATCAATAGCTTTCCCTGATGCTGACGTTCGGGTCCGACGCGCACCGCGCCCACCATCCTCGCCGCCCGTTCCTCGACCGGGGGCAGCTCGTCGAGCCGCCCGAAGTGCCCGAGCGGGTCGACCGCATCGTTGCCGCGCTCGCCGATGCCGGGCTGGGCGGGCCGACCCCACCGGCGTCGTTCGGGCTCGACCCGGTCCGGCGCATCCACCCACCCGAGTACCTCGACTTCCTCGAGCACGCGCACGAGCGCTGGCGCGCCGCGACCGGCCTCGACGGCGACTCCGAAGCGGTTGCGTATGCACGCGCGATTCGCGGCCAGCCCTATGACGAGCCGCCGCACGTCATCGCCCAGCTGGGGTGGTACTCGCACGACAACGATCCGGTGCTCGCGGGTACGTGGGCGGCGTCGATCGCGGCGGCAGACATCACCCTCTCCGCGTGGGAAGCCGTCGCCGACGGGCGGGCCCGGGTGTCGTACGCCCTCGCCCGGCCGCCGGGGCACCACGCCGCGACCGACTCCTTCGCCGGTTACTGCTATCTCAACAACGTCGCAGTTGCCGCGCAGGCCTGGACCGACCGCGGTGCACGGGTCGCGATCGTCGATGTCGACTACCACCACGGCAACGGGACGCAGCAGATCTTCTACGACCGCGATGACGTGATGTTCGTGTCCGTGCACGCGGACCCGGCCGACGAGTACCCGTTCTTCCTCGGCTTCGCCCGTGAGCGCGGCTGGGGTGCCGGCGAGGATTGCACCCGCAACTTCCCGTTGCCCGCGGGCACCGCATGGGACGCATACGGGCCCGCACTCGATGCCGCGCTCACGGCCGTGCGCAAGTTCGGCCCCGACGGCGTGCTCGTGTCCCTCGGCGTCGACACCGCGCTCGAGGACCCGGACACGTTCCGGCTCGTCGCCGACGACTACACCCGCATCGGCGGCGCGCTCGGCGCGCTCGACCTCCCGACCGTCGTCGTGCAAGAAGGTGGCTACAACCTCGACGTCATCGGCCGCAACGTCGCCAACGTCCTGCGCGAGCTCGACCATTGACCAACATGCGTGGCACGCGGCCCTTATAGGGCCGTCGGCCACGCATGTTCGGCTATTCGTTGAGCGGTTCGGCACGCATCGCGAAGATCTCCGCGACGATGAGCTGCTCGGGCATCGGTGACGGGTCCCACCCGTAGCTCTCGATCTCGCTCGCGCTGCGGCGGCCGGTCGTGGCGCGCAGGATCTCGAAACGGCTCGCCTTCACGGTCGCGACCGGCTCACCCTCGCCGACGACCTCGTCGCCGCCCTCGGTGACGAACCGAATCGTCGGCGCGCTGGTCGTCGGCCGCGTCGCGAGCAACCACTCCCACGCCAGCGCGAGGGCATCACTGTCGCGTGCACCGGGCCGGCCGAGCGCGCAACGGATGTCGTGCTCGTGCGTGGCCGCGTCGAAGAGCGCCTGCCCGGCGATCTCCATCGGCGCGCCGCCGAGCAACGACTCGAAGCGCTCGGCGTTCGCATCCCACTCGTCGACCAGCGCACCGGTCGGTACACCGCGCCGCGCCTCGACCTGGGCCGCGGTCCACGGTTCGGTCGCCACCCCCTCGAGCCGCCCGTTCACGACGTCGTCGGTCACGCCGACGAGATGCGCGAGGACATCGTGCACGGTCCAGCCCGGCGTCGCCGGCGACGGCCCGTCGACCGCGGCCCGATCGGCGGTCTCGACAATGGCGCGAACGCGACCGCGTAACGCCCGGTAGCCGACAGCGTGGGGTTCAGACATCGGACGCACCCTTTCGACGGAGCCTCTCGGCATTCGACCACAGTGCGAGCACGAGTGCCCAGACCGCACCGACGAGCAGCACGGCGGTGCTGTGGTCCTCGCTGAACGGCCCGGCGGCGAGCACACCGAGCGGCACCGTGCCGCCGAAGCCCATGATCCACAACGCCATCACGCGGCCTCGCACCTCGTCGGGAAGGTGGTCCTGCAGCACGGTGGACAGGCACGTGACCACGAGGAAGTAGACGTAGCCGAGCAGCGCGACGACCAGGAACGCCAGCGCCGCGTTGCGCACGAGCGCGAACGCGGCGAGCACGATGGCGAACGCGACGAACCCCGCACGCAGGAGCCCGACCTTGGACCGGCGAGCGAGCACGGTGCCGACGGTCACCGCGCCCAACGCCGCGCCGAGCCCGAACGTCGCGTAGAGCAGCCCGAACTCGCCGCTCTTCGGCGCGATTCCGAGGTTGAACTTCGCGATGACGCCCAGGATGCCGACGAACGGTAAAGAGAAGAACGAGAACGAGGCGAGCGTGATCAACACGTGAAGGATCAACGGATCGCGCCGCGCGATGCGCACACCCGACAGGAGCCGGGCAATGCCGCGCTCGTCGATCACGGCGTTGGTGCGGCCCGCGTAGCGCGCCCAGACGAGGCCCGCGACCGCGAACAGGTACGTGGCGGCATTGATCGCAAACACCGGCCCCGCGTCGAGGCTCGTGTAGATCAGGCCGCCGATCGCAGGACCGATGACGCGCGAGAGGTTCATCTGCACGGACATGAGCGCGACCGCGCCGGGCATGTCCTCACGCGGCACGAGTGTCGGCAGGATCGAGCTCAGCCCCGGTGCGCCGAGCGCGTTCGCGACTCCGATCGCGAACACGATGCCGACGATCACCCACGGCGACGAGTCCGTCCTCCACACGATCGCGGCCAGCACCAGCGAGAGGATGCCTTGGACGAACTGGAGGGTGACGAGCAACCGCCGGCGGTCGACGGTGTCGGCGAGCGCACCACCCGTGAGCGAGAGGAACAGCAGCGGCCCGAGCTGGGCGAAGAACACCAAGCTGACCCAGCTGCCCTTGCCGGTCACGTCGAGCATGTACGCACCGAGGATGACGTTCTGCATCCACGTGCCGATGTTCGACGCGAACGTGCCCGCGTACACGATCCGAAAGTCGCGGTGACGGAGTGCGGCTTGCGCGGTGCCGCGCTGATACGGGACGTCGCCGTCGACGAGCGCGTCCTCGACCTCCTCGAGGTCGGCTTCGTCCGGCGGCAACATCATGCGCTCGATCCCACCACCGCAGCTATCGAGACATCCGGGGCGTCGTGCCCGTGACGTGCTCCGCTTCCAGCCACGCGATCTCGTCGTCGTCGAGGCCGAGCTCCGCGCGCAGCACCTCGGACGTGTGCTCGCCGAGCGTCGGTGCCGGACCGCGCCAGCATCGGTGGGGGCCGGCCGACATCCGCACCGGCCACGTCGGGTACTCCTGCGTCCCGACGAGCGGGTGCGCAACGGGCTCGAAGAAGCCGCGGGCGCGCAACTGCGGGTCTGCGAGCGTCGCGTAGCCGGGCACCATCGCGGCCGCGGGGATGCCCTGCGCCAGCGCCGCCTCGGCTGCGTCCGCCGGTGCGCGTATCGCGCACCACGCCCGGCGCTCCTCCTCGGACATCGGATCGCGTGCACGGTCGACCGCGACCCATGCATCGTCTCCGTCGCAGCGATAGACGCCGCGCTCGCCCCGCCGCCCGAGCAGCGTGCCGTCGATCGCATGACGGATGACCTGGTCGGCGGTGACCGCGGTCGCGACCTCCACGAGCGGCACCTCGACCAGCTGCCCGTTACCGGTGCGCGCGCGGTGCTCGAGCGCGGCGACGACCGCGAGCGCGGCGTGCGCGCCGACCATCGGGTCGACAGGACCGCCGGGGATGATCGGCGGGCCACCGTCGTAGCCGGTCACGAACGCCATCCCGGTGAGCTGCTCCATCGTCTGCGCAAAGCCGCCGCGCTCACGCCACGGCCCCGACAACCCGAACGCCGGCATCCGGAGATAGACCGCACCGGGTTTGATCGCGTGGACGGTGTCCCAGTCGAGCCCGAACCGGTCCATGACCTGGGGCGTGAAGTTCTCGGCGATCACGTCGCAGCGCGCGACGAGCTGCTTGGCGATCGCAAGACCGTCTGGATGACCGAGATCGAGCGTGATCCCGCGCTTGCCCAGGTTGGTCGCGTGGAACAAGGGCGACAGCTCGTAGAACTTGGGATTCTCTCGCGGTCGCACCGCGGCGCTGAAGCGAATGCCGTCGGGCCGCTGCACGGCCTCGACCTTGATGACCTCGGCGCCCATCGCGTGCAGCCACGCGGTCGCGAACGGTCCGGCCCAGAACGCGGTGAAGTCGAGCACCTTCACGCCGGCCAGCGGTCGCTCCCCCGGCGCATCGTGCACCGGCGAACGCGCGGTCGCGGCCTCCCACGCGCCGGTCGCGTCGCTCGGCGGGGTCAGCTCGCGATCGGGCACCGCGTGGAAGCGGAACGGCGCGCGGGGTCGGATCCAACCCTCGCCGGGCTGCGTGACGAACACCTTCCGCGCCACGAGATGGTCGAAGCGCGGGAGCTCGGCGCCGTTGCCGACGATCGTTGCCGGGACGCGAGCATCGACGCACGCGGCAACGACCTCGTCGGCGGTGTGAGCGGTTGTCCACGCGTGGAGCGCCGCGTTCACCTCATCGGCGCGCGCGAAGCGACCGAGCATGGTGCCCAGCTGGTCGTCGTCGGCCATGTCGGGACGGCCGATGAGGCGCGCCAGCGACTGCCACTGCTGCGTGGTGACGGTCGTGATCCCGACGTACCGGCCATCGCCGGTCGGTTCGTTGCCCGGGATCATCACCCAGCGGAACGCATGCTCCCGGCCGCCCGGGAACCGCGCGAACAACGTCGGGTACGTCACGTACGTCATCTGCATCGCCTCGAGCATCGACGCGTCGACCTTCTCGGGCACGCAGGTGCGCGACGCGCGCGTCCACGCGGTCAGCCCGCCGAGCGCCCCGAACGCGCCGACGATGTACTCCGCGAGCCGTCCACCGACGGTCAGCGGCGGCAGGTGCATGTGTCCGTGTCCCGCGAGGCTGCCGCTGCGCGCCTGCAGGACCTCTTCGGTGAGCGCGAGGCCGTCGTCGGGACCGCCGTGTCCGAGCGGCGTGATCGCGATCGTGACCAACGGATTGTTGCCCGCGGGCGCGGCTCCCGGTTCACCTACGACGACGATGTCCGCGGCCGCGAGCCACGGCGCGAGATCGGCGGCGTGGCGCTGCGACGTGCGCAGGTAGACGAACAGCGGATCCTCGCCGATGGGCGTGCCGTGCACGACGTCAGCACCGAGGTCGGTGAGCAGCTTGGTGCAGTACGCGCCCGCGAGGCCCGCCGTGCAGTCGACGACGCGCAACCCGTCGTAGATCATCCACACACCCGGAACATCGGGACGGTCACCGAGACGTCGGGCACTGTCGAGAACGACAGCTCGCGGAACTCGACTGCGACCGAAGCGTCGGGCAGCAACGCGTCAGCGTCGGTGTCGACGATGTACGTCGCGACCCGCACCGCCGGATCCTCGTCGAGCGCGACCAGGGCCGTGACGAACGGCACCTTGTCGACGAACGCGGGGAGGAACGCGCGGTGGACGACCGCCCACGAGAACAACGTGCCGCGGCCGGACACCTGTGTCCACACGGGCGCGCCGCCGTCGGCCGGGCACTTCTCCTCCGGATACCACACATACGCGCCGCAGTCCTCGCAACGCGGGATGCGGAGCTCGCCCGCGGCCGCGGCTGTGAAGTACGGCGCGCTGAGCGGATCGGTCAGGTCGGGCAGCGGGAAGTCGGCGCGCTTGATCGCCACGAGCTATGCGTCCTTCGCCAGCACGAGCGTGCTCGCCATGTGACCCGTATAGCCGCCGTAGACCGCGACCTCGCAGTCCGGTACCTGCGCCGGCGCGATGCCGCGCACCTGCTTCACGCACTCGACGACGTGGGCGATGCCGAGCACATACGCGTGCGAGAGCAGACCTCCGTGCGTGTTGAACGGCAACGTGCCACCGTCGTGGAACAGCGCGTCGCCCTCGACGAACGCGCCCGCCTCACCTTTCGCGCAGAAGCCCATGTCCTCGATCTGCATCAAGCTCACGACGGTGAAGGGGTCGTACACCGTGAGCACGTCGACGTCCGACGGACCGATGCCGGCCATGGCGAACGCGCCGGGCGCCGAGAACACCTGAGGCGTGCTCGTGAATGCGCGCTGCTGTGCCCAGTGCGTGCCCGCGCCGGAGTAGCCCTCGCCGACACCGAGCACGACCGCGGGCGGCTGCGCGAGGTCGCGCGCCCGTTCGACCGTCGTCGTGACGTAGGCGGCGCCGCCGTCGGAGATCAGGCACGAATCGAGCAGCCGCAGCGGTTCGGCGAGGTACGGCGCGGCAAGGTAGTCGTCGATCCCCATCGGGCGGCCGTGCATCACCGCGTCGGGATTGAGGTTCGCGTGGCGGCGGCACGCGAACGCGATCGCGCCGAACTGCTCGGCAGTCGTGCCGAACTCGATCATGTGCCGGCGCATGATCGTCGCGAAGTACACCGGCTGCGGGAACCATCCGAACGGCACCTCGAGGTTCTGCTTGCTCGACTGCGCCGCGTGCACCTCGCCCGGACCGCCGGTCATCGACCCGCGCTGGGTCGCCCAAGCCACCGAGAAGACGTTCAGCACGTGGCGCGCCTTGCCCTGGGCGATCGCCTCGGCCGCGAGGTACGGCGCGGTCGCGGCCCACGCCATCCCACCGCCCCACTCCGACGTCCACATGTCGTGCGCCGTACCGAAGTGCTCGCGGAACGCGTCGGCGTCGAAGTCGCCCATCGCGCGCGACCACGTCAGCCCGTCGATGTCGTCCGGCTCGAGACCCGCGTCCGCAATCGCCCGCTCGGCCGCCTCGGCGCCGATCTCACGAGCACTCCGGCCCGACGCCTTCGTGTACGCGGTCTCGCCGATGCCGGCGATCGCCACCTGGCCGCGAACCGAATCGAGCTCGCGTGCGTGTCCCCAGTCGGGCGCGTCCGGCACGCCACGGAACCTATCGAACGGGCGGGCGGACCTACGCGGTGATCGCCGGAGCGGGCGACGGCACCGACCGGGCAGAGCGGGTCGGGGCAATGTCGAGTGGGAGCTGCGGCACCGGCGTCGCGACGATGACGATGCACCAGGGCGTTGCGTCGGCGCCGCGGATCATCGCCGCGTGCAGCGTCATCGGTGAAGTCGCGGCGATCGGTTGGATGTCGACGGTGCGGAAGTCGAGCTCGCCGACGAGCACCTCGTCGAAGCTGCCGCGTAGGCGCTCCGCGTCCGCGACCAACGTGCCCAGTGACGCCGTGACGACACGCGTCTGGTCCTGGCCGAGCTGGGAGGCGTACGCCTTCGTACAACCCAGATGGCGGAGATCGAGATCGAGCACCGCGACCAGCGACTCGGGCTCGTCGGCCGCGACGGACTCGAGGAGCTCGTCGAGCGCCAGACGGGAAACGGTGTCCATGTGCTCGTACTCCGAAAGGAAGACCCCGACGGTGTCGACGAGACGTCCTCGCGTATCCTTCGCCAGCACTGCATGGGCGGCCCGAGCGTGCGCGAGGGAGATGCGGGCGCCGAGCGAGGACACGAACGCCACGTCGTCGCGCGCATACGGCCGGCCGGGTCCGTCGCGCACCGCGATCAACGCGCCGTCGATGCGCTCGTCGGTACCGATCGGCACGGTGATCAGGCTGTAGCAGCCGCCCGCGAGCAGGAACTCGTGGAGCTCGGGGCGCAGGGAACGGCGAACTTCGCGCTGCGGCACCTGCGGGACGAACAACGGCGAGCCGGTGCGCACGACAAGGCGCGCGATCTCGAGCGCGAACGGCACCTCGTACGCGACCGTCGCGAGCGCGACTTCCGACACTGGATCGTGATGCGCAACGTGTGCCACGACGAGCTCGCCGTCGCGGTCTCGGAGGGCCACGATGACCGCGTCGCCCAGCACGTCGGCGCCGAGGCGCCCGCCGCGCTCGACCACTGGGCGCGCGTTCGACGGTGACCGCGTCGACCATGCGGTCGAGCACCTCGAGCGCGTGGTCGTGCGTCTCGGGCGCCGATTGCGCGCTGGTCAGCGTCGACGATGACTCGGCCGGCAAACGCTCGAGAGCGACGCGCTGCGCCTCGAAGCGCTCGAGCGCGGCATCGCTGATCTCGTAGCCCGCGCCGACTTTCACCGCGACGAGCTGTCCGCTGCGCACCCATCGGTACGCAGTTTGGTAGTGCACGCCCAACCGACGCGCCGCCGTCTTCAAGTTCACAAGAACCTCGCGATGACGGGACCGCAACGGGAAATCAGGTGCCCCCACTGCGCTCTGTTGCACTCCACCGTTGTCGACGAGCCCCGCCGCTCGAACCCTCGCCTATCGCATCACAAATCTGCGGCGCGCGCCCGTCCGGTGATGCGGCCGTCGAAGAAACCCGGCATAACGGCAGCTCGAACCGCACCGCCGCGGCCCGATCTGACCCATTCGGGACGGCGCGGCTACGTTCGCTTCCCGGCTCGCGGAACGACCACAGGAGACGCCGACATGCCGATGCCGAGCGACGTCGGGGTGATCGACCTGATGATCGCCCCGCCATTTCCCGACGCGAAGCGTACGTACCAGTTCTTGCGGGCGAACCTCCGGGATCGCGAGTCGCTCGAAGACTTCGAGTTCCCGGCGCAATACATGTTCAAGGACGTACCGCATCCCGAGCCGGGCGAGGACGGGGTGGCCTTCCTGCTCGAGCAGATGGACCGGTTCGGCATCGAGCGGGGGATGCTCGGGATCTCGTTCCACGAAGAGCGCAGCGCCGACTCGTTGCGCGCGGTGCGGACGCAACCTCGAGCGGTTCTTCGGGAGCTACGAGGTCGACCCGAATCGCGGCATGGACGCCGTGCGCGATCTCCAGCGCGCGGTCGAAGAGCTGGGCGTGAAGGCCGCAACTGCATTCCCCGCCGGCCTGAACCCGCAGGTGCCGATCAACGACGCGAAGTTCTATCCGCTGTACGCGAAGTGCGTGGAGCTCGACATCCCGATCTGCGTGTGTGCGGGCGTGCCGGGGCCGAGAGTGCCGTTCGCGCCGCAGTACGTCGGGCTGATCGACGAAGTCTGCTGGTACTTCCCCGAGCTCAAGTTCGTGACGCGCCACGGCTGCGAGCCCTGGGCGGACCTCGCGGCGAAGCTGCTGCTCAAGTGGCCCAACCTCTACTACTCGACCTCGGCGTTCGCGCCCCGCTACTACCCGAAGGCGATCGTCGACTTCGCGAACACCCGCGGTGCCGAAAAGGTGATGTATGCCGGCTACTACCCGATGGGGTTGTCGCTGGACCGGATCTTCAAGGAGCTGCCGGACGTCCCGTTCCGCGACCACGTATGGCCGAAGTTCCTGCGCGAGAACGCACAGCGCGTCTTCAAGCTCCAGTGAGCGCCTACCAGCACGCGCTCGCCGGTGGCGTCGTCGACACCGCCGTCGGCTTTCCCAAGTCGCGCGACGACATGTTCGAGTTCTACGAGTTCATCCGGAAGGGATCGCACGACGCGGCGACGAAGGAGGGTGACCTCGAGTTCCCGGCCGGCTACATGTTCAAGAACGTGCCGAAGTGGGACGCCGACGACATGGGCGACCCGGTGGAGATGCTGTTCCTGGAGCACCAGCGCCAAGGCATCACGCAGGCGATCGTCGGCGTCGAGGACGAGGTCGGCCGGCGGGCGGTGCGCGATCTGCCCGATCACTTCTTCGCGAGCATCGGCATCGACCCGAACGACGGCATGGACGCGGTGCGAAAGATCGACCGCTATGCCGACGATTTCGATCTCAAGGCCGTCGGGGCGTTCCCATCCGGGCTGTACCCGCAGGTCGCGCTCAACGACAAGATGTTCTATCCGATCTACGCGAAGTGCATCGAGCGTGACGTCGCGTTCTGCTCGACGGCAGGAGTGCCCGGTCCGCGCCTCCAGTACGCACCGCAGGAAGTCGGCCTCATCGACGAGGTGTGCTGGTTCTTTCCCGAGCTCAAGTTCGTGACGCGCCACGGGTGCGAGCCGTGGACCGCGCTCGCGGCGAAGCTGCTGTTGAAGTGGCCGAACCTCTACTACTCGACGACGGCGTTCGCTCCCAAGTACTACCCGAAGGACATCGTCGACTTCGCGAACACCCGGGGCGCCGACAAGGTGATCTGGTCGGGCTACTTCCCGGCCGGCCTATCGTACGACCGCATCTTCCGCGAGCTGCCCGACGTGCCGTTGCGCGACCACGTCTGGCCGAGGTTCCTGCGCGAGAACGCGCAACGCGTGTTCAAGCTGCCCGAGAAGACGCCCACCACGACATGAGCGCCGAGGCATTCGAGAAGGCGCGGACCGAGGTCGGCGCGATCGACACGATGATCGGCTTCCCGGCGCCGCGTGGGGAACAGGCGAAGCACTACGACTTCATCCGGCGCCAGACCCACGACGCCGACAGCCAGGAATGGGAGTTCCCCGCCCAGTACATGTTCAAGGGCGTCCCGCACTACGACCGCGTCGACGACCCGGTCGAGATGCTCGTACAGAAGATGGACCAGCACGGCATCCGCAAAGCGCTCACCGGGCTGCCGGCCGAAGGAAAAGCCAAGATCGCGCTCGAGCGCTATCCCGAGCGGTTCGTGCCGTCGAGCAACGTCGACCCGAACGAGGGCATGGACGCGGTGCGCAAGCTCGACGAGGCAGTGCGCGTGCACGGCGCCAAGGCGACCCACTGCTGGGGCACCGGCCTCATCCCGCAGGTGCCGCTGAACGACAAGAAGATGTATCCGATCTATTCGAAGTGCATCGAGCTCGACATCCCGATCTTCGTGTACGCGGGTGTGCCGGGCCCGCGCATCCGCTACACGCCGCAGTACACCGGTCTGCTCGACGAGGTCTGCTGGTTCTTCCCGGAGCTGCGGATCGTGACTCGTCACGGCGGCGAGCCGTGGTCGGAGCTGATGGTGAAGCTGCTCTTGAAGTGGCCGAACCTGCACTACTCGACTTCGGCGTTCGCGCCCAAGCACTACAACCGGCACATCGTCGACTTCGCGAACACGCGCGGCGCCGACAAGATCATCTACGCGGGCTACTACCCGATGGGTCTCGACATCGACCGCATCTTCGCGGAGCTGCCGAACGTGCCGTTCCGCGACCACGTCTGGCCCAAGTTCCTCTACGAGAACGCAGCCCGGGTGCTCAAACTCGACTGACTGACCAAACACATTGGACGCGGGGACCGCTCCTGGCGGGCTGAGCGTCCAAACAGATTGGACACTGGCGCATGACGGGGCCGCTGGCCGGCATCAAGGTGATCGAGCTGCCGAACATCGGGCCGGTGCAGTTCGCGGGCATGTTGCTCTCCGACCTGGGCGCGGAGGTGCTGCGCGTCGACCGCGCGAGCGATGTCGCGAGCGGACGCACGGTCGCGGGTGGCAGTGCCGCGCCGTACTCGGTGATCGATCGCGGTCGCCGCAGCGTCGGCGTCGACCTCAAGCATCCCGACGGTCCAGGTGTCGTGCTGCGACTGTGCGAGCAGGCCGACGTCCTGCTCGAGGGCTTCCGGCCGGGTGTCGCAGAGCGGCTCGGTGTGGGGCCCGACCACTGCCGCGGCCGCAACGAACGACTGATCTACGCGCGGATGACGGGCTGGGGGCAGGACGGGCCCCTCGCGCACGACGTCGGCCACGACGTCAACTACCTGTCGATCGCCGGTGTGCTCTGGCATCTCGGTCCCGAAGGACACGCGCCGCACCCGCCGATCAACCTGCTCGCCGACTTCGGCGGCGGAGGGTCACTTGTCGTGCTCGGCATCCTCGCGGCGCTCGTCGAACGGGGCCGATCGGGCGCGGGGCAGATCGTCGACGCTGCAATGGTCGACGGCAGCGCGCAGCTGATGAGCATCTTCTTCGGGATCGACGCCATGGGCGGCTGGGGGCCGCGAGGCACCAATCTGCTCGACGGCGGCGCGCACTTCTACAACGTCTACGAGACCGCGGACGGCGGGTTCGTATCGCTCGCGTCGTACGAGCCAAAGTTCTACGCCAACCTGTGCGCGCTGATCGCGCCGCTCGGGTTCGACGACCTCGATGCGGCCGGGCAGATGGACATGCCGCGCTGGCCCGAGCTGAAGCAACGGTTCGCCGAGCTGTTCCGCACCAAGACACGCGACAAATGGGTCGCGTTCTTCACGGGTCACGAGGTGTGCTTCGCACCCGTCCTGAGCATGTCGGAGGCACGCGCCCATCCCCACAACGTCGAACGCGAGACGTTCGTGGACGTCGACGGCGCGCCTCACCCCGCCCCCGCGCCGCGCTTCTCGCGCACGCCTTCAGCCGTACAGGGCGCGCCGGTGAAGCCGGGCGCGCACAGCGACGCCGCGCTCGTCGAATGGGGGTTCCGCGCCGACGAGGTCGCCGAGCTGAAGGCGGCCGGCGCCGTCGCATGACCGCCTGTTTGGACGCGAGGCCCGCCTCTGGCGGGCTGAGCGTCCAATCTGATGGACCGCGCTCACGGGGTGAGGCGTCACGCTCAGCGGGAACGGGTCAGGTGCGACGTCGTCGCCTCACACTTGCGGCCGTCGACGCCGTCGCTCACCACCAGCACGTGCACGTCGACCCGGTACCCGGCGAACGACGCCGTGAAGTCCCACGTGTCGCCAGGGCTCCCGAAGCTCGAATCGGGCGTGAAGGTCCGGGACGCGCCGGTGCTCAGGTGCACGGTGACGGTGCAGAAGCTCGGCTCGTCGCTGACCGTCACGCTCGCCCGAACACGCGCGACCGTCGTCGTCGTAGTCCGTGGGACGGTCGGCGGCGGCGGCGGAGGCGGCGGCGGTGGTGGTGGCACCGTGGTGGTCGACGTCGTCGTGGTGGTGGGCGGGACGGTCGTCGTCGAGGTCGTCGTCGACGTGCTGGTCGAGGTCGTCGGCGCGACGGTCACGGTCGTCGTGGTCGTGGCCAGAGCGGTTCTGGCGCCCCGGGACGCGCCGACGCTGGCGAAGCCGGTCACCACCAGGACCAGGCACACGAAGGCGAAACCGACGAGACCGGCGGACACCATCGCGGCGCGCGTGTTGCGCTGTCGTGCCCGCGCCCGCATGCCCTCGCTGACGCCTTTCACCTCGCCCCCATCGGCGGGGCCACCAGCCACTTGAATCTCCTCAGGAAGCCGTCACGGTGTCGGCCGCACGCCAGCAGTACCAGGCGACCAGCGAGCGGTACGGCCGGAACCGTTCACCTTCGCCAACGAGTTGCTTGGGTGTCAGCGGCTCCTCGAAGCCGTACAGCTGCATGAAACCCGCGCGGACACCGAAGTCAAGCGTCGGCCATACGTCGAGCCGCCCGAGCTGGAACATCAAGAACATATGCGCGGTCCACTCCCCGATGCCACGGACCAGGACGAGCTCCCGTACGACCTCGTCGTCGGGCAGACGCGCCACCCGATCGAGCTGGACGAGGCCGGCCTCCACCTTCTCGGCGAGATCACGGATCGATGCCGCTTTCGCACCCGACAACCCGGCGGCACGCAGGTCCTCGATCGGAAGGGCGAGCACCGCCTCGGGCGTCGGCGGTCCGTCGAACAGGGCCTCGAAGCGACCGTGGATCGCGGCCGCGGCGCGGCCCGCGAGCTGCTGGTAGCAGATCATGCGCGCCAGCTCCGCGAAGTGGGGGCGGCGGGGCCGGCCGCGCCGCAGATCGGGCACACCGTATGTGCGCAGCGCGCGCGCCATCGCCCGATCGCGCTTGGCGAGCACGCGCGCGCCTTCCTCGATCGCCCACCGTGCGGCGGCCTGACTACGAGCCATCACCGGTCAGTCTGGCGGGTACGCCAGCAAGCCGTCGCGGTCGACCGCGAAGTGCACGGGATCGCCGACCACCGGCGCGTCGCGCTGCGGGACGCGCACCGTGAGCGCAACACCCGGTACGGGCTCGACGGTGAGCGCCACGAGCTCGCCGCTGAAGGTCGTACTGGTGACGACGCCGACGAGCGGGCCGGCCGCGTCGCGATGGAACGCATCCGGGCGAACGACCAGGTCGACGCGTCCGTCGGCCGTGCCAGTCGGCGCCGGCATCCGGCCCCACGACGTCTCGAGCACACCGGCGCGGGCCGTACATGGCGTTGCGGGACCGAAGCCGAGGAAGGCTGCGGTCCAGGCGTCGACCGGGCGGCGCCACACCTCGGCGGGCGTGCCCTGCTGGACGACGCGTCCGTCCCGCATGACGACGAGCCGCGCCGCGATCGTGAATGCCTCGTCGTGGTCGTGGGTCACGTAGATCGCGGGCAACGCGGCGCGGTCGAGCAGGGCGCGGATCTCGTCGAGCAAGCGCGCCCGCCACGCGCGATCGAGCGCGCCGAGCGGTTCGTCGAGCATCAACAGTCGGGGCTCGACGACGAGCGCACGCGCGAAGCGCGACGCGTTGCTGCTCGCCGCCCGACAGTGTCGCGACCGGCCGATCACGAAAATCGCGGATCCCCACCAACGCCAAGACGTCTTCGACCCGTCGCCTGCGGGTGATGCGATCGGCACCGGTCATGCGCAACCCGAACTCGACATTGCCTTGCACGTCGCGGTGCGGGAAGAGCGCGTACTCCTGGAACATCAGGCCGAAGCGACGCTCGTGCGGCGGCACGCGTTCGAGATCGTCACCGTCCCAGCAGACACGCCCGCCATCGAGCGGCTGCAGCCCGGCGATCGCGCGCAGCAACGTCGTCTTCCCGCAACCACTCGGTCCGAGCACCGCCAGCGTCTCACCCGGAGCGACCGCGAGGTCGACGTGATCGACGGCGACATGCGCACCGAACCGCACGACCGCGGCCTCGACCTCGAGCACGACTAGATATCGCCGAGGTCGCGGATGCGCACGCGTTCGATCGCGAGGACGACGGTGGCGGTCAGCACCATCAGGATCGTCGCCATCGCGAGCGCTTGACCGGCGTTGATGTCGCCCGGGCGGGTCAGGAACCGTTGGATCGCGATCGGAATCGTCGGGGTGTCCGGGCGTGCGACGAACAACGTCGCGCCGAACTCGCCGAGCGAGACCGCGACGCAGAATCCCGCGGCCACGACGAACGCCCGCCCGACGATCGGGAAGTCGACTTCACGCCAGACCCGGCCCGGCGGCGCGCCGAGCACGGTCGCGGCATCACGGAGACGCGGATCGATGCTGCGCAGGGCCGGTACCACGACCCGCACAACGAACGGGATCGCGACGATTGCGTGTGCGATCGGGATGATCAATGCCGTCCTCGACAGGTCGAACGGCGGTGTGTCGAACGCGAGGAGGAAACCGAACCCGACGGTGACGGCCGACGTGCCGAGCGGGAGCATGAGCAACACATCCATCGATCTCGTGGCGCGCCCGGGGCGCGACGCGATCACCGCCGACGCCAGGCCACCGACGGCCAGCGCGAGCACGGTGGCGATGGCGGCGAACACGAGCGAGTTGCGCAACGCCGTCCAGGGCGACACGAACAGCGTGCTCGTCGACGCGCTCGATCCGAGCGCCCGGTAGGACGCCAGCCCCCACCGGCCCCCCGGGTGCAGTGACCGCCAGGCGAGGACTGCAAGCGGACCCGCGAGAAAGAGGGTGGTCACGCCGATCACTGTGGCCACGAGGATCCGCTGCCGGCCGCGGGGCGGCGGGCCGTCTCGCGCGCCGCGACGAGGCGCTGCGCAACCGCGCGTCGCTCCTGGGCGCGCGCCATGAAGAACAGCACCGCGAGCACGGCGAGGATCTGCACGAACGCGAGCGCGGCCGCGATCGGGAGATCGAACAGCTCGACGGCCTGCCGGTAGATCTCCACCTCGACCGTCGCGTGGGACGGATCGGCGAGGAGCAGCGCCACCCCGAACGACGTGAACGTGAAGAGAAACACGATCGAAGCGGCCGCAAGCAACGAGGGGGCGAGCAGCGGCAGGGTGACGTGGCGGAAGGCGCGTGCTCGCGACGCGCCGAGCATGCGCGCCGCCTCCTCCCGGCGTGGGTCGAGGTTCGACCAGAAGCCGCCGACGGTGCGTACGACGACGGCGATGTTGAAGAACACGTGGGCGATGAGCATCGGCGCGACGCCCCGCTGCCAGTGCAGGAAGGACAACGGGCCGCCGGGCCGCAACAGCTCGAGGAACGCGGTGGCGACGACCACCGTGGGGAGCACGAACGGCACCATCACGAATGCACGGAACACGCGCTTGCCGGGGAACTGGTAGCGCGCGACGACGTACGCCGCGGGAAGCCCGACGACGAGCGCCAGCAAGGTGGAGATGACGGCCTGCCACAGCGTGAACCACATGACATGACGGAGTGCACCGTCGCCGAACACGTCGCCCAACGCGCCCGGACGCAGGGCCCGGCCGAAGATCGCGCCCAGCGGCCAGGCGAAGAAGATCGCGAGGAACCCCAACGGGACGGCAACGCGCGACACCTGCCAGGCGCGAGCCCTCATCGCACCACGATGTTGGTCCATTCCTTGATCCACGAGTCGCGTCCGTTGCCGATTGCCTGCGGGTCCATCGTGTAGGGATGCGCGGGCTTCGTTGCCCACTTCTCGTAGACCGGCGGCAGCGTCGCGCCCACGATCACGGGATTCACGTACATCTGGAGCGGCATGTCCTCTTGGAAGCGGCGCGAGACCAGGAAGTCGACGAGCGCGCGCGTCCTGCGGGGTTGCGCGCACCGCGCAACACACCCGCGAACTCGTACTGCCGGAAGCACGACGATTCGACGACACCGACGTGCGGCGTGCCGCGATGCGGCTCGGAGTACACGACGTCTGCCGGCGGGCTCGATGCATAGGAGACGACGATCGGCCGGTCGCCGGGTCCCCCGCCGGCCGTGAAGTCGGTCTCGTACGCCTCGGTCCAGTCGTTGACGACCCGCACCCCGTTGGCGCGCAGCTTGCGCCAGTAGTCCTGCCAACCCTGCTCGCCGTACTCCGAGATCGTGGCGAGGAGGAACGCGAGCCCGGGTGAGGACGTCGCCGCGCTCTCGACCACCGTGAGGCTCTTGTAGCGCGGGTCCGCGAGATCCGCCAACGATGTCGGCTTCGGCGGATGGCCGTCGCGACCGAACCAGGACGCGTCGTAGTCGACGCACACGTCGCCCTGGTCGACGGGCGTCACGCGGTGGTCCGGGTCGACGGGGATGCCGCGCTGGAACGAGACGCTCTGGACGGCGTACGGGTCGAACAGCTTGGCGTCGAGCGCGCGCGTGAGGAATGTGTTGTCGACGCCGAACAGCACGTCCCCGAGCGGATTGCCCTTGCGCAGGATCGCTTGATTCACGGTAACGCCCGCGTCGCCCGGTTGCACGAGCTTGATCTCGTAGCCGGTCTGCTTCGTGAATTCCTTCAGCGCGTCCTTCGAGGCCGCGAATGCGTCGTGGGTGAGCAGCGTGACGGTGCCGGACTTCTTCGTCGTCTCCCCACCGCTGCTACACGCGCTCGCGAGCGCGACGAGCACGCCCACCAGCAGCAGCACCAGCGCCCGCCTCACGAGACGCGACCGGGCTGGACGACGAGCAGCGTGCCGTCGTCGAGTGCGACCGACACCGCGGCGTCGACGATGACGTTGCTGACGCCGCGGGTCGTGCCGAGGGGCAGATCCTCGCCGTGCAACGGGTATTGGAGGCCCTTGGTGGTGACGCCGCGGGCGTTCGCACCTGCGGGCAGCAGCGTGACGAGGTCGCCCTCTACGCCGTCGATCTCCACCGGCGGGTGGGCGCCGCGCACGACCGTGACGCGGGCGTCGCCGAAGCGGGCTTCGATGCCCAGCGTTGCGAAGCGCGGCGCAGCGAGGAGCGCGACGTTCGCGAGGAAGTGGTCGAGCCGGCCGCCCGCGCCCCCGACGATGACGACCCGATCGACGCCGCGTCGTTGCGCAACGACCAGCGCCAACTCGAGATCCGTCGCGTCCTTGTCGGCGGGGTGGCGTTCGATCGTGGCGCCGGCCTGCTCGGCCGCGTCGACGACGGCGGGGTCGGCCGAGTCCATGTCGCCCACGACACAGTCGACGTGCAGGCCGAGCCCTTCCGCGAGATGCACGCCGGAGTCGGCGGCGACGACGTACGCGTCGTCGGGCAGCGACCGGCGCATGCCGGATGCGACGGGATCTCCGCCCGCGAGCACGATGGCGACGCGTGCCATGCCGTCCCTCCCTTCGCCGGAATTACCCGGAGCAGGTTCGAGGGGTCGGTGGCGGGACGCTGACGCGGAAGCCACCCTCTCAGCCCGGTTCCCCCGAGCTCCCCATTGGGTTGTACGCGCCGAGCGTATCCCGGGCGATCGTGTCCCGCGTCAGCGAGTGCGCATGAGGGCGACGGGGAACCCGCTGATCGACGTCGGGAAGCCGAGGTTGTTGGCGTCGCCGAACGGCAGGATCGCCCCGGTGAGGGTCAAGATCCAATATCCCTTGCCGGTACCCGTGACGAGCATGCGCGACGCACCGGCGTAGTTCGAGCATCCCGCGATGTCGCCGCGCGCCTTGGCGTCGCCGAACGCGAACACGTGGCCATCGTGTGTCAGCATCCAGTAGCCCTTGCCCGACAAGGTGCGCTGCATCGCGACCACTGGTGAGGACAGCGGGTGCCCGCCGAGCGAGCCGTGGAATTTCGCGTCACCGAAGCTGAAGATCCCGCCGTCACTTGCGAAGAGCCAGTAGCCGTGACCGGATCTCGTGCGCTCCATGCCCATCACCGGCTGCCAGAGCGGCTTGCCGCCCATCGAACCGTGGAACTTGGCCCTTCCGAACGTGAAGATGCCGCCGTCGTCGGCCACGAGCCAATAGCCGCGGTTGGTTCGCGTGCGTTCCATGCCGTTCACCGGCTGGTCGAGCCGCATGCCGCCGGTCGAGCCATAGAAGTGTGCGAGCCCGTAGGTGAAGATGCCGCCGTCGCGCCCGAGCAACCAATAACCGTTGCCGCTCGACAACGACTCCGCGCCGATGATCGGCGCCGCAAGCGGCTCCCCGCGCCGGTCGCCGCGGAACTGGGCGGCGCCCAAGGTGTGCACGGCGCCGTCGGTCGTCACCTCGAAGTACCCGCGGCCCCACTTCGTGCCGCTGGTGGCAGGTGCGTACGGCACGCATGCGCCGGCCTTGCCGCTCTCGGCGAGGGCCTCCGAGTACATGCGAATGATGATGAGGCCGTAGTCGTCGGCCGATGCCCAGATCAGCTTGTCGCACGGACAGTTGTGACCGCCGAAGTACTCCCACAGCGGCGCTTCGCCGACGCGATCCGAAGGCGCGGAGATCAGGCGGCCCGAAAGGGTCTTCGTGCTCGGGTCCGCATAGCTGCGTAGCAGCTGCATCTGCACCTTCGCGCCGTGCTGGGGCGATCCCATGCACCGGCTGGGCTCACTGTCGCCGTGACTGCACGTCGGCAGCGACGTCCGCCCGTTGAACGCATAGATGCCGGCGTAGTTGTACGTGTTCGCCGGGATCTGGGAGCCGCTGAACGACAACCAACCCGTCTCGAGCATCGATTGCACGAAGGCCATGTCACCGCGCACGCCTTCGGCGTTGCCGCGGTCGATGAAGATCTGCGCGAGCAAAGGCACGCTGTTGCCGAGCCCGGGAATGCGCGGCTCGTTGGACCCCTTGTGTCGGTTGTACCAGCTCGCCAGCTCGCCGGCGGTGAGCAGGCTTGGTCCCATCACGGGCGTGTGCGTCGTCACGGCCGCGGATGCCGTGGACGTGCTCGTCGCGAACAACGAAGCGCACGCGAGCATCGTCGCGACGAACGTGGCGATGAGGCGGGCAGCTCGACGAGTCATCGCGGCCTCTTCATCGGAGGTTTTGCGCGCCGCTTGAGCGAAGCACCGGTCGGGCGTTCACCGTAGACGGAAACGCGACGGCCTCCGTCAATGCGTGGCAACGCCCGGTGACGCTTGTGCCTTTGCAGACCGATAGTCGGGCTTTCCATTGGGAAGCCTGGGAACTTCCTGTACGAGCACGAGCTCGCGTGGGATCTTGTAGCTCGCAATCAGCCCGCGACAGTGCTGCTGCAACACCTCGAGCGTCGGCGCGTGCTCCGGACGCGGCTGCAACAACGCACACACGCGTTCGCCCCACCGCGCATCGGGCACGCCGACGACGAGGACGTCGAACACGTCGGGATGCGACTTCAACGCGCCCTCGACCTCCTCGGGGAAGATCTTCTCGCCGCCCGAGTTGATCGAAACCGACCCGCGTCCGAGCAACGTGATGCGGCCGTCGGCCTCGATGGTCGCGTAGTCGCCCGGGATCGACCATCGCTTGCCGTGCGGATCGACGACGAACGTCTCCGCGGTCTTCACCGGATCGTTGTAGTACCCGAGCGGGATGTTGCCGCCACGCGTGACGCGGCCGACGTGTCCGGAGCCGGGCTCGATCGGCACGAAGTCCTCGTCGAGCACGACCGAGTCCGCGGCCGCTTGCACGCTGGTGATGCCCTCCTTGGGCGCGTCGCCCTTGGTCACGAAGCGAATGCCGTTCATGCCCGACTCGGTCGATCCGATCGCGTCGGTCATCACCAGATGGTCGGGCAAGAGGTCCTGAAGCTGCTCCTTCACGGTCTGCGAGAAGATCGCCGCGGTCGAGCTGAACGAGACGAGCGACGAGACGTCGACGTCGTTGCCGAGCTTCTCCAGCGCGTCTGCGAGCGGTCGCGCCATCGCATCACCGGTGACCGGCATGATGTTGACCCGGTACTTCTCGACGAGCTGCCACACCTCGTTGGCGTCGAACGCCGCCGGGACGACGGCCGTGTTGCCTTCGAACAGCGAGCGGTAGAGCGTCATCTGGCCGGCACCGTGCATGAACGGCGGGAGGATGATCGACACCAGGCCTTGCGGCTGCGCGGGATCGATGCGGTCGCTCGCGGCGGTCGGGGACGTGACCTTCTCGTTCGTGAACACGTCGATGCCGCCGGCGAGCGCGAAGTACACGTCCTCGTGACGCCACATCACGCCCTTGGGCATGCCGGTCGTGCCGCCCGTATAGAGCAGATAGACGTCGTCGTCGGAGCGTTCGCCGAAGTCGCGTACCGGTGAGGCGGCCGTGATCGCAGACTCGAGCGCCACCGGTGCGAGCGCGGCGTCGTCGGCGTCACTGTCGTTCCACTCGATGCGCACGAAGCGCTGCAGACGAGGCTGCGCAACGCGTGCGGCCTCGATCAGCGGGGCGTACTCGCGTTGGTAGAACAGCGCGACGGGATCCGAGCTGGCGAGCAGGTAGCGCAGCTCTTCCTCGACATACCGGTAGTTGATGTTCACGATGCTCGCCCGCAGCTTGTACGCGGCGAACGCCGCTTCGGCCCACTCGATGCAGTTCGTCGCGAGGATGCCGACGTGATCGCCCGCGGCACGCCCATCTCGACGAGCGTGTGCGCGAGACGTGTGCAACGCTCGTCGAGCTCGCGGAACGTGACCTGGCGCCGGGCGTCGATCAACGCGACACGGTCCGGCACCTTGTCGGCGGTCAGCTCGAAGAGGTCGGCGAAGTTGAAGTGAGGCACGGGCCGGTACGATACCGCGCGACGGAGCGTCACTCATCGGCGAGCAGGAGGCCGGCGGCCGCGATGAGATCTTCGTCGACGCGATCGGGGCCGTCGACCCCGCACACCCAACCGTTGAGCGACGACAACCAAACCTGCATGAGGATGCGCGCGATGCGCAGCTCACGTTCGGTCGCGGCACGTTGTTCCGGTGCGTGAATCGCGCTGGTGATGATCGCGGTCATGATCTCGGTGACACGCCGCACGATGTCGGCGTTCTCTGGTTGCGCGGAACCGATCGAGCTCACCATCGTGGAGGTGACGTCCGGATGCGCGCGCAGCGACCGGTTCGCGCTGGCGCAGCACGGCGACGACGCGTGCCGCAGCGGTCTGCTCTTGCGGCGGGTGGATCTCGAGATAGCGCCGCAGGTCGGCCTGCTGCTCCGCCATCGCCTCGAGGAGCAACCGTTCCTTCGACGAGAAGTAGCGGTAGACGGTGCCGAGCGCGACGTCGGCGGCCGCCGCGACGTCGCGCATCTGCACGCCGTCGAATCCCCCCTCGGCCGCGAGCCGCAGCGCGGCGTCCAGCACCCGGCGTCGTCGCGTGGCCTGGCTCCGGGCGAGCGCGCCCTCCTCGGTCGGCGTGGGCTCGGCAACAGTCACGACGAGAATTTGGAACACGTTCTCATCTCGCTTGTCGACCGGCATCTTGTCCGGCCACGGAGGGCATGGCACCAGGGGACGAGCGATCAGCAGCGGCCGCCCCACGGGCTCTTGCCCTGCCACTGATAGAGCGCCCACGCCATCTCGTCCTGGTCGTGGGCGGAGGCCTTCGAGGGCAGCACACCGACGAGGTCCATGCGCCCGGTGTGCGCGGCGGTGGCGTTCCAGGTCGACGGGAGGAACTGATACGCCCCGTAGTACGTGCCGTCCGGGCTCACGACGCCGTAGTTGCCACGGCTTTCGATGTGCCGAGTGCATGCGAGGAACGGATGGTTGTGATGTGGGCTCACCCCACCACCTGATGGCGGCGGGGCGGGCGGCTGGCGCACCGAGACGTCCGGGACGGGGGCGGTCGGTGCCGCGGTCGCCGGCGCGATCGACGCGGCGCTATGTCGGCGCGGCCTGCGCGTCTTGCCCGCAGCCGATGACTCCTGCGCCGCTTGATGTTGCAGAGACGCGAGTTGTGCGTCGAGCGCGTCGCGTTGAGAGGCGACGACTTGCAGGACCGTGTCCAACCGCGGACGCGAGTCGACGAGGTCGTCGTGCTGCGAGTGCAGCTCCTTCAGGGAGGCGGTGAACTCCTCGATCGCGGACACGTTTTGCTCGTTGGCGTGATCGATGAGCTCGGCGCGTCGGGCCGACTCGATCACCGTCGTTCCGAAGACGCTCGCGTACTCCACGGACGCGCCCTTGTACATCAGCAGGGCACGAGCCGTGGCGACCTTGCGGGCGATCGCGACCCGTGCCTCCAAGCCCGTGATGCGAACCTCGAGCTCCGAGATGCGCGTGTCGAGACTTGCGGCTTCATCGTGCGCATCGAACCAACGTTGCGCGGTGGCATCGACAGACGTGCGGAGCTCCGTGAGCGGGTCGCTGCGTCGATTGCGCGTGGGCGGCGCCAGGGAGACAAACGAGCGCGAGCAACAATGCGGGCACGGCCGCGGCGATCATCGTCGTCGACACCGCGGCCACGAAGCGGGCAAGTGACTCGGAACGCCTCATAGTTCACGGTCAGTATGAGACCGTTCGAAGCGCGTCGATATTGCTCACCTGACCAGTTCGCGGAAGGTATCCCGGAGCTCACTGTGTGAAGTGATGACGCAGTGCCGCCGGGATGAGGAAGGACCGGGCGGCCTCCGATCGACGCGCTGCGGACGCAGCCCCGGCGTTGCCTCGCGCGCCGAAGGGCACGTGGTCCACCCCGCAGACGGTGCCGCGCGTCGGGACCACGACCTGCAGGAGGTAGCGGCTCACGGCCTGATCGGCGCAGGTCGAGCCCGCGAAGAAACTCGTGTGGCCCCACCCGTTCACGGTGAGCAGCCGCGAGTTGGGCAGGAGCCGGGCGACGGCGCGCGCTCCCTGGTAGGGGGTGGCGGGGTCGTACCGCGGGTTGACGAGGAGGACTGGATTGGCGGTCGTCGCGGTGAACGGCCCGGTGTAGCGATCGGCGTCGAAGCCCGGCCAGTGCCGGCAGATGCTCGTGAGCCACGTCCACGGCCGGCCGAAGTACGGGGTGAGCACATCGGAGATGCGGGCGACGGCGCGCCAGGCCACCGCGTGGGAGGGGTTGTCGGTTTCGCCGCACGTGACGCCCGGTTCGGCTTCGACCTCGTTGAGATAGGGCTCCTGAGCGGCATTCGCCGCGGCCGACAGCCGGGTGCCGAATGCCGGGACCTCGGCGACCGCGCGAGCGGCGGCCGGCGTCGGCGCTGCGACCGCGGCTTCGACGTCCGCGATCCCCTGCGCCAGCTCCGGCCACGCGTCGGGTTGGTAGAGGAAGTCGAGCGTGATGGAGACCAGCTCGTCGTAGCCGAACTCGAAGGGGCTGCCGTCGACCTCGATCACGACGGGACGGACGCGCAGCTTGGCCGCGAGCGCCTTGAAGCGTTGGCGGGGCGAGCCCTTCGAGAGCGCGCACCTGGGGCCGCCCGCGTCGCACAGGGCGAAGAACTGCTCGAGGGTGTCGAACGAACCCTGGCTGGCGCCGACCCGGTTGAAGGCGGGGACGAAGTGGCCGATGCCGAACCGCCCGGTGTACCAGGCGACCGGGTCGGCGACGCCGTCGAGGGCCAGGGCCCGCACCTTGTGGGGAAAGAGGTTGGCGTAGGTCGCGCCCAGGATCGACCCGTAGGAGATCCCCCAGTAGGTGAGGCCGCGGTCGCCGACGGCCCGGCGCAGGAGGTCGAGATCGCGGGCGACGTCGGCCGTGGCCATGTGGTCGAGGATGGGTGTGTGCTTGCCCACGCAGGCCTTGGCGACGCGGCGGTCGGCGGCGAGCCAGACGTTCTCCTCGGCTCTCTTGACGGGGAATTTCATACGGCGTGGAAAAGGCTTCGAGGGCCTCGTCGAAGGTGCGGAAGCATCGGAGCGGGGTACTCCGCGCGACGCCCCGGGGGTCGAAGCCGATGATGTCGAAGCGGGCCCGCACCTGGTCGGAGAACAGCTCTTGGCCGAACTCGGCGACGAAGTCGACGCCGGAGCCACCCGGTCCGCCCGGGTTGACGAAGACCGATCCGATCTTGTGGGCCTGGTCATCGGCCGGCCGGCGGAGGAGAGCGAGCTTGATCGTCAGGCCGCTCGGGCGGTCGTAGTCGAGCGGCACCGTGACGGTGGTGCACTGGTATCCCCCGCCGCATCCGGTCCACTGCAGGACGGGGACGGCGGGCTCACCGCTGGTGCGCGTCGTCGCCGGCGTGGGCGACGACGGGACGGCAGTCAGGACAACCGCGACGAGCGTGGTGGTGACGAGGGTCGTCACCGTCCGGCGGATCGAACGACGGCGTGGCTGCGACATTGGGCCCCCCTCCCGATGGCGCGCCATCGGCGCTCCGGCGGCATCGTACGCAAGCCCGCCGCGCGGCTGCTACCCGAGAGAAGATGACGACCGCGCGACTTCACTACAGCGAGAGCGGCGCGATGGTGGCGACGGCCTGCGGGTCGGTGCGCCATACGTCGGAGGCATCGACGTATATCTCGATCGTGTTCCCGTCGGGATCGTTGAGGTAGATGCTCTTCGACACGGTGTGGTCGGCGATCCCCGCGATCGCCACGCCGTGCGCTTCCAGGTGCGCTTTGGCCCGGCGCAGGTCGTCGATCTCGTCACCGACCTTGAAGGCGACGTGGAAGAGGCCGGGGCTGTTCGCCGGCGCATCCGGTCCGTCGGGCCCGACCGCCACGATCGCGAAGTCGTGGTGGTTGCCGAGCGTGAAGAACGTCATCGGGGGCGCATCCATGCGTGCCGCGATGGGGAGCCCGAGAACATCCACGTAGAAGCGCTCCGAACGGTCGCGGTCACGGACCTTGAGCACGACGTGTCCGAGCTGCTGCACCTTCACAGTGGCACCCTTCGTCGGACGACACGAGCACGAATGAGTCTGCGCGCTGTGCACATAGTGCTTCGCTCGGCCCTCGTTGTGCCAGCAACCGGCCGAGGCTGCTTCGGGAATGTCGCGTGAGTGCGCCGGGCGATACCGTCTCGTCTTCAACGACGGCGGCGGCGCTGGTCGGCGGGAATGAGAGGCGGGTTGCACGATGGTTTCGGTGCGCGGCGGGGCTCGAGAACCCGGGCTGGATCTTCGTGGACGCGTCGGCGTATGCAGATCCTGCTGCCTGGCATGCGGTTGCCGCGAAGTTGCGGCGCGAGTCGCCGGTACTTCGGGTCGAGTTGGCCGGCCGTGAACCGTTCTGGGCGATCACGCGTCACGCCGACGTGCGGGACATCGAACGTCAGTCGGAGTTGTTCACGAACTCGCCGATGCCGACGCTTTCGGTCCGGCGACCCCCGGAAGACGACGTCGCGCCGCCGGTGAAGACGCTCGTGCAGATGGATGGCGATGAACATCGCGCGTTTCGCGGGCTGATCAACGCATGGTTCAAGCCGGGAAGCGTGCGTCGGCGGGCCGACGCGGTTGCGGCACTGGCCCGCCGTGCGGTCGATGCGATGGCGGAGCAGTCGGTGTGCGACTTTGCGCAAGACGTCGCGAACCAGTTCCCCTGCAGGTCATCTTGTCCATCTTGGGGCTCCCCGAGTCCGATTTCCCGCGGATGTTGCGATTGACGCAGGAGTTGTTCGGCGCCGACGACCCCGACTTCGCGGTATGGCTGCGGACGAACAGTTCATCGCCGTGATCATGGACTTCCTCGCGTACTTCTCCGAGCTCACCGCCGACCGCCGCGCGCAACCGACGGCCGACCTTGCCAGCATGATCGCGAACGCCCAGCTGGATGGCAGACCGCTCGCCGACCTCGAGACCTTCGGCTATTACCTCATCATCGCGACCGCAGGTCACGACACGACGAGCAGTGCGATCGCGGGTGGGATGCTCGCCCTCCTCGAGCATTCCGACCAGCTCGAGCTCTTGCGGGCGCGGCCCGAGCTGATCGACGGCGCCGCCGACGAGATCGTGCGGTGGGTGAACCCCGTCAAGCACTTCATGCGCACCGCGGCAGACCGATACCGAGGTCGGCGGCACGCGCGTCGCCGCGGCGACTGGTTGTTGCTCTCATACGCCTCTGCGAATCGCGACGAGACCGCGTTCGAGCGTCCGGCGGAGTTCGACGTCACCCGTCGCGACGCCGATCGCAGTCTCGCCTTCGGTTTCGGCGCGCACTACTGCCTCGGCGCTCACCTCGCCAAGCTCGAGATCCGATCATTCTTCCGAGAACTGATCCCACGTATCGAACACATCGAGCTCGTCGACCCGCCGGGGTTCGTGCACTCCGTGCTCGTCAGCGGACCGAAGACCATGCGCGTCCGCTCTCAGCTGCAAGGCTGAGTGCGCGGAGCGGGACTACGCGTCGACGTCTTCGCCGATCTCCCGGAGCGCGGTCGCGAGCGCCGCGCGCAGACGCCGGACGGTCGCGGGGCTGAGGTGGGCGACGAGCCCGGTTCCCTTGTGGTCCACCTCCTCGACGGTGAGCTCTACACGCGGGTCTTCACACTCCTCGCAGTCGTCGAGCACGGCGACGATCCAGGTGACCTGCGCGCGCTCGGGGTCATCAGCGGGGTGGTCGTCGATGCCGTAGTCAGCGAGTTTCTTCATGGACCGAGTCAACCACGTGACCCGTGGCGGCACGGGTGTTCGACCGGGCATGGATGTCGCTGGTCCAGCAAGATGTGTGAATGAACGAAGCCAAACTGCTCGCACGGTTGACGACCATCTGTCTGGCGCTTCCGGAAGCGATTGCCGCCGACCGGCACCCACCCCACCGAGGCTTCGTAGTCGGCAAGAAGAACTTCGCGTGGTTCACGGTCAACGAGCACGGAGACGGACGAGTTGCGCTCATCGTTCGAGCGGGAGCCAACGAGAACGAGGAGCTCGTTGCCACAGATCCGGTGCGGTTCGGCCTTCCCAGGTACGTCGCGCGCCATGGATGGGTGACCTACTACCTCGACCTGCCGGATCGTCCCGTCGACTGGGCCGAGGTCACCGAGCTCGTACGCGAGAGCTACCGGCTCCAGGCTCCGAAGCGCCTGACTCGCCTCCTCACCGAGTGAGCGGCGCTGTCCGACCCGCCTCGACGCGCCCGAGAATCATGTCGACTTCGCGGCCTTCCGGGCGCGAATGAATGCGAACCAGGTCGCGTCGTCGACCTCGCCCCGAACGCGGGCGAGGTACGTCTCGTGGTACTCCTCGTCGGCGGGCGCCACACCCGGCCATTCGCGATTCATACCGGCCGCACCGTCGATCAGCTCTCGCACGATGTCGGCGTGGCCGGCGTGGCGGGCGGTGTCGAGCAGCACCGTCAGGAGCATCCAGCGCAGCGAGACGGTGATCCCGAGGTGGTGGCGGCCGGTCGCGTCCAGATCGAGGTCGGCGATCGATCGGTCGGCCGCAGCGGTCGCGGCCCGATAGCTCGCCACGATCTCCTCCGCGGTCTCGTCGGGCTTGGCGTACATGTCGCTGAACTCGCCCAACGCGACATCCTCGTCACCTTCCCATGTGAGTGGCGGCCGCTCGCGTCCGAACGCATCGCAGAAGTACGCACCCTCGATGCCGGTGAGGTGCTTCACCAGTCCCAACAGGTTCGTGCCGGTCCCGGTCATCGGCCGGCGAAGGTCGGGCTCACCGAGACCCTCGAGCTTCCAGAGCAGCGCGTCGCGATGCAGCTGGAGCTGCGCGTGCAAAAGCGCTTTCTCGTCCCCGGTTGCCAAGAGCGGCGCATACAGATCGAACAAGGTCACCGGCATGCCAACTCCCGTCAGATCAGGTGCGGCGCAGTTTGCCAGCCGCGACAGCGAGCTCTTGACAGAGTTTTACCTACCTCCAAGCTGCGTGTCGGTGCCCGCGGTCATCCTCGGCGTGATGACGACGATCACGCGAGTGCGACGTTGCCTGTCCGCGTCGCGCGACTCTTCCGTTTCTCGACCTCTTCGATGCTTCGACTCACAGGCGTGCTCGACAACCTGACCGCACAGGAGGAACCCATGTACCCCGCCGAGCATCCTCGGGTGTCCCCAGCCGACGCACCACTCGACGTCATCGTGCTTGTCGCACCCTCCCGACGCAGCCGCCGCGCCCAGTTCCTGCACACCATCATCGAGCTCAAGGCAGCCCGTCGGGCAGCGATCCTCGTGGTCTTCCCTCACCTCGCCGACAGCGAGACCCTCGCTCGAACCACAGCCGCGGGCGCCGACCTCTGCGTCGTCGCACCAACATCCGATGAGCTCTTTCCCTCCATCGAACGCGCGCGCCCTGCACCGCACCGCGTCCCGCGAACGCTCTGCGCGCTCCCGCCGCCAGAACTGTCGCCGAAGCGACGAGCTCCTCGACACCCTGTGGAGAAAGAGGTCCCAGCGCACGTCCGCCGGCATCTCGTGAAACCCACTTCTCGCGCCGGAATTTGTGGGGCACCGCTCGGCTGGTGAAAATCCGTATGCCGGGCGCGGCATCGAGCAGAGCGGCAGCGATCCCGGGAGGGCCGAGGAATGTCGGGACAGGGTACGACGGCGCTTCACTTCGAGCCTCCCGGTCCCGGGTCGTGGAGCCTGGACCCGGTGCACTTCCCGCGTCCGGTGACGCGGTACTGGGCGGAGATGCACCCCGAGCCGTTCCGCCGGGGCACGCATGAGTTCTTGGCCTACTACGGGAACCTCATCGAGTCTCTGGAGTCGCAGTACGTCAATGGCTTCGCATACGGCACGCGGCATCCGGCACCCGAGGACGAGATCCCGCAGCGGTTCGCGCGCGCGGAAGAGGTGTGGGAACGCAAGGTATGGCGCGACCAGCTGCGCGAGTGGGACGAGACGTTCAAGCCGGCCGCCATCAAGACGCACCGCGAGTTGCAGTCGGTCGACTCGGACGCGCTCTCGGACGACGCGCTGGTCGAGTACCTGACCCGCTGTCGCGAGCACCACTCGCAGATGATCTACCAGCACATGCGTTTCACGGGCTCGGCGATGCTGCCGGTCGGTGACCTGCTTGCACACGTCGGGTCCTGGACCGGCGTCACCCCGTCCGACACGCTCGCGATGATGCGCGGCGCGGCGCCCGTCTCGGCAGGGGCCTCGGGCGAGCTCGAACGCCTCATCGCCGCGGTCACGAACGACACCGCCGCTCGAGCGCTCCTCGATGCCGACGGCGACCCCGGGAAGACGCTCGCCGAGTTGCGTACCTTCGGCGGTGACGTCGGCACCGCGATGTCGGCGTATCTCGACCTCGTCGGCTATCGACTTCTCGACGGCTTCGACATCTCCGGGCGCTACGCGCTCGAGCTGCCGGACGTGCTGCTGCGCGCGATCCGACGGTCCGTCGAGGGCGCGGGAAGCGGCACGGAAGACGTCGACGCGCGGATCGCCGACATCCGTTCGCAGGTACCGGACCAGCACCGCGCGCAGTTCGACGAGCTGCTCGGCGAGGCGCGCCTCATGTACCGGCTGCGTGACGAACGCGGCGTCTTCAGCGACATCTGGGCGTCGGGGATCATGCGGCGCGCGGTGCTTGCCGCTGGTCGCCGGCTCCAGGGCGAGGGTCGCGTCCACGAAGCCGAGCACTTCATCGACGCCGGCTTCGACGAGATGTGTGCGCTGGTCACCGGCACGGGCGGGCCGTCCGCCGACGAGCTCGCGCAGCGCTTCGCGGACCGCACGTCGCGCACCGCGAAAGAGGCTCCGGCAACGCTCGGGCCGCCGTCACCCCCGCCGCCCGACCCGTCGGGGCTCCCGCCGGGTATCGCCAGAGTCATGCAGGCGACGATCGTCTCGATGGGCGAGCTGTCCGGAAGCTCGGAGGCGCCGCACGAGGTGAACATGCTGCGCGGTCTCGCCGCGAGTGGCGGCGTGTACGAGGGGCCGGCTCGGCGCGTCTCGGGCCCGACCGAGTTCGATCGCATCGTGCAGGGCGACGTGCTCGTCACCGAGTCAACGACCGAGGCGTTCAACATCCTGCTGCCACTGCTCGGCGCGATCGTGACCGACAGCGGTGGTCTGCTGTCGCACTCGGCGATCGTGGCGCGGGAGTACGGCATCCCCGGCGTCGTCGGCACACGTGACGCGACCGACCGCATTCCCGACGGCACTCGCGTCCGAGTGGACGGCGATGCCGGCGAAGTGAGGGTCTCCGGGTGACCGAGGTCGTCCCGCTCGTCGATGCGCACGAGGACTCGCGCTTCGGCGCGAAGGCCACCGGGTTGGGAGCCGCGGCGCGCGCCGGGCTGCCGATCCCGCCCGGTATCGCGCTCTCGGGCTCGATCGTGGACGCGGTCGCCGCAGGAGAGGAGCGCGCCATCGAGCAGCTCGTCACCGCGGCCCGTCCGCTGAAGGGGCCGCTCGCCGTGCGCTCGTCGGCCGCCGACGAAGACGGCGCCGACGCGAGCTTCGCCGGCCAGCACCTCACGCTGCTCAACGTGCCGTCGGTGGAAGACCTGACCGCGGCGATCCGGGAGATCTGGTGGTCGGCGAACTCCGACTCGGCGATCACCTACCGCCAGCGTGTGGGCCTCTTCGCTCGTCCGAGCATCGGTGTCGTCGTCCAGACGCTGCTCGATCCCGACGTCGCGGGCGTGATGTTCACGCAGAACCCGATCAACAAGGCCGACGAGCGGCTCATCGAGGCGAGCTGGGGGCTCGGCGAGGTCGTCGTCGCCGGCCAGGTGATCCCCGACAGCTTCCGGATGGACCGCGCCGGCGCGGTGCTCGTGCGCACACCGGGCGTGAAGAAGATTGCGATCCGCGCCGTCGCCGACGGCGGCACCGTCGAGGACACAGTCGCACCGGAGCTCGTCGAGCAGCTCTGCCTCGACGACGACCAGCTCGCGCAGCTCAACGCGCTTGCCGGTCAGTGCGAGCAGGTGTACGGACCGGCGCGCGACATCGAATGGGCGTTCGAGGACGGACGGCTCTACCTGCTGCAGTGCCGCGCAGTGACGCGAGCGGGGTCGTCACCACGACCGACGGTGTCCGCTGCCGGCGACCCGGCCGCGATGATCGAGCGCGTGCCGTTCTTCGCCAACATGAGCCCACAGGATGTCGAACGTATCGCCGCGCTCTTCAAGGAACGTCGCTTTGCCGCGGGCGAGACGGTCACCAAGGAAGGCGCGGGTGGCGCGGCGTTCTTCGTGATCGAATCGGGCGAGGCGACAGTCTCGGTCGGTGGCCGGCAGCGAGGCACGCTGACCGCAGGCGACTACTTCGGCGAGATCGCCCTCATCGACGAGGGCGCGCGCTCGGCGACGATCACGGCGAGCAGCGAGCTCGTCTGCCACGGGCTCACCTACTGGGAATTCCGGCCGCTCGTGCAGCAGAACGCCACCATCGCCTGGAACCTGCTCCAGACGCTGGCCAAACGGCTCCGCACCGCGCAGGACGACCGATGAGTCCTCGTCCCGTCGTACGTCGTCAGAGGGAAGAACCCACATGACGCGCTCCTAGGAGGAACCGATGGCCTTTCATCCGTACCTGTACTTCGGTGGCAACTGCCGCGAGGCGTTCACCCGCTATCAGGAGATCTTCGGTGGTGAGCTCGTGTTGTTGAAGATGAGCGATGCGCCGTCGGATCAACCGGTGCCCGCCGGGCAGGCCGACCTGATCATGCACGCCGCCCTGACGGTCGACGGCAACCTCCTCATGGCTTCGGACGACCCCACCACGGACAGCTTCGGGCCGGTCCAGGGCATACAGGTCAACGTCGACATCCCCGATGTCGCCGAGGCCAAGCGGGTGTTCGAGGCTCTGGCGGAGGGCGGCCAGGTCACCCTCCCGATCGCCGCGACCTTCTGGTCACCCGCGTTCGGCATGTGCGTCGACCGGTTCGGCACGCCGTGGATGGTCAGCGCCGCAGCACCGGCCGAGGCCTCGTGATTGCCGCGCGGCACCCGAGCGAGCGCCCATTTGTCCTGGTCGGCGCCGCAGAACCGCATCGCGACGTGAGTCGATTTTCGCGGCGACAACGGGAGGTGCGACGCTCGGCGCATGGCCACTGATCTGCTCGAGCTCGCCGACCAGCTGTTCACCGGTGCCCTGCCGATCGCGCACCACCATCCGATGGCGACGAGCGGAGAGCTGGCCGAGCTGCAGCCCGGTCTCGCGTTCGTCGACGCGTTCGCGAACTCGGCCGCGGTCGACACCGAGGACGGACTCGTCGTCGTCGACACGAGCGGCGTGTTCCACGCCAAGCAGGTGCACGCGACGATGCGGCGATGGTCGCAGTCGCGTCTCGACACTGCGATCTTCACGCATGGTCATATCGACCACGTGTTCGGCGTCGACCTCTACGAGGAGGACGCGCGCACGAACGGTTGGGCGCCGCCGCGCGTGATCGCGCACGAGGCGATCGTGGCCCGGTTCGAGCGCTATCTGATGACGGCCGGTTACAACGCGGTGATCAATCAACGCCAGTTCAAGGTGCCGGGACTGCAGTGGCCGACGGACTACCGCATGCCCGACGAGACGTACCGCGACACGATGACGATCAGTGTGGGCGGCGAGGACTTCGAGCTGTCGCACGACCGCGGCGAGACCGACGACGCGACGTGGGTGTGGAGCCCGTCCCGCAAGGCGTTGTTCGCGGGCGACATGTTCATCTGGGCATCGCCGAACTGCGGCAATCCGCAGAAGGTGCAGCGCTACGCACGGGACTGGGCGATCGCGTTCCGCAAGATGATCGCGCTCGAGCCAGAAGTGCTGTTGCCGGGACACGGTCTGCCCATCGTCGGCGCCGCTCGTGTGCGTCAGGCGTTGACCGAGGGCGCCGAGCTGTTGGAATCGCTCGTCGACCAGACGCTCGCGATGATGAACGAGGGCGCGCGCCTCGACGACATCGTCCACACGGTGAAGGCGCCTGCGCATCTCCTCGAGCGGCCCTACCTCCACGCGATCTACGACGAGCCCGAGTTCGTCGTGCGCAACATCTGGCGGTTGTACGGCGGCTGGTACGACGGCAATCCCGCGCACTTGAAGCCGGCATCGGATGCCGCCCTCGCACGCGAGCTCGCCGATCTCGCGGGCGGCGCGGCCCGCCTCGCCGAGCGCGCCCGTGAGCTCGCGGCCGCCGGCGACCTTCGCCTCGCCGGTCATCTCGCCGAGCTCGCGGCCCAGGCCGCGCCCGACAACAAGGGCGTGCACGCGGCCCGCGCCGAGGTGTTCGGGGCACGGGCCAACGAGGAGGCCTCGACGATGTCCAAGGGCATCTTCTCGTGGGCCGAGCATGAGTCGACGAACGAACTTGCGTGACACGCGACCCTTATAGGGCCGGTGGCCACGCATGTTGACGGAAGGAGGGTGAGGTGAAGGTCGAGGGCGCCAAGATCCTGGTGACCGGTGCGTCGTCGGGCATCGGCGCCGGGCTGGCACCGATCCTCGCCGAGCGGGGCGCGACCGTCGGCATCGTCGCCCGGCGGGCCGAGCGCCTGGAAGAAGTGCTCGAGCGATGCCGGAAGTTCGCGCCCGACTCGCGCATGTGGGCGGCCGACCTCGGCGATCTCGCGCGCGCCGAGCAGGTCGCGATCGAGGCGTGGGATTTGTTCGGCGGGCTCGACGTGCTCGTGAACAATGCCGCGATCCCGAAGCGCACGCGCGTCACCGAGCTCACGCCCGCCGACGTGCAGCACGTCATGGACGTCGACTTCCACTCCCCCGTCCGCATGGCGCTCGCCGTGCTCCCGCGGATGATGGAGCGCGCGCGCGGGCAGATTCTCTTCGTCTCGAGCATGGGCGGCCGCATCCCGATCGCGAACGAAGCCGCGTACAACGCGGCCAAGTACGCGATGTGCGGGTTCGCCGAGGCGATGCTGCTCGATCTCGCAGGGACCGGCGTCGATGTGAAGCTCGTGCTGCCGGGCCCGATCGCCACCGAGATCTGGGACCAGCCGGACAACGAGCCCGCACTGTTCGACGTGGAGAAAGTGCCCGCCGAGGACTGCGCGGCCGGCATCGCCGACGCGATAGCCGCTGACGGCTTCGAGTACTACGTGCCGGCGGTGTTCCCCGGTGGCATCGACGCCAAGGACATCGCAGTCGGCAAGACCCAGCACTGTGATGCATACCTGCGGGGCATGGCCGACTTCGCGAAGGGTCTCCGCGAGGGCACCTGAGCAGGCCGGGGTCAGTCCCCCGCCGCGCAGCGTGTCGGCGAGGTTGGAGCGAAGCACGTACCAACTCGAGGGCACCGCCGCGAGCACCGCGACCACGGCCGTCCCCACGAGTGAGATCACGATCGGCGCGAGCGGGACGAACGCGTCCGTCGCGACACCGAGGCCGGTCGCGTACACGGTCCAGATCTGGCGCCCGGCGAGGAGCCCGAGTGGCAGCCCCAGTGCGAGCGCACCCATTGCCAGCGCGAGTGACTGCCAGAGGACCGTCAGCCCACTCTGACTTCGCGAATATCCCAGCGCGCGCAGGGTCGCGTGGTTGTGCCGGCCCTGCCGTGCGGCGGTCACGACCGTGTGCGCGAGCATCGCCAGCGCGAGCAGCCCGAGCACGAGACCGAGCGCAATCAACAAGGTGTCGTCGCGCGAGAGATTGACGAGGTCCTCGGGACGGGCATCGACGTGCGACGGCAGGGGGCTGAGCACGTCGCGCAGCTGCGCGACCCGGGCCGCCTTGTCGGGCGAGCCGCGGAATGCGATGAGGAAGGAGTTCCGCGCCGTGGACGGCAGCACTCGCCGCAGCGCGGGGATCGTCATCCAGGCGCCGGTGCCGAGCTGGCCGCTGTCGCCGAACTCGGGGAAGATCGCTTGACCGACGACGCGGTATGTCGCCTTCGATGCGCCGATGCGGACCGCGATGATGCGGCCGAGCCCGGTCTGGAGCGCGTGCATCGTCCGGCTCCCGAGCACGATCTCGCCCGAGGCCGTGGGTGCCCGGCCCGCGACAATGGTCGGTCCCGCGCTGCCGACGACGGGATCGATCGCAAGCACGTCGACGCGGGTCGTCCCGACATCGATCTGGGTCACCGAGGCGACCGACAGATCGGTCACGTCCGGCAATGCCTGGAGGCCGGGGCGGAGCACCTCGTCGAGATCCGGCAGCGCGGGCGCACCAACCTTGACGTCCCAGTTCCACCCGTAGCGATGCTTCTCGGCGAGGTCGCGTCGCAAGAGCCACGTGAACGTCGACGCGAAGGCCAAGAGCGCGACGCAGAGACCGACTCCCGCGATCGCCGTCCACGCCGGCGCCGACCGCCGCGTGCGCTGGATCGCGAAGCGGGCACCGATCACCATCGGCAGGGGAAGCCACGATTGGCCGAACGCGTCGCCGCGACCTCTGCGAGGCGATGGTACGGAGGACTGACGCGCTCGAGTGCGAGCTGATCTGCCCGCGAAGAGGGCGCTGATCACGCCGACGACCATCGTGAACGCGATGACCGACACTGCGCCGATGACCAGCGTCAGGGCGTCGACCGGGAACCCGCGGTCGAGGTTCGCCTTGTGCGCGAGCGACAGCAGGAAGAACGGTGCCGCGAGCCACCCAACGAGGCATGCGACCGTCGCGGCGACGATCGCGATCACCGCCGAGCGAATGGCTGCCACGCGCAGCAGCTGCGACGGTTGCATGCCGAGCGCGCGCAGCGTGTCGTCGTCGGCGGATTCGACGAACGTCTGGCGGGTCAGCGCCTGCGCGGCGGCGACCACACCCGCGAACGCGACGAGCGCCGCGAGGAGTGCGAGCACCAGCGACTCCACGCGGATCGAGCGCTGCACCTTCGGTTGATGGTTCTCCAGCTTGCTGATGAACGACACCGGCTCTCCCGGCGCGAGCCGCTCGACTGCGAGCTGGAAGGCGCCGACATCCGTTCCCGGCGCAAGGCGGAGATAGCTGACCGCGCTGCCGACGATGACCGGCGCGTAGATCTTCGCGAACGCGGGCGTGAGGTGCAGCACCGGCGCGAGCTCCGTCACCAGCGGCGGGAACTCGAGCGGCGACGCCTCGATCCCGACGATGCGTGTTTGCAGCACCGGCCCGTTCGCCGGGTCGGTCACATTGGCGTTCATGTCGCGCCGGATCGCTTCGAGCCGGGCCGGCCACTCCTTCAGGAGCGCCGCGGAGACCGACGGGAACAACTCTGCGTCGTAGAAGTGGAATTGCAGGACACTTCCGATATGGAGGTGCAACCGCTCCGCGAGCTCGAAGCTCGCGACTGCCTCGTCGGTTCGGGTGGGGTCCGCGCGCCGGCCCGAGAGCATCTTCCAGCGCTCGATCGTGTTGCCGAGCCGTTCCTCGGTCGACGCGACCGGCAGCACGTCGCCGGCGCCGAGCACGCGGCCGCCGTCGGCCCGGGCCGAGAACGGCAGACCGGCGAAGGCCCGCGCCGCCTCGACGACACCGGGCATCGCCTCCACCTTGTCGAGGTCGATGGCGCCGACGAGGCTGAAATTGCTCTTGCCGGCGAGCACCAGGTCCGCCGCTCGCTCGAACGCCACGAAGCGCGGATACGCCACGTGCGTACGGTGCGCGCCCTGGGCGAGCGCCATCGCGACGCCGCCGAAGATGCCGATCACGACGCCGAGCGCGGCCCACGCGTGCCATCGACGGCGCAACAGCGCCCGCGCCCGGAGCAGCACCGCGGTCATCGCCGCACATCATGCATGGCCCGCGACGACGTTCCGGATCGCCCCTGGTCAGGCGTCGTCTCCGCGTGGACGGGCTCGGGTCAGCGAGCGGGTGCGACCTCGACGGGGATGCCGTTCAGCACCGCGTTCCCGGACAGCGGATCGAACATGTCGCTGCGTGCGAGCACGTTGCTGTTGACCCCCGGCCGCCGGCCCGCGGTCTGCAGGCGGACACCTTCGACGTCGTGGCCCCAGCCGTGCGGAATGCTCACGACACCGGGCATGACGGCGTCGGTCACCTCAGCCGCGAGCACGACCTGCCCGGCCTCGGACCGTACGGCCACGTCCGCGCCGTCGGCGACACCGAGCCGGGTCGCGTCGTCGGGATGCACGTGGACCGTGCACCGGGCCTTGCCCTTCACGAGCACGTTGACGTTGTGCATCCACGAGTTGTTCGAGCGGAGGTCGCGCCGGCCGACCAGCACGAGCGCGCCGGGAGCCGCGCGCCGATCGAGCGCACGACGCAACCGCGCGACGTCCTGTGCGCAAGGTTCGGGAACCAGCTCGATCCGACCCGACGGCGTACGCAAGACGTCGGGGACACGGGGCTGGAGCGCCCCCAGATCGACACCGTGCGGGTGCTCTTCGAGCACGGCGAGCGAGAGACCGGCGGCGTCCGCGCCGAAGCCGTCGCCGTACGGGCCGGTCCGCAACATGAAGTCGAGCACGCGCTCCGGACCCCGGCGCACCGCGAGCGCCTTCGTGAGCTCGTCGGCATCGCGACCCTCGACGTTCGAGCCGGACCGGGTCACTGCTTTCTGTACGAGCCCCGTGACGACGAAGTCGTCGAGGGCGTCGACATCCGCGTCCGGGCCGAGACCCTGGAGCACCGCCGCGAGCCGAAGCAACGTCTGCCACTCCGGGACCTCCCCCGGCCCGAGATCCGCGAGCGGCGGTGAGTAGTTGGCGACATTGCGGATCGCGAGGCTGTAGAGCGCGAGGTCGTAGTGGCCACGCGCGAGCTCCGGTTCGGGCGGCAGGATCACGTTGGCGTGACGCGTCGTCTCGTTCAGGTAGATGTCGACACTGACCATGAAGTCGAGCGAGGCCAGCGCACGGTCGAGGCGAGCGGCGTCGGGTGAGGATGAGGCCGGGTTGCCCACGACCGTGATCAGTGCGCGCACCTGTCCGTCGCCCGGCGTCTCGATCTCCTCGGCGAGACATACGACGGGCAGCTCGCCATAGAGCTCCGGCAGGGCGCGCACACGCGAGTGGCGGCGCCCGAACGAAACGCCTCGACCCTTTCCAGGGGTGCCGCCTGTGTTGGCGCCGCCTGTCGCGGGACGAGCGAACATTGCACCGCCCGGCTGGTCGAGATTGCCGGTGCACACGTTCAGTACGTCGATCAGCCAGGACGCGAGCGTGCCGAACTCCTGCGTGCAGGTACCGATGCGCCCGTAGACCACGGCGGTCGGCGCGGCGACCAGCTCGCGCGCGATGCGACGAATCGTCGCGGCATCGATCCCGCACGTGGGTGCGACCCGTTCCGGCGTGAATTCCTGCGCGAGCGCTCGCATCTCGTCGACGCCGTGCACGCAGTCCGCGACAGCACCCAGGTCGACGAGGCCGTCGGCGAACAGCACCTGCACGAGCGCGAACAGGAACAATGCATCCGCGCCCGGCCGGATCGGCACGTGCTCGTCGGCCTCTTCGGCGGTCTTCGTCCGGCGGGGATCTACGACAACGAGCTTCCCGCCCCGCTTGCGCAACGCGCGCAACCGGCCGGGGATGTCCGGTGCCGTCATCAGCGAGCCGTTGGACTCGAAGGGGTTCGCGCCGAGCATCAGCAGATAGTCGGTGCGATCGACATCGGGGACCGGGATCGAGAGTGCGGTGCCGAACATCAAGCCGGCTGATACCTGCTTCGGCATCTGATCGACGGTGCTCGCCGAGTACACATTCTTGGTGCGCGCGGCCTGCAGCAGCACGCGGCCGTACACGAGGCCGGAAAGATTGTGCGCGTTGGGATTGCCGACGTACACGGCGAGCGCGTCGTTCCCGTAGCGCTCGCGCAGCGGAGTGAGCCCGGCGTCGATCGCGGCGAATGCCTCGTCCCAGGACACTTCCCGGAAGCCCGTCTCGGTGCGCAGCAATGGCACGCGCACCCGATCGGGATCGGTTTCGAGATGCTTGAGCGCAGTGCCCTTCGGACAGAGGTACCCGTGGCTGAACACGTCGTCGCGGTCGCCGCGCACGAGGGTGATCTCACGACCCTCGAGGTGCAGCTCGAGCCCGCACGTCGCCTCGCAGAGATGACACGTGCGGTACGCGATACGAGCGCTCATGCCCGGAGGATACGAGATGGAGTCGGAGGCCGACGCTTACCCGAGACGTAGGCCTTCAGGCGAAGGGGAACCATTGCGGGAGGCGCACGACCGTGCTGTCGCCGGACGTGGTGATGCCGCCGCCGAGAGGGTCACGCCCGTAGAGCCACGCGACGAGATCACAACCCCAGCCTCGGGCTTCGCCGTCGACAGGAGGACCGGCGCCCTGCTCGACGTCGACGTGGGAGCCGCGCAGCACGACCCGCCATGCCCGCTCGTGGTCCGTCGACACGACGCGGAAGTCTGCGTCGAGCAACGGGCGGACGTTCGTACCCCGCCGGTCGAACGTGCCGAAGATCTCGTCGAGCGCAGCTGCGACGAAGGCGACGGGCCAGTCCGTGGGGTCGTATCCCATGCCCAGGTCGACATGGTGTACCTCGACCTCGCGGACGCGCCCCCACAGTGCTTCGCGCATGGACCACTCGCCGGAGATCGTGCGGCCCACGCGAGCCCACGCGGTCTCGGGCAGTGCCCGCCACGCCTCCATCATTGCGTCGTGTGAGCGCCGCACGTCACGCAGTACGTCGGCGGCACCCGCCTCGCGTCCCGCCTCGATGTCCGTCACGCGCTGTTCGAGGCCGCCGGGATACTGGGCGGCAACGTCGCCGCACGCGGCGGCCTCGACCATTCGCCGCATGCCGTCGGCATTGCGCGCCAGATGCGTGAGCAGTTCCGCGCGATTCCATCCCGGAAGCCGCGAGGCCTCGTGCGCCTGATCGTCGGTGAGCCCGTCGACGGTGCACAACAGCCGACGCGTTCCGGCGCACAGCAGTTCGATGTTCGTGGTCGGCCTCACCGGAACAACGTGAACCCTGCTTCCGGGACGCAGATCACCTCGGAGCCGAGGTCAACCGGTCGCAGACGGGCGTGTGCGAAACGTGACAGGGTGAAGACGGCGATAGCGAGCGCGAGGATCGATGCGACGACGACTGCCGGCCGTCCCGTGGCGTCGCGAGCGATGCCCGTCGCCCCGAGGTTCGCCGCGAAGATCGCGAACACGACGCACCCGAGGTTCACGAGCCACGCGATGGTCGCCGCGAAGACGACGAACGCCACGCGCCGCGCCGCTCCGTGCAGCCGCACGAGCGAGATGACGAGCGCGGCGGTCGTGACCAGGAGTACTACCGCGGTGGCGTTCCATCCGGGTGCCACGCGGATCGTCCGATTCGCGACCGTGAACCCGTTGGCGCCCACGACGATGTCACCGATCCACGCCGCGAGCGGGCGCACGACGGCGCGGGTCGTGTCGCCGAGCGGCGCGGAGGCCGCGTCCGCGATCGTGCGGAGGGCCGGCGGCCACGCGAGCAAGAGGAACAACAGGGGAATCCGGAGGCGCCACAGCGTCGCCGTCCCGAACAACACGACGATGGCACCTGCGACAAAACACGGGAACGAGAGGAGATCGATTCGATGGACCCAGGACGCGATGCCAACATCGTGCGGGAACGTCCACAGCATGAACAATGCGATCGCGAGCAGCGTCAGCCCGACAATGTCATCGCGGTGGCGATCTCGGGTCGAGGGCTCGTGCTCGGACGGACGCGCGAAACGGAAGAAGAGCGGCACGGAGAGGAGCGGGACGATGCACGACACGGTCGCGGCGTCGGACGGCGACCACCCGCCGACGAGCGTGCGAAGGGAACGCACGTAGACGAGCGCGAGCAGGCCGACGGCGACGGCCCGGAACATCGACGATTGCAGGACGCGGCTACCGGCGAGTGCTGCGGTCCTCGCGAGATACGCGGCGAAGCGAACAGCATCTTGGGCGTCCGACTTCGATTGTCCGTGCCGGCGACGCGCGAGCGTGTATGGCACCTCGTGTCCTCGGCTCCAGTGACCGCGTTCCAAGATCTCGAGCAGGATCTTGGAACCGTCCGCACGAAGGTCGACGTCGTCCACCACGTCTCGCTCGACGACGAAGAAGCTGCCGAGGGGATCGCTCACCGGCCGGCTGCGTGGCACGAGCGTGTGCACGATGCGCCGCATCCCGGCCGACGCGACACGCCGCGTTCGTCCCTCCGTACGGCCGGTGCTCCCGCCGTTGGCGTAGCGGGTCGCCACCGCAATCTCCGTGTCGCCGAGAATCACCGGCGCGAGGAGGCGCGGGAGGATCTCGGGAGGATGCTGAAGGTCGCCGTCCATCACCGCGAGCACGCGCCCGCGTGCCTCGGCAAAGCCCCGCAGCACCGCGCCCGATACTCCGTCCCGACGCTGCGCCCTCGTGCGGTGGATCACGCGTACGGCAATGCCGTTTCCCCGCTGTGCACGGATCGCTTGCGGGGTCTCGTCGTCCGAGTCGTCGACGAAGATGATCTCCGAACGCGCGTCGACGTGCTGCAATGCCGCGGTCGCGCGCTGCACGAGCGTCCGGATGTTCTGCTCCTCGTTGCGGGTGGGGACGATCACCGAGACCGATGCCTGCCGCGCCAGGACCGTCGGTCCCGCCTGTTCCCGAGCGGCGACACCGTCGTGCCTCCGTATCAGCCTGGCCACGGTCAGCAACACCCTTTCTGCCCAAGAGCGCCCATATCCTTCAGCCTGAAGTGGACGTTTGTCTACCAAGGGTTGCCAACTGCGCCCTAGCCTCACCTCTCGTGGCCGATGACCGTCTCTATTTCCGGCAGCTGCTCGCGGGCCGCGACTTCGCCCGCGAGGACCAGATCGCGAGGCAGATGGTCAACTTCGCGTACGTGATCGGAGATCGCGCCACCGGCGAGGCGCTCGCCGTCGATCCCGCGTACGCGCCGGGCGAGCTGGTCGACCTCCTCGCCGCCGACGGGATGACGCTCACCGGCGTGCTCGTGACGCACTACCACCCGGACCACGTGGGTGGCGACCTCGGTGGCTGGTCGATCGCCGGCGTCGCCGAGCTGCTCGCACACCCCGACGTGCGCGCGAAGGTGCACGTGCACGCCGACGAGGCACTGGGCACCAAACGTGTGACCGGTTGTTCCGACAGCGACCTCGTGCAGCACGCGTCGGGCGATACCGTTGCCGTCGGCGACGTCGACGTCACCCTCATCCATACGCCGGGCCATACGCCGGGATCGCAATGCTTTCTCGTCGACAGCAAGTTGGTGAGCGGAGACACGCTGTTCCTCGACAGCTGCGGGCGAACCGATCTGCCCGGTGGCGATCCCGAGGCGTTGTACGAGAGCCTCACGCAGAAACTGGCGATCGTGCCCGACGACACCGTGCTGTACCCGGGACACATGTACTCGCCGGAGTCGAAGGCTGCGATGGGCGAGGTGCGGCGTACGAACTACGTGTACCGGCCGCGCACCCGCGAGCAATGGATGATGATGTTCGGCAACGACGGCGCCTCGTGACCCGTGATCCCGAACGCAGACGCTGACTTCTGTTACGTCACGACGATCGGTCGCACATCGGGAACGCACCACCGCATCGAGATCTGGTTCGCAGCCGCACCTGCGCGCGACACGATCTACCTGCTCGCCGGGGGACGCGAGCGTGCCGACTGGGTCCGCAACCTTCAGGCGGAACCGGACTGCGTCGTGGACATCGGCGAACGACGGTACGTCGGGCACGCGCGATTCGTCGAGGACACTCGCGAGGACGAGATCGCGCGCGCGTTGGTGCACGACAAGTACGCCCGCGGCGACGATCTGACGCGTTGGCGCGGCGAAGCGCTTCCTGTCGCGATCGACCTCGAACCTTGATGCCCGGGTCTGGCTACGCGGCGTCTGATCCCCCGCCGTCGAGCGGAACGAGCACGACGGTGCGGGTGCGCATGTCTCGAGGCGGACGTCGTCCCCCCGCGGGATGCGTGCGTATCGCGGCCTCGAGACCTTCGAGCATGTTGGCGTGACGCGTACGCGCGCGGAACCACTTTCGTTCGGCGCGCTTCCTGGCTGCAGACATGCCTGCAGATCGGCGATCCGGCCGAACGTCTGAGCATCATCTGCGCGTGTTCACGCGCTGACGAACTGATCCCACGGTGGGCGCGACAGGTGGTGACCGAGCGCAGCGTCAGACGGGGTCGAAGAGCACAGGGAGTGCTCGCGGACCGCGGAACGCATAGCCCTCGACGATGGCATCGGCCGTGCGCTCGGGGTCGAGCCGCAGACCGCGCAGCCGATCGAGGATCGCGTCCAAACCGACGCGCAGCTCGAGCCGGGCCAGGTGCATCCCCAGGCACTGGTGCGGGCCGGTGCCGAACGCGAGGTGATGTTGCGTCGGCCGGTCGAGTTGCCAGTCGTCGGCGGACTCCCAGCGCGCCTCATCGCGGTTCGCGGAGCCGGTGAGCACGCCGACCGCGGCGCCGGCACCGATCGGGCAGCCGGCCACTTCTGTGTCGCGCGTCGCAACCCGGCTCACCATCGTCACCGACGTCTCCCATCGCAGCGTCTCTTCGATGACGGCCGGCAGGAGCTCGCGGTCGGCGTACACGACCTCCAACACGTCGGGATGCGTGAGCAACGCATACAACGCGTTGCCCATCACGCGGAACGTGGTCTCGCCGCCGGCTGGGAGCAACAACCGCAAGAACCCGTAGATCTTGCCGTCGGACAGTTGCTCACCATCGACCTCGGCGTGCACGAGGTCGGAGAGGAAGTCCCCGGTCGGCTCCGACCGACGCGCCTCGACGAGCGGGCGCAGGTAGTCGACCATCGCCTCGCTTGCGCGATGACCCGCGCGGGCGCGAGCGGGCCGGTGTTGATCTCCTCGGCCCACTGCGCGAACTGGCGAGCATCCTCGAGCGGTACGCCGACGATCCCGCAGATCACCTCGACCGGATACCTGGAGGTGATCGACGCGACGAGATCGGCCCGGCCCAACGGTGCGATCTCGTCGATCAACCGGTTGATGGTGGGACGCACGAGCGTTTCGTCCCACTGCTCCAGCTGTGACACCCGGAATGCCTTGGCGACGAGGTTCCGGTACTTGCGATGCTGCTCGCCGTTCATCGCGAGGATGAGGTCGCCCATGAACTGCCCGATGTGGTCACCGTTGATCGAGGACGAGAACGTCTTGTCGTCGCGCAGCACCACCTCGGCGTCCTTGTACCGGGTCACTTGATAGAACGTGCCCGACCCCATCGCATCCTGGTGCGTGACGATGACCGGGCACTCGCTCCGGCGCACGTCGGCCCAGTCGGCGTAGGGCTGCGCCGCGAACCAGTCGAACTGCGGACCTTCGGTCTCAGCCGCCACGGTCGACACCGTAGCTGCCGCTCCGGATCTACTCGAGGGATCGCCAGACGTCCGGCTGTGACCCGTCGAGGTCCGTGAACCCGTATTCCTTCGCGAGTTGGGCGGAGCTGACCGACCGTTGGTTCCATCTCGCCCGCAACGGATCGGTGGCGAGCGCGACCACGGCGCGCCCGACGTACCTGGGCGATTCGCTGAATGCGAAGCCGTCGGGGGCACGCGGCGCGTCCTGGTCCGCCCGCGCCGGATCGAGGGCGTCGCGCCAGTTCTCCTCGGAGACCCCGAAGTTCTCGAGCATCATCTCCGAGCGCAGCCATCCGGGCGTGATCGCGACCGCAGTTGCTCCGTGGGGTTGCAACTCGTGTCCCTGGGAGAAGGCGAGCCGGTTCACGGCCACCTTGGCGAGGTCGTAGAACACCGAGATCCGGTAGTGAGACGCGTTGTACTCGGTCGTGCCGTCGGTCACCTCGACGAGCAGGCCGCCCGGCTCGTCGATGAGGAACTCGAGCAGATGACGAGAAGTGATCAGGTGCGTGTCGATGGCGAGCCGCAGGATTCGCAAGCCCTTGTCGAGATCGTGCTCCCAAATCGGGGTGTTCCAGTCGGCTGGACCACCCTTCAGCAGCTCGGCACCCCAGATGTCGTTGACGAGCACGTCGATGTGGCCGTAGTCGTTGCGGATCTGAGCGGCCAAACGGCGCACCTGCTCGGGGTCGAGATGATCCGCCGCGACCGCGATGCCCGTGCCCCCGAGCTGCCCGACCAGCTCGGCGGTCTCCTCGATCGTTTCGGCTCGGTCGTACTCGGACCGGCGTGCTGTCGTGGTGCGGCCGGTGCAGATGACGGTTGCGCCGGCTTCGCCCAACGCCGCTGCGATGCCACGCCCGGCCCCTCGCGTCGCGCCGGCAACGACAGCGACGCGACCCCGAAGCGCGTCCTTGTCCGGAGACCACTCCATAGGAGAAGTCATGTTCGCAGCCGTCATGTGAGCAACGCCAACACACCAACTACCCTGCCCGCATGTCCGCGCACGCTCAGGGCGTGAATCCGTTTGCCGACACCGAGGATCAGGCCGCGCTGCGGCAGCTCGCACGCGATGTCGCCGAGCGCGAGCTCGCACCGATGGCGCGCCACGGCGACGAGACCGAGGAGTTCCCGCAGTGGGCGTGGGACGCGTTTCGCAAGGCCGAGCTGTTCGGTATCACGATCGGCGAGCGGTGGGGCGGCGCGGGGCTCGGCGACATCGAGGCTGCGATCGTGCTCGAAGAGCTCGCGCGGGCGGACGTCTCCAGCGCGATCCTCGCCCAGTTGATCTTCAACGGTCCGCCTCGCGCGATCGAGCACCTCGGCTCCGACGCGTTGAAGGACCGGTGGTTGCCGCTCGCGGCGAGCGGTGACGGGCTCTTCTGCATCGGGATCAGCGAGACCGAGGCGGGAAGTGCGGTCGGTCACATGCGCGCCCGCTTGACCGAGGACGGCGACGCCTTCCGGTTGAACGTGTACAAGAACTACGTCACCGGCGGGCACAAGGCACGTGCGTGCCTCGTCTGGTGCCGCTTCCCGGGGAGCGCGGGCACGAAAGGCGTCGGCGCGGTCGTCGTCGACCTCGAAGCACCGGGCGTCACCGTGGCGGGGACGCACGTGAAGATGGGGCTACGGGCGACGAGCGAAGCCGAGCTCGCGTTCGACGACGTGCGCGTCGAACCCGACGACGTCTTGCTGTGGGGCGATCCTGACACGAGTGAGTCGTTCAAGACGCTGATCTCGCACATCAACCACGAGCGCTGCGGGAACGCCGCGATGTGCATCGGGGCGGCGCAGGGTGCCCTCGAGTACGCGGTGCACTACATGAACGAGCGCAAGATCGGCGACACGACCCTCGCGCAGCTGCAGGGCCTGCAGTGGAAGATCGCGGACATGGCGACCCAGCTCGAAGGTGCGCGTCTGCTCCTCCAGCGCGCGCTGCACATGGCCGGTCCGGGTGGGACCCCGCCGGCCCTCGAGACCGCGATGGCGAAGACGGCCGCGAACCTCGCCGCCAAGTTCGTGTGTGACGAGGCCATCCAGCTGCTCGGCGGTTACGGCTTCTCGCGCGAGTTCCCCGTCGAGCGCGTCTATCGCGACATCCGCGGGCTGTGCATCGGGGCCGGCACGGTGGAGATCCAGCGCAACTTCATCGGCACGACCGTGCTCAAGGGCGCCACGCCCGCGAGCGACGGTTGGAAGCACCGCCGATAGCCGCGTGCGGTTGCGGCCGACCTTCGAGACGCCGTTGGCTGCGAGCTACCGCGTGCCCGGCGGCGGGTGGGATGCGCCGTCACTCGACGCCGCGCTCACGCGCGCGGCGGCACCCGAGCTCGCGGCGCGTGTCGCGTGGGTCGCCGGGGGTCTGCGCGATGCGGGCGTGCGGGCCGGCGACACGGTCGCCTGGCAGTCGCCGAACCGTCCCGAGGTCGACGTGCTCTACCGCGCGTGCTGGCGGCTGGGAGCCGTCGCGGCGCCGTTGCACCACCAGGCCGGCGCGGCGGAGGTCGTACGGATGCGCGACGCGGTGCGCCCGACGGTGATCGTCGAGACCCTCGACGCATTGCCCGAAGGTGACGCAGTGGACGAGCCGTGGACCGACAGCACCGCGCTTGCGGTAGTCCTCTTCACCGCCGGGTCGAGCGCGGCACCCAAGGGCGTGCTCCACACGCAGGCGACGCTTGCGTACAAGGCATCGCAGATGCAAAGGGAGCACGGCCTGGGCGCCGACGACTGTGTGCTGATGCCCGCGCCGTGCGCGCACATCTCCGGCCTGCTGAACGGCATCACGCTCCCGGGCGTCGTGCCCTTCCGCGTCGTGTTCATGGCGCGCTGGGACCCAGAGATCGCGCTCGACATCATCGAGCGCAACCAGGTCACGTACATGATCGGTCCTCCGACGTTCTTCGTCTCGATGATGCAGTCGACCGGGTTCACGCCGCGCCGGGTCGCGAGCTTGCGCCTGATCTCGAGCGGCGGCGCGGGCGTGAGCGACGCGTTCGTACGAGATGCCTCCGATGCGTTCGGTGCCCGCGTGAGACGCACCTACGGGTCGACCGAGGCGCCGTCGGTCGTGACCGACGGACACGCGATCGGGCCCGTCGAGCTGCGCGTCGACGACGAGACGCGGGAGCTCTTGGTGCGCGGTCCCGAGGTGTGCGTCGGCTATATGGACGCCGCGGAAACGGCGGCCGCGTTCACCGAGGACGGCTGGTTCCGCACCGGCGACCTCGCGGCGATCGCGGGCGGGGTCATCGACATCGTCGGTCGGGTGAAGGACGTCATCATCCGCGGGGGCGAGAACATCAGCACCGCCGAGGTGGAGGCCGTGCTCGAAGCGCACCCCGACGTGCGTCATGCGGTGGCGGTCGGCGAACCCGACGCACGGTTGGGCGAACGCGTCGTTGCGTTCGTACAGGTGAGCGCGCCCTTCGACCTCGAGGCGTGCCGTGCGTGGTTCGCCGGCGAAGGTGTCGCCAGGTTCAAGACACCGGAACGGGTCGTGGTACTGGACGACCTCCCTCTGATGCCCACGGGGAAGCCGGACCGGAACGCGCTACGAGCGCGGCTCGTCACCCCAGGGTGACGTGTCGACGCCCATCATGCGGAAGCCCTTGATCACTGCCCGCGGGTTCAGGATCCCCGGCTTCCAATCGTGGTTCCACATCCGCTCGTTCGCGACGTTCTTCACGAACATCTTGGCCTGGTCGAGGTTCACGAGGACACCGCGCGTCGACGTCTGGCGTTCGTAGCGTTCCGCGTGCTCGGCGTCGATGACGTAGTTCATCGCGTCGCACATGCGCCGCATGTCGACGTTGTTCCAGTCGTACGGCGACAGCGAGATGTGCAAGAACACACCGGGCGGCGTGACCGACTGCAGCTCGAAGTTCTTCGACACGAGAGTGACCGGCGCCAGGCAACACGCACAATGCGACTCGAGCCGCACGGTCTTGTCCTTGAAGGGCGGCATGTGGGAGAACGCGACGGCTTCACTCGCGCAGCCGACGAACGAGTGGAACTCGTCGTCGATGTAAGCGCGCACTTGCGAGGGGAACGAGGAGAACGGCGGCGCCTTCAGCAGGTTGCAGTTCTGGGTGTTCTCGTCGACGGTGATGACGATGCCGAGCTGGAGCTCTTTGTACGCCTGGATGATGTGCCGCCGGTCGAGGCCGGTCGCTTCGTGCACCTCCCGCAGCGTCGGGCCCCGGCCGTGCTCGCACCAGAATGCGAACACGAGCGCGCGCACCTGCTTGGCATTGTCCGAGAACTCGAATTCCGGCACATTCTGCGGCACGGGACCTCCTCGGGCCGCAGACTACGCGCGCGCGCCGGTCAGCCGTCGATGGAGGTCGAGCCCTTCGGCGGCCGGGCGTCAGCACCCGCCACTCGAGTGTCGAGGACGACGTTGTCGCGTTTGTCGGTGACCCAGATGCGGCGCGTGTCCCCCAGCTTGATCGCAGCCGTCAGCGTGAGGTCGACCGGCGTGGGCGTGCCGCGGAACGTCCCGGCACCGACACGGTGACCCTCGTCGCCGGTGAGCCACAACCAGTAGTAGGCGCCGTCGCGCAGCCCTTCGACGTGGAACGAGACGACGGTGCCCGCCGAGTTGCCGTGCAGCGTCGCGTGCGCGGCCGCTCCGTTGGTGGTCGGGAACGCGACCTCCGTACCGCCCGAGCCGCCGGGCAGCAGCAAGACCGCCCCCACGATCGCGGCGGCGACGACGAGCGCGGCAGCCGCGCCGAGCACGGCCCGCCGCCGGACGCGGTCTCGCCGCTGCCTGCGCTGGCGCGCGACGCCGTCGAGGACGCGCTGGGCGAGCGCGGGCGACGGCTGCGGCGCGGCCTGCTCGAGGCGCTGCGCGTCGGCGAGCGGCAGGGCACGCGCCACGGACGTGAGCTCGCGCAACTCGGCACGGCAGTCGGGACACCCGTCGAGATGCGCGCGCGCAGCGCGACGTCGTCCGCCGCGTCGCGCCCGGAGAGCGCGGCGGCGCCGAGCGCGGCTCGCATCTCGCGACAGGCATCAGACGTCATCGGACCAACCGAGTTCTTCGAGCGCCAGGCGCATTGCCTTGAGCGCGTAATACACGCGGCTCTTGATCGTGCCGACCGGCACACCGAGCTCGAGGGCGACGTCATGGTAGGGGCGGCCGTTGTAGTGCACCTCGACCAGCGCGCGCTGGTGCTCACCGCTGAGCTTGCGCAAGGCTTCCTCGACCTGCCAGGCGGTGAGGACCTGCTCGACCTCGTCGTCGAGAGCGCTCGGATCGTCGGAGGTGACACCCGGCGCCAGGGACGGCCGGACCGCACGCGCGGGACACGTCGATGACGACGTTGCGAACGATCGCGAACAGCCAGGTGCGTAGCGAGCCGAGTGCGTCGTCGAAGCGGGCGGAGGCCTGCCAGGCGCGCACGAACGTCTCCTGGACCGCGTCTTCGGCGAGCCCGCGATCGCCGAGCGAACGGAGCGCGAAACGGTACAGCTCGGGCCCGTGCGCGGCGTAGACGGCCCGCACACCCTCGTCGTTGGTGAGCACCGGCCGGGAATCGACCATCCCCGCAAGATACGGCCGGTCAGCCTGTCGGGTTCATCGAACCGACGCGCCCCGCCATCCGTAGGCCAACTGTCCTTCCACTTCCAGGGGGTCTCATGCGTACCTCGTTCGTCCGCCTGTTCGCGATCGCGGCGCTGGCGACGCTCGCGCTTGGCGCGTGCGGCAGCAGCAGCAAGTCGTCGGACTCCGCGACGACCGTGGCGCCCGGAACGACCGTGCCCGAAGCAACGACGACAACGGCCGGCTCGGGCTCCTCGAGCGAATCGGCGACCGTCACGGTCGCGATGAACGCGACGATCGGCAAGAACATCCTGGTCGACGGCAAGGGTCGGACGTTGTACGTGTTCGACGTGGACAAGACCAAGGACAAGAGCTCGTGCAACGCGGGCTGCGATTCGACGTGGCCGGCGCTCGAGGTCACCGGAACCCCGACGTACGGGGACAAAGTCGACGCATCGTTGTTCTCGACGTTCACTCGTGACGACGGCTCGACGCAGGTCGCGGTCGATGGGCACCCGCTGTACCGCTACGCGACTGACGCAAAGGCGGGCGACGCAAAAGGCAATGGCATCGGCGGCGTCTGGTACGTCGTCGGCCCCGACGGCAAGAAGATCGACGAGGACTGAACCAACGAAGCTCTGACACCGCGTCGCCGAGCGCCGCGGGATCGACCCTCTCCCCAGGACCGGATCCCGTCAGTGCACCGGTCGTGGCCCATGCAGTCACGACCGGCGGCGCCGCTTCGACGCCGGCCATGGCGCTCACCGCTTGACCCAACCCAACCCAGGGCGGTGAGCGCCTCGCCGGCGTCGACCCTCGAGACACGTGCGGTGCGGTCGGGCGGGCGTGTGTGGAGCTCGATTTTCGAGCTCCACACACGCCCCTCCGTGCGTCAGGCGTCGGGGAAGAAGAGCGAGACGATCTGCTCGTCGACCACGGGCGTGCCGTCGGGGTCGGTCCAGCGGGTCTGGTACCACGTGACCTCGAGCGGGCCGCGCCGGGATACCCGGGCCACGGCCTTGGAGGTCCGCATCCGGCTCTCGAGCTCGTCGCCGACGCACACCTGGCGGTGATACGTGAAGTGCTGCTCGCCGTGCAGGTACAGGCCGCCACGCGAGAGCGCACCCCAGTCGACGGGCGGCGGCGCTTCGCCGGTCTGCAGATCCGGGAACGCGCCCGAGTGCATCATCACGAACGTGTACGTCGGCGGCACCGGCACACGGTCGAACCCGGCGCGATGTGCGGCCACCTCCGAGGCATAGACGGGATCGGTGCTCTTGACCGCCCGGGCGAACAGCATCACAGGCGCGTGCTCGATGCGCACACGTCGCGGTGGCCCCCAATCGTTCCATTCGACGTCGGGCGGCGGCTCGTTCCACGCGACGGTCTCAGGGGCCGGACCCTCAGACGACACTGTCACCTGCCTCGACGCGCGGTCGGAGCAAGCCGGCGAGCCGCGCCCGGTGGAACGATGCATCGCCGAACGCGAGCTGGTCGAGTTGCGCGCGCTTCATGAAGAAATGCAGATCGTGCTCCCAGGTGAAGCCGATACCACCGTGCACCTGCAGGGCCGACGCCATCACCCGTTTCGACGCGTCGGCGCACCACACCTTGGCGGTCGACGCCGCGACCGAGGCATCGGGATCGTTCGCGCCGATGCACCATGCGGCCCAGTACACGGTGGAGCGCATGCCCTCGACGTCGACCAGCATGTCGGCGCAGCGGTGCTTGACGGCCTGGAATGATCCGATCGGACGCCCGAATTGGACCCGATCCTTCGCGTACTCGACCGCCATCTCGAGCGCGCGCGCGACGCGCCTCCCAGCAGATCCGCGGCCGCGCAGGTCGCGCCCCGGTCGATCAGCCGGGCGCGCGCGTCGGCACCACCGAGCTTGCGTGCGTCCGCCCGGTCGAACGGCAGCCAGCCGAGCTCACGTGTGAGATCCATGGCGGGCTGCCGATCGGGCCGTTCCCGCATCTCCATCGCGTAGACGCCGTCGTCCGCGCACACGACCGCGAGGTCGGCCGAGGGCGCGTACGGCACGGGCGCAGCCGGGTCCCACGCGACGCATGCGATCGCGTCGCCGCCGAGCAATCGGTCGCGCACGTTGTCGTCACCGGCGTCGCCGAGCGCGTCGAGGGCCAGGACAGTCGATGCGAATGGCGCCGGTGCCGCATGCCGGCCCAATTCCTCGCTCAGCACCGCGACCTCGACCGCGCCCAGCCCTACGCCGCCGCGTTCCTCGGGGACCTCGATCCCGAGCCAGCCCTGCTCGACCATGGCCTGCCACAACGCGCCATCGAACGCTGCATCGCCCGTCGTGTGCGCACGCACCCGTTCCGGAGACGCAAGGCCGTCGAGCAGCTCCCGCGCGCCGTCCCGGAGCGCGAGCTGGTCGTCGGAGAGCTCGAAGTCCATGGCGCCCGATCATGGCACCGGCTCCTCGCGCAGTGCATAACGCCGATGAGGAAGTCGGTAGATTCGACGCTGTCACCCTCGAGCCGAGGAGCGCTCATGGCCGAACCGCCCGCCAAGCTGATCTGGGACGGCAAGGAGATCGAGCTACCCGTCGTCCGGGGCACCGAGGACGAGTGCGCGATCGACATCTCGACGCTACGCGCGCGGACCGGCCTGATCACGCTCGATTACGGCTTCATGAACACCGGCGCCACCGAGTCGGCGATCGCCTACGTCGACGGCGAGGCGGGGATCCTTCGCTACCGCGGTTACGACATCGATGCGCTCGCCGAGCTGGAGCACCCGTCGTTCCTCGAGACCGCCTGGCTGTTGATCTACGGAGAGCTGCCGACTGGCGCCGAACGCGACGAGTTCAGCCACCAAATCCGCCAGCACACGCTCGTGCACGAGGACGTGAAGCGCTTCTATGACGGCTTTCCCAAGGACGCGCACCCGATGGCGACGCTCGCCTCGGTGGTGAACGCGCTCGCGACCTTCTACCAGTCGAGCGAAGACCCGCATGATCCCGAGCACGTACAGCTCTCGATCATCCGCCTGCTCGCGAAACTCCCGACGATCGCCGCGTACTCCTACCGGAAGTCGATCGGACAGCCGTTCCTGTATCCCGACAACTCCCTCGACCTGATCGAGAACTTCCTGCGCATGATGTTCGCCCTGCCGACCGAGCCGTACGAGGTGTCGCCGACCATCGTCCACGCGCTCAAGCAGCTGCTGATCCTGCACGCCGACCACGAGCAGAACTGTTCGACGTCGACGGTTCGTCTCGTCGCTTCGTCGGACGCGAACATCTACGCCTCGATCGCGGCGGGCATCGACGCGCTGTGGGGCCCGTTGCACGGTGGCGCGAACCAGGCAGCGATCGAGATGCTCCAAGAGATCCGCGACAGCGGCGGCAGTGTGCAGCAGGCCGTCGCGCGCGCGAAGGACCCGGGCGACGACTTCCGCCTGTCCGGGTTCGGACACCGCGTGTACAAGAACTACGACCCGCGGGCGCGCATCTTGAAGACGACTGCCGAGCGCGTGCTGATGGACCTCGGATCGCGTGACCAGCTGTTCGACATCGCCCAGGAGCTCGAGCAGGTCGCGCTCACCGACGAGTACTTCATCGAGCGCAAGCTGTACCCGAACGTCGACTTCTATTCGGGGCTCATCTACCGGGCGATGGGCTTCCCGATCAACATGTTCCCCGTCCTGTTCGCGATCGGCCGGCTCCCGGGTTGGATCGCGCACTGGAAGGAAGGGCACGAGAACCCGAAGACGAAGATCGGGCGCCCGCGTCAGGTCTACACGGGTCCGGCCGAGCGCAAGTACGTACCGATCGAACAGCGCACCTGACACTCGGTGGACCTCACCGCGACACGCGACGAAGCAGCGTTACGCGACGAAGTCCGGTCGTGGTTGCGCGCCAACCTTCCGTGGGAGTACGGCAAGGGTCTGCCGCCGCGTTTCGACGACCTCGCCGAGGAGGTCGCGTTCGGCCGCGAGTGGCAGGCAAAGCTTGCGGGCGGACGGCTCGTCGGTGTCGCGTGGCCGGAGGAGTACGGCGGTCGGGGCGGCGGACCCGTCGAGCACTACATCGTCACCGAGGAGCTCGCCCGCGCCCGTGCGCCCGAGCTCGTCGGGCGGATCGGGGTCAACCTGGTCGGGCCCACATTGCTCGCGCACGGCACCGACGCGCAAAAGACGAGATTCCTGCCTCGCATCCTCGATGCGTCGGAGATCTGGTGTCAGTTGTTCAGCGAGCCGGGCGCGGGCAGCGACCTGACGTCGTTGACGACGCGCGCGTCCAAGGTCGACGGGGGCTTCGTGCTCTCGGGGCAGAAGGTGTGGACGAGCTACGCACAGTTCGCCGACTGGGGATGGTGCCTGGCTCGCACCGACCCCGACGCGCCGAAGAGCAAGGGCATCTCGGCGCTCGTCGTCGACATGCGCGCGCCCGGCGTCGAGGTGCGGCCGCTGCGCCAGATCACCGACGAGGCGGAGTTCAACGAGGTGTTCTTCTCCGACGTCTTCGTCCCCGATGACGCGTTGGTGGGCCCGATGAACGAAGGGTGGCGCGTCGCGAACTCGACGCTCACACACGAGCGTGGCGTCAACCCGCGCCAGCTCGTCATCCATGCCCAGCTGCTCGACGAGCTGTGGCGGCTCGCGGTGTCAGAGGGCGCATTCGACGACCCACGGCTTGCACCGCGGCTCGCGCAGGCGTTCGTCGAAGTGCGCATCTTCGCGCTCCACAATTGGCGCTCGATCTCGCGCACTGCGGCGGGGGGCGAGCCCGGGCCGGTCGGCGCGATCAGCAAGCTGTGGTGGAGCGAGATGAGCAAGCGCCTGCACGACACCGCCATGGCGGTCGTCGGCCCTGCGGCGCCTCTGTGGCGCGGCGCCGACGCCAATCCGGGCGACGGCGCGTGGCAACGCTCCTGGCTGTACTACCAGGCCAGCTCGATCTGGGCCGGGACCAACGAGATCCAGCGCAACGTCATCGCCGAGCGCACGCTGGGTCTGCCGCGCGAGGTCCGCTGAACTCCGACCCCGGTGCGCTACGTATAAGGGTCATGCAACGACGCAGCTTCATCTTCATCGTGGTCGCAATCCTGGCGTTGGGCATCGCGGCCTGTGGCAGCAGCAGCAAGAAATCAGATGCGGCTCCCGCCGACTCGGGCGGCACGATCACGATCAAGAACTTCTCGTTCACGACCGCGAGCGTGAAGGCCGGTTCGACGGTCACGGTCAAGAACGACGACTCGACCACCCACACGGTCACGTCCGACACCGCCGGCCAGTTCGACACCGGGCCCATCGACCCGGGCAAATCGGCGACGTTCACCGCGCCCTCGCCGGCCGGTGCGTACCCCTACCACTGCAGCATCCACCCGACGCAGATGAAGAGCACGTTGACGGTGACGTAGCTCGCGGCACGTCGGGGGATCGTCGCAGCTCGTGCGCCGGTGTCGCCGCTAGCATCCGCGTCGTGTCCGGCCCGCCCTTTTCGACGATTCGCTATGACATCGACGGGCCGGTCGCGACCATCACGCTGGCCCGTCCCGACGCCGCCAACGCCCAGAACAGCCGCCTGATCGACGAGCTCGACACCGCGTTCGACTGCGCCGACGCAGACGACGACGTTCGCGTCGTCGTGCTCGCCGCGGACGGCAAGCACTTCTCCGCGGGCCACGATCTCAAGGAGCTGCTCGCAGGCGAGGAGCACTGGGCCGCGATGCGCGACACGCCCGAGGGCAAGCTCCGCCACGAGCAGGTCATGTATTTCGACAAGCTCGTGAAGATCCGCGACTTCCGGAAGCCGACGATCGCCGCGGTGCAGGGCGCATGCTCGGCGGCCGGGCTCATGCTCGCGTGCATGTGCGATCTCATCGTCGCCGCCGACGACGCCCGCTTCTCGAACCCGGTGCTCCGCATGTCGGGTGTCGGCGTCGAGCTGCTCGTCGAGCCGTGGGAGCTCGGGCCGCGCAAGGCCAAGGAGTTCCTGTTCTGCGCGTCCGAATTCGGCGTGGCCGACGCGGAGCGCTACGGGCTCGTCAACCGCGTCGTGCCGCGCGACACATTGGGCGCGGCCGCGCACGAGATGGCCGAACAAGTCGCGTTGGTGCCCCCCCTCACCGCCGAGGCCGTCAAGGCGTCCATCAACCACATGGTCGATCTGATGGGCCAGCGCGAGTCCTGGCGCTACCACTTCATGCTGCACCAGTTCGTGTCGAACACGCCGACTGCGCTCGCGCGCACCAATGCGCGCAAGGCGGGCGGGATGGACGCGGTGAAGCGGGAGCAGCAGGGACGCGCGTGACCCAGCCGCTCGCGGGCGTGCGCGTCCTCGACCTCGGGACGCGCATCGCCGCCCCGTTCTGCGCCGGTCTGCTCGGCGAGCAGGGCGCGGAGGTCATCAAGATCGAACAGCCGCGTGCCGGCGACTTCATGCGCGAGATCGGGCCCTTCGTCGACGGGTATTCGCTGTTCTGGTCGGTCGAAGGGCGTGGTCGCAAGAGCGTGACGCTCGACTTGCGCACACCGGAAGGACAATCGGTGTTCACGCGCCTCGCGTCGACGGCCGACGTCGTCGTCGAGAACTTTCGACCGGGCACGATGGAGCAGTGGAACATCGGACCATCGTCGCTCCCGTCGCGACTGATCACCGTGCGGATCTCGATGTTCGGTCAGGACGGCCCGTACTCCCCCCGGCCCGGCCTCGACCGCGTCGGCATCGGCTACGGCGGCCTGCTGCACCTGACGGGATACCCCGACCGGCCACCGGTTCGGGTCGGCGTGACGATCTCCGACTATCTCGCCGGGGTGTTCTCCGCGCACGCGGCCGTCGCCGCGCTGTACGCACGCGACGCGGTGGGGCGGCTCGGGTGCCGTGATCGACGCCGCGTTGTACGGTGCCGCGTTGCGCATTCTCGAGTGGACGCTCGCCGCGTACGACAAGCTCGGTGTCGTGCGCAATCGCGAAGGGAACCGGCTCGCGAACTCGGCCCCGCTCGACAACTATCCCACCGCCGACGGGAAGTACGTGTGCATCGTCGCCGGCTCCGACGCCAACTTCGCCCGGTTGTGCAAGGCGATGGACCGGCTCGACCTGCTCGACGATGCGCGCTTCACGCGCCTGGTCGATCGAGCCGCGCACGGTGACACGATCAACGGCATCGTCGCGGAGTGGACCGCCTCGCTACCGGCCCGCGAGATCGAGGTGCGCTGCGTCGCCCACGATGTGCCGGTGGCCACTGCGTACACGGCGGCGGACATCTTCGCCGATCCGCATTTCGCGGCGCGGGCCGATCTCGTCGCGGTCGACGATCCGGTGATCGGTCCGGTGCGCCAGCAAGCGCCGTTCCCACGCGTCGTCGGCGCGCCGCCTGTCGTGCCGACGGGCGCGCCCCGCTCGGGGCCCATACCGATGAGGTGCTCGCGTCGCTCGGGATGTCGACCGGCGAGATCGAGGCGCTGCGGGCACAGGGCGTCGTGTGAAGGCGATTGCCGAGGGCTTGTTCGAGCGCGACGCATCCGGTGCGATCACGCTCGTCGGCGGCTTCTCACCGACCAGCGGACGATTCCACTTCCCGTTGCTCGACACGTGTCCGTACTCCGGCGCGACCGACGTCGAGCGCGTCTTGTTGTCGCGCGACGCGACGCTGTGGGCCTGGACGGCCGTCACCGCACCACCGCCCGGTTACGAAGGGCCGGTACCGTTCGGATTCGGCGTCGTCGAGCTCGCGGTCGAGCGCCTGCGGGTCATCACGCGTTTGCAGGAGTCCGACCCGTCGTCGTTGACGTTCGGCCAGGCGATGTCTCTTGTCGCCGAGGAGCTTCCCGGCGGAGTGGTGACGTGGGCGTTCGCGTAGCGATCGCGGGTGTCGGCCTGCACCCGTTCGGCCGGCACGACGGCGTGTCGAACACCACGATGGGCGTCGCCGCGGTGCGGGCGGCGCTGGCGGAAGCCGGGAACCCGTCGTTCCAGGCCGCGTTCTGCGGCACCGCGTACGGCGGGGTTGCGTCGGGCCACAAGGTGTTGGGCGCACTCGCACTGACCGGCGTGCCGATCGTGGACGTCGAAGCCGGGTGCGCGAGCGGCGGCGCCGCGCTGCAGCTCGCGGCGGGTGCGATCCGCGCCGGCCAATACGACTGCGTGCTCGTGTTCGGCGTCGAGAAGATGCCGAAGGGGATCATCCGATCGTCGTTCTTCGAGCCGTGGCGCGAAGAGGCGGGGCTCGCGGCGACTCCCGCGTACTTCGCACTGCGGGCGCAGCGGCTGCTCCGGGAGTCCGGCCTCACCAAGGACCACCTCGCATCGGTCGTCGTCAAGAACCGCCGGGCGGGCGCGCACAACCCCAACGCGATGTTCCGTGCCGAGGTGACGGCCGAGCAGGTGCTGGCATCCCGGGTGGTGAGCGAGCCGCTGCACCTCTGGATGCTCTGCTCACCCAACGAAGGAGCCGCCGCGATCGTCTTGCGACGCGCGGAGACAGGGAACGGCGATCGGGTGACCCTCGCGTCGGCGCGGTTGCGGTCGCACCTCCCCGGCAGCGTGCTGGGCGAGGCGACACCGTTGTCGGGCATCGACGACACGGACATCACTCCCCCGTCGACGCTTGCCGCGCAGGACGCGTACGAGGAAGCGGGCGTCGGGCCCGAAGACCTCGAGGTGGTCGAGTGCCAGGACACGGACGCCGCGCGGAGCTGCTCGCGTACCAGGAGCTGCTGCTGTGCGCGCCCGGGGAGCAGGCCGCGTTCCTCGCCGCGCCGCCGGTGCCGGTGAACCCGAGCGGCGGGCTGCTGTCGAAGGGCGAACCGCTCGGCGCCTCCGCGCTCGGGCAGGTGATCGAGCTCGTGTACCAGCTGCGTGGTGACGCGGGACCACGCCAGGTCGACGCCCCACACAGCGGAACCCCCCGCGCCGGAACCCCACGCGTCGGCCTCGCCCACACGGTCGGCCGCGGCGCCAACGCCTGCTGCGTCATCGTCACGACGACGTAGAGGTCATCCATCAACTGCCGCGGAGGAACCACCCTTGGGGGTCCCAGCGGCGCAGGGCGGCGACCTCGTCGGGCGTCGGCGCATCGAGCACGGGAAGTTCGCCGGCGGCGACGCGCAGCTCCCAGCCGCACAGCGCACGCACGTCGTCGACCGTCGCGCCGGGCGCGAGCGCGGTCAGCGTCAGCTCGCCGTCCTCCTTCTCGAAGGTGGCGAGATCGGTCACGAGCGCGCGCACTCGCTCACCCGGCGACGTCACGTAGCTGCATTCCGGCACGGTGCGCTGCGGGGTGAGCGTCGCGACGATCACGTTCTCGGCCGCGGTGCTCGCGACGTCGTTGCCGCCTCCCGAGCCGACGAGGAACGGCCGCGGCATCACGTGCGTCGAGTTGATGTTGCCGGCACGGTCGACCTGGGCACCGCCGAGGCAGCCGATCGTCGTCGTCCCGGCGCCGCCGACGAGGGCGCCGAGGACGAACTGGGCGTCCGCCAGCATCGTCGCGGTCGGGAAGTTCCGGTGGTTGAGGACGAACGGGTCGGCGAGCGTGGCCTCGTACCCCCACAATCCGATCTCGGCGGTGAGCTGCACCTCGGAGCCGGCTTCACGCGCGAGCTTCACCCCGAGCCACGCTGAGAGGTTCGCGACGCCCGCGCCCGCGAGCACCGCGTCCGCGCCGATCGCCTGCACGCGCGCCGCGAGATGGCGCGCGCCCCAGACCGCCGCGCGTTCCCACACGTTCACGGGCGCGTCGAGGTCGGGCGGGTACGACGCTTGATCCGTCTGCCACGAGTTGGACGAGGCCTTCGCACGCAACTTCGCGACGCGTGCCGCACCCAGTCGTTCGATCCACTGCGTCCTGCGTCGCGACGTCGAGTACCCACTCGCGGATCCAGGCGTCGTATCCGTCCGGTCCGGCGCGCGTCGCGGCGCGCGCCTCGACCCAGAACTCGTAGTCCTCGCCGTAGCCGTCGACCGGGAGGTCACCGGTGTACAGGCCGCCGGGGTGCGCGCCCATCGGGCACTCGACGACGGCGAGCACACGGTGCGCGGGGATCCGGACGAGGTGCGACCACGGGCGGAGGTCGTCGACGACCCGCTCGACGGTCACGATCGCCCCCCGGCGCGCGGCGAGCGCGCCCCATACCCCTTCGAGCAGTGGCGGATGCAGGGCGACGTTGCCCTGACGGTCGGCGACCGGAGCGTGGAGCAACGCGACGTCGGGGACGAGCGGCGCCAGCAGCCCGACCGGCCCGAACGGCGTGTCCACCAGGGCGAACGCGTCGTTGGCCTCCATCGACGAACCGGCGATCGAACGCGTGACGATCGCCGGCAACCCTCGCGCGGCTGCCTCGAACCGCTGGGAGAACGCGAGGAACGACCAGTGCTCCACCTCCACCTCGCCCCGTTCGTACGCCCGGGCGAACCACGGGTTGGGGGTGAAGTTGGGAAACGTGTCTCCTGAGTAACCGGTGATGACCTTTCGCACCAGACCGCCGCGGAAGAACAGCGCGCCGAGACTCGACAACGACAGCATCACGAGCGTGAACCCGGGATCACGCCCCCACCACTGCCGCACGACCTCGCGGATCGCCGCGGTCCAGCGCGTGTGCCCGACCATCGGATGGATCACGTCACCGGATCGCACATGCGTCGCGACGGCGTCCGCGAGGCTGGCACGCTTGTCGAACATGCCCGGAACCTAGTGTTCGCCGCGGGCCGGTAACCTCCTCACGAGTGGTTGCGCACGCGATTCCCCCCGAGCCCGCGAAACCGGCGTCCTCAGGCCGTCGTTATCGCGGGCTGTCCGCAGACGAACGACGCGCGGACCAGCGGCGCCGCCTGGTACGCGCGGCGATCGACGAGTTCGCGGCGCGCGGCTACCACCGCACGTCGGTCGAGGACATCGTGCGCAGCGCGCGCACGAGCCGCACGGCGTTCTACGCGTTCTTCGACAACCGCGAAGATGCGATGTACGGCGCGTTGCAGACGTCGTTGCGCCACCTGCTCGACACGGTGCGCGCCGCACTCATGCGCGCCAAGCCCGACGAGAACGTCGTCGAGGTCGGCATCCGCGCGTATGTCGACTGCCTCGTTGCCGATCCTGCCGCGGCGCGCATCATCTTGCTCGAGGGCGTCGGCACGTCCCCCGAAGTGAACGCGCTGCGCAGCCGGACCCGCCGCGAGATCGCCGATCTCATCCGCGAGCTCTGGCGGGAGTACGACCCCGAGGCCGCCGCCAGCTCGCAGGCGCCCGCGATCTCCGTCGGCGTGTTCGGCATCCTGTTCGAGTCGATGGTGCATCTCGCCGAGACCGGGCACCTCGACGACGCGCCGTCGCACGTCCCCGCGCTCGTGACCGCGGTGAATCGTGTGATCACGCCGAACCCGGCGGCGTGAAGCTCGGCATTGTCACGCCCGTGCTGACGTTGCTCCCACGCGGCACGCGCGGTGGGAGGAGACCGCGGCGTTCGACGACGTGGTCGCGATCGTGCGAGAGGCGGAACGACTCGGCTATCACCACTGCACGTGCAGCGAGCATGTCGCGGTACCGGTCGATGTCGCGGCGGTGCGCGGCGGCCGCTACTACGATCCGCTGGCGACGTTCGGTGCGCTGGGCGCCGCGACGTCGACGATCCGCTTTGCCGCGCACGTCGTCGTGCTCGGGTACCACCATCCGCTCGCGATCGCGAAGCGCTACGGCACGCTCGACGTCGTCACCGGCGGCCGGGTGATCCTCGGCGTCGGCGTCGGGTCGCTGCGCGAAGAGTTCGAACTGCTCGGCGCACCGTTCGACGACCGGGGTGCGCGGGCCGACGACGCGATGCGGGCGATGCGCGCCGCCCTCTCGCAGCAGGAACCGCAGTATCACGGCGAATACTTCGACTTCGAGGGCTTCCTCGTCGATCCGAGTGCCGTCCAGCCCCACGTGCCGATGTGGGTGGGTGGTCGCACGTACCGGTCGTTACGGCGAGCGGTGGAGCTGGGCGACGGCTGGGCGCCTTTCGGATTGCGCACGTCGGAGCTCGAGTCGATGCTGCAGCGCGCGCCGAGCCGGCCCGACCGGTCCTTCGACGTCATCGTGCAGAACGAGCATCCACTCGACCCGCTCGCCGAGCCCGATCGCGTCGCCGAGCAGCTCCGCCGCTTCGTCGGCATCGGCGCGACCGGCGTGAACGTCCGCTTCGTACACCACTCCCGCGTCCACTACTGCGAACAGCTCGCCGCGCTCGCCGAAGTCGCCCGTTCTTGCGAGCCTTGACGACACCATGTGTCGCCGCGCCTCGCAAGAACCTCAGACGCGTTCGATGACGGTGGCGTTGGCTTGGCCGCCGCCTTCGCACATGGTCTGGAAGCCGTAGCGGCCGCCGGTTGCCTCGAGGTGGCGGAGCAGGCGCGTCATCAGCGCGACGCCCGACGCGCCGAGCGGATGCCCGAGCGCGATCGCGCCGCCGCGCGGGTTGAAGCGCTCCATCGGGTAGCCGAACTCCCGCTGCCACATCGAGCGCGATCGCCGCGAACGCCTCGTTGCACTCGACCGCGTCGAAGTCGTCGAGCTTCATGCCGCTGCGCTCCATCAGCTTGTACGTGACGGGCACCGGCGCCGACAGCACGAGCACCGGGTCTTCGGCCGCGACCGCGAATGCGTGAAACCGGGCGCGCACCGGCAGGCCGTGCTGCTCGGCGAAGTCGGCCGACGCGATGATCATCGCCGCCGCGCCGTCGGTCATCTGCGACGAGTTGGCCGCGGTGATGTTCGGCGCCGGCTGGTCGTCGGACTCCCACGCCGGCGGCAGCGCCGCGATCTTCTCGAGCGACGCGTCGGCGCGGATGCCTTCGTCCTCCGACAGCACGCGGCCCTCGGCGATGGGCACCGGCACGATCTCGCCCGCGAAGAACCCGTTGTCGGTGTTCTCGGCCGCGCGCTGATGCGACTGCAGCGCGAACGCGTCCATCTCCTCGCGCGTGATGCCCCACTTGTCGGCGAGCACCTGCGCGACCCAGAACTGGATGCCGAGCGTGTTGTTCGTCTGCGCGAGGAACTCGCCACTGAACGGACCGGCGCCGCCCCGGGCGTTCGACGACATCGGCGCGCGCGTCATCGACTCGACGCCGCACGCGATCGCGATGTCGTACGCGCCGGCGATCACGCCTTGCGCGACGAAGTGCGACCGCCTGCTGCGACGAGCCGCACTGCCGGTCGACGCTCGTCGCCGGCACCTGCCACGGCAGCCCGCCGGCGACCCACGCGTTGCGCGTCACGTTGCAGCCCTGCTCGCCCGACTGGGTGACGCAACCGCCGACGACGTCGTCGATCCGCCTCGGATCGAGGTCGTTGCGCTCGACGATCGTCCGGAGCACGAGGCCGAGCAGATCGGTGGGGTGCCACTCGGCGAGCGCACCCTTGCGCTTGCCGAACGCGGTGCGGGCGCAGTCGACGATCACTGCTTCGCGGGTCATAACCTCACTGTATGCGCATCGCCGTCCTGGTGAAGCAGATCCCGAAGTTCGAGGAGATGGAGCTCGGCGCCGACGGCCGGCTGCGTCGCGACGGCATCGAGCTCGAGCTGAACCCGTACTGCCGCCGCGCGGTCAGCAAGGCCGTCGAGCTCGCGGCCGACGCGCAACGGATCGCGCGTCACCGTCATTCACGCTCGGCCCGCCGGCCGCCGACGACGCGTTGCGCGAGGCGATCGCATGGGGCCTCGCGCGCGACGTCGACATCGACGGCGTGCTCGTCACCGACCCCGCGTTCGCCGGCTCCGACACGCTCGCCACCGCGACCGCGCTCGCCGCCGCGCTCGAACACGAAGGCCCGTTCGACCTCGTGCTCACCGGCCGCAACTCGGTCGACGCCGACACCGGCCAGGTCGGCCCCGAGCTCGCGGAGCTGCTCGACCTCCCGTTCCTCACCGGCGTGCGCCACCTCGCCATCGACGGCGACGCACGTCAACGCGCGCTGCGAGCACGACGACGGCTGGCTCCAGGCCGAGGTCGAGCTGCCGGCGATCCTGTCGTACGCGGAGCGGCTGATCGAGCCCGCCAAGGTCGACCCGACCGAGCGCGCCGCTCGTCCCCGCCGAGCGCATCCGCCGCCTCGCCGCCGCCGACCTCGGCGCCGGGCCGTGGGGCCAGACGCGTCCCCGACGTCGGTCGGCGCCGTCAAGGTGATGGCGGTCACCCGGGCGCGCACGGATGGCCCGACGCACCGCTCGACGAGCAGGTGCGCGAAGCGCGGTCGCACATCCTGCACCGAACGGGGCGCGCTGACGCGCGACGCGCCGAGCGACAACCGGCGAACACGGTCCCGCCGTCGCGCCGGCGAGCCGTCGCGCACGATGGTGTCGTGCGAACCCGATCGCGCGCACATGACACCGCGAGCTCCTCGGCGCGGCCGCAACAGCTCGACGCGGCAACGTCGCTGGCGGTCACGCTGCGAGCCGCCCGACGGCACGCACGCTGACGGCGTGGGGCGCCGACGAGATCGTGCACCTCGCCGGCGAGAACGTCGAAGAAGACGTCGCCCGCGCGGTCGTCGGGCTCGTGGCGAGCGACGCACCGTGGGCGATCCTCACCGGCATCGACCGCGTGGGGCCGCGAGGTCGCGTCGCGCGTCGCGGCGCGCCTCGGCGCCGGCCTCACCGGCGACGCGGTCGAGCTCGACGTCGACGACGATCGGCTGGTCGCGTGGAAGCCGGCGTTCGGCGGCCAGCTCGTCGCGGCGATCACGTCGACGTCCGCGGTGCAGATGGCGACCGTGCGGCGCCGGCGTGCTCCCGACGCTCGCGCCGCGTGCGGTCGAGGGCGAACGTCGTACACCGCGACCGTGCCGATGCGCGCACGCGGCCGCGTCCGTGTCCTCGCCCGCACCCGCGACGACGACCTCGACGTGCTCGCCGAGGCGCACGCGGTGATCGGCGTCGGCATGGGCGTGCCGCCCGACGAGTACGCCGACGCTCGAACCGCTGCGCACGCTCCTCGGCGCGGAGCTCGGCGCGACGCGCAAGGTCACCGACAAGGGCTGGCTGCCCCGCGCCCGCCAGATCGGCATCACCGGCCGCGCGATCGCGCCGCGCCTGTTCGTGAGCATCGGCGCGAGCGGCAAGTTCAACCACTCGTCGGCGTCCGCGCCGCGGGCACGGTGCTCGCGATCAACCCCGACCGACGCGCCGATCTTCGACGCGGCCGACGTCGGCATCGTCGGCGACTGGCGCGACGTGCTCCCGCTGCTCGTCGACGCGCTGCGCGATCAGCTCGCCGCGGCCGGCTGACGCTGCGGGCGCCAGAACACCACGAGCAGCGCGCCGCGCCGCCGACGCCGACGACGAACGCGATCGTCAAGCCCCACCAGTCGTGCGGCTGGAAGTCGATCGCGTTGTCGAGCGACCATTCACCGGGCCGAGGCACGCGATCGCGACAGCGCCGCGACCAGGTTCATGACGTACTCCCACCCTTCGGTGGGCCGGCGGAAGACGAAGAACCCGGCCTGCGGTGGTTCGTGATCAACGCGACCACCATCGTGCCGATCAGCGCACCCGCCGCCAACGGCGTGAGCAGCCCGACGACGAGGCCCGCGCCCGCGGCAGCTCGGTGATGCTCGCGAGCCACGCGTGGAAGATCCCCGGCTTCATGCCGAGGCTCGCGAACCACCCGCCGGTGCCCTTGATCTTGCCGCCCCGGTAGATGTGGTTGTAGCCGTGGGCGATCATCGTCGCGCCGACAGCGACGCGCAGGATCAGCAGCCCGAGGTTCACCTGATCCGCAGCCATGAGCGCGGACGATACTCAGGACTACGGTGGCACGCATGACCGACACTGATCTCCAGGACGACGCCTACGACCCGTTCGAGGAGTTCAACCGCAGCGCGGGCATGGGCATGGTCGAGAACCCGTACCCGCTGTTCGCGCTCGTGCGCCCGGAGCACCCGATGAAACGGGAGGACCTCGACGACTCCGCGCTCGTCCCCGATGGCTGCGACATCGACTTCATGCCGCTCGACCGCAGCGTCGGCGTCTTCACCGCGTACAGCTTCGACGCGGTGCAACAGGTGCTGAAGGACGGCGAGACGTTCTCGTCGCACGGCTACGCCGACGTCATGGGCAAGGTCCTCGGCCACTCGATCCTCGAGATGGACGAGCCCGAGCACCACCTCTACCGCGGGCTCGTGCAGCAGGCGTTCAGCCGCAAGGCGATGGAGGCCTGGGAACGGGAGCTCGTGCGCGACGTCGTGAACGAGCACATCGACGCCTTCGTCGACCGCTCACGACAAGCGCGCCGACCTCGTGCGCGAGCTCACGTTCCCGTTCCCCGTCGTCGTGATCGCCCGGCTGCTCGGCCTGCCCCGCGAAGACCTGCCGATGTTCCACCGCCGCGCGGTCGAGCGTGATCAGCGCCGGCTTCGACCTCGACCGCGCGGCCCAGGCGTCGCAAGCGCTGTTCGACTACTTCTGCGCGCATCATCGCCGAGCGTCGCAAGGCATCCCTCCGACGACGTGATCTCCGTGCTCGCGCAAGCCGAGCTCGAAGGCGTACGCCTCACCGACGAAGAGATCTGCTCGTTCCTGCGCCTGCTGCTGCCGGCGGGCGCGGAGACGACGTACCGCTCGTCGTCGAACCTGCTGTTCGGCCTGCTCTCGAACCCCGACCAGCTCGACGCGCTGCGCGCCGATCGCACCCTGCTGCCGCAGGCGATCGAGGAAGGCCTGCGGTGGGAGCCGCCGCTCATCGGCATCATGCGCACCGCGACGCGCGACACCGAGGTCGAAGGCGTCCTCGTGACCGCGGGCTCGACGATCGCGGTCAACATCGGTTCCGCGAACCACGACGAGAAGGTACTGGGACAACCCCGAGGAGTTCGACATTTTCCGGCCGCCGCGCCAGCACCTCGCGTTCGCGTGGGGCCCGCACATGTGCCTCGGTCTGCACCTCGCGCGCATGGAGACGCGCGTCGTGGTCGACGCAGCTCCTCGACCGGCTCCCGGGCCTGCGCTTCGACCCCGACGTCGAGCCCGCGCCCATCACCGGCGCGATCTTCCGCGCGCCGACCGCGCTCCCCGTCGCCTGGGACTGAACGTGCTCGGGGGCGAGCTCGAGCCCTGCGGCTTCGACCCGCTGACCGGCTTCTACCGGGACGGCTGTTGCGACACGGGCGGCGAGGACGTCGGTGTGCACCTCGTGTGCGCGGAGATGACCGACGAGTTCCTCGCGTTCTCGATCGAGGCGGGCAACGACCTGTCACACCCCGGCCCGAGTTCGGCTTCCCGGGCCTCGCACCCGGCGACCGCTGGTGCCTCTGCGCATCGCGCTGGCAGGAAGCGTTCGAGGCCGGCGTCGCGCCGCCGTGTATCTCGCGGCCACGCACGCGGCCGCCGCCGAGTGGTGCTCGCTCGAAGCCTTGCGCACGTACGCCGTCGACGTGTGACCGGTCTCCACGCCGGTCGTAGACTGCCCCCGACCAGCGCAGCCACGGACGGCGCGGCGCGGGTTCCATTCTCACTGGGAGACACCAATGCGCCTCGAAGACCTCGTTCTCGTCAGCGTCGACGACCACGCCGTCGAACCGCCCGACCTCTTCGAGGGCCGGCTCCCGCAGAAGTACGCCGACGTCGCGCCGAAGCTCGTGCGCAAGGAGAGCGGGCATCGACGTGTGGCAGTTCATGGGCGCGGAGCTGCCGAACATCGGGCTGAACGCGGTCGCGGGCCGTCCGCCCGAGGAGTACGCGATGGACCCGCAGTCGTTCGACGACATGCGCACCGGTTGCTACGACATCCACGACCGCGATCAAGGACATGAACGCCAACGGGATGCTCGGGTCGATGTGCTTCCCGAGCTTCCCGCAGTTCTGCGGCCAGCTGTTCGCCCGCGCCGCGCAGAAGGACGAGCCGCTCGCGGTCGCGCTCGTGCAGGCGTACAACGACTGGCACATCGAGAGCTGGTGCGGCGCGTACCCCGGCCGCTTCATCCCGCTCGCGCTGCCGATGATGTGGGACGTCGAGAAGATGGCGGCCGAGGTGCGCCGCGTCGCCGACAAGGGCTGCCACGCGGTGACGTTCTCCGAGAACCCCGTGCACCTCGGCTACCCGAGCATCCACTCCGGCCACTGGGACCCGTTCTTCGCGACGTGCGAGGAGCTCGGCACGGTCGTGAACGTGCACATCGGCTCGTCGTCGAAGATGGTGATCACCGCCGACGACGCGCCGATGGACGTGCTGATCACGCTGTCGCCGATCAACATCGTGCAGGCCGCGGCCGACTTCGTGTGGTCCGACGCCGCGCAAGAAGTATCCCGAAGCTGAAGTACGCGCTCAGCGAGGGCGGCATCGGCTGGATCCCCTACTTCCGCGAGCGCATCGACTACACGTACGACCGCCACCGCTTCTGGACCGGCCAGGACATGGGCGACCGCATGCCCGAGCCAGGTGTTCGACGAGCAGGTCATCTGCTGCTGGATCGACGACCCGGTCGGCATCGAGATGCGGCACAAGATGAACGTCGACATGATCTGCTGGGAGTGCGACTACCCGCACTCCGACTCGACGTGGCCGCAGTCGCCCGAGCCGTTCTTGAAGCAGATGCAGGCGGCGGACGTCAACGACGCCGAGATCGACAAGATCTCGCACGCCAACGCGATGCGTCTCTACAACTACGACCCGTTCTCGGTGCTCGGCGGCCGGGAGAACTGCACCGTCGGCGCGCTGCGCAGCCAGGCCGAGGGCTGGGACGTGAGCATCGTCGCGCGGCATCAAGGCGTCGGCAACGGCGCGGCCGACCTCGCCAAGTTCGCGAAATCCGACCGCTAGGCAGGCGCGCGCCGACCGCGTGAAGACCGGCTTCGACGGCCGCGGCCCGTACGTCGACAGCAGCACGCGCTCGATCGCGAACCGGAACAGGATCTCGTCGCCCTCGGTCTGTGAGGGGATGGTCGCCTCCACCACCGCGCGCACGTCGGCGTCGTCGACGCGGAGCGCCGTGCCCGTGACGAAGAATTCGTCGTCGACGTCTTCCGGCACGAACGTGTGGCAGCGCGTACCGTCCGTCGCGCTCCAGATCACGGCGCTTCGGCGACGCGGGCGTGACGAACACCCAGAGGTCGCCCGCCTCGACGTGGGGACAGACCGGATGCAGACGGGGACCGCCGTCGGCCCGAACCGTCGCGAGGAACGCCAGGCCGACGCCGTATTGATAGAGGAGTCGTTGGCCCGCGGCCGCCATGTCCGGCATGGCGGCCGCGAACTCTGCCCACGAAGCACTCATACTGCCCGCCGGGGTCGATGCCGCAGCCGCGGCACCAGGCCGCGCTCCCCCAGCGCCCGCAACGCCCGCTCCTCGTCGGCGTCGATGACGACGGCGTCGCCGGGCTCGCGCTGCGACGATGAACGTCACGACGCAGTCGTCACACGCGTGCGTGCCCGCCATCACGCACTCCCCACAGTCGATGATCCGGTCGGTCATGCCCCGGAGCATCGCACCCGGGTGAGACACCTACGTTTGGTCTCCCAGGGGCCGCAAGTGGCCACCTGCCGACCAAACGGTCCCGGGGGCGGGGGGTTTCGTGCTCGGGGCGGACGACTCTGACCAGCGCGTCGGCGCCCACGACCACCGCGCCCTCGGCTCGGGCGTGCTCGCGTACCCAGGCATCCGAGGACGCAACGATGACCGGCACCCGTTTTGGCAACGCCGCGGTCTCGCGGACCACGACCTCGTCGGCTTCCTCGCTCGCGTCCGAGAACAGCACCCGTACGCCGCCCCTCCGCAGGGTCGGCCGGGCGACGCCCGAGCCGTCGCCGTCGAAGACGATGACCACGCGGCAGCCGAGCCGGCGGTGCAGGGCGGTCGTCGCGATCCCGAGCCGCTCCCGCTGGTCGGCCGCGGTCGCCTCCGGCCATGCGTGCTTCGTCATGTTGTAGCCGTCGATCACGAGCACGGCGCCGGGCGTCTGCAGCATCGCCTCGACGCCGGCCGGCGAGTCGGCAACGAGGCCCGCGCGGCAGCGCGGGCGCGCTGCGGCCGGACGGTGCCGCGGGCCGGCGGCGGGGCGCGGGTTCGGAGGCGGGGCGGGAGCAGGCGCCGGAGCAGGAGCAGGCACCGCCGCCGACGCCCTGCCACCGCCGTTCGATCTCGCGCAGCGACGTCGCGGCGCGTTCGGCGGCGGCGGCCGCGTCGCGCACGGCCCGCGCATCTCGAGCATCGAGGCGTGTCTCCGTCGCGCGCCCGCGCTCGTGCTCGAGCTCGGTGCGGAGGCGCCGGACGTCTTCTTCGAGCGCGTGCGCGCCGCTTCCGCTCGCGCTCGGCGCGCAGGCGTTCCTCATCGAGTGACTCGATCGCGCGTGCGAGCTCACGCTCGAGGCGCTGCACGTCACTCCGTGCTCCCTCGGCGTCGGCAACCGCCTTCTCTTCCCGTCCGCGGCGTGTGCTGCGTTCCTTTTGCAGCTCGCTCACGGCGCGTGCGACCTCGGCCTCGGCCTCCATGCGGGCAACGTCGGCCCGGCGGCGCGCCTCTTCGAGCTCGGCGCGCTCGCGTTCGTGCGCGCGCGCCTCGCTCTCGGCACCGCGCTCGGCACGAAGCTCGGCGTGCCGCGCGACGACGAGCCCGAGGCCGAACTCCGCGCCCTCGGGCTGCATGGCCCACAACGCCGACGCGAGCAGCGGCAGGTCGCGACGGCCACTCGCCGCCTCGACGCACGCCGCGGCATCCGTCGACGCCCAGTGTCGAGCGTCGCGCACACCTCGACGCGGCCGGCGAAACGTTCCACGACGAGCTCGCGGAACCGCTCCTCGCTCTCGAGCGCGCGCAACGAGCTGCAAGCGGGCCGGTCCCGCGAGCAGCCCTCGGCGATCGAAGCCGTGGATGTGGCGCAACGAGCTGGGCACGTCGATCGACTCGAGCGACCGCAGGGTGTCGGCAGCCTCTTCGACGAGCGGCAGCAGGAGTTCGTCGGGCACGGGATGTGCGCCATATGCGACTCGATCATGGCACGCTCCTAGACTGCGCCGACCCGACGGGCTCGCGAAGGGACGGGGCACGCATGCAGGCAAGCCACGAGGAGTTCACGCTCGCGACCGCAGGCGATGGCGAGGTGATCGACGTGACGCTGCATGCGCAGAAGACCATCGACAACAGCGGTCTGGGCGACGGGATCTGCACGGTGTTCGTTGCCCACTCGACGTGCGGCGTCACCACCATCGAGCACGAGCCCGGATGCAATGCCGACCTCAACCGTGTGCTCGACGCCGTCGCACCGCAGGACGACCGGTGGGAGCACAACGAACGCAATGCCGACACGAACGGTCACAGCCATGCGCGAGCAGCGCTGATCGGGCCATCGGTCACGGTGCCGTTCGTGAACGGCCAGCTGTGCGTCGGAACGTGGCAGAAGATCGTGTGCATCGACTTCGACGATCGGCCCCGCTCACGTCGGCTGGTCGTGCAGCTGCTCGGCGCCTGACGCACCGCACCACCGGCACGTCACCTGCTCGATCCGTTCGTCGAGCAGCTCCTCCTCCTCGATCTGGAGGTCGCCACCCAGGGAGTAGTGATGGAACGCGCGCGTACGCCGCGTCGCGCACCACGTCGAACCGTGTGACGTTGCCGCACGCGCCGCAGCGATACCGAGGAGCCACGGGCTGGACACTAGGCAGCCGTGCCGTTGGTCCAGGCCGGCCTCACAACCCGAACATACTTTCGTGGCGAACAGATGTTCGCTACGCTCTCCAGATGGCGCTCGACCTGGGCACGCCGCTCTTCGACGTGACGTTCGTTGTCGTCGATCTCGAGACCACGGGGTGCGCGCCGGGCTGTGACGCGATCACCGAGATCGGGGCGCTGAAGCTGTGTGGCGGCGAGTTGCTCGGGCGGATCGACACGCTCGTGAATCCGGGCGTCCCGATCCCGCCGATGATCACGGTCCTCACCGGCATCACCGAAGCCATGGTGCTGCCGGCACCACGCATCGACGAGGTACTCCCGCAGTTCGCTGGAGTTCGTGCGCGACGCGGTCATCGTCGGTCACAACATTCGCTTCGACGTGTCGTTCCTCGACGCCGCGCTGGTCACGCTCGGGTACCCGCGATTGCGCAACCGTCGCGTCGATACGATCGCGCTCGCCCGGCGGCTGCTGCGTGACGACGTGCCGAACCTTCGCCTCGAGACGCTGGCGCGCCACTTCCGAACCGCGGTCGAACCCGTACACCGCGCCTACGCCGACGCGGCTGCAACCGCCGAGGTCCTCCACGCGCTGTTGGAGCACGCGGGGACGTTCGGCGTGTTCGGCCTCGACGACCTCTTGGCGGTCCCACGGATGCGCGCGCATCCTTCGGCGGCGAAGCTCGCGATGACCGCGCGGCTGCCGCGGGCGCCGGGTGTCTACGTCTTTCGCGACCGCGACCGGCGCGTGCGTGTACGTCGGCAACGCGACGAACCTACGTACGCGGGTGCGCTCGTACTTTGCGTCGAACCACCGCCACGCCCTCCCGCAGATCGTGCGCGAGCTCGCGTCGATCGAGCATCACGTCTGCGAGAGCGCGTTCGAAGCAGAGATCCGCGGCGGGCGGCTGAGCGACGAGCTACAGCCGCGTTCAACGCGAACGGTACGACCCGCCGGAAGCCGCGCGCCGTGCCGGCGGCCGCGCTGGCGGGCGATCACGTACACCCCACCGTGCACGAGCCCGGCCGTCAGGAGCGCGACGAACGGAAGCATGCGAATGACGGGCCAGAAGCGAGCTGCATCATTCGCGAGGAAGACGTCCGAGAGCTGACTGCTCGTGAACAGGCCGGTCGCCCGCGCGACGAGGAACATGATGAAGAACGACAGCGGCACCGCGACGACCCAGAGCACGAACCGCATCCACAACGGCACCGGCGCGAACGTGGGCGTGGGGCCGAGCACCGGTGTCGGCACGGGCCGCGGCGGCTCGACCGCTCGTTCGGCGGCGGGCATGGCCCGTGTCGACGAGGCGGCGGCGACGGCGGGCTCCGGTACGGGCGCCGGAGCCGGCGCGGGCACGACGGGTGGCGCGGCTCGAGCGACTGGCGGCGCGGCACGACCTCCGGCACCTTCAAGGTGCGGCCGCATCCGGTGCAGGGGAATGTCCCCGCGTCCGGTACCACGGCCAGTGGATGCTTGGTGCCGCAATCCGGGCACTGCAGAACCGGGGCCATGCGCGCTACCCGGCCTCTGCAGCCTTTGCCTCGTTGCTGACGCGCACGAGCGTCTCGAGGGCGCGGGCCGCATGACCACCGTCGATCGACGCGGCCGCGGCCTGCACTCCCGCACCGAGGTCCGGCGCAACGCCGGCGACGACCAGTGCCGCCGCCGCGTTGAGCATCGCCACATCACGATGCGCACCCTGCTCGCCCGCGAGCACGGCGATGAGCGCCCGCGCGTTCGTGGCGACGTCACCACCCGCGAGCTTCTCGGGAATCGCGCGGGCGATGCCGAAGTCGAGGGGATCGAGCGTGATCGTGCGGAGCGCTCCGTCGGTCAGCTCGTGGATCGTGCTCGTCCCCGTCGTCGTGAGCTCGTCGAGCCCATCGTCGCCGTGAAACACCATCGCGCGCACCGTGCCGAGCGCGCGCAACGTGCCGAGCATCTTGGCCGCCATGGTGTCGTCACTCACGCCGACGGCCTGGCGTCGCACCTCGGCCGGGTTCAGCAGCGGGCCGAGGAAGTTGAACGTGGTCGGCACGCCGAGCTCCTTGCGCGCGGGACCGAGGAAGCGCATCGCGGGGTGGTATCGCGGCGCGAGGCAGAACCCGACGCCCGCCTCCTCGACGCAGCGCGCCACGCCGGCGGGACCGAGCTCGATCGCGACGCCGAGACCCTCGAGCACGTCTGCCGAGCCGCACTTCGACGACGCGGCGCGGTTGCCGTGCTTCACGACGCGGGCGCCCGCGCCGGCAGCGATCAGCGCGGCCATCGTCGAGACGTTCACGGTGCCCGAACGGTCGCCGCCCGTGCCGCAGGTGTCGATCGCGCCATCCGGCACGTCGACGGACGTCGAGTAGCGCCGCATGGTGCGCACCAGCGCGGCCAGCTCGTCCTCGGTCTCGCCCTTCGTGCGCAACGCGACGATGAAGCCGGCGGCCTGCACGTCGGCGACACGCCCTTCGAGGATCTCGCCGAGCGCGGCGTCGATGTCGGCCGGCGAGAGCGTCGCCCCGCGCGTCAGCCGTGCGAGGATCGGCGTCAGGACTTCGTTCATCCGCCCTAATCCCACCACAAGTCGTGATCGAGGACGCCGCGTGCGATCAGGCCGAGCTGCACCTGCGAGGTGCCTTCCACGATCGTCAGCTGGCGCGCATCGCGGTAGTACAGCTCGGTGAGGTGGTCCTTCATGTACCCGGCGGCGCCGAGCATCTGGAGCGCCTCACCGGAGACCTTCACCGCCACCTCGGTCGCGTAGTACTTCGCCATCGACAGGTACGGCACATACTCCTTCGTGTACTTGCCCTCGTCGGCCATCATCGCCGACCTGTAGGTCAACAGGCGTGCCGCTTCGATCTCGGTCGCGAGCTCGGCAATCTTCCACTGCATGCCCTGCATGTCGGCGATCGTGCGCCCGAACGCGGCGCGCTGCTTCACGTAGTCGACGGCGTACATCAGCGCGCCCTCGGCGAGCCCGATGCCGCGCGCGGCGACGATCGGTCGCATCGAGTTCAGTCCCAGCATCGCGAGCCGGAACCCACCGACCTCACCGACGACGTTGGCGGCGGGCACGCGGACGTCGTCGAGGATCAAGCTCGCCGGTGTCGACGCCGCGCACTCCCATCTTGTCGTCGGTGCGACCGACCGTGACGCCCGGCCACGCCCGCTCGACGATGAAGCAGGAGATGTCGTCGTGCTTGCGGGAGTCGGCGGGACCGGTCTTGGCGAACACGCAGTACCAGTCGGCCTGCACCACGCCCGACATCCAGCACTTCGTGCCGCTCAGCACCCAGTCGTCGCCGTCGCGGCACGGCCTTGGTGCGCATACCCGACGACGTCGCTGCCCGCCTGCGGCTCCGAGAGCCCGAACCCGGCGCGTTGCGTCGCCGGTCGCCACGGCGCGCACGTAGTTCTGCTTCTGGTCCTCGCTCCCGGCGATCAGCACGGGGCCGGTCGGAAGCCGCGTGAGCAACAACATCAGGGCGGCCGTGTTCGAGTACTTGGCCACCTCTTCGATCGCGAGCGTGAGCCCGAGGATCCCCGCGCCCCCGCCGCCGTACTCCTCGGGCATCACGAGGCCCAACAGGCCCGCGTCGCGGAACACCTCGAAGAGATCCTGGGGGTACGCGGCCTTGGTGTCGATCTCGCGGGCCCGGGGCGCCACCTTCTCCTGGGCCAGCTTCCGGACCGTCGCCTGCAGCTCGCGGTACTCGGACGGAAGGTCGAACGACATCGAGCGGCAGCCTACTGAGGGCGCGATCGCGCGAGCCTCCGTCAGGATCCCCCGGTGGTGGTCGGCGCGCCGTCGGTGCGGCTACGACGCGCGGCGGCGCTGGCGCACGAGACGGCGACGCTCACGCGCCGTGTATCCACCCCACACGCCGATCTTCTCGCGCCCGGCGAGCGCGTACTCGAGACAGGACTCGCGCACGGCACACGTGGCGCAGACCTGCTTCGCCTCCTCGGCGGGATCCTCGTCGTCCTCGGGATAGAACACTGCCGGCTCGATGCCTTTGCAGCGTCCCCGCTCCCGCCATTTCATCGGACCCATTCCCACACCTTCCGACACGGCCGCTAGTTCCGCCCGCGACATCCCCCACATCGGCTGACCCCCGGGCCGAGTTGAGCGGTCGGATGCGATGTTCGGGTTCATCGGAACATCCGGCTGCCCGCACCCCCCGCCGGGAGCCGGTCCCCGTACCATCCCCGAATGGCCGCCGACGTCGTCGCCCCCTCGCGGTCCCGGGCGGGGCTCGCGATCGCGGCGGCCGTCGCAGCCACGGTTCCGGCCCTGACAGTGCGTCTGGGCGGGCTCCATCCCGAACCCCTGGTCGCCGCGGTGATCTTCGGAATTGCCGTGGTCGGCGCCGCCTTCATGCTCGCCTGGGCGGCCGAGGTCGTGCAGCTCGACATCTCGGCCGGTCTCGCGCTCGGCCCTGCTCGCGCTCGTCGCGGTGCTGCCCGAGTACGCGGTCGACTTCGTGTTCACGTGGAAGGCGGCAAGGAGCCGGCGCGGTACGCGCCCGACGCCCTCGCCAACATGACCGGCGGCAACCAGCTGCTGATCGGCGTGGGTGGTCGCTGGTCGTGCTGGTCGCGGCGTACCGCATGCGCGTGCGGCGGCGCGAGACCGGCGAGCCCACGCCCCCACGTGACGATCCTGCACGCGAGAGTCGGGCTCTCCCGCACGCATTCGGTCGAGATCGCATTCCTGGTGCTCGCCACGGTCTACGGGCTCACGCTGCCGCTGCACCGCACGCTGACGCTGTTGGACTCGGCGTTGCTCGTCGGCATCTTCGCCTGGTACATCGCCCGGGTGGCGCGGGCCCCGGCGGAGACGCCGCACCTCGTCGGTCCCGCGCTGTGCGATCGGCGCGCTGCCGCACGCCCAACCGGCGTCTGGTCGTCGTGTCGCTCTTCCTCGGCGCGGTGATCGCGATCCTGTCTGTGCGCCGAGCCGTTCGCCGAGTCACTCGTCGAGACCGGCGAGCACTTCGACATCGACGATTTCGTGCTGATCTCGCTCGTCGCGCCGCTCGCGTCGGAAGCGCCCGAGCTGCTGGTCGCGGGCCTGTTCGCGTGGCGGCTCAACACCGACGCCGGGCTCGGCGCGCTGGTGTCGTCGAAGGTGAACCAGTGGACGCTGCTCGTCGGGCACGCTGCCGATCGTGTTCGCGATCTCGTCGTCGTCGCTGCACGGCCTGCCGATCGACGCGGTGCAGCGCGAGGAGCTGTTCGTGACGGCCGCGCAGTCGGTGTACGCGGTTGCAGTGCTCGCCAACCTGCGCATCAGCGTCACCGAGGCGACCACGATGCTCGGATTGTTCATGGTGCAGCTCGTCACGAAGCTGCCGCTGTTCGAGCCGATCCACGCCGGCGCCCGCATCACGGTCGGGAGCATCTATCTCGTCCTCGCAGCCGCGATCCTCTTCCGGAACCGGGGCGCGATCCGGCCGCTGATGCGTGACGGGCTGCGGACGCCCTATAGCGAGCTCGTGTCTGATTGACTTGGTGGCGGTGGCGAGTCGGCCAGGCGGCCGCGTACGGGCCCGCTCCGCGAGCGGTGATCCGTCCGAGGAACGTCCGGACTCCGTAGGGCAGGGTGCTGGGTAACGCCCAGTCGGGGTGACCCGCAGGAAAGTGCAACAGAGAGCAGACCGCCGATGGCGACGGTCACTCGGACCGGTCGCACAGGCAAGGGTGAAACGGTGCGGTAAGAGCGCACCAGCATCCGGGGTGACCCGGATGGCTATGTAAACCCCACCCGGAGCAAGGCCGAGCAGGGAGAGGGTGGCCCGCCCGATCACTCCCGGGTAGGCCGCTGGAGCCGTCGGGTAACCGCCGGCCGAGATGGATGGCCGCCACCGGGCCGCAAGGCCCGGGACAGAATCCGGCGTACAGGCCGACTCGCCACCACTTCTCGTCGACACACCTGACGTGCGGAAACGGCGAAGCGCAGTCATTGGCTTCGCTTGGAATCGTGGCTTTTCGCAACCTCCTGCGGCCTGTTTGCGGCCTGGAAGCGTCCCAAGCGCGCATACCTGCTGGTCAACGTTGCTTGCGGCACTGTTTGCCGGCATCTGACCGAGCTTCGGATTGCGAGTTTCATCACCCCTGATGGGCACGCAGAACAACTCGTAGAGCTGCCACTACTGCTCCGAGGATCGAGTCAGTTACCGACTGATCGAGCTCTCCCTACCCGATTGTCAAGAGGGTGTGTCAGAACGACACGACAGCGATCTCGAGGCGTTTCGAGGCCGGTCGCAGGCGCAGGTCGATGGGCCCATACGTTTCATCGCCGCGTACTACGTCAGAGGTCGCGGGCGCGTTGCGGCGGAACCCTCAGGTATGTACCCTTCCACTAACTACTTAGTGGAAGGGTTGACGCATGATCGAGTTCCATCTCGACACCGGTTCCGGCGTGGCGACATACCTGCAGCTCGTCCAACAGGTCCACCAGGCGCTTCAGCTCGGGATGCTCGAGCCCGGCGACCAGCTCCCGACCGCCCAGCAGGTCGTGGCCAAGCTGGCCATCAACCCGAACACTGTGCTCAAGGCCTACCGCGACCTCGAACGGGAGGGCCTGGTCCGTCCCCGCCCCGGTCTGGGGACGTTCGTGGTGGCGACGCTCCCCCGCACCGACCCCGCCGCGGAAGCGCGCTTCCTCAACTCGATGTCGCAGTGGTTGCGAAAAGCACGCGCCGCGGGCCTGAGCCCCGACGACATCGAGGCGATATATCGCACCGCCTTCCGCAATTGCTTCGCCGAGGGAGTCGCATGACGGCCGTGCTCGACACCGACGCGCTCGGCAAGAAATACAGAAGTCGGTGGGCGCTCGAAGACTGCACGCTCACGGTTCCCGAGGGCAAAGTCGTCGGGCTCGTCGGGCCGAACGGCGCGGGCAAGACCACCTTGTTGCATCTCGCGGTCGGCTTGCTCGCGCCGACGTCGGGCTCGATCACCGTCGTCGGCGGCCGCCCGGCCTCCGACCCCGCGCAGCTCGCGCGCGTCGGATTCGTCGCCCAGGACACGCCCACGTACGGGCGCATGACGGTTGCGCGGCATCTCCAGATGGGTGCATGGCTGAACCCGAACTGGGATCACGACCTCGCCGAGCGACGCATCGAGGAACTCGACCTCGATCCGCGTCAGCGCGGCGGATCGCTGTCCGGTGGACAGCGCGCGCAGCTGGCGCTCACGCTGGCGATCGCGAAGCGTCCGGAGCTGCTGCTCCTCGACGAGCCGGTCGCGAGCCTGGATCCGTTCGCGGGCGCGAGTTCCTGCAACACCTGATGGAGGTCGTCGCCGAACGCGGTGTCAGCGTGCTGCTCTCGTCGCATCTGGTCTCCGATCTCGAGCGCATCTGCGACTACCTGATCGTGCTCGCCGGCTCGCGGGTGCAGGTCGCGGGTGACGTCGACACGTTGTTGTCGTCGCACCGCCGGATCTCCGGGCCCCGTCGTGATCCCGACGACCTCCCGTCGAGCTTCGACGTCATCGAGCAGAGCCACACGGAGCGGCAGAGCGTGATGCTCGTTCGCACCGAGGATCCGATTCTGGATCCCGCGTGGACCGTCAAGCCCGTAACGATGGACGATCTCGTGCTCGCCTACATGAGCCGGGCACGCGAGACGAAACGTGTTCGCCGAGTCGGACTGCGGGCAGTTCGATGATCCGCTTGGCGTGGTTGCAATCTCGGGTCCAGATCCTGGTGGCGTTCGCGGCACTCACCTTCGTTGCGATCGTCATGCTCGTTACCGGTCCGCATCTCCACCATCTTTACGATGCCAACGTCGCGCACTGCACGCCGGGTGCAGATTGCGACCTGGCCCGGGAAGCGTTCCTGAAGAACGACAAGAGCCTGTACTCGTGGCTCGGTGGTCTGGCACTCGTCCTGCCCGCGATCATCGGGTTGTTCTGGGGGCCACCGTTCATCGCGCGCGAGCTCGAGACCGGCACTTTCCGGCTCGCGTGGACGCAAAGCGTCACCCGGACACGCTGGTTCGCGATCAAGCTCGCCGTCGTCGGCGCGAGCCAGATGGTCGTCGCCGGGTTGTTCGGCCTCCTGCTCAGTTGGTGGGCGAGTCCGCTCGATCTGGTGCGCGCGGATCGGTTCTCGCCACCGCTGTTCGACGAGCGCGGCGTCGTCATGATCGGTTACGCAGCGTTCGCGTTGATGGTCGGCGTGACCGCGGGGATCGTGATTCGACGGACCCTGCCCGCGATGGCCGTAACGCTCGTCGCGTTCGTGGTGACGAAGATCGCTGTCATCAACTGGATTCGACCGAGGCTCATGGCGGCGAGCGTAAAGTCCGTCGGGCTCGATCCCTCGAAGATGGGTTTCGGCCGGAGAAACTCGGGACCGCTCTTCTTGCAGCCGGAGCCGCCGCGCCTCCCGGATGCCTGGGTGCGCTCCCTCCGCATCGTCGACAACGCCGGTCACGCGCTCACACCCAACGGCCTCCAACGGATTTGCCCCGGCATCGACGACGCCGTCAGTCCGCCGCCTCCGATCCCCGGTTCGGGAAACGGTCAACGCACTCAGGTCCCCAAAGGAGTCGTGGACGCGTACAGAACTGCGTCGAGAAGGTCAGCGCCACCTACCACGAAGCGGTGACGTACCAACCCGCGAAGCACTACTGGCCGTTTCAGCTCTTGGAACTCGCGCTCTTCCTTGCCGCCGCTCGCGCTGACTGGCTTCTGCATCTGGTGGGTCCGACGCCGTCTTACCTGACTGCAGGTCAGGCGCCCGCTTGCTATGCCGGCGAGCTCGCATGGATGCCATCCAGGTCTGGTAGCCGGCGTCGAGGTTGCGCACCCGCATTCCGAGCTCTTGCATCAGCACGTTTTGCGGTGTGTCCCCGTTGACCCACCTCGCAGTACACGACAACGGGTGCGGGACCCAGCGCGTCGATTACGGCCCACCCTTCACGGGCGAGTTCGTCGAGGTCGCGTGGATCGACGATGTCGCAATCGCCGCTCAACACATTCCCCGCCATGTACCCGAGCATGTTGACCGGGTCCGTCGTCGCCGACTGGATGAAGGTCTTGATCGACGCACAAGGACCAATGCCGAACCGACCGCGGCAACACGCAAAGGCACGCTGGTGATCGCGACCATCCGCGGGCTGCTTCTCGACCTACTCGCTACGGGTGACCGAGATCGGGTACTCGATGCGGGCGAGAGCTTCCTCGCGACCCTCCAACATCGTGCGCCGAAATCAGTAGTCCCGGGTGAACCGCTCCCGGCGAGCGCCGAGACCGCAGCGGGATCGACACCAGGGTCGTCGCATTGATGCGACGTCGACGACGCGACTGCATGAACCGGCTCGCGACCTCCGGCGGCCGGAATGCGTCCTGGCATCGGCCCGAGGCCGCGTTGTCCTGGTCAGAGCCGTCACGGCACTGTGTCCGGCGTACCGGCCGACTCGCCACCACCACCCTTGTCCACAGGTCGACAAGTGGCTCTGACCTGGTGAACATGGGAATGCCTCACGGCGCGTGTCGGAGCGGACGTTGCGGACCGTTGTGTGCAAGGGCGCTGACGGCCTTGGTGAGAGCACGCTGGTCGGAAGCGGTGACAGCGGCGCGACGTTGACGCACGAGACTGTCAGTGGCGTAGTGCCGGTTCTTGTGGAGGTGTGCGTGTCTCGCATTGAAGTCTTCGCCGACATGGTGTGCCCGTTCACACACGTCGGGTTGCGGCGACTGAGCGTGGCGCGCCGCGGCCGCGAGCACTTACGAGACGTGCGAGTGCGAGCCTGGCCGCTCGAGTATCTGAACGGAGCTCCGCTCGCTTCCGATCTGGTAGGCAAGGAGATCGATGCCTTACGCGAACAGATCGCGCCCGACCTGTTCATCGGTTTCGATGCGGCGACCTTTCCGCGGACGTCGATTCCTGCATTCGGGCTTGTGGCGGCGGCGTACGCCGTTGACGACCTGACGGGCGAGGTGATGAGCCTCGCCTTGCGCGACGCCTCTTCGAGCGAGGGAAGGACATCTCTGACGATGACGTACTCCGGGAGATCGGACAGCCGTTCGGCGTCGAGCCCCTCGCCCGTTCGGTGGCCGAGTCGACGGTACGGACCGATTGGGAACGGGGCAAGGCGCGAGGCGTGCAAGGCTCACCGCACTTCTTCGTTGATGATCGCGGCTGGTTCTGTCCGAGCCTGGACATCAGCCATGAAGGTGGGCGATTCGATATCCAGGTCGCCGAGAAAACGATGCGCGACTTCTATGCCGCGGCGCTCGGCTAGCGAGCTCCTCGCGTGGCACCGTGGCCCGCGTTCGTGCTCGGCGGCGCCTTGATCGGAACGCTGCTCGGCCTCTTCGGCGTCGGCGGTTCCTCCATCGCGACGCCGGTCCTCTCGCTCCTCGGCGTACCTGGCCTCATCGCCGTTGCGTCACCGCTACCCGCAACGATTCCCGGCGCGGTCACCGCCGCCGTCGCCTACGTACGGTCGGGTGAGGCCCGCCCGCGCGCTGCGGCCTGGACCCTCGTCGGTGGGATCCCCGCCACGATCCTGGGCGCACTCCTGTCGCGGGTCATCGGCGGACCGTCGCTCCTCGTCGCGTCCGGCGTCATGCTCGGCGTCGTCGGATGGCGAGTCCTCCAACCGATCGAGCAAGCAGCACGCGACCTCGGCACCCAACGTCGACAGAACCGGCCCCTTCTCGTCGCCGCGGCCTTCGGCGTCGGCCTGTTCACTGGCCTCCTCGCCAACGGTGGCGGGTTCTTGCTCGTACCGTTGTACCTCCTCGTGTTCGGGCTGAGAATGCGACAGGCCGTCGGCACGAGCCTGCTCGTCATCGTCTTCCTCGCAATCCCAACCCTGATGACGCACTGGGCGCTCGGCCACGTCGACTGGACCATCGCAGCAGAACTCGCCGTCGGGTTGATCCCGGCGAGCGCGATCTCGAGCCGCTACGCCCACCAGGTCGAGGGACCGACACTGCGCCGCGCCTTTGGCTGGTTCCTCGTCGTCTTCGGTGTGTCGTTCACGATCTACCGGCTCGCTCGGCGTTAGGCGGGCTCAAGGGCGGATCTCGTAGAACGCGTTGACCGGATGGTCGATGTCGAGCCGGCGGAACCGGCTGAACCCGGCGGCGCGGGCCATCTCCTCGGCCTTGGCCGCGGAAAGACCCAGGGTGCCGAGCCCGGCACCGTCGGGCGCCGACATGGCCGATGACATGCACGACAGCACGCTGATCCCGTACATCAGCGACGCCATCGGGTTCTTCTCGGCGTTCGCGCGAACGCGTCGTGCGCCTTGATGTCGACGAGCAACCACGTGCCGTCAGGAGCAATCGCGCGGCGTAGCGCCTGCATCATCTCGAACGGGTGAGTCATGTCGTGGATGCAGTCGAAGGTCGTGATGAACCCGACCGACCCATCGTCGGGCAGCGGTTCGTCGCGCGGATCGTGGAACGACACGTTGGCCGCGCCCGCCTCCTGTCGTTTCTCCGCGGCGCGGCGCAACGCATACTGACTGATGTCGTAACCGAGGAACTTGCAGTTCGGGTACGCGCCGGCCATCAGCAACAGTGCTCCGCCGGCACCGCAACCAACATCGGCGACGGTGGTACCGGCTGCCAAGCGTTCGGTGACGCCGTCGAGCGCAGGCAGCACGACCGGCAACAAGTTCGCGCGGTTCCACGGCTCGAACGCACGCTCGATACCCACGGCCGCCTCGGGCCCGTGGCTGTCGTAGTCATGACCGAGACCCGGTACGGAAGCTCTCCGGCATGTCGCGCAAACTGTCCATCGTGTTCGGGAACCGGTGGAACATGCCCATCCCGTACGCAGGATCGCCAGGCGTGGCGAGCACCGCGGCGGCCTCCTCCGACAGGCTGAAGCGCTCGTCGTCGTCGCAGTCGATGATGCGCGCCGCCGCCTGGTTGTAAGCCCACTCCCGTACCCAACGCTCGTGCAGCCCGGTCCGTTCGCGCGAGTTCGCTCGATCGCAGCGGGACGGCGGCGTCCTTCATCGCGCGGTAGAGCCCGAGCTTGTCGCCGAGGTGGATCATCCCCGACGTCACCGCGCCCTCGAGCTTCGTGAAGACGAGATACGAGAACATCCGGAGCTTGTCCTGATCCATGTGAGCGTTCCCTTCATGCGACAAGGCCTGGTGCTCGCCCGGACTCGATGCCGCAACGAGATTCGTCTAGCCGCGTGCGCACGGTGCGCCGCGCCCACGATCTTCGGCGGTCCATCCACTGACGCGCTGTCGGGCCAGAAGTCGCCCGTGTGCCCGTCTTGTTGATAGTTGACCGGCGCCGGCGAACCCGCGGCGAGCTCGGAGACCGCTTCGACCAGGCGGTCGATGTCCGGGCGCGAGGTCGACAGGCACGTACTTGCCCGTACGGCGCCCGGTACGTCACGCCGGTCGCCGCGCAGAACCGCGTCGCGATACGTGTGGACCTCTTCGTCGGACAGATCGAGGAGTCGAAGGAGGTAGGGGTGGGCGCAGAAGCATCCGTGGCGGACGCCGATGCCGTACTCCGCGCTCAACCGTGCCGCAACGAGCGCATGGTGCATGCCGTCGACGGTGAAGGTCGCGACCGGCAGGGTCTTCGTCGGCAGATCGGGGCCGAGCAGTCGGACGCCGGGAACAGCCGCGAGCGTGGATCGAAGGCGATCGGCCATCTCCGCGTCGTGGTGTTCGATCCGTGACCGTCCGATGCGGTCGAACTCGTCGATCGCCGCGTGCAGCGCGATCGCGCCGAGAACGTTGGGTGAGCCGGCTTCTTCCCGTTCGGGTGGATCGGTCCAGACAACCTCGTCGAGGTCCACGAGATCGACAGCACCACCTCCGGCCAAGAAGGGGTCACCGTCAACGAATGTGCGCCGGGGGCCGACGAGCGCACCGGCTCCGAACGGCGCGTACATCTTGTGGCCGCTCCATGCGATGAAGTCGACCGCAGGCGGAAGGGGTCGGTGAGGCGCAAGCTGTGCCGCATCCAAGAAGACGGGGATGGCGCGCTCGTGCGCAGCACGGACGATGTCGTCAATTCGCGGCATCCAGCCGGTGACGTTCGAGGCGCCCGTGATTGCCAACAGTTTCGGCCGGGGTGTCGCGTCCAGTGCAGCTGTGGCGTCGTCGACGTCGAAGGTGCCCTCGGATGAACACTCGACGAACCGACGGCGACTCACTCGGGCCCACGGGAGGAGGTTGGCGTGGTGTTCGACGACCGTCGTGACGACCACATCGTCCGAGGTGAGCCGGAGGCGGTACGCGAGGTGATTGATCGCCTCGGTGGTGTTCCGGCAAATGATCGCGATGTCATCGCCGTCGACTGGTCGGTCGGCGAAGCGAAGGATCGCAGCACGGGCGCGTTCGTACGCATCGGTGGATGCTCGCGACTTGAAGCCGGCGCCTCGGTGCACGCTCGAGTACCACGGCAAGAACTCGTGAACCCGTGATGCGACTGCCGGTAACGCGCTCGTCGACGCGGCGGCGTCAAGGTTGAGATACCGGCGCGGCACGCCGTCAACGCACGGGACTTCGACTTCGTCGCCCACGAGCGCAATCGCCAGTCCGGCCGCCTCGGTGTCATGGCCGGCGTCGGTCATGACCGACCCTGCGCCGCACGCGTTGCGCGCACGAGCACGTCGATCGCGATCCTCTCGCCCTCGTCGGTGGGCACCGTACGTCGGACTCGTTCGGCTTTGACCTCCTCGAGCCCGTCCAGGTCGGCGACGACGTCGTCCGGCCCGTACAACACGGCAGTATCGGATGGCCCGCCCCAACCAGCGCTCGCGTTGGTGATGTCGTGACCCACCACGAGAAGCGTTCCGCCGGTCGCGACCGCAGCAGCGGCGTGACGAAACGCAAGACGACGCGACGCCTCGGGGAGATGCAAATACATCACGATCACGAGGTCAAAGCTCTCGGGCGCCGGCGCGTATTCCGTAACGTCGGCGACCTCCCATTGCGCCGACACGCCGCGCGCCTCAGCGAGACGGCGCGCCTTGTCAATGCCGGCGTTCGAGAAGTCGACACCGGTCACATCCCAGCCGCGTTCGGCGAGCCACACCGCGTTGCGGCCTTCACCACACGCAAGGTCGAGCGCTCGCCCCGGAGGCAACGTCTCGACCTCGGCGACGAGGAAACGGTTCGGATGCGCCGACCAGACCAGCTCGTCGCCCGCATATCGTTCATCCCAGGCGTTGCGGTCCACTACCGCCCCTTCCCTCGTGATGATCAGCGAGCGCAGCGTCGCCGTCTCATTCGACGGCGGCTTTCTCGACCGCGTCGAGCACCGCGCGCAAGCGACCAGCGGCGGCCTCGGCGAGATCCGTGAAGCGTTCGTCGTCCATGAGCGCGCGGATCGACGATCGCGACGTGCGTACCCGCTTCAGTCGCTTCGAGCACAACGTTGCATGGCAAGACCAACGCGACCGACGGATCGATCTCGAGCGAACGATTCGCGAAGGTCGGGTTACATGCGCCCAGGATCTTCAACGGCGGGCGCTCGACGCCGAGCTTTGCGAGCAACGTCGCAGCAACATCGATCTCGGTAAGCACCCCGAAGCCCTCTTCGGCGAGCGCGGCAGTGACCGCTGCCTGGGCATCTGCCATGGATATCTCGAGTGTGGCATCGAACGATCGCATTCCGGCTCCTTATCGGGAAAGCTTCATGAACATGCGCTCGACGCTCTCGAGCGGATAGCCGTCGGCCTCGGCCTCCTCGGGATTTTCGATGCAGTACGTCAGCCCGGCGGCGATGATCTTGAAGCCGGCTTGTTCGAGCGCCTTGGTGGCGGCAGACAGTTGTGTGACGACCTCGCGGCACTCCCGCCCTTCGGCGAGCATGCGCTCGACCGCCTGCACCTGACCCGCCGCCCGCCGCAGGCGTTTGCGGACATCGTCGACGACATCGTTCGGGAGCTCCATCGTGTCCTCCTCGGGAAGCTCGACCCTATACCCCCCGGGGTTAGACACCTATACCCCTAGGGGTATATGCTGCGGTTCGAGGGTCGCTCCACGGTCCTCGTCTCCGCGTCCCAGAGGAGCGTCGCAATGAGCGTCACCCACGACATCGCCGCCCCCGAGCATGCGCCGTCGGAGCCGCCCGATCCGAGAGCGCTGTTCTCGCGCCTCGCCGCATTTTCCGCGCGTCATCGGCGCGGTGTCATCGCGGTCTGGGTGCTCGTGGCGTTCGCGGCCGCGCCGCTCGCGCTGACGTTGACCGGCGCGTTGTCGGGTGCCGGGTGGGAGGCGCAGGGTTCGACGGCCCAACGTGTGCGCGACGAGATCCGCCGGGACTTCCCGACGCTCGGGGCCGAAGCTCCCGTCGTCGTCTACCACCAGCCGGCCGCGATCGCTGCGAACCCGGCGCCCTTGAATCGGCTCGTCGCGCAGTTGCAGCACGCGCCGCACGCCGCGCGCCGTGCCGAACCCGCTCGCACTTCCCGCCGCCGCAGGCCTGATCTCGCGTGACGGTCACACCGCGCTGATTCCCGTCGACCAAGTCGTGAAGAACGACGCCGGCCGATCCGACGGCGGCCGGAGAGCTCGGCACCTACGTCGGGAAACTCACGCTCGCGTCCGGCGCCAAGGCGAAGGTGACCGGCGAGTGGCCGGTGTGGAGCGACTTCAACAAGATCAACGCCGAAGCACTCCACAAGGCGGAGCTGGTGAGCGGCCTGCCCACCATGATCCTGCTGTTCGTCGCGTTCGGCATGCTCCTCGCTGCCGGCCTGCCGTTGATCCTCGCATTGGCCGGGATCGCCGTCGGTTTCGCACTCTTGCACGTGCTCGGTTGGGTCATGCCCATGTCGGTGTGGTCCATGAACTTCTCCATGATGATCGGCCTCGCAGTCGGCATCGACTACAGCCTGTTCATCGTCAGCCGCTACCGCGAAGAACGAGCGGAAGGGAAGGACGCGCTTCGCCGCGATCGAGAACACCATGTCGACCGCAGGCAAGGCCGTGTTCCTCTCGGCGCTGACTGTCGTGATGGCACTGGCCGCCGTCTTCCTCGTCCCCGTCATGGTCTTCCGGTCCATGGCCCTCGGCATGATCCTGTCGGTGGTCGCCGTCGCCCTCGCCTCGCTGACGCTCCTCCCTGCGCTTCTCGTCGCGCTCGGCGATCGCGTCCTCGTGCGCAAGAACAGCGAAGACGCCGACATCGCCGCCGAATCCCGATGGCAACGCTGGACCGGCGTCGCCCTCCGCAAGCCGGCCGCCGTGCTGACCCTCGGCCTCGTCGTGATCGGCGCGCTCATCGTCCCCGCACTCGGCATGCACCTCGGCATGCCCGGCGCCAAGGTCGTCGACAAAGGCAACACCAGCCGCGACGGCTACGACATGCTCGTCTCCGCGTTCGGTCCCGGTGCCGCCGCACCCGCATTCATCACCACACCCGCTGCCGACGCCCCGACCGTGGCGCAGATCGCGTCCACCGTGCCCGGTGTCGTCGACGCACGCGTCGTCACTTCCCCGGCAGCAACGGGGCGCGTCGTCGTACGCGTCACCGGTTCGACCGCCGTCGACGACTCCCGCACCGCGACGCTCGTGAACATCTTGCGTTCCCGCCTCTCGAGCGCGGTACCAACTGCGCAGGTCGGCGGCCCCGCGGCGCAGAACCGCGACCTCACGGCAGTGTTGGTCGGACGCGCCCCGTATGCCATCGGCGTCATCCTCATCGTCGCGTTCGTGCTGCTACTCATCGTGTTCCGGAGTCTTGTGATCGCCTTCACGTCGATCCTGATGAACCTGGTCACCGTCGGCGCCGCGTTCGGTTTCGCGACCCTCGTGTTCCAACACGGGTTCGGCACCGGCCTCCTCGGCATCCAGCACCAACCGTTCGTCGATGCGTGGGCGCCGCTGTTCTTCTTCGCGCTGCTCTTCGGGCTCTCGATGGACTACCAGCTCTTCCTGCTCGCCGCGATCCGAGAACGCTACGAAGCAACCGGCGACACCAAACGAGCGATCAGCGAGGGCATCGCGTGTACCGGGCGACCGATCACCAACGCCGCGCTCATCATGATCATCGTGTTCATCGCGTTCGGCATCACCGGACCGATCCCACCCACCGAGCTCGGCCTGACCCTCGCAATGGCCGTACTCCTCGACGCCACCATCGTCCGAGTGATGCTCGTCCCCGCCACGATGGCACTCATCGGCGACCGCAACTGGTACCTACCGAAATGGCTCGAACGCATCCTGCCCCACGTGCACTTCAGCCACTGACGAATCACAGGAGCCCCCACCTATGCCTGCCTCCACGAACCGCAACTCGAGCGAACCGATCACCTCAGCCGCGCCGACGTCCTGGCCTCTCGAACGCATCCTGTTCGCACTCGCGGGAACCATGACCCTGCTCAGCGCGCTCCTCGCCGCATCCATCAGCCCCTGGTTCCTGCTCCTGACCGCGTTCGTCGGGATCAACCAATGGCTCTACGTCCGGTTCGGGAACTGCCCGGCGTCGCTCGTCCTCGGACGATTCGGCGTCGCGCGAACATGCCGCTGGTGACCGCGGCATCGAGCGAAGTCGCCGTCGGCCTGGACCCTGACGCCGACCCAGGGTTGTCGAGGGCGCTTTCGGCCCATGGACGGGCGACGACCGAACCGCGGCCCGCCGTCACTACAAGGGCACGCGCGCATTCCCCGAGCGCGTCTCGCCTCGTGCGCGCCGTCGTCACGACCGCCGCGTCCAAGGCTGCGCACCAGCGTCAGGATGCGAGCTACCGCGATGGTGTTCTCAGGCTCCCGGGACCTGTTCGCGCGACGGCCGATGCGAGGCCGCGTTGCCTGCCCCAATCTCCCGCGGCGGAGCTGAGCCGCGGCCGGAAACCCCGGGCTCTACACCAAGATGTGGGCCGCGGATGGGCCGCGGGAAGTTGCGACAGGGCGAAGATCACTGACAATCAGTGAATGACGTAACCGCAGGTCCACCGCCAGATCCCTTACGTTTCCGGCCTCGATCCGGGGCCCTTCAGAGTCTCCGGCGTACCGGCCGACTCGCCACCACCAGTCAGTCGTGACCTGGGAAAGCCGCGGCGATCACGGCGGCGTCGACTGGTCCGACCCGGTGGAGAACGATGGCCGCGCGCCGAAGCTCGCGTTGCGGGCGGCGCGCCGGAGCGTGACCAGCGTCGCGGGGCCGATCACCGCGATGGCGACGACGTTGGTGATCGCGCGGCCGGTGTCCCAGCCCAGCGTCGAGGTCGCGACCGTGAACAAGAAGAAGTGGTGGAGGTTCTCGAGCACCGGCGCACCGGCGACGAACGACAACTGGGTGTCGGTCCCGCCGACGAACGGCCAGAACCACATGTTCAGCAGGAACCCGAACGCATACGCCGAGACCGCGCCGTAGATCGCGAGCATCACGATCTCGCGACGGCCGCGCGCCGGCGGGAGCACGCCCGCGCCGAGGCCGACCCACGACGCGGCGAGCATCTGGAACGGGAGCCAAGGTCCGACGCCACCGGTGATGAGCGCCGACGCGAACATCGTGGTCGAGCCGAGCACGAAGCCGAATCCCGGTCCGTAGACCCGTCCTGCGAGCACGAGCAGGAAGAACACGGTCTCGAACCCTGCGGCGCCGGCTCCCATCGGCCGGAGCGCGGCGCCGATCGCCGAGAGCACGCCGAGCATCGCGATCGCCTTCGTGTTCATCCGGCCCGCGGTGACTTCCGAGATCACGACCGCGATGAGCGCCGGGAGCAATGCGACGAAGACGAACGGTGCGTCGCGGTCGTGCGCGAAGCCGCTCGGCGGGCGAACCAGCAGCGGCCAGAGGAACATCATGAGCCCGGCCGCCGAGATCAGCGCGAGCACGAGCACGCGACGAGGTCCGATACGGACGACCGCACGGTGCCGCCGGATCGGCGCGAGCGTGGGCATACGGATGCTCGTCATGACGCGCCGACCAGGGCCGCCGCGACCTCGGCGACGGTGAGCCACGGTTCGGGATCGAGGATCTTCGCGACCTGGGGCGCGAACGCCGGAGACGAGCACACCACTTCCTCGGTCGGTCCGTCGGCGACGATCTCGCCTTCGGCGAGCACGACCACTCGCTCGGCGACGTGCGCGACGAGCTCGACGTCGTGGGTCGCGATCACGACGGCGGTGCCGTGCGCGGCAAGGTCTTCGACGATCTCCGCGAAGCGATCCTTGGCGGTGGGGTCGAGACCACGGGTGGGCTCGTCGAGGAAGAGCACCGGTGGCGCCGCGGCGAGCTGGATCGCGAGCACGAGGCAGAGCCGCTGTCCCTCAGACAGGTCGCGTGGATGCAGTTGATCGTCGATCGCGCCGGGACCGGCCAGCCGCTCGAGCAGTTGCCGGCACGTGCCGGGCGGCACGCTCGCGTCGAGGTCGCCCTGGGCGCATTCGTCCGCGACGGTCATGAGGTACAGCAGGTCCGCGGGCGTCTGCGGGACGAGCCCGACGCGTGTGCGCCGGTCCTTCGCCGCGAGGCGGTGCGGATCGGCGCCGCCGACATCGACGACACCGCGATCTCGCGTGCCCGAGCCCTGCATCGACCACAACAGCGACGACTTGCCGGAACCGTTGCGACCCATGAGCGCGGTCACCTCGCCCGCGGCGAGATCGAGGTCGACACCTCGTACCGCGACGACGGCGCCGTAGCGCACGACGATCCCCCGAGCGCGTAGCGCGCGTGCATCGGCGCGGTGACCGTGAGCCGGTCGCGGCCGGCCGGCGAGCTCGCCGCGCAAGGGCCCGACCAATCGGCGCGCGTCCCGGACCGAGAGCGGCACGGGATCCCAGCCTGCCAGCCGGGCAAGGTGGACGACCGGCGGCGCGATCGGTGAGGCGCCGAGCACGGCGGCGGGAGTTCCGGCCTCGACCCTCCCGTCGCCGCGCACGTATGCGACGCGATCGGCGTGGTGCGCGACCCGTTCGAGTCGATGCTCGGCGACGAGCACGGTGACACCGAGATCGTGGACCAGGCGCGCGAGGGTTGCCAGCACGTCTTCGGCCGCGGTGGGATCGAGCGCAGACGTGGGCTCGTCGAGAATCAGCGTGCGGGGGTGGGCCGTGAGCACCGATCCGATCGCGACGCGTTGTTGCTGTCCACCGGACAACGTGCGAAGCGCACGTGCGCGAAGGTCAGCGATGCCGAGCAGGTCAAGCGTCTCTTCGACACGTTTGCGCATGGTCGGCGCGGGCAGGCCGAGCTGTTCCATCGCATACGCGAGCTCCTCCTCGACCGTGTCGGTGACGAACCCACCGAGCGGGTCCTGCCCGACGTAGCCGACGACATCGGCGAGGTCCCGGGGCTCGTAGTCGCGCGTGTCGCGTCCGTCCACGATCACCGACCCTTCGAGGTGCCCGCCGGTGAAGTGCGGAACGAGGCCGTTCACCGTGCCGAGCAGCGTCGACTTGCCGGCGCCGGTCCGCCCGACGACCAGGCAGAGCTCACCCTCGTCGACGGTCAGGTCGACGTCTCGCAGGACCGGGCGCGCGGCCCCGTCGAAGGTGAAGGTGACGTCGCGCAGCTGGATCATGCCGACGACCTCGCGTGCTCCTGTCTCGGCTCCGCGCCCTCCGTCGACTGCTTCTGCTTCACGGGCGTCGGGGCGCGCGGCAGCGAGCTCGGAGGCGGTGGGGCGAACCACGCCGGCAACGCGCCGATCAGGATGATGAGGACCGAGAACAGCGGGAGTGTCGGCCAACGCAACGGCTGTAGAGACGGATTGAGGTTCTCGGGATCGACGTGACCGATCATGAACAGCCCGGCCGCGACCGCGACACCGCACGCGGAGACGAGCCACTCCGGCGTGCGCCACGGATCGGCGCGGTAGCGCGTGGTCCGGACTCGTTTCCCGCCCGCGAACATCCCGACGGCGGCGAGCGCGAGACCGACGCAGAGCGCGGGCGCGCCGAGCAGCGGCGGACCCGTCGCGTCCAGGAGCGAATACGTCCCGATGCACACGCCACAAAGTCCGAAGAGCACGAGCGCGCCGCTGACTCGTCGACGGGCGGGCGTGGCGAGCCGTCGTGTCCGGCCGAACCCGCGGGCATCCATCGCCGCCGCCATCAACAGCGAACGGTCGAGGGCGTCGGTCATGACCGGGACGACGATCTGCCTCAGCAACTGGAAGCCGCGCGCCCGGCTGCTCCGGAGCTTGCGGGCCCGTCGGACCCGTGCCGCGCTCTCGATGAGCTGGGGCGCGATCGTGAGCGCGACCGTGATCGCGACGCCGATCTCGTGCAGCGCCGACGGCGTCGACTTCAAGAGTCGCTTCGCGTTGGCGAGCACGTTGGCCGCGCCGAAGCACAGCAGCAGCGTCGCGAGGCGCAATCCGTCGTAGAACGCGCCGAGCACACCTTCGAGTGACACCGGCCCGCCGATGCGGATGCCGGCCGCCGCGTCGGGCAGCGGGATCTCGGGCAGCCGGAAGAGCACGGTCGGGCCGTACTGGCCGTCGAGCAGCATGCGGAAGATGACTCGGATCGCGATCACGATCAGTGCGGCGATGACGTACGCGCGAAAGCCGGTGCTCCAAGGCGCGTCACCGCGCCGCGCCGACACGACGAACGCGAGCACCGCGATGATCAACCCGAGCAGCAACGGGTTCGTAGTGCGGCTGGCAGCCGTCGCCATGCCGATCGCCCAGATCCACCACGCACCCGGGTGCAGCTCGCGGCGGCAGCTGCCGCGAGGCGGTCCGAGCCGCGACGATCACGCTCATCCGTCGACGGATTCGGGCGGCGCGCGTTTGGCACGCCGGCGGCGGCGCCGGGTCATCAGCGTTGCGGTGGCGGCAAGGCCCGCGATCACCGCGATCGCCACGAGGAGCGCGATCGGGCTCCCGGACCCGCCGCGCCCGTCCTTCCCGAGGTCGACCGCGTTGACCGCGACCTCGCCATCGCGCTCATCGTGCGTCGCGGGCGAGGTCGTCGTGATCCCGCCGGGCGCGACCGTGGGACTCGTCGCGGCAGCCGGGCGCGTCGTCGTGGTGCGGGCTTTGCCCGCGCCGCGGGCCCCGGGTCGGGTGCCCGAACCGTTCGCCGCAGACTCTGGTGCCGGGGGCGTGGCGTCCACACGCGACGCGGTGCTCCCACCGCCCGAAACGCCACTGCCGCCCGCCGCGCGCACGGGTGTGGGGTTCGTCGTGGGTGGCTTCGACGATGCCGGCACGGTGCAATCTCCGCCCCGCAACTGATTGGGGGTCGTCCGGCCGATGGGCGCGGGCGGTGCGTAGCGCGGCTTTGGAATGTCGCCCGACGTGTGGTGCAACGAGAACGACCAGCCTTCGACCGAACCGGGCGGGGGCCGGCGATTGCCCGCACCGAAGTTGCTGTAACACCAGGGTCCGCCGTGTGGCGCGAGCCAGTACGACCAGTACGCCGTCGCGGGCGGCGTGTTGGCGCAGGGTTCCGCAGCGGGTTCCGGCCGGCCGGCGATACGGCACACGAAGCTGGGAAAACGCTTGGTCCCTTCCCAACTCACACCGGCGCGGTCGAGGGCGTCGAGCCCGCTCGTGACCGGACCCGGCGCGCACACGACGCTCACACCACCACCGAGCGCCTGGAAGTCGACGACGATCGTCACGCCGACGTTGTCCGTGCACTCGCCGCTTGCGGCATGTGCGGGCGTCGAAACGGAAGGGGTCACGATCCCCGCGACCGTCAGCGCCGCGATCGCGACGATCGCGCGCGCCGCGGCAAGTGGCGGGTGTCCTCACGATCGGGAGGCGCGCGCGACGCGACAACGCTTCACATTTGCGGCCACGCCACCGATTGCGAGCGCGAGGAGCGCGATGACGACGAGCACATCCACGTTTCCGCCAGTGCGCGGGAGGGTGCGCCGATCGGCCGACGCGCCCGAGCCGGTCGGGATCGAAGAGATCGTCCCGCCCTCGGTCCCGATTCCCTGTACGCGCAGCGCGACCGTGCTGGTGGCGCCGGAAACCGCACCCGTGAGCACGAGCGTGTGCACTCCTGTCGCGAAGCCGGCAGGCACTGCCACGCGGAAGCTCACCGCGCCTCCGTTCGTGTTCTTGGTGCCGATGGCGATCGGGTCGGAGTGCAACGTCGCGCGCACGGGCTCGTCGGTGAGGAAGCCGATCGCGTTGACGGTGATCGTGTCGCCCGGGCTCGGGGCCGAGCTCGATGCCGAGGCCCGTGGTGCGATCGGGGTCGCTCTGTCGCCACCCAACGTCGCATAGCCGTGCAGCCCGAGTCCGAGGACCGCCTGCGCCGTCGCACGACGGAGTTGATCGCGCAGCTCGGGCGGGATGCCACTCGCGATCGCGGCGTCACGTGTGGCGGGGTCGTAGGGAATCGCGCCGGCGTCCTCGGCGGCGGCGCTCGAGCTCGGATCCGTTTCGGTCAGCTGTAGCGACTCGAGCCAGCCCTGCGCGGCTGCCGCGACACCGGCGTTGCCCGCGTCGCGGAACGTCGCGGCGGCCAACCCGGTGCTGTTCGCGTTCGGGAACGCGGTGGGTCCGGATCCCGAGAACGCGCCCGTGCCGTCCTGTTTGCCGACCAACCACGCGAGCGCCGCATCCGTGGCCGCGTTCGTGCTCGGCATCTGTGGCGCCGCGAGCAGCGCCTGTACCGCGAGCGACGTCGCGTCCGTGTCCGCTTCGGCATCCGACGCGCAGCCGGCGGGATCGTCGGGGAGCGAGCGGTAGAACAGCCGGAACCCGCCACCCGGGCATTGCTGCGCGAGCAAGAAGCGGATCGCGGCCGAGGGAACGCCCGCATCCGAGTGCGCGAGCACGACGATCGTCAACGCCTGGCCGAAGCCGTTGCTCGTGTCGCCGAACGCGCTCACGTCGGAGAATCGCCCGGCCTCGTCGCCGCTCGACTGCATCAGCGCGCGCGTCGTTGCCTCGAGGTCGCGGTCGCCGATGTCACCTGTGTCGACGCCCTCGAGCTGCGCGAGGAGGAGCGTCTTGGAAGCCGGTCCGGCATATATGTCGTCGGGGGCGCCGATCGATCGGCCGGTGAGGTAGTCGCCGGCGTTGGCGATCACGTTGTCCGTGGTGGCGCGTGCAGTTGCCGAGTCGGCACGACCGTCGGCCACGAGCGCGAGCGCGGCATCGATCGTGACGCCCCAATCGCTCCCGAGCCCGAACGCGGCAGGCATCGCGAACCCGTTGTGCTCGAGCTCACGTTCCAGCCAATCGAGCGCGGACGCGGGCGGGTCCTGAGTCGTGGCGAGCGGTGCGACCGCGGGCGTGGACGGCGTGCGTGGGTCGTCCACCGCCCAGGCCGGCATCGAGGTCGCGACCACGAGCACGCTCGTCGCCGCGACCAGCAACGTCGCCATATTGCGCCGGTTCGTACGCCGGTTCATCTCGTTGCGCGCTCAGTGGCCGGCGCGCACCTGCGCGGGCGTCTTCGAGGGTTTGGCGGAGTTGCCGAACGCCCAGGCGTCGATGCTGCCGAGCGGCGGCCGGTACGACGAGGCGCCCGACGTCGCGTACGTCCACGTGGTGGCTCCGGAGAGCGCGTGGTAATAGGCCCAGTACGCGGTCCGGGGTGGTGTCGACGCGCAGGCCTGCTGCGCGGGCGTCGGGCGGTTGTTGATGCGGCAGATGAACGCGAGCCCGTAGCGCTGGGTGCCCGCCGGGTTGAAGCCCGCGTGCTGGAGGGCGGCGACTCCCGATGACTGCGCACCCGGCGCACAACGCGTTGCGATGGGACCGTTGAACGCCTTGAAGTCGACCACCACGGTCACTCCCGTCTTGCCCGGACACGGGCCTGCGGTGCCGACGGTCGCGTTCACCGCAACAGTGGGCTCGTTGACTGCGGGTACGACGGAGGCGGTCGTCGCGGTGCGCGTTGAGTTGGGGCACCTCGTCCTCGGTACGGCGAACGACGGCGAAGACGGAGCAATCGGCAACGCTTTGCCGCGCCGCCGCCGGCACCGCCTGCACCGTGGCGAAAACGTTGGGCGTCCGGCTCCCGGGGAAGAAGTACGCACCCCGCGCGTCGGCCGGGTCCGAGCAGCCCAACTGGAAGCTCGCCAGTGCGCGCACTGCGCCACCGGGCCGGACGCTGCTCGGCGACGAACGCCTGGATCACGAGCGCAGTCGAGTTGGGATCAGACGACTGTCCCGGCGCGACCACGTAGGGGTAACCACCGTCGGACGATTGCGCGCCGCGCAAAGAGGTGACGGTGCGATTCACCCTCGGGAACCGACCGTACGCAGCCAGCCCCTGGACGGCCATTCCCGTGCTGTTCGTGTCGGGACCGGTGAACGTCTGCGGGTCGGCCGCCGGGCACGGCACCGTGACATCGGAGCGATACGACGTCCAGAGACCGTTTCTGCACTGCTGATCATCGAGCCAACGAAGAGGAAGACGGATTCTCGACACGCGCACGTCGGCAGCCGCGAGCGCAGCCAAGCTGACACCCTGGCGGAACGCGCCGTCGAACGTCGGGTCGGCCGAACCGAAGAGACCCGCATCGGGGCCCGTCGTGCGCACGGTCGCGCGAGCGCGCCACTAGGTTGTTCCTGTGCTGCGCGCCGCCGAAATGACGCGGGTCGTGTCGCGACGCTGACCGCGGCCATGATGACGTATCCGAGCGCGCCGGGATCGTCTCGGCCGTCGGAACCCTTCAGGTCCCCGACTTGGGTCTTCAAGAACCTGATCGCGCGCGCGCTCTCGCCCGCGCCGACGCCCGCGGCGTGCAAGCCGAGCACCGCGTACGCCGTGTTGGTCACGTCGGGCACACCGAACGACACAAGGTGGCCGCCGCCGGCATCGATCTGCCGCGCGAGAAAGCCGGCACCGGCTCGCGCGGAGCGGGACGTGTGGCGGGCGGCCGACGCGGTCCCCGAAACCAGAGGCATCGCGGTGAGACCGAACCCGAGGGCAACGCTGGTCGCAACTGTGACGAGTCTTCTGATGAGCACCTGATCCCCCTTGGCGGTGGGAACGGCGACAGTCACCCGCGCGGTTCCTCGCTGGCGAGGAGGGGATCGCCCAGGCTCCGACGCGCAATCCACGGCGTGTAATCGGAGCCCGTCCCTCGCAAGCATTCCGGCTCATCCATCTCACGATGGACCTACGGCTGCGGGTCAGCGCCGGACTTTGACCGGCTTCCCCTGCGAGCAACGTGCAACGCGGAACGTAGCACAGCACCGTCCGCGGCGTCGTCTACCCGAAGGTGAAGCAGAGCGCAGACGCGCCCGGGTCGAGGAACTCGATCTCGAAATGCTTGTCGCTGATGTGACCGCTCTGGCGAATCAGCTGGTGGAGCGCGGCTCGGAGACGACCCCGTTGCCGTCCTCGTCGACGTCGAGACCGTGCGCGGTGCCCGGAGGCTCTCCGTCCAGGCGGACGCGGAATCGCGCCGACGTATCGGGCGTCGGCGGTGCGAGAATGAGATGAAGGTCGCGGGCATGGAACTGGTACGCGATTCGTGCGTTCGGCCCGTTGCTCACCGCGTCTTCACGGCGCAGGGTCCAGTTCCCGGCCAGTGCCCAGTCGTTGGTGTGCAGCTGCGGCGGCAACGTGTACTCCTGCGGTTCGTCGAACGCCGCAGGGCCGGGGGACGCGAACCGCTCCGAGCGTGCCAGCCCGACGTACGTTTCCGGCGATCGCACGTTCCGCCAGTCCGCCTCCGCCTCGATGCCGTCCGGGTCGACGGCCGCGTGACCCTTCGGGACGTCGACGGCGCCCGCCGCCGTCAGCAGATGCTGAATCGCACGCTCCGACCGGTCGTACTCACCTTCGCCGAAGTGATGGTGCCGGATCCGGCCCTCATGGTCGGCGATGTAGAGCGCCGGCCAGTACTGATTCGCGAACGCGTCCCAGATCGTGAAGTCGTTGTCGACGGCGACCGGATAGTCGACACGCATCGCGCGCAGGGCGCGGTCGACGCTCTCTATGTCGTGCTCGACGTCGAACTCGGGTGTTTGCACGCCGACCGTGACGAGCCCGTGCTCACGGTACGTCTCCGTCCACGCGCGGATGTGCGGCAGCGTCCGGATCCAGTTGATGCAGGTGAAGGTCCCGAAGTCGACCAGCACGACCTTCCCGTGCAGGTCGGCGAGTGTCAGCGGTTTCGAATTCAGCCACGCCGTCGCGCCGTCGAACGGCGGCATTCTTGATTCGACGGGGAGACGAAGACGGTCGAAGAGCTCGCTCACATTCATTGTTGTACCTCACGAAGAAAGTTCGTGCCGGAGCAGCTTGCCCACGGAGTTGCGAGGGAGCCGGTCGAGGAACGTGATCGAAACCGGCGCCTCGTACGGTTCGAGTTGCAGGCGGGAGAACTCGATGAGCTCGCCTTCGGTCACGTCGATGCCGGGCGCGCGGACAACGAACGCCCGGGTCTCCCCCTCGTCGGACACGACGCCGGCGTCGGCAACAGCAGGATGACGCATGAGGGCGCCGCTCGACGTCGCCCGGATACACGACGTGCCCCGACGCGTGAAAGCGCGTCTCGCGACGCGATCAACGATCCAGACGTATCCCTCGTCGTCCATCCGCGCCGCGTCGCCGGTGTGGAGCCACCCGTCCTCATCGAGCGTCTCGTTGGTCTCAACGGGACGGTTCCAGTAGCCCGCCATCACGTTCGGACCGCTCACGAGCAGCTCGCCCGCCTCGTCTGGTTTGCACCGAGCTCCGTCAGGCCGGAGATACGCACGTCGACGAAGAGCGGCGGCTTGCCGGCCGAGCCGACCTTGCGCGCCGCGCTCTGCGGGTCGAGCAACAACACGAGCGGTGCGGCCTCGGAAAGCCCATAGCCCTGGAGGAAAGTCACGCCGCGCTGCGTGTACGCACGGATGAGATGCTCGGGGACAGGAGCGCCGCCGGTCATGGCCTTCGCGGTCGTGTTCCTGGTCGCCACGTGGGGTGTCCTCGCACGCAGCACCCGCAGCGCGATGCGCTGAGCGTGCTGCAGCAGCCGGTAGTGCTCCAGCCCGATGCGCAACGGGCCGATGAGACTGCCGGAGGACGGAACGATGAACGATGCGAAGAGAGTCGCGGACCTCGAAGCCGCGTTCGAGCTCGTGACCGGGCAGCGCCATCATGCACGCCGGCTGCTGGCGTTCGTGCAGAAGGCTGTTCGGGAGGCGATTCGCTCAGTGACGGGTCAGTGAGTCGCCTCATGGCGTCGAACGAACCGTCGCGTCGGCAGTGCTACTTCTCTGCGCACTTGCTCGCGAGGACCGCGTCCACGCGGTCCGCAGCCGCGCTGACTGTCGAGTTGTCGACCGCCATTCGCCACCGTGTCTTCGGCGTCGGCGACGGTGTTGAGGTCGGCTTTCGCCGCGTCCGGTGCCTCGGACGCAACCTCTCGGTAGAGGTCCGCGGCTTTCTTCAGCGTGGCCGTAGGGTGCCGCTCACGTTCCCGAGCTCCGCGTAGTCCTTGCACAACGATGCCGAACTAGTGCCGCTGCTGCTGCATGCGGACGCGCCGAGTGTCAACACCGCGGCACACATGGTCGTGAGGACCCAACGCACCGATCCTTGCCGTGCCGCGACCAACGCAGCAACTGCAACGCCCGCACGAAGAGGCGGGTACCACCTCGCCTCAACCACCGCGAATGGCGTGTCGATACGCGTGGTCATGGCTGACGTCTGCCCGTGCGGCTGCGGGACACGAGTGGGGTTCTCGAAGAAGGGCGCGGCCGCGCCCGCGAACAATGAACGAGGGCTTGGCGGTATTCCACGAGGTACTGCACGATCTCGAATCCGACCCAGATCTGGAAGCTGACGACCGCGGCGTCGGTGAGCTCCGCTCTCTCCAGGAAACCGGAGAGCGGATCCGAGGCTGGCTCCTCGACCACGTCCATGGCCGAGCACGGCCGAGCACGACACCCGATCTGCTCGCGCTCAAGCGCTTGATGGACGAATGGATTGCTGCGGGGAACGCCTTCTTCGCAGCGATCGCGGCACACTGAGTCACTGCGCACCCAGGTCGCCTGGTCGTCAAACTATCGTCACACCCTAATGACAGGACGCGGCGCGTGATGTTCGCGAGACCGCGACCGAACCAACACGTCCGACTCGGCGGGCCGCTGGACGGTGGCCCGTCAGAGTGGGCCAGTTCACGCTCGTGGGCATTGTCGCGGTGCTGATCGTCGGGCTTGCGACGGCGATCGCGAGTCGTCGGGTCGGCGAGCGCGAGGCCATCGTCGACGCCCGCACGAAGACGCTGGTGAAAGCCCAGGGATTCGTCGAACCCAGTCGTGACCAACGGGCTGCTCACCGGAGATCCGGCGGCGGTTCGCAAGGTCGCGGCGACGGTGGAACGGAACGTGCTCGACGACTCGCTGGTTCGCGTGAAGATCTGGAACCGCGACGGCGTCGATCGTCTACTCGGACGAACCACGCCTGATCGGCTCGCGCTACACACTCGGGGCCGACGACCTGGCTGCGCTCGACTCGGGAGTCATCGAAGCGGAAGTGAGTGACCTCGCCAAGCCGGAGAATCGTTTCGAACGCGAACCGGGGAAGTTGCTCGAGGTGTATCTGCCCATCCGCGCGCCCAACGGCGAACGACTCTTGTTCGAGGCATACTTCCGCTACGCCGCGGTATCGGCGGCGGGCGGCCGCATCTGGCGCAGCTTCGCGCCGATCACACTCGGTGCGCTCCTCGCGTTGGAGCTCGTGCAGATCCCGCTTGCCTGGTCGCTTGCGCGTCGGCTCCAGCAACGCCAGCACGAGCGCGAACGACTGCTGCAGCAGGCGCTCGATGCCTCCGACGTGGAGCGCCGTCGCATCGCCAGCGACCTGCATGACGGCGTGGTCCAGGATCTCGTCGGCGTCGCGTTCTCCGCTGGGCGGCGCGGCGCGGCGCGACGACCTCACCGAGGACTCGTCGCGGCTCTTCGAGCAGTCGGCCGATGATGTACGCGTGAGCATCAAGGCCTTGCGCTCACTGCTCGTCGAGATCTACCCGCCCAACCTGTTCGACGAGGGACTCGTCGCCGCACTCGCCGATCTGCTCGCCGCGCGAACGGAAGGGGCCTTGCCACCACCCTCGACACCGACGACTTGCACGAGCTCGCTCCCGCCGTCGATCTCCGGGCTGTTGTACCGCGCCGCGCAGGAGGCGCTGCGCAATGTGTTGTCCCACGCGCAGGCGACAGCGGTGACGGTGCGCGTGTCCGACCGCGACCACGTGGCGACCCTCGAGGTCGTCGACGACGGCGTCGGATTCGAACCCGATCGGAGTGACGAGCAGTGTCAGGGAGGGCCACTTCGGTCTGCAGCGGTCTTACCGACCTCGTCAGCGACGCCGGCGGACGGTTCCGTCGTGAGCTCGTCACCCGGCGCAGGGTACCACGTTGCAGGTGGAGGTGCCGCTCAAATGATCCGAGTGCTCATCGTCGACGACCACTCGGTTGTCCGCCGTGGACTCGAACAAGTGCTCGCGACGGCGGAGGGCATCGAAGTCGTCGGCAGCCGCGAGCGACGGTGACGAGGCGGTGACGCAGCGCCGCGGCGCTGCGTCCCGACATCGTGCTGATGGACCTCTCGATGCCCGTGCTCGACGGCATCGAGGCGACGCGGCAGCTGCTCGCCGCCGCGTCCGCCGAGGACCACGTCCTTCGCGTCGTCGTGCTCACCTCGTTCACCGAGCAGCGCCGGGTGCTCGATGCACTGCAAGCCGGTGCCAGCGGATACATCCTCAAGGACGCCACCCCCGACGAAGTGATCGCGGCGATCCGTGCCGCGCATGACGGCGGCGCGCCACTCGATCCGGCGGCTGCACGCGTGCTCCTGGACGCACAACGCGCCCAGCAGCCGGCGCGGAACCTCAGCCGCCGCGAAACCGAGGTGCTCGGCCTGGTGGCGACGGGACTCGCCAACAAGCAGATCGCGCGCCGGCTCGGGATCAGCGAACGCACGGTCAAGGCCCACCTCACGGCCGTGTTCCAGCAGCTCGGCGTGACCGATCGCACCCAAGCCGCGCTGTGGGCGAAGGAACACCTGCCGCCCAACGAGCAACCCTGAGCGTCGGTCCACACGCACTTCGGGGGCCCGCAAGGCGGACCCCCGAGCGATCATTCCGAACGTTCAGCCGTCGCTGCCGTGGCCACCGCACCGGGACCCGAGCTGTCGCTGCCGCCGGAATCATCCGACCCGGAGCGGTCGCGCCGGTCACCGCCGTGGTCATCGACGCTCGTCGGTGTGGTCGACGGGGTGGACGTGGGCGTGACGGCGTCGACTGGCCGCGGTCGTCGTTGGCGTCGTGGCTCGCAGGGTCGTCCGACCCGGCGATCAGTCCACCTTTGTCGTCGTTGGCGTCGTGGCTCGCAGGGTCATCCGACCCGGCAGTCAGTCCACCCTTGTCGTCGTTGGTGTCGTGACCCGCAGGGTCATCCGACCCGGCAGTCACTCCACCTTTGTCGTCGTTGGCGTCGTGACCCGCAGGGTCATCCGAAACCGACCGGTTGGCGGTGTGATCGGTCGTCGCGGGACTCCGGGGGATCACGACCTGCGGCGCCGGCTTGGTGCTCACCTGCGCCGCGGCATAGGTCGCGAATCCGCCGAACAAAAGGATCGCGGCGGCCGCAATGGCTACTCGGCCGGTCCGGGTGAAGAGCTTGCGCATGACGGCTCCGATGAGGGAGGGGTGGGACGTCCTCAGCATCGACCTGCGGCGGTCGCAGCTCCTAGTGGTCGATGGTCCTAGTACCCGCGACCGAGGTCGTAGGACCAACGTCCAATGGTGCTCCCGACCGGCATTCGCCTTGGGTGTGGAGGCGGCCAATGCCGCGAGCCAGTCTCCCCGTCCGAAAGAGGAAACCATGTTCACACGCTCCCACCGCACCGCGGCGATCGGCGTCCTCGGTGCTCTCGCTCTCGCCACCGTGGGCGCCGCGCCGGCGTACGCCAAGGATGGAAGAGTCGAAAAGCGCGGTGCCTGCAGTTCCGGCTCCGTGTGGAAGCTCAAGGCCGGGCCCGATAACGGTGCCATCGAGACCCAGTTCGAAGTCGATTCGAACCGCGTCGGTCAGCACTGGAACGTCGCCATCAATGACAACGGTGTGCGCGTCTTCACGGGCTCGCGCACGACCACCGCGCCGAGCGGCTCGTTCGAAGTCGCGCGTCGCATCCGGAACCGCGCAGGCATCGACCACATCCTCGCGTTCGCGAAGAACCCCGCGACGGGCGAGACCTGCGTCGGCCGCGTCTCCGTCTGAGCTCTTAGCGGGCGTGTGTGAGGTGCGGTTTCCGCACCTCACACACGCCTGTGGTAGTCGACGGGACACGGTGCGGCCGAGCGGGCGACGCCACCGATCTGCGACACCAGCGGCGTGATGCCCTCGAAGTGCGGTGTCATGTCGAATGTCGCGCACAGGCGAGTCACCGTGCGACTGATCGCGGAGAGCGAGAACCGTTGCGCCGGGCAGCGGTGCGCACCGTGCCCGAAGGTCGTGACGGTGACGTCGTGGTGCAACGCGCGGTCCCGCCGAGCGCGTCGGGTCGTACGCGCCGCCCGGATGCTCCGTGTTCGTCACCGCCACCATCGTCGCAAGCTGCACGCCGCGCTCGAGCGCATACTCGTGCTCGCCGTCGCTGAAGCTGAACGGGCGAAGCACCTCACGCAGCATGATCGACCGTTGACCGAGACGGGCCGCCTCGAGCGCGCACTGGTCGAGCCCGGTGTCGGTCGGGTGCAGGAGCACGCACGCGAGCGTCCACGCGAGCGCCGCGAACAGGTTGGTCATCGTCGCGATGTGCAACAGGACGACGTCTCCCGCGACACCGGAGGCGGCGCGGTCGGAGTCCACGTCTGCCCACCGGGCCGCGATGTCGTCGAGAAAGCTGGGTGCCCGGTCGGCGCGCCCGAGCAACTCCCCCACCGCGCGCTCCACCCGCGCGAGCGCGGCCCGCTCCGCGTCCTGTGTCGTGTGTGCCATGTGCTCGGGGTGCACGAACGCTTCGGCGCCGTCGAGGATGTCGAAGTCGGGGATCAGGTCGTCGATCGGCGCCTCGCGGCCCATCCAACATGCGAGCGCCAGCCGATGCCCGACACGGCGCGCGCCAGCACGAAGACGTCGAACGTGCCGGCGTCGCCGAGCTCTTCGATGTGCGCGCCGATCGCCCAGTCGAGATTCTCGAGATATCCCTCCACCTCTTGGGCGCCGAACAGATCGTGCGGGAACGTGCGCCGCTCGGCGAACAACTCGATCGGCAACTTGCGCACGAGCATCCGGTAGTCGGCCAGCCCCTTGCTCGCGTCGCGCTCGGCGACCGCGTAGAACGCGCGCAGTCCCGGCTCGCCGAAGACGAAGAGGTACGTCGTCCCGCCCGACCTCACCGCGAACGTGTCGCCGAGGGTGCGGCGGGCTTCGGTCAATGCGACGACGGGATCCGGCGCGCCCGGATCGTCCCACGGCAGCGCGAAGCCGGCGACCGGCGGCATCGGGTCGATCACGCGGGGCACGCTGTCGACGGAATCACGCGGTAGCGAAGAAGTCGAGCAGGTCGCGCGACGACCGCGCCCGGGTGCGTGAACGGCGCCAGATGACTCGCGTCCGGGACCTCGACGAAGCGCGCGCCCGGGATCCGCGCCGCCGCTTCGCGAGCGCGCGCCGGAGGCGAGTCGATGTCGTGCTCGAACGCCATCACCATGCACGGCACGGTGATCGATGGCCACGCCTGTGGTGGTGCCGGGTCGAGCGACCAGGCCAGGCACGCCTCGTACTGCCCCTGCCGGCCCGGGTTGGGCCATGGCTCGTTCTCGGCGAGCAATGCGAGCCACGTGTCGACCACGTCGTCGTCCTGTAGCTCGCGATTCGGCAGGTAGCGCAGCACTTCGACGGCGAAGAACAGCGGCGGCAGGTCGAGGTCGCGCCGCGCGAGCTCGAGCTCCACGGTGGTGATCGCCTTCTCCCACGCCGTCGCGACATTGCAGCTGCCCATGAACGACCGCGGCGCGCACACGATCCGGGAAGTCGACCGCAAGACTCTCGGCCACCCAGCCGCCCATCGAGTGACCCGCGAAACGCGCCGCGGTCGATGCCGAGATGGTCGCAGAGTGCCAGCGTGTCGTTGACCATGCCGGCCACCGAATACGGGGCCGGTGGCGACGACGATGGCGGCATCCCGCGATTGTCGAACGTGACGACCCGGTAGCCGGCGTCCACCAGCGGCGGCACCACCGCGAACCATCCCGCCGCGGGACCTCCGCATCCGCACACCAACACGACGGGCTCGCCGGCGTCGGGCCCGGCCACGTCGTACGCGATCGTCGCCTCGCCGAGGTTCACGGTCGGCATCAGCTCACCTCCCCGCGTCTGCGATCTTCCGCGCGAGCTCGGCGCTGCCGTTCGCGACCCATGTTCGATCCGCCGGCGTACCCGCGGTGACGCCGTACAGCGTCTGGGCATTGACACTCAAGATGCGTTCCTTCGTCGCGTGCGTCAGCGGCGGGTAGCCGTACGCTCCTGCAATGCGGATCGGAATCGTGAACGCGCGGAACGCGTCGATCAGTGGCTGCGGCGACCCGTACCACGCGCAATCGGTGCCCCACACGATGCGCTCGGGACCGAGCGGCGGCGAGCAACCGGCCGAGCACGTGCGCGGCCTCGAGTGGCCGGCGCAGCATCAGGAACCACGTGGTGCCGAGCTCCGCGTACACGTTGCCGCTCGGTCCGATCCCGGCGTCGGCGAGGCTCGCGAACCAGCCGGTCGACACCGCGCGACTCGTCGTCGGCCGGAGCGTCGAGGTCGTAGCCGGAGTGGTACACGACGAAGGTGATGTCGGGGAACGCGGCGGCCGCGGGACCGATGTCGCGCGGCGACGATGCCGGCAGGCCGCTGCCGATGCCCTTGTGCGTCGCGACGACACGCGGCCCGAGCGCGCGCACGCGTTCGAGGAACGGGAAGCCGACCTCGTCGTCGTCGAGGAACCAGCCACCGGTCGGCGACGCCTTCGTCGGCGGGCCCCACAGCGTGTACGCCTTCCAGCCCGACGGCCGCAGCTGCGCGGCCCACTCCCCCATCGCGTCGAGCTCGGCCGCGCCGAGGTTCGGGTGCACGATCGTGTGCGTGAGCAGGCGGCCGGTCCCCGCGTAGCGGTCGACGACGTCACGTGCGGCCGCGATCTGGGCGTTCGTCAGCACGTTGACGTCCGCCGTCCCGGGCGTCGACGTCAACAGCGCGACCGACGTCTCCGACGCTCCGAACACGAGCGCGGCCCACGCTGCGCCGTCGATGAGCGCGGGATCGATCGCCGCCCGACCAACGGTCGGGATCGACCGTCTGTAGAAACGCCGCGAGCGCCTGCGTGCCGGGCCGTGCCAGCGACCGGGATCGACGAGGTGCGTCTGCACGTCGACGACCGGTGCGTCGCCGGCGAACGCCACGTCGGCCGCGTCGAGGTCGCCCGTCGCGTCCTCGGGAACGTCGTAGAACCCGCCGCCGTGCGCGGCGTCGATCGCCCGCAACGTCGCTGCCGTCGCCCGCCGGTCGAGCGCATCGGCGGGAGATGCGAACGCCAGCCCGGCCAGCGCCGTGCGGTCGCCGCACCGTCCACGGCGGCGGCGCGTACTCGTCGCTCGCACGACGTTGCGCAGCAACGGCGGCACGATCACGGCGGCGCAACCTAACCTCTCGGCCGTGCCCAAGATCACGTTCATCGGCGCGGGCAGCACGGTGTTCGCGCGGAACCTGCTCGGCGACATCCTCGGTCACGAGGAGCTCGCGGCATCGGAGATCGCGCTCTTCGACATCGACGCGGAGCGGCTCGCGACGTCCGAGCTGGTCGCCCGCCGCGTCGCGGACGCGCTCGACGCGCCCGCCAAGATCAGCGCCACCACCGATCGGCGCGCCGCGCTCGAAGGCGCCGACTACGCGATCAACATGATCCAGGTCGGCGGGTACGAGCCGTGCACGGTCATCGATTTCGAGGTGCCGAAGCGCTACGGGCTGCGGCAGACGATCGCCGACACGCTCGGCATCGGCGGCATCATGCGCGGGTTGCGGACCATCCCCGTGCTGCTGGCGACTGTGCGCCGACATGCAGGAGGTGTGCCCCGACGTGTGGTTCTTGAACTACACGAACCCGATGGCGATGAACTGCCGCGGCGCTACGCGCGCGACCGCGATCCGCACGGTCGGTCTGTGCCACAGCGTGCAGGGCACGGCCTACGAGCTTTCGCTCGACCTCGGCATTCCGTACCGCGAGATCGACTATATCGCGGCGGGCATCAACCACATGGCCTTCTACCTCCGATTCGAACGCGACGGCGAGGACCTCTATCCGCGGCTGCGCGAGCTCGCCGCATCAGGCCAGGTGCCCGACGGCAACCGTGTTCGCTACGAGATGCTGAAGCACCTGGGCTACTTCGTCACCGAGTCGAGCGAGCACTTCGCCGAGTACGTGCCGTGGTTCATCAAGCGGGACCGGGCCGACCTCATCGACCGCTTCAACGTCCCGCTCGACGAGTACCCGCGCCGCTGCGTCGCGCAGATCGAGGGATGGGAAGCCGAGCGCGAGCGGCTCGAGGGTGGCGGCCGATCGAGGTGCGCCCGAGCTTCGAGTATGCGGCGACGATCATCCGCAGCATCGAGACCGGCAAGCCGCGCGTGATCTACGGCAACGTGCCCAACGAGGACTTGATCGACGACCTCCCGGCCGGTTGCACGGTCGAGGTGCCGTGCCTCGTCGACGGCAACGGCGTGCAACCGACGCGTATCGGCGCGCTGCCTCCGCAACTCGCGGCGCTCATCCGCACGAACGTCAACGTGCAGGAGCTCACCGTGGAAGCCGCGCTCACCGGCAAGCGCGAGCACGTGTACCACGCCGCGATGCTGGACCCGCACACCGCGGCCGAGCTCGATCTCGACCAGATCCACGCGCTCGTCGACGCCTTGCTCGACGCCCACGGCGACTGGATCCCACCGCTCTCGTGATGCCGACGGGTTCTTGCGAGCGCCGGCGACACATATCGTCGCGAACCCTCGCAAGAACTGGCTCTTACGAGGGCGCCCAGCAGGAGTGGGTGCCGCTCGCGATGCGTTCGGGCAGGCGGATCCGCGCGACCGGGCCGGCGGTGATGTCGGCCGCATCGAGCACGAGACACTCGGAGCGGTCCTCGTTCATGTCGGTCACGAACGTCACGAGATAGCCGTCGTCCTCCGCCGTCGCGCCCGTGCGCGGCGCCATCGGCGTTTCGCTGCCGAACACCCCGTCGCCGAAGGCGTACCGCTGCTCGGCGCCGGTCTCGCATGTCGACCTTGACGATGCCGTCGAAGAGGAACCAGCCGGGCGCACCCGTCATGTTGTACGAGTAGCGGTACGGGCGGCCGGCCCGTTGCCCGTTGATCATCGGGAACTCCATGATCCGATCCGACAACACCTCTTCCTTGGTGTTGCCGGTCGCGAGCTCGAACCGCCACCGGTGCAGGCGCGTCTCCATCCGGTGCATGTCGATATGGCGGAACGCACGCTTGTAGCGGTCGGGCTCACCGTCCACGGCGGGTACCGGCGCGCCCTGGAAGTAGCCGTCGAGCACGATCTCGTCGCCGTCCTCGAACGCGTTCGCCCAGTGCAGGACGTAGGTCGGGTCCGCTTCGAACCAGCGAATGTCGGAGGTCTGACCGCGCCGGGGCACGATCGCGAATCGTGTCGGCAGGTCGGGCCGCCACTTCGGCACGTGCACGCCCTGGGCGAGGAGGTCGGCATCCCAGAACAGCGGGCAGTCGTTGAGGATCGCGTAGTGCTCGGTGAATGCCATGTCGTGCGGAAGCCGCGGGCCGGGCAGCGGGACGTCGATCCAGTGGACCAACTCGTGCGACGCATCGACGACGCCGTAGTGCATGTACGGCGCGGTCGTCGAGTAGTTGAACACGAGCATCTCGCCGGTGCGCTCGGTCGACCTTCTGGTGCGCGCTGATGCCCCAATCCGCCGGGAACTTGCCGTTCCACGTCTCCCGGCCGAGCTGATCGAGCGTGGTCGGGTCGAACATATAGAGGTCGCCGCACTGATAGTGCGACGTGAGCGCGCGACCCCGCGTGCACGACGACATCCGTGCTCGACGCGTCCTTCAGGCGCGTCGCGCGCCCAGCCGTCCTCGCGGAATGATCGGGCGGGGGGCTCGAGAATGCCCGCCCACAACGGCCCGCCCGCTTCGTTCTCGGCCTCGAGCCCGAGGGTGCGCACGAACCGGTTGCGATACTCGGCACGTCCGCCGGCGAACCGCATCATGTGCAACATGCCGTCGCCGTCGAACGGGTGATAGCGACCGATCGCGTCGTGCACGGGATTCTCGGTATTGCGGAGGTAGACGCCCTCGAGATCGTCGGGAACCTCACCCACGACGTCGAGATCGGTCGCGTCGTACTCCACCGTGTTCGGCGTCCACGCACCCGTGCGATACGGATGGTCGTCACCCTCCGGCAACGTCGAGCGCATGCGACCCGCGATCGTCACGTCCATCCGGCCAGAGTACGCCCTCGATTGGGCAACGAATATGGGTCGACTCCGCGCTCCGCTCCCCTCCGGTCGCTTCGCTGTCGCCTCCCGCGGCGTTACGATTCGCGAATGGCCGGTTACGACCGCTCGCTGTATCAGATGTACCTGTCGCAGGTGCCGATGTTCCGCTCGTGCACGCCCGAGCAGCTCGACCGGCTCGCCGAGCTCGGCGACGCCGTGACGACCGCCGAGGGGCACGACGTCGTCCGCGAGGGCGAACCGGGAGATGCGTTCTACGTGGTCGCGAGCGGCAAGGCGTCGGTCTCCCGTGGCGGCCGCGAAGTGGCCGGCCTCGGCACCGGTGACTACTTCGGCGAGCTGGCGTTGTTCGACCCCGCGCCCAGGAACGCGACCGTCACCGCGATCTCACGGGTCTCGCTCATCTCACTTTCTCGCGACGCGTTCGCCGAAGCCCTCGCGGAGATGCCGTCGATCCGCGACTCATTGCTCCACGGCATGGCGCAGCGCCTTCACGAGCTGGACGCGCGCGGCTAGGTGACGATCCGCTTCGGGGTACAAGCGGACGTCCGCCGGGACGGCCGTGCGTGGCTCGATCTCGCGGCCAAGACCGAGGCCCTGGGATTCGATGCCCTCTACGCCGCCGACCATCCCGGCGTCACGGCATCTCCGTTCGTCGCGTTGTCCGCCGCGGCGGCGGTGACTTCCAGGTTGAGACTCGGGACGTACGTCGTCAACTGCGGCGTTCGCGATCCGCTGACGATCGCGAGCGACGCCGCGACACTCGACGCCGTGTCGCAGGGGCGGGCCATCGTGGGCCTCGGCGCAGGCCACACTCCGGCCGAGTGGACGATGACCGGCGCGGAATACCCGCCGGCGGCGACACGCGTCGAGCGCCTCGCCGAGATGGTCGACGCCGTCACCGCGCTGCTCCGCGGCGAGGTCGTCACTCGCCACGGCAACCACGTCAACCTCGAGGAGGCGTTCCTCCTGGCGCCCCGTCCCGCGCAAGCGCGGATGCCCCTCCTCGTCGGCGGCAACGGCCGCAGGTTGCTGCGTCTCGCGGCCCGGCACGCCGACATCGTCAGCATGACGGGCGCGACGACCACACTCGCCGATGGTCACCGGCATTCCGTCGACTGGCGGCCACGTGCGCTCGACGAGCGCGTCGAGCTCATCCGCGCCACCTCACCCGATCGGGGTGGGCTCGTCGTCGACGCGCTCGTCCAGCACGTCGAGATCACGACTGATCGCGCCGAGGCCGCGGCACGTGTCGCCGAGTTGGTGCCGGGTTCGACACCGACCGACATCCTCGCTTCCCCCTACGCGCTCATCGGCTCGCACGAGGAGATCGTCGAAGAGCTGCGCGGTCACGAGGCGCGCTGGGGCATCACGTCCTATGTCGTACGGCCCGGGGCCATCGACGCCGTTGCACCCCTCCTCGCTCGCCTTTCCGACTGACGGCGCGGCACGCAGCCGATGATCCGCGGTTCCCCGCATAGCGAATCGGTTCGAAACGAACCGGTGAACCTACGACCGTGCGGAAGGATTGACGATGGGTGCGAACGCGAAGGTGGTCGAACAGGCGTACAGCGCATTCGGGCGAGGCGACATCCCCGCGCTCCTCGCGCTGCTCGACGATGACGTCGAGTGGACATCGCCCCGCACGCTGCCCCAGGGCGGCGAGTACCGCGGCAAGGCCGAGGTCGTGAAGTTCTTCGAGGCGGTCGGCGGCGCCTGGAACGACCTCGCGCTCGACGTCGAGCGGGTCGGCGAGGCCGGCGGCGACCTCGTCGTCGGCGTGCTGCGGGCCGACGGCCGGCGCAACGGCAAGACCTCCGGCTACGGCGCGACGCAGGTGTTCAGCGTGCGTGACGGCAAGATCGCCCGGTTCCGCGAGTACGTCGACATCGACGAGGCGATCGCCTGAGCTGCCCGCGACCGGGCCGATCGGCGCTCCCGGCGGTCAGCCGGCCCGGGTGCCGGGGTCGTCGGAGCTCGGTGCGGAGATCGACGGGAGCTTGGCGATCACCGGCCGGCGGGCGACGAGCTCGGGATCGGGGCGGGCGGTGCGGCGACCCGAGGCGCGTGCGCGGCGTGCACGCGCCTCGTGTAACGGGACCACCTCATCGAGAACGCGAACGTTCGGCAACGCGATCGTGTGCTCGTCGACGGCGGGCTCCGGACGTGGCTCGGCCGCGATCGTGCGGAGCGCCGAGACTGCTTTGGAGAACCGCCGGATGGAGTCCGCCTTGCGGCGCGTGCGACGGGTTCCCAGCACCGCGACGATGACGACGAGCACCACCGCACCTGCGACGGCTTCGATGAGCACCGGACACCTCTTTCAAATTTTCGTGCGCGCCCGTGAACAACACGATTCCACCCCATGCAACGAACGCGCGCAAGGAAGAATTCTGTTTGGACGGTCCCGTTGCAGCTCGCACAACGGGACGGTCGCACAATCGCACGAGTCCCTAGGACGCGCGCGCCATCAATTCGACGCGCGTGCCGTCGGGGTCCGCGACGAAGACCACGGCATAGCCGAGGACCGCGCGCGTGTCGGGCAGCGTCGTGCCGCCCAGCGCGACGAGGCGCGCCGCAACCTCGTCGATGTCGTCGACGATGAACGAGACGTGCGTGAAGCCCAGTTCGTTCCGTCGGGCCGCAGGCGCGCCGGTCGGTCCAGGGGACGCGAACCACAACAACTCCATCTTCAGCCCGCCGTGCGTGATCATCTGCGACCGCATGCGCACCGGCCCGGCGATCTCGAGCGCCCGGTCGAGGCCCGGCAGCATCGTGTCGTCGAGGTCATAGCCCTCCGCCTGCTCGAACCCGAGGCCCTCGCAGTAGAAGCGGAGGGACCGCTCGAGATCGGACACGCAGAGCCCGATGTGTGACGGTTTCAGAACGGCCGGTCGCCCTTGATCGCAACCCGCTCCATGACACGCCGGCGCGGGTAGTAGTCGGACGTCGCGTAGTGCTGCGTCGAGCGGTTGTCCCAGAACGCGACGGTTCCGGGCTCCCAGCGCAGCCGCACCTGCCATTCGGGGTGCATCGCCTGCTGGCACAGCCGATCGAGGAGCGCCTCGCTCTCATCATCGTCGAGGCCGACGATTCGCTCGGCGAAGAACGCGTTCACGAAGAGCGTCTTGCGTCCGGTCTCGGGATGGGTCCGCACGACCGGGTGCTCGACCGGCGGATACTGCTCGAGCATCTCGGCTTTACGCTCCGGCGACATCGTGTAGCCGAAGACGTGCACGAACGAGTGCACGGCACGCATGTCGTCGACGCGTACACGGACATCTTCGGGGAGGTTGTCGTACGCGCACGCCATGTCGGCCCACAACGTGTCGCCGCCCCGCTCCGGCACCTCGACGGCTCGCAGGATCGAACCCAGCGCAGGCTCGGCGCGCCACGTGACGTCGCTGTGCCAGCCGTTCTCGGTCCCGACGCTGCCGGGCTTGGTCAGATCCTCACCCTTTTCGAAGCGGACGACCTCCGACGAATCGCCCTGCTTGAGGAACGGATGCTGCTCGAGGTCGCCGAACCGGCGTGCGAAGTCCAGCTGCTGGGCGGACGTGAGGTGCTGATCGCGGAAGAACAGCACCTTCCACTCGAGGAGTGCGTGGCGGATCTCGTCGCGGCTCGCGTCGTCCAGCGGGTCCGACAGGTCGATGCCGTGCACCTCGGCGCCGATGACCTCGGAGCACGGCTCGAGCTTCAGCCGCGTGTACGCGCCTTCCGCCCAGGCTTCGGGAGTGCGCCGCATGACGCGCGGGCCGACGCCCCAGCTCATTGCTCGCGTCAGGCCGGTACCCCGCATCGGCCCGCTACGTTAGACGCCTGAGGCCGTCACCGGAGGACGACACCGAGTACCTCGATCCGCGCCGCTGGTTCGCGGCCGCGGTCGTCATTGTCTCGGTGATCATCCCTGTCCTCGACAACACGATCCTCTACGTCGCCATCCCGGCGATCGGCCGGGAGTTCGACGCCGATCTGCCGAGCCTCCAATGGGTCATCACGGGCTACTCGCTGACCTTCGCGACGCTCGTCATCATCGGCGGCCGGCTCGGCGACATGTTCGGTCATCGGCGCACCTTCATCGTCGGCGTCGCGATCTTCGGTACCGGCTCCTTCCTCGCCGCGGTCTCGACGTCGGTGCCGACGCTGTTCCTCGGCGAAGCGGTCATCGAGGGCGTCGGTGCGTCGCTGATGCTGCCGGCCACGCTCGCAATCCTGTCGACGACGTTCCAGGGAACCGAACGCGTCCGCGCGTTCGCGGCGTGGGGCGGCGTCGCGGGAATCGCGGTGGCGTTCGGGCCCGTCGTGGGCGGGGTGCTCACCAGCAACGCGTCGTGGCGCTGGGCGTTCGGCATCAACGTGATCCTGGCGCCGGTCATGGTCGCGGGCGCGTTCTTGTTCATGCGGCCCGACCGCGGCGCCGAACGTCGCCGCGCCCTCGACTGGCCCGGCGCACTCCTCGTCGCGTCGGCCTCGTTCAGCCTGGTCTTCGGCTTGAGCGAAGGCGCCACCTACGGCTGGTGGAAGCCCGTCAAGGATCTCGTGGTGAGCGGCCGCACCGTCTGGCCCGCGACGCGCGCCGTCTCGATCATCCCGTTCGCGTTCCTCATCGCGCTGTTGCTCTTCAGCACCTTCGTCGTGGTGGAGCGCCGGAAAGAGCTCGCAGGACGTGATCCGCTCTTCGAGTTCGGCCAGCTGCGCCACCTCGGGTTCCGTTACGGGCTCCTCACGACGATGGTGCTCGCGATGGGCCAGTTCGGGCTGCTGTTCGTCCTTCCGGTGCTCCTCCAGGACGGCAAGCATCTCTCCGCGTGGGAGACCGGGCTCTGGCTGGTCCCGCAAGGGGTCGTGATGGCGGTCGCGGCACCGATCGGCGGTCGGATCGCCAACCGGACCAGCATCACCGGCATCGTGCGCGTCGGGCTCGCGCTCGAGGCCGTCGGTCTCGCGATCTGTGCCGTCGCGGCCTCGCGCGACGTGTCGTTCCTGTCGCTGCTTCCCGGACTCGTGCTGTTCGGCATCGGCGTCGGCTTCGCGAGCTCGCAGCTGACGAACGTGATCATGTCCGACGTCGACGCCGACAAGACCGGTGTCGCGGCCGGCACGAACACGACCGTGCGCCAGGTCGGCCTGGCGCTCGGCATCGCAGTGTTCGCGTCGTTCCTCCACGCGCTCACGATCCGCCATGCCACATCGTCACTCCGAGGCGCTTCACTACCGGAGCCGGTCAAGTCGGCGGCGTTCACGACGCTGCACGCGAAGGGCGTCAACTTCACGCCGCCGCCCGGCACCACACCTCATGACGGGTCGACGCTGCAACACATCGTCGAGTCCGCGGTCGCGGCGGGCGCGCGTCCGGCGCTGCTGTTCGCGTCGGCGGTCGTGGTCCTGGGCACCGCGCTGTCGTTCATGATTCCCCGGATGACTGCCGCCCGCGACGGAGTCGCCCACCCGACCGTCGAGGCCCTCACCTCCGAGATGGTGTGATCGTCGACGCGCACGCCGGAGGGCGGGGCATGCGTGGTGGCGCTCCGCCGCCCGTTCGCCACCACGCCACCGCCCGCGCCCTCCGTGGCAGCGCCGAGCCTAAGGACTCGCTGCGCGCGAACCAATAGGTCGTGCGGCCCAGCCTCAGCGCGTGACGCGGACGGGGAGCACCTTCAACGCGTTGTTGAGGTTCGATCGAACGCGGATCGGTTCACCGGTGAGCTCGATCGACGGAAACGTCGCAAGGAGCTCCTCGAAGAACACCCGGCCTTCGAGCCGGGCGAGGTGCACGCCGAGACAAAAGTGCTCGGCGATGCCGAATGACAGGTGCGGATTCGGGTGGCGGCGGATGTCGAACCGCTGCGGATCGTCGAAGACGTCCTCGTCGCGATTCGCGGAGGTGTAGGTCATCGCAACCTTGGCGCCGGCCTCGATCGGTACCCCCCGCAGCTCGGTGTCGGCGGTGGCCGTGCGACGGAAGTAGTGCAGGGGGTTGGCCCACCGCAGGATCTCCTCGACGGCGCCCGGCACCAACGACCGGTCCGCGCGCAGCGCCGCGAGCTGGTCCGGATGCTGCAACAGCGCGAGCAACCCCGACGACAGCATCGTCTTGGTGGTGTCGTTGCCCGCGGTGACGAGCTGCACGAAGAAGCTGCCGAAGTCGATGTCGGTCATGGAGTGGCCGTTGAAGTCGGTTTCCAGCAGCAGCGTCGTCAGGTCCGCCCGTGGTTCCTCCTGTCGCCGGCGGGCCGCGAACCCGATCGCGTACATCGCCATGTCGATCGTGCCCTGCGAGACGTCTGATTGCGTGGCGTAGTCGGCGTCCTGGCCGCTGGTGTTCATCTCGGCGAGCCGGTGGAGCATCGGCAGGTCTGCGGCCGGGAGGCCCATCAGCTCCCCGATGACGCGTGACGGCAACGACGAAGTCACGTCGTGCACGAACTCGACGTCGCCCTTGTCCCCCGCGGCCGCCATGATCTCGCGGCAGATGCCGCGTATCTGGTCTTCCATGGTCGCGATCACGCGCGCCTTGAACCGCGGCGCGATCGGACGCCGGTAGTCGACATGGCGGGGCGGATCCATCGCCAGCAACATGTTGCGCATCATGTCGAGCTGGGCGGGTGCGAGATTCTCGAGCATGACGCCACCGTCACTTGCCGAGAACAGCAAAGGCTCGCGCGCGACATGCACGACGTCGGCGTGCTTCAGCACCGCCCAGTAGCCGGGCTCTCCCGACATCTCCTGGAAGTACACGGGCCGGGTGCGACGCAGCTCGGCGAAGACCTCGTGCGGCGGCCCCCCGACGTAGGCATCCGGATCGTAGAGATCGACGACAGCCATCGTCGGTTCAGTCGACGAGAACCGGCGGACGGGGAAGGCCCAGCTGCTCGCACATCGCGAGATAGAAAGCCAGCGTGCCGGCGCCGTCGGCGACGCTCTCGACGTTGTCATCGGCATCGAGGTTGAGGTTCACGCCGTACATGTGGAACCACACACGCGTGTCGTCCTCGATGCATTGGAGCGTGTGCACGGAACCGGCGGGCTCGTAGAGGAAGGAGCCGGCGCGGTTCACATAGTCGTACTCCTTGTACTTCCAGGCGCCCGACGTCGTGTAGCCCCACACCGGACCGGTGTGCCGGTGCCGCTGCACCTCGAAGCCGCTCATGAAGACGTTTTCCACGATCCAGAGGCCTTCGCGCTCCTTGACCTGGATCACCTTCAGCAGGTTGCCGCCACCGATGTCGACGAACGGCAGCTCGTCGGCGCCGACGTGAAGAGCCTGGGGCGCGGATGCAGTGAACGTCATAGCGACACTCCGAGACGGCCGAGAAGACAAGAGGCAATGGGGGCGGGCGGTCCCAGCGCACACCTAGCCCCGGCATGGCGCCAAGACCGCCAGAGCAGCCCCGCGGGTGACACTTTATCCAGTGCGTGAACGGCCAGCAGCAAGCGGCCCGCCTCGCGACGTGCCGAGCGAAGCCGTCGCCACGTCCACCGCTACGTTGCATCCGTGTTGTTGCGTGGGCGTTGGTTGGCGGGGCACGTGCTCGTGCTCGTCGTCGCGGGCGCCTTCATCGCGCTCGGCGTTTGGCAGCTGGCCCGCAATCACGAGAAGCAGACGAAGGTGCGCGCCGCGAAGGCTGCATACGCCGCACCGGCGTCCGACCTTGGTCCGGTCACCGCCTCCCCGGCGCCGGGAACGCGCGTGCAAGCGACGGGCAGGTACGACGGCGCGCACGAGGTCCTGCTGCGGAACCAGGTACGGGGCGACGAGATCGGCGCCGATCTCTTGACCCCGTTGCGGCTCGCGGACGGCAGTGCCGTCTACGTCGACCGCGGGTGGGTCGCGTCCGGTGGGACCGCCGCATCCCCACCTTCGCGCGACGTCGTCGTGCGCGGGATCGTGCGCGAATACGCGCCCGCTGGGCGCCGAGGACGAGGTGCGGGACGACGGCGGCCGGGTGTCGGTGCCCCGTATCGACCTCGACCGCATCGGCCGCGCCGAACGCCTCGACGGTCCCGTGCACCGCTTCTGGATCGAGGCCCAGTTCCAGCAACCGTCGCCGTCCAGGAACGCGCCCAAGCTTCCACAGCCACCGCCGCCCGACCAGGTCAACCATCTCCAGTACGCGATCGAATGGTTCGGGCTCGCGTTGATCCCGATCATCGGTTGGCCGATCGTCCTGGGACGGGTCGCCCGCCGGCCGCGTGAGGCGCACTAGTGCTGGAGCGGCGGCGCGGGGCGCGCCGCTAAGGTCACCACCCATGCCGCTCGCCATCGCCGAGCGTGCGCTCCTCGACGAGCGCCGCCGCCTCACACGCAACGAAGCGCTCGACGTCGCCCACGTTCCACTCGACGAGCTGCCGTCGCTCGTCGCGCTCGCGCACAAGGTGCGGCTCGCGTGGTGCGGCCCGGAAGTCGAGCTCGAGAGCCTCATCAACGCCAAGTCGGGCGCGTGCCCCGAAGACTGCGCGTTCTGTTCGCAGTCCGTGCGCTACGACACCGGCGTCGACGTCTATGCCTTCCTCGATCAGGACGAGGTGCTCGAAGCAGCGCGCGCGACACGCGCGGCCGGCGCCAGCCAGTTCTGCATCGTCGTGGCGGTGCGCGGGCCCGAGGAGCGCCTGCTCCGACGCGTGATCGACGCGGTCGACATGGTGCAGCGGGAAACCGGCCTCGAGGTCGCGTGCTCGCTCGGGTTGCTGACCGCCGAACAGGCGCAGCGGCTCGCCGCCGCGGGTGTGCGTCGCTACAACCACAACCTCGAGACCTGCCGGGCACTGTTCCCGACGATCTGCACGACGCACACCTACGACGACCGGGTGGAGACCGCGCGGCTCGCCCGCGACGCGGGCATGGAGCTGTGCTGCGGAGGCATCCTCGGTATGGGTGAGACCCTCGAGCAGCGGGTCGACTTCGCATTCGAGCTCGCCGAGCTCGAGCCGTGCGAGGTCCCGGTCAACCTGCTCGACCCGCGGCCCGGCACACCCCTCGGCGACGAAGCGACGATCTCACCGCGCGAAGCGCTGCAGGCGATCGCGCTGTTCCGCCTGATCCTTCCGTCGACATGGTTGCGGCTCGCCGGTGGGCGCGAGCGCGTCCTCGGCGAGCTCCAAGGGCTCGGCATGCTCGCCGGCGCCAACGCACTGATCGTCGGCAACTACCTCACGACGATCGGGCGCTCCCCCGAAGACGACCACGCACTGCTCGAGGCGCTCGGGATGCCGGTCGCCGAAGGCCCGGGCGAGGGCCGTTTCGTCGTCGACGCCGGGGGCGCCCACGCACTTCCCGCGCGCCGCAGGACCATCCCCGTCCAACTTGCGTGAATGCCGGCCCTTATAGGGCCTTCACTCACGCATGTTCGAGATGGCGGCGAGGTGGGCGGTCTCGTTGTACGACAGCAGGTAGGCGCTGCGGTCGGGGCGGCCGCCGAGGCGACTCACCGACGCCAGGCCGAGCTGCATGCGCCATGTCGCGCGCTCGTCGACGCCGAGCGCCCAGCACACCGCCGCCTTGATCGGCGACACATGGCTGACCGCGACCACGAGATCCTCGTCGAGCACGTCGCGGCAGAACGAGGTGACGCGCGCGGTGACCGCGACCAGCGACTCGCCGTCCGGCGGCGCGAACGCGGGGTCGGCGCGCCACGCCGCCCAGTCGTCGGGTGCGACGTCGGCGAGCGGCACGCCGTCCCAGGCGCCGTAGTCCAGCTCGACCAACCGCTCGTCGACCTCGACCGTGAGTGCGTGGCGCGTCGCAATCGCGGCAGCCGTATCGCGTGCGCGCACCAGCGGGCTGCTGACGACGCGCGTCACGCGCTCGGACGAGAACGCCTCCGCCAGTGCCCGCGCCTGCGTCGCGCCGAGCTCGCTGAGCGGCTCGTCGAGCCGGCCCTGCAACCGCCCGCCCGCATTCACCGCGGTCTGACCGTGCCGGGTGAAGGCAATCACATGGCTCCCTCGCTCCGCCGTCCATGGCTCCGCTGCGTCCGCACGGTCACACCGCTCCTTCGCTGATCGCCAGGCGGCCGGTGCGCAGGAACGCGCGGCGACGGGCAGGGTCACGCAGGCCGAACCTCGTCCACGTCCACCACGCGGCCGCGAGCCCGAGGAGCTCCTCGACCACGACGACCGGCACGGCCGGGAACAGCGACGCCTCGGGTCGCTCCGTGCCGAAGGCCGGCCACCAGAACACTTCCTTGTGCGCCCACGACGCCGCGAGCACGAGCCCGGCGAACCAACCGATCGAAAGGCTGAGCGCGCGCCGGCGGCGCAGGCGGTGGCCGCGCCCCGTCGTCGTGAGCATGGCGACCGTCAAGACGATGACCGCGGCGAGCAGGGTGTGCGCATAGGACTGGCTGCCGAACGGCGCGTCCACGAGTAGCGGCAGCAGCGCGCCCATCGCGACGAGCCGAAAGTCGAGTCCGGAGCTCTGGAAGACGTTCCACACGCCGAAGATCGCGCCGAACGCGAACCACAACAGCACTAGATGGCGTCCAGCGCCGCATTCACCAGCGCGTCGGCGTCGATGTTCTCGGCGCGTGGCACATGTTGCAGGTCGATCTCGGCATACTCGGCGAGCAGCGCTCGCGCCCGTTCGACGAGGGGCCGCAAGTGCTCTTGTTTGACCTTCCACGCGCCGAGGAGCTGCTGCACGACGAGCATCGAGTCGGCGCGCACAGACATCCGGCGCGCCCGAAACGGCGCGGCGGCCTCCAGCCCTGCGATGAGCGCGCGGTACTCGGCGACGTTGTTCGTGGCCACGCCGATGCGTTCGCTCACGGCCGCGAGACGTCGCGGCGGGTCGGTCGAGGGGTCGAGCACGACCGCGCCGATCGCGGCAGGTCCCGGATTGCCGCGGGCGCCACCGTCGGAGTACACGACCACCGCGTCGAGCCGTCCGTCGTCGCCGGACGAGAACAACGACGATTGGGTCACGGTACGAGGATCGCGCCGCAGTTGTCGCAGTACGAGACCTCGCTGCCGGCGGCCCGGCGGATCTGCTCCGCCTCGGTCGACGGGATCGTGAGGTGGCACGCCTGGCACGTGGTACCGACCAGGCGCGCCGCGCCCGCGCCCTTGTTCTGGGCCCGGCGCCGCTCGTAGTCCCGCAGCAGGGCATCGGGCAGCGGTGCCGCGGCATCGGCGCGGGCGGCCGTTTCCTGCGCCATCTCAGCATCGATCTCGGTTTCGGCCGCCGTGATCGCGTCGCGCAGCTCCTGCGCGGTCGTCTCCGACGAGCTGATCGACGCGTCGAGCGCCGCGAGCTGCCCGTCGAGCGTCTCGCGCTGCTCCATCACCTCGAGCTCCTGGTCTTCGAGGTCGGAGAGCTGACGCCGGAGCATCTCGAGGTCGGATTGCATCGCTTGCAGCTCCCGCGGCGACGAGATCGTGCCCGAGTACAGACGCTTGTCGACCTCGGCCGCGTGCACCTCGATCGAGCGGGCCTCGTCGTCGAGCCGCCGTTCCTCGGTGTGCACCTCGTGCCAGCGCGCCTGCACCGCGACCCGCGCCGATTGCTGCGCCGCGCAATTCCGCGTTGCGCGCGTCGAGCTGGGCGCGCTCGGGCAGCGCGGCACGCCGGTACCGGAGCCGGTCGAGCGCGGTGTCGTGCTCCTGCAACGCCAACAGTCGTTCGAGCTCGTCGAGACTCACCTCACGGCCCCGGCTGGCTCGAGGTCGTCGGTGGTGACCCGCCGGTGGTCGGCGGCGTCGGGCGGCTCGTCGGGGTCGGGCCCGCGGCGGTAATCGGGGTCTCGGGCGCCGCCGGCGCCGGCGTGGGAAGCGTCGCCGGCGTCGCGCCACCCGAGTTGCTGTAGTTGAACGGGAAGCGGCGGCCGTTCTCGTTGATGTAGCTCGAGCGCGGGAGTGTCGCGGTATCCGGCTCCGGGAAGTCGAGGGGCGGCAGGTCCGCGGTGGCGCGTTCCATGAACGCGCGCCAGATCCGTGCCGGATACGTCCCGCCGAACACCGTGCCGAGGCTCCACGGAATCTCGCCTTCCGGGTTCCCCATCCACACGGCGGCGGTGTACTGCGGGGTGAAGCCGACGAACCAGGCGTCGACGCTCTTGTCGGTGGTGCCGGTCTTGCCGGCAGCGGGGTGCCGCATGCTGCCGAGCGTGCCGGCCGCGGTGCCGTTCTTCACGACGCCCTTCATCATCTCGATCTCGGTACGCGCGACGTTCGCGTCGAGCACGCGGTTCCCACCCGCGGCGCTCTGGTACACGACCCGGCCGCGGGAGTTCACGATCTTGGTGATGAACGTGGCGCGCTTCAGCACGCCGTCGTTCGGAAGCACCGAGTACGCCTGGGCCATCTCCAACGGGTGCACGCCGTTGGTGCCGAGCGTCGTGCTGACGACGGGATCGAAGCGAGAGGTGTCGATCCCCATCGCCTGGGCCATCTCGATGACGCGACGCCGCGCCGTCGGCGCCGTAGTTGCCCGGGCCGAGCGACAGCTCGGTACGCACCCACGCACAGTTGTCGGAGATCGCAAGGGCGCGACTCAGGCTCGGCGTGCCCCCGTGGCAGTCGCCGGAGAGGTTGTAGAAGGCGTCCTTGCCCGATCCGGGGCTGATGCGCCAGCTGATCGGGCTCCCCGACACGGTGTCGTTCGGCGTGTACCCCCGAGTCAACGCCGCGGCGAGCGTGAACACCTTGAAGGCCGAGCCCGCCTGGCGGCCGAGACCTTCGGTGGCGGGGTCGAACTGCGACTCGGCGAACGTCTGGCCGTTCGCGATGGCGCGCACGCCACCGTCGCTGTTGTCGATCGCGACGAGCGAGGCCGTGAACTCCGACTTCGGCAGGACGTCGTTCATCGCCGACTGCGCGGCGAATTGCACGTACGGGTCATACGCCGTGTAGATCTTCAGTCCCCGCGCAGCACCGCGTTGGCGCGCGTCTGGGTCGTCGAGCCGAGGACCTCCGACGGCTCGTTCGGGATGTTCGGATCGTCGATGAGCAGCCGGTTCCGCACCTCGTCCTTGTAGTAGTCGAGCGGGCTGGAGACCGGGTACGAGACACGCGTCGGCAATGGAACCGCTTTCGCGGCCTCCGCCTTCTTCCGGGTCACCTTCCCGTTCGAGACCATCGCGTCGAGCACCTCGCTGCGGCGACGCGCGGCGCGGTCCGGATGCTTGATCGGATTCAGCGCCTCGGGCGACTGGATGAGACCGGCGAGCAGCGCGGCCTGCGGCAGCGTGATCTTCTTCAGAGGATTCGGATCGAGCGGGCTGGTGAAGTAGCGCTCGGCCGCGGCGCGCACGCCGTACGCGCGGTTCCCGAAGTACACCAGGTTCAAGTAATCCTCGAGGATCCGGTTCTTCGAGATCTCGTGCTCGAGCCGGATCGCAAGAATCGCCTCGCGCGCCTTGGTCTTGAGATCTCGCTTGCGATTCGTGCTCAACGTGTTCTTCACGAGCTGCTGGGTGATCGTCGAGCCACCCTGCCCGATCGTGCCCGAGTCGACGTTCTTGAACAACGCGCGGGCCGTGCCGCCCCAGTCGACGCCGTGGTGCTCGAAGAAATTGCGATCCTCGATCGACAGCACCGCGTTGACGAGGACTTTCGGGACATCCTTGAGCTTGACGGGCGCGCGGTCCTCGGCCGACAGCGAACCGATGATGTTGCCGAAGCGGTCGTACACGATCGAACGGGCGGCGGGCGAGTTGATCGTCACGTCGAGCTTGCCGAGAGGGGTCGCGGTCTTCGCGAGCGAGCTTCCCGCGGGCGCGAGCAGCGCGACGGATCCCGCCAGCGCCGAGGCGCCGACCGCGACCGTCAACACCAACTTCACGGAGAACCAGAAGACCTTCACGGGTGCAATCAGGATGGCATATGGGCGCCCCGCGGCCGGATCAGGCGTCGATCAGCGTGGCCTCGGGCAGCGGCGAGGGGTGGTCGCGCTCGGTGCCCGCCAGCTGCCGGACCTGGGCGATGCCGGCCACCAGCTCGTCGCCCTCGACGACGACGTCGCGCGCACCGTCGGGGTCGAGCAGGCAGAGCACGCAGCGCACGACGGGCTCGCCGGTGGCCTCGGCGACCGCGAGCGCGTACGCGGCAGCTTGCACGCGGTAGTGCGCAAGGCGTTCGTCGAGGTCGGCGCCTTGCACCGCGTCCGTCTTGTAGTCCACGACGACGAGACCGTCGTCGTCGCGGTACACCAGATCGACGTACCCCTCGAGTGTGATCCCGTCGAGCGGCACGGCGACGTACGTCTCTCGCCAGTAAGGCCTTTCGGCCGCGCGCCGCACGACCGGGCTCGCGATCGCGGCGCGCGCCAGCGCGGCGATCGTCGCCTCCCGGCCGAGCACACCTTCGGCTGCCGCTTGCGCGGCCGCGGTCTCGGTGATGCCGTCGCCGGTTGACAGGTCGACGGTCTGGAGCACGGCATGCACCGCGCGTCCGATGGCCGTGCCGTAGCGACCCTTGTTCCACGGTGGCAGCTCCAGGTCACGGCCTTCCTTCGCGAGGCCGGGGTCGCCTGCCGCGGCGGGCGCGTCAACGAGCTTCGCGAGCGCGGTGGCGGCGACGAACGCGCGCCGGTTGCCCTGTTGAAACGCGCGCTCGTGCACCGCGTGCCACTCGTCGAGCGAGAGGGGTGGCGACGGACGCATCCGAGAGCTCGGCGGCATCGTTTCGGTCGTGCCCTGGTCATGAGTGTCCCAGGCCGCGCCGCGGCGGCGTCCCACAGCAGTTCGGCGAGCGTCCAGCGCGGCCGCTGGAGGGGGTCGAGGTCGCGCGTCTTCCGATGGGTCGAGACGACCAAATGGTCGCGGGCGCGCGTGCACGCGACGTAGAGCAGCCGCAGCTTCTCGTGGAAATCCATCTGCTCGTCGACCGGCTGGTGCAGCTCGAAGTGCGCGGTCTGCACGCGGTTGTTGATGCGCACCTCGTAGCCGCCGGCCGGGGGGAACAGCACCTGGACGCCCCGGCGCGGCACCTGCGCCGCGGTCGTGGTGCCGGATGCGATGACGATCGGGAACTCGAGGCCCTTGGCGCCGTGGATCGTGAGGATGCGCACGGCATCGTCGTCGGTCTCGGGCAACACCGCTTCGACGACACGCGCGCCCTCGGTGCCTTGCAGGTCGGCCCACGCGAGGTAGTCGCGCAGTGTGCCTCCTGCCGCGTCCGTGAAGGCGCGCGCCTGATCCACGACGAACCGGACGCGACGGGCCACGTCGCGGAAGCGCCCTCCGAGCGCCGCGACCTCGATGACCCGACGCTCGCGGACGATGCGCTCCAGCAGCTCGCTCGGCGCCGACCAGATCCGTTGCTCGTGGACATCGCGCAAGAACGTCATGGCCGCCGCGACCGGATGATCGTCGCTCAGCGTCTCCGCCGGTGCCAGCCGCACGTCCCACTGGCCACGGTGCTCGACGTGGTACGTGAACAGGTCGTCGTCACCGCAGCCGAACAGTGACGATCGCAACGCGGTGACGAGCGACAAGCTGTCGCTCGGGTCGTCGACCGCGCGCAGTGCCGCGAGCAGCTCGCGGATCTCGCGGCTGCCGTACACGAGCGAGCTGGTCTCGGCCCGGTACGGAATGCCGGCGTCGTCGAGCGAGCGCTCGAGGAACCCGAGCGACGTGCGCGCCGGCAAGAGGATGCATATGTCGCCGAGCCGAGGGTCGCGCCACTCCCCTTGCCCCGGCTCGTAGACCGGCCATCGTTCGGCGAGCACCTGCCGCACTACTGCGGCGACGTCGGCGGCCTCCCGCACGCGCAGCGTGTCCGCGTTGGGATCGTCGGCGTGGGGCGTGACACCCAGCAGCATCACGCCGGGACCACTCGCGTCGATTGGGTCACGGCGCTCGGCCTCGAGCGCGCGGTACTCGGGCTGTGAGCCGGGGAAGGGCTGGATCAACTCGCCGAACACCCTGTTGATCCAGGCCAGCACACGGGGCGTGCTGCGGAAGTTGCACGTCAGGTACTCGGGGGTTGCCCGCTCCGCGAACCGATCGGCCGCGGCGAGGAACGTTGCGATGTCGGCGCGACGGAACCGATAGATCGACTGCTTCGGGTCACCCACGAAGAAGAGCCGGCCGGGCTCGACGGTCATCTCGTTCCACTCCCGCGCGCCGTCGTCCGGATCCGCGGAACCGAGCAGCGCCGCGATCTCGACCTGGATCGGGTCGGTGTCCTGGAACTCGTCGATGAGCAGCCGTTGGTAGCGGTCGCGCAACCGCCGACGCGCCCGCGCTCCATGTTGCGCGTCGCGGAGCAGCGTGCGAGCCAGCACCAGCAGGTCGTGGAACTCGAGCTCGCCCGCGCCGCGCCGTTCGGCCACGGCATCCGCGGTGTATCGGGCCAGCGCGGCGACCACGCGGCGAATCGCAGCATCGACGAGATGGTTGACGAGCGCCTTGCGCTGCACGTCGAGCCGGGCGATGCGCTCCCGCACCGCCTTGAGGTCCGTCCAGCTGGGCGTGCGGCCGCAGTGGCCGGCCCGGAACGACGGCTTGCCGGCCCCGAGCAGCCGCACGCGCTCGACGTCGTCGAGCGCGTGCCGCAGCCGGTCGTGATATTCAGCGAGCTCGCCCAGGCGAGCCACCATCGTGTCGCCTTCGACGCGGCATTGTGTGACCGTTGCGCAGACCGCGTCGAGGTCGGTGAGCCACGCGTCGATGCCGAGATCGGGCAACGATGGTGGCGGGTCGATCCGGTCGAGCAGATCCCAGCTGTCGTCGAGGACCTCGGCGACCGTGCGGAGGTGCTCGAGCCGCACGCCGGACGCGAGCATCACGAGGATCGCTTGCTCCAGGCCGGGATCTTCGAGCAGCTCGTCGACGAACAGACGCCAGCGCGCCTCGAACGCGACACGCGAGGAGATCTCGTCGCGCACGATGATGCGGGGCGGCAACCCCGCTTCGATCGGGAACTCCGTGAGGATGCGCTGCGCGAACGAGTGCAACGTGCAGATCGCGGCCGCGTCGAGCTCTTCCAACGCCTCGGTCGCACCGTCAGCCTCGAGCTCGCGCCGGACCCGGTCGCGGAGCTCGGCCGCAGCCTTCTCGGTGAACGTGATCGCCGCGATCGCGCGCACCGGCACCCCCGCGCGTACCAGCGCGACGACCCGATCGACCAGCGCGGCCGTCTTTCCGGTGCCCGCCCCGGCCTCGACGAACAGTGTGGCATCGAGACGCGTGCGGATCGCGTCGCGGGCGGGACCGTCTCCCGAATCGGCGAAGAGCGCGAGCTGGTCGGCCATGTTCACTCGCCGTCCCCGGCGTCCTCGCCCTCCAGGAGGGTGAGGTAGCCCGCGAGCTCGGGCGCGCCGTTCTTCCGCTCCCACTCGCGCCACCGTTGGGCGGTACCGAGACCGTCCGGGTCGCAGTAGTGGCACGGCACGAAAGGCCCCCGCGGCCCGGGTGGCACCGGCCGGGCGATGAACATTCCCGCTTCGATGCCGTCGACGATTGCACGCACCGCACGCATGAACACAGCCGCGACGGAGGCGTCGACCTGATATCCGATGCGCCGGTTGTCGCCGCGGCCGACGAACCAGTAACACGCCTCGACCGGCTCGTCGTCGGAGCTCGCGTACACGGCACGCGCCGCGTACGCGTAGACGGGGAGTTGGAGGCACGTGCCTCCGAGCACAGGATCGTGGGCGTTCAGCTTCACATACCGATCGAACCTTCCGCTCTTGTAATCGATCACGACGAGGCTGCCGTCCGCGGTGCGGTCAATGCGGTCGGCCTTGCCGCGCACGCGTAGGTGGCGACCATCGGGCCAATCGAGCTCGACGGGCCCGTGCGCGGAGTCTCGGAACCCGAACTGCAGCTCGGTCACGAGCGTGCTCGCGCCGCGCTCGGTTCGCCAGCGCTCGTCGGCGTCGGCGAACGCGTCCAGGTCGGCGAGGATCAGCCGGCGATCGCGCTCCCACAACAATCGCCGGCCCGTCACCCCCGCGCCTCGGCGGCCGCGAACGCCTCGCGGGCGAGCTCGTGCAGCCGCGCCCGCTCGCGCCCACTGTCTTCGGCCACGAACCGGTCGAGCACGTCGTGCACCATCGAGCCACGATCGAGTGGTGAGATCTGCATCAGCTCCTCTGGCCGCTCCACGGCCTCCACGTGCAGGATCGTCTCCATGAAGTACGCGTGCGGGCAGACCGCCCAGCCCTCGAGCCGCGTCGGTGAGATCGCCCGGTCGCTGTCGAGCGGGCTGACTGCCGCCAATCCTTCCCGCACGCCGGCGAGGTTTCCGTCGAAACGCGTGAACGCGTTGCTCGCGCGGGCCATGACGAGCTCGCGACCTCGTGCTACGGCCGGCAACTCCCGGACCCATTGCACCTCTGCGAGCGCGGCACGCACACCCAGCTCGTGCTCGGACGCCGGAAACGGCACGGTCGCGATGCCTTGTGCGTACGACGCGATCGTCCTGATCTCCTGCGCGTCGAGCGCGGCGATGGTGTCGCGCACGAAACGCGACGGCACGCGCTCGGTGCTGCGGCGCAGGTCGCCGCGCGGCCATGTGCACACCCTCGGCCCGGACGTCGAGGCGAGCGCGGCGAGCAGCGCCCGGTGATCGTCGTCGACGCGCTCGGCGCGCAGCCGGAGCTCGCCATTCGAGCGCGGCACGCTCGCCGTCGCCGAGCAGTGGGTCTTCGCGCGGCACCGACGGGAACACCCCTTCGGCGAGACCGCACACCCACACCCGCTCGAGCTCGACGCCGAGCGCGAGCGCGATCGGCGCGGCCAGCAGCCCCTCGCCGAGCCGGCCCACGCGGTCGGGGGCGCTCGCGAGCTCGAGCTCCAACGTGCGGGCGAAGACATCGAGCGTCGGACCGGTATCGACCGCGTCGAGGCCGCCGAGGCGGTCCAGCGCGGCCTCGACGCGGCGCGCGGCCTCCTGCTCGATCGCGGGCCACTCGGCGCGTCGCGCATCGTCGCCGACGAATCGGCGCACGATCCGGTGCGCCCAACGCGCGAACCCCGCCCATGTCGCGGGCATGGCCTCGGGGTCGAGCTCGGCCGCGAGCCCGTCGATGAATTCACGCAACGCCTGGGCGCGGCTGCGTTCGCGCGCGTCCCAACCCTCGGTGCCGAGCCCGGCCGCGTACACGTCGAGACGGTCGCGCCATTCGGAGATGCCCGCGACGACACCCGCCTTCCGCGACACGCGCTCCCACTCGGTGCCGGGGACACTCCGGCGCCGACCATCCAGCACGGGTGCGGACGCGAACAACGCGCACACGTCGTCGCGCCGGAACTGGCCGTCGCCCAGCGCGAGCAGCCGCAACAACGCGCGCCCGAGCACGCCCTCGGCAAGTGTGCGGACCGATACGCCGTTGTGCGCGATCCCGGCGGACCGGAGGTGCTCGTGCAGCAGCCGCGCGTACGGCTCGTCGGTGCCGTAGAGCACCGCCATCCGTTCGAGCGGTACGCCGGCCGCCATGGCGTCCACGACGCCACGCACGACTGCCCGCATCTCGTCGTCGGCATCCGACGCGCTCACCACCTCCGTGCCGAGCGCCGGCTCGACGCCGCGCACCATCCTTGTCGTCGAGCACGGCACCCAGCCGGGCGAGGCTCGCTCGCACCGTGGCGTCGGCGCGAGGCACGCCGGTCACGCCGGCGATCACCGTCGTCGGGACCTGCGCCGCGAGCGCGTCGAGCAGGCGGGCAACCGGCGTGCTCCAGCGCTGCGGCAGGTAGCACACGATCGTCCCGAAGTCGCGCAGCAGCGGCGTTCCCTCGCCGACGACTCCCGTGGCGGCGCGCATGAGGTCGTGCTCGTCGTACCAGTCGCGCACCAGCATCGCCTTCGTCGCGCGATGGAGCCGGACGACCTCCCGGGCGCGCACGTGCTGGGCGGCGAGCACATCGAGCTGCGCGTCGTCGAGGTTGGCGAGCTCGCGGTGCGCCACCACCAACGCTTCCTCGGTCGCGGGATGGGCGGCGACGGGCGCGAACATGCCGGGTGTGCTGCCGAGCACACGGCGTACCGCCGACGCGACGACGGGTGTCGAGACGGGCCGGCGTCCTGCGGCCGCGCATTGCGGTGCCGCCAGCAACTCGGCGAGCCGGTACACGGTGAGGAACGTGACGCCGACGACGCCCCGGCCGTGTGCGGTCAGCGCGCCCAGCTCACCGGACGCGAGCAGGCGCCGCGCCGCGACACCGACGGAGTTCGTCGGCACGACGACGGTCACGGGCGCGAGCGGCTCGTCGTGCTTGGCGCGCACCACGGCGTCGTGCAGGCGCTGCGACGCGGGACGCCCGTATGCGGTGCCGACGACGGTGATACTCACGCCGGGATGGTAGGAGGACCCTGAGACACCCGCCGTCAACCGTCCGGTCGGATTCCACAGAAAGCCGTCCGGGCCTCACACACGCTTCAGGCAATTGTGATTGTGCGACGGAAGAAGTCGACGGCGAGCCGGATCGCCTCGGGCGGGATGTCGACGTGCGTCCCGTCCCACACACCCATGCGCTTCGGGCCGGGGATCGACGCGAAGACCTCGAGCGCGCCCTCCATCGAGAAATGCTCGTCGCGCGTCATGTTCAGCATGAGCACCTCGCGGTCACCCAGACGGGGGGCGCCCGCGCGGATCAACGTGTTGCGCGCCTCATCACGCGTGAGTCCGCCGAGCGCGAACACCGCCGCCGTCACCGACGGCAGGTCGGCAACGATCGCCAGCCCGAACATCGCACCCATCGAGAAGCCGGCGTAGCCGGTCGCTCCCGTGATGCGGGCATCCGCAGCCCGAGCCGCGGCGTCGACCACCTGCCAGTCGTCGCGCACCTGGCGGATATTCGCCGGATCGGACATGCGGCGCGCGATGTCGGCTTCGAACATCTCGTCGGTGACATCGGACGCGCGCCGTTCACCGTGCCCGGGACAATCCATCAGCGCGACTGCGGCCGGCACGTTGCGGCAGAAGCCCTTCGCGAGTATCTGCATCACCGGGTCGTCCTTCGACAGGTGCGCGCCGTGACCGAGCAGCACCAACGGGAGCGAGTCGTGCTCCCCGGGCGGGAGATACAGCAGTGTCGGCGGTGCGCCGTCGAGCCGGATCGGCACCAGAGCCATGGACCCAAGTCGAGCACAATGCGTACGCTGCGCGCACGTGGACACCCAAAGTCCACGTCGGATTCGCGGAAAGGGACACATCATGCGCGTGCCGTTGACGGTGCTCGATTTCATCGAGCGCGCGGAGCTCGTCTACGGCGAGCGGACCGCCGTCATCGACGAGCCCGATCAGCCGGCGCCCGGCCTCGGTGCGCTGACGTGGATCGAAGCGGCGCGCATGGCGCGTGCGCAGGCCGCGGGTCTCGACGCGCTCGGGGTCGAGCAGGGTGCACGGGTGGCGATCGTCTCGCACAACTCCGCCCGCCTCCTCGTCTCGTTCTTCGGCGTGTCGGCGTTCGGCCGCGTGCTGGTGCCGATCAACTTCCGGTTGAACGCCGAAGAGGTCGCCTACATCATCGAGCACTCGGGCGCGTCGGTGCTGCTCGTCGACCCCGAGCTCGACGAAGCGCTCGCCGGCATCACCGCCGAGCACCGGTACGTCATCGGCAAGGAGGCGGACGACGCGCTGCTCCGGTTCGACGTCGAGCCCGAGCCGTGGGCTCCCGACGAGGACGCGACGGGAACAATCAACTACACGAGCGGTACCACCGCGCGCCCGAAGGGCGTGCAGCTCACGCACCGCAGCCTCTGGGTCAACGCGACGACGTTCGGGTGGCAGACCGGCGTGAACGACCGCGACACGTACTTGTGGACGCTGCCGATGTTCCACTGCAACGGCTGGGGGATGTCGTACGCGATCACCGGGATGGGCGGGACGCACATCGCGCTGCGCAAGGTCGACGGGACCGAGATCCTCCGACGCGTGGAACGCCACGGCGTCACCATGATGTGCGGCGCGCCGGCGGTCGTTGCCGCGATCCTCGACGCGGCGGAGCAGTGGGAGGGCCCGATTCCCGGACGCGGTCGGGTGCGCATGGTCGTTGCCGGCGCGCCACCGCCGACCCGGACCATCGAACGGATGGAGACCGAGCTCGGTTGGGAATTCATCCAGATCTACGGCCTCACCGAGACCGCCCCGCTCCTGACGATGAACCGGCGCCGCGCCGAGCTCGACGACCTGTCGCCGGCGGAGCGCGCACAGAAGCTGGGACGCGCGGGCGCACCGGCACTCGGCGTGCGCCTCGCGATCAGCGATCAAGGTGAAGTGCTGGCGCGCTCCAACGTCGTCCTCGAGGGCTACTGGCAGAACCCCAAGGCCTCGGACGACGCGCTCGAGGGCGGCTGGTTCCACACGGGCGACGGCGGCACGATCGACGACGAGCACTACCTGACGATCAGCGACCGCAAGAAGGACGTGATCATCTCGGGCGGCGAGAACGTGAGCTCGATCGAGGTCGAGGATTGTCTCTACCAGCACCCGGCGGTCGCGGAGGCGTGTGTCATCGGCGTGCCCGACGAGAAGTGGGGCGAGACCGTCAAAGCCCTGGTCGTGCTGAAAGCGGGCACCGACGCGAGCGAGCAGGAGCTGATCGATCACTGCCGCAAGCACCTCGCGCACTTCAAGTGCCCGACATCGGTGGAACGACGCGATGAGTTCGCCCGCACGTCCACCGGCAAGCTCCAGAAGTTCAAGATCCGGGCGCCGTACTGGGAAGGACGTGAACGCGCGGTGAACTGAGTCCGCTTCGCGGCCGGTCGCTCAGCGTTTCCTCAGCGAACAGGGGACGATTGCCTGATGCTTCAGAAGTCGCGTCTCGGCGCGCTCGCCTGCTGTGTCGCGCTCATGGCCTCCGCCTGCGCGGCCGCCGATGCCGGGCCCCGCGGCCTGCCCACTCCCCGACCACTGGAGCTGCGCGACTCGGGCACCGTGAGCGTGTTCCCGATGCCGGGCACGCCGACCGCGTCGCCGGCCACGACGTTGAGCTTCCGTGGTGCGACGCCCTCGCAACTCGAGCGCCTGCAGGTCTTCGGGAGCCGCACGGGCGCGCATCACGGTCACGTGGTCGCGCACTCGGACGGCGCGGGCGCGAGCTTCGTGCCCGACGAGCCGTTCGATGCGGGTGAGGTCGTGAGCGTGCACTCTGATCTCGCCGTGCGCGGCGGTCAGCGCGGAGAGTTCACGTTCACGATCGCGCGTCCGGCCCAAGGTGCCGATGTCAACGTCGCCCCGCCCAAGCCCCGCGCGACGACCCCGCCGCCGTTTGCGACACAACCCGACCTGCGGCCCCCGACCTTGAAGACCGCGGTCTCGCGCCCCGGCACCGCCAACGGCGCCATCCTCCTCACGCCGAATCCCACACTCGGGCAGGCGACCCCGGATCAGTCGGGGCCGATGATCGTCGACGGTCGCGGGCGGCTCGTCTGGTTCACGCCGCGCGATCCGGCGACGGCTCTCGACCTCGAGATGCAGCACTACGAAGGGCGGCCGGTGCTGTCATGGTGGGAGGGAAAGACGCACTCGGCGGGATACGGAGACGGCGAGTACGTCCTGATGGACGAGACGTATCGCGAGGTCGCCCGCATCCGTGCCGGCAACGGCTACCAGGCGGACCTGCACGACCTCGTGATCACACCGCAGAACACCGCGTTGGTGATGATCTACAACCCGGTGATCGCGAATGCGGCGCTCATCAATCGGGTGTACGACCGCGCCGTCATCGACGCGGTCGTACAGGAGATCGACATCGCCACCGGCTCGGTGCTCTTCGAGTGGCACAGCCTCGGCTATCTCGAGCTCTCCGAGTCGTACTTCCCCGTGCCGGCGCGCACGTCGGATGCCTACGACTACGTGCATCCCAACTCGCTCGCGCTCGACCGTGACGGGAACATCTGGATGTCCGCACGTCATACGTGGAGCGTGTACAAGATCGACCGGGTCACGGGCGCGCTCTACTGGCGCCTCGGCGGCAAGCGCAGCAACTTCGACATGGGGGACGGCACGTCGTTCTCGTGGCAGCACGACGTGCTCCCGCTCGGCAACGGTCTCGTGAGCTTGTTCGACAACGGCGCGAGCGCACCGGGTGTCGCGTCCCGCGACCGGTCGCGCGGCGTCGAGCTGCGCGTCGACGAGCAAGCGATGGAGGTCTCGCTCGAACACGACTACGACAACCCTCAGGGTGCGCTCTCGCTGAGTCAGGGTGACTTCCAGCGGCTCCCGAACGGCGACTACTTCGCGGGTTGGGGCAGCGTGCCCGAGTACACCGAGTTCGGGCCGAAGGGTGACGTCAAGCTCGACGTGAACATCAACGGCGGTTCCGCGTCCTACCGCGCCTTCCGGGTGCAATGGACGGGACGGCCGGCCGAGCGGCCCGCGGTGGTGGCCCGAGCATCGGGTGGCGGGCTCGCGGTCGCGGCGAGCTGGAACGGTGCGACGGGCGTGGCGCGCTGGGAGGTGCGCGTCGGCGCCGACCGTTCGTCGCTGCACCCGGTCGGATCATTCCCGACCGGCGGCTTCGAGACGTCGATACGCGTGCCGGAGACAACTGGTGCGCGCCTCGTCGAGGTGGCCGCGCTGGGCCCGGCCGGCCGCGTCCTGGCGACTTCGCGGGCGATCACCGTCTCGTCGTAAGGTCGGGCCCGTGAAGCTGGGGCTCGCGCTCGACGCCTGGTCGGGCGCCGAAGTCAAGATTCCCGTCGAACGCGTGCAGCTCGCGGAACGACTCGGCTACGACTCGGTGTGGACGGCCGAAGCGTACGGCGCCGACGCGCTGACACCACTTGCGTACCTCGCGGCGCGCACCTCGCGCCTCAAGCTCGCAACCGGTGTCGTGCAGATCTCCGCGCGTACGCCTGCCGCCACCGCGATGGCATTCGCGACGCTGGAGGCCCTTGCCGGCCCCGGTCGGGTGATCGCGGGCCTCGGTCTGTCGGGGCCGCAGATCGTCGAGGGTTGGTATGGCCAGCCGTGGGCTCGACCGATCGCCCGCACTCGCGACTACGTGGCCATCATGCGGAAGGTGTTCCGGCGTGAGGCGCCGGTTGCCCACGAGGGATCCGCGATCACGTTGCCCTATGCCGGCAGCGACGCGACGGGGCTCGGCAAGCCGCTGAAGTCGATCCTGCACCCGAACCCCGACCTCCCGATCTACGTCGCGGCCGGCGGTCCCGAGAATGTCGCGCTCGCGGCCGAGGTCGCCGACGGCTGGATCCCGATGGGACTGGCCCCGGCCAACGCGCGCGACTTCCAGGTGACGTTGGAGAAGGGCGCGGCCCGCAGCGGGCGCCCGCTCGCGACACTCGAGATCCAGGCGAGCACGACGGTACGGATCACCGACGATCTCCGCGCCACGATCGACGCCATGAAGCCACGTGTCGCGCTGTACGTCGGCGGCATGGGTGCGCGCGACCTGAACTTCCACAAGGACGCGATGGCGCGTCGCGGCTATGCCGACGCGGCAACCCGCCTGCAGGAGCTGTTCCTCGCAGGCCGGCGCGAAGAAGCGGTCGCGGCCGTGCCCGACGACTACGTCGACGAGGGCGCGCTCCTCGGCTCCCCGGCACGGATCGCCGAGCGGTTCCGCCCGTGGACCGAATGCGGTGTGACCGGCCTCACGATCCATACCGACCAAGACGCAGCCGTCGAGCTGATGGCTCGAGTTGCTGCGAGCTGATGGAGGCATCCCGGTGACGTACGCATTCATCGCAGTCGACGACCCTGCCGAACGCGTCCGGCGGATCACGCTGAACCGGCCCGAGAAGCGCAATGCGATCAACCACGGGATGCGCGCCGAGCTGTTCGACGCGCTCGAGGCCGCCGACGTCGACCATGCGGTGCACGTCACCATCGTGCGCGGGGCGGGGCAATGCTTCTCCGCCGGATACGACCTCGAGCGCGCCGCGACCGACGAGAAGCCGTACTACACGGCCGGCGGCGACGGGAACTGGTCGCGTCACGTCACCGACGGCTGGTTCCGCATCTGGGACCTCGCCAAGCCGGTCGTCGCCCAGGTGCACGGCTACGCGATGGCGGGCGGCACCGAGCTCGTCGCCGCGTGCGACCTCGTATACGTCGCGCACGACGCGACGTTCAGCTATCCCGTCGTACGTGTGATCAGCCCACCCGACTTCCAGTACCACCCGTGGCTGGTCGGGATGCGCAACGCGATGGAGCTCGTGCTCATGGGCGACCCGATCACCGGCGACGACGCGGTGCGTATCGGCCTGGCCAACCGTGCGTTCGACGCCGACGACCTCGACGCCCAGGTGCTCGCCATCGCCCAACGCCTCGCGGGCGTGCCGTCCGAGCTGTTGCAGATCAACAAGCGCAGCGTGCACCGCGCGATGGAGATCATGGGCATCCGTACCGGCTTGCGCGCCGGGTCGGAGCTGCAGGCGCTCGCGTCGAACCTCCCCGCGGTACAAGCGTTGCTGCAGGGCAACGCGATCGACACCGTGAAGGAAGCTGCGAAGTCATGAGTGGCACGGGAGCATGAGCGATTGGGAGCCGATCCTTTCCGAGCTCGAGCGTCGTCGCGCCAACGCGCAGCAGATGGGCGGGCCCGATCGCGTCGCCCGTCGTCATGACCAAGGCAAGCTCGATCGCGCGGCAACAGATCGACGCGCTGTTCGACGACGGAACGTTCGTCGAGCTCGGGGCATTCACGGGCGCGCAGGAGCACCCCGCCGACGCGCTCGTCGCCGGCCTCGGTCGCATCGACGGCCGGCCCACGCTCGCGGCCGTCGAGGATTTCACCGTGCTCGGCGGATCCATCGGTAACGGCGCCGCCGACAAGCGCTACCGGCTGGCGCAGATCGCCCGTCAAGAGCGCGTGCCACTCGTGTTCATGCTCGAAGGTGCGGGACACCGGCTGACCAACAGGCCGACCGGCCGCCGACCGAACGATCTGCAGGCGCTCGCCGAGCTCTCGGGGGCAGTGCCGATGGTCTGCCTCGTGCTGGGGCCGTCCGCAGGCCACGGCGCGCTCACTGCGCCGCTGTCGGACTTCGTCGTCATGACGCGCGACGCTTCGCTGTTCAGCGCCGGACCCCCGCTCGTCAAGGACGCGATCGGCGAGGACGTGACGAAGGAAGAGCTCGGCGGCCCCGCGGTCCACATCGAGACGTCAGGCGTTGCGCACAACCTCGCGGGCGACGACCACGACGCGATCGCGATGGCGCGGCGCTATCTCTCGTACTTCCCGCCCAATGCGTGGTCGGCACCGATCCGGCGTCCGCCCGGCCCGGAGACGGGGCCGCGTGTGCTCGACGACCTGCTCGACATCATCCCGGCCAACCCCCGCAAGCCGTACGCGATGCGAGCCGTCCTCGAGCAGCTCGTCGACGACGGCTCGTTGTTCGAGATCCAGCCGCAGTACGGCGCCGCCGTCGTCACCGCGCTCGCCCGCCTCGGCGGCCACAGCGTCGCGATCGTCGCCAACGACCCGAGCGTGAAAGCCGGCACCGTCGACACCGCGGCCGCCGAGAAGGCCGCGCACTTCCTCGACGTCGCGGGCGCGTTCCACCTGCCGTGCGTGTTCCTCGCCGACAACCCGGGCGTGATGGCGGGGACCCAAGCCGAGCGCGCCGGCGCGTTGCGCGCCGTCGCACGCATGTTCGTGTCGCAACACCGCTTGCGTGTCCCGAAGCTCCACGTCACCGTGCGCAAGGCCTTCGGCTTCGGCAGCTCGATCATGGCGATGAACCCGTTCGACAACCAGACGATCTCGCTGTCGTTCCCGGCGATCACGTTGGGCGCGCTGCCGGCGGCGAGCGGAGCCGCCTCGCACAAGCTCAGCGACGAGGAAGCCGTGCAGATCGCGGCCGAGCAGTCGGCCGCCGCCTTCCGGAGCGCGAGCGGCATGGGCTACGACGACGTGATCGATCCCCGACAGCTCCGCAACGCGTTGCTGCACGGCCTGACCCTGACCGAGGGCCGCGCCGACGGGCCGTTCACACCCACCGCGCACGTCGGCATCCAGCCGTAACGAGCGGTTTTTGCGACGTGCGGCGACAATATTGTCGCTCGGGGTCGCAAAAACCTCAGGACAAGAGCTTCTTGGGGTGGCGGCCGTCGACGTAGCCGATGAACGGCTCTGCGATGTTGTACCCGAGCAGCTCTTGCAGGCGTTCGGGCAGGGTCCGCGCGACATCGGGTGGGACGACGAGCACGTGGTTCTCCACCGGGCGCAACCACGCTCGCGAGTAGTGCATGACGACACCGAGGCGCGTTTCGTCGGTGGTGTTCGCGCCGCCGCCGTGCCACACACTGCCGAGATACACGAGCGCGGAGCCGGCGGGCATCTCCACCGAGACAGTTTCGGTGCCAGCGCCGGGGAACTGATCGACCCACGTGTGCGAGCCGGCCACGATCCGGGTGGTGCCGTTCGCGTTCGTGAACTCCTGGAGCGGCCACATGACGTTCACGACCAGCTCGGCGTGCGGGCGCGGGATCGGGTACGTCGCGTCGTCGGGGTGCAAGGGTTGGCTCCGCTCCCCCGGCCCGATGTCGATCGCCGTCGGCGCGCTGAGGTGGTACTCGCCGAGCACCTCGTCGAGCAACGCGAGGATCGCGGGATGGGTCGCCATCACGTCGAGCGCACGCGTCTTGCCGAAGAGCGCGTACACGCGCCGGGTGTGACGACCCTCGAAGTCGCCGCGCCCGTACGGCGTGTCGACGAGGATCTGATCGAGCTCGTCGCGCGCATGCTTCACGTCGGCAGGGTCGAGCACGTCCTCGATGAGCACATAGCCGTCGCGCTGGAGGCCGGCGAGGGCGTCTACCATCGGCTCCGATGGTTCACCTTCCACAAGGGAATGTCAAGTGGCCGAGACCGAATCGCTGAATGCCACCCAGGGCTCGCTCCTCGGCCTGCTGCACGACCGGCCCAAGACGGGCTGGGAGCTGGTGCAGGAGGCGAAGGCCGGCCTCGCCCGGTTCTGGAACGTGACCCAGAGCCACGTGTACCGAGAGCTCGGCGTGCTCGAGCGCCGCAAGCTGATCAAGGCCGGGCCCGCGGGTCCACGCGACCGGCGGCCGTTCGCGATCAACGCGGCCGGCAAGCGGGCGTTCCGCACCTGGATCCACGAGGAGCCCGGGACCGGAGCAGCTCCGGTTTCCGCTCCTCGTGACACTTTGGTTCGGCAGGCACATCGACGACGCGACACTCGCGACGTTCGTCGAAAAGGCGCGCGCCGAGCACGGCGAACGGCTCGCGCACTACCGCCGCATGCACGCCGATGACCCGCACGTCGCCGCCGTCGTCTCCTTCGGCGTGCACTACGAGCGTGCCGTCCTCGAATGGCTGGCAGAGTTGCCGTTCTAGGAACTCCCGTTCTAGGCGTGTGTGAGGTGCGAAAAACGCACCTCACACACGCCCCCTCTACGATCGGGCGATGCCCGACGAGAAATTCGTCCTGGTCGACAAGCCGAAGCCGCAGGTGGCGCTCGTCACGCTCAACCGTCCCGAGCGGATGAACGCGATGGCCTTCGACGTGATGATCCCGTTGCGCGAAGCACTCGAAGCGCTGAGTCACGACAACGACGTGCGTGTCGTCGTGCTCACGGGCGCCGGTCACGGGTTCTGCTCGGGTGCAGATCTCGAGGACTCGGGCATCGTCCCCAACATCGACGGCTTGACGGTGACCTCCATCGCCCGGCGCGCGCTCGAGCTGCTCGACGACGTGATCATCGCGATTCGCAAGATGCACCAGCCGGTCATCGGCGCGATCAACGGTGCCGCGATCGGCGGGGGCTTCTGCCTCGCGTGCGCGTGTGACATCCGTGTCGGTGCCGACGCGGCGTACTTTCGTGCCGCCGGCATCAACAACGGGCTGACGGCGAGCGAGCTCGGGATCTCGTACCTGTTGCCGCGCGAGATCGGATCCGCACGCGCGTTCGACATCATGCTCACCGGCCGGGATGTCGACGCGGCCGAGGCCGAGCGGATCGGCCTGCTCTCGCGGGTGGTCCCGGCCGAGCAGCTGCTCGACGAGTGTTACGCGCTCGCCGAGCGGATCATCGGCTTCTCACGCGTCGGCGTGGAAGTCACCAAGCGCATGCTGTGGTCGAGCCTCGATGCCGGGAGCCTCCATGCCCACATGGATCACGAAGGCATCGCGCAGCTGTACGTGCGGCTGACCACCCAGAACTTCGAGGAAGCCGTGCGCGCCCGCAAGGAGAAGCGAACCCCCGAGTACCGCGACTGACGCGATTGACGAAATCGGTCAGCGCCAGTAGCTGCCGTCGAGCATCTGCTCCAACAGGTTGCGGAACATGATGAGGTCGTCGGGATCGTCGGGCTTCTCCATCGTGCCGTAGGCGATGCCACGCGTGCTCGTGCGGACCGACACGATCGCGAACCGCAGCGCCGCGAACACCTCGAACCATTCGAGGTTCCGAACCGGCTGGCCGCTGAGCTCCTCGTACTCGGCCATGATCGAGTCGCGCTGCATGAAGTCCTTCATGCCGGCAAGGCCGAAGCGCACGGCCATGTCGTCGAAGAAGTCGTGCAGGAAGATCATCCACGCGACGTCGACCTCGCGCGGCCCCATCGTCGCCATCTCCCAATCGAGCACGGCGACGGGCGTGAAGTCGCGGTACAGGATGTTGCCGACCCGCGCGTCGCCCCAGTTCAGCACCGTCTCACGCTCGTCGGGCCAGTGTGCTTCCAGCCACGCGAACGTGGATTCGATCAGCGGATACGAAACGCCATCCCGCGCCCAGTCGTAGTACCAACGCTCGTAGCCGACCTGCTGGCGCAATGCGGTGTCGCCGTGCTGCGGGCGGGCGAGGAACGAAAGATCGGCGTTGCCGGGGTTCATCCCGTGCAGCGCCTTCAGCACCTCGAGCGTGCGCCGTTGCATCGCGGCGCGTTCCTCCGGATGCCGCGTCGGCGACCCATCCCATGAACACGTACGGCGGAATGTCGGGCGGCGCGTCGCCGTCGATGCGCTTCATGACGAGGAACTGCGTGCCGAGCCACTGCGGGTCGAGCTCGACCCAGCGCACCTCGGGCGCGGGCACGTCGGTGCGGGCCCGCACGAGCTTCATGCACTTCGCCTGCAGCTCGATGTCGTACTCGGGGAACACGGGATAGACGTCGGGCATCGGGGCCAGCCGGGCCGCGTAGCGTTCGGACTCGCCGCCGGCCGTCATCTCGAACAGCACGGTCTCGCTCGACATGCCGTTGCCGGGCGCGGCAGCGTTCGCAACCTGCGCGCCCGGGTCGACGACGGCACGGGCCCACCGCTCCATCGCGGGCCCGACCTCAGTCAGGTCGCGTCGCCACGGCGTCTCGATCTCGAGCGGGTTCTTCGTCGTGGCCATGTCCACGGCACGCTCACGCGCGTGGCGGCGACGGGAAGTCGTCGGGCCGGACCGCGGCGTCCGAACCTCCGTCGACGAACACCACCGAGCCGCAGAAGAACCCCGCGTCGGGCGAGAGCAGGTAGGCGAGCAGGCTCGCGATCTCCTCGGGCCGGCCGGGCCGGCCGATCGGCACCGGGAACACGTCGGGGATCGAGAAGATGAAGTCGAGGTCGTTCTTCGTCATCGGCGTGTCGGTCACGCCGGGCGCGACCGCGTTCAGCCGGATGCCCGCGCCGATCCATTCCGCCGCGGTCGCGTGGCGGCGGACCCAGCGGGCGAGCGCGAGCTTCGACGCGGGATACAGCACGACCGGCCCGCGTGGCGGCCGGCGGCCGCCCGCGCCGCGTCCTCGTCACCCGAAGCATCGTGTCAACGAGCTCGTCGGGCAGGCCAGGCGTGGTCGTCGTCGAGTTCGAGCTGATGGCGACGGCGGACGCGTCGCGACCGCGGGCGAGCAACGGCCGCAGCCCGGTGAGCGTCGCGATCGCGCCGAAGTAGTTGATCGAGACGACGGTCGGTTCGTCGCCCATGACGCCCGCGCCCGCGACGAGACCGTCGAGCACGCCGTCGGAGGCGTCGCGTGACCGCGTCGACCATCGTCCGCCCGCCCCGCGGGCGTCGACAGGTCGGCGATGACCTCGGCGTCGCGCACGTCGACACCGATGACGCGCGCACCTTGTCCTTCGAGCCGGGCGCGTGTCGCGGCGCCGATCCCGCCCGCCGAGCCCGTGATCGCAATGGTGCGGTTGCTCATCTCGGCCCCGCGCGGTCGAGGTAGCAGTGGCGGCCGGCCGAGCAGAGCCACGCGTCGCCCATCGGCGTGATGATGAAGCGCGTGATCGTACGCTGGCCGCCTTCTTGATCGCCGTAGAGCAGGTCGATCGTGAAGCGGCGGGGATTCGCCACGATTCGCTCGACCTCGGCGCGGTCGTGATCGTCCTCATCGCGTATCGCGCCTTGCCAGAACCCGGTGTCGCCCGCAGCGATGTACAGGTCTCTCGATTGGCCCCGAAACTGTTCCGCCTCCGGCGGCGCGGCCTGCGGGTCCCATTGGGTGTGCACGTGCCAGCCGTGCAGCACGGCCAGGCCCGCGCCCACGTTGCGGAGTCCGGCCGCGAGGTAGATCACGCCGTCGGCTTCTTCCACGGCTCCGCGGCCGCCCGCGACCCTGGTGATGTGCTCGTCGACCCACGTCACTTTCTCGATGGCGTCCTCGCGGCGGGCCGCCAGCAAGAGCGGACGGAGCCCGGCGAGCAACGACTGCTCCGCCACGCGCGCGGCGCCGGTTCGCGGACCGTACTGATGCATACGTCGCCGCCGCGAGCACGAGCGTGCCGCCGGCGGTGGCGAGCGACGACACCGTCGTCCAGTCCATCCGCCCGAGGCTACGAGACGCGCTCGGTCCCACCGCGAGCCGTAGAAGCTCGTGCTTCGACCTGACCAGGAATTTCGAGGTTCCACTGAGGTGACCGCTGTACACATTGCGTCCACGAAGACTCCAGGCTGAAACGCCGGCTCGCCGGCTCGGTCGTTGAGCAACGGAATGTTGGGGGCAGGCATGGCCGACGCGGACACTCCACCCGCGGGGCGCCGTACACAACCCACGACGATGCGGTGGGTTGTGTTCCTCCTCATCGTTGGCGGCTCGTTGGGGATGGCCGTACCGGCGCACGCGTTCCCGCCCGGTGAGCGGGTCAAGGTCACGTGCGGAGAGTTGTCTATCGACCCACCCCCGGCTCCATGGCTCAAGGTGAGGTTCTCCGGTGATGTCAACGGCGTTCCGTACTCGCTGTCGGTGCACTACGGCGCACCGACACCGAAGATCGCGAGGGCACCGTTCAGCCAGCAGACGAGGGGCAAGGGGCCGTTGACGATCACGTCTACGGCGCACGGCGGCTGGCTCGGAGTGAGCCCGACGTCGAAGGTCACGATCACGTGCCACGACCCAGCATCGAAGTCGATGGTGCTGGCCGCATTCGAGCTTCCCGCAAAAGCCGCCGCGCTTCCGGCAAAGGTTGTCGAGGAGCTTCCGTTCACGGGCGGACACCCGCTGTTCCTGACCATTGTGGGTGTGCTGTTGATCGCGTTCGGCAACTACTTCGTGCAAGGGTGGCGGCCGCGCTCGCGAATTTGACTGACGTTCCCGTCATGGGTTGTTCGTGTGGAACAATCCCGCGGTGGATGATCTGCTCACGCGTCATCAATGTGCATGCGACGAGCTCACGCGGGTGGCACGCGCCGTGCCACCGGAGCGGTGGTCGGAAGCGACGCCTTGTACGGAATGGACCGCGCGGGATCTCGTCGAGCACGTGATCGGGTTCCACGAGTTCCTGCTGCTGCGTCCCCTGGGCGTTCGTGCGAACCGGCCTCGCGAAGATCCGGCCGCGCGGTGGGCCGCGACTGCCGACGCACTCTTCGACGCACTCGCGGTCGACGGGGTGCTCGATCGTGCCACGGAGCTCCCGGGGGGCGGACGGAGCGCGCCGCGTCAGATGATCGGCGCCCTCACGGCCGACGTGTTGGTGCACACCTGGGATCTCGCGCGGGCGACCGGCGTGGAACCCGTGATCGACGCCGACCTCGCCGCGGATGCCTACACGGCCGCGCGCGGCGCGAGCATCGGTCGCGATTCGGGCATGGTGGGACCCGAGGTACCGGTCGACGACGACGCGGACATGGTCACGAAGCTCGTCGCGTTGTACGGCCGCGACCCCTCCTGGACGCCGCACCGAGCGTCATAGAAGACTCGCCGGATGAGCATCTCCGAGCTCCTCGACGCGGCCGGCGCGCTCGTCGAAGGCGGTGCGACGCCGGCATGCCAGGTCGCGGTCGCGCGCGACGACGAGCTGTTGTGCTTCGAGACGTTCGGCGCCGCGACGAACGAGAGCCGCTTCTGCGTGTGGTCCGCAACGAAGCCGATCGTCGCGTCCGCGGTGTGGGTACTGATCGGCGACGGCCTCCTCGACACGAACGCCCGGTCGCCCACTACATCCCGGAGTTCGCGACCAACGGCAAGGAGGCGATCACCGTCGAGCAGGTGCTCCTCCATACGGCAGGGTTCCCCGAACGCCCCGATGGATGCCGTCGAAGGCGCCGACACCGTCACGCGCGTCAAGCGCTTCACCGAATGGGAGCTCGAATGGGAGCCCGGCTCGCGCTTCGAGTACCACGCGCTCGTCGGCGCACTGGGTGCTCGCGGAGCTGCTCGAACGCCTGTCAGGTGAGGTCGCGGACTTCCGCGACGTCATCGAGGCCCGCATCTGCGAGCCGCTCGGCCTCCCGCGCCTGCTCGGGATCCCCGAAGAGGAGCAGGGCGACATCGTCGACGGCGTGCCCTCGGCAGGCCCCCGCGACCAGCCCGATCGATCTCGACCCCTGCCAGTTCAACAGGCCGGCGGTGCGCGCCGCGGGCGTGCCCGGCGGTGGCGGCGCACATGACCGCGGCGACGATGGCGCGCTTCTACCAAGGGCTCTTGCACAACCCCGACGGCCTGTGGGACGCCGCCGTGCTCGACCGACGCCAAGACCAACATCCGCTGCACGCTACCCGGACCCGTTGATGAACGTCGCGGCCAACCGCTCGATCGGACTCGTGCTCGCCGGCGACGACGGCCTCCACCAGTTCCGCTACGCGATGTTCGGCAAGGACGTCTCGCCGCGTGCGTTCGGGCACGCCGGCGCCTTTTGTCAGGTCGCGTGGGCCGATCCCGCAACCGGCATCGTCGTTCTCGTTCGTCAAGAACGGCTTGCAGGCGGACATGTTCGCCGACGCGATCCAGGTGCTCCCGCTCTCCGACATGCGCTGCCGCTCTCTCCTAGCGAAGGAATCTCACCGTGCGTACACCGATCGCCGACCGGCTCGACATCGAGTTCCCGATCTTCGCATTCTCCCACTGCCGCGACGTCATCGCGGCGGTCAGCCGCGCCGGCGGCTTCGGCGTGCTGGGCGCGCTCGCCTTCACACCCGAAGAGCTCGAGATCGAGCTGAACTGGATCGACGAGCACGTCGACGGCAAGCCCTACGGCGTCGACATCGTCATGCCGATGAAGTACGTCGGCAAGGGCGGCGGCAACGAAGCCAGCTTCGACAACCTCGACGCGATGATCCCCCAGTCGCACCGCGACTTCGTCGAGCAGTTGCTGGAACGGCACCACGTCCCCGAGCTGCCTCCGGACCTCGACACCGGCACCGTCAAGGCCGCCGGCCTCAACGTCGACGAGGAAGCACCGGGCCAGGTCGAGGTGTCGCTCGCGCACAAGGGCGTGAAGATGCTCGTCAACGCGCTCGGGCCGCCACCGCCCGACATCGTGCAGCTCGCCGCACGAGCACGACCTGCTCGTCGGCGCGCTCGTGGGCGCCAAGCAACACGCCGAGCGCCAGGTCGCGCAAGGCGTCGACGTGATCGTCGCCCAGGGCACCGAAGCGGGCGGCCACTGCGGCGAGATCTCGACGATGGTGCTGATCCCCGAGGTCGTCGACGCGGTCGGGCCCGACGTACCCGTGCTCGCCGCGGGCGGGATCGCCACCGGCCGCCAGATGGCCGCCGCGCTCGCGCTCGGCGCCCAGGGCGTGTGGACGGGTTCGATGTGGCTGACGGTCGCGGAGGCGAACACGTCACCGGTCGTGATGGAACGCTTGTTGGAGCGACGTCGCGCGACACCGTGCGCTCGCGCGTACACGGGTAAGCCCGCCCGCCAGCTGCGCAGCGCCTGGACGGAAGCGTTCGACGATCCGGAGGGACCGGGCACGCTGCCGATGCCGCTGCAGGGCATCCTCCACCAGGAGGCGGCGCGCCGGTTCATGCGCGCGAACAACAAGGAGCTCACCGGCTTCCCCGTCGGCCAGATCGTCGGCCGGCTCAACGAGGTCCGCCCGACCAGGGACGTGATGTTCGACATGGTCGAGGAGTGGATCGCGACCACTGAACGCCTGAACAGCCTGCTCGGCTGACCAGGCGGCGAGGCGCGGGCTACATCGTCGGGAGGCCGAGCTTGCGGTGGTCCCAGGTGACGGTCTTGTCGACGCGCAGCTTCACCACCACCCGCTTGCGCAGCATCGTCTCCACGAACGGCTTCATCTCCTCGGTGTACGGCGCGTTGTAGCGCTCGAAGACGCTGACCCCGAGCTCCCACATCCGATCCGGATCGTCGATGATCTCGCCGGTGCCGACCAGCGACACGCCGCGCAGCTGGTCGTAGCTGTCTCCCGCCTCGACGAGGCACGTGAGACGCGGATCGCGGCGCAGGTTCAGGACCTTCTGGGCCTTGGCCTTGGTCTCGAACGCCACCGCGCCTTCGAGGAACCCGTACCACATGGCGACCGAGTGAATGCTGCCGTCGGGCGAGATCGTCGACATCGTCATCGACCGTCGTTCCTGCAGGAACGCCTCGACTTCCTCGGGGGTCATCTTGATCAGGTCGCGCTGATTGACACCGTGCCCCATGGCGTTCGTCATGTTTCGCAGCCTAGGTTGCACGGCCTATGGCAGGCACGGTACGGCTCGACGTCGACGGCCCGATCGCCACGATCACCAACGACAACCAGGAGAAGCACAACGCGTTCGACGACGACATGGACGTCCAGCTCTTCGACATCCTCGACCAGCTCGCGCAACACCGCGACCTGCGGGCCGTGATCTGGCGCGGCGAGGGCAAGTCGTTCTCCTCCGGACGCGACGTCGGCTCGATCGGCAACCTGAAGACGCCCCTGTCGCACCACGAGCTCATGCGCCGAGGCCATCGCGGCATCCAGCGCGTGTGGGACATCGACGCGCCCGTCATCGTCGCCTGCAAGGGCTGGGTGATGGGCGGCTCCTTCCAACGCGCGCTGCTGTGCGACATCAGGGTCGCGGCCGAAGGCACGCGGTTCCGCCTCCCCGAGGTCACCTACGGCGTGATCCCCGATACCGGCGGGGTCGCCGTCCTGTACGAGATGTGCGGTCACGGCGTGGTGAGCGACATGGTGCTGACCGGGAGGATCCTCTCGGCCGAGGAAGCGCTCGCGCACGGTATCGTGTCGCGCGTCGTCGAGGACAACCAGCTCGACACCGTCGTGCGCGAGATGGCGGAGCAGATCGCAGCCGCGCCGGCCGTCACCGTGAAGATGGCGCGGGAAGTGATCAAGCATCTGGCGCAGCCGCCGGTTCGCGCGTCGATGAACGACGAGATGATCTACCAGACGTTCATCAACCGCAGCGACGACTTCGCGGAGATGCGCGCGGCGCGCACCGAAGAACGCTCGCCCAAGTACACGGGGAGTTAGTTGTGAGTGAGCTCATCGGCCTGCCCGCACCCCCTGCCGTCGGCGCGAGCGCACTGCCGCCGGGGACCTTCGAGCACGTTGCCGTGATCGTCACCGGCGGCGGCACCGGGCTCGGCAAGGCCATCGCGGCGGAATTCGCGCGCCTGGGCGCGTCGATGGTCATCATCAGCCGCAAGCCCGAGCACTTGGAGGCCGCGCACGAAGCGCTCAGCGCGATCGGCGCGCCGGTGCTCACGGCGCAGTGCGACATCCGCGAGCCCGAGCAGATCGCCGCCGCGTTCGACCAGGCCGAAGCGCGCTTCGGTCTCCCGGGCGTCCTGGTCAACAACGCCGCCGCGAACTTCCCGGTGCCCGCCGAGGACATGTCGCCCAATGCGTGGCGCACGGTTGTCGACATCACGCTCAACGGCACGTTCTTGTGCTGTCGCGAGTTCGGGCGCCGGCACATCGCGGCGGCCGCGCCCGGCGCGATCGTCAACGTCGGCGCGTCCTACGCGTGGACGGGCGGCCCGGGCTTCGTGCACTCGGCGGCCGCGAAGGCCGGCGTGAAGAACCTCACCGAGTCACTCGCCGTCGAGTGGGGCCCGTACGGCATCCAGGTGAACGCGCTCGTGCCGGGCCTGTTCCCGCACGAGGACATGACCGACGACATCCGCGGCAATCTCGATCGCACGTCCGACAAGGACGCCTGTCAGCCGGCGCTGCGCGTGGGTCAGCGTCAGGAGCTCGGCTGGGCTGCGACCTTCCTCGCGTCGCCGTACGCGCGCTTCATCTCCGGCCACACCCTCGTGGTCGACGGCGCGAACTGGCAACGCCGCACGCTCACGAACCCGCCGGTCGTGACCGTGCGGGAGCAGATGGGCCGGGGTCCGTTCGAGCCGAACCCCTAGCCCATCCCGCCCACCCGTCAGAGCGCGTCGTGCCCTGTCTCGCCCATGCGGATCCGCATTGACCGCGCGACCTCCACGCCTGCGATGGCGGCAGGGGACCCACCACGACTTCCCGGCGCACCTGCAGTGATCGTAACCTGCGGGATCGTGAGCGAGCCGCGAACCGTCGTCACAACCGGCGCCAACTCCGGCATCGGGCTCGCCACCGTGCTGGAGCTCGCGCGGCGCGGATTCCGTTCGGTGGGCACCGTGCGTTCGGCGGAGAAGGCCGACGGTGTCGCCAAGGTTGCCGCCGAAGCGGGCGTCACCGTCGAGACCGCCCTGCTCGACGTCACCGACCCCGTCGAAGGGGCTCGCGTCATCGACGAGTATCGGCCGTGGGGACTCGTGAACAACGCCGGCTATTCCATCACCGGCTCCATCGAGGACGTGAGCGACGACGAAGCGCGCGCCGCGTTCGAGACGATGGTCCTCGCGCCGATGCGCCTCGCGCGCCACGCGCTCCTCCACATGCGTGCCGAAGGCGGCGGCCGCATCGTGAACATCTCGTCGATCTACGGCCGCACGACGACTCCCCTCACCGGCTGGTACCAGGGAACGAAACATGCGCTCGAGGCGTTGTCGGACGCGCTCCGCATGGAAGTCGCCCGCGACGGCGTGCGCGTCGTCCTCGTCGAGCCCGGCGGCTTCAAGACGGGGATCTGGGAGGAGACACAACGCGAGGTCGCCAAGCGCGAGGGATCCCGCTACGAAGGCGCGTATCGCCGCACGCTCACCAACACGCGTCTGTGGCAGCCGTTCATGGGTGACCCGGTGCACTGCGCGAAGGTGATCGCGGCAGCATTGACGACGCGACTGCCGCGCACGCGCTATCTCGTCGGCTACGACGCACAGGCACTCGCACTCTGGAGCTCGCTCACACCCACGCAGGTGAAGGACCGCATCGTCCGGCTCGTCATGTCGCTCTAGCCTCACTCGCGAGCGAACGCATGTTCGACATAGGTCCAAACTGATTGGACCCTCAGCCCGTCTCTGGCGGGCCCAGCGTCCAATCTGATTGGACGTCGTAAAGAAATGTCTCGGGCGCGTCCCCTGCTCAAGTGGGTCTGTTGTCCTGACGAGGACGTGACGTGGTCGATCGCGCAGGTGGCCTCCGTCTCTTCGGCCGGTACGCGTTGGCGACCGCGCTCCCGATCGTGTTGCTCGGTGTCGGCCTGGGACGCATGTACAAATCCCAGATGGACCGCCGAGCGCTGGAGCAGGCGGTCAGCGAAGCCGAAGCGCTCGTCGACGCGGGGATCGAGCCCCATCTGGGCGGTCGCGATCTCACGCTGAAGCTCCAAGAGACGGAACGCGCGGGCCTCGAGGCCACGACGACCCCGTTGCTGGACTCGGGCAGCGTCCTGCGTCTGCGGTTGCGGGATTCCTCCGGCCACGTCGTGTTCGACGCCGCCCGCCCCGACGACGGGACACAACCGGGAAGCGACGACGAGGCGGAAGAGGCGGCGACGGGACGCGTGGTGCGTCGACTCACGCACCTCAACAGCGACCAGGTCGACGCGCGCGACCACGTCGGTGCACGCGCGGTCGAGGTCTATTTGCCGGTGCACGTGGGCGGCGCGTCCGAGCGGATCGTCGGAGTGCTGGAGATCTACCTGCCCTACGGGCCGATCGCGAGGTCGGTCGCCGCGTCCGAGCGCTCGATGCTCGTGCTGATCGTGATCGGGCTCGCAACCTTGTGGGGACTGCTGAGTGCGATCACCTGGTCGGTGACGCGCCGGCTACGGCGTACCGCCGACGCCAACGAATACTTGGCGTTGCACGACACCCTGACCGGCCTGCCGAACCGGACACTGTTCGGCGACCGTGCCGCGCACGCCGTTGCCGCGGCCGGTCGCTCGGGTCAGAGTGTCGCCATCGCGGTCGTCGACCTCGACCGCTTCAAAGAGGTGAACGACACCCTCGGTCATCACAACGGCGACACGTTCCTGCGCCACGTCGCGCAGAGCCTCGTCGGGCTGAGCCGGCCCGGAGACACTGTGGCGCGTCTCGGCGGTGACGAGTTCGGCCTCGTGCTCCAAGACGTCGACGCCGCGATCGCCCGCGAGGTGTGCGAGCGGCTCGAGCACGCGCTCTCGGTAGAAGTCGAGCTCGGCGGTGTTCCCGTGAGTGCCGAAGCGAGCATCGGCGTCGCCATCTGGCCCGACCACGGCACGGAGATGGACGAGCTCCTGCAATGCGCAGACCTCGCGATGTACGCCGCGAAGGAGTCACGCGCAAGGATCGTCGAGTACAGCACGGAGCTGGAACACTTCAGCCCCGCACGGCTCGCGCTCGTCAGCCAGCTCCGCCGGGCGATCGCCGCCCACGAGCTCGTGCTGCACTACCAGCCGAAGCTGGAGCTGCACGGCGGCGGCGTGGTCGGCGTCGAAGCGCTCGTGCGCTGGCAACACCCCACGCGTGGATTGCTCGCACCGTCGGAGTTCCTCGAGATCGCGGAATCGACCGGGCTCATCGACCCACTGACCGACTGGGTCGTCGAACACGCACTCACGCAGCTCGCCGAATGGCACGCCCGCGGGCTCCCGCTCACCGTCGCCGTCAACATCTCCGCGCGCAACCTGCGCGACGAGCAGCTCCCGGACAAGATCTTCGAACGCCTGCGGGCGCACGGCATCGCACCGGGGAACCTCGAGATCGAGCTCACCGAGACCGCCATCATCGCCCAACCCGAACGCGCCTATGCCCTGCTCGCACGACTCCACGACGCGGGCGTGCGCGTTTCCCTCGACGACTTCGGCCAGGGCTACACGTCCCTCGCCCACCTCGCGCGGCTTCCCCTCTCGGAATTGAAGATCGACCGGAGCTTCATCACCGCGATGCCGTCGACGCGACAGGACAAGACAATTGTCCGTACCGTCATCGAGCTCGGCCACCAGCTCGGGCTCCAAGTCGTTGCCGAAGGCGCCGAAACCGATGACGTCGTCACCGCGCTCACGGCGCTCGGGTGCGACACCGTCCAGGGCTTCGCCTTCACGCCGCCGCTCACCGCCGAAGACACGTTCACCTGGATCAACAACCGCGGTCGCGCCGTCCACGACGCGTCGACGCACTACACGAGGGACACTTCGTCGCCGGCGCAGATGCTCCCGGCCGCCTCGACGACCGCGTACACCCCCGCACAGGGATAGAGGCCACCGGCCACGTCGAGCCGGTTGTGCCGGACGAGTGCGCGCAAGACCTCGGTGTCCTTGGGCAGGTCGCCTTGCGCGAGTGTCGTCATGACGCAGCGGGGGTCGGGCAGGAAGACCATGATCCGTACGGTGTCGCCGATCTGCAACGAGCGCCCGGTCCAGCCGTTCTCGACGAACCCATCCTCGCGGGTGTCCACGACGACGTTCATCCGGAAACGGCGCTCGTCGAAACGACTCTCGGGACGACGGGTCTGCAGCTCGGCGAGCGTCGACGTCGTCAACACCGACAGCGGGAACAGATCGAAGAACGAGCCGGCCGGGACCGGCGACGGGATTCCGGCCTCTGCGAAGAAGGCCGCACCCAACTTCGATTCGGTGATCGTGTCGCGGTGCCCTTGGGGATCCAGGTCTTCGATGTCGGGGTGGTATGAGTCGATCGTGAAGTCCTCCGGCGCGGACCGTCGCAGCGTGACTTCGCGTCCGAGGAACCGGGAGAGCGTGACGTCTGCGTCCCGGGAGTCGCTCGTCACCGTGGTGCCGTCGGGGAGCGTGATGCGCACGGGAGGTGCCTCGTCGCGCGATCCGCGGCCTCGACGAACGCAGCCCGGCACCCCAACAGCTGCGTCCCCAGACGCGGGTTCTTGGCGCTCAGCACCTTGCCCGTCTCGGTCTCGACGAGCGCATACGCGCGGTCGCCGACGACGCCGCTCCCGGTCAATTCGGCAGCCGCGAGCGTCTCGCCCTGCATCGACTTGACCGGGAACCGCGACAGCGTCGCCACCGTGCCGACCGTGTCACTCATCGCTCTGCCCCTCTCGTCTCACTCGACGGCGGGCGGCCGGCGCCGGGCGGACCGGCGAACGCCTGCGCGATCTGCATCCATTGCGTCGCGACCGGGCCATGGACCGCCAGGTTCGTGTCGGCGACATGCCGGCGTTGCGTCACGACCAAGCAGAATTCGACGGCGTCACCTTCGACGCGATCGGCCGCGCCGGCGTCGCCCCACGTCCAGCACTCACCGTCGGGGCTTGTGAGCGCGACGTACACGGGCGCGTCGGGAACCTCGAAGCCGCGCGTGACGAAGCTGTTCGCCAGCGTGCGCACGCCGATATGTGCGACGTGGCGGAGCGCGGGTGTCGTCGCTCGGGTCGCGCCCAAGGCGTCGGCGACATCCTGCCCATGCGCCCACGTCTCCATGATCCGCGCCGTCAGCGAGGACGCGATGCTCATGTCGGGCCCGTACCACGGCACACGCGTGCTCGGGTCGAGCGAGAGCAACTCCCTCAGCATCGCGGCACCGCGCGTCCCGGAACCACGTGTGCAAGGCCGCGATGTCCAGCTCGCGAGCGTGCTTCGCAATTCCCTCGGTGAACCCGTCAACATCCGCGTCCACACCGAACGCGGCGTCGCGCTCGGCGCGGAAGCGATCGGGATCGACCGCGGCGAGCGTCGCGGCTTCGTCGAAGTAGGCGAGATGACTGATCTGGTCGCGGACCGCCCAACCCGCCGCCGGCGTCGGCCGTTCCCAACCGGCGGTGTCGAGCGGCTCGAGCAGCCGCTCGAGCTCCCGTGTCTCGGCTGCGAGATCTTCGGCGAGCTGCGAGACGTCGACCGGCACGCCGGTACGTTATAGCCATGGACTTCGCCGAAAGCAGTGAGCACGAGATGCTGCGAGCGGCGGTGCGCGACGTCGCGGCGGACTACGGGCACGAGTACTTCGCGGAGAAGTCGCGCGCCGGCGACAAAGCCGACGAGCTGTGGAAGGCCGTCGCCGACCTCGGGTTCCTCGGCGTGCACATGCCCGAGCAATACGGCGGCGGCGGCGGTGGCATGAGCGACCTCGCAATCGTGTGCGAGGAGCTCGCCGCGGAGGGCTGTCCGTTGCTGCTGATCCTCGTTTCGCCGGCGATCTGCGGCGAGCTGATCACCCGCTTCGGCACCGACGCCCAAAGGGAACGCTGGCTGCGACCGATGGCCGCGGGCGCAAAGATGGTCTTCGCGATCACCGAGCCCGACGCCGGTTCGAACAGCCACAATCTCTCGACGACCGCGAAGCGCGACGGCGACGTCTATCGCCTTCGTGGCACCAAGACGTTCATCTCCGGCGTCGACGAAGCACCGTTGATGGTGGTGGTGACCCGCACCGGGACCGATCCCGACAGCGGCCGCGGCCGGCTGTCGCTCTTCGTCGTCGACACCGACGCGCCCGGGCTCGAGCGCACGTTGATCCCGATCGAGATCAAAGCCCCCGAGAAGCAGTTCCAGCTGTTCTTCGACGACGTCGAGGTACCGGCCGATCGACTTCTGGGCGACGAAGGCGAAGGGCTTCGACAGGTCTTCTTCGGGCTCAACCCCGAGCGCATCATGAGCGCGGCGATCTGCACGGGCATCGGCCGCTACGCCCTCGACCGGGCCTCGGCCTATGCGAACGACCGCCAGGTATGGGACGTGCCGATCGGGCGACACCAAGGCGTGGCGCATCCGCTCGCGATCGCGAAGATCGAGCTCGAGCTCGCGCGCTTGATGACTGCCAAGGCAGCATGGATGCACGACCACGCGACTGATCGCGTTGCCGTGGGCGAAGCCGCGAACATGGCGAAGTACGCGGCCGCCGAAGCCGGGCTGCGCTGCCTCGACACCGCGATCCAGACCCACGGCGGCAACGGCATGGCGACGGAGTACGGGCTCGCCGACCTCTGGGGAACGGTCCGCCTCCTGCGCATCGCCCCGGTCAGCCGCGAGATGGTGCTGAACTTCATCGCTCAGCAATCGCTGGGCCTGCCCAAGTCGTACTAGGCGTGTGTGGGGTGCGATTTTCGCACCCCACACACGCCTACCACCCCGTGCGTCACTCTCCCGTTGGGCCTTCGAAGCGGGGCGACCGCTTCTCGGTGTGGGAGGCAAGGCCTTCCTTTACGTCGGGGCCACCGAATCCGTAGAACTCGTACGCAAGCGAGGCGTCGAGGATCGCCGACTGGGCGCGATACCAATTGTTCAGCGTCTGCTTGGTGTACCGGATCGCCGCCTGCGCGCCACCGCTGAGCTTGCTCGCGACATCGAGCGCGGTGGCGTGCACCTGGTCGTCGTCGACGCACAGCGACACCAGCCCGATGCGCTCGGCCTCCTCGCCGGTGAGCGTCTCGCACGTGAGCAAGTAGTACTTCGCCTTCGCCATGCCGCAGAGCAACGGCCAGCAGATCGCGGCGTGATCGCCGGCCGCAATACCGAGCCGGGTGTGCCCGTCGATGATCCGAGCGGTGCGGGCCACGACCGAGACGTCGGCCAGGATCCCCGCCGCGAGACCCGCGCCGACCGCGGGGCCGTGTATCGCCGAGACGATCGGCTTGGAGCAATTGATCACGTTGAACACGAGGTCACGCGCTTCGCGCAGCACGCGTGTACGGGCCGTGTAGTCGTGCATCATGATGTCGAGCAGCTCGAAGCTGCCGCCCGCGGAGAACGCCTTCCCCGCGCCTTGCAGCAGCGCGACATTGGTCTCGGGATCGCGATCGATGACCAGCCATACGTCGGCAAGCTCACGGTGCACGTCGGGACCGACCGCGTTCAGGCCGGGAGCGTCGAGAGTGATGCGCAGCACGCCGTCGACGGGACGGTCGAAGCGCAGATGCGGGAACGGGTCGTAGCGGCCGGGCACGCGCCATCCTTAGCACTTCGCCGTGTCAGGGTGCGACGACGACCCATCCCCGCATGCCGTAGGCCAGGTGACCGGGCAGGTGACACGCGAACTCGTAGCGGCCGGGAGCATCGAAGCGATAGAACGTCGCACCGACATCGAGGGCATTGACCGACACTTCGCCCGGCACCGGGGGGTGCGCGGCCTCGCTGCCCCGTTCGTGCCTCGTGTGCACGCGCGCGTCGCCGACAATGAACTCGTGGGCGATGGGATCGTCGTTGTGCACGTGGAACTCGACGAGCGTTCCCGGGCGTACGCGCAGTGTGGAGAACGAGAAGCGGCTGTGCCGGATGCCGACGTCGACCTTGACGAGCCCGGGTCCGAGCGGTGCCTCACTCTGGGCGTGCGCGGTGTCGTCGATCGCGTATCCGCCGAGGGCGGTCGCGACCGCAACTGCGATCGCGACCGCCAGCGGCACGAGGACGCGCCTCATGCGGGCATCCCCAGGCGCGGACGCCGACGGCTGAACGCCGCGACGACGCCGAACGCGAGCGCTCCCGTCAGCACCGCCGCCGTGATCGGCCACACCGCCCGACCCGCGTCGGTCACGATCGGACGCGCCTGTTGGGCCTGTACGCCGGTGTCAGTGAGCCGCGGCGTCTTGCCGGCGTGTGTCGACATCGCGAGGTCGTAGTCGAGCTTGCCGGCGGTGGTGTCGAGCGGGAGATACGTCAGCCACATGCGATCGGGGATCCAGCCCATGCCCTTGTCCGAGCGCAGGTCCGCGAGGAGGTCGGGTGTCGCCCACTCGTGGCGGGACAGCGCGAGGCCGGGACCGCCCGCGAGCAGCTTGGGCTCCTGGTCGGTCAGGAGGAACACGTCGGCGTTCACGGTCTCGTTCTTGTCGAGACCGAGGCCGAGGATGCGAAGGGGAACCCACGGTTCGCGGACCGGCATCGTGAGCATGATCGGCGTGCCGTCGCCGGACGTCTGCCCGAGGTCACGGGCGCGGGAAGCATCGAAACGCGCCGCCATGAACACCGGGCTGCGACTCGAATAGAAGTCGAGCACTTCGGGGGCGTCGGGCGAGAGCAGGAAGCCATGGTCGGTCGCCCACTTGCCGACCTCGGTCCCGCCGCCGCGCAGGATCGTGATGTCGAGCGCGTCGATCTTCTTCTCGAGCAGCACTTCGGGGGCGCGCGATGCCGACTTGGCGGAATCCTCGGCCAATGCCTGGGGCGCCGGTGGTGCGACCTCTTGCTGGAGCCTTTGCAACGTCCAGTCGCCACCGCGTTCGACGTCGGTGGGCACGGCCGGCAACGGCACGATCGAGCCGAGCTCCTTGCCCTCGCCGGTGAACTTGAACGAAGTCACATAGCGCTCGACGCCGTTGTGGTATGCGGCAAGGGTCGAGGTGCGTGTGAGACGGATGGTGCCGTTCTCCCCGACGAGTCCGGCACAGGCAACGGCCGGCGCCGCGGCACCGAGCAGCAGTGCCGGAACGGCCGTCGCCAGTGCCGCCCATCGAATAGCTCGTGCGTGCATGCGATCCTCCGGGTGTCGTGAACTTGGAGGTCGGACGACCGCCGGCGGCCGGGAGTTCCCACGAAGGGCGATTCGATCGCGGATGGGTAGCGTGCGGCCCGTGACAGGTCGGATCGGGCTCGTGCTCGGCGCCGGTGGTGCAGTCGGGCACGCCTTCCACAGCGGCGTCCTCTCGGGGCTCTCGGAGGCCACCGGCTGGGACGCGCGCGGTGCCGAAGTCATCGTCGGAACGTCGGCGGGATCGCTCGTCGGGGCGTTGCTCCGCGCCGGCCTCTCGGGAGCGGACCTCGCGGCCCGATCCATGGACATGCCGCTCTCTCCCGAGGGGCGACGCCTCGTGTCCGTGGCCGAGACGGCGTGTGGCGATCAACCGCCGATCCCCTCCCGGCCGCCCCGCGCGTCGCGCCCCGTCGTGCCCGCGATGTCGGCGCCCGGCGCGTTCGTGCGGGCGGCCCTGCAACCGTGGAACGCGTGGCCGGCTGCGCTCGCGGCCGCGGCGCTACCCGCGGGTCGTGTTCCTACCGAGCTCATCGCGACCGGTCTGCGGCCGCTGTTCGACGGCTGGCCGGACCGGCCCTTGTGGATCAACGCCGTCGCGCTGGAGACGGGCCGGCGCGTCACGTTCGGCCGGGACATCCGCGTCACGACCGACGTCGCGACTGCAGTTGCGGCATCGTGCGCGATCCCGGGCTTCTTCGCGCCGGTTGACATCGACGGCGTTCGGTATGTCGACGGTGGCGTCCACTCACCGACGAACGCGGATCTCGTCGCCGGGCTCGAGCTGGATCTGGTCATCGTGTCGTCGCCGATGTCGATGGCAGGCAACGGCGTGCGGCTCGCGCCCGATCAGCTCGCCCGGCGCCTCTCGTTGATGGCGCTCGCGCGCGAGGTCCGCCGGATACGGGGCGCGGGCACGCCGGTGCTGACGTTCCAGCCGACCGGCAACGTGCTCGACGTCATGGGTTGGAACGCGATGGACGCGTCGCGTCGGGCGGAGGTCACACGCGAGGCGCGTACCTCCACCGCGCGCCGGCTTGCGCGCCCCGCCGCACGTGATCGGGTTGCGTTGCTCACCTGACGTGTCGCGAGCTCGCGACGCGGCAAGGTTCACGTCAGTGCGAGAGCACCTCAACCGTCCTGCCACACTGAATCGCGACACTCCGCACCTCCGCGGGCGCACTGAGCTGGAGGCTCCAGTGCAAGCGCCCCGCGCTTGCGAACCGCGCAACGTCTGCGGCGTAGAGGCTGACCCCCGGCGGCGCGGTCACATTTCCCGCAGCGCGTACGAGCGAAATGCGTGTGTCGGGACCGGCGTCGACGCTCAGAATCGCTGACACCTGGAGGGGGACGGCCGATCCCGGCGTCCCGACGGCAACCGCGAACCGGCCCGGACCGCGTGTGCAGTCCGCGGCCAGCCGGGCATCACCCGTCGCCGCGAACGAGGTCGAGGTCGCAGGTGCGACCGCGGCGGGCGGTACGGTCGGCGACGTCGAACGCGAGCTCTTGCTGCCGGTCGACACGAACGCGCCGAGCACGGCGGCCGCCCCGAGCGCGGCGGTGCCGACGACGGCAATCGGGCGCAGCAGCCCGCGCCGACGCGAGGGCCGCGGCGCCGGGCCGCGACTCCCCGACCTTCCACTCGGCGGCGGCGATGGAGGCTCCGGTGGCGGCGGCGGCAGCGAAACGGCACCAGGCACAGGATCCGGCGCGACCGGCGGCGGCGCGACCGGCCGCGGAGGCGGCGACGGCGCGGGAGCCGGCACGACTCGTTCCGCGATCCCCCCGGGCAACGATCGGAAGTCGACGCGCTGGAACGGCACGCTCGCGAGCGTGGGAGGTGGGAGCCCCGCGTCGGCCGGCATCGGATCTTCCCAGTACACCGGCCGCACGAACGACGGGCGCTCCAACGACAACGCGTACTCCCACTCCCGACGTACGTCGGACGAGTACATCGAGTTGCTCGACCAGAAGAGCTGGAACACGTCGGCCTGCGCGACGAACTCGAGCAGGCGTGGGTCCCATTCCTCGTACGCTCGCAGGCGGTTCCAGTCGCGAACGAACTCGCCACCGATCAGATTCTCGATCGCAGCGACCTGCTCGACGACCGCAAGGTCACTGCGCGAATACGAGACGAAGATCCTGCGATACGGCCGCGCGGTGTCGTGTTCCACGAGCGCGGGCGCGGGCGCGGACTCCGCGGAGTCGACACGAATGCTCAAGCTGACGTCGGCGATGAGCACCGCGTCGCAGAACACCGAGAGCCGGCCCCGAAGCTGCCGGCGCTCGAAGGCCCGGGACGTCCGGAGCCGGAACCGCGCCTCCTGCACCTCGCCCTGCCATCGGAACGCTCGCTCGGGGGGATCGAACTCGATGCCCTCGACGTACGGAACGAACCGGAACACCGGGCCTCGACCGGCGAGTGCGGCGTGGTCACCATGTGCTCCGCCTGCGACATCGCCCGTACCGAGCGTGGTGGCGCGTCGCCTCACTTCCTCGCTCTGGTCGACCACACCACGCACGGGATCGTCGACGATGCTCGCCTTGTGGGCGAAGGCCAGCATTGTGTACACGAGGTCGGGCTGCACCGCCCGCAACCGGTAGGCGCTGAAAGCCACGTCGTCGTCGAAGAGATTGCGATCGCGATACCTGACGACGGCCATCCCCCGCGCCCGTGTGCTCGACACCATGCAGTGCGGCGGCAGTCCGGATTGCTCGAGGCATCGCTGCGCGTACGCCAGCAGCTCGTCGAGCGTGATCACGCCGTCCCGATCGAGGTCGGCGTCCCGTGTCGCGATCCCGCCCGCGAGCGGACGGGTGATCCCGCCGGCCAGCCCCACTTCCCGCGCGTTCGACACGAGCACACCCACCGCGACACCCGCGAAGGATTGCTCGAGCGCGCCCAGGCGATCGCCGCCCACGGCGGAGCGATCGCCGTCGGCGAACGTGCAATCGAAGATCACGACAGTCGGTTGGCGCGAGCTCCGGATCGCGTCCCGTACCGCGTCGATGGGCACCGCGGTCAACGGCGTCGGTGCCTCGTCGGCACGCGAGGAGACGAACAACCGACCGTCGTGGTCCCGCACGACATGCCCGCAGAACACCACCAAGGTCAGCGCATCGGCCGGAGACGCGGACGCGTCCGGAAGCGTATGCAGGACGACCGCGCCGGGCGCGTCGATCAGTGGAACGAGATCGAGAGGCGCATCGGTCGAGCCGCGGATCGCCGCGAGCAGGTCACGCGCCTCCGGCGCGGTCGCCTCGCCGGCGACAACGATCGCAGCGGTGATCATGTCCGGCACTGCCCACCCCGTCGTCGAGCAATTTCCGTCGCGTCATGTCCAACGGGTCTTTGTCGGCAGGCTGCCGGACCAGCTTCACGAATGGGTCGGACTCGACGCACCTGATCGCGCAATTTCAGGCCGGTGCAGACTTCTCCTCGGCAAGTTTCAACAGCTCGGTCATGCCGGCCTCGACGCCACTGCACAGCACCGCGATGTCGTCTGCGGTGTCGTAGTCGCCGGTGACCCCGTAGTTGAGCATTCCGTTGTACGAGAAGATGGCGACGCCGATGCGAACCTGGCTCGCGAGCGGCACGAACGGGAACGCTTCGAGCATCGCGCGCCCGCACGCGTACAGCTGCATCTGGGGACCGGGCACGTTGGTGGTGACGGTGTTGACGTTGCGCTGCGGAATACGCATGGCAACGCGCGTCCCGAGCGCGAGCAGCATCGACGGCGCGAACCCCGACAACGACGTCAGCACCTCGCCGGCAACGGCCTGCTTCGACTCCTTGAGGCCGTCCATCTGCGCACGGATCGCCGCCAGACGCTCGGCGGGATCCGCGAGGCCGACCGGCAGCTCGGCGATCATCGCCGACACGCGGTTGTTGTATGTCCCGCGTTCGCCCGGAGTGCGCACCGACACCGGCACCAGCGTCCGCACGACGCGCCCTTCGACACTTTCGGCGCGGGACAGCAACAAATCCCGGAAGCCGCGCGTCAGCACGGTGAGCACGACGTCGTTGACCGTGCCGCCGAGGCCGCGCCGGACGATCTTCACGTCGGCAAGCGTCGTGCGTGCCCAGTCCCAACGACGATGCGGGCCGATCGGGCCGTTGAGCGTCGACACCGGCGTCGGCCGCACGACACCCGTCCATGACCGGAGGCCGCGGAGGACTTCGCTGAACGAGCGCAACATCTGACGCGGCGCGCGCGTCGATGCCCGCGCCGCTCTGAGTTGCTCGTAGGGGCTCGCAACGAGATCGACCAGCGCGTCGCGCACGAGCCGGGCGGTGCCAGGTTCGCCTGCCGGATGCCACACGTCGGCCATGGGCGCGCGGGCTCCGGTTCCGGATCGAGGACGACGGTGAGCAGGTCGGTTCCGGAGACGCCGTCGACCATGCAGTGATGCACCTTCGACACGAGCGCCCAATGGTCCCGGTCCAGACCTTCGACCATCCACATCTCCCAGAGCGGCTTGTGCCGGTCGAGATGTTGCGCCATGACGCGTCCCACGAGGTTCCGCAGCTCGCGGTCGCCACCCGGCGAGGCCAGCGCCGTGTGCCGCAAGTGGTATCCGACGTTGAAGTGCGGGTCGTCGACCCACAAGGGACGGCCCAGCTGCAGCGGCACGAAGCGCACCTTCTGGCGATAGCGCGGGACGGCCGGCAGCTTCGCCGACACCATCGATTCGAACTCCTCGTACGTGGGCGGTGGACCCGCGAAGACCGCCACGGAACCGATGTGCATCGGGCTCACGGCGTCCTCGACATGCAGGAACGACGCGTCTTGCGGACTCATCCGGTCCATGGGGACCCCCTCGTCAAGGCGTCCGGCGAGCGTAGCGGCTCAACTGGCCGCGGTAACCCGCCGCGCCTCGCGCAATTCGCCGGCGAGTGCGATCAGCATCTGTTCGGCCAGGTCGGAGAACTCGCGCAGCAACGTGCGGAACATGCGGATGCCGATCACTGCGACCTTTACATCTGTCTCGGCGACGACGGTCGCGCTGCGCGGCTCACCGTCGAGAATCGCGAGCTCACCGAAGTAGGCACCGGGTCCGACGCGGTTGAGCTCCTCGCCGCGACTGCGTACCACCGCGTTCCCTTCGAGGATCACGAACAGCGCGTCGCCGGCTTCGCCCTCCTTCACCAGATCGACACCGGCGGGCAGCTCGGCGATCTGGGCGTGGCGTGCGACCGTGCGACGCTGACGCGGCGTGCAGCGCGAGAAAAGTCTGACGTCCTCCAGCAACTCCGCCAGCTCTCGCTTTGCTGCCATGCCGGCTCCCCGCGTGCGCTCTAGGCCCTCGGCGTTTACGATCCGCCGCGCAACACTCTTCCATGACTGGCGCGGGCAAGTCGACACACAAGCGGGGGAAACGTGCGGCGTCTGGCGATCTTCGTAGTCCGGCGGCGCTGGTGGGTCATCGTGATCGCGCTGATCGTGCTCCCCGCGGCGGCCGCTTACGGCGCCAACGTGCACGACGAGCTGGCAGCCGGCGGTTTCTTCGACCCCGGCGCCGAGTCGACGCTTGCCAAGCAGGCGATCGTGAAGGACTTCCCGCTCTCGGCGCAGTCGGACTTCGCGATCGTCGTCACGACCAAGAATGGCAAGAACGTGGACGACAAAGCCGTGGAGGCGGCCGGGAAGGAACTGACGGCACGGCTCGGTCGTGAACCGGGTGTGCTCACCTCTTCGTCGTATTGGAGCCTGAGCAACGTGCGGCAGCTGCGCAGCCGTGACTCACGACAAGCACTCATCTTCGCGACGCTGCGCGGTTCCGACGATCAGAAGCTCGAAACGTCAGGCGAGCTGTCGCCTCTCTACAACATCGATACCGATGTCATCTCCACCGACGTGACGGGTGAGGCCGAGGTCACGCGCCAGATCTCCGACCAGGCCGAGAAGGACCTCGCGCGCGCCGACCTGCTCACCGCGCCCCTGACATTCGTGGCGCTGGTCGTCGTCTTCGGCAGCCTGGTTGCGGCAGGACTCCCGCTCGGCGTCGGCATCCTCGCCGTGCTCGGCACGTTCGTGGTGCTCAAGGCGCTCGCGCAGTTCACCGACGTCTCGGTCTTCTCGCTGAACCTCACGACCGGCATGGGTCTCGGCCTCGCGATCGACTACAGCCTCTTCGTCGTCTCCCGCTACCGAGAGGAGCTCGGCCGCGGCGTCTCCCCTCCGGTCGCGGTCGGGAGGTCGATGCAGACCGCGGGCCGTACGGTCGCGTTCAGCGCCGGCACGGTCGCGATCTCCCTCTCGGTGCTTGCGATCTTTCCCATGCCGTATCTGCGGTCGTTCGCGTACGCAGGCGTCGCGGTCGTCGCGCTCGCCGCGATCGCGTCGATCGTCGTGTTGCCCTCGGTGCTCGCCGTGCTCGGGCCGCGGATCGAGAAGGGACGTCTGTTCAAGGTGCGGGACAAGGCTGACGGCGGCTTCTGGCGTCACCAAGCCGATCGAGTGATGCGCCACCCCGTGCCCTACGCGGTGGGGGTGAGCCTCGTGCTGATCCTGCTCGCGATCCCGTTCTTCCACGTCAGCCTCGGCCTCCCCGACGACCGGGTCGGACCGAAGAGCATGAGCAGCCGGGAGGCGACCGACGCGGTGCGACACAACTTCGCAAGTCGCGAAGCCGACGCGCTGCAGGTGCGCATTCCCGACGTCGACGTGACGAAGGACAAAGCTGCGATCGACCAGTTCGCAAAGGATCTCTCCAACGTCAAAGGCGTCGTGCGTGTCGACGGGGTGACCGGCTACTACGGCGACGTCGTCGGCGACGGCAAGCGCATCCCGCCCTACGTGGCCCCGGAAGTGCTGCCCGAGCTGGCCAAGCGCTTCGCCGCGCAACCGGGCCGCTCCGGCACGTACCTGTCGGTCGTGCCCAACGTCGAGCCGTTCTCGCCGGAGGGTGAGAAATTGGTGAAGGCCGTTCGCGCCACCCCCGCGCCATTCAAGTTCGAAGTTGCCGGGCTCTCGGCCCAGCTCGTGGACACGAAGGACGCGGTGATCTCCCGGCTCCCGATCGCGCTCGGCTTCATCGCACTCGCGACGTTCGTGTTGCTGTTCATGATGACCGGAAGCATCTTGGTGCCCTTCAAGGCGCTCGTGCTGAACGTGCTCAGCTTGACCGCGACGTTCGGTGCCATCGTGTGGATCTTCCAGGACGGCCATCTCTCCGATCAGCTCGGTTTCACGCCGACGGGCACCATCGACGTGTTCACCCCGATCCTGATGTTCTGCATCGCGTTCGGCCTCTCGATGGACTACGAGGTCTTCCTGCTCTCACGCATCAAGGAGGAGTACGACCTCGAGCACGACAACGAGCGTGCGGTCGCAATCGGCCTCGCGAAGACCGGGCGCATCGTCACCGCCGCCGCCCTGCTGCTGACGATCGTGTTCGTCGGGATCGCCACGTCGGAGGTCGCGCTCCTGAAGGCGTTCGGTATCGGCTTGGCGCTGGCCGTGTTGGTGGACGCGTTCCTGATCCGCGCCACCCTCGTCCCCGCGTTCATGCGGCTGGCCGGGAGGCTCAACTGGTGGTCACCCAGGTGGCTGCGCCGGTGGCACCTGCGGTTCGGGATCTGGGAGAACGAACCGATCGCGTTGCTCGACCGGCAATTCGAATCCAGCGTCTAGTCCGGACAGTCCGGAGGCGCGTGCATCCGTATCAAGCGATCTTTCGGACCTCGTCGAACGCGTCCTGGAGGCACGAGACCAAGGTGTCGGGATCCGGGACGGCGGCCGGGTCGGAGCTGACGCCGACGTGCAGCTCGTCCATGTGCGAGATCATCGTGACGTTCACCGCCGCGCCTGCACGCGGCGAATAGCCGAAGTTCTGCAGCGAACGCGCACCTGCGATGTAGACGGGGATCGGACTCCCCGGCACGTTGCTCGTCACGACGTCGATGCCGCGCATCACGTGCGACATGACGGGCACCACGAACGCGCTGGGAACCGCGTTGAGCAACCGCGCGAGCGGACTCGCAAACGGGAGCGCATGCTCGCCTCGTTGTGCCACGGTGAGGTCACGCACGAGCTCCATACGGGCGATCGGGTCGTCGACATCGATCGGGAGACGGAAACGGGTCGGTGCGAAATGATTCCCGAGGCCATCGCCCGCACCGCGAGTGCTGACCGGCATCGCGACGCGCAACGCCGGCACGATGACACCGTGGTGCACGTGGTAGCGCGCCATCCCGCCCGCAACACCGGCCATGAACGCGGTGTTGAGCTTCGCGCCGACCCGCCGGGCCACGGCTTTCATCTCGTCGATCGGCAGCACCATCGCATCGAAGCGGGTGCTGAGCGAACGCGCCTGCATCAACGGGCTGAGTGGACCACCACCCGGTGAAGCGACACGGGCGAGCGAGCGCGCCACGCCGGCGAGCGACGTGACCGCGTCGACGGGGTGACCCGCGGCACGCGCAATCGCTCCGGGCGCGGCACGGACGACGTTCGCGAGTGCTTCCACGTCCACGCGCAGCCCCGCCGTGAGCAGCTCGATCGCCGAGGCGGGGTCTTCAGCCGGCGCGGGCCGGTCGGAGGCTCGCGGCGGCGGGTCGCGCTCGAAGTCGAGGAAGGTCAGCGCGATGTCGAGCAGACCGATTCCGTCGCCGAGCGAATGATGGATCTTTTGGATGGCAGCGGCGCGACCGTCTGCGAGTCCTTCGACGATGTGCGACTCCCACAGCGGTCGGGCGGGATCGAACGGCCGCATCGCGAGGTGCGACGCGTAGTCGAGCAGCTGCCGCATCCCTGCCGGCTCCCGCAGTCGCGTGTATTGCACGTGGTAGTCGATGTCGAAGTCGGCACTGGTGCGCCACACCGGCGCTGCTCCCGGCACCGGAGGACGAACCGGAACTTGATACATGCGCGGGACGCGTGCCACACCTGCGAGCACCTTGTTGCGAAAGCGCTCATGATCGGGGGCATGCTCCAGGAGCGCGACCTGCACGATCGTGGAGCGCAGCATCGGTGATCGCTCGAGCCGCAGCAACAGCGTGTCGGTCGGGCTCAGCCGGCGATTGGCGGCATTCACCTCTGTCATGACAAGCCTTCACCCCCGCTCACGAAATGGGTGCCAGTCTGCGCTCGACGCTTTGGGGCACGCAAGACGCCGACCTCGTACTGGCAATCCGAGGCGGCAATTCGTTAGCGTCGGCAGTGCAGGAGAGGCGGCGGCGGAGAGGGTGTACGTGATGGACATCACGGCCCGAGCGGGGGCGCTGGCGTCGCTTCCGCTCTTTGCGGGGTTCAACGCCGACGAGATCGCAACAGTCGCGGAGCGATGCACCGAACGCGAGCATCCGAAAGACGAGGTGCTCTGGCTGGCAGGCGACCCGGGCGACGAGTTCGTCGTGGTCGTCTCCGGCGAGCTCTCGGTGTGGCGCGGCGGTGATGATTCCGAGGTCGTAGCGCGTGTCGGGCCGGGCGAGTGCCTCGGCGAGATCGCGCTGCTGCTCGACGAACCGCGATCTGCCACCGTGAGTTGCTCGCGGGCGTGCCGGCTGCTCGTCCTCGAAGGACTGCACTTCCAAGAGCTCTTCCGCGGCGACACGCGCGCGCTCACCTATGTCTCGCAACTCCTCGCCCGTCGAGTCGTTGCCACAACGCGCGCTCGTGTCGCGGCACGGAAGTCGACGTCGATCGGTGTGGTGGGAGTCGACGGCACGCCCGGCGCGAGCCTCGTCGCCAACGCGCTGGCCGCGATCATCGCGTCTCTCACGCAGAATCGCGTGCTCGTCGTCTCGTTGGGTGATGTCGGCAAGCAAATCGACACGCTGACCGGGAACGGCGCTTCGACCGCATCGGTCATCGAGCACCGTCGCAACGGCGCGCCTGACCGGCTCGACGTCGCGCTTCCCGACGCCGAAGATCCCGAGCTCCTCGCCCACGAGGTGACGGCGTTGCTCGGTGTGTTGGGCGACGAGTACCGCGCGGTCATTGTCGACTTCTCGTCGCCGTCCCGCGTGCACCATCGCCGCCGCCGCATCGGCATGTGACGACGCCGTATCCGTGTCCTACAGGTTCGACCCGACGCAGGTGGCCGCAGCGCCGCACAGCCGCATCCTGCGGGTGGTCAACCGCGCCGACCCGCGTTCGCCGCGCGCTGCCCTTGAACCACTGCGAGCCCTTCATCCTGCCGCACGAGGCTTCCCTCACCGGGTTGCGCGGTGACGCGCTGATCGCGTTCTTCCAGGACAACGCGTGGCTCCCCGTGACCCGCACTCTGAATCGACTCGCGCGCAAGGTCCTCCGCGCAACCGTGGGGATCGCGCTCGGTGGCGGGGCCGCGTTCGGCATCTCCCACGTCGGCGTGCTCGAGGTGCTCGACGAAGCGGGGATCCCCGTCGACATCGTGGCGGGCACGAGCATGGGATCAATCGTCGGGCTCGGCTACGCGGGCGGCATGACCGGTGCCGCGATGCACGCGGTCGCGCGCCGGCAGAGCAACCTCCCGACGGCGCTACGCGCGCTCGATGTGTCGCTCTCCGGCCTGGGACTCATGAGCGGCCGGCGCCTGGTCAAGACGTTCTCGCACCTGCTCCCGATCGAGACCTTCGAGGACCTCACACTGCCGTTCCTCGCGGTGGCGACCGACGTGCAGACGGGTCTGGGCGTCACCATCGGGACCGGACGGCTCGAGGACGCGTTCCGGGCGAGCTCGTCCATCCCGCTGCTGTTCGCGCCCGCCGAACGAGACGGGCGCATGCTCGTCGACGGCGCGATGGTCGACCCGGTGCCCGCGGACGTCGCGCGCGAGATGGGCGCGGACATCGTGCTCGCCGTGAACGTCGTGCCGAAGCTCAACGGCGACGTTCGCACGCCGCTGTCGAAGGCCTTCGGGGCCTTGAACCGGCTGAACCCGCTCGCGCACCTCAACGGCAAGGTGGCGGCACCCCACATCGTCGACATCCTCATGAACTCGCTCGTCGCGATCCAGTACGAGCTCGGAAACTTCAAGGCGCTCACGGCCGACGTGCTCGTCAACGTCGACCTCGCCGACTTCACCTGGATCGACTTCACGTCCGCGATCCCGATCGTCGAGCGTGGCACGCTGGCAGCCAACGCGGCGCTGCCCGCGATCCGAGAGGCCTACGAGCAACGGCTTGCCGCGGTGTAGTCCGCCTACGAGGCGGGGATGGCCTTCTCGAGCTCGGCGACCGCATCGCCGACGTAGCCCGCGAGCTGCGCGACGTCCGGGAGCAGATCGGGGCACACCTGGAACCCGAAGCTCACCGTGTCGAGATAGCTGACGACCGTGATGTTCAGGCCCATCCCCTCGATGAGAGGGCCCATCGGCAACATCTGCGACACGCGACCGCCGGCGATCCAGAGCGGGAAGTCCGGTCCGCGCACGTTCGAGATCATCAGGTTCGCGACGGGCGGGACCCGCTCCGCGAGGCGAAGCGTCGACGCCACGTGCATCGCGGGATTGATCGTCTTCGGCGGGAGCAGCGACGCAAGCGATTGCAGCAATTCGTGGCCGCTCTGCTCGTAGAACTCCTTGGCGGCGGCAGCGGTTCGCGTCGTCGCCGCGACACGCTCGCCCGGGTCTTCGATGTGCACGGGGATCCCGTAGAACATCGTCGAGAACCGGTTCCCGCCCATCGCGTCTTCGAGACCGCGCTCGGAGACGGGGATCGCGGCAACCAGCGGACGGTCGGGCAGCTCGTCGCGATCGATGAGGTACAACCGCAAGGCGCCGGCACAAATCGCGATCAGCAGATCGTTCAGCGTCGCGCCGTACGCCCGGCGGATGTCCTTCAGCCGGGAGAGCTCCACGGACGTGAACTCGACGGTGCGTCGCGGTGTCAGCGCGCGATTGAACGGGAGCCGAGGCGCGGTAAGGGGCAACGCGAGGTCGGGATCGCCCACACGTTGCGCGGCCCGCACGAGCATGCTCGCGACGCGGGGTGCCGATCGGGCGAAATCGCGCGCCCATCGCCAAGTGCCACGGATCGACTCGCGCGCCTGGTCGGCGGCGGTCAAGCTGTGCGGCTCGGGACGCGGCGGTACGACGACCTCAGGTGCGTGCGGCTCGAGATCGAAGAATCCCGCGAGGCTTCCGATACCTGACGCGCCGTCGAGCACCGCGTGGTGCACCTTGCAGATGACCGCGACGCGGCCGTCTTCCAGCTCGTCGATGAGCCACATCTCCCACAGCGGACGATCGCGCCGGAGTGGACGCGACGCGATGTCGCCCGCAATCCGTCCGAGCGCCTGAAGGTCCTTCGGCGGATCGAGGAGCGCCTGGTGCAGGTGTGCGTCGACCGCGAGATCCGCCTCGTCCGTCCACACCGGGTTCGAGAACCCTCGAAGGTTTTTCAACCGGCGGCAGAACATCGAGACCAACGGCAAGCGGCTCTCGATGCGATCGCGGCGCCGACGCGGTAATGGTCTTCGGGAGGGATGTCGGGATCGGGCTCGATGATGAGCACCGCGAGAATGTTCAGCTGCTGCGCTTCGGTCTCGAGAGAGAGCAGCGCCGCGTCGAGTGTCGAAAGGTATTCAGCCGCCATACCGGCAGCGTACGGAGCAACGCCCCCGGCGGCAACAATCGCTCACGGGTTCCCGTTGGGGAGAATTACCCACCTCGGTGCGCGAACGTTACAGATCGGCGATGACTCCGAGTTGCTGCACGCCGTGCACTCGCCCCAACCCCTGCAACGTGAGGCTCCGGGTGCCTTGCACGACGATCCACGGCGCGAGCGTCTCGGCCGGATAGCCGATGGCGAGAAGTTCGCCCGGCCCGGGACTCACACAGACGCGCCGCGAGGTTGATCGGCCGGCCGATGTAGTCGTCGCCGTCGAGGATCAGCACGTTGCCGTGCGCGAAGCCGCCACGGAGCGCCAGCGGTTGACTGGCGCATCGAGCGACGATCTCGACAGCCGCCGCGATCGTCGGCCCGACGTCGACCCCGACGATCATGGCGCCGTCCCCGAGCCACTTGTCGACGCGCACTCCCGCGGCGGGCCGCAATCTCGCGGGTCAGGCCCCGGAACAGTGCGCAGCGCCTCGATCGCGCGTGCTCGCCGTGGGCCGCCGTGTAGCTCGTGAACCCGCACAGATCCAGGAAGATGAATGCCCGCTCGACCGTCGGGATGGTCTCGGCGACGTAGTTCGGGTGTTCGATCCCGCTGGTCTGCGTACCCGTGCCAACCGTGCCGACAGGAGCACCGCCGGGCCCGTCATTCGGCTGCGGCGCCAGGCGTGCAAGCCATTCGTGCCGCCGCCCCCCCCGGCCGCGTAACCAACGAGTCCATGCTGTAAAGCTCATCGTCACGTTGGCGGCCGCCTTCTGAGGTGACATTGCCGATCACCCTATGAGCGGCGCGTGGCCGGGCCGTGCACGTGGCTGTAAATGTCACACGAACAGGCGATGACCGGCGACGTCACCGCCGGAGCCGGACGCGGCGCCCGCCGCCGTGGGGCCTCGACGCCCGGTGGGAGGCCCTCGGGGGCCGAATCCCGAATTTCGGCTTGCGACGCGCCTGCCTGCCGGGCGACCGGCCCCCGGACCGGGATCTGCGGCCCCATCGCGGCCCGCGGCCGGCAACGCCCACTACATCCATCGCCTCGCAGTGCCGATCCGATGCGTGGCACGAGACACGCGCCGTCGAGGGGTCAAGGTGAGCGAGCCGACCGGGCAGGAGGGCGAGGGCAGAGATCGGGGGCCGCGCGCGTCGGTTGGCTGACGGTCGCGCTCGCCGCCAGCCTTCGCGGCCACCTTCCCGCTCGTGGCGACGGATCCCGCCCGCCACCCGGTGCACGTCTCGGGTTTCTTCGTCCTCACCCTGCTCTTCGCGGCCGGCGAGCTGCTGCTGATCCACGTGCCGACCCGCCGCGACACGCACACCGTGTCGTTCAGCGAGGCCCCGCTGATCCTGGGGCTCTTCCTCCTCCCGGCGGCGCAGTTCGTCGTCGCCGCCGTCATCGGCACGTCGCTCGCCCTGCGGTTCCATCGCAAGCAGCGGGGCGTGAAGCTGGCCTTCAACGTCGCGGAGATCGGCATGCAGCCGGTGCTCGCCATGCTGGTCTTTCGCACGCTCGCCCAGCACAGTGCGCTCGCCTCGGCGCAGGCGTTCGCGGCCGCCATCGCGGCGGCCCTCGCGGCCGACCTCCTCTCGGCCCTGCTCGTGAGCCTGGCGATCGGCCTGTTCCGCGGGACCTGGCCCGAGATCGGCGCGTTCGAGCTGGTCGAAGGTGCGGCCGCCTCGGTGGCGAAGGCGGCGCTCGCGCTCCTCGCGGTGTCCGCGGTGTTGTACGACAGCGCCGCCGCGCTCACGATGGCCGCGGTCTGCGCCACGACGATGTATCTCGCGTTTCGGGCTACGCGCTCCTCCATGAACGCCATCGACGGCTCGACATGCTGTATCGGTTCACGAGCGCCGTCGGCGGGTCGGTGCAGCTGGAAGCAATCGCCGAGACGGTCGTCAAGGAGGCGCGGGACCTCCTGCGGACAGCGCGCGCCGACCTGTGCGTGGAGATGCGTCCCGGCACGACGATCGCATGGCGTGCCGACGTCGACGGCACCGTCATACGAGAGACGCTGGGACCGGTTGCACACGACGAGTTGTGGCAGCACGTCGTCGAACGCGAGTCGCGGGTTGCCGAAGACGATCACCTCGCGGTGGCGCTCTCGATGCACTCGCGTGCGCACGGCTATCTCTCGGTGAGCGGCCGGCTGGGTGCCGACGTGGCGTTCGACGCGGTCGACATCCGTCTCTTCGAAGCCCTTGCGCACCAGGCCGCGATCGCGCTCGAGAACGGTGGCCTGGTCCTCCAGCTCGAGATCGAGATGCGCGAGCGCGAGTACCGCGCCACCCACGACCAGCTCACCGGCCTCGTCAACCGCATGTGCTTCAGCGAGACGCTCGAGACCGCGCTGTCCGCTGCCGACGGCCCGCGCGCGTTGTTCGTGCTCGGGCTCGATCACTTCAGCGAGGTCAACGAGACGCTCGGCCACGACAACGGGGACACGGTGCTGTGCGAGGTCGCCGATCGCCTCCGGGGTGCGATCGAGGGGACGACGGTGGCACGTCTCGGTGGCGACGAATTCGCCGTCCTCACAGTCACTCGGGGTCTCGCTCGGCGATCTGCGTGAGCTCGGCGAGCAGCTCGTCGCCGCCGTGACGCCGCGTCTCACCATCGACGGGCTGCACCTCGAAGCCGGAGTGTCGATCGGTGTCGCCATGGCGCCCGACCACGCGCTCGACGCCGAAGGCCTGCTGCGTGGTGCCGATACGGCGATGCGCCAGGCCAAGGCGCGCCGCACGGGCTTCGAGGTGCACGTGGGTCGAGGCGAGACCGACATGCGGCGCAAACTCGCGCTCGCACATCAGCTCCGCCAGGCGATCGACGGTCGAGAGCTGATCGTCTACTACCAACCCAAGATCGAGACGACATCCGGCTGGAGTGTCGGCGTCGAAGCGCTCGTGCGCTGGAACCATCCCCAGCTCGGCTTCTTGCTGCCCGACGAGTTCATCCCGATCGCCGAACACACCGGCTTCATCGAGCCGTTCGACCGCGCTCGTGCTCGATGCCGCGCTGGCGCAACGGCGGACGTGGGCGGACGCCGGTCTCGACCTCGGGATTGCGGTGAACGTGTCCGCTCGATCGCTCGCCGACCGCTCACTCGGCCGACCGCGTCACCCGCGCGCTGCTGCGAAATCGTTGTCCGTCCGACGCGCTGACGATCGAGATCACCGAGTCCCAGCTCATGGCCGACCCCGTCGCGCGCCGCGGACGCCCTCCGCGAGCTCCACGAGCTCGGCGTGCGCGTCTCGATCGACGACTTCGGCACGGGGTTCTCCTCCCTCTCGTCGTTGCGGGAGCTCCCGATCGACGAGGTGAAGATCGACAAGTCGTTCGTGTTCGGAGTCATGGAGAACGAGAGCGACGCTGCAATCGTCCGCTCGATCGCGGCCCTCGGTCGCAACCTCGGGATGCACGTCACCGCCGAAGGCGTCGAGAACCAAGAGATCCTGGACTTCGTGGCCGCCTGCGGGGCGCACACCGCGCAGGGCTACTACTTCGCGAAGGCGCTGCCGCCGGACGAGCTCGAAGCGTGGATTCGCGGCCGCTTGGCGGCGGAGATCCGCTCGTGACCGCCCACGCGCGTCAGGCATCGGGCGATGCTGGAGGAGAGCGGTCAGGTCGGCCCGCGAATTACCCGATATCTCCCAGGTGAAGCTCAGGGACCATGGTTGGCGAGGGGTGGGCAGGTCACTGCTCGTCTTCGCGACCGGGCCGGCTGCCATCGTCGCCATCCCCTGGCTGCAGCACGCGCACCTGATCGCCGACACACCGCTTCCGCTCCTGGTCGTCCTGTTGCTCGCGTGCAGCGCGGCCAATGCCGTCGCGATCGCGGCGGAACCACGGCTCTCGCCCTCGCCCGGCCTCCACCTTCGCACCGCAACGGCCGCCATCAGCACCGCTTGGGTCGTCTACGCGACGGGATGGGGCCCGATTCTGGTGATCGGCTTTGCGATCGGCATCGCCGACGCGCTGCGCATTCATGGCTCGCGAGCGTGGAGGCCGGGGCTCGGCTGGAGCGCGGTGGCAATTGTCGGCGGTGAGATCACCGTGGCCATCGGCCTTGCGCCGACGGTCGTGCGGCCGGCCATCGCGCACGCCGTCGCTGCTTCGACGCTCCTCTGTCTCGCGCTGGTCGCGCGAACGCTCGGATCGTCGGCCAACGCGGCTGAAGAGGCCGCCAGCGCGCATCGAAGCGGGGCGTGCGTACTTCCGAGATCTCGTGCAGCATGCGGCGGACGTCATCGCGCACGTGAGCCCGAACCTCCACGTCGAGTACATCAGCCCGGGTATCGAGCCCCTCGTCGGGCGGTCACCCGAGTCCTGCACCGGCCTGCACATCGGTGAAATACTCGGCTACGACGCCGCGCATGACATCGCGGCGCGCCTACGACACCCTCACGTTGTCCGACTACATCAGCTGCGAGTGGCACCTCACGAACGAGCTGAGCGAACAGCGACGAGCATTCGCACGGCTGACGCGACGAGAAGACGGCTCACTCGTCTTGAACCTCCGCGACGTCACCGAGCAACGCGCGCTCGAAGCGCAGCTCGAGCACCGCGCGAGCATCGACACGCTCACCGGGCTCCCGAATCGAGCGGCGCTGACGCAGCACCTCTTCCGAAGCGTCTCCCTCGAGGAGATCACGGTGTTGTTCATCGACCTCGACGGCTTCAAAGAGGTCAACGACTCGCTCGGCCACGAAAAGGGAGACGGTGTGCTTCGTGACGTCGCGTCGCGAATCGCATCCTCCGTGCCCGAAGGTGTCGCGGTGGGGCGGTTGGGCGGAGACGAATTCCTCGCGATCATCGAGGATGCCGACGCCCCCCGCGCGACCACAGTCGCACGCGACATCATCGCCGGCATCCAAGACGTCGGCGCCACGCTCACGCGCTACCCATTGAGCGCGAGTGTCGGGATCGCGACCGGAACCCGCTACGAGTCGCCGGAGCAGCTCCTGTGCCGGGCCGACCAGGCGATGTACCGCGCGAAGGCCACCGGGCCCGGCCGCACCGAATACGCCGCGCTCACGACGACGGTCCAGACGCGCTGACCCAAAGGCCGAACGGAAACGACGAAGTCAGCCGCGGGCTCGGGCGATGCCCGCGCGCTGCAGCACCTCGGCCGGGACTCCTGCGTCGCGCCACGCGGCGTAACTGATCCCGCGATTGACGCTGAACTGGCGAGCCACCTTCACGAAGGACGCCTCGAGGCTCTTCGTGTTCGTCCCCTCGCCGCCGGTTTCGGCGAGGCGCGCGCGAAGATCGCGCACTTCCTGCGCCGCGAGCACCTTCGCGACGCCGGTGGCTGATTTCATCGTGGCCTCGGCCGCAGCAAGGCGCTTCCGCAACGCCACGGGTGAAACCCTGCGACCACGCTTCTTCGGAACGTTGACGACCGACAAGTAGCGATCGACGATCGTCGACATCTCACGGCCCCTCGCAAGTGCCGCCTTGTGCGTGGTCGTCATCTTGCGCTGGCCACGCCGTTTCGTTGCGGCTTTCCTTGCTGACTTCGCCGGAGCCATGGCTACACAGTCCTTTCTCAGGCGGCCTTTTCCCAGGCAGCACGCCGCGAAAGCTACTCAAGAAATGCGCGAACCGGCGAAAGGATCGGTCTTGTGCCGGACACTTCACCCGTGTAGCGCGCCGCGGACGTCCCGTGGCGCGGTGCTGCGGGGGAACGCGATATGGCAACTACAGACAACAGCGTCACGACTCCGAGCTATGACATCGAGGTCGTCGACCGTTTTCTCAGGGCGATTGGCGAAGACCCGGGAATCATCGAACCCTCTGAGATGGCCGCGCTCGAGGCGCGCTTCATCGAAGCCGCCGCACGCTTTTCCCGGTGCTACCTCATCGGCGCCGGCGCGTGGAGCGATGTCGGCCTTTCGGTTGATCTCATACAGCGCGCGGGACTCGATCAGTAGGGAAAACCCCGCGGCGTTCGTCGAGAGTGGTCCTCGACCTTGAGGGAGGGGGGAGGGCAACAGCCTTCGGCGGAGGCGTTCACACCCAAGGCCGGCCCATGCCCCCCAACCCCTTGCGTTAGTTGATGCACAGTGCGCGCCACTCGGCAATAGATCAGAGTTTGGTAAAGCGCAACCAGATCCGGGAGGACTTACGCGTTCCCCACCGCGTCGTGCTGCCGATTGCGTCACACCGCGACGTCGACGCGCGTTCGATAGACCCAGAATCGACGCCCCAAAGCCGACCGCCAGCACACCGGCGAGCGGCAAGCGCGGATCGGAGCCGGTCACGGGAAGACCCGGACGGCCGGGTCCCGGCGTCGTCGTGGTCACGCCCGATCCCGGACCCGTGGTCGGCGGTGACACGAACTGACCGGGACCGCCTGGCTGACCGGGGCCGCCCGGCCCTGACGGTCCCCCGATGTTCGGCGCGTTCGTCGGTGACGGCCCGCCGGCGACGGTGGTCGGCGACGTTGCCGCCGCCGTGGTCGTCGTGACCGCGGTCGCGCGATATCTCATCGGTGATCGTGTTGTTGTCGAGGGTGACCGAGGCAGTCCCGGCGAGCAAACGACCCTGGATCGTTGCGCCGCTTGTCGCTTGGATCGAGGTCGAGGCGAGGACTGTGCCTATGAGATGCGAGTCCGTGCCGAGCGTCGCGGAGCTCGGGACCTGCCAGAACACGTTGCACGCGATTCCGCCGTTCAAGACGGTGACATTGCTGTTCGCCGCAGTGAGGAGCGTCGATCCGGTCTGGAAGATGAACACCGCGTTCGGGTCGCCTTGCGTATCGAGCGTCAAGGTGCCGGTGATCTCGAGGGTCGCCCCGTTGTAGACACCGGGCGTCAACGTTGTGCCACCGAGCTCGACGGCAACCGACGTGGGCGGGCCGGCCCCGGCCGCCTGGTTGTACGCGGTCGTGAGGTCGTTCTTCGCTTGGAGGGAGACGGCGTCGGCTGCGTGGTCGGTCCCGTGCAAGGTCACCGATCCGAAACCCGTCTCTGCAGGGATCGGGGAAGATCCGACGTCCCCCCAGATCGTGGTCGCGCCGGTGTTCGTGATCCCGGTACCGGCCAGGACGGCGAAGCTGTCCGCGGTCTGAAGATCAACGGGCGCTTGCGCGGCCCCGCTGGGGAGGCTGGGCGCGAGGGCGACGACGCATGCGGCGACGAATGCCACCGGAAAGATCGCGAGAATCCGGCGGCGACCGCCACGCGCGGAGCCTGGAGGTGACAATGTGCTTGGAAATCAAGACGTTCCTCTTCCATGAGTACGGGAGAGGTCAACGTCGTGCCTCGGAGACCGTGCGCCACGCAGTGGCGCCATGTGTCTAAACCAGGCGTCCCCTCTCAGGGGGCTCGTGCCCCCCTATCGACTGAGGAAGCCGAAACCTTGAGCGCCGGCGCGTAAGAGCCTTCGTGCGCGGAGACGCGCTCAGGCCGTTTGGAGGCGGCGGGTGACCGTCTTGATCAGCGCGGCTTCGAGGTGGTCGCTCGGCGGGACACAACAGGATTGTGGTGAGATCAGCACACGGACGCGACCGAGTCCGAGAGTGACATTGTCGGTGTACATCACACCGTCACGGCCATCGATGCGGTACGGGGTCGCGAATCGGATTGCGACGCCCGTCACCGAGAACTTCCGGTCGAGTCGTTGCCAGATCGTCGGACCGATGACCGCGGCACCCGTCGCCGAGATGTTGCGCTCGACCACACCCGCCTCACACGCGTGGAAAGAATCGGAGTCGAGCAGCGCGAGCTGTCGCAGCACAACATTGGTCGTGCTCGCGACCTTCGCCAACACGACGAGGTGGCCGGATTCGATGCCATCAGCGCGAAGACGATACGACCACTCCCGATGCCGGCCGGCGGTGTGCTTGCCGAAGAGTCCATGCGGATCGCACGCGTCGGGCGGAGAGTTGAGCTGTTTGCCGGTAAGCGGATCGTCTTCGACAAGCGTCCAGCCCTTTGGCAGATCGGCGGACTGAACGATCACGCCGGCGGCCGAAGCACGATCCTGCGCGGTGGTCGGCTTCGTCGTCACCGACTTTGCGACCGGATACTTGGATGCGGATCCGCCACACGCCGCGACGAGGGCCGCCGAGATGACGGCGATCACCAACACACCGCCGCGCTTCACATCGGTTGTCCACACTGTGAGCCCGCGCCGAGGCGTATTCGTCCGCATGAGTCGTATATCGGCAGGAGCTGCGGGCCACCCGAGCCCGTGGTCACGAGACCCGACGCACGTGTCGGCTTTCGTGACCACGCTCAGCAGAGAGGGCGAATATGCCCTAGATGGCGGACGGCGCGGCTGCCTAGATTCTCGGGATGCCGACCTATCGCTACCGCCGGGCGAACGACAGCGAACCGGTCGAGATCGTCGCAGCCTCGTACCAGCTGACGGAATCCGGTGTTGCGGTCTTTCACGACGTGACCGAGGAGAACGGTGAGCTGCTTCGAAGAACCGTCGAGGTACGACGCGTACGCATGACGGGCGACGTCGAGGAACCCAGGCGCGTGGACGAGCGCGACGTCGAACTTCGCTTGGAGACCCTTGTGCGCGCTCGCGAGGTCGAGAGACAGCGCCTGGAGGCCATGCTTCACACGCACGGCGTCACGACGTTTCCGGTCGCGACACCGAAGCGTCTGGACGCACTTGCCCGCGCGCGTGAGGTCGAGACGCGCCTCGAACGCCTCTATGTGCGCGTCGCAGCCATCGAGGCGCACCGCCGCAGTACCGCCGTCTGACACTCGCGGCGCCGCGACAGGTCAACGCGCGCTGCTCTGTCTATGAGGATCGGTCCGGTTTGGCTTCGTCGTGCCAGGTCCACCATTGGTACGGCGGGGTCTGGGGATAGCCCTCCGGTGAGTCCTCCCACTCCTCTTGGCGGCCGAGTGCAGTCACGTCGAGGTAGTTCCAGGTGCTCCCCATCGCCTCGTCGCCGCGGGCGTTGATGAAGTAGGCGCGGAACACGCGGTCGCCGTCGCGGATGAACACGTTCGTGCCGTGCCACTCGTCCACGCCGAAGTCGGCGTCGAAGTCGTCGGTCATGGTGTACCAGGGCATCTCCCAGCCCATCCGCGCCTTGACGCGCTCGATGTCCGCCTGCGGCGCGCGCGAGGCGAACACGAGCGTGGTGTCGCGGGCGTGCAGATGGGCCACGTGGGCGACCTGGTCGGCCACCATCGAGCAGCCGATGCACGCATGCTCGGGCCAGCCGGACACACCGGGCTCGAAGAAGGCGCGGTAGACGATCAGCTGCCGGCGGCCGTCGAACAGGTCGCGCAGGCTTGCGTTGCCCTTGGGGCCGACGAACGCGTAGTCCTTCTCCACCGCCAGCCACGGCATCCGCCGACGCTCGGCGGCAAGCGCGTCACGGGCCCGCGTCACCTCCTTCTCCTTCACGAGCAGTTCCAGGCGCGCAGCTTCCCACTCCTCCGGCGACACGATCGGGGGTGTGCGCATGGCGAACTCCTTTCGCGTCTTACACGTAGTCGTTGCGTCGCAGCCACTGCAGGGCGAACCATCCCCAGATCGGTGGGAGGTACGCGGTGAAGAGCCGGTGCGTGAACGTAGCCGCCACTGCCGCATCTTGGGGAACACCGGCGGCGGTGAGCCCGCCGATGAGCCCGGCCTCGATCACTCCCAGGCCGCCGGGTACGGGTGCCATCCCACCGAGCACCGAGGCCAGCGAGTTGATGACGACGATCTGGAGCAACGGCAGAGAGCTGCCGTATGCGTGCAGGGACGCTTCGAGCACGAGCGCGAAGATCAGTTGTGACGCGAGGTTGCCGCCGAAGACCATGACGGCTTTGCGAGGCGTGCTCAGGATGCCGCGGAAGTTGTCCTTGGCCGCCCGCAGCTGCGGTTGGATCACTCCGCGCACCGCGCGGCGAAGGCGCGGATGAAGAGCGCGACACCGACCGCGACGCCGATGACGACGATGGCGATGAGGATGATGCGCCCGATGTCTCTGCTGCCACCGGCCGACGATGGGCTGAAACTGTCGCCCGTGAATGCCAGCCCGATGACGACGAGCACAACCTGCACGAGCCCGGCGGCCAGCGAGTTCAGTACTCCTGAGCTGGCCGCGACCGCGACCTTCTGCCCTTGCTTTTGGAAGAAGCGCACTACGAGCGCCGTCGTCGCGATGGTTCCACCGATGAGGCCGGTGAAGTTGTTGGCGAACTGTTCGGCGACGACTGGCACGTAGGGAATCGAGACCGCGACCGATCCCTGCAGCGCGATCGCGCCGGTGAATTGCGGCAACGGTGAGAGCAGGGCCGCGACGACAACCCAGAACCACTCGGCCGTTTGGAGGGTGTCCCACAGATGGATGCCGACAAACTGCGCGACGATCAGGTAGAACCCGAGGAAGGTCGCAGCCGCCATCAGAATGTCGGTCCAGGACACCCGGCGGAGGTCGGTGAGCTCGGGAACCTCCTCGTTCGTGAGCGTGGCGCCTTCCTCGCGCAGCGCCGAGAACCGTTTCTTGCGGTCGGGAATCGCGCGGCGTGCCGCCGATGACAGCGCGGCCGACTCGAGGAGCGGCAGGAGGTCGGCGAGGCCGTCGCGTCCGAGCGCACGATGGGCGGCCGCGAGCGCGCGCTCGTCGCCAATGAGGACGGCCGTGGTCGCAAGGAACTCGACGCGGTCGCGCGCGCATCGTTCCGCCGGCGCGCCCGACGACCCGTGGGCAAGGTCGACGAACGCCGTTGTGCCGTCGTCGCGCAGCCGCACGTTGGCGGCCGCGAGTTGACCGTGGGCGAGCCGCGGATCGTGCAGCACCGAAAGGTTGCGCCACGCGTCGGCGAGGACGTCGTCGGTGAGGCGCTCGGGCTCGACGTCCGGGAACGGAGTTCCGCCGGGATCGCGGCAGCACGAGCAACGCGTCCTTGCGCGCGCGCCGCGATGCCGGCGATCACGACGTCGCTGACCGGCACCCCGGTTCTCGCGGCGAGAAGGAGCAAGTATGCGCGGTGCTCGAGCTGCTGGGGCCGAGTCACTGCGAGAGACGGACCGGAGTCGCGATACAGCAACGATCGCCCGAGCTTCGTCATCAGACGCGCGCGTCGGCCGCATCCCGCCCGAGCACCTCCACGGAAACCGGCTCACCCTCCGGGCCGGTCGCGACGAAGCGGCTCTCGCCCCAGAGTTGGTGACTCGCGAGGTGAAGCCCGTCGACCGTGACGCCGAGATCGCGGAGCGCGTCCGCGACTTGATGTAGCGCCGGAGTCGCGGCCGGAGTTCCGAAGAGGAGGTGAAGCACGACTGCGACACCCCATCCGAGTGCGACGCTGCCGATGATGTCGCTCGGCAGCCCGACCAGGGCGAACGCGCCGCATATCGCGGCCAGCACGAGCACGGCCAGTACGAATCGGCGTGCCGGGCGTACGAGAAATGGCGCCGCGACGAAGAGCATCGCCGTCGCGACGGCGAGTCGAACCACCGGGAACTGCGGCAATGCATGGCCGGGATCGAGCCCGGCAGACGTGCGCACGGCGTCCGCATCGACGAGGCTGCGGAGCCCGATCGCGAGCAGCCACGCCACGATGCCTGCGAGGGCGACTCGGAGGAACAGACCGAATCGTCGCGTGAGCAGGAGTGCGACCAGCACGACGGTGGCCGCGCCGATCGTTCCCGCATTGCACACCCACCCGCAACCCGTGTGCAGCCACTCGGGCAGATCGCTGAGCAGGTTGTGGAGACGCTTTTCCTGTGATGTGACGGTGCCGGCGTCGAGCGCGGTGAGGAGCACGAGCAACGCCGCGACCGGAAGGCGTACGACGTCACCCGGCCGGCGCCGGATGTCGTCCGCCGGGACCACGCCGATGACGTTGGGTCCCCAACGCCTCGGCGTGATCACGGCAAGGATCCCGCCGCCGGCCCGGCTCGCGTGCGAGCCGTCGTCCTCGCGAATGCTCACCACGTGGGGACGGCCGCGTCGTCGCGGGTTAGGCCGCTTGGCGCCCGCCGTACTTGGCCAGCGTGTAGAACACGGTGACCGAGATCGCGATGTACGTCAGCGACCAGATCGGGTAGTACGGCATCCACGTGATGGCGCTGATGCCCGCGATGGCGGCGGCAAACAGGCCGATCCACCGTGCGAACTGGGACCGCACGAGGACGAGCCCGCTGGAGATGACCAGCACGATGCCGACGATGAGCCAGAGCCATGCGTAGTTCGTGAGATCCGAGCCGATGACGCCGTCCTGCAGCCTGTCGGGCAACGCACCGTTGTAGGAGAACGCCCAGATCGCATCAATGATCCGCATGATCCCCGCGAGTCCGAGCATGGTGCCCGCGAAGAACAGCATGCCCGATCCATCATCGGGGCCGTAATACATCGCTTCTCGTTCGGCTTGTGACTGTCTCGTGTAAAGGGGATCGTTCGATACGGTCGACATGGTTCCTCTCGTCATCGCGGCCAGAGCTGGTTCGATTCGCTCGCTCCCGGACGGGTTGGAATGGTCTGATCAACGCGGCGACGCTACGACTGCAGCTGACCGCCGCCCTCCCCCGTTCCGGGTGGTCACGGTGAATTCTGTGCCGGAAAGTCCGCGAGTTCACCCGCGCTGGGGGACGAAGCCTGCGCCGAGAGCGGCGACGCTCGGACACCGATGGCGGGTGAGAGGAGCTCTTCGAGGTTCGGAACACGGCGGGTGCTGTGGTGGTCGAGCGCCCTGACCGGAATGATCGGCGGTGTCGTGGTGGTGTTCACGACGAGCGCCCGGCCCGGCGCGCTCGTCTTCCGGCGTCTCCTCGAGCGCTCGACTCGGGCAACGAGACCCTCCGACACGCGGTCGACCGTGGACGTGGCATCGATCACCGACGTGCAATACGAACCCGGCGCCGCAGACGCCCGTCTCGACGTGTACTTCCCGTCATCTCTCGCGGCGGGCGAGCGACGACCCACGGTGGTCTGGGTCCACGGAGGCGCATGGATCTCGGGCACCAAGGAAGCCGCCGCGCCGTACTTCGAGATGCTCGCGGGCGGCGGGTACACGGTGATCGCGGTCGAATCTTCGCGAGCTCCAGACGCGATATATCCGACGCCGATCCTACAGATCAACGACGCGATCGCCTACGCACAGCGTCACGCTGATGAGTTCCACGTCGATGACGAACGGGTCATCGTCGCCGGCGACTCGGCCGGGGCGCAGATGGCGAGCCAGATCGCGACGCTCGTCACGAATCCGGCGTACGCATCGGAGGCCGGAATCGTTCCGTCGCTGCGGCCCGACCAGCTCCGCGGGACGATCCTGTTTTGCGGCCGCGTACGACATCGCGAACACGACTCGCCACCCACGCGTCGTACCGAACACCGCGCTGCAACTCTTCACCCGGAGCGTGCTGTGGGCATACACCGGCAGCCGCGAGCGCGACTCTGCGATGCTGCGGCAGATGTCGACGATCGATCACGTCACGAGCGAGTTCCCGCCGACATTCATCAGCGGAGGGAATGCCGATCCGTTGACCGACGCGCACTCCCGGCCGTTCGCGGCAGCGACTCGTCGACCTCGGCGTCGACGTCACCGCGCTCTTTCGCGGGCCCGATCACACCCCTGCGCAGGGACACCAGTACCAGTTCCGCATCGCATCAGTCGACGGGCGCGCTGCCCTCGAGGCAGTCCTCGGTTTCGTGCAAGAGCGCACGCAGACGTCCCCATGAAGCACGCGTGCCCGCTGCGTCGAGGGGCCCGAACGGTCACGGACTGCGCTCCGCGATGTCCGCGATCGACGAGACGAATCCCGGCAACACGACGAGGACGACGACGCCGAGCACGACCCGACCAACGGTTGTGACGACCGAACTTTGTGAGAGGCGACTTCCGTACTTCTCAATGCCGATCGCAACGAGGATCACGACGAACAACATGATGTCGATGAAGGGAAGCAGGAGGAAGGGAACTACCGGCAGGTAGCGAAACGCTCGGCGCGAGCGGTTCAGCATCGGCTGCGTGTGGCTCCAGCGGTTCATTACCGTTGCCACCGCGATCCCTTGTGCGAGCGCAAGCGTGCTGAACAGTGTGATGGCGAGCCAGGCCGGGCCGACGAGATCAAAATCCTCGTTGTTCGTGCGCAGGGGCTCGATGCGAGTCGCGAGCAGGACCAGCAAGAGCGCGCCGAACCACAGGCCTCGCATCCGGCCACCGGGCAGGAAGCGTTGCACGACTGCATACAGGACCGCCGAGAACACTCCGGCGCCGATGCCGACGAACAGCATGAATCCGAGTGTTCCTCCGAACGTGATCTCACCGACGATCTCCTCGGCCTCGGTGCTCAGACCTTCCGCGCCGCTGCCGGCGGTCACCGCCAAGAGTCGCATCGCGAGCCGGCCGCCGGCGCCGACGATCAGCAGGCCCGTTGTCGCACCGGCCGCGAAGGCGAGCGCCGTCCACCACAGCACACGAAGCGCGGCTCGCCCGGCGGTACCGTCCACGTCGGCGGGTGGTGCGCCGATCGGCATGCCGAACCATCGGACCGTGACCGCGATGCCGGCGATCAGCATCAGTCCGCACACGACGATGATCGCCATCTGCAGAAGCTACGTCCTTTCGGATCGATCGAGCACGATGCCAACGGCCGCACGCACCGCTGCGAACGCGACGACCCGTCGGTCGCACGCGATCTCGACGCGGAGCGCCGCCAGCACGTCGGCGTAGATCTCGGAGAACGTGGGGAAGGGCTGGATCGTGTCGCGCAGCACCTCGAGCGGTACATGTGCGCGGATGGCCAATGTGGCCTGCTGGAGCCACTCGCCGGCCTCCGGCCCGAGCGCGTACGCGCCCGTCAGCCGCGCGCCGTCGCTGAGGAGGGTCAGGAAGCCGTTCGAGTCGGCATAGGCACGTGTGTAGGTGGCAGTCCTCGAGACGCCCGAAACCGGCGCGCTGGCAGTGAAGCGCGCCTCGAGCGCCCCGACCGACGCGGCCTGCGGATCGGTGAAGACGACGCGCGGGAGGGCTTCGTAGTTGGCTTCGCGGGCTCTCCCAGGATGTTCGCGGCGACGATGTCGCCCTGGTACTTGCCGGTCGTCGTCAATGGCCAGATGCCGGTGACGTCGCCGATCGCCCAGAGCCCGTCGCCGGCGCGCAGGTGCGCGTCGACGGGGATCCCGTGGCTGTCCGCCTCGACGCCGACGGTCTCGAGCCCGATGCCGTCGACACGCGGACGGCGACCGGTCGCGACCAGCAGACGGTCACCCCGCAGCTCGGGCGCGTCGTCGAAGCCGAGCACGTAGTCGTCGCCCTCACGGCGCGCCTCCGTCACGTGCACGCCGAGCACCAGGTCGATGCCGTCGCGGCGCAGCACTTCGCCGAGCGCCTCGCCCAGCGGTGCCGGCTCGTTGGAGAGCACGCGCTCGGCCATGTCGACGAGTGCGACGTCACCGCCCAAGCGGCGCACGGCCTGGGCCATCTCGACGCCGACCGGACCGCCGCCCAGGATCAGCAGGCGGCGCGGAACCGCGGTCATCGCGGTCACCTCGCGGTTCGTCCACACGCCCTCGAGCCCGACCAGACCCGGAACCGGCGGTATGAACGGTTCCGCGCCGGTCGCAACGACGACGTGCCGGGCGGTGTACCGCTTGTCGGCGACTTCGACCGTGCCCGGCCCGGCGAGTCGACCGTTGCCGCGTAGGAGGTCGATGCTCCGGTCGGTCAGCCACTTCTCGGCGCTGGTGTCCGTGTGCTTCGAGACCATGTAGTCACGCCAAGCGAACGTCGCCGCGACGTCGACCTGTGCGCTCGCCGCCGCCTCGTTTGCGTCGTGTGCTGCTTCACCCGGCCGAAGCAGCGTCTTGGACGGGATGCACGCCCAGTAGGAGCACTCACCACCCACGAGCTCGCGTTCGACGACGGCGACGCGCAGACCGCCCTCCGCCAGCGCACCGGCGCAATGCTCGCCGGGTGCGCCTGCGCCGAGGACGATGACGTCGTAGCCGGTCACAACGGCAGGTCCGCGCCGGACTGCTCCGCCACCATGTACCGCGGAGTACCGGGTGCGCCGTTGCGGATCGGGGCCGTTCGCCCGAACGAGTGGGTCGAAGCGGTTGAAGCCGCCGCCGGCGTCGTGGAAGACCTCGCTCGCGTCGACGCCGTCGCCGACGAGCTCGTCGTCCGCGGTCTCGATGTCGGAGACGACAAGGTGATCTGTCTCAAGGGGTCGGGCCAGGGTCACAGACATGCGTACCGTCGAAGTTTGCACGATTGCCCGAGGATTCCGTGAACTGCACAACCGGCGTCGACCACCCTCCGCCCACCGACTTCGAGGTGGCGGAGTAAATCGTGTCGTACGAGGGCCTCCCCTGCCCGCAACACCAGCGCGGTTTGCCCGCCGCCAGGAAGACTCATGATCGTCGGGGCATAGTCATAGGAGGGATGCCAATTACTGCCGCGTCACTCCCCCTGGGCGAAGCGGCAGAAAGCGCGAACGCCGAGCCAGCTACGCCAACCACACAGACCGCGAGCAAGACGCTGGGAGTAGCGACCTCCGCACCGCAGCCGTGGGTCGCGAACGCGCGGCCCGCGGAGAGGTATCGCAATTCACGACGTGCACTGAACGACCACCTTTCGATCGAGCACCCGTTTGCACAGAGGACCGTTCGTCACCGTCGACCCGAGCTCCTGCGTCGTGCGTACGTCGTGGGAACAACATCCTTCGTCTTCGACGCGGCGCACGGCCTCGACTCGAGCCGGTGGCGGCGGAGGCTCCGGTCGAGGAACGTCAAGAGCTTCGGCCAGTGACTGCGGCTCGCGTCCGCGGCGCCTTTTGGTGTGCCGCCGATGCCGGGCCCGCTCACGAATGTGGTGGTGGGCTCGAAGGGGAACTGGATCACGTGGCCGGTGTTTGGATAGGACAACTGCTCGTCGTGGTAGGGATGCCCGCGCCTTCGAAGGCGCTCCATCACTCGCGCCGCCATTTGCGGTGAGGGCCAGAGCTGGTCGTCGGCGCCGTCGATCAGGAGCACCGGACCGTTGATGCGCTCGACCGGAATGGTGGCATGCGGGTCGGCGCTCGGGTCGACGAGCGCGTTGAGGTACCAATCGAAGCCTGTGGGCCCCTGACCGAACTTGGGGATGAGAAACGGGACGGGCCGCTCGTGTGCAGTCCACGCCGCCTTGGTGAAATTCGGGATCCCGCTCCAGACGACGCTGCTCGGCGCGCGCGCGACGACGGCCTTCAGTTGCGGATAGCGCGTGCCCAACAACAGCGCCAGCTCGCCGCCCCGCGACGCACCGACGACACCGAGGCGGTGACGGTCGACCGAACGCTGCTGTCCGAGCCAGTCGATAGCAGTCCCGAAATACTCCAACGGGATCGACTCGAGTGATGTTGGGAGCCCCGGCAGCGCTCCCGTCGGGTCGAAGTAGGCCAGCGCGAGCGCGTCGTAGCCGTGCGATGCAAGCAGCGCGGCCTGCAACTCGGAGAAGACAATGCCGCCCTCGGAGCCGCCGAAGACGATCAGTGCCGGATGCCGACCGCGGCCGGGTGCCTCGAAGAACGTGCCGACCAATCCGCGGTCGCGTACGGGCCGCCAGTGTCCGTGCGGCGTCAGGTAGAAACGCACCAGATCAGTCGCCGCGACCTCGTGGCCGTCGATCTCGGCGCTGAGGTGCACCTTGTCACTCCACCGCGGTTGGGGCGCGGCAGTCCTCGACGTCGTGGACACAAGCTTGGCCGACCAGAAGAGGCCCATCGCGTCCCGTCCCGAGTAGGTGCCGGCGACGGGTGCCTGTCGCCGCGGGATCGACTTTGCCGGATCGGTTCGCCAAGAACGTCGCGTGTGACACCCACGTGTAGCCACCCGCGACGAGGGTGAGGTGCATCTGCACCGGTATCCGCGGCTGCAGGCCGACGACGGTGATTCCGACGGGCTCGTCGACCATGACGCGATGGGACGACAACACGATGCGCGGCCTGCGCGCCGGTTCGAACAAAGGCGCGCTACCGGACGCGGGCGGGGCCGCAAGGACGCACAGCAACGCAGTCACGACGAGCGCAGTCCAGCCAAGACGATGAGGTTGACGCATCGACCATCCTTTCGTCAGGGACTGATCCAGATGCCCACGACGGAATGGCCACCGCCCAGGTAAGAAGCGGGCGGGGTCCCGTCCGGCAGGTCCGGTCCCGGAATGCCGCGGACATCCGGCGTGTACGCGATGACCCGCCGCGTCCACTGCTGCCAGATCGCCCATGCCTGCGACGCGAACTGCTCGTTGACCCGCTCATAGTCCGTGCGGCGCGCGGCCGGGTCGGCGTTGACGCGGCCGTCGTCGAGGGCGCTGTTGATGCTCGGGTCGTTGAAGCCGGCGAAATTGAGAATGTTGTCGCACGGCGCGGGAGCCCGGTTTCCGCAATGCCACATCGAGTACTGGAGATCCGGGTCACCGCCCACATCGGTCCGCCAGAGGATCGCCTCGCCCGTTCGCATGATCGCGGTGTTCACGAATGCGGCCGGGTCAGCGATCGGCGCGAGTCGCGCGTCGATCCCGGCGTTCGTCAACATGCGCTGGAGCAGATCCGCGGTGGCGGTCGCTTCGGCATCCGGCAGATAAGAGATCGAGAAGGTCAGGTCACGACCGGTCTCTTGGCGGTACTGCGCCGCGTATTGCCCGGCGGTCGCGCTATCAGGAGCCGGCCAGCCCGGGTCGGCGAGATAACCCGGCGTATCGGGTGGGAACGGGCCCGACGCGTTGGTGAGGATGCCGCCGTGCACGGAGCGGTTGAGGGCGTCGCGATCGACTGCGTATGCGAACGCGCGTCGTGCAGAGAGATGATCGAAAGGTGCCTTCGTCGCATTGAGCATCGTGAAGGTCACGCTGTCGAACTGTTGCGGCTCGTAGTCGCGCAGCTTGGCCGAGCTCACGTCGTCGCGGATCTTCGTGATCACCGGCGAGCTCGCGGTTTGCATTATCCCGAGTTCGCCGCGCTCGAGCGCGCGCAGCCGCATCTTGTCGTCGGCCTGCGGCACGAACGTGATCTGGTCGAGATACGGGAGCTGCTGCTTCCAGACGTCGTGGCGCCAGTACCTCCGATTCCTCGTCACCACGATCGTTCCGTCGCTGTTCCGCGATCCCATCACGAACGGACCAGTGCCGATCAGATTCGTACTGCACGTCGCAGGGTTCTGCAGCTGACGGGCGCCCATGATGCCGAGCCGCCCGTTCGACCAGAGATGCCACGGGAACGCCGGCCATGAACGCGCGAGCGAGACACGAAGCGTACGACTGTTGATCACGCGGACCGATTCGAGATCCGCGAGCTCCGAACCGAACTGCGGCGATTGGTCCTTGTACGCGTCGAGGTTGTCCTTGACGACCTGCGCGTCGAGCGGACTGCCGTCGCTGAAAACGACGTCCGGTTGAAGATCGATTGTCCAGGACGTTGCATCGCGGTTCGCCGTCACCGATGCCGCGAGGGAGGGATGGATCTCACCGTCGGCTCCCGGCGCGGTCAGTGTGTCGTAGATCGCGCTCGCGACCTGGACACCCGCATCGTCGAGCTGGCTCCTGTAGAGACACCATCCACCCGGGGTTGGAGCAACGATGCCGTACTTGATCGAGCCACCGACGTGTGGTCGTTCGTTGGTGACTGCAATGCTTTGCCCGCCATCGCTCCCGCCGGAGAGCAGCACCGCGCCGATCACGACCACGACGCACGCCGCCGCCGCGACCGACAGCCAAACCGTGCGCCTCGACGTGTGAGGCTCGTCGCGCTTCTTCGCTTTCCGTGCACGACGCAATGCACGCTCGTAAACAGCGTCTGGGCCGATCGGGCTGCCCCGCTCGGCGACACGCTCCAAAGCGTTCCGAAGGTCATCCATCTTCGTCCTCGACCATCGATCGCAATTGACGACGCGCGCGTACCGCTCTTGTTCGCGCCGCCTCCTCGGTGCATCCGACCAACGTGCCGATCTCCGCGTATGTCCATCCCTCGATGACCGCGAGGTACAACACGGCTCGCGCCTCAGCCGATATCGACTGCAGCTCGGCGACATCGGACGGATAGCTGCTCGGCTCGGGCTCGGCCGAGCGGGTGAGCCGGCTCAGCGCCCGCCGCCGCCGCCCATCGGAACGACGTTCGTTCGCCGCGAGGTTCAACATCGTACGGCGGAGATACGACAACGGATCCTCTAAGTCGCGCAACGGACCGATCTGCAACGCGCGCTCGAGCGCCTGTTGAACCAAATCGTCCGGCTCAATGACCGGGAAGCCGACGACCGCCGCGAACTTCCGCATCGACGTGTACAGCCCGCGCACCAACTCCGCGTCGGAGTCCGCCACAGGTTCCCCCTTGCGCCGCACCGGGCGGCGCGTCCCAACAAAAGGCTGCACCGCGACACATCACACCGGACGCAGGCCAAACGTGACAGTCCGCGAAACGGACATCCGGCTCATGCAACGTGCGGCCGCGATCTTTGTCGTGAGAACTTACGGGCGGGCGGAAACCTCGGCGAATGCGGCGTGGCCCCCGACATAACGAACCTCCGGATGGTCTGCGTGCCCGGCGCGGTGAACGTCCATCGTCTCCAGTTCGGCCCGGAGCGTCGCCGCGTACTGCAGCGATGACTCGACGGCCTCGACGGTCGGTCGGTAGACGTCGCGCAACATCCGGCCGACCGACGTGAGCATGACCCGCTTCGACTCGTCGACCACGACGGCACCATGCCGCTCGAGCGAAGACTTCCCGTTGCCGGCGATCATCAGTATTGATGGCGCGTCGGCGAGCGGCGTGGAGCCGCCGGGGAAGGCGGCATCGAGGTACAGCCCGACGAGCATCGCGAATGGGACCCGCGACTCGTACTCAGCCGTGAACCCGACGAGTGCCTGTGACAGCAGCGCGAGCAAGGACAACGACGTGACGGTGTCCGCGCCGAGATCACGAATGACTGCCCTCCAGTCGACACCGTCACCCCCGGTGATGCGCCAATCCGCCTCGCCGTACCCGCACGGGTAGTGGCGAGTGCTCGAGCGGGAGGTGAGACACGAACGCCTCCAAGGGCGCTCGCAGCGACGCCGCGCCCGGCCACGTCGCCTCCGCCTGGACGATCGCGGCTCCCCACTCGTCCCGTGCCCGCCGCGCCACGTCAGTCAGCCGCACGACGCCGCCATCGTCCGACGCCCACCCGTGGCGCACCATTCCATCCACCATCGGCTTCACCGCGCACTTCGACAGTCGCGCGTGCAAAGGAAGCGCCTTACGATCAATGCCGTCGTCGCCGACGACCCGAAGGAGATTCGACCACAGCACGACCTCCTCGGCACCGGCGCTTTCGCAAGAACGCGTCAGGTCGAGCAGGGCGTGCGAGAGCAAGACGTTGAGCGGGACCACGGACCGAAGCATGCACCACGAACTTCACCGGTATCGAGGCCTGACGTTCTCAAGGACCGCGCTTCCGCCGTTCACTTCGGAGCGCCGTGGTCACCGGCCGCGGAAGGTGTGGTGGCGGGTGTATTGGCAGGCGCGGTCCCTGCCGCCGCGTTTGGCCTCGTAGAGGGCCATGTCGGCGTGTTCGATCGTGAGGTTGGGAGGTTCGTCGGCCGTGTGCAGCGCGTAGCCAATGCTGAAGGTGACGAGCGGATTTCGTGCCCGCCAGCCGTCGAGAAGCCTGTTCGCGATCTGGCGGGCCGCGCCGGCGGTAGTGGCTCGGCAGATGAGAAGAAACTCTTCGCCGCCATAGCGGGCGACGGAGTCGTTGGGACGGCAAATGGCGCGGCAGGTAGTCGCCGAAGCCCGCGAGGACTTCGTCGCCGGCGTGGTGACCGAATGAGTCGTTGACAGCCTTGAAATGGTCGAGGTCGAGCAGGAAGACGGAGTCGCCGGTCTCGAGTGTCCGTAGGTTCGTTTCGGCGGCTCGGCGGTTGCCGATGCCGGTGAGGGCATCGAGGCTGGCGGCGTCGGTGAGGGCGCCGATGACCCGGAGCTGTTCGAGGCGTGTTCCGACGTGTTGGCTGAAGAGCCGGGCGGCATCGAGCAGGAACCCGTCGGGTTCGTCCACCATTGTGGTCAGGGTGCCGAGTACGCCTGACTGGCCACGCAGACGGATTCGCAGTGCACGGTTCACGGCGTCGTAGTGCGTGTCATCGTGTCCCGGTCCGTCGTCGATCATCTGTTCTGCGTTCTCGAAGCGCGTGTCGCGACCACGGAACATGACCGTCGCAGTTGCAACCACGATCGCCTCGGACTCTTCGGCAGTAAGCGCACCTTGTAATCGGCTCGCGCCCGCGACAAGCGCCTCAAGTGCCGCGTGCCGGTTGGCGTCGAGACGACCAAGCTGTAACGCACAGTGGTAGGCCCATGAGACGACTTCGCCGAGGATCGCGGCGGCGGGAACGGTCACCGCGACGCACTGCCACGCCGCCGCGCCGTGGCCACCCGAGGTCAGCATCCATGCGAGTGCGATTCCGGAGAGGCACGCGACGATCGTCGCGGTTCCCCGGCCCTGAGTGAGTCCGGCCCACGCAATGACAACAATGAAGAAGATCGGATAGACGGCGATCGCTGCTTCGTTGCGCGAGTAGTGATGCCAACCATCGGTGGCGACCAATGCGGTCATCGCCGCGACCACCACGCCGTAGCTGACCAGTCGTCCGTGGCGCGCCCACGGCAACCAGGGCACGAAAAAGGAAGCGGCGACGGTCACTACTCCCGTGACGCACAACGCTCCCGCATTTACCGACTCGAGCGACGAGAGCCACGAATTGACGACGGTGACCAGCCCGGCACCGAAGAGCAGCGCCTGCGCCGACCGACTCGCGAGCGTCGACGCCCCGGCCTCGACCACATCGCCGTCCGCCGAAGCCAACCCGAGGTCACCATCCATCAGTCGAACATCGACCGGTCGGGCAATGACCTTTCCCCAAAAATGCGTGCGACCGTCATTGCGACCAGCCGCCCAGGTGGCCCTCCCCTCCGGTTCTGCTGTCCTGTCCTACGACGCTCCCAGGCCCCGCGGCCGCCGCCACCCGTCCCTTCGGGTTACGAGGGGGTCACGCTTGCGCTGAGACCGATCGACGGCAGCTCGGCCGAGATCGCCGTCGGCGCGTCCGGGGCCGAGATCGCGACCTGTCGCTCTTACGCAAAGAGCTGCCGGTACGGCTCGGGTTCACCGACGCTCGTCGACGAGGTTGCGCGCCGCAGGTACTCGGCTCGTTCAGGCCAGCGTGCGACGTGCTGGTCTCCGTTCGGTTGGTAGCGGATGCACGTGACGTCCTCGATGTCGACGCGGAACAGATGGAAGTACGGCTCTTCGGGCTGCCAGCCGAGCACGGCCACGGCGTCGCAGTGAGCGCGACGCGGCGCGGGATCCTCGACCGGGAGCGCGTGAACTCTCAGCTTCGCCTCGCCGAGATCGCCGTCCCGACTCGGAACGATGCTGTGCACCGAAACGCGGTCGTCGCGCAGAAGATCGGTCGCCTTGCGAGACTGCCACATCATCGAGACCCACATCTCCCCATCGAGGATGCAGGGCTCCACCGGACTCAACCGTGGTGACCCATCGCGACGAATGGTGGCCACCAACACGACGCCCGGCGCGATGATTCTCTCGCGGACCAACTCGCCGAGGCGCCCCGCGTCCTCTTCGACCTCGCGCCAATTCGCCATGGATACCAAGCGTATGCAGCGGCCCGAGCTCATACTCGCAATCGCCGGTCACTCAGCAGAGTCCGGTCGGGGCCGGTGCGCGTTAGAAGCCTGTGAGCGTGTTCTGCAACGCGCATTGGGCAACGGTCGGTGCTGCGAGCCCGAGGTATGACCGGTGGTACTCGCCGCCGTGACAGAAGTCCCATGACGCCGCCCAGTCTTCCGCGCCGCCAGGCTCGTACCATCCGGGACCGCGCGCGCCGCCGGAGAAGAAATGCGCAGCGTCGCAACCCCGTGCCGCGCACCACTGTGCAACCTTGCCCTGGTCGAGTCGAGCGACATCCCAGGCATGACCAGCTTCGTGCAGCGCGACCACCCGCATACGCGAAGAACTCTCCTCTGGCCGCACGTACAGAGTGGTCGTGCTTCCCGCAGGATCCGTCAATCCCAGGACCCCGGGCCGCGCCTCCGCACAGCGCACTTGCCAGCCCGATGGCCACGCGATGGCGGCAACTACGGCAGCACAAGTACTCGGCACCGCGGCAGCGGCCGTGTTGCGCGGATGCGGCGGGGATGACCGCCGGATCCCTTTGACGCGCGTCGGCTTGCGAGACGGCGACGCCTTCGGCGGCGCGTTCTCTCGTGCTGGCGCGGCTCTGGGTCTGCTCCGCGGCGCGACGACGGTCGTCGCCGCAGTCGCCGACACCGAGCCTGTCGGCAACGCGCTGTATGCGCCCACAGGGGCGGCAGCGGCCGCATTCCCTCCGGTGGCCAAGACGCCGACGGCCACAATGCGTCCGGCACATCGCCGCGACCACATATAGTGGTTTTCGGAGCGAAAAGGCGGTGGCTGTAGCCACTTTCCGTGGCCCGAGGCGAAGGGGCCGGGTGCAGGACCGGCAGACGGCCGACCGGGCTCGACAGGCGCGATTCCGGCGGCCCTGGATGCATCGTGGTGACACTCGGGAACCTCCGCATGCGTAGGGGGTTACCCGGGTCCCGCACTATTCGCTGTGCCGTACGCGTTGTCTTGACGGGAGCAGCGCGAACGCGGCGATCGCGAGTGGGCCGGTGAGCAGGCCGACCGCGACCCCGACGACACGCGGGTAACCACGACGATTCGCGACCGTGCCCGCAGCGCGTGCCAGCGTGACCCACAGCCAGAAGGTCACGGAGGCCGCCACGCCTACGACAACGCCATACCAGAAGGCTCCACCAACGTCGGCAGCGGAATAGGACTGCGGCATCATGATCGTGCCCTTTCTCAGCGGGAACGTCGGACGATTAAATGCGTGCAACGATGGACACAACGGTGACGCGACCCTGTTCACGTATGACGTCGACGCTGACGCGAATGTCTCCGCCGCCATTGCAAGCCCAATGAAGCGGATCGATCCCGACAGTTGGCTGGAAGCACTGACGTCTCGTAAGTGACGGCCGTAGCGCCGCGACGACGTCGCGGACATCGGCGTTCACGTGGTATTCGCGAGTGACCGACGTGCAGGAATCGAAGCAGCTCGCGTTCCCGTCCACGCGGTCATCAGTCAGCCGCCACGACGGCTGAGCGAACGCCTCGATCTCGTGACGCAGCCGCCCGGGCGTCGCAGGCGCAAGATGCGCTCCCGCGATGCCGACGATACCGCCCACCACCGCGAGTGTGATCGACGTGACCTTACGAGCCGTTGCCCAGCGCGGCGACATTGCTGCCCAACCAATGACAAGCCCCAACGCGCTGAAGGCAAGCAGCGAAGGGATCCAGCCGAACCGCCCGCCCGAAAACGTGAACCACCCGACGACGAACAGCACGGGGAACAACACAACCAGCCCGATGCCCAGGACGACGACGACGCGGATCCATCGGCCCACAGGACGCTCGGTCACCCGCTCGACACCTCGGACTGAGCACGATCCGGAGCTGTCACAGGCGCCATGCGTGTCAGACGCTCCGCACCCCGAGGGTGTTACCCCGTCACACCGAGATCGGACGGTCCGTAGGGCGGCGCGTAGTGCTCGCGGCTTTGCGTGTTCCTTCGCAAGCAAAGAAAGAGCCCGAAGGCCGGCTCACCTGAGCCGATAACGGTGCGATGCGGCTGGAACGTTACGAGCGTATGGACGGAGCTGTCTACCGGATCCATCCCCGCTCCGGGACAGCAATGGCGGTCGGTACGCCCACGTCGGCGCGCGCCGGTTCCGTGCCGCAACGCCCGGAAAGACGCCGTAGAAATCGCTCGCACGTCCTCCCGCCCGAGCGCGCGCGGTCGACACCCCTCGACGCCGAAGCCTCACCTCGCAGGGTGATGCACGCGGCATCGCCGCCGCGGGAGAGTCCACGACGTTCGTTCTGCCGTGCTGCTCCCCAGCGCCGCGGTGGGACGGTCGGGGAGTCAGAGCACCCCGCAGTCTCTGACTCCCCGGCACCGTCAGTGGACGCCGCAGTAGTTGCAACCGGAAGGTGTCCACACGATGCACGGCACCGGGTCGCCTTCATGCCGTAGCTCGCGACCGCGGCAGCCGTCGGGTTCGTCATCCTCGGTGCAGCCCGCGACCGTGCCGTCGGCATGAACGATCAACGCGCCGGGACATGTCATCGAAGCCAAGGGATTCGCCTGCTGCTTACGCGTTTGTGCCACTGCTTGGCGCGACCCGTTGGCGCTCGACGGTAACGGTTTCGGTGCCGAGCAGCCGCGCTTCCAGCCGTACCGTGACCGCAGTCCGATCTATCGCGAGGACCGTGGCGGGCACCGACGACGCTTCTCCCCCGACCGACAGGCCGTACCGAGAAAGCCCGTCATGTCGACAAGGACCGACATCCCGACCTCAATGTGCATCGGGCGAAGATTGCCCAAAACAACGCCAGCACAACCGTGAACTGCGAACGGAGTTGCAGGCCGAAGGGAGGTCCCCTGGCATCCAGGACTTCCCAGGTTTTGCTCTGCGGGGCGCGCGGGGTAGCCGGGCGGCTAGCAGGAACGCCCGTTCCTCAACCCGAGCTGGCAACGAGAACGACCCTCGACGATGCCAACCCACCGTCGAGGGTCGTTCCGCGTTGGTGAGTTGCCGCCGCGCTCGACGCTGCCCGCGCGGCAACCAGACCCGCTATGGCCGACTCCCGACACATCTCGACATGACCAGCGCCCGGACATGGCCCGCGAGCGAGGCTCTCGCAGCCGATTGACGCCGAGCCGAATCAAGGGTTCGTTCCGAATCGTTGAACGCTGCGGGTCTTACGATTCCGCGAACTGTGCCGCGATGCAGGGAGCGTGCCGACGGCGCGTCGATATGGTGCGTGCATGTCAAGCTTGGCGAGCGCGCGCGTCCTCGATCTCCGACGATGGACACGTAGGGCCAACGCCACCGAGCTTGCGCTCCTCGACGACGTGATCGGTCCCGTGTTGGACATCGGCTGCGGTCCCGGACGACTGGTCGAGGCGCTCACACACCGCGGCGTTCGCGCTCTCGGTATCGACGCAGCGCCGGCCGCCATCGCATTGGCAAGAACCCGTGGTGTGTGCGTAATGACCAAGTCCGTGTTCGACGAAATGCCGAACGAGGGGCACTGGGACACCGTCCTGTTGCTCGACGGCAACATCGGGATCGGAGGCGACCCGGCCCGACTGCTCGCGCGCGTGCACGATCTGCTGGCTCCGCGCGGCCGGGCGATCGTTGAGCTCGAGCCGCCGGGCACGACCTCCCGCTGCGGGCTGGTCAAGCTCGAAGTGGCGACGCACATGGTCGGATGGTTCCCGTGGTCATGGGTTGGCGCCGACGACATCGCCGCGCTGGCGCGCGATGCCTCCCTGCTGGTCGATGCAAGTTGCGTCCGCGACAACCGCTGGTTCGGCTGGCTGCGGAAATCCGCCGGCTGAACGAACCGCTTCAGGAGCGCGCCGGCGATATTCGTGCGCCCGGCCTTTGTGCGGCGTGCGCGAACTCGCGCATCCCATCGGCAAAGTCGACCTCGGCACGAAAACCAATGCGGTCGGCCGCCAGTTCCGGGGACGCGAAGATGTGGCGGACGTCGCCGCGCCGATAGCCGCCGGCGACTACCGGGCGGGACGCGTCTTCATTCGAGGCATCGGCGAGCGCTTCGGCCATGTCGAGGACCGACCGCGGCGAACCGCTCGCGACGTTTACCGGCCCGTTGTGCGGTTCGTCGGCGGTGAGGGCGCACACATTGGCGCGGGCGACGTCGCGCACGTGCACGAAATCGCGTAGCTGACCGCCGTCCTCGAATACTCGCGGCGCCTCACCCCGCGCCAGCGCGCTCCGAAAGATGCTGGCGACACCCGCGTACGGCGTGTCGCGTGGCATCCGTGGTCCGTACACGTTGTGGTAGCGGAGGGCAGTCACGGTCACGCTGTCGTGTTCCCTGGCGAAGGCTCGACACAAGTGCTCTTGTTGCAACTTCGTCGCGGCATACACGTTGCGTGGCTCGAGCGGCGCGCTCTCCGGGACGGCTACCGGCACCAGCGGTCGCCGCGCAGCGTGGGGCACGACGGTTCGAACATCCCGCGCTCGAGCGCGGCGATCGTCCGAAGCGCCGGCGCGACCACGCCGTGCACCTCACATCGATAGCGCCCTTCGCCGTACACGACCATGCTGCTCGCAAGGGCGAAGCGGCCCCGAAACCCCGCTGCATGGAGGGCGCGCAACAACACCGCCGTTCCCATGTCGTTGTGGTGTACGTACGCGACGACGTCGCCGAAGTCCACCCCGAGACCGACCATCGCAGCCTGATGGGCAACTGCGTCGACGCCGAAAACCGCGGCATCCACGGTGCTCGGATCGGTGACGTCGCCCCACACGTATTCCGCCCGTTCGTTGCACCAAGCCGGTTCGGCAGCGCGTGCGCGCCGGCGAGCAGCGCGTCCAACACCCGAACCGTCGTGACCGGCATCGACCAGCGCGTCGACCACGTGCGAACCGACGAACCCCGCCCCGCCCGTGACGAGGACGCGCATCACGCCGATTGCCGGACGACAGGCAGTCGCATCGTGAAGCAGCGCACCACCGTTCTCGTTATGCACGCGCAGTTCGCCGCGGTGCGCCTCGACGAATCCCTTGGCGATCGCGAGGCCCAGGCCGGCGCCGGTGCCGGGTGTCCGCGCCCGCTCGCGTTGGAAGGCGACGTCGAAGATGCGTGGCAGTTCGTCTTCGGGAACCCCGCCGCCGTTGTCCTGCACGGCGACGTACGCCCAGTTCGGCAGCGTGTCGTCGACTCCCGCCTCGACGACGATGCTGCCGTCGCTCGGCGTATGCCGAATCGCGTTGTCGAGCAGGTTGCGCAATGCCCGCAGCACTTCGGGCGACGAGACCTCGAGTTCGGGCGGCGGCCCGACGACGCGTCCCTCGAGCCGTCACGCCTTTGGTTGCCGCCACCGCGCGCCGATCCCGCCAGCGCGTCCGAAACGAGGTCGCCGAGCGAGACCCGCTCGAAGTGCAATCGCAGGGCCCCCGCTTGCGTCCGGCTCAGCTCGAAGAGATCGTCGACGAGGACGGCGAGATGGTCGACCTCCTCGCGCATCGTCGCGAGATATCGATCGACGGTGGCGCGATCGTCGACGATGCCGTCCTCGAGTGCTTCGACGATGGCGCGCATCCCGGCCAGCGGAGTACGCAGGTCGTGTGAGACCCATGCGACGAGCTCGCGGCGTGACGCCTCGAGCGTCCGCTGTCGCGCGCACGCGCCTCGTCGAGCCGCGCTTGCGTCGCCGCGAGCTCGGTCGCGAGCTCCGCGAGCTCGGTCGGTGCATGCCGGCCGACGCGCGACTGCCGCGCCGTTGCCTTCCTCGCCGATCTCGCGGGCGGTCGCAACCAGCGAGCGACTGACCGCGCCGATCCGGGCGCCCAGCACGAGCGCGATGAGGATCGCCACCGATCCTGCCGCGACCAGCACGACGACGAGCGCGGTGAGGTCGTGTTCGGAGATGAACATCGCGCGCGACGCGGCGTACGCACCGCCGGTTACCGCGACGACCGTGCTGCACGTGAGCGCGACGATCTGCGACGCGATCGATCGGCCCCGAAGCGCACGCAATGCCAGCGCGCCGCCCGCAAGACCGAGGACGGTCACGCCAGCCGGCGATGGCGGCGAGTTCGAGGGCGTCGGGTGCGTTCACGGATCCCACCGGTAGCCGACACCCCACACCGTCATCGAGATGGCGCGGTGCGCTCGGGATCGTCTTCGACCTTCTCGCGGATGCGCCGGACGTGCACGGTCACGGTCGACGTGTCGCCGTAGGTGTACCCCCACACGTGCTCGAGCAGCTCCTCGCGCCGGAACGCCTGACGCGGGCCGGGCGGCAAGAAACACGAGAGATCGAACTCGCGCGCGGTGAACGTCACCGGCGTGCCGTCGACGACGCAGCTCGCGCGCGCGCGACGTCGATCGCGCAGTCGCCCGTGCTCGATCGACGCTGGCACCGCGTCGTCGGCCCGGCAGTCGCCGTGGCGGCCCGTCGCAACACTGCTTTCACGCGCGCCGTCAGCTCGCGCGGCGAAAACGGCTTGGCGACGTAGTCGTCGGCGCCCAGCTCGAGACCCGAGCACCCGGTCGTCTTCGTCGCCGCGCGCCGTCAGCATGATGACCGGCACCGGCGGCGTGCGCGCGCAAGTCGCCGGCACACTTCGAAGCCGTCGATCCGTGGCAACATCAGGTCGAGCACGACGAGATCCGGCCATCGGTCGCTCGGCGCTCGCCAACGCGCTCTCGCCGTCGCCGACCGCGTCGACGACGATGCCCTTCCCGCTCGAGGTAGCGGACGACCACTTCGCGCACGGTCGGGTCGTCCTCGACGACGAGCACACGCGCGTCCATGCAGACGCTCACCACAATGACCATATCGTCACTGCGACGACGAGCGTGCTCGACGCCTGCAACGCCAGCAACTTCTGCACCGGTGAGACGCGTGAACGCGCGGCGAGCGGACCGACGGCGAGCACGGCCCAGGGAACGAACGGCAACCAGATCCGTTCGACTTCCGCCTTCGACATGCCGCTGAGGTCTGCCAGCACGACGACCGCGACGATGCCGCCGACGAGCAGCCACGCGTCTTCCGGTCTCGCAGCTGCGCGAGCCCGATCGCGACCGCCGGCCCGACCGCGATCGCGAACAGGGCAAGGTCGGCGACGACGAAGTACGAGTACGGCCGCCGGCTCGCGACACCGGCCAGTACTGATGGCGGGTCGCGGCGAAACCGCTCAACCACGAAAAACCCGACAGCGGCGAAGGCCGCGAACAATCGGCGACGCGCCCGCAGCCGCCAGCGACCAGCGGACGCGCTCGTCCGCGCGTGCGAGGCGACGACCGCCGGGATCACGGCCATGAGCACCAAGCCGTAGGACAAGAACGCCGTGACGCCGAACAGCAGTCCTCCCGCGATTGCGAAGCGATCGCCCCGTCGATCGGCGCGTCCCGTCGAGCACACGACGAGGGTCACTGCCCAGGCGCTGACGCCCGCGAAGAACGCGTCGTGGGTCTGCCAGCCGATGACTGCAGGGACGAGCACGATGAACGGGCTCGCCGCTCGCGCCGTGCCCTCGCCCGCGACATCGCGGAGTGCGACGAGCGCGGCGACGCCGGCTGCTACGCCCCCGCCGAGCGCGAGGGCGGCGTGCCAGCCCGGGCTCGCGACGTGCAGCCGCAACATCAGCCACTCGATGACGACCATTCCCGGCGGATGACCCATCGTGTGCTGGTTGTACGCCGCGATGTTGTCCACGAACCCAGCGAGAAACCGCGGCAACGAATCGATCGTGACCGCGGTCTGCAGATAGTCGTTGCGCCCGGAGGTCAACGGATCAGTCAGCGCGGGTGCGCCATCAACGAGAGCGACGGCGATCGCCCAGAGCGCACTGCCGAGCGCGGTCACGACCAGCAATCGCCGCCACGGAAGCGTTTGCGCCAGCGCTGGGCCCCGCGCGACGCACGAGGACAGCGAGCGCGACGGGCCAGACGAGCGCCGGGCCGGCATGGAACCGCAGCGGGCTCGAGAACGGCGGCGCCTGGAGCACGAGCCGGTGCCCGCGCAGCACCAGGACACGGCCCCATACGACCGAGACCACGATCAGCCCGCTCCACAGAGCGAGCGGCCAGGCGATGCTCGGTCGAACGCGCGCTCGTACAGCGAGCATCTCCGCAGCGTACGAGCACGACCATCTCCGAACCCCTGAGCGAGACGGTGAGTTTCGAGAATTGTAAGCCCGTCACTCTCGCGCCGGCAGGGACGCGTCGGTACCGTCGTGTGCGTGCCCGACGTGATCCTTCCTGCACTCGACGAGGCGGCGGCGATCGCGTCGGTGCTCGACGGTTTACCCGAAGGTTTTACCCCGATCGTCGTCGACAACGGCTCGAGAGACGGCACGGCCGAGATCGCCCGGGCGCGCGGTGCGCAGATCGTCGTCGAGCGCCATCAAGGCTTCGGTGCGGCGTGCGCCGCGGGTCTGGAGGCCGCGACCGCCGACGTCGTGTGCTTCATGGATTGCGACGGTTCGTTCGCCGGGCGGGATCTCGTACGCGTCGCTGCGCCGGTGATCGACGGCTACGCCGACCTGGTGTTGGGCGCCCGCGACGCCACTCCTGGAGCCTGGCCGATCCATGCGCGCGTCGCGAACCGCGTGCTCGCGCGAGAGATACGACGGCGTACCGGCGTCCGACTGCGCGATCTCGGACCGATGCGGGCACTCCGGCGAGAAGCGCTGCTCGCGCTCGACGTGAGTGATCGCCGTTTCGGGTGGCCGCTCGAGATGGTGCTACGGGCCGCGCACGCGGGCTGGCGTATCGAAGAGTTGCCGGTGCGGTACGCGCCGCGCGTCGGACGCTCCAAGGTGAGTGGCACGATTGGCGGGACGGCCCGAGCGGTCCGCGACATGGCCCGAGTGCTGCGATGACGCCGCCCACGGCGATCGTGGTGATCGCGAAGGAACCGGTTCCGGGCCGTGTGAAGACGCGATTGTGCCCGCCATGTACACCGACGGAAGCGGCTGCCCTCGCGGCCGCATCGCTCGCCGACACACTGGCGACTGTCGCGGCAATGCCGGCGGCCGCGCGCGTGCTCATGCTCGACGGGAGACCCGGACCGTGGATTCCGGAAGGGTTCGTGATCGTGCCGCAGATCGGCGGCGGCTTCGCCGAACGACTCGCCAACGCGTTCGCCGCGGTGACGGGTCCCGCGATCCTGATCGGGATGGATACCCCGCAAGTGACAACCACTCTGCTCGGCAGCGCAATGCGCGCGCTGCACGAGCCCGTGGTCGACGCGGTGCTCGGACCGGCGACGGACGGCGGATGGTGGACCATCGGGCTTCACCGCGCCGACCCGCGCGTGTTCGTCGGCGTGCCGATGAGCACGAGCAACACTTGTCGCTCCCAACTCGCGCGTCTGCGCGCACTCAGGCTTCGGACCGCGCTAGTTGCGCCGCTTCGGGATGTCGATGTGTTCGACGACGCTGTCGCGGTCGCCTACCAGATCCCGAGCTCGCGCTTTGCTCACGCGCTGGACGCGGTCACGCTCGTCGAACGCGCGACAGGATGAGGTTCTCAAGCCCAGTGCACGACGAGCGTGTCGCCGCGCGTCTTGGGCTCGCACTCGGCATCGCCTTCACCGTCTGCTTCGTCACCGGCCTGTACTCACACTTCGCCCAGCACCCATCCTGGGGATTCACGTTGCCGGCTCGACCGGTCGGCTTGTATCGCGTGACACAAGGCCTGCACGTCGCGACCGGCATCGCGTCAATTCCGCTCCTACTCGCGAAGCTCTGGAGCGTGTATCCGCAATTGTTCCGCTGGCCGCCCTTCGAGAACGCCGCCCACGCGATCGAACGGCTCGCAATATTTCCGCTGGTCGCGGGCAGCATCTTCATGCTCTTCACGGGCCTCGCCAACATCAACCTCTGGTACCCGTGGCACTTCAACTTCCCCGAAGTGCACTTTCACACGTCGTGGATCGTGATCGGCGCGCTCGCAATCCACATCGGCGCCAAGATCAGCGTCACTCAGAAGGCGCTGCAGCGACGCGGGATTTCGGCGGAACCCGCGGCCGAGAACACGGATCGTCGACAATTCCTCTACACCGCCTTCGGCGCGAGCGCGCTCGTGACCGCGTTCACCGTGGGCCAAACCGTCCGGCCGCTCGCGCGCCTCGCTCTCCTCGCCCCGCGCCGGCCGGATGTCGGCCCCCAAGGCTTCCCGATCAACGCCACCGCACTCGAGGCCGGCGTGCGCGAACTCGCGCGCTCCCCGGACTACCGCCTCGAGGTGATCGCCCTGCGCTCGCTGTCGTTCACGCTCGACGAGCTTCGTGCGCTTCCACAATACGAAGCCGAGTTGCCGATCACATGCGTCGAAGGCTGGAGTGCGACGGCGCAATGGCGCGGCGTACGGGTGCGCGATCTCATGGCCATGGTCGACGCATCCAATGACACGAGCGCGCGGGTGGAATCGTTCCAGCCGTTCGGGAGCTATCGTGTGTCAGAGCTCGACCGTCCACAGGCGCACGATCGTGACACGTTGCTCGCGCTGGAGGTCAACGGTGAGCCGCTTGCACTTGATCACGGCTATCCGCTGCGACTGATCGCCCCGAATCGGCCCGGCGTCATGCAAACGAAGTGGGTCGCCAAGCTGGTCGTGACATGAACGACGCTGACGCCCCTTCGCGAGTCGGCCTTGCGGTTGGCTTCGCCATCGGCGCACCAATGATGCTCTTCGGGATCGCCGCGTTGATCCAGCACACGGACAGTACGTCGCTCGGCAGCTTCCTCCGGTTCTTCCTCGGCGGCAACATCGTGCACGATGCGATTGCGGCACCAATCGCCGGCGTCGTCGGACTCCTCGTGATCCGTCGGCTCCCGAACGTCGCCCGGGCACCCGTGCGCGCCGCCTTATTTGGCACCGTCACCGCCGTCGCGGTGGCCTGGCCGGCACTGCGCGGCTACGGCCGCATGCGCCGCGCCCGACAACCTCACCGTCCAGCCGCTCAACTACGCGACGGCAGTGGCCACAGCCGTCGCAGTCGTTTGGATCCTCAGCGCGGTGTGGCTGGGCACAGCCGTCGTGCGGCAGCGTCAGCACGAAAATTCGTCGCGACGCTCGAAAGTCATCACCTGACGAGCGCCTGGTACGGCCCCGACCGCGACACCTTTCCCGTCGCCAAGAGATGGACGTGCGCGTCGGCGGCATCCGTCTGGTCTGCATGAAGATGCATACCCCGAACGGCCCGATGGAGATGTGGTTCACGACGACACGCCATCTCCAAGTGGGAAACGTCTCAGCGGGCACGCGTTCGCGCGCGGCCCGCGCCTCCATCGCGGCGGTCCTCAAGAACATTCCCCACCGCCTCGCTGAACCGCGTGGCAGCTTCACCATCCTTGGCGCAACGACGAGTGTCCAGATACGTCCGTCGTCCTCAGTTCGACCGTGCCGCAGCCCGTCGGTCGATGATCGGCTAGCTGCCGCCCTTCGCGAACGTGCCGGCCGTCGTCGACTCGAACTCGTAACCGACGACCGGCTCATCACCGACGACCCAGGCGTTGTGGCCGGGAGCGATGCGATACGCATCGCCGGGACCGACGTCGGTCTCGGTTCCGTCATCGTGGACAACATGCATCCGGCCCGACACCAGCGTTCCAATGTGCAGGGCTTGGCAGGTGTCCGTGCCTGCGATCGGCTTGATGCAGTCGGACCAACGCCAACCGGGTCGTAGTGTAATCCGAGCTGCCTTCACGGAGCCCAGGTCGACGACCTCGACCTTGGTTCTCTCGGGTGCTCGCGTCTCGTCGGGTGTGTTGAAGCTCTTTGTCTGCAAGTTTGCCATGTGCACTCCTCGGGATATGTCGCAGGAATCAGGATTCGTCTTCGATCACGCGAACGCAGTCACGACGGCAGCGAGCAACAATGCGAATCCGGCCGCGTGGCGCGCTGAAGCGCCGTATCGCCCGACCTTCTCGTACGTCATCACGGCGGTTAACAACAGCATCCACCCGATGCCGACGATGCCGAGCGAGAACATCAGGAGCATGAGCGCCCAGCAGCAGCCGAGACAGAACGCGGCATGGCGCGTACCGAGGCTGAAGGCCGCAACGATGCCTCGACGGTAGTGCCGTGTCAACCACGCGAAAGGATGGCGACACCGGTCCAGGCAGGCCGACTTGGCACGCGTGAACTGATATGCGCCGGCGACCGCGAGCGACGCCGCACCAATCGGCTGTGTCGGCGATCGCAACCACGCGGTCTCGTGGACGACGCGATGTAAGAGCTCCGTAGACACCGACTACCAACACACCAAACACGCCCCACACCACGAAGTACATCAGCACGAACGCCGCAACGACCGCAGTCGGATGTGCTTGAGCACCCGCGACTCGTCCGAACGCCCGGATGGTCGTCACCGTCGACGGCAACATCATGCCCGCGATCATGACGAGCCAGGCGACGCCGAACACTACGAGCGCGCCGACCTGCGGCCCCGCGTGGACACCACCATGCCGAAGGTGATGATGCTGGTGGGCGTTCGCATGCCCAGCGCGTTCGAACAGCGCGTGATGATCGAGCACGCCGCCGTGGCCGTACAACGAACCTGCCACGATGACGATCCACGCGAGAACCGCAACGAACAGCAGCACCTCAGGAGCGCGGCTTGCACGCGCCGGTGCGCGCAGCACCTGCGTGCTCACGGCGCTTCGAATCGGATGTGATAGTCCGATTGAATCGCGTTCTGGCCCTCATAGCACCACACCATCTCGTACTGCGGCAGGTCGACGCGATGCGTATGGGCGCGTGCGACATACGCCGGCGAACCGGGAACGGTCGAGAAGTGCGAGTCGCGAAGCGTCGTGATCGTCGTGCCGTCCGGGCTGCGGAAGGGTTCCATATCGGCGAACACCGAGGTGCCGATGCGGAGCGTGCCGCGACCCTCGCGGGTCTCGTGTGTGATCGGTGCGCGTTCTGTTGCGACGATCTCGCCGATGAGCGCCGCCAGGTCAGCCAACGGTCCGCCGAGCCGACCGTGGTATGCGTCGACGATCGCTCGGAACTGCGCGTCGTCGGCGCGGTCGTCAACAAACGTGACAACCCGCCAGGTGCCCTGCGCGAGAACGTTCCCGGGGATCTGACACACGTTGATCGCCGAGAGACCGCTCACGTCGATACCGTTGATCACGCCGCGGTCGAAGCGGTACGCGTTGAACGAGCTGCAAGCGCCTCCGTCGGGATCGGCGCCGACCCAACAGGGGCACAGCACACCACACGAGCACGCTTCGAGGAGCGAGCCTTCCAGGTCGTAGACAGTTTTCATCGTCCCTCCTCGGATGCATGGCTGCACTGAGAGGGCGCGAGGTCACCCGCCAGATTCGATCTGGCGGACCTCCCATGAGACCGGCGGGTCCGGCCGGTAGCAGCAGAACGTGCCGGTTGCGACTGTCTCGCGGAGGTGGGCCCCGAGGACGCGATGGCGCGCCTCGACGTGCCGGATCGCGTCGTGCATGCGGGCGCTCACGGCCTTCCGGGCGCGTTCATACGGGTCGCCCAGCCGACGCTGCCGCCTACCGAGCCCCGCGGCCGCGCCGAGCTCTCGCACCGAGCGCGTCACGTTCGGCGATCGCCGTCGCCGAACTCGCATCGTCGCCGGCGCGATCGGCGCGGTCGATGAGATCATCGAGTTCGGCGATGCGCCTCCGAAATGCATCCCGTGCGGCGTCGTCGAGCGTCGTGTCCGCGCCGAACCGCGCCTCTGCCGTCGCCCCAGCGAGATCGGCGACACTGATCTCGCGGAACGGGTCCTGCAGCGAGACGCGCCAGATCATGGAGGCCCTTGGCGTCCTTCAATGTGATGGTGCGGCGGTCGAACGTGATCGTCCAGAGCATCCCGTCGAACGACAGGCGTGCGCCGCCCGCCGCCGCCAAGCCCGGCGCGGATCCTTTCCGCTCGCTCGCGCGCTCCGAGCAGCTCCGCGGTCCGTGCGATCCACGGAGCGGCACCGAGACGCTCGTGCATCGCAAGCGCGGCGCGCAGATGCGGTTCGGCGTCGCCCTTGTGGCCCGACGACGCGAGCAACGCTCCGACGTGATGATCGACTGCGCCGCGGAAGAGGACACCGCCGCCGACAACGATGTTCGTCGCCCGACCAACGGCAACAGCGCATCGATCGCACGCGCGACGGATTCGTCGAGACCGAGTCGTGCGAACACTTCTCCAAGCATCGAGACCACCCACACGCGCCCGTATTCGGGTTTCACGAGATCGAGTTCGACGCTTGTATACGGTGCGATCAGGGCCTGCGCACCGACCGCATCGTTGGCATCGAGCCGGGCCAAAGCCAGCGACGCCGCGATCGCGGCGTGGCTCGACAGCTCGTGCGCCTGCTCGAGTTGCGGGCGCAGTACGGCGAGGTCGCCTCGTTCGGCGTACAGCTCGAACCTTTGGTTCAGCGCGACGACGAAGCCATCGGGCTCGCGGTACGTCTTCGCGAGATTCAGCGCTTCGTCGATCAGCTCTTCGGCGCGCGCGAAATCACCGACCATCAACGCGCGCATCGCACGGCGACTCGTAGACAGATATCGGGCACGGGCGCTCCCGTCGCGCGCCGCGATGTGCAGGAACCGATCGAACTCGCGCGCGGCCCGCCGATCGCCCAGCTCGACGTACGCGACGTACCGCGCGAGAACGCCCTCGAGGCTCGCGTTCGAGCTCCACGATCTCGTCCGCAAGCTCGAGACGTCGTTGCACTGATCCCGGTCGCCATTCGGTGTCGTGCTTCGCGAGTAGGCAAAAGGCGAGTGTCGACGCATCGCCCGAGCCGACGCGCAATCGAGATCGCCTCGTCGGCGAGTGCGGACGGGTCGCCGCGAGTCCCGCGCCGCGTCGATGTGGTACGCCTCGCGTGCGAGCGCCGCGAGCACCTTCGCTTGCAAAGCGGGTTCCTGTACCACGCTTGCTCGCCCGCCGCAACAACTCGATCCGATCGTCGTCACTCACGCTCGTAGTCGCGCCGAGCGCGTGCGAGAGCAAGGCGACGCGTGCGATGTCGGACCCGGAGCTCGCGATGTATCGCGTGCGATCCACCCAACGTTCCGCCACGCGTCGTCCGCCCCGATAGGCCTCGTGCTCGGCGTGCTGCAGGATGATGTCGATGCTCTCCTGCGCACGCGGCTCCGGCAGGGAGCGAGGGCACGAGCGCCAACACGTCGCCGCGGATTCCCCGCCGTTGCGGTATGAATGATGCGCACGACGTCGTCGGGCGCGGCGATCCCGTTCGTCTGCAGGAGCTCCCGCACATCCGGTTCTTCGAGCCCGTCCAGCACGAGTGTCGCGGCAGCCTGCTCGGGCACGATAGATCCGCGGCACGCGATCGCGACGAGCAAGACGTTCCGTGTCCGCAGTTGCGTGCCGACGAACACGAGCACCCGTCGACCCACGTCGGCCATCGTGTCCGCGTCGTCGATGACGATCATCAGAGTTTCGTCCGCTGCGGCCCGTTCCACCGCCGCAGCAACGTCTTCGTAGGCTCGCAGCCGGATATCGGGAGCTCCGGTGGCCTCCGCGAGCGTTTCGTCGCCCAACGAGCGGACGATCGCAGTCCACGGCCATGCCGGAGGCGCCTCCGCTGGGACTGCTGCGGTCGTCCAGACGAGGCGAACCCCGCGCGCAACCGCGTGGCCGGCGAGAGCCTCGGCGAGCGTTGTTTTGCCGGTCCCGGCGTCGCCACGTATCAGTACCAGGCCACCGCCTCGCCCGCGAAGCGCCGCGTCGAGCTCGCCGTCAAGCGCCGCAAGCTCCGCCGGTTCTGCCGACAAGCGGGCGTCCCACGCCTCAAGTCTGACCGCAGCCGCCGGTGCCCGCACCTGACGCGCTCACCCGACGTGCCTCGCACGCCCGACAATGCACGCCGCGACGTCGTTGACATTGGAACGGCGAAGACGACGCGCATGACCGCACCGCTCGGCGGCAAGCTCCTTTCGCCAGCGGCGACATCCCGCGATTTTCTGAGGGCGCCTTCGTTGCAGAGATCGATGCTGCAGACAGGCAAACGCGCTTTGAGCGTGACTGGCGGGCGGTGGCGAGTTCATGGGCCGCGGCTGGCCGGACCGGTGGGACCGACAACCCGTGTCGATGGGCCGGACGGGCCGGGCGTGGTGATCAGCGACGAGGCACGGGCGGAGGCGCTACGCGAGCGGATCAGAATGTGGCTCGATGAACTGCCCGATGACGTGGCCGAGTGGCTGCCAACTCACCCGTCAGCGCATCCGTGGGCGTTGAGGGGCTCGAACCCCCGACTTCCTCCTTGTAAGGGAGGCGCTCTTCCAACTGAGCTAAACGCCCGTGCGAAGCATCCAGGGTAGCGGCGTCAACTCGGCGCTCGGGCGGGTCGCGCCTCGTGGCCGCCGACCTCCCAGAAGAACTGCGCGGCAGCCTGGCGTATCGCCATCGACCACGACGGATACGCGTGCACGGTCTGCGCGAGCCGGCCGGTCAGCATGTGCGTGCGCATCGCGAGCGCGATCTCGTTGATCATCTCCCCCGCGGGTGGCGCAACGATCGACGCACCGAGAACCTGGCCACCACCGAGACCGCGCAACACCTTGCGCGGGCCCGCGACGATCTTGATGAATCCATCGGTCTCGTCCGATGCGACCGCGGGTCGACTTCCGTCATCGGGAGGAACGCAACCTGGCCACCGTGCTCGGCGGCCTGGGCCTCGGTCATGCCGACGTGCGCGACCTCGGGATCGGTGAACGTGCACCAGGGAATCGCATCGATCGTGAACTTCTTTGGCAGCGGCGAGCGCGACAGCGCGTTCGCAGCTGCAACGCGCCCCATCTGATCGGCCGCGTGCGTGAACGGCAGCTTGCCGGTCACATCGCCGACCGCGTAGACGCCGTCCGCCGTCGTCCGCAGCGCTTCGTCGGTCGTGATGAAGCCTCGCTCGTCGTACTGCACGCCAGCCTGCTCGAGACCGAAACCGTCGGTCACCGGTTTGCGGCCGACCGCGACGAGTACGCGGTCGCCCCGCACGACGCGACCGGCGTCGAGGTGCAGTGCCAGATCGGTGCCCTCCGAAGCCACACGCTCGGCCTTGCGACCGAGCACGAGCTCGACGCCTTCGCGCGCCAGCACGGTCGCGATGACCTCGGACGCCTCCGGCTCTTCCCGTCCGAGCACACGCGACATCCCCTCGACGATCGTCACCTGCGATCCCAACCGACGGAAGGCCTGCGCGAGCTCGCAGCCGATCGGCCCGCCTCCGAGCACGACCAGACGCCCCGGCAAGGCGTCGAGGTCGAAGACGTTCTCGTTGGTCAACGGCGCGCACTCGGACAAACCGGGAATCGGCGGAACCACTGGCCCCGATCCCGTGGCGACGATGACGCGATTTGGTGACAGACGATGACCTTCGACGTCGAGCGTGCGCATGCCGACGAACTCGGCACGAGCGTTGCGGGTATCGATGCCCTCCTTCGCGAGCTGCGCGGCGTCCTCTGTCCGCTCGATCGTCGCGATCGCCGCGTGCATGCGCTTCATCGCGTCGCCGAAGCCCAAGCCCTTGGCTGCAGCCGCGATCAACGCCTTCGACGGCACACAACCGGTGTGTGTGCAGTCCCCACCGAGCGGCGATTCGTGCACGAGCAACGTGCGCGCCTTGCGCCGCACCGCCTCCCGGGCTGCCGCGAGGCCGCCCGCCCCACCACCGATGACCACGATGTCGTACTCGGCGTTCATCGTTTCCTCCCGCGGCGGGTCGGGTGGGATGATCACAGCGGTGATCAAGCCTCTCACGCGTACCGTCGGCGCAGCCGCGCTCGGATACCTGTTCGGCACGCTCCCGTCCGCGGATGTCGCGACCCGGCTCGCGAGCGGCGGCGCCGTCGATCTCCGCATTGCCGGGTCGGGCAATCCGGGCGCGACGAACGTGTCGGCGCTGCTCGGAAAGCGCTGGGGCTACGCGGTCCTTGCCGCCGACATCGCCAAGGGCGGAGCAGCGCAATGCCGAAGGCAAGTTTGAGCGCTTGCCGGCGCTCGCACGGGAACTCATCGCTTGGAAGCCCGATGTACTCTTTGTGTCGACCACGCCTGCGGCCCTGGCCGCGAAGGCAACGACGTCCACAGTGCCGATCGTCTTTGTGAGCGTCGCGGACCCGCTGGGAGTTGGCTTGATCGCAAGCCTGTCTCGACCCGGCGGCAATATCACTGGCATAACGAACATTGGAGCGGAACTCGCAGGCAAGCGAGTAGAGATATTGAAGGAGATCATTCCCTCTGCATCCAAAATCGCTGTGCTGATCAATCCCGATGATCAAAATGCGTCACTGCAGATGAGAAGCGCAAGTCATGCGGCCAACAGGCTCGCCATTCGCCTTGAGCCCATCCTCCATGTTCGGGGCGACGCCAGTCTCAGAGCGGCTTTTGAAGCCGCTGTTCGCGCGCATGCGGATGCGGCATTGCGAATGATCGATCCGCTAACTCAGGTGTTGAGAAAGTCGACGGTGAGATATGCCGCTGAATACCGGCTGCCGGTGATGTATGCATTTCAGGAGGATGTCGCGGCGGGTGGATTGGCATCGTATGGCACAGGCCTGCCAGAACAGTATCGGCAGGCCGCTACCTTCGTGCATAAGATTTTTGGTGGCGCACAACCCGTCGACATCCCAGTTGAGCAGCCGACCACGTTTCAGTTTGCCATTAACATCAAGACTGCCAAAGGGCTGGGCCTGACAGTGCCGCCGACCGTTCTCGCCCGCGCCGACGAGGTCATTGAATAGCCCGCATTTTCGGGTTTTGGCACACCTCACCGGGCAGAACCCAGGACATCGCCACACTTTGGCACCTGGACTTTTGCACGTCCTAACGTGTCAGCGCCGATGCGGCGAGCCACAGCACCAGAAACACCGCAGCAAAACCGAGGATGAGGCCGAACAGGAACGTGCCAACCGTGCCCCAGCGGCGACTGCGCGCTGAGTTGGCCAGTTCCTCGCGTACGTCGTGTCGGTCCGTCGAGGCTTCATGCCCGCTCAACGCGCGTTCGCGCTCGACCATGCGGCTTGCGACATAATGCGTGACCGCCTCGACGATCACGCCGATCTCGGTCAATTCGGCCAGGACCCGGCGGCCGTAGCGGGTGTCCTGCACGAAACGGTACAGGCGTTTGTCGCGTCCCATGACGACATGGGCGACCACATCGATCCAAAGCCGCGGGCTATCGCCGCGGCTGATGCCACGATCGAACAGCTCGACTTCGGCAGGCACGTCAGCAAAGAGCGGATCGAGCGCCTCGTTGAGCAATTCGAGCCGGGCCAGTTCGGCGTCCCGCAGGTCGACCACGACGCCCTGCCGCTCGGCGCTCTCGATGCGCGCCCGCTGCATGGCCTCCTTCAACGGTCTCGGCTGTGGTTTTGCTGCTTGCTCGTCCGCCATCGGATTCTCGCCCCGGATAAATCAAGGTTAGCAGCCGGTTAAGGCCGCGCAAGGGCAGGCAAAATCAGCAAGCCAAGCCGCTGCTGCGCTAGCCCGGCGGGGCGAGGCCGTAGGGTCGCGCCCAGACCAGGCCGTCCTCGGTGCGACCACGCGGCCGGTATTCGCAAGCGACAAAACCGGACCAGCCGAGCTTGTCGAGCGCGGCGAACACGCCCGGATAGTTGATCTCCCCCTCGTCGGGCTCGGCGCGCGAGGGAACGGCGGCGATCTGCACATGACCAATCAGCGGCAGATGCTTTTCAAACCGGGTGATGAGGTCGCCACCCATGATCTGCACATGATAAAAGTCGAACTGAATCCTCACATTCGGCCGGCCGAGCTTGGTGATGATGTCGGCGGCCTGCTCCACCCGGCTGAGGAAATAGTCTGGCCGGTCTCTGGTGTTGATCGGCTCGATCAGCAGCGTGATGTTCTTCTCGATTGCGGCGTCTGCGGCGCGGCCGAGGTTGGCGATGAAGGTCTTCTCCGCCGCCGGCCGCCGCTCCGGCGGCACCTTGCCGGTCAAGCAATGGATCGCGGTGCCGCCGATCGCCGTGACATAGTCGAGCGCCTGGCGGAACGCTGCCTCCCACTCGCGCTCGCGGCCGGGCACTGCTGCAAGCCCGGAATCGCCATCATGGGCGCCAAGCGCGGTGTTGAGGCCGAGCTGCTTGAGACGGTGGCGCTTGATTTCGGCGCGGACCGCAGCCGCGCGATTGATCGTATGGCAACTGCAGTTCCACCGCTTTGAAACCTGCCGCAGCGGCAGCGGCGAAGCGCTCAAGCAACGGGCGCTCAGTGAACAGATAGGCGAGATTGGCGGCGAAGCGGGGCATGAATGATCCTTGGCGGGGCGGCTTGCGCAGGCACGGCTTTGCGTATTCATTACCGCGCGAACCGCCTCTAGGGAACTCTTCCACGTCACCAGCCAGACTTGCCCTGGTGTCCATGTCCATTCGAACGCGGACATGGATCGCCACGATGTCCGCTGAACCAACCAGCCGTATGGACACAAGATGACGCTTGCCAACGACGCCTTCCACATCGCTGTGCTGGCCGGCGACGGCATCGGGCCGGAGGTGATGGCGCCAGCGCTGGAGGTGCTGCGCAAGATCGAAGCCTCGACGCCCGGGCTCGCTTTGCGCTTCACCGAAGCGCCGGCCGGTGCCGGATATTACCGCGAGCACGGCAAGTCGTGCCGGATACCACCATCAGGCTCTGCGAGGAGGCCGACGCCATTTTGCTCGGTGCCTGCGGCCTGCCGGAGCTGCGCTACCCTGACAACACCGAGATCATGCCGCAGGTCGAGTTGCGCTTCATCTTCGACCTCTACGCCGGGGTGCGGCCATGCCGGCTCATTCCCGGCGTGCCCCTCACCGATCGTCGGCGCTGCCGAACACGGCATCGACCTGGTGGTGATCCGCGAATCCACCGAAGGGCTGTTCGCCTCGATGGGCAAGGGCGTGGTCACCCACGACGAGGCGCGCGAGACGCTGCTGATCACCCGCAAGACCTCGCGCGCGGCTGTTCGACTTCTCGTTTCGCTTTACGCAGCGGCGGAAAGCGCGCGGCCGGCCCGGCAAGCTCGCCTGCGTCGACAAGGCCAATGCGTTCAAGGCCTATGCATTCTTCCGCACGCTGTTCGACGAGTGCGCTGCGCGCCATCCCGATGTTGCGACCGAGCGGCTCTATGTCGACGCCTGCTCGGCCATGCTGGTGCGGCGGCCCTGGGACTTCGACGTCATGGTGATGGAAAACATGTTCGGCGACATCCTTTCCGATCTGACAGCCGGACTGATCGGCGGCATGGGCATGGCGCCGTCGGCCGATATCGGCGACAGGCATGCTGTCTTCCAGCCCTGCCATGGCACCGCGCCCGACATCATGGGACAGGGCAAGGCCAACCCGACGGCCATGATTCTGTCGGCCGCTCCTGATGCTTGATTGGCTTGCGGACCGGCACGGCCACGACCCCCGCGGCGCAGGCTGCCTCGCGCATCGAGCGCGCCACGGATGCCGCCTACGCCGCCGGGATCAAGCCGATCGAATTCGGTGGGCATGACGGGACCAAGGCGGTAACGCACGCGGTGCTGACCGCAGCTCGGCGTCCCCATAGCCGTGTAACTCTCTGATCCGTTGAATGTTATTTCCCCGACGCTTAGGCAATTTCGTGGGGTAAATCGCCCACGATCCGGATTGTCTTCAAGACGGTTTTCTGCTCAATCCGCCGAGCGACCGGCAACAATTTTCTCTTTTTGTTCAACAACTTCCTGATTTTCCCATTGCCCACAACAAAGCCCACTGGGCGGGTGGGAACTTTTGTGGTTGACCTGACAGCCCGCTGTTGTTTGGCTTTGCTGCTGACCCGCGCCTAAAAAAGAACAGCACCAAGTTGCGCGCGCGGGCCGGGTCGAGGAAACGCGGGACGAACGCGATGAACGCCCAGGAGCTGTTGCAGGAGATTTCCGAATACTGCCGGCAGACCGGTCTCGCCGAATCGACATTCGGCCGACGCGCGGTCAACGACGGCAAGCTGGCGAGCAGGCTGCGTCACGGCGGGCGCATCACCACCGAAACGCTCGATCGCATCCGCAGCTTCATGGCGAGCAATCGTCATGCCGTTGCCCGCCCGACGGTGATCGCGCGGCCGCAGCAACCGCCTGCCGAGGTGATTGCCGCGCCACGGAGTGCGGCGCCGTCGATCGTGCCGCCGCCCTCGATGCCAGCCGGTGGGTCGGCACCGGGCGGCCCCGATCCGCAGCGCAACTTCCGCTTCTTCGACAACCGCCAGAAGTATCTGCTGTTCGTCAACACCTGCAGCGAAAAGTGGGTGGTGGCGCACCGGGTCTCGCTTGAGCTTGCCAACCTGCATCCGCGGCCGCCGGCGCTACGGTTGTTCGATGCCGGCGTCGGCGACGGCACGGTGTTGCTGCGGGTGATGCGCGCCATGCACGACCGCTTCCCGCACACGCCGTTCTACGTCGTCGGCAAGGAGATCAGCCTCGAGGACGTGCGGCTGGCGATGCAGAAGATGTCGGACCGCTTCACCGAACATCCGGCCACAGTGCTCATCCTGACCAATCTGGCCTACGCCGACGCACCCTGGCTCGCGGTGAAGTCGCTATCGGCGGCGTCCAGCATGGTCTGGCACGAGGTGCCACTGACCGGCTCCTCCGCGCATCAGTTCGAGCAGCAGATCACGGACCTGGTGCCGTTCCTCAATCAGAACTGGAAGGCCGGCGTCAGCCCGAAGACCGGCAACCCGGTGTACGAGCGGCCGGTGGTGCTGGTGATCTATCGCGAGGATCACAAGTTCCTGCTCGATCCGATCATCCCGAAGCCCGGCGGCACTGTTGCCAATTACGATCTGGTCATCGCCTCGCAACCCTATCGCGCCCGCGCTTCGCTGGAGTTCAAGGCCAAGCGCGTCGTTGCGCCGCTTGCGCGTTCGCTCGGCCCAGGCGGGCGATTGATCGCCATCCATTCGCATGGCCATGATCCCGGCATGGAGATCATCAACAAGGTGTGGCCGGACGATAACCCGTTCGTGCACGACCGCCATCAGATCATGAAATCGGTCAAGCACGAGCTGGGGCCTGCCGGGCGTGATCTCAATTTCAACGCCTACGCCGACAACCGTTCGCTGTTCCGCTACGACATGCATACGCTGCCGAGCGAGATCACCGAGACGTCGTCGATCGGCACGTCGACGCTGTTCGCCGCCTGGAACGCCGCAATCTATGTGGCGCAGGTCGAGGACCACCGGGTTGCCGAGGCTGCAACCGATGGCCGTTATCTCGACGCAACACGCGACGTCCTGCAGGAGCACGGCGGCCTCTGGTTCATCGACGAATCCTATGTGATCTCGCGCCGCCGCGAGTGATTGGTTCGCCGCCGGTCGCGCGGCGGCGAAGCGAACTTACCCAGGCCTCAAGTGCGACCGGCTGCACCTCGCCAGGTGAGAGGCGATGTGCGATCATTGCCAAATTCAGGGAGGAACAATCATGCCAATCGCGACTATCAAGCGCACATTGATTGCCGGAGCGGCGCTGGCGCTGTCCAGCGGCGTCGCATCGGCCCAAACTTATGGCTTCGCTACGTTGCCGCCGGGCACGCTCAACCACACCACGGCAGCGGCTGTCGCCAAGGTTCTCAAGGAGAAAGCCGGGCTCAATGTCCTGGTGCAGCCCAGCGCCGGCGACCAGGTGATCGTACCGATGGTCAACCGCGGTGAAGCCGAGATCGGCATCAGCAATTCGATGGAAGTCCACAACGGCGCCGACAAGGGCTTCAAGGACCTGCGCATCATCGGGGCCGCGCATGCGCTCCGCGTCGGCTTTTTCGTGCGCAAGGATTCCGGTATGACCAAGGTCGCCGACCTCAAGGGCAAACGGGTGCCGACCGGCTTTTCCGCGATGCGCGCGCTGGAGCCGACGGTGCGCGCCATCCTGATCACCTCGGGACTGACCGAGAAGGACATCAAGCCGGTGCTGGTGCCCAACGTGATCCGCAGCGCCGACGATTTCTCGTCAGGGGCCGCAGACGCCATGTATTTCGCCTTCGGCGCGCCGAAGGTGCGCGAGGTCGATGCCACGGTCGGCGGCATCCGCATGGTCGAGATCGACGAAAAGGGCATGCCCGCGGCCCGCAAGATCGTGAAGTGGGGCTATCTCACCGAGGTCAAGCCCGGGCCGGTGTTTGTCGGCGTCGAAAAGCCGATGAAGGTCTACAGCTTCGACAACCTGTTCTTCACCAGCGTCAAGACCAAGGACGATTTCGTCTACAAGTTCCTCGACACGCTGTTCAAGAACAAGAGCGACCTCGTCGCGGTGCAGCCGGTGCTGCGCGAATTCTCACCGGCGTTCGCCTACAAGCAATACGACGTGGCCTATCACCCCGGCGCGCTGAAGTATTACAAGGAGCATAACATTCATCCCCAGGCGTTGCAGTGACCGAACCACCCCGGCCGACCGATGTGGCGGAGCCCGGCTCCGACACATCGCGGGCCACTGCCATTTGGATGGACGTTTTCCAGGGGCTGTTGATCGCCTGCGTGGTCGGTTGGGTTCTGGACCTGCCGAGGCGCTTCTTTGGCGCCGCGTTTTACACCGAGCAACTTCTCGCGGTCTGCCTGGGACTGACCCTGGCTCTGACATTCGTCGGCGGCAGGCTGCGGCGAGCAGCGCCACTCGACTTGGGTGGCTGCATCGCCTCGGTCATGATCGTTGCCTACATTCTCTCGAGCTACCGGTCGCTGACCGGCATTCCATTGCTGCCGGTAGCGAGCCTGGTGCTCACTCTCGTTTGGGCCGCAATCGGAAGCCGCGCCTGGGCGATGCGCTGGTTCGACTGGTTCGGCGTCGTCGCCTCGCTCGCGATCTGCGCCTACATTGCCTATCGCTATGAGCCGTTGACACAGGAAATTGCGCTGCTGCCGACCGAAGGCATCCTCGGCAGCGCAATCCTGCTGCTGCTGGTGCTGGAGGCGACGCGCCGGACTTCGGGTGGCGTACTGGTCGCGATCATCCTGGTGCTGGTGGCCTACGTGTTCATCGGCCCGCATTTGCCCGGCGACTTCGCCACCCGGCCGGTGACGCCCGCCCGCCTGATTGTCTATCTCGGCCTCGACACCAACGGCATGATCGGCGTCATCCTCGGTGTCGCGGTGCTGATCGTGGTGCCGTTCACGCTGATGGGCCAGGTGCTCGGCCGCACCGGGGGCGCGGCTTATTTCGCCGATCTGGCGATGTCGGCCATGGGCAATTTCCGCGGCGGCGCCGCCAAGATCGCGGTGGTCGGCTCGGCGCTGTTCGGCATGATCTCCGGCGCTGCCGTGAGCAACGTGGTCGCGGTCGGCATTGTCACCATTCCACTGATGGGTCGCTCGGGTTTTTCGCCGCGCAAGGCTGCCGCCATCGAAGCGGTCGGCTCGACCGGCGGCCAGTTGATGCCGCCGATCATGGGAGCCGCCGCCTTCATCATGGCGGAGTTCCTGCAGGTGTCCTATGGCGCCGTCGTCATCGCCGCCATCATCCCGGCGGTGCTCTACTATGCCGCGCTGTTCATGCACGTCGATCTCGAGGCCGCCAAGCAGCGCATCGGCGCAGCCCAGGTCGAGGACGCGCCATCGTTTCGCGAGGTGCTGCGGTCCGGCTGGCACTTTCCGATTCCGATCGCCTTCCTGATTGTCACCATTGCCTATCCGGAAATTTTCCAGATCCCGATCGAGCGGGCCGCCATCTACTCCACGTTCATCCTGATCGTGCTATGCTTGCTGTTTGGCTATCGCGGCAGCAAGGTCTCGGTCGGCGAGATGGCCCGCGCCGTGCTCGACACCGGCCGCGCCGCGCTCGATATCGTACTGATCGGCGCGGCGGCCGGCATGGTGGTCGGTGCGCTCAGCGTATCCGGCATCTCGTTCGGACTGACGTTGCAGCTGATCGCACTGTCCGGCGAGAATTTGTTCATCCTGCTGCTGCTCACCGCGCTGATCAGCATCATCCTCGGCATGGGGATGCCGACGGTCAGCGTCTATGTGCTGACAGCGACGCTGCTGGCACCATCATTGGTCAAGCTCGGCGTCACGCCGATGGCAGCGCACATGTACGTGATGTACTTCGGCATGCTGTCGATGATCACGCCGCCGGTCGCGATCGCGGCCTACGCCGCCGCCAATATCGCGCGCGTATCCGGCTGGCAGACCGGCTGGACCGCGGTCGCGGTGGGTTGGAGCACCTTCTTCATCCCGTTCCTGTTCGTGCTGGAGCCGGCGCTGCTGATGGCCGGCCCCTGGTGGTGGATCGCCTGGCAGTTCACCCGCAACATCCTCGGCATCTTCATGGGCACCGCCGCGATCGTCGGCTTTGCCTTCGCGCCGCTGTCAACCGTGATGCGACTGGTGTTTGGTGCGGCGGCCCTGGCGATCCTTATTCCGCCAAACGCCTTCCCCGGCGCCAGCGCGCTCGACTGGCTTGGGCTTGGCGCCGCCGTGATCCTGGCCGGCCACCAATTCATGCGCAACCGCGGCGCGGCCGCCTTGCGGCCGGCGAGCCCGCTCTAGGCCTGCTCGCGCCACAGCCCGAGCGCCTCCTGGGCCGGACGGTCAGAGATCGAGAACAGCACCGACTCCTTCTTCGCCGTGTGCGCGTGGGACATCCAGGACGGCACCACGAACACGTCGCGCGGACCCCATTCCAGGGTCTTGCCGCCGACCTTGGTCGAGCCCTCGCCCTCGACGCAGACGAAGATGGTGCTGTCGGTGGACTTGTAGTCCTTACTCTTGAAGTTCTTCGGCAGCAGCGCGAGATGCGCGCCCATGGTCGGCATCACCGGCCCGCCGGTGAGCGGATTGGCGTAGCGGAACCGCGCACCGTGATGGGGATCGATGTCACCGGTCGCGGCAAGCCGCTCCAGAATTGGCCGCATCTTGGCATACGGATAATTGATGATCGGGCTGTTCTTCTGCGCGGCGTCGGCGCCATCGGGCAACACGCCCGAGCCATAGCGAACCAGCGAGTTGGCGTGGTCGCGACGGGTGTTCTGCCGCTCATAGTCGAAGTGCTCGTAGAAGCAGGTCTCGAAGAAGTTGACGGTCGGCACATCGAGCACGTCGAGCCAGATCATCGACTTTTTCGACTCGTTGCCGTGATCGTGGATGGTGCCGGACGGTGTCAGCACGAAGTCGCCCGGCGACATCACCGTCTTCTCGCCGTCGACCTGGGTGTAGGCGCCTTCGCCGTCGAGGATGAAGCGGATCGCCGCCGGGCTGTGCCGATGCGGCGGCGCGATCTCGCCGGGCAGAATGAGCTGCAGGCCGGCATAAAGCGATTGCGTGATGCGCGACTGGCCCCGCAGCTTGGGGTTCTCCAGCACCAGCACGCGACGGGTCGCTTCCTCGGCGGAAATGACGGAACCTGCCTCGGCCACCAGCGGCTTGACGTCCTTGAAGCGCCAGACCGCCGGCTCGCACACGGTCTTCGGCTCGTCCGGGATGATGTCCTTGAGAACCACCCACAGCGGCGCCATGTCGAGCTTGGAAATCCTGTCGTAATAGGCCTCGCGGCCGTTCTTGGCGCCATTGTCCTTCTTGGCTTTGGCCTGCGCCGCAACGCTCATCGATGTCTCCATCCGGTCCGGAATTCGTGTCTGTGCGTAAAATAGCGATTGGCCCCGGCCAATAACAGGGGCGCAAGGACGCGGCAGGCATTCACGTTTGCAGGCGCTTATTGATCTGGCTCAACGCCCGCCCGATGGCCAGCGAACGGCCACCCGCGGTGGTTGCGCGAAATCCTGAGCGCGAACCGCATCCGCGCTCCGATGCCGGTCCGGAAGATACCACGCCGTCAGGTGTTGTTGGTGCCGCCATCGACCGCCAGCACCTGCCCGGTCATGAAATCACTGTCCGGCGAACACAGGAAGATCAGGGTTCCCAGCAGATCCTCGGGATATTCGTCGCGCTTGATCGAGCGCCGCTGCACGGCGCCGGCACGCGAGGCTGCGACATGCACGGTGTTGGTGAGACCGGTGTCGGACAGCGTATAGCCGGGCGCCAGCGTGTTGACGCAAATGCCGTGATCGCCAAGCTCGCGCGCCATGCATCGGGTGAACGCCGTCACCGCGCCCTTCGAGGTGACGTAATGCGAGAACTCCGGAATGCCGCGGGCCACCGTACCGGAACCGATGTTGACGATCTTGCCGGACTTCTTGGCGATCATGTGCGGCGCCACATGCTTGACCATCAGGAACGGGCCGCGGATGTTGATCGCCATCACCTTGTCCCACAGCTCCACGTCCATCTCGGTGACCTTGAGCGTCGGCAGCGGCGCATAGAGCGCGGCGTTGTTGATCAGGATGTCGATCTTGCCGAAGCGCTCGATGGTCTTGGCCACCAGCGCCTTGCACTGCGCCTCGTCGCTGACGTCGAAGCTCATGCTGTCGGTGGAATTGCTGCCGTGCTTGGCCGCGATCTCGGCGGCCACCGCCGAGCCGTCCTTGATGTCGGCGATCATCACCTGGGCGCCTTCGGCGGCGAGCGCCTGCGAATAGTGGCGGCCGATGCCCACCGCCCCGCCGGTGACGATCGCCGTGCGTCCCTGAAGTCTCGCCATGTTGTCCTCCCGCTGGAATGTCGGCGAACGTTAGTGCAGTGTGGCGGCCCGCGCCAGAGAGCACCGTAACCGGAGCGACTGCATGCCCGCGATGTCCCGAAAACTTGCCAGACCAGCTCGCCATCCGCGAGCTGATCGAGAACTGGGCGGTGTGGCGCGACAGCTTCCAGTGGGACCGCTTCCGCACCGTCTGGCATCCCGAGGGCCGGATGTGGGCGACCTGGTTCCAGGGCACCTATGAGGAGTTCATCGCGGCGAACCGCGACGGCTACAAGCGCGGCGTGCGCATCTACCATTTCCTCGGCGGCTCCTCGATCGACATCAAGGGCAAGCGCGCCATCGCCCAGACCAAGATGTCGATTTCGCAGCGCGCCAATCTCGAAGGCGTCGAATGCGACGTCATCTGCATCGGCCGCTTCTACGATTTTCTCGAAAAGCGAAAGGGCAAATGGGGCCTGGTGTGGCGGCGGCTGACCTACGAGAAGGACCAGATCACCCCGGTCGATCCGACCAAGGCACCCAAGCTTGACCCCAAGCTGCTCGACCGCTTCCCCATTGGCTACCGCCACCTCGCCTACCTGCAGACCAGGGTCGGCTACAAGGTCAAGGCGGACATGCCGGGCGTCGATGGGCCCGCGACCGATGCGCTCTACGCGCTGGGCGCGGACTGGCTCAAGGGCGGCAAGATCGGATGGTGAAGCCTTCGGCGGTTTGCGGCCGAGCGAGCAGGTGCCGGCCGAAAGCCTTGCACCATCGGGTGTGATCCATTGAAATGAGTGCAACAAGCGGCGACGGGGGGAAGCATGTCGTGGGCCGATAAATTCAACCTGCTCAACCGATCGTCGTCTGCGCCTGATCTGCGCGCTGTTCTTCATTCCCGCATGTTGTCGGCAAGTTTACCGAACCGGCGACATTGAACTTCTTCAAGGCCGCCAAGTTCAATCCGCCGGCGACCTGGATGTACATCGCCGGCACGATCGAGACCGTGCTGACGATCGCGCTGGTGTTCGACATCTACACGCCCTATGTCGCCGCCATCGCGGCAATCCACCTTCTGGTGGCGGGTGCCGCGACCTACAAGGTCACCAAGAAATGGATCTGGGTGATCGGCGGCATCGAATACTGCGTGTTCTGGATGCTGCGCCTGCATCGTGCTCGCCATGCTGACCTGGCCCCATTGAAGCGCCACGTCGACAGTCTGGAGTGACAGCATGATCAACGCCGCAATCGTCGGGCTCGGCTGGTGGGGCAAGACATGGTGGAATCGCTCGCCGACGGCAGCGACGCCATGCGATTCACAGCGATGAGACCCGCACCGTGTCAAGCCGGATGTCGAGGCTTTCGCCAAGCAATACAAGCTCCGCCTGGTCGACAGCTACGAGGCGATCCTTGCCGATCCCAAGATCGACGCGGTGGTGCTAGCGACGCCGCCGTCCGGCCACGTGCAAGCAGATCATCGCGGCTGCCGCCGCCGGCAAGCACGTGTTCTGCGAAAAGCCGTTCACCTATTCCAAGAAAGACGCCGACCGCGGCGGTCGATGCCGTGCTCAAAGCCAAGCGCACGATCGGCGTCGGCTACAACCGGCGCTTTCATCCGGAAATGATCAAGCTTCGCCAGCGCATGCGCTCCGGCGACCTTGGCGTGATCCAGCACATCGAATGCAACATGACGTTCCCCAACGCGCTGTTGCTGAAGCCGACGGCGTGGCGCGCGCATGAAGGACGAGGCGCCGCTCGGCGGGCTTGCCCCGCTGGGCGTTCACGCGATCGACGCCATGATCGATCTGTGCGGCGAGTTCGATCACGTCTACTGCCAGAGCTTCGCCCGCGTCCTCGAAGGCGAGACCGACGACACCACCTCCATGCTGTTTCGGATGAAGGCCGGCATGTCGGGTTATCTCGGCACCATCACCACGACCGGGCCGGGCTTCAGCTTCCAGGTGTTCGGCTCCAAGGGCTGGCTGCGGCTCGAAGGCGTCACCCATGTCGCCGGTGCCTCCTCCGAGGAGCGGCGCACCCGGCTGTTCGGTGCCTGCAAGTACCAGCCGCTCAAGGGACCGCTGGAGGTGTGGGAGGCCGAGAAGCTCGACGTCATCCGCGCCTGCTTCGAAGCCTTCGCCGCGCGCCGCCGAAGGCGGCCCGCCGTTTCCGATCACGCCGGACCAGATCATCCACGGTGCCTCGGCCTGCGAGGCGATCATCCGTGCCGCCCGAGCGGCAAAGCCGAGAAGATAAGCTAAAGCATGACCCGAAAAGTGGGAACCGGTTTTCGGAAAAGATCATGCTCAATCAAAGAGCCAAAGCGTGATGGCAATTCAACCTGATGCAATCGCGCTTTAGGCGCTGGCAATAACTCAAAGAGCGGACAAACCATGGACCTCGGCAACGGCCTCGGCCACCTGACCTATTCGACGCTGGTGCATCCCGGCGACACCTGGGACGACATGTGGACAGTCGCTGACGACCTACGTGCCCAAGGTGCAGAAGCGCGTGTGCCCGTCGGCGCCGTTCGGCGTATCGCTGCGGCTGTCGAACGCCTCGGCCTCGACGCTGGTCAAGAGCAAGCCCGAGCGCGACAAGCTCAAGAGCTATCTCGCCGACCACAACATGTACCTCTACACCGTGAACGCCTTTCCCTACGGGCCGTTCAAGAACCAGATCGTCAAGGAACAGGTGTACGAGCCGGACTGGCGATCGGAGGAACGCACCCAATACACCATGAACGTCGCCGAAATTCTGGCCGACGTGGTGCCGGAGACGATCTCGCCGTCAATCCAGAGCGCGCCGCTGGGGTTCAAGCCCAACGTCACCGGCAAGGCCGTTGTCGACAGCTACACCGAGCACGTATGCGGGTCGCTGCGCAGCTGATCGATCTGGAAAGGCGCACCGGGCGGACTGTGACTCTCGCGCTTGAACCCGAGCCGTTCTGCTTTCTCGAGACCACCGACGAGACGGTCGACTACTTCACCAACCATCTCTACACCGGAAATCCGCCGAGATGCTGGCGAAGTTCGCCCGCATCCCGATCTCGGAGGCGATCGTCGCCCAGCGCAAGTTCATCGGCACGGTGTTCGATATCTGCCATCAGGCGGTGGTGTATGAGGACATCGCGGTGTCGTTGCAGAAGCTGGTCGATGCCGGCATCCCGATCTTCAAGCTGCAGGAAGCTGCGGCGATGCGGGTGCCGCAGGTGACGCAGAAGATCGTCGACACGCTGAAGCGCTACGCCAAGACCATCTATCTGACCCAGACGGTCGAGAAGAAGGACGGCAAGCTCAACCGCTTCCTCAACCTGGAGGACGCCTTCCAGGCCTGGGAGACCGATCCCGGCCCGCGCGAATGGCGCACCCATTTCCATGTGCCGGTGTTCCTCGACGACCTCGGCGAATTCGGCACCACGCGCTTTGCCATTGAGGACGCGCTCAAGTTCCACAAGGCCCGGCCGCTGTCGCGCCAGCTTGAGATCGAGACCTACACCTGGGACGTGCTGCCTGATCACCTCAAGACCGGCGACATCGTCGACTACGTTTCACGCGAAATCGAATGGGTGCGCGGACAACTCCAATAAGCGGAAGGACACACCATGAAGCTCGGTTTCATCGGAACAGGCCGCATGGGCCAAGCCATGGTCCGCCGCCTGCTCGAAGCAAAGCACGAGGTCGGCGTCTATAACCGCACGCCGGAAAAGGCCAAGCCGCTGGCGGAGGCCGGCGCGCAAGATCGTCGGCTCGATTGCCGACGCCGCGCGCTTCGGCGACACGTCTACACCATGCTGGCCGACGATGCCGCACTGGAGGACGTGCTGTTCCGGCAGGGCCTGCTGGATGCGCTGCCGAAGGGCAGCATCCACGTCTGCGCCGGCACCCACGGCATTCCGGTGATCCGCAAGCTCAAGGCCGCGCACGCCGAAAAGGGCCATATCCTGATTGCGCGCCGATGCTCGGGCGGCCGGAGCAGGTCACCGGCGGCATTGCCGGCATCGTGTGCCGCCGGGCCGGCCGACGCACTCGCCAAGTGCAAGCCGCTGTTCGAGGCCATGAGCCGCCGCGTGTTCGAGGGCGGCGTCGACCCGGAGGCCGCCGCCGCCATCAAGCTCGCCAACAATTTCGTGCTCGGCTGCGCCATGGAGGCGATGGGCGAAGGCTTTTCGCTGACCCGCAAGTACGGCGTGGAAACCAGCGTGTTCTATGACGTGATGACCGACGGGCTGTTCAACTGCCCGGCCTACAAGGTCTACGGCAAGATCATGGTGGACGAGAGCTACGCCAAGGTCGGCCAGATGGCGGTGCTGGGGCTGAAGGATGCCAACCTCGCGCTGGAAGCCGGCAGCCTCGCCGCAGTCCCACTGCCGAGCGGCAATGTCTGGCGCGACCGCCTGGTCGGCGCCGTGGCGCATGGTGACGGCGACAAGGATTGGGCGGTATGGCGCTGGAGCAGGCGCGCGCGTCCGGGCTGGCGTAACGAGCCACCCCGGCGACGGCCTCGCCTCCGTTCGCCTGCTCTACGTCCCCGTCCGCGCCTTCTTCTGCGGCGCCAGGCCAAGCTCGCGCAGGATCTCCTCGTTGTGCTGGCCGAGCGTCGGCGGGCTCGTATCGATGCGCGGCCCGCCGTGGGCGAAGGTAAACGGCGGCAAGCGGCACGCCGAACGCGCCGTCCATTCCGGTTGCGCTTGGCATGGCGCTGGATGACGCCGCGGCTCGCGATCTGCGGATCGGCGATCGCCTCGCCCATGGTGCGCACCCGCGCGGCCGGGACATGCCGCGCCTGCAGGAATTCCTCCCACTCGTCGGCGGTGCGGGTCAGCATGATCTCTTCGAGCACCGCGATCTCGCGCTCATGGTCGGCGTCGCGCTCGTCGTTGGTGCTTCTTGATCATGTCCGGCCGCTCCAGCAACGTCCACAGCCGCGCTGCTGGCGCAGATTGCTCGCGCCGAGCATCACCAGCCCGTCCTTGGTCTGGAACGCGCCGTTGGTGGCGTGCGGATGCCGGTTGCCGTGCGGCTTGGGATGCACGCCGTTGCGCAGATAGCCGGTCACGTGCGAACTCATCAGGATCATCGCCACGTCGAGCATCGCCATGTCGATGCGCTGGCCCTTGCCGGTCTTCTCGCGCTGGAACAGCGCGGCCGAGAGCGCGAAGGCGCCGCGTCATGCCGGTGGCGTAGTCGATCGCCGGCGAGCCGAACTTGACCGGATGCACGTCCTCGGTGCCGGTCATCGCCATGATGCCGGAGGTGGCCTGGATGACGTGATCGTAGGCGGTCTGCTGGCCGCGCGGCCCGTTCTGGCCGAACGCCGAGAACGACGCGTAGATCAGCCGCGGATTGATCGCGGACAGCGCCTCGTAACCAAGCCCCAGGGCTTCGAACGCGCCGGGGCGGTAGTTCTCGACGAACACGTCGGCGGTCGCGACCAGCTTCTTCAGAACCTCGCGGTCGGCCTCGCTCCTTGAGATCGAGCGTGATCGAGCGCTTGTTGGAGGCCTGAGTCAGGAAGGCCGTGCCCATGTTGCCGCGGTTGAGCGCCTTGTCGGTGCCGGAGCCGCGGCTCTGGTCGGGATCGTCGGGGTCCTCGACCTTGATCACGTCGGCGCCGAGCACGGCCAACTGATAGGCCGCGAACGGCCCCGCCAGGACATGCGTGACGTCGATCACCCGGATGCCCTCGAACGGTCGCGTCATGGTTCCCTCTCCCGCTGCGCGTTTGTTGACCAAAGCATAGCGGGATGGCGCCGAATGCGCCACGCAGAGCGCGCCGTTCAGCGCCGCGCCATCGCGATCTGCACGCTGATGATGTAGGTCTTTTCCGGGGTGATCGACACGGTCTGGCGGTTGCCGTTGGTGGTCACCGAAAGGGCGGTGGTGAAGCTTTCGCCCTTGGCAACCGCGGTAATGCGATTGCCCGCCACCCGTCCGTTGATGCTGCCCGACACCTTGTATGCGGTTTCGCTCCACTTGCCGGAAATCTGGCCGCGCCGCTCCACGACATCGCTGGTCAGTTCGAACTTGTAGTTGTCGCTCGCGCAGCGGATGCTAAGCGCGAGGCTGTTGTTGGCCTGGCGGAAGGTGTGGTGGCCCCGGCAGCGCAGCCTTTCCTTGATATCGTTCGTCAGCGAGATGGTTCCACCACCCGACCACGAGCCTGCCATCGCGGCGAACAGGGGCGCCTTCTCAGGCTGCGCCGCGGTTTCCGCCGGTTCCCGCAGCGCAAGAACGTGCTGCCCTTCCGGATCCTCCGCTGGCGCCAATTCGGCCAAAGTAGCAATGCCGCCGCCGCAACGGCCGCCGCGCAACGAACAATTGAAATCATGGTTCCATCCCCAATAAGGATCAACGAGATGAATTGGTTTGCCCAATCAAAGCAGCCTGCCTTGATAGCAAATCGGCGAAACCTCCGGAAGACACTCCCAAGCCGGTCGGTTGCACCTTTCGGAGAGCGCGTCCTAGTATTGAATACGCGATGACGACCCCACGCGCGGTCAGACGGCTTTGGCCGGGCGGACTCGGACGAGCGAGACTCGGACGGATACCCCCGAAAACAAGAAAGGAATGCGGTCGATGACAGCGGCAGCCTTCGATTTCACCCCGCTGCTGCCGACCGGACTGCCGGCCCCCGCGGCGCGCTGGACCGGCGCGCCGAAATACAACTTTACCGGCGGCAACAACGATGCCGACGAACTGCCGCTTGACGGCCTGGTCGCCGCCGCCCATGCGGTGATGCAAGCGCGAAGGCCGGATGCTTGCCACCTACGGGCTCGCCAGCGGCCCGCAAGGCTACCGGCCGCTGCGCGAATTTCTGGCGTCGAAGCTCAAGCGCGACGCCGGCATCGCGTGCACCGCCGACGATATCCTGGTCACCTCCGGCTCGCTGCAGGCGCTCGATCTCGTCAACGGCGTGCTGCTGCAACGTGGCGACACGGTCATCATCGAGCAGGAGTGCTACCAGGGCTCGATCAACCGGCTGGCGCGGCTCGGCGTCAACGCCATCGGCATTCCGCTCGATCGCGACGGCATGCGGATGGACGCGCTGGCCGACCGCGCTCGACGATCTCAAGCGACCGCGGCGTGCGGCCCAAATACATCTACACCATCCCGACGGTGCAGAACCCGACGGGCACCATCCTGCGCGCGGCGCGCCGCACCGAGATGCTCAAGCTAGCCGATGCTCATGGTGTTCCGATCTTCGAGGACGATTGCTACGCCGATCTGATCTGGGACCACAAGCGACCGCCGGCGCTGCACGCCATGAGCGCGAAAGCCAACGTCATCCACATCGGTTCGTTTTCCAAGTCGATCGCGCCGGCGCTGCGGGTCGGCTACATCGTCGCACCCTGGGCGTTGCTGTCGCGGATGCTGGCGATCAAGACCGACGCCGGCTCCGGCGCGCTGGAGCAGATGGTGCTGGCCGAATACTGCACGCCGCATTTTGCCGAACATGTCCCTGAGCTGACGCAGGGGCTGCGCAAGAAGCTCGACACGCTGATGGAATCGCTCAACGAGCAGTTCGGCACCACCGCCGAATTCGATGAGCCCAGGGGCGGCATCTTCCTCTGGGTCAAGCTGCCCGACAACGTCGACACCATGAAGCTGTACCAGCCGGCGCTGAAGGCGGGCGTCGCCATCAATCCGGGACCGGAATGGTCGGTCAACAAGGATCACAGCCGCAGCCGGATGCGGCTTTGCTTTGCGAGCCCGACCCACGCAGAAATCCGCGAAGGCATCGCCGCGCTGGCGGAGGTCTGCCGCAAGGAGTTCGGCGTCCCGACCCGCATCGCCAACGTGGCTCGCTGACTGAATTGGCGAGACGAACCACCAAAAGACAACGGTTCCCGGTCATGACAACTCCGGACGTTTGAGCCACAATACGTTCAACAGAAATCTTGGAGGAGGATTTGCCGTGGCCAAGAAGTCCCTCACGCCTCAGGAAATGGAAACCCGCGTCGCCCGGTTCAACAAGCTGCAGACCTACCAGCGGCAGAACTTCGAGGCCCACAACATCCCGCCCGGCGCGGTGGAGAAGGTCACCGCACGCAAGGTCTATCCGGTGATGGCGCCAGCCGACTACCAGGGCCGCAGCGCCGGCGCGCCGGTCAAGGGCCCGCGCGGCCTGATCGTCTCGATCGCCGAATGCGAGCCCGGCAACGGCCCCGGCCTGCACCGCCATCTCAACACCGTGGAGAATTTCTTCTGCCTGTGCGGGCGTTTTGAGATCAGCTGGGGCGATCACGGCGAGCACCGCACGGTGCTCGAGCCCAACGACATGATCTCGGTGCCGCGCGGCGAGAACCGCGCGTTCCGCAACATCTCCGATGATACCGGCCGGCTGCTGGTGATGATCGTGCCGGAGACCGACCAGCAGATCGATCCGATCTCCTACGCGCCAAGCCTCGCCAAGGAGATCGAGACCGAATACGGCAGGAAGGCGCTGGAGGGGCTGCAGACCATCGGCTTCAAGTTCGAAGAGCCGGTGGGTTAAGCCGCCCGCCTGACAAGTCCGCGTCGCGATGCATGGCAACGGCCGCCCCCGGGGGTTCAACCCCGGGGTCGATAAGGAATGCGGCGCAAGCAAGCTTGCCGTCGTGAGGCAGGCGCCACGCCACCGATCAACTGAACGCGCCCTTGAAATCCTGCGCGAACTGCCGGGTGGTGATCGGCGCGCGGCCGACGATGTCACGGATCGGCCCCGTGTTCTCCTTGGAGAACGCGCCCTTGCCGCCGGCGCGGGCGATCGAGACCAGATGCGCCACCAGCCAGTCCGGCATGTTGCGCGCCTTCATCCCGGCCTCGGCCTGCTCCAGCGTGATCGCCACGTAGGTGATCGGCTTGCCGATCACCTCGCCGATGACGTTGGCGAAGTCGCCGAAGGTCGTGCTGACGCCGGTGAAGGTGTAGATCTTGCCGTGGTGCTTGCCCGGATCGCGCAGCACGCGGGCGCCGAGCGCGCCGGTGTCGCGCACGTCGATCAGGGCCACCGGCAGATCCTTCGGCCAGGGCTGGATGATCTTGCCGTCGTTCTTGATGTTGGCCGCCTGGCCCAGGATGTTCTGCATGAACAGGCCGGGGCTGAGGATGCACCAGGCCAGCCCGCTTTCTTGAGATGCTCCTCGATCTTGTAGTGCGCCTGGCCGTTGACCGATTCCACGTTCGGACCGATCACGTCGCGGCCGCCGGAAATCTTGACGATGAATTCCGCCCCGGCCGCCTTGGCGGCATCGATCACGTTGATCTGCTGCACGTCCGACTTGGGATTGTGGCCGGTGACGATGAACACCCGCTTGCTGCCGGCTAGCGCTTTCTCCATGCCGGCGCGATCGTCCAGCTCCGCGATGGCGATCGTTGGTGTCCGCGCCCAGCACCTCGCGCGCCTTGTCGGCGTTGCGAGCCACGCAAACCGGGTTCTCGCCCAGCGCCTTGAGCTCCTTGACCACGGCCCTGCCGGTGTTTCCCGTGGCGCCGATCACTGCATACATGGCGTTCCTCCTGGCTCGATTGTTGGTTCAGCGCGGCTTGACCCGCTCGATGAATTTGCCGAATGCCGCGAGCTGCTGCTTGATCAGATCGAGCGCGCCCTGGTCCTTCAGCGCACCATCGGCAAACTTGGAGGCCGCGAGGTTGACGATGACCTCAGGCTTGCCGAACAGGAACGCATCGACGCCCGCCAGCGACTGGCGCAGGTGATACTGCATCCGCGATCCGCCAAGCAGCCCGGGCGCCGCCGACTGCAAGCACACCGGCTTGTCCTTGAACGAAACCTCCTTGTAGCGCGACAGCCAATCGATGGCGTTCTTCAGCCCGCCGGGGATCGACCAGTTGTATTCCGCCGACACCATCAAAACTCCGTCCGCAGCAGTCACCGCATTGTGCAGCGCGTCCACATCGGCGGGAAAGCCGCTCGATTGCTGGATATCGAAATTGTAGATCGGGAAGTTCGCAAACGATGGCGCTTCCTTGATCGTCATGCCCGCGGGCGCGAGCCCGATCGACGTATTCATCAACATGCGGTTGAACGAACCCTTACGCAGTGAACCACAGATTGCCAGCACTTGTGTCATCGATTGTCCTGTTGGTTGGTCTCAATAACCCGGCCCGCCTCGGAAAAAGCTTGCCCCCTCGGCGCCGGGTCGAGCGTCCATAGCACGGTCGCCACAGCCGTGGCGAGCGGGCAGACCAGCGCGGGTTCACATGCTATGCACGCCTTCCGCAAGACCGGCGGTGACTGCGTTTGGGACGGCCATGAAACGAGCAAGGCCCTTGAAACAAGCAAGGCCCTGGGAATTTTGGATCGACCGCGGCGGCACCTTTACCGATGTCGTCGGCCGCCGTCCGGATGGCTCGCTCGTTGCTCACAAGCTGTTGTCCGAGAACCCCGAGGCCTATCGGGATGCCGCCGTGCAAGGCATCCGTAACCTGCTCGGGTTCACCGCGGACCAGCCGATCCCGCCGGGCCGCATCGGCGCCGTCAAAATGGGCACCACGGTCGCCACCAACGCGCTGCTGGAACGCAAGGGCGAGCGCCTGCTGCTGCTCACCACCAAAGGCTTTCGCGACGCGCTGCGGATCGGCTACCAGGCGCGGCCGAAGATTTTTGCCAAGCACATCATCAAGCCGGAAATGCTGTTCGAGCGTGTCGTCGAGGTCGACGAGCGGGTCCGCGCCGACGGCACCGTCGAACGCGAGCTCGATGCGGCGGGCGTGCGCACCGAGCTCGAGCGCGCCGCGGCCTCCGGCATCAAGGCGGTCGCGGTCGTGTTCATGCACGCCTACCGCTATCCCGAGCACGAGCAGCGCGCCGCAGCGCTGGCCCGCGAAATGGGATTTCCCCAGGTTTCGGTGAGCCATGAGGTCTCGCCGCTGATCAAGCTCGTCGGCCGCGGCGACACCACGGTGGTCGATGCCTATCTGTCGCCAATCCTGCGCCGTTACGTCGGCGTGGTGGCGAGCGAACTGGACACCGGCAACGCGAGCGCCACATCGTCCCCTGCCCTTTTGAGTGAGCGGGCTGCGGCACGCGGCAAAGGCACGCGCAAAAACAGCGGCCCAGCCGACAACATCCGGCTGATGTTCATGATGTCGTCGGGCGGCCTCACCGCCGCCGAACTGTTCCAGGGCAAGGACGCCATTCTGTCGGGGCCGGCAGGCGGTGTGGTCGGCATGGCCGAGACCGGGCGTGAAGCGGGATTCAAGGAGCTCATCGGTTTCGACATGGGCGGCACCTCGACCGACGTGTCGCATTTCGATGGCGAATACGAGCGCACCTTCGAAACCGAGGTGGCCGGGGTGCGCATGCGCGCCCCGATGATGCTGATCCATACTGTCGCCGCCGGCGGCGGCTCGGTGCTGCATTTCGATGGCGCGCGCTTTCGCGTCGGGCCCGAACTCGGCGGGCGCCAATCCTGGCCCGACGTGCTACCGCCGGGCGGACCGCTTGCCGTCACCGATGCCAACGTGATGGTCGGCAAGCTGATCCCGGATTTCTTTCCGAAGATTTTCGGGCCGGCGCAGAACCTCGCGCTCGACGCCGATGCGGTGAAGCAGGCGTTCGCGGCGCTTGCCAAGGAGGTCGGCGGCAAGGACCCCGAGGAGATCGCCGACGGCTTCATCAAGATCGCGGTCGAGAACATGGCGAACGCGATCAAGAAGATATCGGTGCAGCGCGGCTACGACGTGACCCGCTACGCGCTCAACTGCTTCGGCGGCGCCGGCGGCCAGCACGCCTGCCTCGTCGCCGATGCACTCGGCATGACCAGGGTGCTGATCCATCCATTCTCATCGCTGCTTTCAGCATACGGCATGGGGCTCGCCGACATCCGCGCCAGCCGCCAGCAGGCGATCGAAGAGCCATTCGGCGCCAAGTCGCTGGCAGCGCTCAAGCGCAACGGCGCGCGGCTAGGCAAAGACGCCAAGGCCGAGGTCGCGGGCCAAGGCGTGCCGGCCAGGCAGATCAAGGTGATTGTCCGCGCCCACATCCGCTACGCCGGCACCGACACGCCGCTGATTGTCGAGGCCGGAACGCTTGCCAGGATGAAAGCGGCGTTCGAGAAGGCGCACAAGGCGCGTTTCGGTTTCATCGATCGCAGCAAGCAACTCGTGGTCGAGGCGGTGTCGGTCGAGGCGATCGGCGGCGGCGCCAGGTTCCGCGAAAAGAAGCACCAGACCACCCGCGGCCGGCTCCCCTCACCCGCCCGCCGCACCGCGTTCTTTTCCGGCGGCGTCTGGCACCAGGCCGCGGTCTACACCCGCGATCAGCTCAAGCCCGGCAACAAGGTTATGGGTCCCGCGATCATCATCGAGCCGCACCAGACCGTGGTGGTCGAGGACGGCTGGCGCGCCGTGATCACTTCGAAGGATCACCTGGTGCTGGAGCGTGCCGTGCCGCTCGAGCGCAAGCAGGCGGTCGGCACCAAGGCCGATCCGATCATGCTCGAGGTGTTCAACAACCTGTTCATGTCGATCGCCGAGCAGATGGGCGTGTCGCTGCAGAACACCGCCTATTCGGTCAACATCAAGGAGCGGCTCGATTTCTCCTGTGCCTTGTTCGCCGCCGACGGATCGCTGGTCGCCAACGCGCCACACATGCCGGTGCATCTCGGCTCGATGGACCGTGCCGTCGAGACCATCATTCGCGAGAACAAGGGCAAGATCAAACCGGGGATTCCTATCTCATCAATGCGCCCTACAACGGCGGCACCCATATCCCAGACCTCACGGTCTGCACGCCGGTGTTCGACCACGCACGCAAAAAGATTCTGTTCTGGGTGGCAAGCCGCGGCCATCACGCCGACATCGGCGGTATTGCGCCGGGCTCGATGTCACCGATTGCGACCAACATCGAAGAAGAGGGAATCTACATCGACAACTTCAAGCTGGTCGACCGCGGCAAGTTCCGCGAACAGGCGCTGATGGATCTGCTCACCAAGGCGCAGTATCCGGCGCGCAACCCGATTCAGAACGTCAACGATCTCAAGGCCCAGATCGCCGCCAACGAAAAGGGCGTCCAAGAATTGCACAAGATGGTGGCGCAGTTCGGCGCTGCCCGTCGTGCATGCCTACATGAAACACGTCCAGGACAACGCCGACGAAAGCGTGCGCCGCGTCATCGGCCGGCTTCACGATTGCCAGTTCAGCTACGAAATGGACCAGGGCAACGTGATCGTGGTGAAGATCACCGTCGACAAGAACAAGCGCGAGGCCACCGTCGATTTCACCGGCACCTCGCCGCAGCAGGGCACCAACTTCAATGCACCGGAGCCGGTGACGCGGGCGGCTGTGCTCTACGTGTTCCGCGTCATGGTCGACGACGACATCCCGATGAACGCCGGCTGCCTGCGCCCGATCAACATCATCATCCCGGATGGCTCGCATGCTGAAACCGCACTATCCGGCCGCGGTGGTCGCCGGCAACGTCGAGGTGTCGCAGGCGGTCACCGACACGCTGTTCGGCGCGCTCGGCGCGCATGGCCGGCGCGCAGGGCACCATGAACAACGTCAACTTCGGCAACGCCCAGTACCAGTATTACGAGACGATCTGTTCGGGCTCACCGGCCGGGCCGGGCTTTCCCGGCACCGACGCGGTGCACACCCATATGACCAACACCCGGCTGACCGACCCGGAAATTCTGGAATTCCGCTATCCCGTGGTGCTGGAGGACTTCCACATCCGCAACGGTTCAGGCGGTCGCGGAAGGTGGAACGCCGGTGACGGCATACGCCGCACCATCCGGTTCCTGGAAAAGATGGAGTACACCATCCTCTCGGGCCACCGCCGCGTCCGGCCGTTCGGGCTCGCCGGCGGCGAAGACGGCCAGGTCGGCGAGAACTGGGTGCGTCGGAACGATGGCCGCGATGGAGCGCCTGAAAGGCGCCGACGCCACCGTGGTCGACGCCGGCGAAGCGATCATCATCCAGACGCCGACCGCGGGCGGCTATGGCAAGCCGGACAATACAAAATCATGATTGAGCGCCCGTAGAAATGTGGGCTCCACAGGGCTATGTATCGTTGGCTGCAGTGTCCCGGAGGGCAATTAAATTATGGCACGTCTCCCTGCATCACAATCAGGTCCGGCACCACAAACGGGATCGCAATCGCCCACTTCACAGTCGCCGAGCCCTCCACCCGCGCCCCGCCCAAATCCGACGCCGCCGCCCGATATAGGTAGCGTAGTTCAGAAAACGACCTGAAGTACCAAAAGTAAAAATAGAAACACCAGTGCGGCTATGGGCCCTGAGATGATCCCTGCGCTGATGAAACGTGCCTTCCTTTCGTTACTCTGTTCGGACAATCTTATTCGTTCGCTGTGATGATAGGTGATGTATGCGAGCATCGCTGGGAGCGCGTTCTCTCCGCCGTCAATTGTGCCTCGATTTAACCACATCTCCGGAGTGCTTCCGACCGCCGCATATCGACCAGCCCTTAGTGCAACAACAAAGAACCATGCGCCGACAATGAAAGCTGCGCCAGTACCAAAGAACGGCCACGCCTTTGAGCCGATCCCCGCATCTTTGAAAATGGCTCCCCCAATGCCAAACAACGCTACGGAAATTGTAATATATGCCCCCAATAGCGTAGCTGCCTTTTGTTCGAAAGACTTTTTGACATCAAGCAAATCCGACAAGTGTCGATCTACCTGTATGTAAGCCTCCCGTACGACTTCAGCATTGATCGTTGATGCTTGGAGTTCGTCAAGCGTCAGCATATTTCAACTCCCACCAGCTAACTGTAACTGAATGTGACGGGAGACTACAATAAATCTCGATTCTGAAATAACTTGATCGTTCAACCAGTTTGGTGCGGCCCGCCATCGGCGGCCGCGGCCGGCTCGCTTCATGACGATGCCGAGCGCGGCCAGCGCGACGAACAGCACGGTCATCATCAGGAACACGTCGGCGAAGCTCATCACGCTCGCCTGACGGCGCGCCATCAGCGACATCTGCTTGAGCGCCATGGCCTGCGCGTCGCTGCCGAAATCGTGGAAGCGCGCGGTCAGCGTCGCCAGCATCTCGGTGGCCGCCCCGCGCGACCAGTTCACCGCTTCGTGCAGCCGCGCGAGATGCAGGTCCATGCGGTCGTTGAGCATGGTGTTGAGCACCGCCAGGCCCGATGGCGCCGCCGAGATTGCGCGTCAGGTTGAACAGTCCCGAGGCATTCTTGACGCGGTCGGCCGGCAGCGTGCCGAGCGCCACGTTGGTCACCGGCACGATCGACGACATCAGGCCGATGCCACGGAACACCTGCGGCCAGAACAGCTCCCAGAAATCCCAGTCCTTGGTGACGTAGTGCATCTCGTAGGTGCCGAGCGCGAACAGCAGGAAGCCGCCGATCAGCATGAAGCGCGGATCGAACCTTGTCGCGAGCCGACCGACGATCGGCGCGGTTGCAGAACATCGCGAGCCCGGAGACGAACATGCGTCTCGCCGATCATCAGCGAGTTGTAGCCGCGCACCTGCGCAAGATAGACCGGATAGAGATAGGTCAGACCGTAAAGCCCGATGCCGAGCACGAAGGAAAACATGCTGCCGACCGCGAAGTTGCGGTTGGTGAATGCGCGCAGATCGACGATCGGCAGCCTTGCGCGGTCAATACCCGCGCCAGAGAATGCGACGGCCGACAGCGCCGAGACGATGGCGGCATACAAGATGCTGTCATCCGAGAACCAGTCGTTGCGCGGCCCCTCCTCCAGCACGTATTCGAGCGCGCCGAGAAAGCCCGCCATGGAGATCAGCCCCCACCAGTCGAAATGATCAAGCAGCGAATAGTCCGGCTTGTCGAAGTCGATCAGCACGAGCGCCGCCAGCGTCACCGCGATGCCGGGGATGATGTTGATGAAGAACAACCAGTGCCACGACAACGTCTCGGTGAGATAGCCGCCGATGGTCGGTCCGATGGTCGGCGCCAGCGTCGCGATCAGGCCAACCATCGGCACCACCATCGCCTGCCGTGATCGCGGAAACATGGTGTAGATCGCGGCGAACACGGTCGGGCACCATGCCGCCGCCGATAAAACCCTGCACGCGCGCGCCAGATGATCATGCTGGTCATCGTTGAGCTCGATGCCGCACATCAGGCTCGCGAAGGTGAAGCCGGCGGCCGAGACCGCAAACAGCGTTCGGGTGCCAAGCGCGCGCGACAGAAAGCCGGACAGCGGAATCGCGACCACCTCGGCGATCAGATAAGAGGTCTGCACCCAGGGGATTTCGTCGCTGGAGGCGGCCAGCCCGGCCTGGATTTCAGCCAGCGACGACGACACGATCTGGATGTCGAGAAACGCCATGAACATGCCGAAGCACATCGCCATGAACGCCGCCAGCGGCGCGGGTCGATGCGGTCGGTCATGGCTTCCGCTTGCGCACTCATGACGCAGTCTCCGAACTCAAAGCATGATCCCGAAAAGTGGAAACCGGATTTCGGAAACGATCATGCTCGACAGAGCCAAAGCGTGATTGCGATTCAACCCGAAGCAATCACGCTTAGTTGGTTGCGGTGCGGACCTGCGGTCGATCAGGCAACCGCACCGGGCTTGGTGTTGATGTCGACGATCACCGACATGCCGGGCCGCAGCACGCCGCGGTCGGCGACCTCGGCGGGCACCCGGATGCGCACGCGCAAGCCGCTGGACGATCTTGGTGAAATTTCCGGTCGCGTTGTCCGGCGGCAGCAGCGAGAACACCGCGCCGGATGCCGGCGCTATGCTGGCGACCACGCCGTCGATGGTCTGGTCCGGCAAGCGCGTCAACCTTCATTGACACCGGCTGGCCCGGATGCAGCCGGGCAAGCTGCGTCTCCTTGAAGTTGGCGTCGATGATATACGTCCGACAATGGCACCATCGCGGCGACCCGCTGGCCGGTTTGCACGAAATCGCCGACCTGCACCGCGCGGTTGCCGATGACGCCATCGACCGGCGCCCGGATCTCGGTAAATGACAGATCGCGCTCGGCCTTGGCCAGCGCGGTCCTGAGCTCGGCGAGCGTGCCCGAGCGCCTCCTGCTTCTGCGCCTGCAACACGCCGACTTGGCGGTCGCGCCCGTCGACCTCGGCCTCGCGCACTGCGCACCGCGGCGACTGCCTGATCGCGCCTGGCGACCGCCTGTTCCAAGCGTCTGCTTGCTGGCGAACGCCTTGCCCGCCAGCGCCTGTTGCCGATCGTACTCGGCTTGCGTGCGCGACCTGCGCGGCGTTGGCGGAGGCAAGCTGCGCCTTGGCCTGATCGACCGCCGCCTGCTGCGCGACGATCTGCTGTTCGAAGCGTTCGACGGTCGCCTGCTGGGTCGCAACCTTGTCACGCGCGGAAGTAACGGCGAGCCGATAGTCACCGTCGTCGATGCGAGCGATCACGTCGCCCGCCTGCACCGGTGCATTGTCCTCGACGGTGATGGCAGCGACGTAGCCCGCCACTTTGGCGCCGAGCGTGGTGTTATTGGCGCGCACATAGGCGTCGTCGGTCGAAACCATGAAGCGGCCGACGGTGGCGTAGTGGTAGCCGAACCATCCGGCACCGGCCAGGACGAGGACGGCGGCCATCGCCATCAGGCGCGCGCGATTTCGTTTCAGCACGCCCGCCGGCTTGGCGTCGGTTGAAGCGGCGCCCGGCTTGACGGCGGGGAGCGATACCGGCAACCGCTGTTGGGTGTCACCATCATCGGGGACCAGGCTCAGGCCGGAATCCTCCTGGTTTTTGATGCGCTGCAACATGGCTCTCTCCAAAATGACCGAACCGTTCGGTCAAGGCAGATACGCGGGCAACCTGTCAAAGTCAATGGTGACCGAACCGTTCGGTCATTGATTTTTCCGCTGCAATACGCCATATTTCAAACACAAGAACGAAAAGCGCAGCAGTTTTGGCCCTTTGAGGGGAGCGGGGCCGAGGGAGAAGCCACCATGTCGGACCAAATCGTCATCGACCGCAGGCCCGAGGGAGCCGAGGACAGCGCCAAGCGCTGCCAGATCGTCGACGGCGCCCGCGAGGTGTTCCTGGCGCGCGGCTTTGATGCCGCCAGCATGGGCGACATTGCCAAGGCCGCCGGCGTCTCCAAGGGCACGCTGTATGTCTACTTCAAGGACAAAGAGGAGCTGTTCGGCGCCATCGTGATGGCGGAATGCACCACCCATGCCGAGGGCATGTTCGATCTCGATCCCACCGATCCCGACGTTGCCGGCGCGCTCTTACGGATCGGCACCGGCTACATCAATTTCCTGTGCCAGCCTGAAAAGGCCTCTGCGCTTCGCACCGTGATCGCGATCGCCGACCGCATGCCGACCATCGGCAAGACCTTCTATGAGACCGGTCCGTCGCACGGCATCGAGATGCTCGCCGCCTATCTCAAAGCACAGACCGATCAAGGCGTGCTCCGGGTTGACGACCCCGAGGTGGCGGCGGCGCAATTCTTGGATGCCTGCCAGGCTACGCTGTTCAAGCCGGTGCTGTTCAACTTCGCCCCTCCCCCGTCGCCCGAACGCGTTGAGCACGTGATTGGGATTGCGGTTCGCACGTTCATGGCGGCGTATCGCGCCGCGTAAGGCACCAGCGAGATTTCCGCCGCGTGTCCGGCCGGCAAGGTACGGCGATCCGCCACATCGCGCGGGGTTGAACCGGCACGCCGGAGAGGCGTTTGATCTATCGGCGGCGGGCACCGGGCGACATCCGCGAAGGGCGCGATCAACGGAGCAGCGGTGATGGACCGACGCAGCGTGCTGATCTCCGGCGGCGGCATCGCCGGATTGACGCTGGCCATCCTGCTCAGGAAACAGGGCTTCGAGCCGCTGGTCGTCGAGCGTGAAGCGTCGCTGCCGACTGAAGGCTACATGATGGACTTCTTCGCCACCGGCTGGGATGTGGCGGAGCGCATGGACCTGGTCGATCAGTTGCGCGCCATCCGCTATCCGATCGACACCCTGAAGTTCGTCGATGCCGAAGGAGAGGCCCGCATCAATGTCCCGATCGACCGCATACGGCACGCGCTTGACGACAAATACGTTTATCTGCGGCGCACGGACCTGGCGCGCATCCTGTTCGAGCGCGCGCGTGCTGCCGGCGTCGAGTTCCGGTTCGGTGCCTCGATCGACAGCTTGCAGGAGCGCGGCAACGACGTGCGCGCGATCTTCGATGGCGGCGGGGACGGCGTGTTCTCGCTGGTGTTCGGCGCCGACGGCATCCATTCGCGGGTGCGGGAGTTGGTGTTCGGCCCCGAGGGGCAGTTTGACCGCTTCCTCGGTTACTACGTCGCAGCGTTTCACATCTCCGACCACGGCTATGATATCGGCAGCGCCTTCAGGCTCTATGAGGAGCCCAACCGGCTGCTGATGCTCTATCCGCTGGGCGAGCGCCGGCTGGACGCCACCTACGTGTTCCGCCATGCCGACGTCGGCCACGTCCCACATCAGGAACGGCTTGCTTTCATCAAGCGCAACTTCGCTGGCGCCGGATGGCTGGCGGAGCGACTTCTCACCGATCACCCCTCATCGCAGCCGCTCTATTTCGATCCGACCATGCAGATCGTCATGCCGGACTGGCACAAGGGCCGGATCGCGCTGGTCGGCGACGCCTGCGGCTGCCTCACCCTCATTGCCGGCCAAGGCTCGCACCTGGCGATGGCCGGCGCCTACGTGGTGGCGCAGGAACTGGCGCGGCATGGCGACGATCACCACGCGGCGTTCGCCGCCTATCAGGCTTATCTGAAACCCCACGTCGAGAAGAAGCAGCGCGATGCTGCCTGGCTCGCCAGAATGTTCGTGCCGTCCGAGCGTTCGCGTCCCTGGCTGCGGCGCGCGGTGATCCGGCTGATGTTCAGCGCGCCGCTCGCCAAATATATGTTGCGCTACGCCGGTGCGACCAGCGCGCTGGCCGGACGCGATTGATTCGTCCGGCCGACACGATCAGTCGGTCTGCTGAATTGCCGACACCACCCAGTTGCCGCCATTCGAGCGGCGGAAGGTCCACAACTCGGTGGCTTCGGACGGACTCTGCTCAACCACCTTGCCGGTCGCGCGCTCGGCGATCCGGTCATTGAGGGCGTAGCGCATCGCGACAGTGGCGTATTGCTCGTCGCCTTCGCTCCAGGCCTCGGACAGATCACCCTGCAGCAGCTTGACCTCGGAAATCTGGTTGACCACGCCATGGCTTGAATTCCGGGCCAGTTCTTCGGCGAGATACGACAGCATCTCCGGCGTCACCCGGGTCCGCAGCGCAGCCAAATCCTCGGCGCCATAGGCGGACTGTACTTCGCCGAGCAGCCGCTCGAAGCTGTTGAAATCCTCCGCCGCAATCTCAAGCGGGACATCCTCAGCCGGCGCCGCACCGCCAATTCCGCTGGTGCCCGGACGCTCCGGCCGGCCGTCGTCTAAAACCCGGCGAAGCGAGGCGCCGCCTGCGAACGCCGGCTGGCTGCGCTGCTGCCACCAGTTCCAGATCAGCCGTGCGACGAACACAACGACGATGAGCTGCAACAGCAGTCCGAGAACCGACGCAAAACCACCGAGCCCGCCGAACAGGCCATGGCCGAACAGCATGCCGAACAGACCGGCGCCAAGGAATCCAGCGGCAAGCCCGCCGAGCAATCCGGGCCGGTTGAACAGGCCGCCGGTCGCCGAACTGGTGGCGGTGCCGCGCCCGACCGTCGAAGCCGGCTGGGTCATCGTGCGCTCGATCGGGCGGGTGGTCCGCGGCGCAGTGGCGGTCGGAGCTGGCGCCCTGAATGTCCGCATGCCACGGCTGCCGGCGCTGAAGCGGGCGCGAGCGTCGGCGTCATCGACGGCAACCGCGAACACGGCTGCCACCGCAAGCACGGCGAACAGCATCCGAAAACCGTTGCGAAGCATGGGGTTTCCTCTCTCAGGGGGCTCTTGCTTGGACCCGGCCCGTGGGCCGCAGCAATATGGACATTCCGATCGATGGTTGGAAGTGGCCGGCACGGCCACATCAGCATGGCCCGGTTTTGTCGCGGCGAGGCACGGGTTGGTTCAACGCAATACCCCCTTTTTTGCTCGTCCGCGCTGCCTGATCAGCACCGACAGGCTCAAAAGACCTTGTGCCGGCTGGTGCTCCAGTCGATCGCTGGCCGCGGGCCGGGATCCTCGACCCAGTCGTTGTCCTCGTTGGCGGGCCCGGTGCGCAATCGTTCCTGCGATGCGATCGAGCCGGTGATTCCTCGATCGCGATGGCGGGCGTCGCCGCGCCAAGCGAACGGATCGTTGCGCGCATCGAACGGCGGATCGTAGCGCCGCGTCGGTGCCGGCTCGAAGGACTTCGCTGCAAAAACCGGATTCTTGCGAGCACGGGCGGCAACAAGGTCGCCGCTCACCGCGCCAGGCTGGCAGATGCGCCGGCCGCTGGCGCGCCGCATCAGGTCGACATGGATGTGATCGTAGTGGAAGGCGTTGGAGCCCGGTGCCAGCACGGTGGTGAACTGATCGCACGCCGCGCCCTGGACGTCGCGAAGAAAGCCCTGTTCCTCGGGCGAGCCGCGCCAGCCGTTTTTCACCGTGATGCGATGGCCGTCCGCGAGCACAAAGGCTGCAATGTCGAGCGCATTGCCAAACGCGTGCTCGGAGATGTGCGCGCCGGGTTGGCCGTTCATGCTGCGGCAGGAATAGGCTGAAATCTGCTTGATCTCCGCAACCGGCTGGCGGAACCACTTCTGCGCCGCCGGCTGCACTGCGGTTTCGATCCAGTGATCGAGCGCCGAGACGACTGGACAGGCGAGCGTCGCAGCGGGCCTCACCTCAACGGGCGTGCTTGCAGCGACCATTGATGGACCGCGCGGCGGTCCAAGCGCGGGCAGCGGCCGCGCCGGCATAACGGGTGCAGGGCTCGCGGATCTTGGTGGCGCCGCGCCAGGACGCGCGTAGGGCGGCAGCTCTTCCATGTCATCGTCCTGCGCTGCTGACGGAGGACTGCGCTGCCAATCCTGTGGCGCCCGCAGATAGGCTGGCGGCGCGCCGAGCCGTTGTGACGGCGTGTCCCGCGGCATGTCCGACGGCATGGCGTCCGGTGCCTCGATCGACGTTGGCGGGCCGAGCGGGGCCGGCGCCGCGTAGCGCGGTTGAACCGGAGGCAATGAATTGCGTTGCACCGGCGGCGGCGATCGATACAGCGCTTGGGACGACGGCCAGGGCGGCTCGGGCGCCGCGCGTGATGCGCCCGGTATCCCAGCCGGCGGGCGGATCACCTCGTCGGCATAGCCAAGCACCGGACTCTCACCCAGCGCAGACACCTTGAGCGGAAAGTCGGCGCCGCAGATGCCCGGCCCCTCGATCGGGGCGATACGAACGACGCCTGCGCCCTCTTTCACGGTTCCGGAATTCAGACAGGCAAGCTCCGCGTCGCGGCGCCATGGCTCGCGCTGGGCAAATTGAAAAATACTGCGGCCACAACCCGCCAGCGTCATCAGAGCGACGGAGCCGACCAGGAACCAGCGCACTCCAGGCGTCATTCGCGCAAGATGCCGGCAATCCTGTTAACGACTCTTCAATGCAGCCCTGCCGCTTATGGTGAACCGATGGTATATGCCGCCTTGCCACACTGCGGCTTTCAGGCGAAGACCTGCCGAAGTTTTCAGGCTCGGACGACGGGGCGATGCAAGGCGAGGCTCAATTCCATTTCGCAGCGATCCGCCTGTCGCCGACGGCTCTCATTGCCTCGCAGATCGGTCCACTTTGATGCTTGCAGCCCTCGACCTTGCCCGCCGGATCGAGGCCGGCGAACTCACACCCGCGCAGACCATCGAGCTTTGCGCCGAGGCCATCGTCCAGCGCGAGGCTGAGATTGGCGCCTTCGTCACGCTCGACATTGATGGAGCGCGGAAAGCGGCGGCCGCGGCTGGCCTGAAAGATCTGCCGCTGCGCGGGCTGCCGGTCGCGTTCAAGGACATTTTCGACACTTTTGATCTCGCCGACCGAGTATGGCTCGCCAATCTATGCGGGCCACCGGCCCAAGGCCGACGCCGCATTGGTTTCGTTGACCACGCCGCGTCGGCGGCGTGGTGCTTGGCAAAACCGTCACCACCGAGTTCGCCCATCTCGATCCCGGCAAGACCCGCAACCCGCACAATGTCGCGCACACGCCGGGCGGCTCGTCGTCCGGGTCAGCCGCCGCGGTCGCCGCGGGATTCGTGCCGATCGCCGCCGGCAGCCAGACCGGCGGCTCGGTGATCCGGCCGGCCAGCTATTGCGGGGTTGCAGGCTTTAAACCGTCCTACCGGCTGTTGCCGACGGTCGGCATGAAATGCGTGTCCTGGCATCTCGACACCGCCGGCCTGTTCGCGGCGAGCGTCACCGACGTGGCGTTTGCCGCCGCCGTCATCAGTGGCCGCGACCTGCGCGTCGATGGCCGGACCCCAGCCTCGCCGCGGATCGCGGTGCTGCGCGCCCAGCCTTGGCCATCAGCCTCGGCCGACATGACGGCCGCGCTCGACAGCACGGCGCGAGCGGCGTCGACCGCGATGGCGCGCGTCAAGGACGTCCAATTGCCACCGGTCATTGCGGCGGCGTTCCGGGCCCAGGCCACCATCCAGGGCTACGAGGCGGCACGCTCGCTGGCCTTTGAATATGATCGGCACAAGGAGAGGATCGGCAAGAACCTTCGCGAGTTGCTTGACGGCGCCGCACGCATCTCCTCGGACGCCTACGACGACGCGCGCCGCACCACCAGTCAGGCACGCCGTGCGCTGTCCGAGCTGATGGCTGACTTCGACGTGATCCTGTCGCCGTCGGCCCCGGGAGCGGCGCCGAAGGGTCTCACCTCGACCGGCACCTCGACCTTCAACCGGCTGTGGACGCTGATGGGGTCGCCTTGCGTCAATGTCCCGGGCCTGGTCGACGCCAACGGACTGCCGCTCGGCATGCAGGTGATCGGCCGCTTCGGTGCCGACCGCGCCACCCTCGAAGCGGCGCTGTTCTTGGAGACCGCGCTCGGCCGCCGCGGCTGACCAGGGCCGCACTTCTTCCAATGGTTGTGGCTGCCCAAAATTTACGCGCCGGGTGCATTGCGGGGAGTGGTTATCCCCAGGGCCAACAGAGCAAATTCCTCCATATTTCTCAGTCTGTTGCGAGTCGATTGTGACAACCGGGACGGTCTGGCAGTGCAGCATGTTTGGAGCTTCGGCCGATGGGTGGTCTCTGCTAGACTCGGCGGTGCAACCTCATTGAGGGAGGCCGACAGGTGGACTTAGCCTTGCGACTGAATGTACTCGCGGTATGCGCGGCGATCGTATTCGTCAGCGCGGTGCTGCTTGGTGCATTCTGAGTTGGGATTGCGCCTAAAGACCAAACCTCGCCGTCAAACGGCAAACAGCGGACCACCGGAGGGCACCACCCTCCGGTGTATTATTTTGCGACACGTTGATCAGGCCGCCGCGTCGCGCGCCTGGGTGGCCGGTTGGTAATTGAGGATCGGCGCCAGCCAGCGTTCGGCCTCGGCCATGCTCCAACCCTTGCGGACGGCGTAGTCCTCCACTTGGTCCCGCTCGATCTTGCCGACGCCGAAGTAGTGGCTCTCGGGGTGGCTGAAATAGAGCCCCGACACCGACGCGCCGGGCCACATGGCAAAGCTCTCGGTCAGCCGCACCCCGATGCGCTCGACATCCGAGCAGCCGGAATAATGTCGCCTTCTCGGTGTGGTCGGGCTGCGCCGGATAGCCTGGCGCCGGCCGGATGCCGCGGTACTTCTCAGCGATCAGTTCGGCGTTGCTCAGGGCTTCATCGCGGGCATAACCCCAGAACTCAGTGCGCACCCGCTGGTGCAGCCGTTCAGCCAAGGCCTCCGCCAGACGGTCGGCCAGCGCCTTGACCATGATCGCCGAGTAATCATCGTTGGCGTTCTTGAAGCGGTCGGCGACGGCGTCCTCGCCGAGGCCCGCGGTGACTGCAAATGCGCCGATATGGTCGGCGTGACCCTCCGGCGCGATGAAGTCGGCGAGCGCCACGTTGGCACGGCCTTCACGACGCGACAGCTGCTGGCGCAGCGTATGCAGCCGGGCAAGCGGGGTGCGCCGGTCCGCGTCGGTGAACAGTTCGATGTCATCGCCTCTGGCGTTGGCCGGCCAGAAACCATACACCGCAGCGGCGCGGAACCATTTGTCGTCGACGATCTGCCGCAGCATCGTCTGCGCATCGTCGTACAGGCTGCGTGCCGCTGCGCCCACGGTCCGGTCGTCGAGAATGCCCGGAAACCTGCCGGTGAGCTCCCATGTCGAAAAGAACGGCGTCCAGTCGATATATTCGATCAGTTCGGCGACCGGATAATCCTCCAGCACCCGGGTACCGAGGAATCCCGGCGCAGGCGCCACCGCCGTCCAGTCCGGCCGAAGTGCGTTGCCGCGCGCCGACGACAACGGCAGGCGCTGCTTGTCGCTTTGGCTGCGGGCGTGGGCGTCGGCGATGCGGGCGTATTCGGTGCGCACCTCCCCGACATATTTCTCGCGGCTGCCACGTCCCATCAGCGCCGAAGCCACGCCGACCGCGCGGCTGGCATCGGTGACATAGACGACCTGCCCCTGCCGGTAGTTGGGATGAATCTTCACCGCGGTGTGCACCCGGCTCGTCGTGGCGCCGCCAATCAGGAGCGGCACATTGAAGTTGCGCCGCTCCATCTCGGCGGCCACATGGCACATCTCATCGAGCGACGGCGTGATCAGCCCGGATAGACCGACGATATCGCAGTTTTCGGTCTTCGCCGTCTCCAGGATCTTGTCGGTCGGCACCATGACGCCGAGGTCGATCACCTCGTAGTTGTTGCACTGAAGCACGACGCCGACGATGTTCTTGCCGATGTCGTGGACGTCGCCTTTGACGGTGGCGAGCAGCACCTTGCCGGCGGTGCTCCGCTCGCTGCCGCCGCGGGCGGCCTTGTCCGCCTCCATGAACGGCATCAGATGGGCGACCGCCTGCTTCATCACCCGCGCCGACTTCACCACCTGGGGCAGGAACATCTTGCCGGAACCGAACAGGTCGCCGACCACGTTCATGCCGTCCATCAACGGACCTTCGATCACTTCGAGCGGCCGATCGGCGGCAAGCCGTGCCTGTTCGGTGTCGTCGACGATGAAATCGGTGATGCCGTGGACCAGCGCGTGGGTCAGCCGCTTCTCCACCGGCCATTCGCGCCAGGCCAGGTCGACTTCCCTCGCCTCCTTGGCGCCGCGGAAGCGTTCGGCCAGCGCCAGCAGCCGCTCAGCCGCGTCGTCGCGGCGATTGAGCACCACATCCTCGCAGGCCTCGCGCAGCTCGGGATCGAGATCGTCATAGACCGCAATCTGGCCGGCGTTGACGATACCCATGTCCATGCCGGCCTTGATGGCGTGATACAGAAACACCGAGTGCATCGCCTCGCGCACCCGTTCGTTGCCGCGAAACGCAAACGACAGGTTCGACACGCCGCCGGAGACGTGGACCTGCGGCAGGCTTTGTCGAATTTGGCGCGCACCTTCGATGTAGGCGACGCCGTAATTGTTGTGCTCCTCGATGCCGGTCGCCACCGCGAATATGTTGGGATCAAAGATGATATCCTCGGGCGGAAAGCCGACCTTGTTGTCGAGAATGTCATAGGCGCGCCGGCAGATGGCGACCTTGCGCTCGATGGTGTCGGCCTGGCCTTGTTCGTCGAACGCCATGACGACCACCGCAGCGCCATAGCGGCGCACGATCTTGGCGTGCCTGATGAACTCGGCCTCACCCTCCTTCATGGAAATCGAATTCACCACGGGCTTGCCCTGAATGCATTTCAGTCCGGCTTCGATCACCGAAAACTTGGAGGAGTCCACCATCACCGGCACACGCGCGATGTCGGGCTCGGCGGCGACAAGATTGAGGAAGGTCGTCATCGCCGCGGTTGAGTCGAGCAGGCCCTCGTCCATGTTGACGTCGATGATCTGGGCGCCGTTTTCCACCTGCTCGCGCGCGATCGACAGCGCCGTGCCGTAGTCACCGGCGGTGACGAGCTTGCGGAACTTGGCGGATCCGGTGACGTTGGTGCGCTCGCCGACGTTGACGAAGGGAATTTCCGCACTCAGCGTGAATGATTCGAGGCCGGAAAGCCGCAGCAGCGGCTTGAGCTCCGGAATTGTTCGCGGCGGCTTGCCGCGCACCGCCTCGGCGATCGCGCGGATGTGCTCGGGCGTGGTGCCGCAGCAGCCGCCGACGATATTGACAAAGCCGGCATCGGCGAACTCGGCGAGGTGCCGCGCCATGTCGGCGGGGCTCTCGTGGTAATGGCCGAACTCGTTGGGAAGGCCTGCATTCGGATATGCGCAGATCAGCGCGTCGCAGACCCGCGCCATCTCGTCGACGTGGGCGCGCATCTGTTCCGGGCCAAGCGCGCAGTTCAATCCCACCGACAGCGGCGCGGCGTGCCGCACCGAGTTCCAGAACGCCGCCGGCGTCTGTCCGGACAGCAGCCGTCCGGATCGGTCGGTGATGGTGCCCGAGATCATGATCGGCACCTCGACGCCGCGCTCTTCGCATAGCTCGATGATGGCGTAGATCGCGGCCTTGGCGTTGAGTGTGTCGAAAATGGTCTCGATCAGGAGAATATCGGCGCCGCCGGTCAGAAGCCCGCGCACCTGCTCGCCGTAGGCCGTTCTCAACTGGTCGAAGGTGATGGCACGGAAACCGGGATTGGCAACGTCCGGCGAGATCGACGCCGTGCGGTTGGTCGGACCGATCGCGCCGGCCACAAAACGCGGGCGCCCGTCCTCGTTCGCGGCCCGGTTCGCGGCCTCGCGCGCCAGTCGCGCGCCTTCGCAATTGAGCTCATAGGCGATGTTCGACAGGCCATAGTCGGCCTGGGCAATCGAGGTTGACGAGAAGGTGTTGGTCGAGACGATGTCGGCGCCGGCTTTGTAATAAGCGTAGTGGATGTCGCGAATGGCGTCGGCCCGGCTGAGGTTGAGCAGGTCGTTGTTGCCACGCACCTCGCGGTTCCAGGCGTCGAAGCGGGCGCCGCGATAGCCCTCCTCGCTGAGCTTCATCGCCTGGATCATGGTGCCCATGGCGCCGTCGAGCACCAGGATGCGTTCGGCCGCCAGTTTTCGGAGCAGAGTTGGGGTGCTGGTGTGGGACGCGTTGGGCATCTTCAGGCTGCTTTCTCTGCTTTCTTCACCGCGGGCCGCAGTCCGAGCAGATGGCAGATGGCGTAGACCAGATCGGCGCGGTTCATGGTGTAGAAGTGGAAGTCGGTCACGCCGCGTGCGACCAGATCGAGCACCTGCTCGGCGGCGACCGCTGCGGCGATCAGCTTGCGTGTCGCCACATCGTCGTCCAGGCCATCGAAGCGCTCGGCGATCCAGCGCGGCACCGAAGCGCCGCAGCGGGCGGCAAAATTCCTGGTCTGCTTGAAATTCTGCACCGGCAGAATGCCCGGCACGATCGGAATGCCGATACCGCAGGCGCGCACGCGATCGAGGTAACGGAAATAGCTGTCGTTCTCGAAGAAGAACTGCGTCATCGCACGGCTGGCACCGGCGTCGACCTTGGCCTTCAGCATGTCAATGTCGGCCTCGACCGACGGGCTGTCGGGATGTTTTTCCGGATAGGCCGACACCGACACTTCGATATCGGCGATGCGCTTGATGCCGGCGACCAGATCGGCGGCGTTGCGATAGCCGCCGGGGTGCGGCGCGTAGGCCTCGCCGACACCGCCCAGCGGATCGCCGCGCAGCGCCACAATGTGCCGGACACCGGCGTCGCGGTAGGCGTGGATCACCGCATCGATTTCATCGCGCGTCGCCGCGACGCAGGTCAGATGCGCGGCAGGCGCCAATGTCGTCTCGCCGAGAATGCGCCGCACCGTGGCGTGGGTGCGCTCGCGCGTCGAGCCGCCGGCGCCGTAGGTCACCGAGACGAAGTTCGGCGCAAGCGGGGCGAGCCGCCCGACCGCTTCCCAGAGACTTGTTTCCATCTCCGTGGTCTTCGGCGGAAAGAATTCAAACGAAACGCCAATACGCGGGGCCATCACGCCACCTCCCGTTCGGTGGGCAGCGCGGTGCGGCGGTCGTGACCAAGCCACAGTGACACCGCGATCTTGCCGTCCGAACCAGGCTCGGGCGCGAGACTGCGATGCAGGGTGAGGTCGAGCCCGGCGCCGCCGAGCCATTGGGTCACGGTCTCGGCGGCGAAGCCGAGCCGCCGGTGTGCATGCTCCTCGCGCAGGAATTCCAGATCATGCGGCGCGAAATCCACCACCAGCAGGCGGCCGCCCGGCGCCACCACCCGCGCCGCCTCCTGGATCGCGCGTCCGCCATCCTCCAAGAAGTGCAGCACCTGATGGATGATGACGGCGTCGAACGAACCGGCCGGCACCGCGAGATCGAAGATGTCGCCCTGACGGACGCTGCAATGGCGCAGACCCGCCCGCTCGATGCGCGCGCGGGCAAGCTGCAGCATATCAAGCGACAGATCGATCCCAAGTCCGCGCTCGACGCCTGCGCCGAACATCTCAAGGATGCGCCCGGTGCCGGTGCCAAGGTCGAGCAGCGAACGAAACGGCCGATCGAGCGCGCTCCGGATCGCCGTTTCTACCGCTTCATCGGCGACATGAAGCTTGCGGATGCGGTCCCATTGCGCGGCGTGGGCGCGGAAATAATCTTGCGCGGCCGCGGCGCGCGCCATCCGCACCGATGCCAGCCGTTCGCGATCACGCACCGCGATTGGATCGGAGACATCGAGCCGTGCCACCAGCTCGCGCGCGAGCTCGGCGCCAGGGCCCCGCTCCGCGAGGCGGAAGAACGCCCAGGCGCCTTCGCGAAAGCGCTCGACCAAGCCCGCGTCCACCAACAGCCGGAGATGCCGCGAGATGCGCGGTTGCGACTGCCGCAGAATCTGGGTGAGATCGGAGACGGTCAGATCGCCCTCCGCCAGCAGCACCAGCACGCGCAGCCTGGTGTCCTCGCCGGCCGCCTTGAGGGCGGCGTTGAGCGCATCGAACGGCAGGTGGGAAATTTCAGCCATTGGGAAGCGGCCCATCATATAAAGATATCTTTATACCTTTACGTTGGGCACGGCAAGGGCCGGTGGCGGGTGATGGTAAACTGACAGTCAGGAGGACCGACCCATGCCAACATCAAGCGCGAAGGATATCCGGCCCGGCGAGGTCATCGCGCCGCTGCCGGCGAAACCTGACGCTTCGATTTATTTCATTGGCCGCATCCACACGCCCTGGAAGACCCGGCAGGATGCCCCCAAGAACGCCCGTGAGGCTCGCCAAACCGGGGCAGTCTGCACCATCGAGGTGGATCCGCGCTGGCAACCGGCGCTGGCCGGGGTCGAGACCTGCTCTCATCTCATCGTGCTCTATTGGATGGATCAGGCCCGGCGCGACCTCGTGGTCCAGGCTCCAGCGCATTACTCAAGCGGCCGCGGCACCTTTGCGCTGCGCTCCCCGGTGCGGCCAAACCCGATCGCGCTCAGCGTGGTGCGGCTGATGAAGGTCACGGCAAACCGACTTGAGGTGGTGTCGCTCGATTGTCTCGACGGCACCCCGCTCCTCGACATCAAACCCTATTTTGCCTCCGCCGACTCCATCCCCGACGCCGAGGTCGGCTGGCACGTCAAGGAAAAGCAAGCGAATTAAATTAGCCGCTGGGTGCCCGGCCCCATACCTGCGCCACGGTGTACATCGTGAACGACGTGGCCGGGTCGCCAAGATGTTGTCGGCATTCGGCAAGCGAGGATGCAAGCTCGCTGTCGCTGAGCAGGCCCAGCTTGATCACCGTGTTGCGCAGAGATTCGACCGTGGATGGCAGATAATCCACCATCGCGTCGATCGAGCGTACGCCGAGCAGAAAGGTCCGGTACTGAACGTCGGCAAGGCCGGACTGCCGAACCACCCAGTAAAGCTTGCGGGCCAGTTCCAAGTCAGCGCCGACCCCACGGAACGCGCCAAGCAACGCTGTCTTCAGCCGGTCCCACGATGGATGCGGCGGATAGCAGTTTAGCGTCGCGCCATCCGGCTCCTGCAAGGCCACAATGCCGCCGGGACGTGCAAGACGGATTGCCTCGCTCAGCAGCCGCTCAGGATCGCCGGCGGTGCTTGCGACGAAGCGCATGTGAACAAGATCGAAGCTGGCGGCTGCCAAGTCCGAGCCGTAGGCGTCACCGCGCCGGAACTCGACGTTGGAGGGCGCATTGGCCCGGGCATGGGCAAGGAACACTTCATCCACGTCCAGCCCGACGACGCGCCCCGTCGGTCCCGCGTGCTGGCTTAGAAGCTCGGTGATGCCGCCCGGCCCGCAGCCCACGTCAAGGCACGACCAGCCGGGCTTTACACCGATCCGGTCCAGCATCACCAGCGTGTCGGGCGCCATCGCCTTGGACTGCACATACAGCCGCTCGATTTCGCCGGAGCGCCGCTCGATCGGGTAGTTTCCGGAAGGTGACGCGGTCATTGTTCGTTCAGGGGAAGTTCGTTGAGAGGATCGCAGACATGGCAAGCAGACATGGCAATTTGATCAGTGCAAATTGAACAATGCATGGCTTGGCGACGCCTGCAAGACACCTGCAGCGGCGTCGGCCCGAGGTTCGGCCGCCCGCTGCAGCCGGCGTCAACTTTTGTTGATGACACCTGCACAGTTCGAGCGCGACGCCCATCTGTCGGAGGAACCGACCAGCGGTTCATTCGTTATCGGGGCGCGGGGGTGAATGTCGGGAGGTTGTGATGTTCGCTGCCCATCTACGGCGCGCTGCGCTGCCGGCGCTGGCAATGGTTGTCTGTTGGTCGCCCGCGATGAGCGAGCCGCTGGCCATGACCGACCCGGTCGGGTTCCCTGGTTCGATCTTTCAGCAAATCCTTCCTGAGCCGGCAACGCCGCAGCAACCATCACCGGACGTCAGCGCGACCGAACAATCGCCGACCGCGATGCCGGCGCGGCTGCGCCGTCAGGTGGTGGCCTATGATTCCCACGAGGCGTCGGGCACCATCGTGATCGATACGCCGCACGCTTATCTTTATTATGTGCTCGGCGGCGGCCGTGCGATCCGTTACGGCATCGGCGTCGGTCGCGAAGGCTTCACCTGGTCGGGTGTGCGCACCATCGATCGCAAGGTCGAATGGCCGGACTGGTATCCGCCAGCCGAGATGATCGAACGCCAGCCATACCTGCCGCGCTTCATGGCGGGAGGTCCGGCCAATCCGCTCGGCGCCCGCGCGATGTATCTCGGCGGCACGCTCTACCGCATTCATGGCACCAGCGATCCGTCATCGATCGGCAAGCACGTCTCGTCCGGCTGCATCCGGCTGTTCAACGCCGACGCGATCGACCTCTACAACCGCACCTCGATCGGCACCAAGGTTGTGGTGTTGCCGGATAGCGGCCGCCGCGCCGCGGCATCGGCCGAGCATTCTGTCGCCCGGCAGCGGCCGCATCGGACGACGGCGCAACATCGGGTCTCGCAGGCAATATCGCCTGCTCCCGATTTGCCACAGTCAGAGCCCGCGGTCCGCACCGTCGCCGAGTCGACCTTGCATCGAGGCTCGTTCGCCTCACGGCTGTACTAGAACTGGCGCGGCGCGATCAACCGCGGATCGCGCCCGCCGGCCTACTCCGCCTTGATGTTGGCGTTCTTGATCACCTTGCCCCATTTGGCAGTTTCGCTCGCCATCAGCGCGCCGAACTCAGCCGAACTCATTTGGACCACATCGGTGCCGTTTGACTTGAACCGGCTTTGAAATTCCGCCGTGTTCTGGATTTCCGAAATTTCCTTGTGAAGCCGCGCAATAATCGGTTCCGGCGTGCCGGCCGGCGCCACCAGAGCAATCCAGTTGCTGGCGCGATAGCCGGGCAGCCCCGCCTCGGCTGATGTCGGCACATCGGGCAGCACGGCACTGCGCTTGTCGTCGCCGACGGCAAGCGCCCGAAGCTTGCCGGAATGAACATGGCCGATAACCGAGGGCACCGAGGCGAACACCGCCTGGGAATTGTTGGCCATCACGTCGATCATCGCCGGGCCTGCGCCGCGGAACGGGATGTGCAGCAGATCGACGCCGGCCTCATGCTTGAACAACTCACCGCCGAGATGCAGATAGGCACCGACCCCCGACGATGCATATTTCAGTTCGCCAGGCTGCTTCTTGGCCAGCGCGATGAACTCCTTGAGCGTCTTGGCCGGCAGATCGGGACTGACGGCCACAATGATCGGCGCCTTGGCGATAATGGAGATCGGCGCATAGTCCTTGAGCGCGTCGTAAGGCAGCTTGCGCAGCCATGGATGGATCGCGATCGCAACCGAGATGATCTGCAGCGTATAGCCGTCCTTGGGTGCTGACGTGACCAGTTCACTCGCGATGATTCCGCCGGCGCCGGACTTGTTGTCGACAATCACCTGCTTGCCGAGCCGCTGCGTCAGCTGGTTGGCAAGAATCCGAGCGACGATGTCGTTGAAGCCTCCGGGCGGGAACGGCACGACCATCCGCACCGGCCTGGTCGGATAATCGAGCGCCGAGGCCGAAGCGGTCAGCGCCAGAACGATACACGCTGCCTTGAGCAACAGTCCGCACAGTTTCGCCATGACATTCCCCACAAACGATGGTCGCAACGCGCGCCGATCGGCGCACCGATGCTTCGGACCTGCCGGCCCGTAGCAGTCGCGAGTATGCCACGCACTTTCGAACCGCGGCTGGAATTCCATTCCGCATTGCGGCAAGGGGCTGGACGGCACCGTTGCAGTGCCGGTAGATCGTGTCGTCACAGGAGAACAACACGTGCGGATTGCAGCTATGGCGGCAGGCGCCGTCGGCGGTTATTTCGGCGGGCGAATGGCAGCGGCGGGCCATGACGTCGCATTCATTGCGCGGCGGGCGCATCTCGACGCCATCCGCAGCAAGGGGCTGCGGATCAATTCGGTTCACGGCGACCTTCATCTGAAGGACGTCAACGTCACCGACGATCCGGCCAAGGTCGGCCCGGTCGACGTTGTGCTGTTTGCGGTCAAGCTTTGGGACACCGAAGCGGCCGCTGAACTGGCGCGGCCGCTCGTTGGCCCGGACACCCGCATCATCACCCTGCAGAACGGCGTCGACAGCGTCGAGCGCGTTGGTCCGATCCTCGGCACCGACAAGACCGTCGCCGGCACCGCCTACATCGCCACTGTGATCTCGGAGCCTGGCGTGATCAGCCACACCAGCAAGTTCGCCATCATGCGCTGCGGCCGGGTGGACGGCAGGCCCGACGCCAGGCTGAACGTCTTTGCCGAGACCGCCAAGGCCGCGGGCCTCGACATCTCGGTGATGCCGGACATGAACAGCGAACGCTGGCAGAAATTCATCTTTCTGTCGTCGATGGCCGGCGTGAACTGCGTCACGCGATTGTCGATCGGCCAGGTGCTGGCCGATCCCGACACCCGCGCGTTCTACCGGCGGCTGCTGGAGGAATGCTTTGCGGTCGGCAAAGCCAAGGGCGTCAACCTGCCGAAGGATTATGTCGACGATCGCATGACGTTTTCCGACAACGCGCCGCCCGGCATGAAGGCGTCGATGCTGCACGATCTCGAAGCGGGCAACCGGCTGGAGCTTGACTGGCTGACCGGCAAGGTGGTGTCGCTCGGCAGGGAACTCGGCGTGCCGACGCCGGCGAGCGAAGCGGTCTACGCCGCGGTCAAACTGCATCGCATGGGCCGCCAGAGCTAAGGTCGCAACGGCTTGAGGTGACAGGCGATTAGCGCGTGAGACGGCCGGCGCCGGCGCCGGCGCCGCTGCCACCGCCGCCGGTGCCAGCGCCGGCACCCATGACCGGTGCAGCGCCGTTGCCGCCCAAAGCGCCATTGGAACCGCGATCCAGGAGCGAAGGCGCGGCCGAATTGGCCGAGGGACGCGTGACCGAAACGGGCTTGTGCTGCCGCTTGCCGGTGGGCAAACCGCTTGCCGCCCCTCCGGTTTCCTGAGACGAGTTTGCTTTCAGCTTTGGCTTTTGTTTTTGCTTCTTCAGCATGGTCTCGGGGAAATACAGTGACTGGGGCTTCTTTTTGCCCCCGGCGTTGACGTGGGGCTTGCTTCGCTCGAACTGCTCCTTTTGCGCGTGTACCGTGGTTGCCGACAGCGCGAAACCGACAAGCGCCGCACATATTGCGGGAACCAAGCTTGGACGTTTCGGGTTGGCAAGCATTCCTAGCTCCCTCTTGTTGTCGTCACTGTTGTCGATGACATTTCCACCAACGTCATTGCCGGCGTCGACTGCAACCAATGCAAACCTTGAAATGCAATTCATTTTGTCCTCCCGTCGCTGACATGCTCGTCGTTCAGTCACCGAAAGCGGAGAATTCATTGAATTATATGGGATCAGCCGCTGCGGGCCAACCGGACGCGCTGACGCGCGCGGGAACCCATCGAGAGCTTGTCAAAGTTATGAATGTCACCCGTGCTCGTGACCGCGAAGCATCCCGCATGTTGGCGCGCCCCGGTCTGGCGCCGTCGCGCCGGGCCCATTAGCATCGAGGTCGATGCCCAGGAACCAAACCGCCCTGCCGTTCGGGCTTACGCTGCGTGCGGCTTTGATCGGCGCCGTCATCGTCGCCGCGTTTTTTGGCGGCACGCTGTGGCTGCTCAACGCGCTCTTCCCCGCCGATCCGATGTCGGCGGGACGGCCAAAGCTTGTCGCACTGCCGCCACTGCAGCCGGTGACACGCAGCTCGGTCGTCGTCGCGCCGGTTGCGATCGCGTTGCCCGCCATCCGCGACGCACTCGAGGCGCGAGCGCCGCGCGGACTGAACGGCAAGCGCGACAATCCGTTGAGCGATCTGCTCGGCAAGGCCGACATCGGCTGGAACATGTCGCGCGGGCCGATCACCGTCGCCGGCACCGCCTCCGGACTAAACATTGCGACGACGCTCAACGGCTCGCTGCGCATCACCGGCCAACTTGCCAACCAGACCGGAAATCTCGCGGGCGCGATTACCGGCCTGCTGGGCAGCAGCATCGGGCGGGGAGCCCAGGGCCTGACCACCCGAGCGCTCGACCAGCGCGCCGACATTCGCGGCGACGTCGCGGTGGTGTCGCACCCGACGCTGCAAGCGAACTGGCGCATCGAGCCCAACCTGAGCGGCAACGTCAGGCTTACCGATGGCGGCCTGTCAGTCGCCGGCATCAAGCTCAACGTCTCCAACGAAGTAAAGCCGCTGCTGGATCAAACGGTCGCCGAACAGGTCGCCCACCTCTCCAATCAATTGCGCAATGATCGCACGCTGGAGGTGGTGGCACGCCGCGAGTGGGCCAAGATGTGCCGCTCGATTCCACTCGGTGCCGCCGCTCCCAGCGCACCCAACCTCTGGCTGGAGGTGCGGCCGACCAAAGCATTCGCCGCCCAACCAAGCATCGTTCCGGATTGGGTGATCCTGACGCTTGGGGTTCAGGCCGAAACGCGCATTGTGTCGAATGAGACCAAGCCAGACTGCCCGTTCCCAACACGGCTTGAGCTCGTGCCGCCGATCGATCAAGGCAACGTCAAGATCGCGCTTCCCATTGACGTGCCCTTCACCGAACTCAATCGTGTCCTGGAGCTTCGCCTCAAGGGCCGCACCTTCCCGGAGGACGGACAGACGGCGGGTCAGGTGACGGTGTTGGCGGGCGACGTGGCGGCGTCCGGCGATCGGCTGTTGATTTCGCTGCGCGTGAAAGCCAAGGAAACCAAGAGCTGGTTTGGCTTCGGCGCCGAGGCGACGGTCCACATCTGGGGCAAGCCGGAGCTCGATGGCAGCCAGCAGGTCATGCGGCTCACCGACATTTCGCTGGATGTTCAATCGGGTGCGGCATTCGGATTGCTCGGCACCGCGGCGCGGGCCGCCATCCCCTATCTCCAGCGCGCGCTCGCTGAGAACGCCGTGGTCGATCTCAAGCCGTTTGCGGCGCGCGCCCGCCAGAGCATCGACAGCGCGCTCACCGACTTCAGCAAGCCCAGTGAAGGCGTCGAGGTGGAAAGCGCCATCACCGGGCTGCGACTGACCGGCATTGCGTTCGACTCCAAGACGCTGCGCGTCACCGCAGAGGCCGATGGCACCGTTCGCGCCCTCGTTCGCAAGCTCGCATTGAAATAAACCGACGTTCAAATAAACCGGCGTTCATTTCCACTGCGGGAATTGGTCGCACGCTTGTCGCTTCGGTGCCTGCCGGAACAATCTCGCCGGCCCAACGTTGGCATCATTCAGGCAGCGCGGAAGATTGTGGCGCGAAGCGGGTTGCCAACAAGCTCGCGCCTCCGATCGAACACACATTCTCTCCAATTGAATGTTGCTCTGCCATCAGCCGAACGCCGCCATCAGCCGAACCATGTGTCCAACACGGAGATTCTGTAACACCATGACGAGCCACAATCGCTTCAGCCTGTCTTCCTTGGTTTATGCCTTGCTCGCAGGGACGGCCTTGGCCGCGATCCAAGCGCCCGCTGCACCGGCGGCGCAGCGCCGCGCGGTAGCGCGCTCGTCGTTGCGCAAGGACCGCGGAGCGAAAGCGCCGAGCAGAAGACAAGGACAAGGGCAAGGGCAAGAACACAGAGCGACGGCGTGCGCCGCCGAATACGCCGCAAGCCCAGAACGCACCGCCCAAGCCGGAGGCCGAACCGAAGCCCGGCGCTCCATCCAGGGGCACGCAGGATCGTCACAACGAACGCCGCAACGAACGCGCCACCGACCACGGGCGCGGTCCACAGCAATCACCTGCCGCCCAGCAGCAGAAACAGGCGCCGGCCAACGCACAGAAGCCGCAGCAATCGCCCGCGACGGCGCAGCAGCCACCAAAGCCGCCGGCTGCGACAGCACAACAACCCCCGCAGCCGCAGCAAGCGCCTTCGTCCGCGCAGCAGCAGCAGCCTTCAACCATGCCGCAGCGCCAGCAGGCGCCCGCGGCAGCACAGAGTCCGCAGCAACGCCCGCAGGCGCCGGCAACGGCACAGCAGCCGGCACAACAGCCGGCTGCCGCCGCGCAGACCAGTAATCCCGCCGCCGTTGCGCCGCCGGCCCAGGCGCGCAGCGCCAGCGAGTTCATCCGCCGCGACGGCCGCGGACCCGAACGCAAGATCGACGAGGTCCGCCGCGAGCGGCACGAGGTCCGCGAGGGCAACCGAGTGTTCTTGCGTGAGAACGACCGCACCATCATCCGTGAGGGCAACCGCACCATCATCCGCCATAACGAAGCCGGCCGTTTCGCCATCGACGCGCGCGACGTCCGCGTCGAGCGGCGTGGTGCCAACACCGAAACCATCGTGCAGCGCCCCAACGGCGTGATCATCATCACCCTCACCGCACCGGACGGCAGCGTGATCCGGCGCGTGCGCCGCGACCATGGACGCGACATCGTCATCATCGACAACCGGTTCGGCGGCCCGCGCGCCAACATGTTCCTGGACCTGGCGCCGCCGGTGATTTGCATTCCGCGCGAGCGCTATATCCTCGACGCGCACGGGGCACGGCCGGCCGATATCTTCGCCATCCTCACCGCGCCACCGGTCGAAAGGCTCGACCGGGGCTATTCGTTGGAACAGGTGCGTTACAACGCGCCGCTGCGCGATCGCATGCCGCGGGTCGACCTCGACATCAATTTCGAAACCGGCTCCTGGCAGATCACTGGCGATCAGTTCGACCGGCTTGCGGTCATTGCCGACGCGCTCAACCGCGTGGTCAAGCGCGACCCGCGCGAGGTGATCATGATCGAGGGCTACACCGACGCGATCGGTTCCGACGTCGACAACCTGTCGCTGTCGGACCGGCGCGCGGAGGCTGTTGCGGTCGCGCTGACCGAGCAGTTTCAGGTGCCGGCCGAGAACCTGGTGACGCAAGGCTACGGCGAGGAGTACCTCAAGGTGCCGACGCAAGGCGCCGAGCGCGCCAACCGCCGCGTCGCGGTCCGGCGAATCACGCCGCTGATGGCGCAGCAGGCGGCCAGCACGGGCGCGCGCTAGATTCGGCACATCGCGCACACCACTGTCGCCCGGCCCGGCGCGCGTCTTCGCTTGAGTTGGCGCGCCGGGACGTTGGTGCGCAGGGACGTTGGCACCGCCGGGCGCGAGGCTCCCCTGCGCCGGGAGCGCGTTGACACCCCCTGCCGGGGGCCTACATTAGCGGTGTTCCGAGGGGTGCCTCGAAAGAGGCTGAGACGCCGCATTGGAGCGGCAACCCTTTGAACCTGATCCGGGTCATGCCGGCGAAGGGACAGGGACCGTCATCCCAGGCCTCCAGCCGCATCCGGATCTCTCAGGATGGAGAGAGATTCGATGAACAAGCCGATTGCCGCCT